>NZ_JAWMQR010000005.1:0-318628 GCF_033283405.1 Halioxenophilus sp. WMMB6
CCCAGCAAGCGTACCGGGAGTTTGTACAGGCGGGCAAGGGCCAGCCCAGCCCGTGGCAAAATTTAAGCAACCAAATCTATTTAGGGTCTGATGAATTTGTGGAAGAGATGCAAAATCAGATGGACCCCGATCAATCTTTACAAGATATTCCCAAGCCGCAAAAGCTTGGAGCGATGAAACCTTTGGAATACTACCAATCCACCTACCCATCAAGAAATGAGGCTATGGCACAGGCGTATCGCAGCGGCCATTACAGCTTAGCTGAGGTTGGTCGTTATTTTGGGGTGAGTTACGCAACGGTAAGTAGGGCGGTTAAGGCGTTAGAGTCGGTTGTGTGAAATATAAGGCCTGACCCCTATGCCTGTGTGCCTGTGACCCCTATGCCTGTGTTTCAGAAAGCGCGGGGACAGTTGCTGAAACTTTTAGCGGTAGCCTTTCTAAATTTGTTAAAGCTATAGGGAAAGCAGCTGGATCATTTGCTCACTATCAGGATGCTAAGACTCTTTATGATTTGAGTAAGATATACACTACAAATGCTCATTATTATTCAAATTTGGAGTGCAATAATAGTTTGTGTACCAACAATATTGAGGTGAAGTAGTAGTGCTAGGATTTCATTGGCCAAAAATTTTAAATCTATGTTTTTTTCTTTGGAGTAGTGTGTCTTATGGAGATGTTGGTGCTCATAACACCTGTTCGTGGATTTTTCCTGATCGTCTTGTGCCGTTGAGCGATGAGCATTGGGTAGACAACGTTCATTGGAATTCTCAAATTTATGTTGAGCGAAAACAGTTTTTCGAAAATGAAATTTTGAGTAACGCTGACAATAAAAATTTTCACAGGAGAAAGATTTTAGATGATTCCGAAAATGGTTATAGGTTTTATCTATTTGGCGATTATAGTAAAGAAAAAAATGTGTTTGTCGGAATTACTTGGGCTGTGATTGAAGATTTGGGGGAAGATAAGGTGATTTATTTAAATAACATACCTAAAAATGAAATAAGTCTTTTTACAAGCGATTGCTTGCGAAATATCTCAAATAGATTAAGCAATTTAGATCTGGATAAATGCCCATAAAAATGGGGTCACCCATTAGGCTAATTGTCAATCAATGGCACTAAAAAATTATCCCACTGTGCGGGATGCACGAATTTGCTACCTAGCGTAGCAATCGCTCTTCAACAAATTACTACCGGTTTCTCGTTTGGTTGGTGTTGCAGGTACACCAGTCACCCATCGGGATCAAGCTATCGTTAAATGGTCCTGGCATTAAGCCACTACTGCTCTTAGTGCGATTGCTTCTCGTATTCCTCTGGTAGGGCCTTATATCGCTGCTCCAGTGGGTGTTGGTTCTAATATTTATTTGAATCATACTATCCCGCAGTTACACTCTGGAGATACGATTACTTACAGTGCCACCTTTACTTTTTCAAATCAAACTGATATTGGGCTTGAGGTTTTTTCAATAACTCTTAATTTTGTACCAAGAGAGAGTAGGTAATGAAATTTAGATATTATCTGTATCGATTTGGCTTTGTTTCGACTTATTTCGATAGAGAGCTGAATCAAAGCTTTAGTCGTCCTCGTTGGCATCAGATGGTATTGATCGGTTTTACGATTTTAATCCCTGGTTTGGTATCTAATCATTTTATGGCTGATTTGCCATGGCGTAATTTTATTCAAGGAATGATGGCTATTTTCATTTATCTTTTAGGTTCTTTTATTTTTTTAAAAGCTAGAAAAAAATAGACGTTTAAAAATTAAGTAAATCAGCGCTTCTGGCTCATGTACTGTCAATCTTAGAATAAAATTGAACATCCATATATTTGATATTTTTAGATTAAATAATGGTTTTTGCGTTAAGGTCAGCGTCGTGGTTTTTACTTCTTTTTCATCCGGATCATCGGTTGCCTTGGGTGGCTGGTGCTCTATCGATTTATGGCGCAATCCCTATCACCCAATAAAAGCTCTCTCGAGCTCGCTAAAAGCTCCGAATCCGAATGTTTAAGGTAGGGGGTGGATACCTGCTAAGGTAGGGGAGGGGTACCTAATGAGGTAGGCAGGGGGTACCTGGTGAGGTAGGTAGGGGGTACCTGGTGAGGTCGGGGGAGGGTACCTGGATAGCAACGCCCTCCCTACCTCAAACAGAGCTTGCCGAGGCTTTAACCCCCCTTGTCAGTGCTTTTTCCTGCCGTGCCGACGTGTTAACCGCCCTTGCCGCACCTGCTTTGCTTGGTGCCGCCGTTATAGGGCTGGACCAGGCAGGCCGCTACAAACTGAAAGCTTGGCGTTGGTATGGAATAAGATGCGCTTTTAGCAACAAATCTTTAGTTGCTAAGCCATTGAGTCACTGAAGAATTGGTAATGCGCCACACAAGCATTAATAGAAAGCAGAATTAATCGGCCAGCTATTCTAAGAAGCGTTCAAATCTAAAAGCATGCAAAGCAGCACTAGTGCGATGACCTACCCAGTTTTAGAGCGAGAAGTGATTTAATGCCCTGATTGAAAAATCTGAAGAGCGTACCCAAAGTAAGAAGAGTAAATCTGCCTCACATCTCCTCCCAAAAACAGCCCTCATCCTCCTCCGGCTCTTCATAGGCATCGTTAATGATCACGGTTAGCGATGGCGTGCCGGTGATTGGCTGGGCGGGCTTGATGCTTTGCTGGGTGGCTTCGGCCAGGTAGCAAACACCCGTCTCGGCATCGCGCTGCGCTTGCGCCAGGATTAACAGGGTGTACTGCTGTTTATCGTTGGCTTCCCGCCGGCTGAACCAGGTTTTTAGGCGGGTTTTTAGGTTTAGGAAGGCGTTGTTGGAGGTGGCTTTTTGCAGCTCGGCAAGTACCTGCCACTGTAGGGCGTGACGCACATTGTCTGGCAGTGATTCGGTTAAATCGAACGGCTGGCCGGTTGCTTCACCCATGGTTAACTCCAACGCTATTTAATTTGTTTGATCTTTTTTGGCTTGCAGGATAACCGCTTGCCGGAACTATTTTCGCGGCTGTGCATAATACGGATTGGTGGGCGGTGGGCAATTGTTGGGCTTGACCAGAATCAAGCAGGGGCGGGTTTAAATCGGTAGCATGGCCGCCTTTATGCTGGGCAAGGTGCGCGTGAATTTTGCTTGTGGGCGTTTTTCCGAATTAGGCGAGTCTACCTGGGGGCGCAAATGATAAATCGGTTTGGCTTGGTGATGGGCGTTGGGCTGGCGTTACTACCTATTTTGTTACCGGCAGCGGAGCCTTCCCCCTACCGCCGAAACAAAGCAGCGGTAGTAAATTTTCTATCCCCCCAGGAGGTGGCCGGCTACCGCGCTGGCAAGGGGATGGGGCTGGCCCGGGCGGCGGAGCTAAACCACTACCCGGGGCCGAGCCATGTGTTGGCCTTGGCGGATGAGCTTAACTTGAGTGCCGAACAGCGAGAGCAGACCACGGCGCTGTTTAATTCGATGCAGGCCGAGGCCCAAGCCTTGGGGCAGGCGATATTGGCCGCAGAAGAGCGATTGGGCAGCGGCTTTGCCGATGGCTCCATCACCGAGGCGCAGTTGCGCAGCCGGTTAGAGACGCTGGCCGAATTGCAGGGGCAGTTGCGCTTTGTTCACCTTCATGCCCATCTGCAGCAGCGGGCACTGTTAACGGCAGCGCAGATAGATCAGTATGATCAACTGCGTGGTTATGGCGAGGGTGGTGACAGCGCCGACCATCACTATCACCACGGCCAGCCTTAGCGGGTGTTTCGGCCAGCGGCGACGACCACATATACGCGATTACCCATGCCATTGTGTCGGGGGGTTCAGCCAGACGACCTCGCAGCGCCTATCCATAATCCCGAGCCCTCAGCCCATTTCCAAAAGCTCGTTTCCAAAAGCAGATGCTGAATAGACGTTGAGCTGTTTCAACCAGGCCTCGCCATGGCTTAGCCAATATTGCTAGGTGTGCTGGTAAGTGGGCATTTACCCTCACCAGGTATCAATAAAACGACCACCGCCTTTTACCAGCGATTTGGCGCAGGCCTCCAGGCCGCGCTTCAGCCAGCGGCGGGTTTCGGCCGGGTCGATCACCGCGTCCAGCTCGAAGTAGCTGGCGATATTTACCGCCTTGCCTTTGCGGTAACGGGACTCGACCCGCTGTTCGAAAAAGGCCTGGCGCTCGGCTGGGTCGCTGATCGCCTCCAACTCCTTCTTATAGGCCAGGCGCACACCGCCCTCCAACCCCATGCCGCCCAGCTCACCGCTGGGCCAGGCGATGGTGAAGGTTGGCACTTTGAAGTTACCGCCGGCGGCGGCGGCCGCGCCCAAGCCATAGGCCTTGCGCAGTACCACGGCAAACAGGGGCACAGTTAGTGAGGCGGCAGTGGCAAACAGCCGCGCGGAGTGGCGCACCAGGGCGGTGGCCTCGGCCTCGGGGCCGACCATAATCCCCGGGGTGTCGATTAGGCTGAGCACCGGTAGACCGTGGGCGTCGCATAGGCGCAGAAAGCGGGCGGCCTTGTCGGCGGCGGGGCTATCGATGGCGCCGGCGTTAAAGCTGGGGTTGTTGGCAATAACTCCCAGCGGGCGGCCCTCTACCCGAATCAGCGCGGTGACATAGGCCTGGCCAAAGGCGCTGCGCAGCTCCAGTACCGAGTCGCAATCGGCGATCAGTTCAATCACCCGGCGCACGTCGTAGACCCGCAGTCGCTGTTCGGGCACCACATGGCGCAGCAGCCGTTCATCGTGGGCCTGCCAGTGGGGCAGCGGTCCCTGAAAATAACCCAGGTAGCGCTGGCAGGCCTCGACGGCGGCCGGTTCATCGGGCACGCGAATATCGACCACGCCATTGGCGTGTTGTACCTCAATAGGGCCCACCTGTTCCGGGGTAAAACTACCCAGCCCGCCGGCTTCAATCAGTGCCGGGCCGGCCATGCCGATGTTGCTGTTGTCGGTGGCGATAATCACGTCGGCCAGGCCGAGCAGGGCGGCGTTGCCGGCAAAGCAGCGGCCAGAGACCACGCCCACCACCGGTACCTGGCCGCTCAATTGGGCCAGCTTTTGAAAGTTGGTGTTCTCCAGGGCGGCGATGGTGACCGGGTCCTCCCGTGGGCGGCCGCCGCCCCCTTCGGCAAAAAGTACCAGCGGTAGCTTCTGCTCCCGGGCCAGGTCGAACAGGCGGTCGGCCTTCTGGTGGTTTTTGTGGCCCTGGGTGCCGGCCATCACGGTAGCGTCGTAGGCGCCCACCGCCACCTGGCTGGCCGCTTCACCAAACAGCTCGCCATTCACCGTACCTATACCGGTGATAAAGCCATCGGCGGGCGTGGTTTGGCGCAGCTCCTCATCGGATTTACGGGCGTGCAGGTAGGCCACCGCCAGTTGGCCATATTCGATAAAGCTGTCGGCGTCGCACAGCTGGGCGATATTCTCCCGTGCTGTGCGCTGGCCCCGGTTGCGCCGCCGCTCCACCGCCGCCGGGCGCTGCTCATCCAGGGTGCACGCCACCCGCTCGCGCAACTCCTGCAGGTCGTTGCGGATGGCATCCGGGTCGAAGCTTTTGTGGTTAGTGGGGTGTTGCTGGTCGCTGTCGCTGGGCGCCAGACGCAGCAGGGGCTGGCCTTGGCCTACTTGGCTGCCGGCCGGTGCCAGCAGCGCCAGCACCACACCGCTTACCGGGGCGCGCAGTTCGTGTTCCAGCTTCATCGCCTCCACCAGCGCCAGCTCGCTGCCGGCCTGCACGCTATCGCCCACGGCCACGCTGAATTGGCTGAGCAGCCCGGCCAGAGGGGCGGTGATGGTCTCTGTGCCATCGTCGCTTTGGTTGTGCTCTTGTGGTGCCTTAGCCGGCAGCAATTCCGCCATGTGCTCGGCAATAAAGCGGGTGTGGACCTGGTTGGCCGTCACTGCCGGGTGGGCCAGCAGCTGCGCCAGAAAGGGGAGGTTGGTGGCCACCCCTTCGATGGTGAACTCCGCCGCCGCCCTGAGTGCGCGGTTAAGTAGCGCCGGGTAGCTTGGGCTGGCGCTGCTGACGATAAGCTTGGCCAGTAACGAGTCGAACTGGGTGTTAGTGGTGTAGCCGGGGTAGGCGAAGGTATCCACCCGCACGCCGGGGCCGCCCGGCGGGTTAAAGGCAACCAGGGTGCCGCTGGTGGGCAGGGGGCGGCCGCAGTCGTCGAGAGTCTCCATATTGACCCGCAGTTGCATGCTCAAACCACGTGGGCTGGGTGCCTCGCCTGGGGCAAGCCTCAAATCGGCCAGGCTTTGGCCGGCGGCCAGGGCCAGCTGCACGGCGACCAGATCGAGCCCGAGTATCTCTTCGGTGACGGTGTGCTCCACCTGCAGGCGGGGGTTGGCCTCCATAAAGAGGAAGGCGCTTTCCTCGTTGGCGCGGTTCAGGTCGAACAGGAATTCAAAGGTGCCGAGGCTTTGGTAGTGACAGGCCTCGGCCAGGCGGGTGGCATAGCTGAACAGCAGCTGGCGTTGCTCGTTAGTGAGGCTGGGGCTGGGGGCAAACTCCACCAGTTTCTGCTGCTGGCGCTGCAGGGTGCACTCCCGCTCCCAGAGGTGGCTTACCTGTCGGCCGTCGCCCACCACCTGTACTTCAATGTGGCGGGCGTTGGTGAGGTAGCGCTCCAGGTAGAGGCTGCCATTGCCAAAGGCGCGTTCGGCTTCACGTTGGCAGCGGGGCCAGGCGCTGTCGAGCGCCTCCTGGCTACTCACCACCCGCATGCCCTTGCCACCGCCACCGGCCACCGCTTTAATCATCACCGCCTGGCCGGGGGGCTGAGCGCTTAAGAAGGCTTTGGCTTCGGCCAGGGTGACGGCGCCAGCGGTCGCCGGGTTGACCGGTACGCCGCACTGTTGCGCCAGAGCCAGGGCCTGGGTTTTGTCGCCAAACAGGGCCAGCTGCGCTGGGCTTGGGCCCACAAAGCGGATGCCGGCCGCCTGGCAGGCCAGGGCGAATTGGCTGTTTTCACTGAGAAACCCATAGCCTGGGTGGATGGCATCGCAACCCAGGTGCTGGGCCAGGGTGATAATCTGCTCGCCATCCAGATAGGCGGCGGGGCCACGGCCCGGCAAGGGCTGTGGCTCGTCGGCCAGGCGTAGGTGGCCGCTGTTGGCGTCTTCCTGGCTGTAGAGGGCAACGGTGGTGATACCCAGGTCGCGGGCAGTGCGGGCGATGCGCACAGCGACCTCACCCCGGTTGGCAATCAATAATTTTTTAATGGTGCTGTTGATGGCGGTGGCCGGAGCATTGGCATTAACGGGCTGTTCGGGCATTCTGGCTCAACTCTGGTTTTAGTTAGCCTCAATAGCGGTTTGAGGCGGCAGCAGAGTTTTACCACGAATAGTCACCCACTGCCCAATCGCGTGGGGTGCAAACCGGCTATCCGGTATTTTTTAGAGCCATTTAGGAGTTGTTATGCAGGAAGAGTTATGGGGGACGTTGGGGTTTAACGGCGACTATTCAGAGGCGGAGCCAACCCCGGCGGAGTTGCAGGCACTCACCGGCGAGGTGATATTGGAGTTCGGTGCCCCTTGGTGTGGCCACTGCCAGGCAGCGCAGCCGGTGATTCAGTCACTGTTTACCCCTGGTAGCCAGGTACGCCATATCAAGGTGTACGACGGCAGGGGCAAGGTGTTGGGCCGCAGTTTTGGTGTAAAACTGTGGCCGACAGTGGTTGCCCTGCGTGATGGCAGTGAACTGGCGCGGGTAGTGCGGCCGGTTTCGAGTGGCGACGTTCACGCATTGGTTAACGCCCTGGCTAAGTAGTTGATAAATGTGGCCAGTGGAGTGGCTGGCCAAGCATGCTCGCAGCCACTCTGCTTTGTGTACCACCGGCGGATAACTGAAATAGTGCTCTGCTTTTATTAATGTTCTGCCACCTTGTGCCTGTTTGGTTCTTTCTTGTCTCTTTTCTGTCTCCTTGTTGTCTCCTTGTTGTCTCCTTGTTGTCTCGCTTTTTATATCCGCATTTTGAGCGTTTTCCTCTCGTTTTTGTCGGCACCGTTTTTTAGGTGGGCGCTGCTCTCTATTCAGCCTGTTTTTAGGCTCGCTATGGTTATCGGCCAGCCAGTGTTGTCGGGTGGTTGGTTTGGCTTTTGTTGTGTTGCTTTTATTTCTTGTCAACGCGCTGTGCCTGATCTCTGATCTGGAATTGCGAGCCCATCAGCGATGGTGCACTCCACCTGCTTTGGATTGCGGCTTAATTTTTCTGCCGGTTTGGTAATAGCCTTTTTAGTGTAAGAGGATTGGGTTCTCTGTAAGGCTTGTGTGGATGACCTGATATAAATTACAGGTTTTGGTGTGCATTGGTTTTGCTGCGTTAAAACTATTGGGTTGTTCGGGTGCTAGGTTGCGGCGGTTTTTGTATAAATTTATTCAGGGTCGAACAAATATTCGCCTCCAATTTTTAAAATTTAGCCAGCCATGAATATTTTTTTTTAAATAAAAAGCGAATAAAAATTTCTAATTCTTATATGCAAAGATTTGAAAAGTTTTGTAAGCCATTTGATTTTATGGCCTCGGCGCAATTTATTTCCTTCCTGTTAATTTAAATAATCGTTCCGCCACTCTTATGTGAATGGCATCTCAATCACTTCAAATTCGATAAAAACCTGATCAAAACCACAGGATGAAATTAACGACATTTGCGTAAAATCCTTGAGTCTGGCTCTCTGTTTATCACGATTTGGTTGTGATTGGTTGCGAGAATTTGTTAACAAAACTCTAACGAGTTAGGCGCCAGGTCTGTTTCTCTCAAACCAGCTGCTACAGTTTGGAAAGAAACATTTCGAAAGTGACGATGAATAAACCGTAAGGTTTAATGTTTTGGAGAGGTTTGTAGTGGAGTCTATCGATATCAATGCCATCCAGGATGCGCTGGGTATTTTTCCACCCTGGAAGCTTAAATCATTAAGTGATGATAAAGCCAAGTCGCTCTTTCTGGTTCAGGTTCATGAGGAGCTATCTGAAAAGAAAAAGGGCTTCACGTTATTTGAATCAAAAAGAAACCACCACGACCAGGAGCCCAACGGCCATTGGTCGTATTTGTCGGTGGGTTCCTATCGCTGCCAGGTGAGTGCTTTTATTCCCCTGGTTGCCACTACCCCTCTCACGCCGGAAATATTAGCCTTGCCGGCCTTTCTGGGTAACCCCACCCGCAACTATTCCAACTTCCTTCGGCAGCAGGTGGCGGTAGCCCGGTTAAAAGGGATGGATCTGCCGCTGGTGGCCGCCTCGCTCAATATTGAAGAGAGCATGGTGAAACAGATCCTCACCGATATCGCGGCCAGCCCGTTGCCATTGCGTGGCCTGGCCCACCTGCCAACAGAGATAGACCCTATCTGGGATAAGGTGCTGTGCGACCAGGTGTTGATAAAAACCAGCGTGCTTCCGCTCAAGCTCTTACTGAGCAAATTAAAGTTGGCAGCGGCTAAAGCGCCCAGTTTGGACCAGCGCCTGCCGCTTATTTTAGAGCTGCGCCAATTTATGTTAGCCAATGGCCAACAGCTGAAGAGTGAGGTGTTTCAGCTGTGTGGTATCCACCAGGAGAAGGGGCTGAAAAAAGCGCAGGAGGCGGTTGCCCAGCAACGCCTGGTGCTGCCATCGCTCAAAAATCCTATCTGGCTGGACCTGCTCGCCGGCAAGCTCAATCTGCATTCCCAAAACATGGCCTTGAACCTATTGATCAGTCGCCAATGCAACGCTTTTTTAAACGCGGGTTCTACCCGCGATAAGGTGCTTGCCATAGAGACGCTGCGTAAATATTTCCACAAAAATCATCGCTCGCTGCGGCCGGAACTGTTACTCATCAACCGGGCGATGGAGATTCGTGAGCGCAGCACTGTGAGCCTGCCCGACCCGACGCACGCCATTTGGCAAAAAATTCTGGCCGACGACAGCTTTATTCCCAGCGAACATATGGCCTACAAACTACTGTTGGCTAAATTGCGCAGCCAGGTGAACGCAGCCCGTGACCCGGTGGTGAAAATTGAAGCCGCTCGCCGTATTCGCGGCTTCCTGCAGCAGAACCAAAAATCAATGCGCAAAGAGCTGGATCGCATCTTAATGCAACAGAGCAAAGCCGTTTAATCAAAATGGAGTAAACCCATGGCAACTGGTGAAGTAACGGTTGAATCTTCGGTAGCGGATTTTGCTACGGTTAAGCAATTGATAGAAAGCGGCGAGTACCTGGTGGTCGCCGGTGATGAAAAGGTGTTGTCGACTCTGCCTTCTGGCAACTGGATTGCCGGGACCATTCCCTACTTCATGACCGAAGAGGGGGGTAAGGTGGATCAGTCGCTGCTGTACGTTAATATTGTTCGCGGTTTTCCAGCTAACCAGCCGCCCCGCCTGACCCTTTATGATGAAAACTCCATTAGTCGTATTGCCCAAGAGGCACCGGAAAATGGCTTTACGATTTTAATTCTGCCAGCCAGCTCCGAAGTGCACTTGGCCTACGCACAAAATGCACCGGATTACCCCAATATGTATTTCTCGCCCATTATTGGTTGGATCTCCGGTGTGCATTTAAGCGAGCTGGGCAGCAACAAAGCCAAGGTGGGCTTTGGCCCGGCCTCTGGCCATTTAAGTGATAACAAAGCGGCTGCCTTGCATGTGGCGATTGGCGAATCGCAGATGGCGAACATCAAAATTGTTAACCTCTTCCAGCCGGGTAGTGGGCCGAGTATTCGTTTCCCAGAAATCGGTTTTGTGGGGGCGACCTGTACCGTTGACGGTAAAGAGGGCAACCTGGCTGATTATATTCGCGATAACAATATCGACACCCGTCTACCCCTGGTGGCCAACTATTGTGGGGTGATGGTGAATGTGAGCATTCAAGAGGTGCTTAGCAATCAGGTTAATCTATACGCGCCGGTTTTCCCGGGTGTGGAGTATAAATTTGCTGAGCCGGTAGATGACTATATTGCTGACTTTAATCGGGCGCTGCCGGCTTCCGAAAGCAACAACATCGCCTTCTGCTGTAACTGTATTTTGAATTTCCTCTACTCCGAGCTGGAAGGTAAAAAGACTGGTAATCTTACCGGGCCCATCACCTTTGGGGAGGTGGCTTATCAGCTGCTGAACCAGACCCTCGCCTACCTGACCATTGAATCTACCTAACTCCTGGCGGGCAACTGTTGGCCTTAACTTAAGGCCAACAGGCTGTCGGCGGCATCGATAATGGCTTGCTGAAAGCTGCGCGTTTGTAAGCGCGGCAGTGCAATTTTGCCTTTGGTGGCCAAATTAAAGGCAGATTCCCCACTGTGGCCAGCCAATGGGTTAGCCAACGTTTCTTCCTTGGGAAAGAGCGCCGGGCCGGCGACCATCATGTCTACAGGATGGTTGGCTACAGCTTGGTTGCCGGTGGCTCTGAGGAAGGCCTGTTTGATGGCATCGTTGTACGCTATCTGGCGCATGCCGCCGGCACAGGCCAGGTGCTCACTGAACATCAACAGGGCGAAGGTGAGAGGCATGGTGGGGATGATTGTGCCGGCGCGCAGCGCGTCGGCTAGGGCTTCGGCCTCGAGACTCTGTTCGCTTTGGCCGATTAAACGATTACCTTGCAGTTGTTGGAAGGGCAGCATGCGGCCAGCTTGCACCTGCCAAAAAAGTAGAGAGCCCTGGGGTGGCTCCAGTCGCCAGGCGCCGGCCACGCCATTCAACGCATGAATAAATTCCGTTCTTAGTTTGTTATTCAAAACTAATTGGGCAAACTCCGATTGGTTATCCATTAATGCCTGGGCCAAGAGTTCACTGGCGACCTCGCTGATATTGATAAACAGAAAGTCGTGCCCGGGTAACAGCGATTGGCAGAGCTTGTGGTTGATGAGTGCACACTGGTCTTTATAGTGTTGCAGGGCCAGTACATTTGGGTCGGCGTAGTAAACCGTTAAAAGTGTGAGTAGTTGGTCGAGCTCGGTGCGGGTAATTTCTCCGTTGCGTTGGCATTTATGCAGCTGCTGTTTGGCTTTATCGATTTCTGCTTGGGTGAAGGCCGGCATATTGGCGACTAGGGTTTTGTTACTGCTTTTGGCGAACAGATTAATGGCGGTCAATCCGCTCTGACTATTAATTAAAAACCCTCGCGGGTGGAACAGATTGTCCATGGGTACCCAGTCCGTGCTGAAGACGGGTATCACTGCTGGCGCAGCACTACCCACAACCGCCAAAGCCAGGGTTTGAATGGCAATGGGGTGGCTGAGCGAGGCGGTGTGGTGAGCGCTTAACACGACGCTCTTGTCCAGCGCTGCAGCGACTTTCTCTTTTAAGCTTTCTCCTGTACCCAGACCCAGCTTCTGTTGGCTTTGGCTAATTAAATTAACCAGGGCCTCACTAACAGTTTGCTTTTGCGGCTGCCAGCCATGCCATAAAAAATTGCTGTAGTCGGCCAGGTTGGCACCTTGCCAGTTGCGGCAGTGCCGGGCCAGCGGTGGATTGCATTGTTGAAGTTGCGCTACCAGTTCCTGCCAGGCGTCACTCATGAGTAGCTCCTTTACGCGCAGTTACCAACGGCGATACTGCCGGAAAACCAGGTGTGTGCCTTGCCAATAATTTTTACCGTTTTGTCATCGACAAAACAGGGGATCTCGCCGCCGCGCTCCGATACCGAATAGCCCAGCAATTCACTTTTATTTAATTTGTAGCGCCAAAGCGGGCCAAGTGCACCGTTGGCCGAGCCGCAAAAATAGTCTTCGTCAACACCGATGGAGGGGGCAAAGACGCGGTAGCAGTAGTCCGAGCAATCACCTGGTGCAGTGACTAATAGAGCGCGAATGGTAGAGTCCAGGGGAATGTCGAAATCGGGTTTTAAGTTGCGAACAGCGCGTTCGCTGGGGAATTCTGCGATTACGTCGTAAAAACTTTTGTACATTTTAATGGGCTTGTCGCCCAACATGCGGCTGATGCCAGAAGAGATTCCGACCGGTCGAAAAGAGAAGTTGGGTAACTCCAGCTCAAAACCGTGGGCAAAATTGCCGACTCGCACATCCAGCCGACCCAGACTAAAGAAAATATTTTCGCCCCGGTGATTGAGATGTTCTCTTAAAACGTGGGAGGCAGCTACCGTGCCATGGCCACAAATTTCCACCGGGTGTTTGGGGCCATAGTGGCGAAGCTGGTAACGCTCTGGGTGTTCAGTGGGAACCACAAAGGAGGTGATCGGTTGGTTCAACTCCTTGGCAATTTGCTGGAGGGTCGGCTCTGGAAGAAGCTCCGGTAGTATGCAAACGGCTGCTGGGTTACCAGTAAAAGGAGCGCTGGCAAATGCTTTCACAATAAATAGATTGTTTGGAATAGTCACGGTGCATCACTCTACAGTTTGTACATAGTAATAAGGTCAGCTGGCAATTTTTGATATTAGCAGTTGGTCGATATTCTTCCTGTCATTTCCGACAGAGTTCCCTTGATAGCGATAAATGATTCCGATAATAGGAATGATTAGTTATTCATAATAATTTTAATGATGATTGACTTTCCCTTGCGGAAGTAATCCCTAATTTTTTCCTGGCATTAAATTTTAAATAAATATGTTGGAAGGTTTTTTATGGTGACGGTGATCTGTTTTTTATCGCCACTTTTAATTTAATTTGCGCCGTTCGGTTCGTTTATTCGTTGAGGTATTTTTTAACGCAATTTTTGCCGGGGCGTTGTAATTAATCGGTTCGAAAATGTAAAAAGTCGATGCGGGTAACCGCATCGACCTGTTTTTAATCGGGTGGGAATTTATGAGTTGGCAGGAAAATTACTAATGGTTGTGCAGTTGGCGCAATAAAACCTGTAGTGGGCTGGGCAGGGTTACGTTCGACAGTCGCTCGGCCTGGCTGCGACAGGAGTAGCCGGTGGCCATCAGTTTGCCCTGGTTCTCGTCGGCTTCGACGATGGTCTGCCAGCTTAACTCATAGATTTTTTTCGAGGTGGCGAGGTTCTCGGTTTCGTGGCCAAAGGTGCCCGACATGCCACAGCAGCCAACACTGATCTCTTCCAAGCCCAGGCCCAGCTGAGTAAAGATCGATTGCCAGGCTTTAATGCTGGGGGCGGCATTGGTGCGTTCGGTGCAATGGCCAAGCAGTTTGAAGTCACCCGCCTGGAATTTCGCTTTTGCCGCCTGCAGTGGTTGGCTCTGTTCAACCAGCCACTCCTGAATCAACCGCACATTGGGGGCTCGCTCGCCCAACACCTTTTTGTATTCGGCGCGATAGGCGAGCGTCATGGAGGGTTCCAGGCCAACCAATGGTACGCCGGAGCCGGCCAGGCTATTTAAAAACTGCGCGGTGTTGTTGGCGGTTTTGCTGAACTGCTTCAGAAAGCCATGCACGTGCAGTGGTTTACCATTGGCCTTAAATGGCGCCAACAGCGGTGTGAAGCCCAGCCGTTGTAACAGAATAAGTGTGTCGACCAGCAGCTGGGTTTCGAAATAGCTGATAAAGGCATCCTGCACCAGGATTACCGCCTGTGATTTTTGCTCATCACTTAGGCGTTGGATATTGGCTGGGGTGGCGTAGTGTAGGCCGAGGCTGGCGAGCACGTTATCGAGCCGGATGCCGGTTAATTTGGGGCTGTCGACCATGCCGGCCACTTTTGCCAATAGGTGCTTAACTGGTGGCAAGGCCATCAGGCCGTTGTACAGCCAGGGTAGCTTGGCCATGAGTGGCATGGTGCTTTCAAGGCCGCCAATAAAGTAGTCTTTTAGGGGGCGTAGGTAACGGCCGTAGTAGAGCTCTAAAAACTTGCTGCGAAATTCCGGTACATCAATATTGATCGGGCACTGGCCAACACAGGATTTACAAGCCAGGCAGGTCATCATACTGGTGTGAATTTCGTGGTTGAAATCGTATTCACCCCGGCGTTTGGCGCGGGTGTTCTGCAGACGCGGAATAAAAGAGGTAAAAAAGCCCTGCTCTTTTACCGCGGCGCTGGCGGCGATTGGGTCGACGCCGCGCTCGGCCAGCTGCTTAAGCCATTCGCGAATCAGTGACGAGCGCCCCTTGGGCGAAAAGACCCGGTCGCGGGTCGCTTTCCAGCTGGGGCACATGGCCTCTTTCGGGTTGAAGTTGTAG
Source organism: Halioxenophilus sp. WMMB6 (assembly GCF_033283405.1). Taxonomy (NCBI): domain Bacteria; kingdom Pseudomonadati; phylum Pseudomonadota; class Gammaproteobacteria; order Alteromonadales; family Alteromonadaceae; genus Halioxenophilus; species Halioxenophilus sp. WMMB6. The sequence continues at coordinate 15,031 of NZ_JAWMQR010000005.1, forward strand.
CAGGCGCCGTTGCCGTTGCAGTAAACCGCTTCACTGTAGGCTTCCCAGTAGGCCACTGGAATAGTGCGGTCGAGCTGGCCGCGGGTGGTGACCTCGTCAATTTTGAGCAGTGGAATGTCGGCCGCAGGGGTGGCAATTTTACCGGGGTTTAACTGGTTGCGCGGGTCGAACTCCGCTTTGATGCGTTGCAGCTGTGGGTAGAGGTCGCCAAAAAAGGTGGTGGCGTACTCCGAGCGAACCCCCTTGCCGTGTTCGCCCCAGATCAAACCGTGGTACTTGTCGGTAAGCTTCACCACCTCGTCGCTGATGGTGCGAATCAGCCTCTCCTGTTCTGGGTCTTTCATGTCGATGGCCGGGCGCACATGCAACACGCCGGCATCGACGTGGCCAAACATGCCGTACTGCAAACCGCAGCCGTCGAGCAGGGCGCGAAACTCCAGGATGTAGTCGGCCAGGTGCTCCGGTGGCACGGCGGTATCTTCGACAAAGGGAATCGGCCGCGCTTCACCCTGGCTTTTGCCAAGCAGCCCGACCGATTTTTTGCGCATTCCCCAAATTTTGCCAACGTCGCCCCCCCAGGCTACGGAGTAGCCATAGCTGGGGCCGCTGGCGAGGGTTTTATCGAGCTGTTTGGTCAGTACGGCGACGTCCTCGCGCAGCTGCGCCTCGTCGTCGCTGCAGTACTCCACCAAATTAATGGCGGCCAGCTTTTCCGGTTGGTCGTCATCGAAAAAGTGGCCTACGCTGTGCCAGACGATATCGCTTTTGGCGAGCGCCATTACCCGCGAATCGATGGTTTCAATCGAGGTGGGGCCGGCTTGCAACAGCTCACTGGCGTGACGCAGGGCGGCGTCGAAGTTGGCGTACTTGAGGTTGACCAGAGCGGTGAATTTGGGAATTTTGAGCAGGTTGATCTTGGCTTCCGCCACCAGGCCCAGGGTGCCCTCGGCCCCGCACAGAATATTGTTGAGGTTGAAGCGGCCCTGCTCATCGCGAATGTGGGCCAGGTCGTAGCCGGTCAGGCAGCGGTTGAGTTTGGGAAATTTGGCCTCAATCTCGGCGTGGTACTCTTTGTCGATGCCATCCACCACCCGGTGGATCTGGCCGATGCGATCCTGGCCTGCCTTGGTGGCCTCGAGCTCATCGGCGGTGAGTGGTTTGGAGAACAGCACACTGCCATCGAGCAGCACTGTAGTCAGTTCCAACACATGGTCACGGGTTTTGCCGTAGACACACGAACCCTGGCCGGAGGCGTCGGTGTTGATCATGCCACCGATGGTGGCGCGGTTACTGGTGGAGAGCTCGGGCGCAAAGAAGAGGCCGTATTCGGCGGCGGCGGCGTTGAGTTGGTCCTTCACCACCCCCGCCTGTACCCGCGCCCAGCCCTCTTCGGCGTTGATCTCCAGAATGCGGTTCATATGCTTGGAGATATCCACCACCAGGCCATCGGTTAGCGACTGGCCATTGGTGCCGGTACCACCGCCACGGGGGGAGAGCACAAGCGCGTGAAAACGGGGTTGATTGGCGAGCTCGGTGATGCGCACCAGGTCATCCAGGTTTTTGGGGTAGATAACCCCTTGCGGCAGAATCTGATAGATAGAGTTGTCGGTGGCGAGCACGGTGCGGTTGGCGTAGTCCGGGCAGAGATCACCGGCAAAGCCGCGCGCTTTAAGGGCCTCCAGGAACTCTAAATAGAGGGCCTGAACGGGGGAGGTTTGGCTAATTGCCGGAATCATGCTGCTCACAAATGCTCACTACCTTGGTGCCGTATTTCGGGGGGCGCCTAGTTTACCGGGGCTTCGGCCACAGTCCAAGCGGGCGCGGGTGGCGCGCGGGACCGGGCAGGGCGAGCCTGTGATGTTACACTGGTCCGCCGAAAGCGGTTGAGACCTGGGCCACTGGCCGCAAACCGCAGCCGTTATTTATTCACCGACCAGAAGCCATGCTTCAGAAGAGAAAGTTGCGAAGTGAGAGATGCCTAAATACCAGCGCTGTTTTGATTTTGTTGTTCTGGGGGCGGGTATTGTCGGCCTGGCCAGTGCCCGCCAGCTGCAGCGCTGTTACCCCGATGCCCGTATTCTTGTGTTGGAGAAAGAGCCCGCCATCGCCCAGCATCAAACCGGCCGCAACAGCGGCGTCATTCACGCCGGTGTCTACTACGCCCCTGGCAGTTTAAAGGCGGATTTCTGTAAGCGGGGAGCCCTCGCCACCAAGGCTTTTTGCCAGGAGCAGGGCATCGCGGTCGACCCCTGCGGTAAATTGTTGGTGGCAACCGACGAGCTGGAGCTCCAGCGCATGCAGGCGCTCTACCGGCGTTGCCTGGACAATGGCATAGCGGTGCAGTTGTTGTCCGCCGGTGAGCTGAGTGCCCGGGAACCCAATATCGCCGGCGTTGGCGCGATTTGGGTGCCGGAAAGCGCAGTGGTCGATTACCGGCAGGTCTGTGCGGCATTGGCCGAGCAGTTTACCGCTGCCGGTGGTGAGCTGTTGTTGGCGGAGAAGGTAGTGGCCATTGAAGAGGCCGAGCGCCAGGTGACCGTTTCGACCCGGAGCCGGGTGGTGTGTGGCCGCTATCTATTAGCCTGCGCCGGTTTGATGGCTGACCGTGTGGCTGGCTTAATGGGCGCCCAGTTGCGCCTGCCGGGTACCCCATCTGGAGCCGAGATCGCTTTTGCCATCGTCCCTTTTCGCGGCGAGTACTACGCGCTGCCGGCGGCCCGCGCCGGCTTGATCAACCACCTTATCTACCCAATCCCCGATCCGGAGTTGCCCTTTTTGGGGGTCCACCTCACCAAAACCATCGCTGGCGGAATTACCGTTGGCCCCAATGCGGTGCTCGGTTTTAAACGAGAGGGGTATGGCCGTTTTAATTTCAGTGTGGCCGATAGCACGGCGCTGCTCGGCTTTGCCGGCCTTTGGCCGCTGCTGCGCCAGCACTGGCAAAGTGGCTGGAGTGAGCTGAAAGACTCCTGGAGCAAGGCCGGGTACCTGCAGCGTGTGCGAAAATATTGCCCGCAATTGACCCTGGCGGACTTACAACCACACCCGGTGGGGGTAAGGGCTCAGGCGGTGTTAAGCAGTGGTGAGTTGGTGCACGATTTTCTGTTCGCCGAAACCGAGCGCAGCCTGCATGTGTGCAACGCGCCGTCGCCGGCGGCCACCTCGGCTTTTCCGATTGCCGAATACCTGGTGGCCGAGCTTGGTAAAAAGATTAAAGCGGATTAAAACGGGGGTTTAAGGCCGCACCCTTTTAAGATCACCTGGGCCAGAAAACGGGTGATATTTTCAATATCTTCCGGTTCGTACTCAGCCCGGTTCATCAGGGTTAGCACCTGGGTTTCGAAATCGGCGTAGTGCTGGGTGGTGGACCAGATCATAAAAATGAGGTGTACCGGATCGACCTTGTCCATCTTGCCGGCGGCCATCCACTCCTCGAATACGCGGGTTTTGGAGCGCACCCACTGGCGCATATCCATGCGAATATATTCGCGAATGTGCGGCGCCCCCTGGATTATCTCCATGGCAAACAGCTTGGAGGCGCGGGGATGGGTGTAGGAGAGCTCCACCTTGGTTCGAATAAAGTCGTAGAGCACCTGAGCTGGGTCGTCGTCGGCGGAGATATTGGCGAGCACCTCGTTCCACAGCTGAGTGATGTACTCCAGCACTGCCCGGTAGAGGTTATCTTTGTTTTTGAAGTAGTAGTGGATGTTGGCTTTGGGCAGGCCAGCGCGGTCGGCGATAGCCTGCACACTGGTACCTTTAAAGCCATTGAGCACAAATTCATGCTCGGCGGCTTTCAAAATCGCCTCTTCGTTGCGCTCGCGGATTTTTCCCGGTTTGTATTTTTTTAGTGATGAGGTCATAAACTTCTGGTTTATAGCGCGGATCCAATGTGCCCTATAGAGAGGACGACTGTTCACGATTGGGGTGAGTCACCCCTTATGGTTCTATTTCAGCCTGGCAATGCCTTTGCCAGGCCACCCTTACTGACACCTTTCCCAGCTCACTTACGGCACCACCCTAACTGCTCCCCGAGTTGGTGTCGTAACCCGTCGTGCCGGTTCCGGCTGCACTGGATTGCTGGCGTGGCTGCCAGTTGCCAGTGCGGAGGGCGCCAACGGGGAGAGGAGCCCTTGCGAGTTTTGCGCCAACCTCCCAGTCTTTTACCCTGGTGACGATTAACAGGGGCAGAACGATAGTGCTTTAGCTTGCCATTGAGCAACTCGTATTCGATCAACCGGCAGGGGATTTCCCCGGGGTTTAGCCCTCTTTTGGACGTTGAGGTTGAGCGCCATCCTCAATATGGCCGTGGGCAATGATCGCTGGGTAAGTGATCGCCAGCAGACGCCCAATCACCTCTGGGCAGATCCCGCCGGTTTCACTTGCCAGGGTGCTGCCTGGTTTGTCTCTTGGGCTCTGCTTGGCCAACCTGGGGTGGCCAGGCAAGCTCGGTGGACATCACACTGGCCCACCTGGGTGCCCGCAGGTGCTGCTCATGGGTAGCCAAATCCGCTCGGTTTTTGCCGGTACCCTATTTCATGCTCTAACTGACCAATTGGACAGGTATTTGCAAGCTGCCTGCCAAGTTCTACGGAATAAGCAAGCCAGCCTATAGACAAAAACTCTATTCCAATTTTCAAAAACTTGTCTATGTGGTCAGAAAGTTGCATTATTGGCTGCTGCAAATCAGGTTAAATCGGGTTAAATAGCACTTCTTCTGCCAGTCGTGCCCGGTTCGCTGCATAAACTTGGAAGCAGGTATCTTAGTGATTCAATTTTATTTAAATGGCCAACCCCATTCAGTCGATGACGCTGAGCCATCGCTGACCATCCTGCGCTATCTGCGCACAAGCAAAGGGCATCTTGCTACCAAAGAGGGCTGCGCTTCGGGCGATTGCGGTGCCTGCACCGTGATGGTTGGCGATTATCAACAGGGCAGTTGGCACTATCGCAGTGTTAACAGTTGCATCACCCTCCTGGCCAGTATCCACGGCAAGCATCTCATTACAGTAGAGGGGCTGGCCGACACCACGCAGGCGGAGCGGTTGCATCCGGTGCAGCAGGCGATGGTGGAGTGTCATGGCTCACAATGTGGCTTTTGCACCCCTGGTTTTGTTATGTCGCTGGTGACCGCCGACGAGAACAACCAGCATCAACCACTGACCGAGGAGCAGGTGCTGGATGCGGTATCGGGCAATTTGTGCCGCTGCACCGGTTATCGGCCCATTGTTGACGCTGCTTTGAGTTGCACCACGCACGCCAAGAACCAAGCGCTTTTTTATCAGGCCGAGGCGCCGGCCCCGGTGGCCAGTGCCGATATCACCACGGCCAGTGGCCGCACTGTTTTTCCCACCAGCGAGGCGGAGTTGTTGGCCGCCATGGCGGATATGCCCAATGCCCGGCTGGTGGCGGGCGGCACCGACCTGTTACTGGAGCAGACCCAAGCCTTTAAAACCTTGCGTCATTTGATCGGCATTAGTCAGGTGCCGGAGTTAAAAGCCATTCAGGTTGAAGATGGCCGTGTGGCGATTGGTGCGGCGGTGACCTTTTCGCAAATGGAGGCCTCCCTCGCCGACACCTGCCCGGAGTTGATTCAACTGTTACACAGAGTCGGCTCACGACAAATTCGCAACCAGGGTACCCTGGTGGGTAATATTGCCAATGCTTCCCCCATTGGCGATTCACCTCCCTTTCTATTGACCATGGATGCCGAGTTGGAACTGGCCGGTGCCAGTGGCCGCCGGCTGTTACCGCTTGACCAATTTTTCCTCGACTACAAAAAAACCGCCCTGCAAGCCGGAGAATACATTCGCCAGGTGATTTTCAATCTGCCCGGCGATGAGGTTTTTGTGCGTGCCTATAAGGTCAGCAAGCGTTACGAAGACGATATTTCCGCGGTGTTACTGGTGGTGCGCTGGCAGGTGGTGGATGGCAAATTCAGTGATGTCCGCATCGCCTACGGCGGCATGGCCGCGATTCCGAAAAGGGCCCTGGCGGCAGAAAAGGGTTTGACTGGAGCCCCGGCCAGCGAGGCCACCATTCAGGCGGCGATGGCGGCCGTCGACACGGAATTTACCCCCATGACCGATGTGCGCGCGAGCGCCAATTATCGAGCCACCGTGGCTAAAAACCTGCTGCTGAAAGCGTGGCTGGAATTTAGTGCCGGTGGCCAATCCGCCAGTGTCTGGCAGTCACCGCTGGTGCGGGAAGTCAGCCAGAGCTTTGGAGGTTAATTATGCGCAACGTTCGTCCTTACGATCCAAATTCGACCGCCGCTGCCTCCGCAGAAAATGCCAATGCGCCGGCGCTGTTCAATCAGCGGGTAAAAAAAGCCAACACCTCGGCGTTGGGTAAACCGGGTATTCATGAGAGTGCCATCAAGCATGTCACCGGTACCGCCAAATATGTCGACGATATCCCCGAACTGCCCGGCACGCTGCACATGGCCGCCGGTGGCAGTGCTTATGCCCACGCCAACATTCTGGCGATGGATTTGGACGAGGTTGCCAACAGCCCCGGCGTGGTGGCGGTGTATACCTATGAAGATGTGCCCGGTGAACTCGACGTGGCGCCAGTGTTTGATGGCGACCCACTGCTGGCCCCGGGTGTGACCCAATTTGTTGGCCAGCCAATCTTCCTGGTGGTGGCCGAAACCTACGAGCAGGCGCAACAGGCGTTGCCCCTGGCGAAAGTGGAATACGAGCCGCTGCCGGCTAATATCACCCTGGCCGAAGGGCTGGCGGGTGGTGAAAAGGTACTGCCCGATAACGTTATCACCCGCGGCGATGCCGATGCCGCCATTGCCAGCGCCACCCATCAGCTGCAGGGCGAGGGTTACATCGCTGGCCAGGAGCACTTCTACCTGGAGGGGCAGATCAGCCTGGCTTGGCCCACCGAGGATGGCGGTATGCACATCCACACCTCCAGTCAGCACCCAACGGAAGTGCAAAAGCTGGTGGCCGAGGTGCTGCACATTGGCAGCCACCTGGTGACCGCCGAGGTGCGGCGCATGGGCGGTGGTTTCGGCGGCAAGGAGTCACAGGCGGCGGTGCTGGCCTGTTCCGCGGCGCTGGCGGCCTACCACCTGCAGCGGCCGGTGAAGTATCGTCTGCCCCGGCGCGCCGATATGGAGCGCACCGGTAAGCGTCACGATTTTGGTTTTGAATATCGCATCGGATTCGATAACGAGGGTGTGATTGCTGGTATCGATCTGACCCTGGCCGGCCTCTGTGGCTGCTCGGCGGATCTTTCGCAAGGCATTGTTGATCGCGCCCTGTTCCACGCCGACAACGGTTACTATCTGAATCAGGCGCGGGTCACCGGCCTGGCGCCGCGTAATCACATCGTCTCCAATACCGCCTTTAGGGGCTTCGGTGGCCCGCAGGGGATGTTGGCTATCGAGAGCATTATCGATGACGTGGCGCGAGCGGTGGGTGAAGATCCGCTCACCGTGCGCAAGCTCAACCTCTATCGCCCGGGCGCCGATACCACACACTATGGCCAGACCATCGATCAGTTGGTGCTGGCTGAGATTATCGGCAGCCTGGAGCAATCTGCCGATTACTGGCAGCGGCGAGAAGCCATTAATGGCTTCAATAGCAGCAACACCTACCTGAAGAAAGGGCTGGCGTTAACGCCGGTGAAATTTGGTATTTCGTTTACCTCCACCCACTTGAATCAGGGCAGCGCCCTGGTGCATGTCTACACCGACGGAACCATTCTGGTTACCCACGGCGGCACCGAAATGGGCCAGGGGCTCTATACCAAAATTGCGCAGCTGGTCGCGGCAGAGTTTGGTGTCGATAGCGCCCATGTGCAGGTCAGCGCCACCCGCACCGATAAAATTGCCAACGGCTCACCCACCGCCGCTTCGGCGGGCACCGACCTCAACGGCTTTGCGGCGTGTAACGCCTGCCAGGAAATTAAAGGCAATTTAATTGAGTTTGCCGTTCGCCATTTTAATGTGAGCGCTGAGCAGGTTGTTTTTGCCAACAATCAGGTGAGTGTCGGTGAGCAGACCATCAGCTTTGCCGAGCTCTGCCGCGTCGCCTACATGAACCGCGTCTGCCTGATGGCGCACGGCTTTTATAAAACCCCCAAAATTTATTTCGACCGGGCCACAAACCAGGGCCATCCGTTTTACTATTTTGCCAACGGCGCCGCCTGTGCCGAGGTCATCATCGATTGCCTTACCGGTGAATATAAAGTGGAGCGCGTGGATATTCTGCACGACGTCGGCAGGTCGATTAACCCGGCGTTGGATATCGGCCAGATTGAAGGTGGCTTTATTCAGGGGATGGGTTGGCTTACCTCGGAGGATTTGTTGTGGGACAGCCAGGGTCGGGTAATCTCCAACAGTCCCGCCAACTACAAAATTCCAACGGCCTTCGATGTGCCGCGTCATTTCCATGTTGGTCTGTACGAAGGTGCCAACCCGGAGAGCACTGTCTTTAACTCCAAAGCCGTAGGCGAACCGCCATTGATGTTGGGTATTGCGGTGTGGGCAGCGTTGCGCGATGCCTGTGCCAGTGTTGCCGAGCACAAGTTTAATCCGCGTTTGGATGCGCCGGCCACACCGGAAAAAGTGTTGGCCGCCGTCAATGCCGCACTCGCCTTTACCGAGGAGGGCAGCAGCAATGCGTAAAGCCTGGTACCAAGCCATTGCCCACTGCCAAGAGGTGGGCGAAGCCTGTGCGTTGGTTACTGTGCTGGGCGCGGCGGGCTCCACGCCGCGCGAACCCGGTGCGAAAATGGTGATTACCACCAACAGCAGCTACGACACCGTCGGTGGTGGCCAACTGGAGTATCTGATTATTCAGTTCGCCCGTGAGCGCATAGCCGCCGGTGAGGTGGGTATCCACATGCAGGCCTTCCCACTGGCGGCTGAGGCGCGCCAATGTTGTGGTGGCCATGTCAGTGTCATGATCGAAATTTTTGCCTCGGCCACCTGGAACTTGGTCGTTTTTGGCGCCGGGCATGTGGCACAACAATTGATACCGATCCTGGCACGCATGCCAGCCCGCGTGCAGTGGTTTGATAATCGCCCCGATTTTCAGTTGAGCAGCGCACAACTGCCTGACAGCAATAATCTGGAGGTAACGCCGTTACTGGATCCAGAGCAGACTATCCGTCAGCTGCCGGCCAACAGCGAGGTGATTATTCTGACCCACGATCACGCTCTCGATTTTGAGTTGTGCCGCCTGGCTTTGGCGAGAAGTGACATCCCCTTTGTCGGATGTATCGGTTCCAACACCAAGGCCAAGCGCTTTGAGCGCCGCTTACAGGAGGCCGGATTTAACGCAGAGGATCTGCAGCGCTGGGTCTGTCCCATTGGTCTGCCTGAGGTACAGGGCAAACTGCCCATTGAAGTGGCGGTTTCAATCAGTGCGCAACTGGTGGCGCGCAGACAGCTGCACACTCAACATCAGCACGACCGTCGCGGACTGGCATGGCGGGAATTGAAAACGGCGCTCTCCACATCCGCAGAGATCGGCCAAAACCGTCTGCAAATTTCATCCGCTGCCCATGAAGATCACAACGAGCAGTAGTTTGGGGCTGGATGGCAATGGTTAGTGCAGAGCGTGCAATGAAAGCAATGTGTTTAAGGACGACGTCAATAATGCCAGAACAATCCACTAGCCCAGTACCCGACCTGTTATCACTGGAAGAGTTAAATATTTTATCGCCACAAATTGCCGAGGAGTTCTTCCTGCAAATCTGTCACTGCCAGCGCTGGGCGCGGGAGATGGTAACCGCACGACCCTTTGCCAATGCCCGCGAGTTGCGCAGCAGCGCCGAGCGCCTTTGGGAAAATGCCACCGAAGCGGAAATTCTGGAATCTTTCGCCGGCCACGCCCGCATTGGTGATCTCTCCGCGCTGCAGGAGAAATACAGTGCGGCATCCACCGAGCAGGGCCAGCAGATGGCTGACTCCAGCCCGGAAATTATTACCCAGTTGTTTGAAGACAATAACCGCTACTTTGATCAGAACGGTTTTATTTTTATTGTTTGTGCCACGGGTAAAAGCGCCCGGGAGATGCTCACCCTGTTGCGCACGCGCCTGTTTAACACCCGCGAGCAGGAGTTGATGAACGGTGCCGCCGAGCAGAGCAAAATTACTGCTTTGCGCTTGGCCCGCAGAGTCACTTAATACCCAGGCTTTACCACAACCCAACATTTAAAACCGCTACTTAAAATCACTAATTAACATTGAGTGCTAGGAAATTTTTATGGCAGACAGTGGCCGTGCGCCAATTACCACCCATATTCTCGATACCGAACGCGGCCAGCCTGCGGCCGATGTGGCTGTAGCGCTGTTGAAACTCGAGGGGGAGCAGTGGCTGCCGGTGAGTGCCGGCATTACCAACAGCGATGGCCGGGTGGAAACCTGGCAGAGTGACTACAGCGTTAGCCCTGGTGTCTACCAACTGCAGTTTGCCACCGGCGACTATTTTGCCCGTGTCGGTGTGGATAGTTTTTACCCGCAGGTGACTATCAGCTTTCAAATCGCCAATACAGCGCAGCACTACCACGTGCCTCTGCTGTTGAGTGCGTTTGGTTATACCACCTACCGGGGTAGTTGATAATGAGCAACACGATGGACTCCGGACTGCAGGCTTATCGAGCCAGCATTTTACACTTTACCGGCGAGCCCACTGCCCGCGGTGAGGGGGTGGAGTTTTTTGAAGATGGCCTGCTGGTGGTGGAAAATGGGCGTATTAAAGCGCTCGACCACGCTCAGATTTTATTACCAAAATTAAGTGAGTGGTCTCCCTCGACTGCGGTGGTGGATCTGACCGGCCAATTTATTCTGCCGGGTTTTATCGACAGCCATATCCATTTTCCGCAACTCGATATTATTGGCAGCTACGGTGAGCAGCTGCTCGACTGGTTGAATAACTACACCTTTCCCGCCGAGTTGCGTTTTGCCAACGCTGACTACGCGGCGCAGGTGGCGGCGCGTTTTCTCACCGAGCTGTTGTCCGCCGGTACCACCACGGCAATGGTCTACTGCACGGTGCATTCGGAATCGGTCGAGGCCTTTTTTAGCGAATCACAATCGCGCGGCACCGGCATGTTGGCGGGTAAGGTCCTGATGGACCGCAACGCGCCGCCGGCTTTAACCGACAGCGCAATCAGCGGTTATGAGCAGAGCCAGGCATTGATCGACCGCTGGCATAACAACGGCCGGCAAAAATATGTGGTCACGCCCCGGTTTGCGCCCACTTCCACCGCGGCGCAGTTGCAAGCGGCCGGCAAACTCCTGCGTGAAAATTCCGGCGTTTATATGCAGACCCACCTCTCCGAAAATTTGGCGGAGATCGAGTGGGTGAAGAGCCTGTTCCCCGAGCGCAAACACTACCTGGATGTCTACGAGCACTACGGCCTGGTGGGTGAGACCTGCGTCTTTGGCCACGGTATTCACCTGAGTGAGGATGAGTGGCAGCGGCTGGCGGCGACCGGTTCCGGTATCGCCTTTTGCCCAACCTCCAACCTGTTTTTAGGCAGTGGCCTGTTTGATCTGGCCACCGCCAAAGCGCATGGGGTGAGTGTCAGCCTGGCCACCGATGTCGGTGCCGGTACCAATCTTTGCCAGCTGGTCTCTTTAAACGAGGCCTACAAGGTCAGCCAGTTGCGCGGTTATCCGTTACACCCCTACGAGGGCTTTTACTGGCTCACCTTGGGCAATGCCAAGGCACTGCAGCTGGAGTCGGAAATCGGCAACTTTGCCGCGGGTAAGTATGCCGATTTTGTAGTGTTGGATGGCAGCCAGATACCGGTGGTTGATTATCGGCTATCGCTCTGTAACGAGCTGTGGGAAAAGCTGTTTCTGTTTATGACCTTGGGTGATGATCGCTTGATTGCCCAAACCTATGTTGCCGGCCAACGTTGTTAAACAAACGGGTTTGTCGGGGCGGCCCGGAATCATTCCGGGCCAAATCTTTTCGCAAAGCATTTAATACATTCAGTTAGGATCGGTTGTGGTTGCATATATTTTGGATTGGCTCAGTTTGGCTGTTCGCTGGTTACACCTGTTGGCGGCCATTGCCTGGATTGGCTCTTCGCTCAAGTACGTTTGGATCGATAACAATTTACGCAAACCACCCCAGTGGAAGGCCGATAAAGGCATCAAGGGGGATGTCTGGGTTATTCACGGTGGCGGTATTTACGAGTTTCAAAAATATAACGTGGCACCGGAAAAGATGCCGGATGTGCTGCACTGGGTGAAGTGGGAGTCCTACACCACTTGGTTGTCCGGTTTTTTGCTGATTTCGGTGGTCTACTACAGCCAGGCCTCCAGCTACTTGATGGTGAGCGACGGTATAATTAGCTCGCCCTGGATGGCCGTGGCCGCCGGCCTCGGCTTTTTGGCGAGTATCGTTGGGCTCTATGAAATTTTAATACGCACGCCGCTGGTAAAAAGCGGGCCGCTGTTTGCTTGCGCCATGGCATTACTGCTGCTGGTGGCGAGCTATATCGCCTTTCATCTGTTTGCGCCGCGGGCGGCAGCCCTGCATATGGGGGCGGCCATTGGCTCCATCATGAGCGGCAATGTCTTTTTTGGCATTGTGCCGGCCCAAAAGGCATTTTTGAAAGCGATAGAGAATGGCCAGCCGCCACCCCAGGCACGGGCGGAGTTTGCCAAGCTGCGCTCGACCCACAACAACTACTTCACCCTGCCGGTGATTATGTTGATGATCTCCAACCACTACCCCGTGGTCTATAGCCACGCCTGGGGCTGGTTGTTGGTGGTGGCTATTGGGGTGATCAGTGCCTACGCCCGCCACTATTTCAATCTGCGTAACCAGGGCAAATCGAAGCCACACATTCTGGTGGTGGTGGCCATTGCGGCGGTACTGCTGATCACCCTGGCCCGGGTTACCAGCTCCACGGTCGCGCTGAGTGATGCCGCCAACACGGTAACGGATGAGCAGATGATGGCGGTAGTAAGCAGCCATTGCAGCAGCTGCCATGCGGTGGTGCCCACCCAACCGGGCTTTGTGGCGCCACCGGCCGGGATTGTGCTGGCCAACGCTGAGCAGGTGCGCGCGGTCTCTGACCGCATCATGACGGTAGCGGTGCAGAGCCAGTACATGCCGCTTGGCAATATGACCGGCATGACCCTTGAGGAGCGTCAAACCCTTGGTGCCTGGTTACAGCGCCAATAATCTCTGACGGTTTCATTCTCACTCGGCTGGGTTAAAATCGGCGGCTGATAAGTCAGCGAGCTTAAGCCGCCAGCAGCCAAGTGAGTCAACCATGCAAAACCTCTCCCTATCCACCTTTACCGTTAATGTACTAGCCATTAGTGCCATTCTGTTTGTCGTTGCCCTGGGGCTGACGGCGCTGGCGGTGGTGTACATGTATTGGGTGGATACCCATCAGAAAAAACACACGGTACGCCGCAACTACCCGGTGATTGGCCGCTTCCGCTATTTCTTTGAATACCTGGGGGAGTTTTTCCGACAATACTTTTTCGCTCAGGACCGGGAGGAGTTGCCCTTCAATCGCGCCCAGCGCTCGTGGGTTTATCGGGCGGCCAAAAACATCGACTCCACCATCGCCTTTGGTTCCACCCGGCCCCTTAACCAGCCAGGGGACGTGCTCTTCCTCAATTGTCTCTTCCCGACTATTGCTCAGGATCACGTACCGCCGGCGCCGGTGGTTATCGGTGAGGGTTATGCCCGTTTCCCCTATGCCGCCCAGTCGTTTTTCAATATCTCCGGTATGAGTTTTGGCGCCTTGTCGCAGCCGGCGGTGCGGGCGCTCTCCCGCGGTGCGGCCAAGGCCGGTATTTGGATGAACACCGGCGAGGGCGGCCTCTCGCCCTACCACTTGGAAGGTGGCTGCGATCTGATTTTCCAGTTGGGCACCGCCAAATACGGTGTCCAGGACAACGAAGGCCGGCTGGATGAACAGAAGTTGCTGGCGGTTTCTGCCCATGAACAGGTGAAGATGTTTGAGATTAAGTTGAGCCAAGGGGCGAAGCCGGGCAAGGGCGGTATGCTGCCCGGGGCTAAGGTGACCGCCGAAATCGCCCGGATTCGCTCCATCCCAGAGGGGCAGGACTCCATCAGCCCCAATGGCCACGTCGATATTCGCAGCCTTGATCAACTGCTCGATATGGTGCACCGCATTCGCGAGCTCACCGGTAAGCCCACCGGCATGAAGCTAGTGTTGGGCAGTGCCGATTGGCTGGATGAGATCTGCCTGAAAATTCATGAGCGCGGCTGGCAGTACGCCCCCGACTTTATCACCCTCGACAGTGCCGATGGCGGTACCGGCGCGGCGCCCCAGAGCTTGATGGATTTTATGGGGCTGCCCATTGCCGCCAGTCTGCCGGTGATTGCCGATAAACTGGTGGAGTATGGTTTAAAGCAGCGTATTCGCCTGATTGTCTCCGGCAAATTGATCAACCCGGGTAAGGTTGCCTGGGCGCTGGCCATGGGGGCCGATTTTGTGGTCTCGGCGCGCGGATTTTTATTCTCCCTGGGTTGCATTCAGGCGTTGCAGTGCAACAAAAACACCTGTCCGACGGGTATCACCACCCACGATAAAGATCTGCAGAGGGGGTTGGACCCACAGGAGAAATCGGAGCGGGTTTACCACTATGCCACGACCATGGTGAAGGAGGTGGGGGTGCTGGCTCACTCCTGCGGTGTGACCGACCCGCGTTCGCTCAATCGCCACCATCTGCAAATTATCAATGAGACCGGTTTGCCCGAGCCGATGACGGATCTCTATCCGGTTGTGCGTACCCGGCCGGAGTATGATCTGCCGTAAATTTCTACTCGCCGGGCACTAGGTAAAGCAGTGTCGTAGGGAGACGAACAGTGAAAAAGCTTGGTGGTTTACTGTTACTCGGTTTGGCGGCCCACGCACAGGCGGAAGGTTATCGCTTGGGAGTGGAGGTGGTGTTTGCCGATTTGGATGTGAAGCCGAAATTTGAGCCGGGTGTGGTGGATTTGGGTGAAAGCAGCAGTGGCATTGGCGGTTATGGCGGCCATAGTCTGTTCGACGATTTTTTTATCGACCTGGGCGTGGGTGTGGTGCGCAGCGGCAGCAGTTGGATCTTCGATTGGGGCGACGAGTATAAATTTCGTCACTAGGATCTGCTGGCCGGCTATACCTTTCGGCAGGGCAAATTTTATCTGGAGCCAAAGCTCGGGGTGAGCCGCTGGGACCTGGAGATCAACGGCGGTGAGTTATCGTTTTTTGGCAGCTCAGCGCTGACGCGGCTCGATTACGATGGCTCCGATATAACCTGGGCGCTCACGGCCGGGTATCAGATACGCAGGCTGTTTGGCCTGTCGCTTACCTATCAGTTTATCGATACCGATATCGGCCGCTATGATGCCGCCCAGCTCGATTTTAATTTTCGTTTTTAACGTGCCTTAATTGAGTATGCGGATAGCAATGCCGGCGGCCGCGGTTCGATTTTCCACGCCCAATTTGGGAAAGACCTGCTCCAGGTGTTTGTTGACGGTACGCACGCTGATATCCAGAATTTGGGAGATCTCTTTATTGGCTTTGCCGCAGGCCAGCCAGTAGAGCACTTCCGATTCGCGGCTGGTTAAATTGAGTGCCTGCTGCAATTTTTTCTCGCCAGGAACACGCGTGGCATTGCTGAACTTCAACAATACCTCGCGGTTGTTGCGATACTCCAACAGGGTGACCTCCAGTGGAAACTCCGGAGACTCCAACGCCAGGGTCTGCCCGGCTGGGGGTTCGTGGGGAAACCACTCCTTCAAGCGCTCGGCCAAAACGGTGGCTACCCAGTTTTGGCTGACATTGGCGCGCGCCAACAGGGCGTGGGTTTGCGGCGTGGCCCAGACAATCTGGCCGTTTTTATCCACGGTGGCAATATTTTGGCCGATGCTGTCGAGTGCCTGATGGGCGCTGCTGGTCAGGC
The DNA here is from genome assembly GCF_033283405.1 of Halioxenophilus sp. WMMB6. Taxonomy (NCBI): domain Bacteria; kingdom Pseudomonadati; phylum Pseudomonadota; class Gammaproteobacteria; order Alteromonadales; family Alteromonadaceae; genus Halioxenophilus; species Halioxenophilus sp. WMMB6. Next base: position 30,944 of record NZ_JAWMQR010000005.1, read on the forward strand.
GTGCGTTTTTCAGATGTACCCGCATGCGGGCCAGCAGTTCATCCGGGTTAACCGGCTTGGTGAGGTAGTCTACGCCGCCGGCGGCAAGCCCCTTAACGATACTGTTGGTATCGGCCAGGCCGGTCATAAAGATGACAGGAATAGAGGAGAGGGCCGGGTCGGCCTTGAGTGCCTGGCAGGTTTCAAAGCCGTCCATGTTGGGCATCATGGCATCGAGCAGAACCATATCGGGTTTTAACCGGTTGGCGATGGTCAGCGCCTGTTTACCATCCAATGCCACCAGGGTGCTGATGCCGGCCTGTTCCAAGGTGTCGTTAATTAAGCTGAGTGAGTCGGGGGCATCGTCCACCACCAATACGGTATTGCCCAACGGATTAACATTCATGGCTTATCTCCCCAGTTATTGCCTGGCTTAGCAGCTCATATCGAAACTCGGCGGCCAGCGTTTGTAATTTTTGATATTGCTGGCTGGTTAGTGACCCGACAGTGGCGATTTTTTCCAAGGTTTCGTTAACGCCGCGATAGTAGCCCAGGTCGGCGTAGGCTTTTAATTCACGCAACAGTGCGTGTGATTCCGTAGTCAGTGGTGCGGCTGGTTGTGTGTGTTCGGGCTTGGCCTGGTGGTTGGTGATCTTTTCCCGGCCTTGATAGAGCCAGCGAATCTCCAGTAGTTTACTGATCTTCTCCAGTAATACCTGATTATTAATCGGCTTGACCATATAGTCGTCGTGGGCGCAGTTATCGGCGGGCTGGCGGTGGCGCTCCTGGGCATCGGCCGAGATCATGATAATTGGGCTGTGGTGTTCGTGGGCACGCAGCCATTCGGCCAACTCCAGGCCGTTCATGCCCGGCATGGTGACATCCAGTAAAAAGAGATCGGGCTCCCGCTCTTGCAATATTTCCATACAGCTCGGTGCGTCTTTGGCCTCCAGGGTGATAAAGCCCAGCGGTACCAGTAGGTCGGAGATGAGCCCGCGGTGCACCGGGTCGTCGTCCACCACCAGCACCACCAGCTTGTCGCCTTCGTAGCCAATCACCGATTGTGGTGGCACCACCGGCATTACCGGGGTATCCACCCGGCTCAGCATAAGCGATACCTTGAATTCACTGCCCGTGCCCACCGTGCTGGTAATTTGCAATTCACCACCCATGACATCGGTCAACAGGCGGACAATGGTCAGCCCCAAGCCGGTGCCGGTGACATTGGGCACCTGGGTGTTACGCACCCGCTCGAAGGGGTCGAGGATGCGTTGGATATCCTCCTGGGCGATGCCGACGCCGGTATCTTTCACAATGAATTCCGCCACTTGGTTTCGGTAGCGGATGATAAATTCCACCTCGCCTTCAACGGTGTATTTAATGGCGTTAGAAAGCAGGTTGATCAGAATTTGGCGCAGCCGTTTTTCGTCGGTGATGACATGGGCAGGTAGATTGGCGGGGCGGTTGAAGCGGAACTCAATGCCCTTGGCCTCCGCCTGGGGGGCGAACATCTCCACCACCTGGTCGAGCAGTTCGGGTAGCTTCACTTGGTTGCGGTAGAGGTCCAGGCGGCCGGCCTCAATTTTGGATATATCCAGCAGCCCTTCAAGTAGGTCGGCCAGATACTCGCCGCTGCGGCGAATAATCCGCAGCCCCTTTTGCTGGTCGTTATTGGGGTTGTTCTGCTGCAGCAGCTGTGCGTAGCCAAGAATCGACTGCAGCGGCGTGCGCAGTTCGTGGCTGATGCCGGTCAGGTAGCGGCTTTTGGCGCTGGAGGCGCGCTCGGCCAGCTCCTTGGCCTGCTGCAGCGACTGGTCGGTAATCTGGTGTGCCTCAATCTCCTCGACCAATCGCTGGGTTTGGCGGTTGGACTCCTTCTGGGCCACCTCCTGGCTTTCGTGAGCCAACAAAAAGAGCCAGGAGATCACGCCAAAGACGATCATCAGCACAAAAAATAGGGTCCAGATGGTGGTGCCGAGTAGCTGCTGTTGCGCTGCGTCGGTGGGGTGCATGTGGTAGTAGATGAGTGACAGCAGCGCGCCGGTGAGCATATTGACGCAGAGAAAAATAGCCACGAAACGGCCCACCCGGGAGTTGATGGTGGCGGCCATGCGCGGTGGTAGAAAGAGCTCAAAAAATTGCCGGGTCTGTACCGAGAGCCGGCCGTGGGGTTTGCAGCTGTCGAGGCAGCGGGCGTCGAGTGAGCAGCAGAGTGAGCAGATGGCGCCCTGATAGGCCGGGCAGTAGCTGATATCCGAGTGCTCAAATTGGGTTTCGCAGATACAGCAGCGCAGGCTGTCGCCACTGTGCTCGTGCAGCTCTGGCGACTGCCGGGCCAGGTAGTAGCGGCCACGGGTGAACAGGGCGATGGCGGGGGTGGCAATAAAGCAGACCAACAGGCTGAGGTAGGGGGCCAGGTGCTTGGCAACCGAGCCAAAAACGCCCAGATAGGCGAGTATGCCCAGGGTGGTGGCTAAGATCATGGAGCCGACGCCCACCGGGTTAACATCGTAGAGGTGGGCGCGTTTGAATTCGGCCTGGGGTGGGCTCAGTTTGAGGGGTTTGTTGATCATCAAATCGGCGGAGAGGGTGGATAACCAACTTAAGGCGACGATGGCAAAGATCCCCAGTATCGACTCCAGCGCCCGGTAGATGCCGAGCTCCATCAGCATCAGGGCGATCAATACGTTAAACACCAGCCACACCACCCGCCCGGGGTGGCTGTGGGTGAGGCGGGAGAAGAAGTTGGACCAGGCAATCGAGCCGGCGTAGGCGTTGGTGACGTTGATCTTCATCTGCGAGATCACCACCATCACACCGGCCAGAATCAACGAGAAGGTGGGGGAGTGAGTGATGTAGTTAAACACCGCCTGATACATATAGGTCGGGTCGGTGGCCTGTTCGAAACTGGCGCCGCGCTCGATGGCCAATACCGCCAGAAATGAGCCGAACAGCATTTTTATCAGGCCGATAAAGATCCACCCCGGGCCGGCCAGCAGCATCCAAAACCACCAGCGCCGGCGGTTGCTGCTGTTTTTTTCCGGCATAAAGCGCAGGTAGTCCACCTGCTCACCAATTTGCGCAATCAACGCGAAGAGTACCGCCGAGGCGCCGCCAAACAGGGCCAGGTCAAAGCCGCCACTGTTGGCTTGGTGGGCCGGTGCGTAGTGCAGCCAGTCGCCAATTTTGCTGAATTCATAAACCGCCACCACCGCCAGTGCCGAGAGTTGCAGTACCAGCCAGACCGGCTGGGTACCGATTTGAAAGCGGCTGATGGCGCTGATACCGTGGGTGACGATGGGCACCACGGCAATAGCGCACAGGATGTAACCAACGGCGGGCGGGATGCCGAGCAGGGCGTGCAGTGCGGCGGCGAGGATGGCCGCCTCCAGAGCAAAGAAGATAAAGGTAAACGAGGCGTAGATCAGTGAGGTAATGGTGGAACCCAAATAGCCAAAACCGGCACTGCGGGTTAACAGGTCGATATCCAGGCCGTTTTTGGCGGCGTAGTAGCTGATGGGGGCACCGGTAATAAAAATCACCAGGCCGACGGTGATCATCGCCCAGAAGGCGTTGGTAAAACCCCAGTTGAGAGTGACGGCGGCGGCAATGGCCTCCAGGGCCAAAAAGGCGGTGGCACCCAGAGCGGTTTTAGCGACCTGCTCAATGGAAAAGCGGCGGGCGCCAGTGGCGGTGAAACGAAGGGAGTAGTCCTCGAGGGTTTGGTTGCCCACCCACTGGTTGTATTGTCGTCTGACTCGAAAAATCTGCTGCGGAGCTCGCATCCTTATCTATCTCTCGGGCCTTTTTTGGCCGCGTACAGCCAGTGAATAAACTGTCAATCCATTAAAAAATACAATCGAGCATATTAGCCAAACAAATTGGCCCTGACTATGCGTAGAATGACGCAGTTTACCGCTGTTTATTGTTTAGTCAGCGCTTAATTACTTTGTTGTCCTTTGCTGTTGTTAGTGTTGAAATATCGGTTCTTGCCCCCATGGTGTCACAGCACCGTACATCAACCTGTATAAGGATTAGTGAAAATGGCTTTTGAATTACCACCCCTGCCCTATGCAAAAGATGCATTAGCGCCTCATATCTCTGCGGAAACTATCGATTTCCACTACGGTAAACACCACAACACCTACGTGGTAAAACTGAACGGCTTGATCGAAGGCACCGACAACGCCTCCAAGAGCCTGGAAGAGATCATCAAAACCTCCAGCGGTGGCCTTTTCAACAACGCCGCTCAAGTTTGGAACCACACCTTTTACTGGAACTGCTTAAGCCCCAATGGTGGCGGTGAGCCTACTGGTGCTCTGGCCGATGCCATCAATGCCAAGTGGGAATCCTTCGCCAACTTTAAAGAGGTTTTCACCAACAGCGCCATCAACAACTTCGGTTCTGGTTGGACCTGGTTGGTGAAAAAAGCCGACGGCAGCCTGGATATCATCAACACCAGCAATGCCGGCTGCCCACTGACCGAAGAGGGCGTTACCGCTCTGTTGACTGTTGATGTTTGGGAGCACGCCTACTACATCGACTACCGCAATGCCCGCCCAACTTACATGGATGCCTTCTGGGCTCTGGTGAACTGGGAGTTCGTTGCCGGCAACCTGTAACAGGTTTTACGCAACCAATAAAAAAGGCCGCATTAAGCGGCCTTTTTTATTGGTGTGACTGTTTCCGGTTGTGGCAGTGATCAGGCGCTTTCATCCAGCCAGGCTTGAAAATCACCCAGAGCCACCGGTGACAGTATGCCGGCCATGTAGGCGCCGTTGCGGGGCAGCAGATGGTGGATAAAAAAGTCGGCGGTGGCGACTTTGCGCTGCAGGAATTTACTGCTGCTGCCGGCGGCAATTGCCGCTTCCGCTTTTTGATGGGCGGCGGCCATCAGGCTGCCGGCCAGAGTATTGGCAAACAACATCATAAAATCAAACGCCACCGCCGGGCTCTCTTTCGGGTGAGCCAGCAACCACTCCAGCGCCTCCTGGCACTGTTTTATGGCAGCGTTGAGCTCCGCTTCGTGCTTGGAGCTCTGGCAGAAGTTGACCATATCGGCCAGCAACAGGCGTATGCCATCGCCACCGTCACGCAGACATTTGCGGCCGATAAAGTCGAGTGCCTGAATACCATTGGTGCCTTCGTAAATCGGGAAAATACGGCAGTCGCGTTCGTGCTGGGCGGCACCGGTCTCTTCGATAAAGCCCATGCCGCCGTGCACCTGTACCCCCAGTGAGGTGACCTCCAGGGCAATCTCGGTACACCAGCTTTTCACCAGCGGGGTGGCCACATCAAGCAGTGTCTGCTGGGCCGCTTGCACCTCGCTGTCGGGGTGGCGCATGGCCTTGTCCTGGCAGCTGATGGCGTAGAAGGAGATAGCGCGGGCGGCCTCGGTCAAGGCGCGCATGGTGAGCAGCATGCGGCGCACGTCGTCGTGGGCAATGATGGGGGCCTTCTGCCCGGCTACTGTGCCTTGGATACGCTCCTTGGCGTAGGCCAGTGCCTGCTGGTAGGCGCGCTCGGAAACAGAGACCCCTTGGTGGCCTACCGCCAGGCGCGCCTGGTTCATCATGGCAAACATATAGACCAGCCCTTTGTTCTCCTCGCCCACCAGGTAGCCGATGGCACCGGCGTCGTCGCCATACTGCATGACGCAGGTGGGGCTGGCGTGGATACCGAGTTTGTGTTCGGTGGAGATCGCTTTGACATCGTTGCGCTCACCCAGGCTGCCGTCGCTGTTGATGAGGTATTTAGGCACGATAAACATGGAGATGCCCTTGGTGCCGGGCGGCGCATCGGGCGTGCGCGCCAGCACCAGGTGAATAATGTTCTCCGACAGTTCGTGATCGCCCCAAGTGATAAAGATCTTCTGGCCGCTGATCAGGAAGTGGTCGCCCTCGGGTACCGCTTTAGTAGCCACGGCGCTCAGGTCGCTGCCGGCATTGGCCTCGGTCAGGTTCATGGTGCCGGCCCAGACACCACTGACCAGGTTGGGCAGGTACTGCTGTTTCTGCGCTTCACTGCCGTAGAGGTCGAGGGCGTGGATAACGCCCTGGCTCAGCATGGCCAGCAGACTGTAGGCAACGTTACTTGATTGCGCCATCTCATTAACGGCCAGGGCCACCAGATTGGGGAAGCCGGAACCGCCATACTCCGGCTGGGAGGCCAACGCCATCCAACCCGCCTCCACCAACTTGGGGTGGAGAGTGGCAATCATCTCCGGCACCTGCACCTTGCCGTCCACCAGGTGGCTGCCGGCCTGGTCACTGGGGTGATTGCTGGGCGCCACTTCGTGCTCGAAAAATTTGGCCGCCTCCGGCAGCAACTCTTTCACCATGGCCAGGTCGGCATCTTCGTAGCCGGGCAGGGCGGCAATAGTGGTGTAGTTAAGTAGTTGTTCCAGCAGGAATTCATACTCTTCAAGTGGCGCACTGTAGGTGCTCATGACGTTCTCCCGATTGTCAGCTTGGCAACGATGATTGTTGCTCTTAAATATTAAGCGGAAACTACCAGCAAACAGATTTGCGTGAAAGTCGATTAAAGTTTTAGGTTTTTGCCGGGTGGCAAGGGGTGTGTCAGTTGCCGCTGGCCGGGTTAGGCAGGGCCAGCTGAGTAAACTCTTCGGCTAAAAAGTTGATAAACAGCCGCACCTTGTGCGACATGTGCCGGTTGCTGGGGTAGACCGCCCAGGTGCCGGTATCGGTGGGGTAGTAAGGCTCTAGTACCTTTACCAACTCTCCGGCCTGAATATGTTTTTCCAGATAGAAAGAGGGCAGTTGTACCAGCCCCAGGCCACTCAGTGCGGCCAGCACCAGGGCGCGGCCGTTGTTGCTGCGCCAGTTGCCCTCCACGCGCAGATCCAGATGCTGCCCGCGATCCAAAAAGCGCCAGGTGTTGAGTGTGCCCACCAGGCAGTTGTGTGGCCGCAGCTGGGTTAGATCTTCTGGTTGGCCGTGTTGTTCCAGGTAAGCGGGGCTGGCGCAGATATAGAGCTTGCGGGAGGCGATGCGGCGGGCGATGAGTGACGAGTCCTTCAGCCGTCCGGCCCGTATCGCCAGGTCGTAGCCCTCGGCCACCAAGTCCACCAGCCGGTTGCTGAAGTCCAGGTTAACGGTCACCTGAGGGTATTTGGCCATGAATTTTAGGGTGGCCGGCACCACGTAATCTTCACCGAACTGGCCGGCCACACTCACGGTTAACAGCCCCCGCACGGTGTGCTGCTGTTCGATGATAGCCTGCTCTGCCTCACGCAGGGAGGTGAGCATCTCCCGGCAGGTGGGGTAGAAGCTCTGGCCGACGTCGGTAAGCGAGACCTTGCGTGTGGTGCGATTGAGCAACAGCGCATCCAGGTGGTTCTCCAGCTGGCTGATCTGTCGGCTGACGTGGGATTTGGAGACGCTCAACCGCTCCGCCGCCTGTGAGAAGCTGCCGCAATTGACGACTTCAACAAAGGTGGCGATGGCTTCCAGATGATTCATGGGTGGTGATTGTTTCTATATGGCAACAGAGTTGTGAATTTTAGGCTATTTAACCGCACCAGGGAAACTATTACGCTTGCCAACCTGTTTATGATCACTATTAACCTGGGCTGCTAGGCGGCCGTTAGGGCGGAGGATTCCCATGAAAACAAAAGCTGCGGTGGCGTTTGAGGCCGGTAAACCATTACAGGTGGTCGAGGTGGACCTGGCCGGCCCGAAGGCCGGTGAAGTGCTGGTTGAGATTAAAGCCACCGGCGTCTGCCACACCGATGCCTTCACCCTCTCCGGCGATGACCCTGAAGGCGCTTTTCCGGCCATTCTCGGCCACGAAGGGGCCGGGGTGGTGGTTGAGGTTGGTCCCGGTGTGAAAAGCGTTAAACCCGGCGACCACGTCATTCCGCTCTACACCCCGGAGTGCCGCGAGTGTGACTACTGCCTGCACCCCAAAACCAACCTCTGTCAGGCCATTCGCACCACCCAGGGCCAGGGTGTAATGCCCGATGGCAGCAGCCGCTTCTCCTTCGAGGGCAAGCCGATTCTGCACTACATGGGCTGCTCTACCTTCTCCAACTACACCGTCCTGCCGGAGATTGCCCTGGCCAAGGTGCGCCCGGATGCCCCTTTCGACAAGATCTGCTACATCGGCTGTGGCGTCACCACCGGCATTGGCGCGGTGGCCTTTACCATGAAGGTTGAGCCCGGCTCCACGGTGGCGGTATTTGGCCTGGGAGGTATTGGTTTGAACGTGATTCAAGGGGCGAAGATGGTAGGCGCTACCCGCATTATCGGTGTTGACCTGAACCCCTCCAAGGTGGCCCTGGCCAAGCAGTTTGGTATGACCGATTTCGTTAACCCGAAAGAGGTCGATAACGTGGTCGACCATATTATTCAGATGACCGGCGGCGGCGTTGACTACAGCTTCGAGTGTATTGGCAATGTTAATGTGATGCGCCAGGCGCTGGAGTGTGCCCACAAGGGCTGGGGGCAGAGCTGTATTATTGGTGTCGCCGGTGCCGGCCAGGAGATCAGCACCCGTCCGTTCCAACTGGTGACCGGCCGCAGCTGGCGTGGCAGCGCCTTTGGTGGCGCCCGTGGCCGGACCGATGTGCCTAAGATTGTCGACTGGTATATGGAGGGCAAGATCAACATCGACGATCTGATCACCCACACCATGCCGCTCACCGATATCAACAAGGCGTTCGATCTGATGCACGCCGGTGAAAGTATCCGGTCTGTGGTTTTGTACGATTAATGGTTGGGGGCAGTAACCATGTACACCAATATTGAGCTGATCGATTCCCATCGCTGTTTTGGCGGTGAGCAGCTGCGCTTTAAACACCGCTCCGAGGTGCTCGGCTGTGAGATGACCTTCTCCCTCTTTTTGCCGGCTGGGGTGCAGTCGCCACCGGTGTTGATCTGGTTGTCCGGGCTCACCTGCGACGACCAGAATTTTGTCACCAAGGCCGGTGCCCAGCAGTACGCCGCTGACCACGGCCTGGCGATTTTGGCGCCGGACACCAGCCCGCGGGGAGAGGGGGTGCCCGACGACCCCAACGGCGCCTACGATTTTGGCCTGGGGGCGGGCTTTTACCTGAACGCCACCGAGGCGCCCTGGGCTGACCACTACCGCATGTACGACTACCTCTGCAGCGAGCTGCCGGCACTGGTCACCGCCGAGCTACCGGTGGATATGAACCGGTGCAGTATCTCGGGCCACTCCATGGGTGGCCATGGTGCTTTGACCATCGCCCTGAAAAACCCCGGCGTCTATCGCTCGGTGTCAGCCTTTGCGCCTATTTGCGCACCGAGTCTGTGTGGTTGGGGGGAGAAGGCGTTCAGCCATTACCTGGGCGGCGATCGCCAGCGGTGGGCGGAGTACGATGCCTCGCAATTGGTGGGTAAAGCTCAGGAGCGGCTACCGGTGCTGGTGGATCAGGGGGATGCCGATCAGTTTCTCGCTGAACAGCTACTCACCCAACGCTTGGTTGATGCCGCCGCCGCGGCCGACTACCCCATGACCATTCGTCTGCAGGCGGGCTACGACCACAGCTACTTCTTTATTGCCACCTTTATCGGTGAGCACATTAAATTCCACGCCAAGAATTTGCTGTAAGGGCAACCCGCTAGCGGCTGAACTTCGCCTCGTGGGCCAGTAGCCAGGCTTTTGCCTCTGGCCCGCCGGCGTAGCCGGACAGCGCTCCATTGCTGGCCAGCACCCGGTGGCAGGGGATAACAATGGCCACCTGGTTGGCGCCGTTGGCGCTGCCCACCGCCCGATACGCCTTGGGTCGCTGCAGGCGGCGGCTCAACTCTCCGTAGCTGAGCCGGCCGCCATAGGGTATGGCCGCCAGCTCTCTCCACACCGCCTGCTGGAACTCGGTACCGGGTTGTTCAACCGCAAGCTCAAACTGCTGACGCTTGCCCGCGAAATATTCATCCAATTGACGGACGACTTCGGCAAACCGCTGGTCGGTTTCGGGTAGGCCTGCGGCGATGCCGGCGTAGTGGCGATGACCGGGCAGATAGAGGCCATTGATAGTGACATTGTTGCCTGTGATCAACAGCTCGCCCAGTGGGCTTCTACAGCGGCGAAAATAGTTATTGTTTGGCATTGAGGCTATTCCATAAGTGCAGGCAGGCGTAGCTGCGCCACGGCCGCCATGAGAGTGACATCGCTTCCGCCTGCCGGGCACTCACCCCACCCAACGCTTTCTGCAGCACCACATCCTCCTTGGGAAAGGCATCCGGCCAGGCCAGAGCACGCATGGCGACATAGTGCGCGGTCCAGGGGCCAATCCCTTTAATCGATTGCAGCAGCTGAATAACCTGCTCGGCATGACTGCCGGGGGTGAGCTGCAGGGTGCCGGCGTCGACCAGTCGGGCCAGGTCGATAATGGCCTGGGCGCGGCGGGCAATAATGCCGAGGCTGGCGATCTCATCCACGCTGCTGTGGGCTATGGTGCTGGCGGCCAACGGCTGGCGGGTGAGCTGGGGGTGTATCCCCTGGTAGGGGGCACAAAAGCGATCACTAAAGCGTTGCGAGAGGGTGGAGGCCGCTTTCACGGTGATCTGCTGGCCGAGTATCGCCCGTACCGCCAGCTCAAAGCCCGAGTAGCTGCCGGGCAGGCGCAGGCCGTGGCCGGTGTTGGCGAAGTCGCCGGGCAGAGCGCCCGTGACCAGATCTTCGGTGATGGCATCGGGTTGGGCGTCGGTGTCGAACACGGCCCGCGAAAGCGACAGGATGTCGCTCAAATGGGCGAGCAGGTTGGCACTGACCGCGACCAACAGTCGATCGGCGCTAGGGTGTTGCTGCACGCGAATTTCACCCACCTGCTTGCCGGCGCGCAGGGTGCGGTGGTAGCTGTGGTCGTCGATCCACTCCACGCCGGCTACGGCCCGGGCCTTTAGAAATCCGAGCATCTCCGGCCAGCGATAGGGTGGGCGATAGCCGAGGCTGAGTTGAATCCAGTCGCTGCAGGCCTGCCCTTGCTCGCCGGAGTCACGGCGCAGGGCGCTGGGCGTTAGCTGGTAGCGCTCCTTAAAGAGCTGGTTGAAGCGGCGCAGGCTGCTAAAGCCGCTGGCGAAGGCGACGTCGGTGATGGCCAGCCGGGTGTCGGTCAGTAGCTGTTTGGCGAGCAACAACTGCTGGGTGCGCTGCCACTGCCTGGGGGTGACACCGGTGCACTGTTTTACCAGACGGCGGTGATGGCGTTCGCTGACGGCGGGAGTGCTGAGGGCGCCGGGCACGGCTGCCGGCTGAGTGCTGGCGCCGGGGGCCAACTCCGGCCGGCAGATCAGACAGGGGCGAAAGCCGGACTGTTCGGCCTCGGCTGGGGAGGTAAAAAACCGGCAATTTTCCCGCTTGGGTTTGCGCGCCCGGCACACCGGCCGGCAGTAGATACCCGTGCTGATCACGCCGGTGAAAAAAAGGCCATCGTAACGCGGGTCACGAGCGTAAAACGCTTTGAGGTAGTGTTCGGGAAAGCTGTTCATGGGGCGCATTGTAGCGCTGGCTGGCGTGTGCCGCTCGCCATTTTCGGACACGCAATTAGAAAGAGTTGCGCGGTATAAAAAGGTGGTTTATCACCAAGGCCGGCGCCCCGCGCCGGCCTTGGGAAGGTCAGTCGCTGCTGTTACGCTGCACCGCGAAGGGGCTCCAGGCCTGCTGCACGGGCATCAACTCCAGTTGATTGACGTTGAGATGGGGCGGCAGGGTGGCTAGCCAGTAGAGGGTGTCGGCGATATCCTCGGGCTGAATCGCCTCCACACCGCGATAGAGGTCATTGTAGGCCTGCTGATTGCCGCCGGTACGCACCAGGGTAAATTCACTCTCCGACATACCCGGGGCGAGGTTGCTCACCCGCACACCGCTGCCGAGCAGGTCGCAGCGGATGGCCTTGCTGAACTGCTCTACGAAGGCCTTGGTGCCGCAGTAGACGTTGCCGCCCGGGTAGGGGTAGCTGCCGGCCACCGAGCCCAAGTTGAGAATACTGGCACCCCGGCCGAAGGCCATCAGCTGGGGTAACAGGGTTTTAGTAACGGTGACCAGGCCCTTGATGTTGGTGTCGATCATGGTGTGCCAATCGTCCAGGCTGGACTGCGGCGCAGGCGTGGTGCCGAGTGCCAGACCGGCGTTGTTGATCAGGGTTTTCAATGGCGCCAGGTTGGCCGGCAGGGTGGCCAATTGCGCCTGACAGGCGGCGGTGTCGCGCACATCCAGGGTCAGGGTGGCAACTTCGGTCTGCTTGGCCAACTCGGCTTGCAGAGCCTCTAAGCGATCACTGCGGCGACCGGTTAGCAGCAGGTGCCAACCCTCGCTGGCAAATTTGTAGGCGGCCGCCCGGCCGAAGCCCGAGGTCGCCCCTGTTATGCAAACAGTCTGCGTCATTACTCACTCCTTCTTTCTGCTCAGTGCCTGTTTTAAGGGCAGGGTAACACGCATTGAAAAACTCTGCTCCGACCTATATAATCCGCGCCTTTAAAAGTGCGGGCTCCCTACGAGTTGAACAAGCTTCGAATGGCCACTGGTGGTGGCTAGGTGCTTGGCTCGGAAAGTAACGCATCGGGAAATGGCTCAATCGTGCAAGGCATTGGATATATGTCGCAATCTAAAACACGGTCAAATGTCTAGGCTTTTGCGTCAGCGAAGCTTAGCTCACAGGTGTAACGTGAGTTAAGGCCCGGTTAGTGCCAGCGATGGCCCTGTGGTCAAAGAGGCAATAATGAGTTGTAAAAGCCCCTGATTAGGGGCTTTTTCGTATCTGCAGCTGGCCCGTCAGGGTGGTTTTGCGCGATGGGCTCCAGGCCCATTTTTTGTTTTTAGCGAATCTGTTTTAGGAAGTAACCGACAACACCATGTCCGCACGCATCGATCAGTTAACAGCCCTGCTACAACCTTCGGTGGAAGCCCTCGGTTGTGAGCTGTGGGGGATTGAGTACCAGGCCCAAGGGCGTGGCGGGGTGTTGCGCGTGTTTATTGAGACGGCCACCGGCGTCACCATCGATGATTGTGAGCGCGTTAGCCGGCAGCTGAGCAGTGTGCTGGATGTTGAAGATCCGATTACCGGTGAATACACCCTGGAGGTCTCTTCGCCGGGGGCGGATCGGAGCCTGTTTACCCTGGCCCAGTTTCGCCAATTTGTTGGCCACCAGGTGAGTATTCGTCTGCGTGCGCCGTTTGATGGTAGACGCAATTTTAAAGGCCTGTTACGGGCTGTAGAAAACGAAGATGTTGTGGTGGTGGTCGATGCCGATGAGTATCTGCTGCCGATCAATTCAATAGAAAAAGCCAATATTGTCCCCCAATTCTAGGGGTGGAGTAACGAGGCCTACATGACTAAAGAGATTCTTTTGGTAGCGGAAGCTGTATCCAACGAAAAGGGTGTGGATAGAGGCTTGATCTTCGAGGCGATTGAGGTTGCCTTGGCAACTGCCACCAAAAAACGTTACGACGAAGATTCCACCATCGAGGTGACCATCGATCGCAGAACTGGTGATTACGAAACCTACCGTACTTGGGAGGTGGTCGACGATGACACCCTGGCCGAGTTGGGTACCCAGTTCACCCTGGAAGAGGCGCACGAAAAAGATCCAGCGCTGAAGGCGGGCGATGTCTACCGCGAGCAGGTGGAGAACATTGGGTTTGGTCGTATTGCCGCCCAGACCGCCAAGCAGGTGATTGTTCAGAAAGTCCGTGAAGCCGAGCGCGCGCAGGTGGTCGATGAGTATCGCGACCGCGTGGGCGAACTGGTCAGTGGTTCTGTCAAGAAGGTGACCCGCGACAACATTATTGTCGATTTGGGCAACAACGCCGAGGGCCTTATGCCGCGCGATCAGCTGGTCGGCCGGGAGATCTTTCGGGTGGGCGACCGCGTGCGTGCCATCCTGTTGGAGATTCGTACCGAAAACCGTGGCCCGCAGCTGTTGCTCAGCCGCTCCTGCCCGCAGATGCTGATCGAGCTGTTCCGTATTGAGGTGCCGGAGATCGCCGAAGAGGTGATCGAACTGCGCAGTGCCGCACGCGACCCGGGTTCTCGCGCCAAGATTGCCGTGACCACCAACGATGGTCGTATCGACCCGGTCGGTGCTTGTGTTGGTATGCGCGGTTCGCGCGTGCAGGCGGTCTCCAATGAGCTCGGCAACGAGCGGGTGGATATCGTGTTGTGGGACGACAACCCGGCACAGTTTGTGATCAACGCCATGGCGCCGGCCGAAATCGAATCGATTGTGGTCGATGAAGATACCCACTCCATGGATGTGGCGGTGCAGGAGGATAACCTGGCGATGGCCATCGGTCGCGGTGGTCAAAATGTGCGTCTGGCTTCCGAGCTCACCGGTTGGGAGATCAACGTCATGAGCCAGGAGGATTGGCAAGAGAAGCAACAGGCTGAAACCGGCAGCTACATGGAAACCTTCATGGCCGCTCTGGATGTGGACGAGGATATCGCCGAGGTCTTGGTTGAAGAGGGCTTCACCACCCTGGAAGAGATCGCCTATGTGCCATTGGATGAGTTGGTCTCTATTGAAGGCTTCGATGAAGACATCGCCGAAGAGCTGCGCGCCCGCGCCAAGGATGCTCTGCTGACTCAGGCCCTGGCCTCGGAAGAGCAGCTCGACAACGCCGAACCGGCGGAAGATCTGCTGACCATGGAAGGCATGGACAAACAATTGGCTTATCAATTGGCCAGCCGCGGCGTGATCACAATGGATGATCTGGCGGAGTTGGCGATTGATGAGTTGCTCGATATCGACGGTATGGACGAAGACCGCGCCGGCGCACTGATTATGAAAGCTCGTGAACCTTGGTTCGCGGACAGCGACAGCGCCGATAATTAATAGACTTTGGAGTGATAATGGCTGAAGTAACAGTAAGTGAACTCGCCAAATCAGTCGGCGCTTCGGTGGATCGACTGCTAAGCCAGATGAAAGACGCTGGCCTTAGCCACAGTAGTGCTGACGCTCTGGTATCCGACGACGAAAAACAACAACTGTTGTCGCACTTGAAAAGTAGTCATGGTGAAGCGGCGGAAGCGCCGCGCAAGATTACTCTCAAGCGCAAAACCACCACGACGTTAAAAACAGGCAACCGCAAAACCGTTAATGTCGAGGTGCGCAAGAAGCGCACCTACGTTAAACGCAGTGAGGTGGACAGCGGTGCTGAGGTGGGCGCTGAGGTCGACGCGAAAGAGCTGGAGCTGGACAGCGCACCCGAGCCGGAAGCGCTGGAGGTGGTGACACCTGAACCGGAAGAGCAGGCGGTGGCTAAAGAGGTGGAATCCACCGCCGAGCCAGTCGAGGCGGTAAGCTCGGAAGAGCCAGCCGAGGTAGAACCTGCGGCAGCGGCCGAGCCTGAGAAGAGCGCCGATAAATCCTTCTCGGTGGACGACTTTGAAGAGCGTCGTCTGGCGGCAACCAAGTTGCGCAAAGAGGCGGAAGTCCGTGAAGCCGCCGAACTGGAAGAGAAGAAGCGCGCGCTGGAAGAGAACCAACAGAAAGCGGAAGGCGACGATGGCGATAAGAAATCGGCCGACGGCAAGGTTCACAAGCGTCGCCATCACGAAACTGAAGTTCAGGAAGATGAGATCGACGATGACGAGAAGCATGCCCGCCATGTGAAAAAAGCGGGTAAAGCACCGTCGAAACCGAAGAGCGCGGGTCCGAAGAAAGCCAATTTGAAATCTCTGTTGGAACTCTCGGACGACGAAGACGATGATGGCCAAGGTCGTCGTCGTAATCGCTCCACCATCCGCTCTAAAAACAAGCATGGCTTTAAAAAGCCAACGAGCAAAATTGTGCATGAAGTAGAAATCGGCGATTCCATAGTTGTTTCCGACCTCGCCCAAAAAATGTCGGTAAAAGCCACTGAAGTGATCAAGCAGCTCATGAAAATGGGCACCATGGCCACTCTTAATCAAGCCTTGGATCGTGACACCGCAGAGCTTCTGATCGAAGAGATGGGCCACAAGCCCAAGTATGTGAGTGACACTCACATGGAAGACAAATTGGTGGAAGCCGCCACCGAGGCCGAGGGCGAAAAAGTCGCACGGGCGCCGGTGGTTACCGTTATGGGTCACGTTGACCACGGTAAAACCTCACTGCTCGATTACATTCGTAAAAGTAAGGTCGCCTCCGGTGAAGCCGGTGGTATTACCCAACATATTGGTGCCTACCGGGTTAAAACCGGCCACGGTGAGATCACCTTCCTGGATACCCCTGGGCACGCCGCGTTCACCGCCATGCGCGCACGTGGTGCCCAGTGTACCGACGTTGTTATTCTGGTGGTTGCCGCCGACGATGGTGTCATGCCACAAACCCGTGAGGCGGTGGAACACGCCCGTGCCGCCGGCGTACCGCTGGTGGTCGCGGTTAACAAGATCGACAAAGAGCAGGCCGACCCGGACCGTGTACGCAACGAGCTGTCGGTGCTGGAAGTGATTCCGGAAGAGTGGGGCGGTGATACTCAATTCATTAACGTTTCCGCCCACACCGGTGAAGGTATCGATGACCTGCTGGACGCGGTCAGTCTGCAGGCTGAACTGCTCGAGCTGAACGCCCAGACCGGCATCCCGGCCCGTGGTGTGGTAATCGAGTCACGCATGGACAAAGGCCGCGGTGTGGTTGCCACCGTCCTGGTACAAAACGGCGAGCTGAAGCGCGGCGATATTATTCTGGCCGGCCAGAGCTTTGGCCGTGTACGGGCGATGACCGACGAATTTGGTAAGGACGTGAAAGAGGCCGGCCCCTCCTCGCCGGTTGAGATCTTAGGTTTGGATGCGCCACCGGAATCCGGTGAAGACTTCCTGGTGGTTGCTGATGAGCGCAAAGCGCGCGAAGTGGCTGCTGCCCGGGCAGATCGCGAGCGCGCCGAGAAGTTGCAGCGGCAGCAGGCGGCCAAGCTGGAAAATATGTTCGCCAACATGGGCGGCAACGAGAAGAAAGTTCTGCCGGTTATTCTGAAAGCCGACGTACGTGGCTCGTTGGAGGCGATTACTTCAGCCTTAATGGAGATCGGTAACGAAGAGGTGGAGGTGAACGTTGTCTCCTCCGGTATCGGTGGTATTACCGAAAACGATATCAACCTGGCGGTAACCTCCGGTGCGGTGGTGCTGGGCTTCAACGTTCGTGCTTCAGCCGCGACTCGCTCCCTGGCGGAAGAGGAGACAGTGGAGATTCGTTACTACAGCATCATTTACCAACTGTTGGATGAAGTGAGATCGGCTCTGGCCGGTATGCTGGCGCCTGAGCGTGTGGAAGAAATTGTCGGTATCGCTGATGTCCGCGAAGTGTTCCGATCCCCCAAATTTGGCCAGGTGGCTGGCTGTATGGTGGTGGAAGGTACCGTCTACCGCTCTAAACCCATCCGCGTACTGCGCGACAACGTGGTTATCTTCGAGGGTGCACTGGAATCACTGCGCCGCTTTAAAGATGACGTCAACGAAGTGCGCAACGGCATGGAGTGCGGTATCGGCGTAAAAGACTATGACGTTAAAGTCGGCGACCAGATTGAGGTATACGACGTTAAAGAAGTGGCTCGTGAGCTGTAATCAAACCCTATTGGGAGGCCAAAAGTAGCGCATGGCGAAAGAGTTTAGCCGTACCGACCGACTGGCAGACGCTCTGCAGCGTCTGCTGGCCCATGCGCTGCAGTTTGAAGTGCGCGACCCGCGCGTGGGAATGGTCAATATCAATGAGGTGGTGGTGTCGAGAGATCTCTCCTACGCCAAGGTCTATGTCACCTTTGTTGATCGCGATACCGACCAACAGCGGCAGGAGGCGCTTCACGCCCTTAATAATGCTGCCGGTTTTCTGCGTAGTCTGGCTGCCAAGCAGCTCGATATTCGCGTTACCCCGCGCCTGCAGTTTATTTTTGATGAGACCAGTACCCGAGGCCAGGCGCTATCCAACCTGATCGACAAAGCGGTGGCGAGCGATCGCGCTCACCACAGTGATGAGAGTTCCGACGAGTAACGAGTTCGGAGTCGAGCGATGGCGAAAAAGAGCAACCGGCGCCCGGTGCACGGCGTATTGGTGTTGGATAAACCTTTGGGGTTGTCTTCCAACCAGGCTTTGCAGCAGGCCAAACGTCTGTTTAATGCCGCCAAGGCCGGACACACCGGGGCCTTGGATCCTTTGGCAACGGGTGTGCTGCCTCTCTGTTTTGGTGAGGCCACCAAGTTTTCCCAATATCTGCTCGACGCCGACAAGGGCTACCTGGCCACTTTTCGGCTGGGGTTAGAGACCGCCAGCGGTGATCTCGACGCCGACGTAGTGGCTGAGGCCGATGCCAGTGCTATTACCGGGCAGCAGGTAGAGGCCGCGGTGGCTCAATTTCGCGGTGCCATTGAACAGGTGCCGCCGATGTTTTCAGCGCTTAAGCACCAGGGCCAGCCGCTCTATAAGCTGGCCCGCTCTGGTCAGCAGATTGAGCGGGCGCCACGCCAAGTGACGCTCTATGACTATCGGGTGACCGAATTTCGGCCCGGCCCTCAGGCCGAACTGGACGTGGTGATTCACTGCTCAAAAGGCACCTATGTTCGCAGCCTTGCCCTCGATTTGGGGTACAAGCTGGGGGTTGGTGCCACCGTGGTTAAGCTGCGGCGCAGCCAGGCCGGACCGTTTACGCTGGCGCAGGTAGTCACTCTGGAACAGTTAGCCGAGTTGGCTGAGGCTGGCCCCGAGGTGCTCGACGGTTGCCTGCAACCGGTGGATGCGCCCGTTGATAGCCTGCCGCAAGTCGAACTGCCGGAATCGAGCTGTTTCTATTTTCGTCAGGGCCAGGCGGTGCTCGAGCAAAAAGTGTATCGATTTGCCAAAGAAGGTGATAAGGTGCGCGTCTTTTCTGAGGCTGGTGACTTTTTAGGCATCGGCGAAGTTGAAGCGTCCGGTCGTGTGGCGCCCAGGCGAGTTGTCAGCTGCGGTTGAACTATAGTCAGCTGCGGTTGAACTACTGGCGGTGAAAGAACATGCACAGCCTTCGGGGGGTGCATCCGGGGTGGGGCAACCCACCTCTCGGACCTGTCTGTAAATATGCGCGGGCAGGCCTAAGTGGGGTACCTGTTTTTGTAACAGATGTTGTTACTCATGATGTAACAGGTACTTTGGGCATATTTCCTAAATGTAAAAGAGGAACAACCATGGCACTGAGTGCTGTAGAAAAAGCGGAAATCGTTAAAGAACACGCCCGTGGAGATGGCGATACCGGCTCTCCCGAAGTCCAAGTCGCTCTGTTGACTGCCAATATCAACAAGCTGCAAGGCCACTTCGCCAGCCACAAGCAAGATCACCACTCCCGTCGCGGTTTGATCCGCATGGTAAACCAACGTCGTAAGCTGCTCGACTACCTCAAATCGAAAGATGTTAGTCGTTACGCCGCTTTGATCCAAAAGTTGGGCTTACGTCGTTAAACCCCATCAATGTGCCCGCAGTAGCGGGCACATTGCTTTTTTTCAGGTCTTGGATGTTCTGTATAACCGTGCGTGCACTGCATAGCCGGTACTCAATCGCGAGTAAACACGCCCTGTTGTAATGAGGCCAACGATAAGTGGTTGGTAGGCGGTGCGTTTTGGCGATTGGGCTCCCTATGCGTGGGCGTTAACAGCTGCAAGAACATCTGCATAAATCGAGATTACTTAAGGATACAGTCGTGAATCCTGTGATAAAAACATTTCAATACGGTAATGACACCGTAACTCTGGAGACTGGCCGTGTAGCTCGCCAGGCTACCGGAGCCGTAGTCGCCAGCGTTGGCGATACTTCAGTTTTGTGTACTGTTGTCGGCGCTAAAGAGGCTTCCCCTGGACAGGGTTTTTTCCCACTCTCTGTTCATTATCAGGAGAAGGCTTACGCTGCCGGTAAAATTCCGGGTGGCTTCTTCAAGCGTGAAGGCCGCCCCAGCGAGAAAGAGACTCTGACCTCGCGTCTGATCGACCGTCCTATTCGTCCACTCTTCCCGGACGGTTTCCTGAACGAAGTTCAGGTGGTCTGTACTGTGCTGTCGGCCAACAAAAATGTTGATCCAGACATCGCCGCCATGATCGGTACCTCCGCCGCCCTGGCGATCTCCGGTATCCCTTTCAATGGCCCCATTGGTGCCGCCCGTGTGGGTTACACCGAGGCCGATGGTTACCTGTTAAACCCCACCTACGCCGTAGTGCGCAGCGCTGAGCTGGACATGGTGGTAGCCGGTACCAAAGACGCCGTACTGATGGTTGAATCGGAAGCCAACGAACTGCCGGAAGACATCATGCTGGGTGCGGTACTCTACGCCCACCAAGAGATGCAGGTGGTTATCGCCGCGATTGAAGAGCTGGCGCGCGATGCCGGCAAAGCGAAGTGGGATTGGCAGGCTCCGGCTGTGAACTCCGCGCTGAAAAGTGCTGTGTCAGAAGCCATGGCGGGCGCCATTGCTGAAGCCTACCGCATTACCGACAAGCAGGCCCGTTACACCAAGCTGGGTGAGCTGCGCGCCGATGCAGTGGCCAAGCTGGCTCCGGAAGGTGGCGAATTCAGCGCCGACGACGTGAAAGGCGAGTTTGGCAAGCTGGAGAAAAACATTGTACGTTCTTCCGTGGTTGCCGGCGAGCCCCGTATCGATGGCCGCGACAACAAAACCGTACGCCCCATTGCCGTGGAAGTGGGCGTTCTGCCCAGCGTACATGGCTCCGCACTCTTCACCCGTGGTGAGACTCAGGCACTGGTTGTGGCCACTCTGGGCTCTTCCCGCGATGCGCAGATCATCGACGCACTGGAAGGTGAGCGCCGCGATAACTTCATGCTGCACTACAACTTCCCTCCCTACTCTGTAGGTGAGTGTGGTCGTATGGGGGCCACCGGTCGCCGCGAAATCGGCCATGGCCGTTTGGCCCGTCGCGGTGTGGCGGCAGTGCTGCCAACCGAAGAGGCGTTCCCCTACACCATGCGTGTGGTCAGTGAAATTACCGAATCCAACGGCTCCAGCTCCATGGCTTCTGTCTGTGGCTCCAGCCTGGCGTTGATGGATGCCGGTGTGCCCTTGAAAGCGCCAGTGGCGGGTATCGCCATGGGCCTGGTGAAGGAAGAGAACGGCTTTGCGGTTCTGACCGACATCCTCGGCGACGAAGATCACCTGGGTGATATGGACTTTAAAGTGGCCGGTACCGCTGATGGTGTTACTGCGTTGCAGATGGATATCAAAATCGAAGGCATTACCGAAGAGATCATGGAGATCGCTTTGAAACAGGCCTTGGATGCGCGTCTGCACATTCTGGCTGAAATGAACAAGGTGATTGCCGAATCCCGCGGCTCGGTCGCCGATAGCGCTCCTCGCCTGGAGACCATCAAGGTCGAGCCAGACAAGATCCGCGACATCATCGGTAAGGGCGGTGCCACCATCCGTTCTATCACCGAAGAGACCGGTGCCTCCATCGATATCGAAGACGATGGCACTGTTAAGGTTTACGGCCAGGGTGAATCTCTGCAGCTGGCTCTGGATCGCATTCAGGCGATCACTGCCGAGGCTGAAATTGGTGAAGTTTACGAAGGTACCGTGGTGCGCATTGTGGACTTTGGTGCGTTTGTTAACTTCCTGCCTGGCAAAGATGGCCTGGTGCACATCTCCCAGATCGCCCACGAGCGCGTCAACAATGTCTCTGACTACCTGAAGGAAGGCCAGAAGGTTAAGGTCAAGTGCATGGATGTCGACAACCGTGGTCGTATCAAGCTCTCCATCAAAGAGCTGCTGGACAAACCCGAGGAGGCCGCAGAAGCACCGGCAGCCAACGGTAATGTGGAGCCAGAGGCGTAAGCTGTATTGTCTCCTTGTCGAAAAAGCCGCTGTTAAACAGCGGTTTTTTTTTACCTGAAGAGAGTGGTCTGGGCGATAGTCGGGCCTCGCTTTGCCTCTGTTGGCCGGGATTTTCTGGCCGGTGGCTAAGGCTTCAATAGCTGCCTGCGGCAGCCTCTGTTGTTTTAGCGCGCAGTGGGTTGGCTATTGGGCAACGGTTCGGTTTACTATTGCCGACCTCTACAGTTAAGACCAAATTATGTCCGCATTCACCAACTCCTCATTCGATACCATTATCGTCGGTGCCGGCAGCGCTGGCTGTGTGTTGGCCAATCGTCTGTCGCAAAACCCCGGGCGTAAAGTCCTGCTGTTGGAAGCCGGCGGTAACGATAACTGGCACTGGTTCCATATTCCCGTGGGCTACCTGTTTGCCATGGGTAATCCACGCGCCGACTGGTGTTACAAACTGGAGCCACAGGCGGGTCTCAACGGCCGGGTTCTGCCTTACCCGCGAGGTAAGGTCCTGGGTGGCTGCAGTGCCATCAACGGTATGATCTATATGCGCGGCCAGGCGCAGGATTACGACGCCTGGCAATTGCCCGGTTGGTCCTGGGCGGAGGTGCTACCTCGCTTTAAAAAGTCGGAAAACTATTTTGCCGGCAACAGTGAATTCCACAGCGCTGACGGGGAGTTGCGGGTGGAGCAGCAGCGCCTGCGCTGGGCGATATTGGATGCTTGGCAGCAGGCCTGCGTCGACTACGGAATTCCTGCCAGCGACGATTTCAACACCGGTGATAACGCCGGTGTGGGGCTGTTTCACGTCAACCAGAAGGGCGGCCTGCGCTTCTCGGCCAAAAGAGCCTTTCTCAACCCGATTAAAGAGCGTAGCAATCTCACCATTGCCACCGGCGTGTTGGTTGATAAATTGATTCTCGATGGCAATCGTGTCGCCGGTTTGGAGATCATTCAAGCGGGCGAGTCTCTGCGGGTGATGGCCAGCGGTGAGGTGATTCTGTCGGCGGGCGCCATTGCCTCGCCGGCGATATTGCAACGCAGTGGTATTGGCGACGAGCAGGCTTTAAAGCAGGCCGGTATTGAGTGCCGGGTGGCGCTGCCTGGGGTGGGCGCCAACCTGCAGGACCATCTGCAGATTCGTGTGCAGTTTCGGGTGGAAAACGCCACCACCCTCAACGACCTCAACCGCACTTGGTTGGGCAAGCTGCGCATGGCAGCCGAGTACGCCCTTAAGCGCTCTGGGCCGCTCTCCATGGCACCCAGTCAGCTCGGGGCATTTTTTAAGTCCGACAGCAGCCAGGCCACGGCTAACCTCGAATATCATGTGCAACCGATGAGTGCCGAGCAGTTGGGCCTCAATCTGCACCCCTTTCCCGGCATCACCGCCAGTGTCTGCAATCTTCGACCGACCAGCCGTGGCCGGGTTGATGTGGTCAGTGGCGACCCGCGTCAGCCGCCTCGGATAGACCCCAACTACCTGAGCACGGAAGAGGACCGGCGCATAGCGGCGCAGTCGATTGAGATTACCCGGGAGATAGCCGCCCAGCCGAGTGTCAGCCGGTTTAATCCCCGAGAGATCAAACCGGGGGCCGAGCTGCGTTCGCCCGCAGAGCTGAGCAAAGCGGCGGGCGATATCGCCACCACCATCTTTCACCCAACCTGCACCTGTAAAATGGGCGAGGCGGGTGACCCTATGGCCGTGACGGATGCCAATCTGAAGGTGAATGGCTTCGATAACCTGTTTATTGCCGATGCCTCAGTCATGCCGAACATCACCAGTGGCAACACTCATGCGCCGGTGGTGATGATTGCGGAAACTCTGGCCGAAAAACTGGGTTAACCGATTTAGCCACCGCTACTTTGCCAACCCAGTCGACGCTTTTGACAATGTCTGCCCCGCTGTTGCGATTACTGACTATACTGAAGTGTCTAAGGTAGCTAGATTGAACTAGGGCGTAGATTTAACTGGGTTGGGTGCTTATTATTCAGCACCCTGCTGGTTGGAGGCATGGGTCTTGGTGTGACATGTCCGACTACTACGTCCGCTTAGAAATGATAATAAACAAACGGTAATCGTCTTAAGCAGGAAGCTATAGAGTTAGTCACTACATGATGTGTTACACACCACCTTTCTATCTGTCTATCGCCAGTTGTCCAATGTGCTCGTCAATTATACGGAGCGTAATTGATTGACGATGCTGTTGAGTCGAAAACCCCTCTCCCTGTTGCTTATTATTCTCGGGTACCTCGCCTGCGGTGTTGCGCATGAGGTGTCTGCGGAAGTGGTTGTTATTGTTAATTCAGCTCAACAGCAGGAAGAGTTGTCAGGTGAGACGCTCCTGCGGCTCTTTGCCATGAAGAAAAAATTCTGGTCGGATGGCACCCCAGTGACCGTTTTTACCCTGCCCAATAATAACGACACCTATAAAGAGTTCACCAACCTCTATCTCAAGATGCAGCCGCACCAGTTAAACCGTTTGTGGCATCGTTTGGTCTTCAGTGGCACTGGCGTTAAACCGGAGGTGGTCGACTCAATGCAGGCGATGTTGGAAAAGGTGGCCGCCACCCCAGGCGCTGTAGGCTATGTCGACCGGCTCCAGGTCGATCTCAATAATCCATCTGTGTATCCGGTGGCTGCTCATGAATAAACGCCAGTTATCCTCTTTCTCGCTGCTGTTGATGCTCTGCCTGCTGCTGGCTAATGTGGCCAGAGCGGGCGCGCAGTATGGTGGTTATTTCAGTCAGGGGTTGGTCTATAGCCCTGATAACCCCTTCTACGACAACAGCACAGGCACCAGCCTGGATTACCGTGAGCTTGGTCTCACTGGTGGTTGGCAGGTGAATACCGATCTGCGTTTCGCCGGACAGTTTCTATCGCGCAAGGTGGGGGATCTCGATGATGGTTCCCCCCAGATCGATTTTCTGTTGATGGATTACAGCTTTCTGAGCCTGGATGATGTGAGCGCAGGTATTCGCGTGGGCCGGGTGAAAACCCCCTACGGTATCTATAACCGCACGCGTGATGTACCCCACGCCCGCCCCGGGGTGTTTGTACCCCAGTCGGTCTATTTTGAAACCTTCAGAGACGCGTTACTGTCGGCCGACGGTGGCAATCTGTATCTCAACCTGCGCTGCTGCTGGGGCGATTTGGGTATCGACCTTATCGCGGGTACCGCCCACATCGATAACAACGTCGTTGAGTATCAGGCTTACCAGCAAAACATCAATGGTCGGTTTGAAGAGGTTGATATCTCCGGTTTTAAAATTGCCTATAGCCCCGCGGTCCTCAGCAATTTGAATATTGGTTTCAGTCTGTTGGATGTCTCCACCGAGCTGGACAATGCCGCCCGCATTAGCACCGCGGAGCTGCAAGCCGGTGTTAGTGACCTGCTCGACAACCCGCAAAATTTTGTGCACTACATCACTGCCACTCGGATTGAGCCGATGCTGAAGCTCTTTTCGCTGCAGTACAACTGGCGCAACTGGGTATTTACTTCGGAATATCTGGAAGTGGCGATCAAAATGTCCGACCTGGAGGTGTTGTACTTTCCCCTAGAAGCTGTATCGGCCAATCTGCAGGGTTACTACGCTCAAACCGAATGGATGCCGAGCGATAAGTTAAGCCTGTATGCCCGTTATGAACACCTGGTATACGACACAGGTGATCGCGATGGGGAGGCGTTTGCGGTGCAAACTGGCGGTAATCCAGTCACACAATACAACGAAGCGGTGACGGTGGGCGCTCGCTGGTATTTTAATCCCGATTTTTCGCTGACCGGTGAGTGGAGTTGGAACCAGGGGGCAGCGTTTATCAATGGACCAGACAATATTGATTATCAGGCCTTGCAAGAGGACTGGGATTTTCTGGTGTTACAGCTCTCTTACCATTTTTAATTGTTCAGCGGAGCCCGACGGTGTTTGTCAGCTTAAAGTGGCGCGGTGTTATCTTTATCAGCCTGGTTTCGGTCGGGATGTGCGTGCTTTGGATTTGGCAAACCATCGATAAACAGCAATACCTGTTTCAACAGGAGTTGCAGTACAACTACCGCACACAGTCGGCGCTGCTGGATGAGTTGTTCGACGATAACTTTCTGCAGTTATCGCAAATGGCCCAGTTGATTGCCTCTAACCAGCCGGTGTTTAACCAGCAGGCGGGAGAGGATGAGCGCGCGAATGTGCAATCCCTGCTGGAGCAGAAATGGTTGTCGGTTAACATCCTTCTGGAGTTGGATTACATAGCCTTCTTTGATAGCCAGGATAGGGAGCTGGTGCGAATGTCGCCCAGCAATCTCTCCAATGATGAACCATTTGTCACCGAGCTTTATGCCGAGCTGGAAGATAGCCGATCCAGAAACGAACCGCGCTATTTTGTCTATTGCCAGAGCTCCTGCTCGATGGTGGTATTGGAGCCATTCATCAATGCCAAAGGTGAATACAATACCATTGCCATTGCGCAAAATATTTCCGATATGGTGCGGGTGTTCTACAACCTGTCGGTCTCTTCGGTGGCGATATTAATTGAATCGGATACCCCTGCGGCGAGTGAGCGGGAGCGCTATCTGAAGCAATGGGGGGTAACCGCCTGGGCAGGTAGCGACTTTGTTAATATTTTTCCTGTCATTGAAAACTTCTCTCGGTCCCACGCAATAACCGGCGATGCTCGCGACCAGTTGTATGAGCTGGATAACAAATACTATTTAATTAAAGAGCTGGCCGCACCCGACGGCCGCTTTTATGGCCGCCGGGTACACTTCTTTTCCATCTCGGATAAAACTAACTCCTATCAGCAGATGAAATCGGGCATCTATCAGGCCGCCTTGATCGCCATTCTCTGCTTGATTCTGGCCGAGGTGATTCTTATCTCCATTGGCCACCGCTCGATCAAGCAGCTGTTGCGAGTGGTGCAGGCGCTGCTGGCACTACCCAAACAGGAGTTTGACCAGGCGATTGAGCTGGTCAGTGTCGATGAGCCTTTTTTCGAAGACGAGATAACCGTGCTGGAAAAGAGCACTCTCTATGTCGCCGGTGAGCTGAAAAAATTGCAGAATGAGGTGGAATTAAAGAGCCGGTTTTTGAATGACCAGGTGAGCGCCTTGATCCGCTCCCGAGCCTTTATGACCCGTCTGTTCGACAACTCCAACGTATTTATCCTTACCCAGGATGCGGCCAATTACATTCAGTCCACCAACCGGAAATTTGATGAGTTGTTCGAGCATCAGCCCAACAGCTTTTGTCTGCTGCTGCGCGACGAGCAGGAGTTGGACGAGTTTCAGCTCAACGTCGGCAATCTGTTTGATGGCGTCGCACCCTCCTTTCAGCAGGAGCTCAAGATCGTGGATAAGCACGCGAAAGAGCTGGTGGTGGCCTGGACCCACACGCTGGTGGAAGATGAGTCCGGTAAAGAGATTATCTTGTCGATCGGTATGGACCAGACCCAGCAGAAAAGTGCTGAAAATGACCTGCGCTGGATGGCCAACCACGATGGCCTGACCGGCATTGGTAATCGCCGCTCCTTCAACGCCGCATTCAGTGAAGTGTTAGCCAACTCACGCAATTGCGCGCTGATCTTTATCGACGTCAACCGCTTCAAGCATATTAATGATATCTATGGCCACAATGTCGGTGACCAGGTGTTGGTGGAGATCGCCGATAAACTGCGCGGATTCGTTGGCTACTCTGAAGCGACCATCTGTCGCTTTGCCGGTGACGAATTTACGGTGCTCCTGCGTGAGGTGCCCACCATTGAGTTGCCGGATATCTGCCAGAAGCTGGCAACCCTGCTTAACGACAGCATCAACGCCAACGGTGACCAGGTCGTGCACTACTCGGCCAGTATCGGCGCCGCCTTGTATCCCTTCCACGGTAAGGATGCTGAAACCCTGCTGATCAATGCCGATATGGCGATGTACCACGCCAAGAAAAAGGGGCTGGGGTACTGGCATATCTTTGATGACCAGGATGCCCGGGTGGAGCAGATCAAGCACGACCACAGCATGATTCTTACTGTGCGCAATGCCTTGGAGCAGGATCTGTTTCGCCTGGTTTACCAACCGATTGTGCGGCTGTCGGATAGAGGCATATCCCATTACGAGGCGTTGATTCGCATGAACGATGATTCCGGTAATGCGGTTTCACCGGGACTGTTTATTCCCCTGGCGGAGCGTTTAGGGGTGATTCGCAAAATTGATGAGTGGGTGCTTGATCGCGCGGTGCGCGAGCTGAGCAGCAATCTGCATCGCTTTAGAGAAGAGCACAATATTGCCGTAAATATCTCGGCGCCGACGCTGCAAGCCAACGATTTTCCAGCAATGGTGCTGGCCGTGCTTGAGCGTTATCAACTCAAACCATCACGGCTGATCATTGAGTTGACGGAAACCGCCTATATCGAAAACTTCCAACAGGTGCTCAAGAATCTGAAGTTGATCACCCGCCATGGCGTGAGCGTGGCGTTGGATGACTTCGGTGTGGGCTTCTCGTCGTTCACCTACCTGAAGATGTTGCCATTGACGTACGTTAAGTTGGATGGCTCCTATATTAAGAATATTGCCAAAAACGCCGACGATCAGGTGTTTGTGAAGAGCCTGTCGGCAATGATCAACGCCTTTGGTATGAAGACGGTGGCGGAATTTGTTGAGGATGAAGCCGCTTTGACCATCGTGCGGGCACTGGGCGTCACTCATGGCCAGGGTTATTTTCTGGGCATGCCGGCGCCACTGGCGGAGTTGTTCGACAGCCAGGCAACCGATGAGCTGGTGGCGCAGCCCCAGTTAACCGATAATCCCGGTTAAACACCCAGCGACGAGTAGACTTTTTGTTTTTTAAATTGTTATTGGCCGCCCGCCGTTATGGCTGGCCGCTGCTGTATTGCTTAGGCTTGGCTGGCCGTAGCTGCCTGGTTACAGCTGCACCGCTAGTGGTAACCGACGGCCTGGGGCGGGAACTTAAACTGACGGCGCCGGCTATGCGGCTGGTTAGTCTATCTCCCCATTTGACCGAAAACCTCTTTGTCATTGGCGCGGGTGGGCAGTTGCTGGGCGTCTCCCGCTACAGTGATTACCCGGAGGCGGCACAAGCGTTGCCGGTGGTGGGGGATTACCAGTCGCTCAATATTGAAGCCATTTTAGCGCTGCAGCCCGACCTGATTCTGGCCTGGGCCGATGGTGGGAATATCCCGGCCATTGAACAGCTGCAACGTTTCGGCATTGCGGTGTATTGGTCGCGGCCGACGACTCTGGCCAGTATCGCTGATGAGTTGCGCACGCTTGGGGGGTTAACCGCCCATGCCGACGAAGCCGAGCGGCAGGCCAAGCAATTTGAAACCACGCTGCAGAGCCTAACCCTATATTCCCAGCTCAGGCCGGTATCGGTTTTTTATCAGGTTTGGCAAACACCACTGCAGACGCTCAATCACAACACCCTGATCAACAGCGTGATTGAGTTGTGCGGCGGCGTTAATATTTATGCGCAACTGCCGGCGACGGTGGCGCAGGTGGCGGTGGAGTCGCTGCTGGCGCAAAATCCTGAGATGATTCTCGGCAGCCATCCCAGTGGTGAACAGCCGCACTGGCGCAGCTACTGGCAGCGTTGGCCGCAGTTGCATGCCGTGCAAGCGCAACACATTTTCTCAATCAACGCCGATTATCTATCCCGTCATACCCCCCGCATACTGTTCGGTGCCGAGCAGGTTTGCCAAGCCATCGACTCGGTGCGCTCGGCAACTTAGACAGAGGCAATCCACTAGTTCTGTTCGGGATAAAAACCGATTGCTCAGCGGTTAGCTCAAGCGCACCAAAATTTGTTGACTATGATTATCGAGTCGCAATCAGTAAAATCCGCCAGCGTGCGCGGTGAATACCGCGCTGCCCATTGAATTTAACGCTTAGGTGAACTCCGTGCAGAGGCCAACCCCTGGTGTATACCGCCACTACAAAGGGAATTTATACCTGGTATTGGATACCGTAAAACACAGTGAAAGCGAAGAGACCTTGGTGCTCTATCGCTGCATGTACGGTAACTATGATCTCTGGGTCAGGCCGTTAGCCAACTTTTTAACGCCGGTGGATGTTAACGGCGAACCGGTGCCGCGCTTTTTTTACGAGCGACCGGCAACGGTTGAGGAGTTGGCTGAGCTTGCGTTGTCATAACCTTCTGGCGCGATGATGGAGTCTCTATCGCCGATGATCTGGCTGTGCCCCCATTGCCGCTGCCCGCTGGAGTTGCAGGAGAGCCGCGCCGTCTGCTGCCACAATCACAGCTTCGATTTTGCCCGTGAAGGGTATCTCAATCTGTTGCCCGCCAATTTTAAACACTCCAAAGCGCCCGGTGATGACAAGTCGATGTTATCGGCCCGGCGCCAATTTCTGGCGGCCGGCTATTATCAGCCTTTGTCTGAGCAACTGGCCTCTGTGCAGGCAGAGTTGCTGACGAATTTTTCCAAGCGGCCAGTGCAAGCCTTAGATCTGGGTGGTGGTGATGGTTACTACTCCAGTTATCTGCAGGCGCAGGCGGGCGATACCGTGCAGTGGTACCTGTCTGATATTTCCAAAGAGGCGCTGCGTCTGGCGGGCAAGCGCTTTGCGCGTGGCCACTGTGTGGTGGCCAGTAGTTTTAATGTGCCGGTGATGGATGCCGGCTTGGATATAGTACTGCGTAACTTTGCTCCCTCCTCAGACGCTGAACTTAAGCGCCTGCTTTGCAAGCAGGGCTACCTGGTGGTAGTGGCTCCCGGCCCAGAGCATCTGCTTGAACTGCGGCAACTGATCTACAGCGAACCGAAGCGGCATCCATTTCCGGCGACGCCGGAGGGCGCCACCTTGGAACAGAATCATTGCCTGACCTATGCCATGTCGTTGGCGGAGCCAAGCCATAGAGATTGGCTGTTTGCCATGACGCCGATGGTCTGGAAGTCCTCCGCCGAACTGCGCCAGCAGTGGCTCGAGGCCGACAGCCAGGTGACTGCCGATTTCACTATTGCGATCTATAGGTTTCCCTCATGACCGAGAGCGATGAGTTTTTTATGCAGCAGGCACTGCAGCTCGCCCAGCAAGCTGCCGATGCCGGCGAGGTGCCAGTTGGTGCGGTGGTGGTGTGTGATGGCCAGGTGGTGGGCGAGGGGTGGAACCAGCCTATTACCGGCTGCGACCCAACCGCCCACGCGGAAATCGTCGCGCTGCGCCAGGCGGCCACGGCACTCGGTAATTACCGGCTGGTGGATTGCGATCTGTTTGTCACTCTGGAGCCGTGCACCATGTGCGCGGGTGCAATCATTCACAGCCGGGTGAAGCGGTTGATCTACGGTGCCCGTGAACCAAAAGCGGGCGTGGTGGATAGCAATCTGCAGCTGCTGCAGGCCCAGCACAGCAATCACCGTTTGCAGGTGGTGAGTGGCCTGTTGGCGGATCAATCGGCGGCGCTGCTCACCGACTTTTTTCAAAGTCGCAGAGCTGCCAAACGCGAGCTGAAGAACTCGTTAAAGGAAGGGTAAGTCCACCGAGGCGACTTCGTCGTTTTGAAAGGTGACGGGTCGTACATCCGAGTGTGGATCCTGACCGGAGGAGGCCACCGCGTGGTTGTTGAAGGTGTCGTGCCAGGCAATCACAGTATAGTAGCGCTGAATATTTTCCACATACTGCACTGGCTCCCAGCCGCGGGCATAACCGTGCTTGAGGTGACGGTAGTAGGCGCGCTTGGCCAGCAGCGGCAGGTTGGCTTTCACATCTTCCCAGGAGTCCGGGTTACCGCCCAGCCCCTCAGTCAGTTTACGGGCATCTTCCAGGTGGCCCATGCCGACGTTATAGGCTGCCAGGGCCAGCCAGAGACGATCATCGCCCTGAATTCGCGCTGGGATACGCTCGAAAATACTTTTGAAGTATTTGGCGCCGCCGAAGATGCTCTGCACCGGGTCCAGCCGATTGCTGATGCCCATCTCCTTGGCGGTGGTTTGGGTCAGCATCATTAAGCCGCGCACGCCGGTGTAGGAGCGGGCGCGATCGTTCCAATGTGACTCCTGATAACTAATCGCTGCCAGCAGCTCCCACTCCAGGTTATAGGTTTCGCCAGCCTGTTTCAGATAGTGCTCCCACTGGGGCAGGCGGCTCTCGATACGCTGGGCGATGGTCAGGGCGCCGCCCTGGTCGAGATCGAGCGGCAGTTGGTGGGCCGCAATCAGCTCCTCTAACTGGCCGTTGGCTTTTATCTCCTGCATAAAGGCCTGCGCCTTATTAAACAGGCTGTTATCCGGCGAGCGGGCGAAGGCCCAGGCCAGCTTCTGGCTACCGGAGAGCTCCATGGCGACCCCAGCGCGGGGGAAGATCTTTTCGGTGAGTGCAAAGGCGTTGGAGTCGGCGATGGTGTAGTCGATTTCGCCTTTATGGACCATCTCAATCAGATCGGTCATATCAGCTTCACTGTGCTCGGCCCAGCGCAGTTGTGGAATGCTAGCCTGCAGTTCGCGCAGTCGATTGGCGTGTGAGCTGCCGGCAATAACCATGATCTTTTTGCCCACCAAGTCTTCCAGGCTGGTCGGTTTGGCGGCTTGGCGGTTGTAGACCAGCAGCTCATTCACCTCCTGGTAGGGCTCGGTGAAGCGCAGGGTCTGTTGCCGTTCCTGAGTGATGGTGATGCCGGCGGCGCCAATATCGAATTGGTGATGGGTAACCTGGTCCATCAGGCGCGGCAGGCTGTCCTCTTCATGCAGCACCAACTCAACGCCCAGATAGGCCGCGAAGGCTTTAAGCAGGTCGTACTCCAGACCGGTGGTGCCGTTGCTACCTTCGTAATAGGTGGTGGGGCCGTTGCGGGAGACCGCGTTCAGTTGGCCTGAGGTGTAGACCGATTCCAACTCGGTGGGAACATGGCTGCCAATCAACGGGGTGCACAAACCCAGGACGACACCAGTGAGCAGTGTCGCCTTGAGGAGCTGGTAAACAGCGCTTTGTACTTTCTTATACCCGTTCATTTTAATGACTGCCGTGCACCTAATTGAAACCTATAAAAACGGCCCTGAACAAAATTTGTGCGAATTTTATCTTCGTAAGACGAGATGCACTAGATTGAAAAACAATTAAATTTATGGTAGGTGAGTAATTTTCCGTCCTGTAAAACGGTACTTAAAAGTCGAAAATCGATAATTTTTTGGAATCAAGGCAGTGGTTGCTAACCCTTAAGTCCTTGTCTCGTCCGGCTTTTTTGTCTCTGTTTATTAGATGGACAGAATCTTCAAATTGGAGGCGTAATTCCGCTGCTAAAAGCCAAAGGTTTGGTCAAAAAAGCAAAATGGTCTAAAAATTTCATCCCTCGCCCCATTTTTTCGGGGCTTTGAGGTTATCCGCGCAAGGGTGTTGGCAATCTTTACCAAACTTTATTGCGCATTCCTGGCCATCTCTGTGCTTGGTGATAGGCGGTTATCTCATTCAGAGAGGCCGCACCAGCCCGTTTTCAAGGGGGGCGATGGCCGTGGTTGAGTGGTAGTGGGGGCAACAAATTGCTTCACGCCAGGGTGCCAGCCTCTGTCAATTCAAGTACAATTGCGCCCCGATTTGAGCCCGGCACCATGCGGGCACTTCAGACCTGCCGGCAGTTGGTCAACGACTTGTACCCTGCCCAGACGCTAGTTGGACTAGTACCACTAGCCCAAACCCCTCAGCCGAATCAGTGGCTTGTTAGAAAATAGAGGCGAGAATTCTGTATGTTGATCCTGCGCGGAGCCCAGGCGCTTTCTGCATTTCGAAGTGAAAAACTATTGGCAACCCTGCAAGGTATCGACGCGGGCATCACCGGCATCAGTAGCCAATACATTCACTTTGTGGAGTTGCAAAGCGGTACCGCCCTCACTGATGACGAGCACCAGGTGTTGGAAGCGCTGCTGACCTACGGCCCGGCCAGCGAGGCGGTGTTGGTGTCGGACAACATGTTTCTGGCCGTACCACGAGTGGGCACTATCTCTCCCTGGTCGTCCAAGGCGACCGATATCTGCCAACGGGTGGGGCTGGCGCAGATTGAGCGTCTTGAGCGCGGCATTGCCTTCTATATAAAAGGTGAGGTGAGCGACGCCAATGCCGTCGCCAAGGCTCTGCACGACCCCATGGTCGAGACCGTGTTCCGCCATCTGGATGATTGTGCGGCGCTGTTTCAACACAACTCGCCAGCACCACAGCGCTCGGTGGATGTCTTGGCCGGCGGCCGGGCGGCGCTCGCCAGCGCCAACAGTGAGCTGGGGCTGGCGCTGGCAGAAGATGAGATTGACTACCTGGTGGACGCCTTTAGCGAGCTCAACCGCAACCCGGTGGATGTGGAGCTGATGATGTTTGCCCAGGCCAACTCCGAGCACTGCCGCCACAAGATCTTCAATGCCAGTTGGACCATTAACGATCAGGAACAGCCGCACAGCCTGTTCGGCATGATCAAAAATACCTACCAGTGCGGTGGTGACAACGTACTTTCGGCCTACGCCGACAACGCCGCGGTGATTACCGGCAGCCAGGCCGGGCGCTTCTATCCCGACCCAATCAACCACACCTATTCTGTCAATGTGGAAGACATCCACATACTGATGAAGGTGGAGACCCACAACCACCCGACCGCCATTGCCCCTTTCCCCGGTGCTGGTACCGGTGCCGGTGGCGAGATTCGCGACGAGGGGGCCGTGGGCCGCGGTTCCAAACCGAAAGTGGGGCTCACCGGTTTTACCGTATCGCAGTTGCAGATCCCCGGTTTTGAACAGCCCTGGGAAAACCACTACGGCAAGCCCGGGCGCATTGTCTCCGCCCTGGATATCATGCTCGAGGGGCCAATTGGTGGTGCCGCTTTTAATAACGAATTTGGCCGGCCCAACATCTGCGGTTACTTCCGCAGCTTTGAAGCTGACTTCGACGGCGAGCGCCGTGGCTACCACAAGCCGATCATGATTGCCGGCGGTTACGGCAATATCAAAGGCGAGCATATTGAACAGCGCCCCTACGCCCCCGGTTGCAAATTGATTGTACTGGGTGGCCCGGCTATGTTGATCGGCCTGGGCGGTGGTGCCGCCTCTTCTATGAGTTCTGGCGACTCCAGCGAAGACCTCGACTTCGCCTCGGTACAGCGGCAGAACCCGGAGATCGAACGTCGGGCTCAGGAGGTGATCGACCGCTGCTGGCAGATGGGCGAGAAGAACCCCATCGCCTTTATCCACGACGTGGGCGCCGGCGGCCTCTCCAACGCCTTCCCGGAGCTTGCCAAAGATGGTGGTTGCGGGGCGGTGTTTGAGCTGCGCCAAGTGCCCAACGACGAGCCGGGTATGAGTCCCCTGGAGATCTGGTGCAACGAATCCCAAGAGCGCTATGTGATGGCCGTGCGGCCCGAAGATTTAGCGGTATTTGAGTCGATTTGTGAGCGTGAGCGCGCGCCCTACGCCATCGTGGGTGAAGCTATCAGCGAGCACAAACTGGTGGTCAACGATCGCCACTTCGACGCCTGCCCGGTCGATCTGCCCATGTCGGTTCTGTTTGGCAAACCCCCCAAAATGCACCGCAGTGCCTATCGCCACACCGGTGTCACCCAGGGTTTCGACTACAGTGAAATCGACCTCAACGAGGCGGCCGAGCGGGTATTGAAGCACCCCACCGTGGCCAGTAAGAACTTCCTGGTCACCATTGGCGACCGCTCGGTGACCGGCCAGGTTACCCGCGATCAGATGGTGGGCCCCTGGCAGGTGCCGGTAGCGGATTGCGCGGTGACAGTGGCCGCCTACGACACCTATCGCGGTGAAGCCAT
The DNA here is from genome assembly GCF_033283405.1 of Halioxenophilus sp. WMMB6. NCBI lineage: Bacteria > Pseudomonadati > Pseudomonadota > Gammaproteobacteria > Alteromonadales > Alteromonadaceae > Halioxenophilus > Halioxenophilus sp. WMMB6. The sequence continues at coordinate 66,431 of NZ_JAWMQR010000005.1, forward strand.
GGCCATGGGTGAGCGCACGCCGCTGGCGTTGATCAACGCTCCGGCCTCGGGCCGCATGGCCATTGCTGAGTCCATCACCAACATCGCTGCAGCGCGGATTAATGCCTTAAGAGATGTAAAGCTCTCGGCCAACTGGATGTGTGCCGCCGGCCACAAGGGTGAAGACGAGAAGCTTTACCGCACCGTCGAAGCCGTCGGCCTGGAGCTCTGCCCAGAGCTCGGCATTACCATTCCGGTCGGTAAGGACTCCATGTCCATGCGCACCGCCTGGGATGATGAGGGTGAAGAGAAGGCGGTTACCGCGCCGCTGTCGCTGATTATCTCGGCCTTTGCGCCGGTGCTGGATGCCCGTAAAACGGTAACCCCGCAGTTGCGTTTTGATCGCGGCGAGACGGAGCTGCTGTTTATTGATATTGCCGCCGGCCAGGCGCGCCTGGGTGGCAGTATTCTGGCTCAGGTTTATAGCCAGTTAGGTGATGAGGTACCCGACCTCGACCACCCTGAGCTGTTGAAAGGCTTTTTCCAGGCGATGCAGGAGTGCCTGGAGGCGGACGACATTATCGCCTACCACGATCGCGCCGACGGCGGCCTGTTCGCCACTCTGGTGGAGATGGCCTTTGCCGGCCACACCGGTGTCGATATCGATCTCACTCTACTGGGCGGTCACAGCCTGGCGCTGCTGTTCAGCGAGGAGTTGGGCGCGGTGATTCAGGTGGCCAGCGAGCGGGTGGCCGGGGTGCGTGAGCGTTTTGAAAGCGCCGGCGTGGTGGTGCACTGCATCGGCCGGCTCAACAAAGACGATGTGGTGCGCATCAGCAAAGATAGTGTCATTCTGTTTGAGCAGAGTGAGTCCTATCTGCAGCAGCTGTGGAGCGAAACCAGTTATCGCATTCAATCCCTGCGCGACAACCCCATCTGCGCCCGGCAGGAGTTCAACCGCATTCTGGGCCGCAACGATGGCCTCAGTGCCAGCCTCACCTTCGATCCCAACGAGGATATCAGCGCGCCTTTCATCAATACCGGCGTTAAACCGCGGGTGGCGATATTGCGTGAGCAGGGGGTCAATGGCCACGTGGAGATGGCAGCGGCCTTCCACCGCGCCGGTTTTGAGTGTGTCGACGTCCATATGAGCGATATTCTGAGCGGCCGGGTGCAGCTGCAAAACTTCAAAGGGATGGCTGCCTGCGGTGGTTTCTCCTATGGCGATGTGTTGGGTGCCGGCGAAGGCTGGGCCAAAACCATTCTGTTTAACAGCCAGGCGCGGGACCAGTTTGCCCAGTTCTTCCAGCGCACCGACAGCTTTAGCCTGGGTGTCTGTAACGGTTGCCAGATGATGAGTAATCTGAAGAGCCTGATTCCCGGCAGTGACCACTGGCCGCGCTTTGTGCGCAACCTCTCCGAGCAGTTCGAAGCGCGTACCAGCCTGGTGAAAATCGAGCAGTCACCCTCGGTGCTGCTGACCGGCATGGCCGGCTCACACATGCCGGTGGCGGTGGCGCACGGCGAGGGGCGGGCGGAGTTTCGCGACGCCGCCCATTTGCAAGCCTGCGACACTTCTGGCACGGTGGCACTGCGTTACGTCGATAACGGCATAGAGGTGACACACAACTACCCGGCCAACCCCAACGGTTCGCCCAACGGCATAACCTGTGTCACCAGCATCGATGGTCGTGCCACGATCATGATGCCGCACCCGGAGCGGGTGTTCCGTACGGTGTGCAACTCCTGGCATCCCGATCACTGGGGTGAAGATGGTCCCTGGTTGCGCATGTTCCGCAATGCCCGCGTGTTTGTGGGTTGATGGGTTGGGGCCCAATTTCGCGCCGCCGAGAGCGGCATAAATGCACCAAAAAATGAGTTTTATTTATGTCTGATAAATTCACCACCACAGAAGCCCGGGCCAGCTACGGTATCGGTCGTCAATTGGGTGATCAATTGGCCAATAAGCCGTTCACCACCTTTGAACTCGAAGCTGCCATCGCTGGATTTATCGATGGTGCCAAAGATGAGCCCCTGCAGGTGAGCGCGGAAGATATCAACGCCGCTTTCAAAATTATTCAGGAGCAGATGCAGGCTGAGAAGAGCGCCGAAGCGGCCAAATTGGGTGCAGCCGGTGCGGAATTCCTGGCGGATAACGCCGGCAAAGAGGGTGTTGTGGTGCTGGACTCCGGCCTGCAGTACAAGGTTCTGGTTGAGGGTTCCGGCCCGCGTCCAAGCAAAGAGTCCACTGTGCGTACCCACTACCACGGTACCTTGATCGACGGCACTATTTTCGACAGCTCGGTCGATCGCGGTATTCCTGCTGAATTCCCGGTGGGCGGCGTGATTGCCGGCTGGACCGAAGCCCTGCAACTGATGCCTACCGGCTCCAAATGGCGTCTGTTTATCCCCTACAACCTGGCTTATGGTGAGCGTGGTGCGGGTGGCAAGATCGGCCCCTACAGCACCCTCATCTTTGACGTGGAATTGATTGAAATTCTGGGTTGATCGTAGGTACTGAACGCCATGGCAAAATCCCCACCGATAGCCCCAACGGAAGAGTCCCAAATTTGGGATCTGATCGACCAGCTGATTGAAACCGCCAATAACGCCTCTGACCAGGGGCTCGATGCCGGTGCCGTGCACCAGGCGATGATGTACGCCTGTGCCCGTTATGGCGCCTTTATTGTCGCTTCAGCCAGTGAGACGGTGGAGGATTTTGTGCAGGACCGCGATGACGCCAAGCGTTTTTATCTGGATCAGTTTCGACGCCTGCTGCTCGAAAACTTCGATGAGTATCAGGAGAATTTTGGCAATTATCTGGATGGTTAAGCGCGACGCGCTGATTCTGCCGGCTTGCTTATTTTGCTGGTGAGCGCTCTGTAATGGCCTGGTGGCGACCGCTGCTAGGCCATTTTTAGTATCTGGACGGTGGGGTCGTTGAGAACATCGGCCAGGGTGTACTTCTTCAAAAAGCGGAGGTACTCCTGCTGCGCCTGCCACAAAACGGGCTTCAGGGTACAGGCACTGTTGATAGTGCACAGTGGCGATTCGCAATTGATGGGGCTGAGGGTCTGCTCCATTTTCATGATCACATCGGCCACACCGATCTGGTAGGGCTCCTGTGCCAGGCGCACCCCCCCTTTCTTACCGCGCACCGACTCCACCCAACCGAGATTGACCAACTTGTTAACCACTTTCATCAGGTGACTTTTGGAGAGCTCGAAGGTGTCCGCAATCGTCTGGATATTTGACAGCTGATCCCGGTTGGATGCCAGGTAAATCAGTGTGCGGAATGCGTAGTCGGTGTGTTTGGTGAGCTGCATATTGATTTCGAAGGGCTGGAGGAGGCGTCATTCTGTCGCAGTGCCGACCAGGCTGGCAAGCGTTGATTCACTTTGTTGTGGAGAGTTGCCGGGCCAGTTGGTTTGCGATTATTTGTCCTGTCAAGCGCTTTCCCGCGCTATAAGTCTCTCTCCTCCCCGGGGGCCGTAGTCTAAGCGTGGGGGTGGCTTGGCCGGTAGCGCGCTGGCTTAAGCGTGCGCTGGTGTAAGGCGATAGTCTCTTAAAAGCAGATTCGTTTAAGGGGGCAGGGCCTGATGCTTGGCTTTCAGGCCCCGGCTGGCATTAACGTTTTCGGCTAAACGGAGTGAAGCCATCGCCCAGCCTCTCTTCGGAGGCGTCGCTTTTCTCTTTTTGGGGTGCCGGGCTTTTGGCTGCCGTGTTTTTAGGTGCCGGGCCAAAGCGCTTGGGTCGACCCTTGTTGAGCTGGTCGCGTTGGCGCTGTTTGACTTTGGGTTTGCTGGTGTCGCTGTCGGCTTTGGTTGTGCGTTTCTTGCCGGCCACCTTACCAGAGGCTTTGGTCTTCTCCGGCCCCTTGTATTTGGCTTCCAGACCGGCGATTTTACGCTGGCGAAAGCCCGCTCCCAAGGTGAGTTCCACCCTGGCTTTGTTGTTCCAGTCTGGCGCTGCAATAAGGGTGATACTGGTACCGGCCTGGCCGGCGCGCCCGGTGCGACCGGCGCGGTGGATGTAATCTTCCGGCTTGCGCGCCATGTCGAAGTGGATCACGGCATCCAGCCCGGTGATATCCAGGCCGCGCGCGGCGACATCGGTGGCCACCAGGACATCGACCTTACGATGACGGAAGGCTTTAAGGATCTGTGTGCGCTGGTCTTGGGTCATGTCGCCGTGCAGGCAACCGGCGTTGTAACCGTAGTAGGCAAGTACACCGCGCAGGCGATTGCTTTCCGATTTGGTGTTGGTAAAGATCAGCACCTTGCGAAATTCGCCGGATTTTAAGATCTTATCGACCACCTTCTGTTTGTGTTTGGCATCGTCGGTGAGCACATACTCGTGGTTGACCTCAGCGGCCACCTGCTCGCCCTCACCGGCGCTCAGGCTGACTGGCTCACGCAGCAGCTGTTTGGCGATCTGGGCGACCTTGGCGTGTTTGAGGGTGGCCGAGAAGAGTAGCGTCTGGCGGCTGCTGTTGATCACCTTGGCCACCGCCTCGATATCCTCGCTGAAGCCCATGTCGAGCATGCGGTCGGCCTCGTCCAATACCCAGAATTCGACGTCGTTCAGATCGGTGGAGTTGCGCCGCAGGTGGTCATTCAGGCGGCCGGGGGTGGCGACGATAATCTCCGGGTTTTTTCGAAGCCAAGCCGCCTGTGCCTTAAATTCGGCGCCACCGGTGAGGGTGACGTACTGCAGATGGGTGTGTTTGGCCAGCTGCTGCAGTTGCTGGCCAATCTGTTCGGTCAGCTCCCGGGTGGGTACCAAAATCAGAGCGCGGCAGCCGCTTTTGGGGGCGGGTTTCTGCAGGAACAGCTCGCTGATGGGTGCCAGAAACGCCAGGGTTTTACCGCTGCCCGTGGCGGCGCTGGCGATCACATCCTTACCTTGCAGTATCTCGGGAATAGCCTGTTCCTGAATGGCGGTTGGCTGCTCGATGCCGAGGTTGCCAAGGGCTTGTAGCAGCTTTTCACCCAGGCCCAGGGTTTGGAAGGATGTGGCGGATTCAGACAAGTGCTTCTCCAGTGGAATGGTGTCGTCAGTGAGGTGATGGGGGATTCTAGCAGTTGCTGGCCGATTCGCAGAGTATTGATCCACCGGCCAGCCCGCGCCTGGCCTGATGGCCGGTGCGGTGCCGATTATCCGTGGTGCCGTCAGGTGGCGATAATCACCCGCAGGCCATCGAGGCGTACCTGGGACTGGCTCAGGTAGTGGCTGGCCTGCTGATTCTGCTCGCGCAGATAGTCGATCTCTTCGCTGCGAATGTTGGGGTTCACCTTGGCCAGCGCTTGCAGCCGTTCGAGCTCCTCCTGCTGTTCGCTCTGCAGGCGGCCTTTGGCGTTTTGCAGCAGGGTTAATGCCTGTTTTTCGGCCTGCGCTTTGGCAGCGTGCAGGCGCTGTTCGAACTCGCCTTTCAGGTGTTTGACGATATCTGCCGCTGGCTTCTTGGCGATACCTTTGGCCAGTTGTGTGAGTTGGTGACCGGCAATAACCCCGGCCAGGTTTTTCTGGTTCTGGTCGAGCAGCAGACGGATGGGGGTGAGCGGCAAAAAGCGGTTAAGCTGATGCGCTTTGGGTGCCGGGCAGTGCAGTACGTAAACTGCCTCCAGCAGCCAGGTGCCAGCCTTTATTGGTGGCAGCTTCAGGCTGCAGAGGCTGCAGTTGCCGTGCTCGCCGCTGGCGATCATATCCAGGGTGGCGGTTACCATGGGGTGCTCCCAGGTTAGAAACGCCAACTCCTCCCGGCCGAGGGCCTTTTCCCGGTTAAAACAGACGCTCAGCCCCTCTTCGGGCAGCTCCGGGAAGGGGCTGTGCATCGCCTCGGAGGGGTGCAGAATCCAGCTCTGATCGCTATGGTCCTGATGATCGACACCAAACTGGTCAAAGGCCATCAGCATGTACTCTTGCAAAGCCTCTTCGGCGGAGGCGCTGCGAATTTCAGCAATGGTCGCCGCGGCGCTGTCGCGGTTGCAGGAGTTGAGCTCCAGCAGGCGGTCGCGCCCCTGTTGCAGCTGGGACAGTAGCGCGGCGGCGGCTGTCTGGGTTTGTTGAATCAGATCAGCCAACGCAGTGCTATCAGCGGGGGCTGCCAGACAGCTGGCCAGCGGTGCGGCAAACTGCTCACGGATATTGGCGCCGATGGGGCAGGTCTGCTCAAAGGCGTTGAGGCCTTGGTGGTACCACTGCAGCAGCACTGCCTGGCTGGTCTGTTCGAAGTAGGGGGCGTGCAACAACACATTCTGCTGCTGGCCGATGCGGTCGAGGCGGCCAATGCGCTGCTCGAGCAGATCCGGATTGGCTGGCAGGTCAAACAGCACCAGGTGGTGGGCAAACTGGAAGTTACGGCCCTCACTGCCGATTTCCGAGCAGACCAGTATCTGGGCGCCACTCTCCTGATCGGCAAAATAGGCGGCACTGCGATCCCGCTCCAGCAGGCTCATCCCTTCGTGGAAGACGCTCGCCCGTACCCCCTGGCGTAATGTCAGATAGCTCTCCAGTGCCAAGGCGGTATTGGCATTGGCGGTGATCAGTAACACCTTCTCCCGGCGTAGCTCTTTCAGAAGCGCCAGCAGCCAGCTGATCCGGCTATCCACCTCCAGCCAGCTGTCATCGGTGCTGGTCTGTTCCGGGTAGAGCGACGTCGCCTGCCAGTCGGAGGGCAGCGGCAGTGGGTAGGTGTGCAGTTGTCGTTTGGGGAAGCCACTGACGCTGGCGCGCGTGTTGCGAAACAGCACGCGGCCGGTGCCGTGGCGATCGAGCAGCTGGCGTACCTTGGCCACTATCAACTCGCTGGGTGCTTCGGCTTGCTTAAGGGCGGCCAGTAGCTCCTGCACCGCACGCTCGCCCAGGTAGCTGGCCAGCGCTTGCTGCAGGCTTGATTCCTGTTGTAGTTGAGCAGGGCCGCTGTCGGCCAGCAGGGTTTGGATCAGATCGTTAATCGGCTGGTATTGCGCCTCTTCCGCGCGGAATGCCTCCAGGCTGTGGTAGCGGCTTGGGTCGAGCAGGCGCAATCGGGCAAAGTGACTCTCCAGCCCCAGCTGCTCGGGGGTTGCGGTCAATAGCAGCAGGCCCCGAGCGAGTTGTGCCAGGGCCTCAATGGCCAGGTACTCGGCGCTGGGTTGTTGTTCGGTCCATTGCAGGTGGTGGGCTTCATCGACGCAGAGCAGGTCCCACTGGCAGGTCAGCGCTTGGGCCAGCGCCGACTCATCCTGAACAAACAGGCTGATGGGGCAGAGCAGCAGCTGCGCCGAGTCAAATGGGTTGAGTTCACTACTGGCGGACTCTTCTCGTAGTCGCTCGGCGTTCATCACGGTGAAGCGCAGGTTAAAGCGGCGCAGCATCTCCACCAGCCACTGGTGCACCAGGCTGTCGGGCACGGCGATCAACACCCGCTCGGCGCGATGGTTGTGCAGCTGGTGGTGAATGACCAGGCCCGCTTCGATGGTTTTCCCCAAACCCACTTCGTCGGCCAGCAGTACCCGGGGGGCAAAGCGGTTGGCCACTTCATTGGCGATATAGAGCTGATGGCTGAGCAGGTCGACGCGGGGGCCGATCAGGCCGCCGGCACCGGAGGCCTGCAGGCGGTGAATCTGTTCCAGGGTTTGCAGGCGCAGCTGGAATTGCTGGGGTTTATCGATATTTCCTGCCAGCAGCCGCTCCAGGGGCCCACTGAAGTGGACAAAGGGGTTCAGCTCCACTTCGCTTAAAGGACGGCTCTCACCTTCGCTGTTGCTCACCAGGTAGACGAGGTGGCCCTGGTCAATCACTTCGGCAATCAGCCAGGCGGTGTCGTCGAGGTCGTAGACAGTGTCGCCAATGTCGTAGCGAACTCGGGTGAGTGGGGCGTTGTTATCGGCGTAGGTGCGCTGTTCACCACAGGCGGGGAAGGAGAGGGAGACTCTGCGGTCCCGGGTATCGATGACAACACCTAAACCGAGCTCTTTTTCAGCGCTGCTGATCCAGCGCTGACCAATAACAAACATTTCCACCGACAAGTTGCACTCCCAAATTGGTGGCTGATGGTTCAGCCGAGGCGGGCAAAGGTTGGCGATAATAGGTATTTCGCCACCGCTTGTCACCCTCACTGGTTGGCGGGCCGGCGCTTATTGTTTTGCCAGCTTATCGAGTATTATTTTTGCCTATACTAAATATATACCATTAGGGTAGATTAGAACGCTATTGACCCTGTTGCCCTGCGCAGCTGATCAAGCTTGCTTTTGTTAGCCGGTTGTTGATTTATCAGGAGTGGCCCTTGTCTTCTTCCCGAGTGCTAGAGTCGATAACGACATCCCCTTTTGCCATTCACCCGCTCTCCTCTGGCCAGCGCCCGGAGACCGCGCGTGAACATATCGCCCGCAGCCTGCCGGAGCTGGCGCAACTGGAACGGCTGCTGGCCAAGGCGCCGGATGGGGTGAACAGCCGTATTGAGGCCTCTGTCGCGCTCAGCGACGAGCTGCACCTGCCAATCTACTCCATCAGCCTGGGCACCCGCGACCCCCACGCACCGTTGTTGCTGTTAAGTGCCGGTTTACACGGTATAGAACGTATTGGTTCCGAGGTTTTGCTCGGTTTCCTGGCCGGCTTGTTTGAGCGTATGCAGTGGGATCAGGCCATAACCACGTTGTTGGAAAAACTGCATATTGTGGTGCTGCCCATTGTTAACCCGGGCGGTATGCTGTTGCGCACCCGGGCCAACCCCAACGGTATCGATCTAAACCGTAACGCCCCTATTGATGTGGAGCCGGGCCAGCACAAACGCATCTTCTGGCCGACTGGTGGCCAGCGTTTGGGGGCCTTTCTCCCCTGGTATCGGGGCCGCAAAAGTAGCCCTATGGAGTTGGAAAACCGTGTTCTGCAGGCCGTGGTGAGGCGTGCGGTGAGTGGCCGGCCGGTGGCCATCTCGCTAGATATTCACTCCGGTTTCGGCTGCCGGGATCGAATCTGGATCCCATACGCCTACCGGCGGCGGCCAATTGCCTGTCTGCCGGAGATGAAAGCGCTGGCGGATCTCTGGGCGGGCAGTAATCCTCATCACAACTATCAGTTTGAGCCGCAGTCAAACCACTATCTGGCCCACGGTGATGTTTGGGACTACCTGCACAATCAGCTCGAACAGGAACTGCTGTTTCTGCCATTGACCTTGGAGCTGGGTTCTTGGAACTGGCTGCGTAAGCGCCCACGGCAACTTTTCAACCGGTTGGGTCTGTTCCACCCCTTAGTTCCTCATCGTCTAAAACGAGCCGTACGCGACCATCAGTCGCTGCTACAATTTTTAATGAGTGCCGTGGCCAGTTGTGAGGCGTGGCTGCCGGCAACCGATGATCGGGAATCGCTGCGCGAAGCGGCGATTGAGCTTTGGTATCAGGAATAAACGACGCACATGACTTGGGTATGGTTGCGGGGTTTAGCGCGAGAAGCCGGGCACTGGGGCGGCCTGCCAAGGCTGGCCGAGCAGGCAACCGGTGAGCGGGTGGTGTGCATTGATCTGCCAGGAACGGGGGCTAAATTCGAACAGGAATCGCCGTTGCGTATGTCTAAACTGGTGGCCGCGCTCAAGCAGGAAACCAGCGATCTCGGTGATATAAAGCTGTTGGCCGTGTCGCTGGGTGGCTTGGTTGGCCTGCACTGGGCTGCGGCAGATCCGCGTATCCATCAGCTGTTTTTGATCAACAGTAGCTCAAAGCTCAACTTCTTCTTTCAGCGCTTGAGATTAGCGCCTGCCTGGCAGTTGCTCTCAACCCTGACCTCCAAGCGCAGCGTGGAGGAGCGCGAACGGGAAATTCTCGCCATTGTCAGCAATGATCCGGAGCGGGCACGGCAGGTGTTGAGCCTGTGGACGGAGATAGCCCGGCGCCGACCGGTGAGTGCCCGTCAGGTTATGCGCCAGCTGTTGTTGGCCGCCACTGCAGGCTTGCCTAAACCGGAACGGCTCAGCCACTGCCAAATTCAGATCCTGGCCAGCCAGGCAGATCGTCTGGTGGCGTGCAAATGCAGCCAAAGATTATCGGACTATTTCAACTGTTCTCTGGTGGTCCACCCTCGTGCCGGTCACGACCTGCCGCTTGATGCCCCCGACTGGCTATTGCGCAAAATAGCCGCCCCCTCCATTAAAGATGCGAAGAGTCGTGCCGGGCTGCTCGGCTCCGGCAACTGAAGCCATCTAACCGTTATTTGTTGATTTCGACCACTTTTTTATTCAACAAATTTAATGGTTCTGTTTGCTGTTAAATTAGCAATTGTGTAGTGTTGGTTGCCGGGCCAAGTAGACGGAGGGTTAATACTGGCAGTGCCTGCTCTCATTTTACTTGTGTAAATATGCTTGACAAATTGGCGGTATTTTAAAACCTGTCTCATTTTTGGGGCTGTGAATTAACTCGATATGAATTAATTGGCACTGTTAGTGCTTTCTTATTTATAGAAACTGGCCATTGCTGCGCCTAATAAATTTATGGCTGAGACTGTTTTGAGTTTCAGCTGGCAAGATTGTAGTTCTGGTATCTGGTTGATTGTTTATCTCAAGGGGGGAGATATGAGCAGTTCGACTGAGGGTTCTTTGCCTGTTGCGTTGGTGACTGGTGCTGCCTCGGGTATTGGCTTGGGTATTGCCCAGAGTTTGGCGGGTAAAGGCTACCGAGTATTGGTTTCAGACATCAATATTGAAGCCGCCCAGATTGCCGCTGAGGGAATTATCGCAGCGGGTGGGGTGGCGGAAGCGTGTCAGTTAAATGTGACCAATCAGGCCGAGATAGAAGCGGCCATCAAGCAGGCTGGTAAGGTGGATGTACTGGTGAATAATGCCGGTATGCAGCACGTGGCCAAGTTGGAGGAGTTTCCTGTTGATCGCTGGAAACTATTGCTCGACATCCTGCTCACTGGCCCCGCCATGCTCACCCGAGAAGTGCTGCCGGCTATGAAATCAAGCAATTACGGTCGCATTATTAATGTGGGCTCCATTCACGGCATGATCGCTTCGCCTTTTAAAAGCGCTTATGTGGCGGCCAAACATGGGCTTATTGGTTTTTCCAAGGTGATTGCTTTGGAGGTGGCCGAGTTCGATATCACCATCAACACGCTTTGCCCGGCCTATGTTAAAACTCCTTTAGTTGATAAACAGATTGCGGCCACCGCCAAGGAGCACGGCATCACTGAAGAAGAGGTGGTCAATAACATTATGCTTGGCCCCATGCCGAAAAAGTCGTTTATCAGTGTTGAAGAGATGTGCGGCGCTGTGGACTACCTCTTGTCGCCGGTAGCCAGAAATATGACCGCACAAACCATTGTTCTGGATGGTGCCTGGACGGCGCGTTAATTCCATCGCCACTTTTGCGAAAACCCGAGGGTTGTAACTATGAAAGTCCATATCGAAGTCGATCTCTCACCACAGGAAGCCCGCGAGCTTATGGGCCTTGATGGCGTCGATCAAATGCAGCGGCTTTTTCTTAAGGCGATCAGCGGTGAAGTGGGCAAGGAGGGTTACCCAATGATGGATTTCTTTCAGGCCTTCGTGAAGCAGGGGCAGGATGCTCTGGAAAGCTATCGCAAGGCGATGGAGGCCCCTACAAAAAATAAAAGCAGTGGTGGCTCTGAGCATTAACGTGCTCTGGCACTGTGCCGATAACCGGCTGGGTGTCATGTGCATGCAAACTGTTTCCAGTTAAATCACCAAGCGTTGGTTTCGAGTGTGGTTTGTAGTTTCTGGCGGTAGATCCAGGTGGTGCGTCACTGGTCGTTGAGCCTGGTCAACAGTAAATCGGCCAGCGTTCAGTTATGGCACTGGCTGGATGGAAAGTCTGAAGGTTAGATTTTTCAAAAGATAGATAAAGAACGGTTGTTTCAACTTTGGTTAAAAGTGTTTCCGGGTGCACTGTTAACACCTGGCGAACACTTGCAAGAGACTGGGAGAGGGTGGATGGAGCAAGGCGATCAAAAGGAGATACTTCGTTATATCGATAAATACCGGGGTATGTTCAACGAATTGTCTCACGAAATCATGATGCGTTTTTTGGCCGGTGGTAAAGCGGATATTAACCCACTGACCAACGCCGATAAGGTAATGGGTGTACTTTCGCGAGGCGTGAAAGTGGACCCGAGCAAATTAATGCAGGAGCAGATGCGTTTTCTTGAGTCGCAAATGAGCCTGTGGCAGAGCACTGCCAAAGCGTTGATGGAATCGAACAAGCCGGAAACGGTGGTCGAGGCCGAGCGCAGTGACAAACGATTTAAAGATGAGCAGTGGGATACCAACCCCATGTTCAACTATTTCAAACAGGCCTATCTGCTCAATTCCCGAATGATGCAGAATTTTGTTGACTCCCTTGAGTTTGAGGATCAGAAAACGGCCGAGCAGGTGAAGTTTTTTGCCCGCCAATATATTAACTCGCTTTCGCCTTCCAACTATGTGTTCACCAACCCAGAGGTGTGCCGGGATATTCTCGATACTGAGGGCGAATGCCTGGCCCGCGGCATGGACAACTTTCTGCGCGACCTGGAAAACAGTCCGCTGGAGGCTTTTAAAATTGGCCAGGTGAACGTCGATGCTTTTGAAGTGGGTAAAGATCTGGCGATTACGCCGGGCAAGGTGGTTTATCAGAACCGTATGTTCCAGTTGATTCAGTATCAGCCCACCACTGAGCAAGTCTACAAAAAGCCGCTGCTGATTGTGGCGCCGTTTATTAATAAGTTTTATATCCTCGACCTGGATCAGCAGAAATCGATGATTCGCTGGCTGACTAGTCAGGGTTACAGCGTGTTTTTAATGTCCTGGGTTAACCCGGATGAGAGCTACCGCGATGTCACCTTTGATGCTTACGTGGTGGATGGTGTGCTTAAAGCCCTGGATGTCACCTCTGAAATCAGCCAGTCAAAATCGGTCAACGCCCTGGGCTACTGCATTGGTGGTACGGTGTTGGGCATTGCCGCAGCCGTCTTGAAGAAGCAGGGTAGCCGCCGTCTGCACTCAATGACACTGCTAACAACGCTGTTTGAATTCTCCGAAGCGGGCGAAGCAGGTAACTATATCTCGGATCAAACCTACCCCTTGGTTGAGCAGAGTGCGCAAACCAAAGGCTATTTTGATGGCCGTATTCTCGCCTACTGCTTCAGTATGTTGCGTGAGAACAGCCTGTTCTGGTCCTATTTCGTGGATAACTACCTTAAAGGCAAGGATCCGATGCCGTTTGATATCCTTTACTGGAACAGCGACTCAACCAATATCCCAGCCAAGGCGTTCCTCTATTACCTACGCAAAACTTACATGGACAACCAGCTTAAAGAGCCGGGTGGCGTCGTAATTGACGGTGTCGAGGTGGATCTCTCCCTGATCGATATTCCTTCATACAGTTTGGCTACCTCGAATGATCATATTGTTATTTGGCAAGCGGCTTACGAGAGTGTGCAGCTGCTGAAGAATTCCAACGCCCGATTCGTGCTGGCGGGCTCTGGTCATGTGGCAGGCGTGGTCAACCCGCCGGAAACAGGCAAATATCCACATTGGGTTAATAAGAAGCTAGATGACAGCCCGGAGCAGTGGCTGGCAAACGCCACCCAGGTGGATGGCTCCTGGTGGACTGATTGGAACGCATGGCTGGCGCCTTTGTCCGGTGCCAAGAAAGCAGCACCGAGTGAGTTGGGCAATAGCGACTACCCGCCTATTGAGGATGCCCCTGGTAGTTATGTGAAAGTGCGCTTGGAGAAGATCACTGAAACCGAAAAAACCAGTGAATCATCCGCGCATGGCTAAGCGCTTACCGCACTTATTACCAGCGCCGAAGGAGCTCGGATGATACCCCTAAGGCGTTGGTGGATGCGGCCGATTCTTCTATTCACAGTAAATATCGCTATACTGGCCTATTGAAGGGTCGATGCGAGAATTTACGTGATTATTATTAAAAAATATCCCAATCGTCGGTTGTACGACACCTCCAAGAGTCAGTACATCAACCTGGAGTACATCAAATCCCTGGTTATGTCACATCAGGAGTTCAAAATTGTCGACTCCAAAACGGAAGATGATCTCACCAAGAGTATTCTGCTTCAGATTATCACGGAGCAGGAGACCAACGATCAGCAATCAGTACTCACCAACCAGGTGCTCAAGCAGCTGATTCGCTTCTACGATACCGATATGCAGGTTTTCCTGCGCATGTACCTTGAGCAGAGCATGGCCAACTTCCTCGATCAGCAGGAAGCGATGCAAAGTGTGATGCGCAATATCATCGACAAATCCCCCATTGGCATTTTTGGTCAAATGGTCGAGAAGAATATGGATTTTTGGCGTTCTGTGGCCAATACCGAGGGCGGTAAAAGCCCCAAGGAATAATCCTTTTTCCCGTTATGTGAATTTCATCTACACTTATTGCTGCAAAGCAGCAATAAGTGTTTGACCTATTTCTCTGGGCCTCCTATTATCCGTTCTGTAGTTTATTGTGCATTGCAGCATTAATCCTAGGAGATGAACCATGTTTGATAAGTTTGTAGAGCAGGCGCAAAGCGCTTCTAAACCTTTTAGTGAATTTATGAGCCTCAATGCTGAGACCATGGAAAAGATTGCTGAGAAGCAAACTTCTCTGTTCACCGGCGTGATGAACGACAGCATTGAATACGCCAAGGATTTGGCAGCCCAGAAAGATTTGGCCGGTATCTACGAGACCCAGAAATCTTTCGCTGAGGGCCTACAGGAGAAGATGGTCTCTTCTGCTAAAGAAACTTACGCACTCCTGACCGACACTTCTGAAAAGGTTTCTGAGCTTTTTAATGGAGCCTTTTCCGAAATAAAAAAGTTTGAAGCGGTGGTAACACCGCAAGCTCCGAAGGCGAAAGCCAAAGCTCCTGCTAAAGCAAAAGCTCCAGCCGCTGTTAAAGCTGCTGAAGAGTAACAAGGCTGGGGCGGCCGCCTCTGGAACGGCCTAATAACTGATCTTGTAGACAGTTTTATCAGCTTGTTGTAGCGCTTGTAGTCTATAGCCCAGCTCTGCTGGGCTTTTTTTATCGTGGTTGTTGCTGGGTGGGCGGAATTTTGCCATTACCCCTATACGTTAGCAGCGGCTGGTGAGGTCGGGGTGCAGTCTGCCGAAAACCCAGTAGCGAATCGCCTGAAAGTCTCCCATTTCCCTACACAATGGTGCCGTCAAAAGGTGCCAGACCCTCAATGGTGGCGTGGAGTTTATCTCCCGGCTGCAGTGCTCCAACTCCTGCGGGTGTGCCGGTGAAAATAAGATCTCCTGGGGCCAACTCAAAGTAGGAGGATAGATGGCTGATGATCTCGGCGGTTGACCAGATCATCTGGTTGATATCGCCCCGCTGGCGGGGTTCACCATTTACCTTCAGTTCAATGGCTGCGCTACCTGGGTGGCCGCAGTCGTGATGCTCGGTGATTGGGCCAATCAGTGCGGAGTGGTCAAAGGCTTTGGCGACACACCATGGTCGGGCTTTGGCTTTGGCCTCGGTTTGAAGGTCGCGACGAGTCAAGTCCAGGCCGACGGCGTAGCCAAAGACGTGGGTCAGAGCGCTTTCGACGGATATATTTTTGCCGCCGCGCTCGATGGCAACCACCATCTCTACCTCATGGTGAAGATCCATGGTTTTGGGTGGGTAATTGATAGTTTGGTTGGTGCCAACGACAGCGTCAGCTGGCTTGGTGAAAAAGAATGGGGCCTCCCGCGATGGGTCGGCGCCCATCTCCCGGGCATGGTCGGCATAGTTCCTACCAACACAATAGATGCGGTGAACCGGAAAGCGGCATTCACAATCGACGACCGCCAGAGTGGTCGGTTCGCAGGCGGGGAAGACGGTTGCCATGATTAAGCCTCCATTACAGTCAGCGGTGGATGGTGGGCCGCTAATTCGTGCGCAAAGGCCTTTTCTAACACTGAATCATCACGGCAACGCTTGGTGCTTTCCAGAAATTGGTCGGCTTCTGGATAGTAAACCCGAAGATAGGCTAACCACTGTTTCACCCGATTGCCAAGATATTTCACCGGGTAATGGTGTTTGGTGGATTGGTGATATTGGTGCAGAAGCTGGCACGTCTGATACCAGCTCATAGGCTGGTGAATCTTGCCTTGGGCGTAACTTTTGATGGCCAGGGCCAGATCTGGCCGGGCAAGGATGCCGCGGCCCAGCATGACATCCGGAACCAGACTCATCTCCCGGCAGCGCTGCCAATCCTCTGGTGACCACACCTCGCCGTTGGCCACTAGTGCGAGTTGCGTATTGGCGCGTATCTCGGCGATTAGGTGCCAATAGGCGGGTGGTCGATAACCATCGGTTTTACTACGGGCATGGATAACCAGCTCCTCAGCACCGCCGTTTTCAACCGCTCTGGCGGCTGCCAGATAGGCGTTACGAGATTCGTAGCCCAAACGGATTTTGGCCGAAAGAGAGACGCTCTCTGGCAGAGCGCTGCGCACGGCATAGACTATCTTTTCGATAAGTGGTGGGTCATTCAAAAGCTTTGCCCCGCCGCAGTGGTTATTGACGGTTTTCGCGGGACAGCCAAAGTTGAGGTCGATGGCGGTAGCCCCTAGTTCTGCTGCCTTAAGGGCATTGGCCGCCAAGGCTTGGGGGTTGCTGCCCAGTAGCTGCACTTTTACTGGTGTGCCACTGGTGGTTACGGCGCCCTGGGCAAGCTCTGGGCAGAGGCGCAGGAATACTTTTGGCGGCAGGCAGTGGTCGGTGACGCGTATGAATTCGGTTACACAGCCGTCGAGCCCGCCCAAGCGGGTTAATAGATCGCGCAGGTGATGGTCCACCACCCCCTGCATTGGCGCCAGTATAAGTCTCATGATTGTTTTGCTATCGCCCCGGGTTAGTTCACCCGGCCAGGGGTAGTGGTCGGGCTGCTCTGTAGTTAGGCGCGAATTTTACTACAAAGCCTGTTTTGAGGCGCCAGCCAATTGCCGGAAACTTACCGTTAAATGGCTGAAATGTTTGATAAATTTCGGTTACACTGGGCAGCTTTGTTATGTAGTTTAATTACCTGTTTGCCTACAAGGCAGTTACTGGTAACAATGCCAAACCCGCTTGAGATGTGGATAACTTATTGTAATTCTGCGTTTTTTTCTGGAGTGGGGCGAAACTTGCAGTGCGGTAGTACGGCTCTTGGCCGGCCACCGGATTGAACTGCAGCCGCAGTATGGCGATTGGAAACAAGGACCGAATGCCAATGAAAGAATCTCTTATTTTGCAAGGGCTGGACCTATTAACTTACGGTATGGGTACCGTCTTCGTATTCTTGACTGTGCTGGTGATTGCGACCGGTTGGATGTCGGCCATCATCAGCCGCTTATTCCCTGAACCGACTTTACCGGCGACTCCTGCCAAACCTTCTGCCATGAGCCAGACTCAGGCGATAGACCCCAAAGTAGTGAAAATTATCCAGGCTGCCCTAGAGAAGCACCGTAATCGCGACTGATTTATTGCCTTTGTAACCATTCGTATCGAGCACCTTCGGGTGCCAACGATAAACAGCCAGAGAGCTCGAGATGACCACCAATAAAAAACCACTGGGAATTACTGATGTGGTGCTGCGCGACGCGCACCAATCTTTATTTGCAACACGCCTACGTCTTGAAGATATGTTGCCCATCGCGGCCAAATTGGATCAAGTTGGCTTCTGGTCGCTGGAGACCTGGGGCGGCGCGACTTTTGATGCCTGTATCCGCTACCTGGGTGAAGATCCCTGGGAGCGTATCCGTGAGCTGAAAAAGGCGATGCCTAAAACGCCAATGCAGATGCTCTTCCGGGGGCAGAACATCCTGGGGTATCGCCACTATGCGGACGATGTGGTCGCGAAGTTTGTTGAGCGTTGCGCCGTCAACGGTGTCGATGTCTTCCGGGTGTTTGATGCCATGAACGACATGCGTAACCTGGAAACCGCGCTGAAAGCCGTCAAACAGGTTGGCAAGCATGCCCAGGGTACCATCTCCTACACACTCAGCCCGGTGCACAACCTGGAGATGTGGGTCGATATGGGCAAGCGTATCGAAGATATGGGCGCGGACTCCATTGCCATCAAGGATATGGCCGGCCTACTCAAGCCCTACTACGGCTACGAACTGGTTAAGCGCTTAAAAGAGACCTGTTCAATTCCTATCCATATGCAGTGCCATGCCACTACGGGCATGTCCACCGCCACCGCTTTGAAATGTATTGAAGCGGGTATCGACAACATCGATACCGCCATCTCCTCCATGTCGATGACCTACGGCCACAGCCCCACCGAGTCGGTGGTGGCCATTTTGGAAGGGACTGATCGCGATACCGGCCTGGATATGCATCTGCTGGAAGAGATCGCCGCCTACTTCCGTGAAGTGCGGAAGAAGTACGCCAAATTTGAAGGATCACTGCGCGGGGTTGACTCCCGCATTCTCACAGCACAGGTCCCCGGTGGCATGCTCACCAACATGGAAAACCAGCTGCGTGACCAGGGTGCTACCGATAAATTCGACCAGGTTTTGGAGGAGATTCCCCGGGTGCGCGAAGACCTGGGCTTTATTCCGCTAGTGACGCCCACCTCCCAGATCGTTGGCACTCAGGCGGTACTGAACGTGCTGACTGGTGAACGCTACAAATCGATCTCCAAAGAGACCCAGGGTGTTCTGAAGGGCGAGTACGGTGCCACTCCAGCACCGGTGAACAGCGAACTGCAGGCGCGCGTGCTTGATGGCGGCGAGGCGATTACCTGTCGTCCGGCCGACCTGCTGGAGCCTGAGCTTGAGAAGTTGACTGCAGAACTGGTGGCGGCTGCGGCTGAAAAGGGCATTCAGTTGGCCGCCGGCGAGCAGCAGATCGACGATGTGCTCACCTACGCCCTGTTCCCCCAGGTCGGTTTGAAATTCCTCGAAAACCGCAATAACCCAAGTGCGTTTGAACCCAAGCCCGGTAAGCCGGAGCCGGTGAAAAGTGAGGCTGGTGAAGAGATCTACACGGTTACCGTTGACGGGCAGAGCTACACCGTTACCGTTACCAACGGCGGCGATATTACCGGTCTGGCCCCCGTTGGTGGGGCCCCAGCGGCCGGCGCTGCCGCCGCCCCGGCCACCTCGGACGGGGAACCTGTGCCGTCGCCGTTGGCTGGCACTATTGTTAAAGTCCTGGTGAAGCCGGGGCAGAGTGTCGCCTCCGGGGAGACGATTCTGGTGTTGGAAGCCATGAAAATGGAAACCAATGTCGCCGCCCCTAAAGCGGGTACTGTTACGGCCATTGATGTGAAAGAGGGCGATGCAGTAGCTGTGGGCGATAACCTCCTGGCCATCGCATAAGGAAGGGCGCTCCTGTGGAAAGTTTTCTAACCCTGTGGCAGGAATCTGGCCTGCACCTGATGCAACCCGGCCAGTTGGTCATGATCCTGGTCGGCTTGCTGCTCCTCTATTTGGCTATTGCCAAAAATTTCGAACCGCTGTTGTTGGTGCCGATCGGGTTTGGTGGCATTTTGGCCAATATTCCGGGTGCCGATCTGGCGATTTCGGCCGCCGAGGCGGCCATCACCAGCGGTGACCCGCAGGTTTTAAAGGCGATGGCTCACGCGTTGGGTGTGGCCGATTGGTCCAACGTTACGCTGCTGAAGAGCGCTTACGCCAGTGCCAGTGGCGATGCTCACCTGGCGGCGGTGCACGCCGCCGAAGATATGCAATTCACCAATGGCATGCTCTATAACTTTTACCTGGTGGCTATCGCCTCTGGGGTAGCGCCGCTGGTTATCTTTATGGGGGTTGGCGCTATGACCGATTTTGGTCCGCTCCTGGCGAACCCGAAAACCCTGTTTTTGGGCGCGGCCGCGCAGTTTGGTATCTTTGCCACGGTGTTGGGGGCTGTCGGCCTCAGTTACAGCGGGCTTATGGATTTTGACATCGCCGATGCGGCGGCCATTGGTATCATCGGTGGCGCCGATGGCCCTACAGCGATCTACGTAGCTTCTCTGCTGTCGCCGGAGTTGTTGGGGGCAATCGCGGTTGCCGCCTACTCCTATATGGCGTTGGTGCCCATGATTCAACCGCCGATTATGCGCGCGCTGACCACCAAAGAAGAGCGCGGTATCGTAATGAGCCAGCTGCGGGTGGTCTCCAAGCGCGAAAAGATCGCCTTCCCCATTGTGATTCTGGTGCTGGTGGCGCTCTTTCTGCCCTCAGCGGCGCCACTGTTGGGTATGTTCTGCTTTGGTAACCTGATGAAAGAGTGTGGCGTGGTGAACCGCTTGAGTGATACCTCGGCCAATGCGCTCATTAACATTACCACCATTTTTCTGGGGCTGTCGGTTGGCTCTAAACTGGCGGCGGACAAATTCCTCGATCCAAAAACCCTGGGTATTCTGGCGTTGGGTATCATCGCTTTTGGCATAGGCACTGCTATGGGTGTGTTGATGGCCAAGTTTATGAACCTGTTCAGCAAACATAAGATCAACCCGTTGATCGGTTCGGCTGGTGTTTCCGCAGTGCCAATGGCGGCTCGGGTATCCAACAAGGTGGGTTTGGAATCCAATCCGCACAACTTCCTGCTGATGCATGCGATGGGCCCCAACGTGGCCGGCGTTATCGGTTCTGCTGTAGCGGCTGGGGTGATGATCTCCATGGTGGCCAGCTTCCAGTAGGTGCTGCCAGCTGGGTTTAGGTTAGGTAGTGAGAAGGGCTCCCAGTGGAGCCCTTTTTTGTATTCGCTGTGGTTTGAGGGATCTTGGCCGCAGCCTCAAAATTTTTTATCCTCCGGCCTTCTATGTTTGAACGGACCTCGACATGTTAAAACGAATACTAATATCTCTGTCGCTGGCAGTGCTCACCCCATTAGCGGTGGCGCAAAACAGCCGTCAGGCTCCCATGGCTGGTGATATCACCCTGGCTCAAATTATTCCGGACGGCCATTACGACCTGCTGGTGCGCGATTTTTCTGCTTTCGCTGAAGCGTCGGTGCAGGCGGCACAAAAGCGCGGTTATTACATTCCAACCAATCAACGGCAGCAGTTGTTGCAACAGGTCCACTCGCGGTTGGGGCCGAATCGCCTCACGGAGCGCCTGGTGTCCCGTCTGCAGGGCTATGCCCAGCAGTCGTCTGTGCAGAGCGTGAGCACCTGGTATGCCAGCCAGGAGGGGCGAGCGGTTCTGGCGGGTATTCAGCCGGCCTATGCCCCCGGAGCTGAGCGCAAGCAGCAGTCCATCGCCCGGGCATTAATGGCCAACGAACACTACCTCGCCTGGTGGGAGTCCCTTGCTGCTCAACAGCCGGGCAGTGAGTCGTGGCTGCAGCTGCGCGAGCAGTTAATTTTCAATGGGGTGGCTCACCTTGCCTTGGTATTAAAACCCAATACCCCGTTTGCTGCCGACAAGATTCAGGAACAGCTGGCGCAGGAGACATTCCAGATGCGACCGAGTGTCGAGGAGCAGTGGCGACTGCGCGCTATCGACAGTATTCGCAACCTGGAGGTCTCCTCACTGGTGCGTTATCAGCAGTTCACCCTCAGCAGAGAGCACATCGCCTTTCTGAAATTGGTGGATCAGCAATCACGGCAAGTGGTGGCTGCGGCAACGGAAGAGCTTAAATCATTGATTGATCAAACCGTGGTGCTCGCGCCGCCGGCACCGGAGCCCGAAGCGCTAGAAGATAAAGGGTTCTGATCTGTGACTGCAGCGCTCTACAAGCTGGAGGTCTATGTACCCGGCTCCCACCTGGAGGCGGTTAAACAGGCTCTCTTTGCCGCAGGCGCGGGCCAGCTGGGTAGCTATGACAGCTGTTGTTGGCAAACGGAGGGGGGCGGGCAGTTCCGGCCTCTGTTGGGGGCGAAGCCCCACTTGGGAGCAATCGGCCAGCTAGAGCAGGTGGTGGAGATTAAACTGGAGCTGGTGTGTGGGGCCGATAACCTGCGCCAGGCAGTAGCCGCCATGCTGGCGGCCCACCCCTACGAGGTGCCGGCTTATCAAGTGCTCGCGGTAGTTGACCTCAATTCGGTGTAGTGGGCTTTGAGCTCCTGAGGTAATCCTTGGGGGTGATAACCTGGTTGCGAACGGGGTAGTCGCCAGTTTTTCGATCTTCGATGTAATCGAGCAGTGTGGAGCGAACTACTGGAAAGGCCAGTTCATTCCAGGGCAGGGCATCCAAAGTAAATAGCTCCACCGCCAGGGATTCCGGGCCTGGGCTGAAGTCGAGCGAGGCCACTTCGGCCAGGTAGAAGAAGTAGACCTGGCTGATGTGGGGCAGGCTGAACACCTGATAGAGAGCCGGGGTGTTCAGGGTTAAGCGAGCCTCTTCCCAACACTCCCGCAGCGCGCCCTGTTCCACCGTTTCGCCATTCTCCATAAATCCCGCTGGCAGCGTCCACAAGCCCGCCCGCGGTTCAATTGCGCGTTTGCACAGCAGAATGGAATCCTGATAGACCGGCAGGCAGCCGGTAATGATTTTGGGGTTCTGGTAGTGGATGGTTGTGCACTCGGAGCACACATGGCGTTCCCGATCATCGCCTTCAGGAACAACCAGTGATACCCTCGCACCGCAGTGGCTGCAAAAATTCATGGGTCTCGCCTGTACTGAATTTTCGCAGTATAGCGGAAATTAACCGGCGAAAGCAGGGGCCTTGAACGGGATGATCTGGGCGCTGGTGGAATTTTCGATTGGCTGTAACCGCTCGTAGTTGAGGCCGCCGTTGAGCGCTTTGCGCAAAGCATCGAAACTTTCGTGCATCATGCGGGAGATCATTATGCAGGCTTGCATGGGGTTGCTGGCGGCTTGCCGCTTGGCATCAATTTGAAATTGCAGGCCGCGCAGGCGCCGCTGCATGTGGCTAGGGGCACGTTCAAGCAGGGCATTGATATGCTGCATTCTCAGCCGCTCAAAGGCTTCGGGGTTCTCTTTTGACAGTTTGGCTAGCGTGTCAAAATCGGGGAGTTCTCCTTTCATAGCTCATCTCCATACGCAGTTTTGCAATCCGTCCAACAATCTATTTTGCAAAATGGTCAACCTGTGCTACCGATACTAACAATCCGAAGTTTTGTATTTAAATACCTATTTATTATAACGATGGGCTATGTGGATTTATCTGACGGCTGATGCAACGTGAAGTGCGAATCGCTGTCACACTCACAGCCTAATCACTTGAGAGATTATTTATTTGCAGGTAGTTTTCTGGGTGAATCTTTGCGGTTTTACTTATGTCCCAATTGATACTAAAAAATTTACTGCCCCTCAATTTGGCCTACAAAACCTCTCGTTTGGAGCGGGATGCCGCCGTGCTGGTGCCGCTTACCGGCCGGGGTAGTGGCATCGAACTGGTCTTGACTCAGCGTTCCGGCCACCTTAACAGTCACGCTGGCGAGGTCTCCTTCCCAGGCGGGAAGTGGGAACCTGGCGATCACAGCCCTGCCGATACGGCGCTGCGTGAAACAGAAGAGGAGATCGCGTTACCGCGCGGGCGGGTGGCGTTGCTGGGTGAGTTGCCCAATCATGTTTCGAAACACGGCTTGCGGGTAACGCCGGTAGTGGGCTGGATTGATCAAATGCCCACTCTGGTGGCTAATCCGGAGGAGTTGGATTCGGTCTTTCGGGTTCCGCTCGCCTTCTTTTTGGAAGATGAGCGGGTACGCACCGATATCTACAGTGCGGCCGGGATCACCCACTGGTCACCCGCCTGGCGCTTTCAGGAGTATGAGATCTGGGGGCTGACCGCCCGGGTTTTGGTTAATCTGATGAACCTGGCGTTTGGTGCCAATATCACCCGCAAAAGTGGCGCTCCTGAAAACTTTCGTTCATAGTTCGCCTCGGTCGGCAACCGTCCGACACCCTTCAACATTACAATCTGATGCAATGGTAGGTTATGCCCAAGCCCGTATTCCGCTCCCTTAGCCGTGGTGCACCCGCAGAAAAGCCCGTTAACTCGCCCTGTGTATCGATTTGTGTGTTGAATGAGGAGAGTATCTGTACCGGTTGTTTCCGGACCGGAGAGGAGATCTCCCGCTGGGGACGGTTAACCAATCGGGAGCGGCGGTCGGTGCTGGCCTTGTGTATAGAGCGGGCCAAGCGGTTGAATCCTTTCTTTTAGAGTGCATGGAGCCGCGACAGCGACAGGTCTGATCGGATGGGGTAGAGGCTAATTGCCGCGCAGTTTGCGGACCTTGGCTTTTTCGATCATCTTGCCGGTGAGGGCGGTTACCTCGAAGCGGTAGTTGTCAATATCAAAACTGATACAACCATCGGGTATCGCCTGTAGATATTCCACGGCCAGGCCATTGAGGGTTTTTGGCCCCTCCTGGGGCAGGCTCCAATCGAGATGTTTATTGATGTCGCGGATGGGGGCGCCGCCATCAATGAGGTACCAACCGTCGGCCAGCGGCGTGATATCTTCGTGCTCATCTTCGGCGGTGTTGGTGGTGAAGTCGCCGACAATCTCTTCCAATATATCTTCCAGGGTAACGATGCCCTGCACCTCGCCATACTCATCCACCACAATCGCCATGCGTCCTTTGGACTTCTGGAAATTCATCAGCTGGCTGCTGAGCGGCGTGCTTTCGTGCACAAAGTCCGGTTTGCGGGTGAAGCGACGAATGGCAGCGTGGGTGACGGTGCTGTCATCGCCAGTCAGGAAGCGGGCTACGTGACGCAGGTGGAGAGTGCCCAGCACATTGTTGATGTCGCCCTCGTAGACCGGCAGGCGGGTGTAATCGGTGGAGCGGATCAGTTTCATCAGGTTCTCGACGCTCTCGTTGAGGTCGAGGCCGACTACCTCCGTACGCGGGATCATGATGTCTTCAACGGTAATCTTCTCCAGATCGAGTACGTTGAGCAGCATGCCCTGGTGCTGATCGGGGATGAGGTCGCCCGCTTCGTCAACCACGGTGCGCAATTCATCGGGATCCAGGTGGTCGTGTTTGGTGGCCAGGCTTGGGTCCACGCCAAACAGTCGCGCCAGCCCGTTGGAGAGCGAATTGACCATAATGACGAACGGATGCAGCAGGAATTGCATCGGTTGCAGCGCCAGGCTGAATGGGTAGGCGACCTTTTCCGGGTGCAGAGCGGCGACGGTTTTGGGGGTCACTTCGGCAAATATGAGCATCACCAGTGTCAAGACGATGGTGCCAATGACTTCCGAACCGGAGCCATAGAGCTTGATGCAGATGGTGGCGGTGATGACGGCGGCCAGGTTATTGACCAGGTTGTTGCCAATTAAGATGACGCCGATCAAACGGTCCGGGCGCTTGAGCATGCGAATGACCCGGTTGGCAGACTTGTTACCTTTGTTGGCGGCGTGCTTCAGGCGATAGCGGTTGATCGACATCATGCCGGTTTCCGAACTGGAGAAAAATCCGGAAAGCACTATCAGGCCAGCAAGTAGGCCAAAGAGAATACTGGTGGGAAAGTCACTCAACGGGGGTTGAACCTATTATTGTCAGTGGATTGCTCTTTGCGTTTTAGCTTTTTTAAAGAGAACAGCCAAGATCATTTCGCTAAGTTCACCGGTCAGGTTCACAGGGTTTGGCGGCCTAATATTAGCTCAATTACCAGCTTACTGCCGAAATAGGCCAGCATCAGGGTACAGAAGCCTGCCAATGTCCAGCGGGTGGCATAATTGCCGCGCCAGCCTTGGAAGTGCCGTCCAAAGAGGAGAATGGAGTATATAACCCAGGCCAGCATAGACAAAACAGTTTTGTGCACCAAGTGCTGGGCAAACATATCCTCCAGAAAGATAAAACCGGAGACAATGGATAGCGTCAGGGTGATCTGGCCGGCCCAGACGATATCAAACAGCAGGGCCTCCATGGTTTGCAGGGGCGGCAACAGGCGTACCCGGCCGGTGGCATGCTTATGGCGGAGTTGATGGTTTTGCCAGGCCAGAAACAGGGCGTGCAGCGCCGATATGGTCAACAGAGCATAGGCCAGAATAGAGAGTGCGATGTGGCAGAAGAGCCCGGCCGATATGGCGGCCTTGTCGGTAAGTGGGCTTTTGGTGATCAGCGACATCAGTACCGCAATGGCGGAGAAGGGAAAGAGAAAGATAAACAGGTTCAGGATGGGCAGGCGCAGGCCGCTGACCGCCACCAGCAGGTTGACCACGCAGGTGACCAGCGATAGCGCGATAAAAAAGCCGAGGTCGTAGCCGCTGATGTGCACCACCAGGTGGTAGAGGCCCAGGATGTGAGCGGCGATGGCCAGGCCACTGAAGGTGATTACCCAGTTCTTCTGCAGCTCCTGCACCTTGATGAATTTAACCAAAAGGTAGGCAAAGGAGAGGGTGTAAAGCAGTATCGCAAGGATACTTGGTGCGTAATTCGACATTGGCTTGGCGTTGGTCCCTGTATTTCGCGATTCCTCATGCCCACCGTTGGTGGGGCACAGAGCAGCAAGTTTGTCACAAGCTTGTCGGCAATTGAAGGTAGGAGCGCCGTTGCCTGAACGATTGCCCATAATGCTGGTGTCACGGGGAGTGCTTCGTGCATTTCATGATGCATTCTGTATACTTGCCAGCCTTCTATAAAAGCATTCAATTAGAGTGGCTATGTTCGACAATCTAACAGACCGTTTAACAGCGTCATTACGCACCATCACCGGTAAATCCCGCATTACCGATGAGAACATTCAAAAGACGCTGCGCGAGGTGCGTAAAGCACTCCTGGAAGCAGACGTGGCTCTGCCAGTGGTTAAGGATTTTGTGGCGCAGGTGCGCTCCACGGCCCTGGGCCAACAGATCTCCAAGGCGCTCAATCCGGGACAACAGTTCCTGAAGATCGTCGAAGGTGAGCTGATCAAGGTGATGGGGGAGGCCAACGAGTCTCTCAATCTGGCCGCTCAGCCACCGGCGGTGATTCTGATGGCTGGCCTGCAGGGGGCTGGTAAAACCACCTCGGTGGCCAAACTGGCGCGCTTCCTTAAAGAGCGGCAGAAGAAAAAGGTGCTGGTGGTCAGCGCCGACGTCTACCGTCCAGCCGCTATTGCCCAGTTGGAGACCTTGGCTAAAGAGGTGGATGTCGGTTTCTTCCCGTCCACGTCAGAGCAAAAACCGGTTGATATCGCCAAGGCGGCAATTGACCATGCCAAGCGTCAGTTTTTCGATGTCCTGATCGTCGATACCGCGGGTCGGTTGCATATCGATGAGAGCCTCATGGATGAGATCAAAGGCTTGCATGCAGCGATTAACCCGGTCGAAACCCTGTTCGTGATTGATGCCATGATTGGTCAGGACGCCGTCAATACAGCGCAGGCGTTCAATCAGGCGCTGCCGCTGACCGGTGTCATTCTCACCAAAGCCGACGGCGATGCCCGAGGTGGTGCTGCGTTGTCTGTGCGCCATGTGACCGGCAAACCGATTAAATTTCTGGGGGTTGGCGAAAAAGTCGATGCCCTCGAGCCTTTCCATCCCGACCGTATTGCTTCCCGTATCCTGGGTATGGGTGACGTACTCTCCCTGATTGAGCAGGCAGAACAGAAGGTCGACCGGGAAAAGGCTGAAAAACTGGTACAGAAGGTCCAAAAAGGTCAGAAATTCGACCTCGAAGACCTGCGCGACCAGCTGCAACAGATGGCCAATATGGGTGGCATGGCCTCGATGCTGGAAAAATTACCCGGCATGGGTAATGTGGCGCAGATGGCCGAACAGGCCAATGTCACCAAGCAGTTCAAGCAGATGGAGGCGATTATCGGCTCCATGACGCCCCAGGAGCGGCGCAACCCCGACCTCCTCAATGGCTCCCGTAAGCGGCG
Source organism: Halioxenophilus sp. WMMB6 (assembly GCF_033283405.1). NCBI lineage: Bacteria > Pseudomonadati > Pseudomonadota > Gammaproteobacteria > Alteromonadales > Alteromonadaceae > Halioxenophilus > Halioxenophilus sp. WMMB6. Next base: position 94,097 of record NZ_JAWMQR010000005.1, read on the forward strand.
TATCACCATGGGTTCCGGCACCGACATTCAGGATTTGAACCGACTGCTGAAGCAACATAAGCAGATGGCAAAAATGATGAAGAAAATGAAAGGCGGCGGCATGTCGAAGATGATGCGTGGCCTGGGTGGCATGATGGGTGGGATGCCCGGCGGTGGTGGCCTGCCACCCGGAATGGGGCGCTAGCCAACATTTTCAATCCATACCCTATACAGGGTGTGGTGATTACTCTATAATCCGGCGCCTTTCCGGGCTCTGTGCCCGTTTTGAACAGAATTTTTTAGCAAAACTGATCCCGATCTGGTCGATTGCGCCTCATTGGGGGTTGGACATTGCCGTGAGGCAAGGTCTTATCTGGTAGAAAACAGGAAAAACTACATGGTTAATATTCGTTTAGCGCGCGGCGGTTCAAAAAAGCGACCTTTTTATCACGTAACAGTGACTGACACTCGTAACGCTCGTGATGGTCGTTTCATTGAGCGCTTGGGTTTCTTTAACCCAGTTGCCCGCGGTCAGGAAGTTCGCCTGCGCATCGACAGTGAGCGCGTTGAATTCTGGCTGGGCCAGGGCGCACAGATGTCTGATCGCGTTAAGGCTCTGGTAAAAGAAGCTGGCAAAGCGGCTTAATTACCACTTCTGACTATTGATCTGATTCGTGGCCACAAAGCAATCCAATTTGGTGACTGTGGGGCGAATCGGCTCGGTATTTGGTATTAAAGGCTGGCTGAAGATCCATTCCGAAACCGAGCCTCAAGATAATATTTTTCAGTACTCCCCCTGGTGGTTAAAAACCAAGCACGGTGTAAAAACCTTTGAGTGTGATGAGTATCAGCCCCACGGCAATGGCCTTATCGCCCATTTGCAAGGGGTTGATGACCGCGACCAAGCGGCCGCCCTTACGGGTGTGGAGATAGCGATTGACCGCGCACAGTTGCCAGAACTGGACAGCGGTGAGTTTTACTGGAGTCAATTGATCGGTCTGCGGGTCATCACCGAATTCGACGGCAAACGTCAGGATTTGGGCAAGGTGGCAAAGCTGATCGAAACCGGCGCCAACGATGTACTGGTGGTGCAGGGCGATGACAACAGCATCGACCTTAAGGAACGACTGGTTCCTTACCTGCCGGAGCAATACGTTACGGCGGTCGATCTGGATACCGGTGTCATGACCGTGGATTGGGATCCGGAGTTTTAGTTAGCCACGGCTTGCCAGTAAGCAGGAGATCAGTGTGCGAATCGCGATTGTGACCCTGTTTCCGGAGATGTTCAGTGCGGTTACCGAATGCGGTGTTACTGGCCGCGCGGTAAAGCAGGGCTTGTTGTCAGTGCGCTGCTGGAGCCCTCGGGATTTCGCCCGGGACAAACATCGCACGGTGGACGACCGGCCATATGGCGGTGGCCCCGGCATGCTGATGATGATGCAGCCCTTGGAAGAGGCCCTGTTCGCCGCCAAAGCCTGGGCCGAAGAGAGTGAGCAAGCGGGTGCTGTGAAGGCACCGGTAATCTACCTCTCTCCGCAGGGGCAACCATTGCAGCAGGCACTGGTGGCAGAGTTAGCCCAAAGCCCGAACCTGGTGCTTTTGTGTGGTCGTTACGAAGGTATAGACGAGCGCTTTATCCGCAAATACGTGGATAGCGAGCTCTCCATCGGTGACTACGTGCTAAGTGGCGGTGAGTTGGCGGCGATGGTGGTACTCGACACGGTTATTCGCCTTTTGCCTGGGGCATTAGGGCATGCTCAGTCGGCGGAGCAGGACTCCTTCAGCGATGGCTTGCTCGATTGCCCGCACTACACCCGCCCGGAAGTGTACAAGGGTGAGGCGGTGCCAGCCGTGCTGCTCTCGGGCAACCATGAGCGCATCCGCCGTTGGCGTTTGCAGCAGGCACTAGGCAGAACATGGCAACGGCGCCCGGAGCTTTTGGCCAATAAGGCTTTAAGCGCCGAGCAGGAAACACTTTTGAGAGAATACCTGGAGCCAGCTCCCAAGAGCGAAACCTCAGGGCCAGAAGGTGACTGTTAGCCTCCATTGTGGGGCTGTCACCGACACTAAACATTTGAAACAACGTATAGCTGTGAAGCTAGACACATTTGCTATTGTTAGGAGCAATGAAATGACCAACAAAATTATCCAGGAGCTCGAAAACGAGCAGTTAAAAGCTGACGTACCAGAATTCGGCCCCGGTGACACTGTGGTTGTTCAGGTAAAAGTAAAAGAGGGCAACCGTGAGCGTCTGCAGGCGTTCGAAGGTGTTGTGATTGGCAAGCGCAATCGCGGTTTGAACTCAGCGTTCACCGTTCGCAAAATCTCCCACGGTGTTGGTGTGGAGCGTACCTTCCAGACTCACAGCCCGCTGGTCGATAGCGTTCAGGTTAAGCGTCGTGGTGATGTTCGTCAGGCGAAACTCTACTACCTGCGCAACCTGACTGGTAAAGCGGCTCGAATCAAAGAGAAGCTTAACTAAGCCAAGTAAGCAAAAAGCCGGTGCCCGCACCGGCTTTTTTTTACCCCAATGCTCCGTTTAAGCCTAAAACCCGCCGGTTAGGAACCTTACCCGCAATCGCTGCTCAAACCTGTTACGCTAAATTCAGGCGGCTGCGTTCGCATCTGTTGTAAAAATCACCCTTGTTTGTTTTCGGATCCCCTCTTATGGCGTTATTTCAATTGCGAACTCCACTATTTCGTAACCTTGGCATCCCTTTTCTGGGTGGGATGATACTGCTGGTGGCCGCCGCCTGCTCCAATGGCGCGGCAGAAGAGAAGAGCGCCGCACCCGCAGTGAGCGAAGAGATTAAGCAAGCGATAGCCAATGGCATAGCCAAAGCCCGGCCGATGTTGAAAGTGGCTTCCGTGGAGCCGAGCCCTGTTCCTGGGCTGTATAAAACCGAGATCGAAAACGGCCCCATTCTGTTTGTCAGTGCCGATGGTCAATATGTGCTCGCCACCGATATGTACAAGGTGGAGTTGGGCCACTTTGTAAACCTGCAGGAGGCAGATCGTCAGGCGCTGCGGGTAGCTTTGGCGAAAGAGTTGGACGAGAACCAGGATGATCTGATCGTCTACTCGCCCAAAGGCGAGGTAAAAGGGGTGGTTAATGTCTTTACCGATGTCGACTGTGGCTACTGCCAGCGGCTGCATCAAGAGGTGGGCAAGTTAAATGAGATGGGTATCGAGCTGCGCTACCTGGCTTACCCCAGAGCCGGAATCGGTTCCCCCTCCTATGAGAAGATCGCCACCGCCTGGTGTGCCAAAGATCGCAATGCCGCCATGGATCAACTAAAAGCCCGTAAATCGCTGCCGATTAACGTCTGCAAAGACAACCCGGTCGCCGAGCAGTATGCCATTGGCAACCGCATTGGGGTCAATGGTACGCCCGCCATCCTGCTGGATGACGGCACGCTGTTGCCAGGCTACCTGCCCGCTCGCGAGTTGGCTGCCCGTATCGGTGTGGTCGATCCCGCCCAATAACCACCTTCTCGAGGCAGCAGAGTAACCTATGGCCCGCACACTGGTGGTTGTCGGTTGGGTGTGGCCGGAGCCCCAGGCCTCGGCCGCCGGGCACAATACCCTCACTCTGCTGCAGACATTTCTCCAACACCAGTGGCAGGTCATCTTTGCCAGCCCGGCGGAGTGGACGCCGCTCTCCTTCCCTCTGAGAGAGCTTGGCATTCAGTGCCAAACCATCGCTGTCAACGATTCCAGTTTTGATGAGTGGCTGGCCAGTGTAGCGCCAGATGTGGTGGTGTTTGACCGTTTCTTAATGGAAGAGCAGTTTGGCTGGCGGGTGGAGTTGGCCTGCCCGGATGCCCTGCGCATTCTGGATACCTCCGATTTACAGTGCCTGCGCCACGGCCGGCAGCAGGCCTATCGGGCCGGCCGGGAATTTAGTACCGAGGAGCTCAATACCGACCTGGCCCTGCGCGAGCTTGCCGCCATCTGGCGCTCGGACCTCTCCCTGATCATCTCTCGTGAGGAGCAGCAGCTGTTGCTCGACCACTTTGGTGTGCGTGACTCACTGCTGTTTTTGCGTCCTTTGCAGCTTCAGCATGCCGGGGAGAGATCAGCGCCTTTGCCCGGTTTTGATGAGCGCAAGGGCTTTGTCACCATCGGCAATTTCCGCCACGCCCCCAACTGGGATGCGGTGCTCTATCTGCAATCCTTGTGGCCAGAGGTGCGCCGAGCTCTGCCCGGTGCCGAGATTCGTATCTATGGCGCCTACATGCCACCCAAAGCCAAACAGCTGCACAACCCCAAACAGGGCTTTTATATGCTGGGTTGGGTGGAAGATGCCCAGACGGCAATGGCCAGCGCCCGCGTCTGTGTGGCACCGCTGCGTTACGGTGCCGGCCAAAAGGGCAAACTGCTGTTGGCCATGGCAGCAGCCACGCCGAGTGTGACCACCTCGGTCGGTGCTGAATCCATGATCGGTGGTGATGACTGGCCTGGTGTGGTGGCGGATGAGCCGGCCGAGTTGGTGGCGGCGATGGTGGCTTTACATGAAGATGCGACTGAGTGGCAGCACTGCTCTGAGTCTGCCCTCGCTTGTGCGCGGGCGATCAGCGAGGCCGACAGCTCCGCGCAATTAATGACGCAGATTGACCAGCTTTTAGCCGGCCTGCCAGGGCATCGGCAGCGCAATTTCATCGGCGCCATGCTGCGCCATCACCATCAGCGCAGCACCGAATACTTCTCCCGCTGGATCGAAACCAAAAGCCGATTAGCCAAGCCCTCACAAGCGGAGTAATCCCCGCGAAAAACCCCATAGTTTGCACTGGCAAAAAGGGCTCAGGCTCATTTGACACCGGCCGCCGGCGCCAGTAATGTTGCCTACCTTTTTGTAAGTGGCACCAGCACGAGTCAACCATCGAGGATTGCAGCTTGAAACCGGTAAAAATTGGATTATGTGGCCTGGGTACCGTCAGTAGCGGTACTTTCAATGTAGTTGCGCGCAACCAGCGCGACATTAATGCCCGCGCCGGTTGTGACATTATTATTACCCACGTCGGTGCCCGCCGGGATAACCCCGCCTGCGACCTCTCCGGCGTGCAGGTTAGCCGCGATATTTTCGACGTGGCCCGCAACCCCGAGGTGGATATCCTGGTGGAGCTGATTGGCGGCACCACCGTCGCCAAAGAGCTGGTGCTGGAGGCGATCAGCAACGGTAAGCACGTGGTTACGGCCAATAAGGCCCTGATTGCCGAGCATGGCAACGAGATTTTTGCCAAGGCCAAGGCTGCCGGCGTCACTGTCGCCTTTGAAGCCGCTGTCGCTGGTGGTATTCCTATCATTAAAGCGATTCGCGAGGGCTTGGCTGCCAACCGCATCGAATGGCTGGCGGGTATTATCAACGGCACCGGTAACTTCATTTTGACGGAGATGCGCGACAAAGGCCGCGCCTTCGACGATGTATTAAAAGAGGCTCAGGCACTCGGCTACGCTGAAGCCGACCCCACCTTCGACGTTGAGGGGATAGACGCCGCCCACAAGCTGGTGATTCTGGCCTCCATCGCCTTTGGTATGCCACTGCAGTTCGACAAGGTCTTCACCGAGGGAATTACCAAAATAAGCGCCGAAGATGTCGCCTACGCCCAGGAGCTGGGTTACCGCATCAAACACCTGGGTATCGCCAAGCGTGAGGGTGATTCCGTGGAACTGCGCGTGCACCCCACTCTGATTCCGCAAAAACGGCTGATTGCCAATGTCGATGGTGTGATGAACGCGGTGTTGGTGAAAGGCGACGCGGTTGGCCCAACCCTCTATTACGGCGCCGGTGCCGGCGCTGAGCCTACCGCCTCGGCGGTGATCGCCGATATCGTCGACCTGGCCCGCACCCTTACCGCCGACCCGGAACATCGTGTACCCCATTTGGGCTTCCAACCGGGTGAGCTGAGTTCGCCCACCGTGCGCGATATCCGCGAGATCGAAACCGCCTACTTTGTGCGTATGAGCGCGCTGGACAAGCCCGGTGTACTCTCCACCATCACCCAGATTTTGAGTGAGGCGGGTGTCAGTATCGAGGCGCTGATCCAAAAGGAGCAGCCGGAAAATATCGATACCGCCCCCATTATTCTGTTGACCAACCGTGCCGTAGAGCAGCACCTGCTGAACGCCCTTGAGAAAATTCAGGCGCTGCCCACAGTCGTCGGTGAGGTGACCCACATTCGTGTGGAATCCCTCAGTTAACTGGCCGGCAGAGCCCAACAGCAACAGATTAAACGGAAATAAATGTCGTGAAATACATCAGTACGCGCGGTCTGGCGCCAAGCTTGAGTTTCGAAGAGGTGGTGTTGACTGGTTTGGCCAGCGACGGCGGCCTCTATGTGCCGGAAACACTGCCGCAGTTCAGCCGCGAAGAGATCGCCAGCTGGGTAGGCCTGAGTTACCAGGAGCTGGCCTTTAAAATTATCGCTCCGTTTGTTGCCGGTGAGATTGCCGATGCCGACCTGCAAACCTTAATCGATAAGTCCTACCAGTCGTTCCGTCATCCGGCTATCGCACCACTGGTACAGACTGACCACAACGAGTGGGTGTTGGAGCTGTTCCAGGGGCCGACCCTGGCCTTTAAGGATTTCGCCCTGCAGTTTTTAGGTAATCTGCTCGATTTTATTCTCGCCAAGCGCCAGCAGAAGGTGGTGGTGATGGGGGCGACCTCCGGTGATACCGGCTCCGCCGCCATCGAGGGCTGCCGCCACTGCGACAATATCGATATTTTCATTCTGCACCCCTACCAACGGGTGAGCGAAGTGCAGCGCCGGCAGATGACCACCGTGCTGGACGACAACGTCTTTAATATCGCCCTGGAAGGTAACTTCGACGACTGCCAGAACATGGTGAAGGCGAGCTTCGCCGATCAATCCTTTCTGCCCGATGGCCGGCAGCTGGTGGCGGTGAACTCCATCAACTTTGCCCGCATCATGGTGCAGATTGTCTACTACTTCTACGCGGCCTTGGCCCTGGGCGGCCCCGCCCGTGCCATCTCTTTCTCGGTGCCAACCGGTAACTTTGGCGATATTTTTGCCGGTTACCTGGCCAAGCGCATGGGCCTGCCCATCGACCAGTTGATCGTGGCCACCAACCAGAACGATATTCTGCACCGTTGCATCAGCGCCAATGACCACAGCAAAAGGCCATTGGTCCATTCGCTGTCGCCGTCCATGGATATCATGGTCTCCAGTAACTTCGAGCGCCTGCTGTTCGACCTGCACGGCCGCAACGGCGAAGCCATCCGCGACCTGATGGAGTCGTTCAAAGGCGGCGCCATGCCGCTCTCGGCCGAGGTAATGGCCAAACTGCAGGCGGAATTTGCCAGCTACCGACTGGACGACGAAGAGACTATCTCAGTCATTGCGGAAGTGTTCGATAAAACCGAATATCTGCTCGACCCGCACACCGCCATTGGTGTACAGGCCGCGCGCAAAACCCGCCGCGACAAAACCACGCCGGTGGTCTGCCTCGCTACTGCCCACCCGGCCAAGTTCCCCGAGGCGGTCACCAAAGCGTGTGCCGTCGCTACCCCGGCGCTGCCGCACCACATGGCCGACCTGTTCGAGCGGGAAGAACGCTACCAGGTGTTGGCCAACGACATGGCTGGCGTGCACAGCTACATGGCGGCGCAGATCAAGTCTTAATGGGCCTCTGGCCAGTCACGCTTCGGGTGCTTCACTATGGCTGCCAAGCCAGTCGCCAGCGCCCGGGGCTGTGGTACACTGGTGCGCTTTGAAACCCTCCAACGATTGTTGACGATAGGCCAACGGCTAACTGAATGAGTTATCAGGTACTTGCGCGCAAGTGGCGCCCTCGCAATTTCCACGAGATGGTCGGGCAGGAGCATGTCCTTACCGCGCTGGTTAACGCCCTCGATCACAATCGTCTGCACCACGCCTACCTGTTCACGGGTACCCGCGGTGTTGGTAAAACCACCATCGCCCGAATCTTTGCCAAGTGCCTCAACTGTGAATCCGGGGTCAGCTCCAACCCCTGCGGCACCTGTTCCGCTTGTGTTGAGATCAGTGAAGGCCGCTTTGTTGACCTGATCGAAGTGGATGCCGCCTCGCGCACCAAGGTGGAGGATACCCGTGAGCTGCTGGATAACGTGCAGTACGCCCCCACCCGCGGTCGCTACAAGGTCTACCTGATCGACGAAGTGCACATGCTCTCCGGCCACAGCTTCAACGCCCTGTTGAAGACCCTGGAGGAGCCGCCCCCCCACGTTAAATTCCTGCTGGCCACCACCGACCCGCAAAAGTTACCGGTGACCATTCTCTCCCGCTGCCTGCAGTTCCACCTGAAAAACATGAGCCAGGAGCGCATCGTCGGCCATCTGAGCCATGTGCTGGGGCAGGAGAATCTCAACTTTGAAGAGCCGGCCCTGTGGCAGCTGGCCCGCGCTGCCGATGGCAGTATGCGCGATGCGCTCAGCCTCACCGATCAGGCCATCGCCTTTGGTAACGGCCGGGTTACCGAGTCCCAGGTCAGCGTGATGCTGGGCGCCATCGACCAGACCTTTATTCACGATATGCTCTCGGCCCTGGCCAGCCTGGATGGCAAGCGGGTACTGGCCGCCGTGGCCGCCATGGCCGAGCACTCGCCAGACTACGGCGGTGCCCTGGCCGATATCATCGGCGTGCTGCACCGGGTGGCAATCGCCCAAACCGTGCCGGAAGCGCTCGATAACAGCTTTGGCGACCAGGAGCAGATTCAACAGCTGGCCACTACCATCGCCAGTGAGGATGTACAGCTCTTCTACCAGATGGCACTGCACGGCCGTAAAGATTTAGCGATCAGCCCGGATCCACGCGCCGGCTTTGAGATGACCCTGTTGCGCATGCTGGCCTTTAAGCCACAGGGGGTTTCTGACCTGCCCAAGGCGCCTCTGCCACAGGCAGAAGCGCCGGCAACCGTACAATCGGAGGCGGCCAGCGCCGACAGTGCCGAGGCAAAAAAGCCTCAAGCTGAGCCCCAATCGCCACCCCCGGTGGCGGCTCGATCTGAAGCACCAGCGCCTGTGTCGCCAGAGCCATGGGGAGAGCCGGTAGCCGCACCCGCACCGATACCTGAGCCGAGCCCACCCGCGCCAGCACCGGTTGCGCCGGCAGTGGCTGAACCAGCGATGGCAGAGACGGCCCCTGAACAACCGGCACCGGTTCAATCAACACCTGTGCCAGCCACCCCTGTGCCATCAACCACTGTTCAATCAAACCCGACGGCGGCTACACCCGCTCACGCAGCGATGGCTTTTGGTGGTTCCGATCGTGACGAGGAGCTGATGGCCGAACCTGCGGGATACGGTTCGGCGGAAGATGAGTACTTCGCCAGCGCGCCGTCCGATTTTGGGCAACTGCCGGCGGAACCGGAATCAGCCTCTGTAGCGGCACCGGAACCCGTACCGACACCCAATCCGATGGTTGCTGCGCCCACGCCTGAACGCCTAACCGCGCAACCACTGGCGCCGCAACCCCAGTCACAACCGCCCGTGAGCCCCGTGGCTGCGGCGCCAATAGCGCCAGCACCGGTAGCGGAGGAGCCGCCAAAAGCCATAGCGCTGGAAGCGCTTAATCGCGACAGCTGGCTACAGCTCTACCCACAAATTGGGGCTGCCGGGGTATTGCAGAGCACCGTCTCAAACTGTGTCTTCAACGGGCGCGAGGGCGACCAGTTGCACTTTGTGCTGGATGAAGCCAACGCTACCCTCTATAACGAGGATCACCAGGCGCGCTTTGCCGAGCTGCTCAGTAACTATTTCGACCGCCCGCTCAGCGTCGCCATTGAGCTGGGGGTGGTCGACTCCGAAACCCCGGCAGCACTGGCTATACGCCTGCGCAACGAGCGGCATGCCCAGGCGGTATCACTGGTGCGGAGCGACCCCTTGGTACAGCGCTTGGTACAGGATTTCGGGCTTGAGGTTGATCCTGAAAAAATCGAACCCACCTTGTGAGAAGGCCGTGCGGCTCTATAATGCAGTGCGGTGTCCCTTTCATTTTTTGGCGAATACAGGTGCATGACTATGTTTAAAGGCCTTGGCGATATCATGAAGCAAGCCCAGGAGATGCAGGGCCAGATGCAGAAAATGCAGGAGGAGATGGCCAACTTTGAGGTGCGCGGTGAGTCCGGTGCCGGCCTGGTGGCGGTGACGATGACCGGGCGTCACGATGTAAAGTCGGTTTCCATCGACCCGAGCCTGATGTCGGAGGAGAAAGAGCTGCTCGAAGATCTGTTGGCCGCCGCTGTGAACGACGCCGTGCGTAAAGTGGAAGAGGCCAACCGGGAGAAGATGAGCCAGCTCACCGCCGGTATGCCGATTCCTCCTGGCTTCAAAATGCCTTTCTAATTTTCCCATCGAGCCGTTAAGCGATCCGCTGTGTTTAGCCCACTCATTGATGAATTAATGCAAGCGCTGCGCGTACTGCCCGGAGTTGGGCCCAAGTCCGCGCAGCGTATGGCGTTGCACCTGCTGGAGCACAATCTACCCGGCGCCTTGCGGCTGGCAGAATCGCTCACCAAGGCGGTGGAGGGGGTGCGCCGTTGCAACCGCTGCCGCACCCTTACCGAACATGAGCTCTGCATGATCTGCCGCAGCAACAAGCGCGATGCTGGTATCGTCTGTGTGGTGGAGAGTCCGGCCGATGTCATCGCCTTTGAGCAGTCTGGCGTTTTCAGCGGCCGCTATTTTGTGCTGCACGGCCATCTCTCCCCCATTGATGGCATCGGCCCCACCGACCTGGGCCTGGATGTGCTTGATGCCCAGCTCCAATCCGGGGATATCAATGAGGTGGTGCTGGCCACCAACGCCACGGTGGAAGGGGAGGCGACTGCCCACTTCGTGGCGGAGATGGCGCGTCGAGCCGAGGTGACGGTGAGCCGCCTGGCGCAGGGAGTCCCCCTGGGGGGCGAACTGGAGTACCTGGATGGCGGCACACTTGCCCATGCCCTCAGTAGCCGCAAAGTCATTGAGTTTTAACGTTGAAGTTGATCATGCCCCATAGCGAAGATCTGCGCTATCACTGGCTGGAAGCGCCAGCAGAACTCACCGAACTGTGCCAAAAATGGAGCCGTCAGGGCGCCGTTGCCTTGGATACCGAGTTCGTTCGTACCGATACTTTCTTTCCCAAACCGGGCTTAATTCAGCTCGCCGATGGTGAAGAGCACTACCTGATCGATCCGCTGCACTTGGCTGACCATGAAGCCTTCCGGGCACTGCTGCTGAACCCAGGCGTCACCAAGGTGTTGCACGCCTGCTCGGAAGATCTTGAGGTGTTCCGCGTCTGTTTTGGCGTGCTGCCGGCACCGCTGTTTGATACGCAACTGGCCGCTGCCTTCTGCGGCTACGGCTTCAGCGTGGGTTACGCCAATCTGGTGAAGGCGATGTTCAACGTCGAATTGCCCAAGGATGCCACCCGCTCCGACTGGTTGGCGAGGCCTCTGGGCGAGGTGCAGAAGCGCTACGCCGCTCTGGATGTTGCGCACCTGCTGCTGGTCTATGGCAAGTTGCTCACCCAGTTAAAGTCCTCCGAGCGGCTGCCTTGGGTGCTGGAGGATTGCCAGAATATGCTCGATCAGGCCACCGACACGCAACTGGTGGATGAAGACTACTACCTCAAGCTGAAACTGGCCTGGAAGCTCAACCGACCCAGTTTGGCGGTGTTGAAAGCGGTCTGTCGCTGGCGTGAAGAGGAGGCAAGGCGCAGCAATGTCCCCCGCAACCGTATCGCCAAAGATGCCGTACTGCAGGCCATCGCTGAAATTAAACCGCCCCATTTGGCAAAATTATCGACCGTGGACGGAATTCATGGCCGCTTTTTGCGAGAATATGGCGCCCACATTGTCGCCCTGGTACACGATACCCTGGCCGCTGACCAATCCAGCTGGCCGCCGCGCATCGCCAAGCCGCTGCCACCAACGGTAGGGGATATGAACAAAGCGCTCAAAGAGCGGGTCAATCAGGTGGCCGAGGGGCTGGATTTGCCCGCCGAGGTGCTGGTGCGCAAGGCCGATATGCAGGTGCTATTGCGCTCTCTGTACGAGGGGCGTGAGCCGGAGTTGAGCGCACGGCTCGGTAGTGGCTGGCGCCGATCGGTGATCGGTGACGAGCTGCTCGACAGCGCCGAACAATTTACCGCGGTAAACAGGTAGTTTATGAAGAAAGTTATCTGCGAAGTGTTAAAAAGCAGCAGGGTGGCCGATATGTATCTCTACGTGGAGAAGGCCCAGGGGCTCGCGCGGGTGCCGGAGGCGCTATTGGAACGCTTTGGCAAACCTAAGTCGGCCATGACGCTACTGTTAACGCCCGAACGTAAACTGGCTAATGCCGATATCAACAAGGTGCTGGCGGCGCTGAAGGCGCAGGGCTTCTACCTGCAGCTGCCGAAAGAGGAGGCCAGCGAGATGCGCGAAATCGCGCTGGCCAACAGTAAGTTGAGTGGCCGCTAGCATGGCCGGCGACAGCTGGCAGGCGTTGCGGGCGAGCCAGTATTGGCTGCACAAACCGCTGGCGGAGATGAGCAAACCCGAGTGGGAGGCGCTGTGCGATGGCTGCGGCAAGTGTTGCCTGCACAAGCTGATCGACGACGAGACCGATGAGCTCTACTACACCGATATCGCCTGTCGCCTGCTCGATACCGACCAGGTGCGTTGTGGTGACTACCACAACCGCCACCAGCAGATACCCGATTGCCTGGAGTTTACCCCCGATAATCTGCCCGAGCTCTACTGGCTGCCGGCCTCCTGTGCCTACCGCACTCTGGGCGAGGGGCGTCAGTTGCAGCGTTGGCATCCGTTGATCTCGGGCGACCCGGCGTCGGTGCATCAGTTCAAGCGGTCGGTGCAGGGGCGCTGCGTCTCAGAAACCGAGGTGCCGCTCGAGCAATTTGAGGAACGCATCGTTCGCTGGGTTTAGGTGAGCCGCTAACAGGTGCATGGCTTTCGATTTGATAGGTTTTAAGGCGACAAACCGGTAATGACTGAAAACGAATATTTTAATGCGTGGATGGCCTATTTGGCGGGCTCTGTTTTGCTCACGGCGGTTTGGTGGCGCATCTCCCGCAGCTGGGTGAGCTGGCTGCGTTACCCGAGCCTGCTGATGGTGGCCGTGGCCCTGGTGATGCCCTATAACATTGAGGGTGGTTCACTGATGATGGCGCCGGCCTGGCTGATTATGATGTTTGAAGGCGTTTTTCTGCGCGATATCGGCTTTGCCCGCGTTGGCCCCACCTTTGCCACAGTGGTTGGCCTGGCGGCGCTGCTCTACCCGGTGACGGTGTTGCTGGCCGGCCTGATCCGAAAAGCGCTACCCGGCAAAAAAATGGAGCCGTCGCCACCCGCCGATCCCGCCACTGAGTAGCTTTATCCCCTTACTCCCCTTCGGTTTTCACAAACTGCACTAGACTTAGTTAAATCTCTAATAAAGTAGCTTTGGCTTGTGCGTTAGGTTAATTAATCTGGCGCAGGCCGATCTAGAGTCTAGAGAGCACCCCCAATCACAAAAAATTAGGACGGTTTGTGAGAATATTGCCCTTCAACGCCCACCGCCAAGCAGGCTTGCTGACTTGTCTACTGGCTCTCCTGGTAATGTCTGTAACCCCATTCACCCAGGCCCAACCCGCGGCCGCCGATGTGCGCCTGGTGGTGGATATCTCGGGCAGCATGAAGCTGAATGACCCCAATAACCTGCGCCAGCCGGCGGTGGAGCTGCTGGTACAGCTGCTGCCCGAGGGCAGCAAGGCGGGGGTATGGACCTTTGGTCAGTACGTCAACATGTTGATCCCCCACCGCCCGGTGGACGACCAATGGCTGGCGTCGGCCAAGGAGAAGTCGTCGGAGATCAACTCCGTGGGCCTGTTCACCAATATTGGCGAGGCGCTGGAGAAGGCCACCTACGATCGTGCCCGGCCCGACAGCAACTACCAAACCAGCCTTATTCTGCTAACCGATGGCATGGTTGATATCGACCGCGACCCCGAGGCTAATCAGGCCGAGTGGCGGCGGATTATCGATGAGGTGGTGCCCAAGCTGGTTGAGGCCGGCGTGCGGGTGCACACCATTGCCTTGTCGGATAAGGCCGACACCCAGCTGCTTAACAAGATTGCTCTGGCCACCGGCGGCAAAGCGGCGGTGGCAAAAACCGCCGATGAACTGATGAAGGCCTTTCTGGCCGCCTTTGACCAAGCCGCCCCAGGTGAGCAGGTGCCGCTCAGTGGCGACAGTTTTGTTATCGACTCCAGCGTTGAAGAGTTCACCGCGCTCATTTTCCGTAAAACGGTGGCTGCGCCAACGGTGCTGGTTGGCCCGGATTTAACCCGCTACAGCGCCACAAGCGTGCAGGCAGACCCGGATGTCAATTGGCACTCCGGCGATGACTACGACCTGATCACTCTTAAACGGCCACTGGAAGGGGAGTGGTTTGTCGAGACAGGCATTGCCCCCGACAGCCGGGTGACGGTGGTCAGTAACTTGAATCTGCTGGTCAAACCCATGCCCATCAACCTCTTTCGAGGGCAGGCGCTGCCGGTGGATGTACGTCTGCAGGAGGATGGCAAAACCATCACCGATCACGATTTTTTACGGCTGCTGACGCTCAATGTGGATACCAAACAGGGTGAGCAGACCTGGCAGGATGATTTGACCGATACTCCGGAGGAGGGGGTTTACCGCACCCGCTTGGCCCACTTCGATGAACTGGGTGATTTCCAGGTGACCATCGCCCTCGATGGCAAGAGCTTTCAACGCCAGTTCCGCCACTCGGTGAGTGTGCGCGACGCCTTCGCTGTTGATTTTCAGGCCGGGCCCCAGCCGGGCATGCCCTACGAACTGCATGTAATCCCCTACATGCAGTCGGTAGACTTGGCACAGTCGAGCGTTATTGCGCGTATTACATCGCCCTCTGGGCAAACCGCCATACTGCCAGTTCCGCTGACGCAGGTGGATGACTGGCTACTGAAATACAGCCCGGCTGAGGAGGGCGAGTATCAAATCAGCCTGGCCATCGATGTGGTTGAGACCAGCGGCAACCGGTATCAGTATCAGCACCCCGTTATCAACTTCCGTTATCCCGAGGGGAGTGAGCCGGAAGCGGTCAGTGAACCCGTACCGGAACCGGCGCCCGTCGCCCAGCCAGAGGAGTTGCCCCCGGCTCCCGCGCCAGCCAAGGCCAGCGGTACTCCCTGGTGGGTTTATCTATTGCTGGGCCTGGGTAACCTGATGATCTTTGGCCTCGCTTTTGCCGCCTATAAGCTGATTATGGGTACGCCAAAAGAGGTTGAAGCAGAGCCCGAGCCCGTCGCCAAAGCGAAAACCAGCAAGGAAGAGGCTCCAACAGCAGACAAACCAGGGGTGAGTTCAGGCTCGCTGGCCATGGCTGATATCGTTGATGATGATCTGGAGGATGCTTTCACCGATGCCACCGATCTCTCCAGCGACGATGCTCTCGGTCTCGAGCTGGAGATGGATAGCGGCCAGGGCAGTATGCCGGATGCTCCTATGGACGACCTGGACGCCATGCTGGCGGAAGCCACCGCTGATCTCGCGTCAATCGAGGACGATGACGATGACGGGGAGTTCACCCTCGACGACTTTGGGGTGGATGACGATGACAACGATAAAAAGTCTTAACGGCCACCTGTTCCTTTCCCTTTACTAAACAACCCGCTCACCTGGCAACCTGTTCCCCGTTACCCTAACCGCTGGGGTAACCGGGGTGCGCCGCCGCTGTTACTGCCCCCAACTGAAACTCTCCGCTCTTATTTCTCCTTACTCCCCCCAAGAGTTGTTGATTTGCGCCCTTAACCACCAAAGAGAGCTGATTAGCACCGGCCATCTACCCATCCGCGCGCTTATGATCGTTATTTCACCGACTTTGGGCGTATTCCGGCGTTTAATGTTTGCCGTGTAATAGTCATAAAGGTATAAATATATGGTTATATATCATTTAGCCTAAGGTCAGAGAGAGGTAGAAGCATGTCGAAGTCGGTTAAAGAGCGCATCGTCGCCTGGTGGGCGCTGGATGCGGCCGAAGAGGCGCAGAGCGCGGATAATCCATTAACGCCGCTCACAAGCCATCAGCGCCGCAGCAGCCTGCCGCTGCTGGCATTGGCCTTTGGCTGGGGTTTTTTGGTGACCGGGCTGTTGACCGGCGGCGCGCTTGGCCAGGGGTTGGCTTTTATGCCCGATCTGATCTGGGCCTCGCTGTTGGGCAACACCATGAATTTCGTGATCGGTGGCCTGGTCGGTTTTATCGGTTACAAAACCGCCTGTAACAGCGGCCTGCTCTACCGTTTCACCTACGGCAATGTCGGCGCTTATCTGCCGGTGCTGTTTGTTGCTCTGTTAACCATCGGCTGGCAGGGTATTACCGTTGGTGCCTTTGGCTTTGCCTGGGCGCAGTCGTTCGACAGTATCACCTTCTACGTGGTGGCAATCTTTGCCGGTGTGCTGTTTACCGCAACCACCTACCTGGGCGTGGCCGCGCTGGAGAAGGTGAGCATGCCCTCAGTACTGCTGCTGGTGGCAGTGGGCATCTACGCCACCTGGCTTAACATCGATAAGGTGGGCGGCTGGCAGCCGTTTCTGGCGATGTCGGCCGATAAAGCGGCCGGTAGCACTATGTCGATGATGGAGGCGATCAACCTGGTGGTGGGCTCCTGGATTGTCGGCGCCATCGTGATGGCGGATTACACCCGCTTTGCCCGCCGCGCCTGGGTGGCGCTGGCCATTCCCTTTGTTGTGTTGATTATCTCCCAGTGGTTCTTGCAGATTATTGGCTCCATGGGCGGGATTGTTTCGGGTACCTATGAGTTCACCACCTACATGCTGGAGCAGGGCACCGTTATCGGTTTTGTCGGTGTTATCGCCATGAGCCTGGCTCTGTGGACCACCGGCGATACCAATTTGTATCTGCCAGCGGTACAGACCGCCAGTGTCTTTCGTCGGCCGAAGCGGGTTACCACACTTATTTGCGGGTTGCTCGGTACTATTTTAGGCCTGGGTGTTTACCAGCACTTCTTAAGTTGGATAAACCTGCTGGCGGCACTGGTACCGCCGCTGATTGGGCCGGTTATTGTTGACTATTACATCGTCAATCGCATGCGCTACAACCCGGATCGATTGCACCATCTGGCCACCTGGAATCCGGTTGCCATCGCCGCCTACCTTATCGGTGCCGTTTTGGCCTATGCCGCCAGCGTGGGACTGCCTCTGCCTGGAAGCAGTGTGATCTTCCCATCTCTGTATGGTTTGGTGATCTCCATGCTGGCCTATCTGGTTCTCTTTTACGCCATTAAATTCGCCGGTATTACCGTGGGCAACGCCGCCCTTAATCAATCGGATAATTAAAGCGAAACGAAGTCACTATCATCCTAAAGGGGCAACCAGCGTTGCCCCTTTTTCATTTTCAGCCCTGGGTGTATTACCGCTACTCAACAAAACGCTCTCCTGTGTTGCATTGTGGTTGGCTGTTCGAAGCATAAGGTCGTCGCTGTATTTCATTGGTAAATCAGCGGGCGTAGTGGTCACTTGCATGCGCCGACTTCCGCCAGAAAAGGCATCAACGGTTGTAGCACTCTGTGGTAGGCTAGCCGCTAGCCTTAGGAGTTACATGGAGATTCGCAATGAGCTTTAACAGTACTGATACCTACGTCGCCACAGACGACCTGCGGATGGCAGTCAACGCTGCCATTACACTGCAGCGGCCACTGTTGGTAAAGGGAGAACCCGGCACCGGTAAAACCTTGCTGGCTGAAGAGGTGGCCAAATCGCTGGGCAAACGTCTGATTCAGTGGCACATCAAATCCACCACCAAAGCCCAGCAGGGGCTCTATGAGTATGATGCGGTCTCTCGTCTGCGCGATTCCCAACTGGGTAGAGACAGTGCCAAAGAGATTGGTAACTACATCAAGAAAGGTAAGTTGTGGGAGGCCTTCACTGCTGATGAGCAGGTGGTACTGTTAATTGACGAGATAGATAAAGCCGATATTGAATTCCCCAACGACCTGCTGGTTGAGTTGGATAAGATGGAGTTCTTCGTATACGAAACCGGCGAGACCATCAAAGCGGCTACCCGCCCGATTGTGATCATCAGCAGTAACAACGAGAAAGAGCTGCCCGACGCCTTTTTGCGCCGCTGTTTCTTCCACTACATCAATTTCCCCGACCGCGAAACCATGCACAAGATTGTCGACGTGCACTACCCAGGTATCCAACAAACCTTGGTAAAAGACGCGTTGGATGTTTTCTTTGATATTCGCAAAATCCCCGGTTTGAAGAAAAAGCCATCCACCTCCGAGCTGGTTGACTGGCTGAAGTTGATCCTCGCCGACGATATTCCCGACGAAGTATTAAAAAACCGCGACACCACTAAAGCCATTCCGCCACTGTACGGCGCGCTGCTGAAAAACGAGCAGGATGTGCAACTACTGGAACGTTTGGCCTTTATGACCCGACGCGAGCAGAAGTCGTAAGTGATTTTGGAATGTCTGACCATAGACCAGCCAGGGTGAACCTATGCTAGTTAACTTCTTTTACGGGCTGCGCAATTCGCAGGTGCCGGTATCGGTGAAGGAGTTCCTGATGCTGATTGAGGCCATGTCCAAAGGGCTGGCCTTTGGCAGTGTTGATGAATTTTATCTGTTGGCGCGCACCTGCCTTGTTAAAGACGAAAAATATTACGACCGTTTCGACCGCGCTTTCGGTGCTTATTTTAATGATTTGCAAACGGTCGACGATATTATCGAGGCATTGATTCCCGACGATTGGATTCGCGCAGAATTTATGAAACACCTGAGCGATGAAGAGAAAGAGAAAATCAAAACCTTGGGTGGCCTGGATAAATTAATCGAAGAGTTTAAAAAGCGCCTGGAAGAGCAGAAAAAACGCCACCAGGGGGGCAACAAATGGATTGGTACCGGCGGTACCTCACCGTTTGGTAACAGCGGCTACCACCCAGAGGGTATTCGCGTGGGTGGCGAGAGCAAAAATAAGAGTGCGGTAAAAGTTTGGGATAAACGCGAGTTTAAAAACCTGGACGACAGCATTGAGCTCGGCACGCGCAATATCAAAGTGGCGCTGCGCAAATTGCGCAAATTTGCCCGCACCGGTGCCGAAGAGGAGCTCGACCTGGACGACACCATCCGTTCCACCGCCAATAACGCCGGTATGCTCGACATTAAAATGGTGCGTGAACGGCATAATGCAGTGAAGGTGTTGCTCTTTTTTGATGTAGGTGGCTCCATGGACCCTTACGTGCAGGTGTGTGAGGAGTTGTTCTCGGCCTGTAAGACCGAGTTCAAACACATGGAGTATTACTATTTCCACAATTTTATTTACGACAATGTGTGGAAAGACAATGCCCGGCGCACCAACTCCTCAACGCCGTTATTTGATGTGTTGCACACCTACAGCAAGGATTACAAAGTGATTTTTGTCGGTGATGCCAGCATGAGCCCCTATGAAATTCTGGCCCGTTTTGGCAGTGTCGAATATATGAACGACGAGCCCGGGTCGGTGTGGATGAAACGGTTGACCGACACCTTCGATAAGGTGGTTTGGCTCAACCCCGTGGATGAGTCGCACTGGCGCTACACCGAGAGTATCCGGGTGGTAAAAGAGCTTTTGGAAGGCCGTATGTTCCCGCTCTCTTTGGCGGGGTTGGACAGGGCAATCTCAACCCTGCTGCGTTAGCGTTAACCGCTTTACACTTGCTGCCGTTGCTGTTCCAGGTAATCCGCCAAGGCCTGGGCTTCGGCGGCGGTGAAATCCCAGCTTAGGCCGGTGCGACGTTCCAGAATGTCAGCGGCCGTGGTTGCCCACTCCCGCTCCACCAGATAGGCCACCTCTGCCTCGTGCAGGTGGTGGCCAAAATTCAGGCCCAGGTCGGCCACACTTTTTGCCTGCCCCAATATCTCAAAGGCCGCTTCGCCGTAGGTCTCCTGCAGACGGGTGAGCAGTTCGGTGGGTAGGTGTGGGTAGCTTTTGGCGAGCTCCACCGCCAGGTGCTGAGGGCTGGTGATGTCGCCCCCGGGCAGTGGCAGAATCGGCCCCAGTGCGTGTGCATGTTTGGGTAGGTAGGGTTGCAGCAGGCGCAGGGTTTGGGTGGCGTTAATGCGGTGGTGCAGCAGGTCGCCACCGAGCATATTAACCAGCGGCGATTGGCCATCGGGGCAATCCAGGTCGAGCACCAGGTCGCTCAGGTCTTCGCTGGTACCGTCGTCGCTGATGGCGCGCAGGCCGCAGCGGCACTGGGCGATTTCGCCTTCCAGAAAACTGTGGCCACTCAACTCTTTTAATATTTGCAACAGTGTTTCGCGGTCGCTTTCGATGTCGGCGCTATTGAGTTCACCACTACTGTCGTTGATCAATGGCCCAAAGTGCAGCCAGCGCTCGTTGATGGGCACCAGTGCCAATCGTTGGCCGCCAGCCTGATTGTAAAAGATGGCATTGTTTAGCTGTAAGCGGTTGGCCAAAACCAGGTGGGTCATGCGTTGTAGTTTAACGCCGGCTCGGGTTTCGCTCTGCAAATGGCTGTTGAGCACCTGCTGCACAAAGGGGCCGGTGGCGTTGATCAGAATGGGGCAAGTGACCATTTTTGTGGTGGCAAAACCTTGGTTCGTTTGAATGCTTAGCTGCCAGAGGCCCTGGTCCCGATGGCCACTCAACAATTGGTGATGGGTGGCAATATGGGCACCTAACTCCTGGGCTTGTGTGGCATTAGCCAGCGTGAAGCGAAAATCCATCACCCGATAACCCGGCACCACCCGCTGCAGGTTTTTGCTGGGCAGCAACCCTGGGCTCACCTCCATTTTGGCTGGAGCGTGGCGCCAGAGTTTGTAGATTGGGTCGAGCAGTGGCCACAGCCAATGTTTGGGGTGGCTCTCTATGGCTTGGCAGGGGTGCATCAGGTGGGGGGCCAGGTCTTCCAGTTTTTCCAGTTGCCGATAAGACTTGGCCAGTTTGCCCAGGCGAAATTTGCGCAGATTGGTTAAATTGCCGCTGAGAAAATAGGGGCAATCGCTGGAGTAACCGGTGGCCAAATCCTGAGCCTGGCAAAGCAGGGTATGCAGGCCACGCCCGGCGGCGGCGCGAGCCACGGCGGTACCGTTGATGCCACCACCGATGACGACAATATCGTAGTGGTCGCGCAGTGTTACGGGAGCAGGAAATTGTAACGTCAAAACAGATTGTCCTTGCAGCGGATATTCCGTCTCCCTGCCGGTTGAGCTAGCTGGCTGATACCGGGAACAGGGCGCTTTAGTGTGTGATTGGGCACTCGGCCACTGGCCGCCGATAACCCGGCATAATCACAGCCGGGATAATAGTATAATCACGCCAGCATAATGTGAAATTACTGTTTTAGGAAACATCTCTTTGGAAGATTTGCCAATCGATTTTGCCAAGACACTGGGCAAAGATCGTCCACAATTAGCGCGCCTGCGTCAGGATATCGAACACCGCCAGCGTACCAATAAGCCGTTTGATCGACTGCTGGCTAAGATGAGTGAGCTGGTGGCGCAATCAACGCTGGCGGTTGAACAAAAGCGTGAGCGGCTGCCGGAAATCCAATTTCCGCCGGAGCTGCCCATCAGCGAAAAGCGGGAGTTGATTGCCGAGGCCATTGCTGAACACCAGGTAGTGGTATTGGCTGGAGAGACCGGTTCCGGCAAAACCACACAGCTGCCGAAAATATGTCTCTCCCTGGGACGCGGCATAACGGGAATGATCGGCCATACCCAGCCGCGCCGTTTGGCGGCCAGTACTGTGGCCGCGCGCATTGCCGAAGAACTGCAGGTGGAGCTTGGCCAGGGGGTGGGTTATCAGGTGCGCTTTGCTGATCTGAGCACGCAGTTGAGTTACATAAAATTGATGACCGATGGCATTCTGCTGGCTGAAATTCAACAGGATCCGTTACTCAATAAATACGACACGCTGATAATCGATGAGGCCCACGAGCGCAGTCTCAATATTGATTTCCTGTTGGGTTATTTAAAAACCCTATTGCCCAAGCGCCCTGATCTGAAACTGATTATCACCTCGGCCACCATCGACCTGGAACGATTTTCCCAACACTTCAATGGGGCGCCGATCATTGAGGTCTCGGGGCGAACCTACCCCGTCGAGGTGCGCTACCGCCCGCCTGTCAGTGATTTGGATGAGAGTAATCAGGCCATTCTCAATGCTATTGATGAGTTACTGCTGGAGGAGAGAAGCAGCGGTAACCGGGGTGGGGATTTTCTGGTTTTTTTAAGTGGCGAACGGGAAATTCGCGAGTGCGCGCAATTTCTTCGGCGGGCGGAGCTGGCCCATGTTGAGGTGTTGCCGCTCTATGCCCGGCTCAGCCTAAAGGAGCAGACGCGGGTATTCGGCAGCCATAAGGGGCGGCGTATTGTACTGGCGACCAATGTGGCGGAGACCTCGGTGACGGTACCCGGCATTCGCTACGTGATCGACCCGGGCCAGGCGCGCATCAGCCGCTACAGTTATCGCACTAAAATTCAACGTCTGCCCATCGAGGCTATCTCGCAAGCGAGTGCCAACCAACGCAAGGGTCGCTGTGGTCGGGTGAGTGCCGGTGTCTGTATTCGTCTTTACGACGAAGCCGATTTTTTAGCGCGCCCGGAGTTTACCGATGCCGAAATCCTGCGCACCAATTTAGCCTCGGTTATTTTGCAGATGTTGCAGCTGCGCCTGGGGGATATTCGCCGCTTTCCATTTATTGATGCGCCCGACAACCGTTTGATTAACGACGGCTTTAATCTGTTGAAGCAGTTGCGGGCGGTGGATGAACGGGGCCACCTCTCAGCCTTGGGGCGCAAGCTGGCGACCTTGCCACTGGATCCGCGTCTGGGCGCTATTTTGCTGGCGGCCGCTGAGCAGCGATCACTGGCGGAGGTATTGTTGATTGTCAGTGCGCTGTCGGTACAGGATCCGCGCGAGCGGCCGGCCGACAAACAACAGGCTGCCGATGAAAAACATCGCCGTTTTTGGCATGAGCAATCCGACCTATTGGCTTATCTTTCGCTTTGGCAACATTTTGAATCTCTGCGCCAGGAGTTATCGCAAAACCAGTTGCGCAAACAGTGCCAGAAGGAGTTTATCTCCTATCAGCGCATGCGCGAGTGGCGGGATGTGCATCATCAATTGCTGCTGGCCTGCCAACAGTTGGCTATAAAACCCAACCGGGAGGCGGCCGAGTACGAGGCCATTCATAAACCCATGTTGGTCGGCCTGCTCGATAACGTTGGCCAAAAAACCAATGATGGCGATTACCTGGGTACCCGCAATCGCAAGTTCAATATTTTTCCTGGCTCCTCGCAATTTAAAAAACGACCGGCTTGGCTGGTAGCGGCCGAGTTGCTGGAGACCAGTAAACTCTACGCCCACAGTGTGGCCAAGGTTGAACCGGAGTGGGTGCTGGCGGCAGCGGGCCATTTAGTAAAGCGCAACTATTTTGAACCCCATTATGACAGCCGGCGCGGGCAGGTCTTTGCCTATGAAAGAGTCACTCTGTTTGGCCTAACCCTGGTGGAAAAACAGCGTATTAACTACTCCACCATCAATGCCAAAGAGAGTCGTGAAGTATTTATTCGCCGGGCACTGGTTGAAGGAGCTTACTCAACCATCGATAAAAGCCGGCGGCAAAAAGGCAGTGGTAACCGTAAACCCGTGGGTGAGTTTTTTCTCCACAACCAAAAGTTAATTCACGATATTCTGGAGTGCGAAGCGAAATTTCGTCGGCGCGATTTGCTGGTGGAGGATGAGGTGTTATTCACCTTTTACAATGAGCGTGTCGGTGATGAGGTGGTTAATCTGGCCAGTTTTGAAGCCTGGCGGGAAGAGGCGGAAAAGAGCCAGCCCAGGCTTCTGTTTATTGAGCGTGAGCTACTGTTAGCCAACAGTGATGTGATGGGGGGGCAGGCGCAGTTTCCCGATAGCCTGGAGTGGGCGGGTATGGAGTTTCCGCTCAGTTATCACTTTGAGCCTGGCAGTGCTGAAGACGGCGTTAGTGTGCATGTTCCGGTCGGCCTGTTGCATCAGGTTCCCGAAAATCTACTGCAGTGGCTGGTGCCTGGCTTATTAAAAGAGAAGTGTGCGGCCCTGATAAAAAGTCTGCCTAAACAGTGGCGCAAGCAGTTTGTACCGGTGCCCACTTTTGTGGATAAAGCCGTGGTGGCCATGAGTGTCGGCAACACCCCACTTATCGAAGCGTTAAGCCAGCAGCTGTTCCGGCAAACCAGCGTAAAAGTTCCCGAGGATGTTTGGCAGCCGGAAAACCTGGATGCCTACTATCGAATGAATATTAAGGTCGATGACGAGCGTGGTCGCTTGATTGAACAGAGTCGCGACCTGGTCGAGTTGAGAGAAAAATATCGCGATAATATTCAGCAGACAATTCAGGCGGCAGGCGAAGAGCTGGAGCAGCAACAACTGGTGGCGTGGTCTTTTGGTGATCTGCCCGAATCTAGGCAGTTACAGCGTCGCGGCGTAAAGATAAAAGCCTTTCCCGCACTGGTCGACCAGGGTGATAGTGTTGCACTGAAGATGCACGACAACCCCTTGGAGGCCGAAGCCTTCAGCCTACGGGCCCAGGTGCGTTTGGCCATGTTGGCGGAGAAGAGCCGGGTCAAATATCTACAAAAGGAACTGCTCAAGGGTAAGGATATTGGTTTATCCGTTACTAATATGGGCGGTCGGGCAGAGGTGACTGAGGATATCATCGCGGCTGCGTTTAAACAGATGGTTTTTTCCGGCCAGATAGTCAGGCAACAGGCGGATTTTGAGCAGTTGCTCAACCAGCACGGCAGCGAGGTGGTTGCCCGGGCGCAGGCACTTGAAGAGTTGTTGGCAAAGGTGTTGGTGCAGGTGGTGGCTATCAGGAAGAGTATCAAAAGCAACAAAAACCCACTGGCGTTAACCTGGGCGGCACAGGATATTCAACAGCAATTGGACAACCTCCTGTACACCGGGTTTTTATTCGATACTGACTATGATCAGTTCCAACAGTACCCCCGCTATCTGCAGGCAATTGTTCTGCGATTAGACAAAGTGGCACAAAATGTTCAACGGGATCGACAGAACCTGTCGCTGGTGCAGGAGCATTGGCAGCGCTATCAGGATCTGCTTGAACAGCGCGGGCGTTTTTGGGGTTACGCTAATGAGGCGCTGCAAAGTTATCGTTGGTTGATTGAGGAGCTGCGTGTATCCCTTTTTGCGCAAACCTTGAAAACTCGACAGCCGGTCTCGGCCAAGCGACTGGATAAACTGTGGGAAGAGATTAAACAGTCGTTGTGATCGACTATTTTGAGCTATAACTACTAGGCTGGACGATAATGAACCAGTGCCTATTTTTTAGGGTGGAGTTGGCGGGTGGACAATGACGGCGTCCACAATCTTTATTCAGCCAAGTTCACGAAGGTTAGTCCGGGTAGTAGAATGCCGGCGGCAGTTGGGGTGGAGTATTACCACTTGGCTATTACAACTGTGATAGAAATTTGACATTTGACCTATGTGGTTGCCGAAACTATTCAAGTACCCTTCAGTCTTAACGTCGGTAAATAGATTACAACTCAACAATAATTGGTTCTTTAAGGAGAAATTCCATGGCGAAATCGAAATCACTTCCTTTGGCGGCGGCAGTTGGTGCAGCAGTATTGGCCACAGCAGCACTTGCCCCTGTGGCCAGTGCTTCAGAAAATCCTTTTGCAGCGACTGAACTGAGCCAAGGTTACAACCTCGCCGCCATCAATTTGGAAGGTAAGTGTGGTGAAGGTAAGTGTGGTGAAGAAAAAGCCGACGACGAAGGCAAATGTGGTGAAGAGAAGGCCGACGATGAAGGCAAATGCGGTGAAGAGAAAGCTGACGACGAAGGTAAGTGCGGTGAAGAGAAAGCCGACGAAGAAGGCAAATGTGGCGAAGGTAAGTGCGGTAACTAATTACCTTGCTGCGTAGTACAAAGCCCAGTTAGCTGGGCTTTGTTTTTTCAATCAACCGATTGGAAGCAAAATGACCAAACCATCAATCGCTGGCGCCGGATTAGGCTTACGACGCAGTTTGTTGAACTCATTACAGCAACAGACGGTGGACGATATTCAGTTTATGGAGGTCGCCCCAGAGAACTGGATAGGCCTTGGCGGTCGGCTTGGTAAAAAATTGAGAGCCTACACTGAGCGCTTCCCATTTGTTGCCCATGGATTGTCGCTTTCCATCGGTTCGCCGGCGCCTCTGGACATGGAGCTGCTGGCCAACATCAAACAGTTTCTGAAATGTCACAACATGGCGCTCTACAGCGAGCATCTCACCTACTGCAGTGATGAAGGCCATATCTACGACTTAATGCCCATCCCCTTTACCGAAGAGGCGGTTATTTACACGGCTGATCGTATTGCCCAGGTTCAGGATTTTTTAGGGGAGCGCATTGCCATTGAGAACGCCTCCTACTACTGCGCTCCGCAACAGGAGATGCCAGAGATTGAATTTATCAACGCGGTGATCGAAAGGGCGGATTGCGACCTGCTGCTCGACGTGAATAATATCTACGTGAACAGCATTAATCATCGCTACGACGCCAGTGAGTTTCTCAGCCGCTTACCCGGCCACCGGGCCCGGTATATCCACGTGGCTGGTCACTATGATGAGGCGCCTGATCTAAAAGTCGACACCCATGGGTCCAAGGTGATTGATCCCGTCTGGCAGTTGTTGGACCAAGCCTATGAGTTGTTTGGTGTGATACCCACTTTGTTGGAGCGGGATTTCAACATTCCTCCCGTTGCTGATCTACTGGCCGAACTTGAGGTTATCAAAAGCCTGCAAGCCAAGCACGCGCAGGCCCGTTCCAAGGTGCCTGGTACCAGTGCCCCAGAACCTGCTCTGGTCAGAAGCTAACCACCCCGAATCCGTCCTGTGGACAGTACAGTCGCCTGGAAAATCGTATAGACAACAGTACAGGGCCTGGCCCTGTGAGAGCCACCAGCTATGAGTTCGTTTCAACAGACCCAACGACAGCTAATCCAACATCTGCGAGCCCCGGGTGTGAATAGTGCGCCGGGGGGCATTGAAGATCGGCGCCTGCAGATCTATCGCGATCTCATCTACAACAATATTCAGAACTTTATCGCGGGCGGTTTTCCCATTCTCAGGAAGATCACCGACGAACAACGTTGGCATGAGCTGGTACGCAGCTTCATTGTTAACCACCAGGCAACCAGTCCCTACTTTCTGGATATTGGCCGGGAGTTCCTAACCTACCTGCAAGAGGGGCAAGCCGTAGAGAGCCGCGATCCTCCCTTTCTGTTGGAGCTGGTTCACTATGAATGGGTGGAGTTGGCGTTGGATATTGCTGAGGAGGAGTTGCCGGATGCCATCCCCGGGCTGGATTTGTTGGCGGGCAAGCCCCAGGTTAGCCCATTGGTATGGTGCCTCTCTTATCAGTACCCTGTGCATCAAATAGGCCCCGGCTTTCAACCGGAATCCCCGCCAGAGCAGCCCACCTTCCTGATTGTCTATCGCAATCGCGACGACAAGGTGAAGTTTATGGAGTCCAACGCCGTTACTCACCGTCTGTTGCAGCTGCTGCAAACCCCCGAGATCACCAGTGGCCGGCAGGCATTGTTAGAGATAGCGGAAGAGCTGCAGGCCCCGGAACCGGAGGCGATTGTCACAATGGGTGCCGACCTACTTGAGCAACTGCGTCGACAAGAGATTCTCTGTTAGCCTCCCGCTTTTGGGTAGCGGCTACGTTCACCGTATCGGCATAAAGGTTTCGACAGATACCCCTTCGGACACTAGAATGTGCGCCCAATTGATTTCCGCTTAGCCTTAAACAGGCAATGATGTCTGGTTTTGGTGACACTCATCGCGAGAGCCCTTACACAGATCCGCGAGAGCCATTAAACAGATCCAAGAATATTTATGAGACTCATCCTTCTCCTAACACTCTCTATTCTGGTAACCGCCTGTGCTACGTCGCCGACGGCCGTCGACCAGAGCGCGCCTGAAAACAACACTGAGGCCCCTGTCAAAGTGGTAAACAGCGACCCTTGGGAGGGTTTTAACCGGCAGGTGTACCGCTTTAATGATGCTCTTGACCGCGCTTTCCTCAAACCGGTGGCCAAGGGCTATAAGTGGATTACTCCAGATCCGGTTGAGAAGGGGGTTAGCAACGTGTTCGATAACCTCGGTGAGATAAGAACCGTGGTTAACAGCATCCTGCAGTGGAAGTGGGCGTCTGCGGGTAACAGTACTGGTCGTTTTGTGGTCAACTCCACGGTTGGTTTGGTCGGTATCTTCGATGTCGCCAAGGTGTGGGGCATGGATAAGCCAGACGGCGAGGACTTTGGCCAGACCTTGGCTACTTGGGGCGTGGGTAGTGGCCCCTTCCTGGTGTTGCCACTGTTTGGCCCATCCACTCTGCGCGATGGCGTGGCCAGGCCGGTGGATTGGTACACAGATCCTATCAATTACATTAAAGACTCTGATGCCCAACTGGGTTTGAACGCTGTCAGCGTTATCGATACCCGGGCGCAATTGCTGGAAGCCGAAGAGCTGGTCTCTGGAGATCGCTACTCCTTTATCCGCGATGCCTACCTGCAACGGCGCAATTATCTGATCAAAGATGGCCAGATCGAGGATGATTTTGGCGCCGACGACGACGCCTATGAAGATTTCGACGATATCGATTTCTAACGGCTGTCAGCGCTGCTGAGGGCACCCTGAAAAGGGTATGACTCTTTGGCCAGGTAAGTGGCTGGCACAGGCGGCCGTGCCGGCTATAGGATCCGGTTAATGGTAACGCCAATCAGGTGTCTGTTTGGGGTGTCATCGACCGGTTCGCTGCGCATTACCGTACACTCCGCCTCGATAGAGGGGCTATGGCCGTGATCGGAAGAGACGAAAACGACCAAGATAGAGCCGATGGCGTGGGGTTGTTCCACTTCCAGTAGCATGCCGTTACCACTCAGATTGAGACAGGTGCCGCGGGCTTGCTGGCCATCGGCGCTGATGATGATCTCGGCCGGAGTATTGACCTGCATTCGAATAAAGCCGCGTTTTTCGGCATGGGCGTTGCTGGGCTCTGTCATCGCTTGCACCTGTGCAGTAATAGAGTCGAGTTTTTGTCGTTATGTAAGATTGGTGCCCATTCTTAGCCATATATGCACCAAAAGCTCCCTTTTAAAGGTAATCCATAAATTCAAAATTGCACAGGAGCGTCTGTTCCCCGTCAAGCTTACCGGTTTGTTATGGGGAGCGTGGCCTGCTGCGGCCTCTGAGTAGTATGATTGTCGAACCGAGCGACTGATTTGGTAAATGCATGGCTATCGGAAAACGGAAACTGCTGCTGATTGATGACGACCGCTTGGTTCGTGAAAGCATCAGTGCCTATCTGGAAGACAGTGGTTTTGAAGTCATTGAGTGTGATGAGGGGCCACGGGGTTTGCAGCTGTTTCGGGAGCACACCCCGGATTTGGTGCTTTCGGACCTGCGCATGCCGGGTATGGATGGCCTCAATGTCCTCAAAGAGATCCACAAGATCGATGTTGATGCCCCAGTTATTGTGATCTCCGGCGCCGGGGTGATGGGCGACGTGGTAGAGGCGTTGCGGCTGGGTGCCAGCGACTTTCTGATCAAGCCAGTGGCCGATATGGAGGTTTTGGTGCATTCCATCACCAAAACCTTGGAGCGTCAGGATCTGTTGCTGGAAAACCGCCGTTACCGCGACAAGCTGGAGGCCGCCAACCGCGAGTTGCGTGAAAATCTACTGGTATTGGAACGGGATCAGCGGGCCGGGCGCTTGGTTCAGGAGCGTTTGTTGCCAATCTCGCCATTTTCCCGCAATGGCTACACGGTTGCCCATAAAATTATCCCCTCCTTGTATTTGAGTGGTGATTTTATCGACTACGCTTATTTAGGTGACCGTTATTTAGCCTTTTATCTAACCGATGTCTCCGGCCACGGGGCTTCATCGGCATTTGTAACCGTTTGGCTGAAACACCAGGTCACACGTATGGTAAGGGATAACAATTTCTTTACCGATGTCAGCACCTTTGAAGAGGGCCCCAATTGGTTGTTGAAGGAGATCAATGGCGGCCTGAAAGGGGGGCGATTTGAGAATCACCTCACCTGCCTGATTGGTGTAATCGATACGCATGAACATGAGCTTAGGTATGCGGTGGCCGGACACCTGCCGCTGCCAATTCTGAAAGTTGGCAACCAGGCTCATTATCTGGAAGGGAAGGGAAAACCCGTGGGTATATTCAGTGAAGTGGAATGGCAGGTATTCCGGCACTCATTTGCCGCTGGTACCAGCCTCATAGCCTTATCCGATGGTGTATTTGAGGTGATGGGCGAAGTATCCGTTATTGAGAAAGAAGCGCGATTACTAGAGTTGGTAGCGAGTTCTGATGGTAGTTTGGAGAGCATCACCGCGAACTTGGGTGTACAAGAGAGCCGTGAGCTTCCAGACGACATTTCTGTATTGACCATTACTCGAGGTCAGTGATCATGCAGCCTGGGCATATTTATGTCGCGGAGCAAGAGGGCGTCAACGTCATTAAGATGGTTGGTGATGTGCGACTCACTTTGTGTATCTCATTCGATAAATTCATCAAACACATGTTTGCAGAGGATGATTTTGCCTCGGTGGTATTTGACCTGCGCCAGGCGGAAGCAATCGACAGCACCACCCTCGGCCTAATGGCCAAAATCTCCATCATCTGTCAGGATCAATTTCATATCATCCCCGTGGTCATCTCCCCCGATGAAGGCATCAACCGGTTGCTGGAGAGTATGGGTTTTGACGATATATTCGAGATTGTGCGCTCGGCCAACCCCAACCTGGACTGTTCCGATGAGCTACCCCTCGAGACGTTGGAGGAGCATGCCACCAAGGCCAAGGTGCTGGAGGCCCATAAAATCCTTATGAGCCTGAACGAGAACAATCGTCGGGAATTTCGCGATTTGGTGGAGTGCTTAGAGCAAAACTAAACGGTTTTACCTCTTATTGCCCTTCCCGCGCCCAGTGTTTGGCCCGAATAAAATCGCTGTGTGCAACGTACAGCAACTCACTTACCCGCCGAATTATATACTCCTCATACTTATCCAACTCGCCATCGGCATAGGCGACCTGCCACATATTGGCCACCAGCTCGATCTTCTCCTGGTCGGAAAAGTGCTCGTTCAGTACACGGGTGTATTCGTGCAGTGAGCTGGCTGTGGCCTGGGCCTGGCGCGCCTGGCTCTCGAGATCGCTGACCTCGGTTTCGCTGAGTTGGAATTTCCCGGCCAATATCTGCATCAATGCGGTGGTTTCGGCGGGCTGAAAGTTCTGGTCTATGGCGGCAACCTCCACCAGCAACACCGCCGCCGCCAGTTGGCAGCGGTGGTGGGTGTCGGTCTGAGTGCCGGTTGGGGTTTCAAACAGTTTTTTGAATAACTCAATCATGGCGTTTTCGGGATGGTTCTCGGCCAGCGCGGTTACTGGCCTGAATTGTTTCTGGCCTGAATTGTTACTGACAGAGCGGCTTGAGTTGTTCCTCCAACTTGACCTGGTCGGCGATGAAGTTGCGAATCCCCTCAGCCAGCTTCTCGGTAGCCATGGCGTCATCGTTCAGCATCAATCGGAACTCTGCTTCAGAGAGGCTCAGTTTCTCGAGCTTTGAGCTTGCGGTTTCCGGGCTCAGCATCTGGCTTAAGGTGCTGGTGTCGGATTCCAGTTCCTCCAGCAGCTGCGGGCTGATGGTCAAACGATCACAACCGGCCAGGGCTTCAATTTCGCCGGTGTTACGGAAGCTGGCGCCCATGACGATGGTCTCGTAGCCGTGACTCTTGTAATAGTTGTAGATGGCGGTAACCGAAACCACGCCTGGATCTTTGCTGCCGGTAAAATCGGCGTCTGGCTGTTTGGCTTTGTGCCAATCCAGAATTCGCCCAACAAACGGTGAAATCAGGAATACACCGGCTTCGGCACAGGCCACTGCCTGGCAGAAGCTGAACAGCAGTGTCAGGTTACAGCGAATGCCCTCGGCTTCGAGAATCTCGGCGGCGCGAATCCCCTCCCAGGTGGCGGCAATTTTAATCAGTACCCGCTCGCGGGTGATATCTTCAGCCTCGTAAAGGGCGATAATCTGGCGCGCCTTGATCAGGGTTTTGGCGGTATCGAACGAGAAGCGGGCATCAACCTCGGTGGAGACCTTGCCCGGCACAAACTTTAAGATCTCGCAGCCAATGGCCACAGCCAGCTTGGTGGTGGCCAGGGCGACAATCTTATCGCTGCTGCTGGCGTTGGCTTTGGCCCAGGCCACCGACTCTTCGATCAATGGCTGGTACTGGGGTAGTTGCGCCGCTTTCAGCAGCAGCGATGGATTGGTGGTGGCGTCCAGCGGGCGGTACTTGGCGATTGCCTGAATATCGCCAGTGTCGGCCACAACGTCGGTGATCTCCTTTAATTGGGCTAACTTCGTGCTCATAGGTATTGGATCCTTGGGGTGCGTCGGGTCAATGCGGCTTGGCCGCTTCTAATTTATGGTTATCGGCCGCCGAGGCTTGCGATAGGGGTGGCACTGGGTGTTACCAGCGCCAGCGCTGCCCACAATGCCTCCACGCCAGCATCGGCTTGGTGAATGTGTTCTGAAAGATAGCGTCGATACTGCCGGGCTCCGGGTTGGCCGTGAAACAGCCCCAGCAGGTGTTTGGCCATATGGCCCAGTTTTTCGCCCTGCTCGAGCTGCTGCTGGCAGTAACGGGCATACTGCTCGTATACCTCCGATAGAGGGTTAGCGGCGCTAGTGGTTCCGTAGAGCGCTTGGTCTACCTCGGCGACAATACCGATGTTGTGGTAGGCCTCCCGCCCAAGCATGACGCCATCGACCTGCTGCAGGTGGTGCTGACACTCCGCCAAGGTAGTGATACCACCGTTGATGATCACCTCCAGGTCGGGCCGGTCGCGCTTTAATTGGTAGACCAACTCGTAGCGTAGTGGTGGCACCTCCCGGTTCTGCTTGGGGCTTAGCCCCTGCAGCCAGGCTTTGCGGGCATGGACGATAAACGTTTGGCAGCCTGCCTGGGTGACGGTATCAACAAAGTTGAGCAGGCCGGCGTAGTCCTCCATGTCGTCAATGCCGATGCGGTGTTTGACGGTAACGGGAATAGCCACCTCCGCCTGCATGGCGGCCACACAGTCTGCCACCCGCTCGGGGTGCTGCATTAAAACAGCACCGATCATGCCATTTTGCACCCGATCACTGGGGCAGCCGCAGTTGAGATTGACCTCATCGTAACCCCACTGCTCGGCAATGCGGGTGCATTCGGCCAGCGCCTGTGGATCGCTGCCTCCCAGCTGTAGGGCGACAGGGTGCTCTTCGCTATTAAATTTCAGAAACCGCTCCCTGTCGCCGTGCAATATGGCGCCGGTGGTCACCATCTCGGTGTAGAGCCAGCTGTGGCGGGTTAGCAGCCGCCACAGGTAACGGCAGTGGCGATCGGAATAGTCCATCATGGGCGCCACACAAAAGGTTCGGGGAGGGAGGTTGCCTGTCATGCCTATTAAATTGAGGGGGTTGATCGGTTTCGGTTGCAGAGCATCGGCGGATTTTAGCCTGTTTTAGCCGATATTACTTCACCATTTGCTGCTCTTTACCTGCAGCTGGCGCTTAATTTCCAGCCCGATTCGCAGCGGGTGTTTTGCCCTGGGTGGTTATAAAACGCTACCATGCGGGCCGCGGGGCAGCACCCCAGGCGGTAGGGCAGGAGCGGTGCTGGCGCAGTGAGGAATAGATGTTGGAGGTGGCCATTGGCCGAATATCAGGTGCCCGAGGCTGAACAGATCAGCGAAATAGAGATCAAGCGCAGCCGTTTTATCTGTTACCTGGCCCGGGCCGAGAACCGGGAGCAGGCGCAGACCTATATCAGTCAGGTGCGCGCGCAGCATCCCCAGGCACGGCACGTCTGCTGGGCCTATATTGCTGGGCCGCCGGGTACCACAGTGCTCTCCATGAGCGATGACGGTGAACCGAGCGGCACCGCCGGCCGGCCAATGCTGGCGGCGTTGCAGTATAGTGGTGTGGTTGAGGTGGTGGCGGCGGTGGTGCGCTATTTTGGCGGCATCAAGCTGGGTACCGGGGGCTTGCAGCGGGCCTACAGTGACTCTGTGGTAGCCGCCCTACAGGCTTGCCCGATGGTGGCCTGTCAACCGATGGAGCTGTGCCGCATTGAGTTCCCCTTTGCCGATGAGGCCGCCGTACGGCGCCTGCTGGAGGAGCTGGCGGTAAGCCTGGTGGCGGTGGAATATGGCCAGAGTGTGGCCATGAAAGTGGCGGTGCCGGCGGTTGATAGCACGCTGTTTGGTGAGCGGTTAACCACCATTACCGCCGGACGCGCACAGCTAAAGGCCCTGGAATAGGCTGCAGTTAGTGTTAGTCAGTGCCGTATCCGGCCCAGCTTTGCATTGCATTCAACTTAAAGAAGTAGCCGCGAAAACTAAGAATGGCGTAGTCCGGGGCCACCTTTTCCAGATAGAGCTCTGGCGCCAGCCGGTCGCCAGGTGACAACTTCATATCATTCATCACTACAAACCCCTGCAGTTGGCTGTCGGCATAGACGTGGGCGATGTAGCGAATGGGGATAATTTCACTTTTGATGGTATCGGGCAGCGCCTGAACCTCGATAAAACCCTCTTCATCACTATTACGGCGGCGGATTGGCGCGGCCTCAGGTTCCATGGCAACGGGCGCGGCAGTTACTGCTGCCGGCGGGGTCAGGGTAACAGGCGCGGCCGGCTCACCGGTGGGCGCAGGCGGGGTTTCCGCCGCGGGCGATGCCTGCCAAACCGTTTCGTTGGCTTGGCTGTTCTGGTAGAGCTGCTCGATACGTGGATCACTGGTACGCGGCGCGGCTTTAGTGGCCGGAGGGTTGCTGGAGTCGGCAACCGGCGCGATGGTTGGCGCAGCCTCCACTGGAGGCGCTGTGGCGGGTGGTTGGCTGGGGGCGGGTTTAGCTGCCGGCTCTACGCTTGTCGGCCCTGGTTCCGGTTGGGTGATGGTTGCGGGCGAAGCCTGTGGTGGGGGTGCTGCTGAAGAGCTGGATTGCCAAAGCCAGACTAACAGCACCAGCAAGACCACACCCAGCAGCGCCACTAACCACCAGCCCTGGTGGTTGCGTTTGGGCAGGGCCAGTGGTTGCGCGTCGTATTGATTGCCCAGGGTGGGGGTGTCCTGTTGCTGACGATCCTGCTCCGACTTCTGCAGTGCTTCCAAAATGTAGGACATGTTACTGACCTCCGTCGGCGGGCGCGACCAGTGAAAAGTCCGCCGCCAGGGCATCATTCATTTTTAAAACGGTGCGTATCCCGACTATGCCATCGGCGGTCAGTTGGTTTTCCGCCTGGAACAGTGTGACACGCTGCTCCAGTTCCCGGTTGTAGTGGAACTCCGCCAGCGGCTTGGGCTGGTTATCGAGAGTGGCAAAACTGCCTGCTACCCAGCGCACAAAGGGGGAGCGCTCGCCCGGTTTTAACGCGGGTTGGTAGCTGCTGGGTGGTTGCCAGAGTATTTGGCTGTCGCCTGTCCAATACTGGCCCAAGACAAACTTGGGCCAGCTTTGCGGTTCGCCACTGTGTGCCAGCAGGCGCAGCTGCCGTTTCTCATCCAGGGCGATGACCGCAGCGTAGCGTCGCTCACCAGCTACTTCCAGTGTCAGCACTGCCGGCCGGTTGTAGTCGATCAGCTGCTCCCAACTGCGCAATGTCTCGGCCAAACACTGAATGCCAAAGCTCTCCAACTGTTTACAGGGGCTGTCGAGGGCGCCGGGAAAGACATCCAGCGCCTGCTGCAGGGCGTTGGTGGCCTCCTCTTGGCTGGCGTAGGAGGCAAACAGGATCTGCTCCTCGGAGTACTCCGTGTTCGCCTTGCTAATCGGTGCACTGGGCAGCAATACCGGTTTGGGGGTGGGGGCGGCGGAACGATCGATCACGCCCGATTCCACCACCGCCGGAGGCTCGCTAGTGGCAGTAGGGGCCAGCCAGCCAAGTTGTCGGCTAACTATCCAGGCAATGACCGCGACTATCGCCAGGGATAGCAGCGTGGTCAGGATCATGGGCAGGCGGTTGGCATGGTTTTGGCCCGCTTTGGCGGCCTCGTTGACCGCCGCCTTGGCGATTTCCGGGTCGACCTGGGGGCTGTTGTGGGTGTAGGCGCCGAGCAGCGCCCGGTCGCAGGCGACATTGATCAGCCGGGGAATGCCACCGCAGGCGGTAAAGATGATCTTAATGGCGGCTTTGGTAAAGAGCATCTGGCTGGGCGGCATACCGGCCACCATCAGCCGGTGGCGGATATAGGCTTGGGTTTCGGTCAGCGTCAATGGGTCGATATGAAAGCGGGCGGTGATGCGCTGGGCCAGCTGCCGCAGCTCAGGCTTGGCCAGCAGCTCGTTCAGCTCTGGCTGGCCGATAAAGACAATCTGCAGCAGTTTTTTCTCGTCGGTCTCCAGGTTGGTGAGCAGGCGAATCTGCTCCATCACCTTGTAACCCAGGTGCTGTGCCTCATCGATAATCAGTACTGTGTTGCGGCCGCGGGCGTGGTTTTCCAGCAGAAACTTGTGCAGACCGTCGGAGAGATCCTTAAGGCTGGTGTGGTCGCGGATCTCGCTCACCTTCAGCTCATCGCAGATGCTGGCGAGCAGCTCGACACTGCTTAGGGTGGGGTTGAGGATGTAGGCGATGTCGGTGTTTTGCGGCAGTTGCTTGAGCAGGGCCCGGCTGACCGTTGTTTTGCCGGTGCCCACTTCGCCGGTCAGCAGCACAAAGCCGCCGCCGTGGTTGACCCCATAAAGCAGATGCGCCAACGCCTCTTTATGGCGGCGGCTCATGAAGAGGTAGCGGGGATTGGGCGCGATGGAGAAGGGAGCTTCCTTAAGGCCGAAGTACTTGTGGTACATAAATTGGGTTAACGTCCTAAATTATTTTAGCCCGGCGCGCTGTTGGCGCGTTTGGGCCACCATCCAACACTAACATCCTTTGCCCCAGCCGCTACCGGTCTGGTTGCACTCCCGCCGACCAACCATTCCGGATTGTGCTGGCCACCGGATGGTTTGCCACATAGGAAAAATCTGGTGTCGCTGCGGGCCGTGAACTTGGCGACGAATTGTAGCGGTATCCTGCTGGCACGTCACACCTTGCGCGATGGCGTTGGTCTCGAGCCAAGACCCAGGCTACACTGATTGGTTCCACCGGCATTGTGAGGTGAACGTGGCCGATATTCTCCCCTTTAAGCGACCTAAGCCCGCCGAGAAGCACAAAGGCAAAACGCTCTGTCGCAGCGGTTTTCACAAATGGAAAATCGTTACCGAAAAACAGTTCGATGTAAAACAGGGGCGCCTGGTAACGGTATCACGCTGTGAACGTTGTGGCGCTGAAAAGGTGGAACGCCTGTAACCACTGCCGCCGATTACACCTGGCCCCGGTGTTGACCAGCTGTGCCGCGCTTAGAGCTGCGGCATTCTGCCACCGGCAGAGTGGTGGCAGCTTGCCACAATTCTGGTTGTCAGCTGGCACCTGTGGTCGACAGTGGCGCCCCGTCCAGTTCGGCCCGGTCGCCGTTAAGCCGCAAGCGCCCCTCGGCAAACCACTGCACCACCTGAGCGTAGATGATGTGCTCCTGGGTCAATACCCTGGCCGCTAAAGAGTCTTCCGTATCACCACTTTCCACCGGCACCCGGGCCTGCAAAATCACTGGGCCGCCGTCCAGTTCGGCTGTGACAAAGTGGACGCTGGCGCCGTGTTCACTGTCGCCCGCCTCGAGTGCCCTCTGGTGGGTGTGCAGGCCGGGATATTTGGGCAGCAGGGAGGGGTGAATGTTGAGGGTGCGGCCCAGGTAGTGCTGGGTAAAGGTGGGGGTAAGAATGCGCATAAAACCCGCCAACACCAGCAGTTGTGGCTCGAACTCGTCGATGCAGGTGATCAGCGCCTGATCGTAGCTGTCGCGATCGGCAAAATCGCGGTGGTTGAGCACCCGCGTGGCAATGCCGGCCGTTTCCGCCCGGATCAGGCCGTAGGCATCGGCCTTATTGCTGAGCACGGCAACGATGTCGATATCGAGCAGCCCTTGCTGCTGGCCATCAATAAGCGCCTGCAGATTGCTGCCGCTGCCGGAGATAAGCACCACTACCCGCAGTGGCGCACGGTTGACGTGACTATTCTGTGAAGGTGACATCGGCGCTTAAATCAGCTCTACCGCTTCTTCGTTGTTGGCGCGTTGGGCAATTTCACCCAGGAGCCAGGCACTTTCGCCGTTGTGGCGTAGGCTGGCCAGAGCTTGGTCGGCCTGGTCGGCGGCTACCGCAATGACCATCCCCACACCACAGTTAAAGGTGCGCACCATCTCCCGCTCGGCTACGCCTCCCTGGGTTTGTAGCCATTGGAATATGGGAGGGAACTGCCAGCTGCTGCGGTTGATGACCGCTTTGCAGGCGTCGGGCAGAACACGGGGGATATTCTCCAACAAGCCGCCACCAGTGATGTGTGACAGGGCGTGGACATCGACCTCTTCCAGCAGTTGCAGCAGAGGTTTGACATAGATACGGGTCGGTTCTAACAGCAGGCTGGATAGGGGTTTGCCCTCTAGCTCGCTGTTGAGGTCGGCATTGCTGACTTCAATAATTTTGCGGATCAGCGAATAGCCGTTGGAGTGGGGGCCGCTGGAGGCGAGGGCAATCAGGGCGTCGCCGGGGCTGACCTTACTGCCATCGAGAATTTTGCTCTTCTCCACCACACCGACACAAAAGCCGGCCAGGTCGTAATCTTCACCTTCGTACATGCCGGGCATTTCGGCGGTTTCTCCGCCCACCAGCGCGCAGCCGGCCAGCAGACAGCCGGCACCAATACCGGAGACCACATCGGCAGCGACATCGACGTTGAGGTGGCCGGTGGCGTAGTAGTCCAGGAAGAAAAGCGGTTCGGCACCGGCCACTACCAGGTCGTTAACGCACATGGCCACCAGATCGATACCGATGGTTTCATGCTGGCGCAGATCCATCGCCAGGCGCAATTTGGTGCCTACACCATCGGTCCCGGAAACCAACACTGGTTGTTGGTACTTGCTTGGAATTTCGCACAGGGCGCCAAATCCGCCCAGGCCGCCCATCACTTCTGGTCGGGTAGTCTTTTTGGCGACGGACTTAATACGGTCGACCAGGGCGTTACCGGCGTCAATGTCGACACCGGCGTCTTTGTAGCTCAGCGATGGCGGAGTTTTTTCTGTCATGGTGGTGGTTGCTAATCCAGTGAAATTCGGTGAAGAACCCGCCGGGGGGCAGGCGAGGGTCGCATAGTCTACCAGTAGTGGGGGTGGCTCGGTAGGTGGCGGGCCAATGGCGAATAAAATTGTGGCCCAGAACCGGATTCCTGGGGCGTGGTCTTCTATTTGCCGGGAGGCTAGTGTAGTGTTGCCGGCGTTCGCCGTTGGTACCGGCATTATTGATTCCAGGTGCCATAATAAGAACTTAATTTGATTGAATTTTTGGACAATTGCATGCAGCAGATGCGTTTGCGTAGTTGGCTTTGCTTGGCGCTACTGGCCGCAGCCCTGGTGGCACCGCTGGCTAAAGCCGTACCGGTGGACAACCTCTATCAGGCCGATGTGCCGGTAGAAGATCGCAGTTCCGCCACTCGTAACAAAATGATGGACGCGGCACTGGCCCAGGTGTTGGTGAAGATCACCGGCAACCCCACTTACCTGAACGATGCCACCCTCAGCCGGGCAATTCGGCAATCCAGCAAGTATGTGCAGGCCTACAGCTACTCCTCCGACGCCAGCAATAACACCTTTCTGAATGCCCGTTTCTCCAGTACGTCGATCAATAATCTGCTGAAGCAGGCCGGTGTACCCCTGTGGCCGGAGAACCGCCCCCGGGTGCTGGTTTGGCTGGCGCGCCGCGACTACCAAACCGGCACTGAAATCCTGACACCCAATACCATACTGGGCGGTGACCCCAGCCAGACTATCTATCAGCGGGTGGCCGTTGACGCCAACATGAAAGGCCTGCCCGTTGTTCAGCCGCTGATGGACCTGGAAGATCAGATGCAGATCGCCGCCGATCAGCTGTGGGCGCTCGATAGCGCCGTCATTACCGCCGCCAGCCAGCGCTACAAGCCCGACAGTATCCTGGTGGGGCGGATTACGGCTACCTCCGGAGGCCAGTGGCGCATCAGCTGGTGGTATCTGCAGGACACACAGTTTGAGGTGTTCGACAGCACCGCCGAAGCCATTGATCCGGCTCTGGAGCAAGGGCTGGGTGCCTTGACGGCCTATCTGGCCTCCATCTACGCCGTGCCGATTACCGGCAGCTACGGAGTGGCGCTAAATGTTGAAATTGGCGGTATCGATGGCTTTGCCGACTACGCCGGCGTGGTGCGCTACCTGAGTGGGCTGGCTGCGGTGCAGGGCTATCAGTTGCGGCAGGTGACACCCCATAGGCTGGCACTCACCCTATATCTGAGTGGCGACAGCAATCAGCTGCGCGACGCTCTGGCGCTGGATAAAAAGTTGGAGCCGGTTACCGGGCTCGGCGTCGATACCACCGCCGCAATGCAGCTGCGCTGGCGCTCGGATGCGGCTCTGTAAATGGCGTGCTGCCTAACACTCCATGGCCAATAACAGTCAACAACTTCCGCTGGCGGTAAGCCTGGATGTCGAAGCGAGCTTCGACAACTACTATCTGCCAGAACACTCCCCCAATCTGACCGCATTGCAAACCCTGTTCTTGATGGTTCAGGGGCAGGGGGAGCTGGTCAGTTACCTGTGGGGGGAGCGGGATGTTGGCCTGTCGCACCTGCTGCAGGCCTGCAGCCAGTTGGCGCCGAGCTTTAACCTGCAAGCTTGTTATCTCTCCCTCGCCCCCGGCAACCCGCCGCTAACCGGTGATCTGCTCGACGAGCTGGCAGCGGCCGACCTGGTCTGCCTGGATGATGTCGATCAGGTGGCGGGTGATGATGCGCTGGAGCAGGAAATCTTCGCCTTGTTTAATTGTCTGCGCGACCGCGCTGCCCGGGTGATCTTCGCCGGTCATCGCTCACCGGCACAACTCGCGTTTAAACTGGCTGATCTGCAGAGTCGTATTCTGTGGGGGCCGGTGTTCCAAGTTCACGCCTTGAGCGACGAGGACAAGGCCAAAGCTCTGCAACTGCAAGCTCATCGCTTGGGGTTGAAACTGCCGGAGGAGGCGGCCGGTTACATTGTTAACCACTCGGCCCGTAATCTGGGAAGCTTGTTTGAATTTCTAAAGTTGCTGGATCGGGAATCGTTAGCCCAACAGCGGCGACTAACCATTCCCTTTATCAAGCAGTGTTTGCAGGCTTAGCTCTGCGCCTGGCCTAGGGCGCCAGGCAGACCAGGCACATGGCGTAGCTGGCCCGTGGGTCATTCATGGCGTCCAGCATCTGCCAGGGTGCCAGCAGTGACTGCAGGTGTGTTACCAGGCTTGGTGGCAGGCCACTGCTGGCCTGATGTTTGCCCATCACGGTGCGCACCTCCTGCACCACTTCAGCACGATTCAACTCCGATAAAAACTGCTCCATGGGGCTCAGCGGCTTGATGATGTGCTGCACCTCGTAGTGGTCGAGTTCGGCCAGTTCCGCCGCCCGGGCAATAACGTCTTCCAGGTTGCCCAGGCGATCGACCAGCCCCAACTCCAGTGCCGTGTTACCACTCCAGACCCGCCCCTGGGCAATCTTGTCGATCTCCTCCGGGCTGCTGTTGCGGGCATCGGCCACCAGCCCTAAAAAGACGCTGTACATGTGGTTGATGCCCTGTTGCAGCAGGTCTTCCGCCATGGGCGAGAGCTCCCGGTCGGCGCGCACGGCACCGGCCAGGGCGGTGGTGCTGAGGCCATCGGTGCTGACTCCGATCTTATCGAGGCTCTTCTCGAAGGTGGCGAAGGCGCCAAATACCCCAATAGAGCCGGTAATGGTGGTGGGTGTCGCCCAGATCTCGTCACCGGCGGTAGCGATCCAGTAGGCGCCGGAGGCGGCGATACTGCCCATGGAGATAACGATGGGGATTGGACGCTCGTTGGCCAGTTGCACCAGCCCCAGACGGATATTTTCCGAGGCCTGTACGCCGCCACCACCGCTGTCTAAACGAATCACCAGCGCTTTGATGGAGGTGTCTTCCTGCACCTGCTGCAGCAGCGCCAGAAAGCTCTCATCACCGGTTTCACCACTGGGTTGCTCTCCCTGGGAGATGAGACCGCGGGCGGTGATCACCGCCACCCTGTCGCGGTGCAGGGGCACATAGGTGGAGTGGTGCATGGCCAGGTACTGCTGGAAGGTGAGACCGTCGTCGGGCTTGGTGCCGAGCTTCACTGCCAGCTGCTGCTGGAACTGGCTGCGGGTACTCAGCTGGTCGACCAGGCCAGCGTCAAGGGCCAGTTTGGCGGAGTCACCCTGATGCTCGGCCAGGGATTTGTCCATGGTGTTGATAAAGTCGTTCAGTGCGCCCTTGGGCAGGTTGCGCTGCTCCTCCACCCGTGAGCTGTAGACCCCCCACAGCTCATCCAACCAGAGCTGGTTGTTCTCTTTGGAGGCCTGAGACATGTCATTGCGCATGAAGGGCTCCATGGCATCTTTGTACTCCCCGGCCCGGAAGATGTGCATGCTGACCGCCAGTTTATCGAGGGTCTCTTTGAAGTAGTTACGATAGGTGGCGAAACCGGTCACCAACACCGCTCCCAGGGGGTTGAGGTGGATCTCGTCGGCGTAGCTGGCCAGGTAATACTGCTGCTGGGTGAGGTTGGAGCCGTAGGCGTAGATCGGCTTGCCGGCGGCTTTAAAACGCTCCAGCGCAACGCCTACCTCCTCCATTTTGCTGATACCTGCGCCGAGCAGACTGTCGAGATCCATGGCCATGGCGGTGATGCGTTTATCCTCGGTGGCCAAATCGATGGCGGTGACCAGGTCAGAGACCAGGGTCTCTACCTGATCAGGGGTGGTCTCTTCCAGCAGTTGGGTAAGTGGGTCGATATAGGTGTACTCGTCCACCAGCAGACCAGAGGGGGCGAGCACCAGCAGGTTGTCTTCGCCCAGTTGCGGGGCTTTCGCCGGCCACAGGGAGGCGATGAAAATTATCAACAGCAGCAGAAAGATCAGGTTCAGCAGTGCGACCCGCAGCCAGGTGATGAGATTCCAAAACCCACCGAAGAGTCGGCGCAGGATGCCGGGTGATCGTTGGCTCATAATGTTTTCCTTAAACGCATGCTATTGAGCGGAATTGCAGGCTAAGACGGTTTATCAATCCTGGACGTTTACAACTGGCTGGCAAAAAGTGCCGTTTAACCGGCGGGCCTGTCTACACCCATTGCACTCCAATGAGTGTAGAGGCCCTGGCACTATTTTTCATTGTTGGCTTCGGTGGGACTCTCTTCGATGTGACCGGCAGCCACGGCGGCGTAATATTGCCAGCGCTGGGTGTAGCGGCTGCTGAGCAGTGCGCTGCAAAACAGAATAGACACCAGCACCAAATTGACGGCGTCGGTCCACACCCGCAATGGCGAACCCAGTTCAACGACAAACGCGGTGAAATAGGCCAGTAGCACAAAGCACATCCAGCTGTAGGTGCGGTAGGCGATGCGCACTTTCAAGCCCGGGATAAAAATCAGCAGCGGCAGCCACTCCACCAACAACAATTTAAATGAGAAACCATTGATCAGCCGGGCTACCAGTAGCATGGCTATCAGTGCCAGGTAGGTGCTGAGGGTAATGCGATAGGCGCTGTTGGCTTTGCGTTGCCAATAGCTGGCATCCGAGGGAGAGGTCATAGGTAGTTACAACAGTTTAAGGGCGGTTTGAGCCAGTCGCTTGCCCTGG
Organism: Halioxenophilus sp. WMMB6; assembly: GCF_033283405.1. Taxonomy (NCBI): domain Bacteria; kingdom Pseudomonadati; phylum Pseudomonadota; class Gammaproteobacteria; order Alteromonadales; family Alteromonadaceae; genus Halioxenophilus; species Halioxenophilus sp. WMMB6. Next base: position 137,916 of record NZ_JAWMQR010000005.1, read on the forward strand.
GCTCGGCTGAGTTGGAGTTCGTCTTCACTCAAATGCTCATGGGCACCGTGGTGGCTGACACCATAGGGAGTGCCACCGGTGCTGGTGCGGTTCAGGGCGGTTTCACTGTAGGGTAGGCCTTGGATCAGCATACCGTGGTGCAAGAGCGGGTTCATCATACTGAGCAGGGTGCTTTCATGGCCGCCGTGCAGGCTGGCGGCCGAAGTGAACAGCGAGGCCGGCTTGCCAATCAGAGCACCCGACAACCACAGGTCGCTGGTGCCGTCGAGAAAATATTTCATGGCCGCGGCCATATTGCCAAACCGGGTGGGGCTGCCAAGCGCCAGGCCGGCGCAACCGGTCAGATCCGCTTTCTCGCAGTAGATGGCGCCTTCAGCCGGGATATCCGGCTCACTGGCCTCGCAGTTGGGGGAGACAGCCGGCACTGTGCGTATCCGGCTGCTGATGCCAGGCACCTGGTCGACTCCTTCGGCGATGGCGGTGGCCAGATCGCGGGTGGCCCCATTACGGCTGTAATAGAGGACAAGAATGTAGGGTTCTTCAACGGAACTCATTGCAACAACTCGGGCGGGTTCAATTAGAGCAGGGCTTTGACGTTTTCGGGGGGGCGGCCCAGTACGGCGCTATCCCCTTTAACCACAATGGGGCGCTCGATCAGTTTGGGGTGCTGCACCATAAAGTCGATCAGCTGGGCGTCGGTTAATTCCGGGTTTTTCAGGTTGTTCTCTTTATAGGCATCTTCGCCTTTTCGCAGCAGGTCGCGGGCCCCGATACCCAGCTTGCTGAGCAGTGTTTGCAGGGTTTTGGCGTCGGGCGGGGTCTCCAGGTAGAGGACCACTTCCGGCTCAATGCCGGCGGCTTCAATCAGGGCGAGCGTATCGCGCGATTTGGAACAGCGCGGGTTGTGATAAATGGTCAGCATGCAAAATCCTTAGTGTTATTGAACGCTCAATGTCGCCAGGGGGTAGCCGCCAAGCGGCGGCAAGCCCAGCCCCACTGAGTTGGCCTCAGTTGACATTGGCGGTTTTATTGATACCTTTCAGCCTACTTTCAATCTCGCAGACCAGCAGGAAGCGACCGTTTTGGGCCATTTCCAACGGTGAATCTCTGTCAATTCGGGCAAGGCCGCATGGTAACAAATAAATTTTATTTGTGGATAACACAAGTTGCCCGCTACAGCTTCAAATTGCTGCTGGAGATCTACCGCCATTTCACCTCCAGCAATTGTCAGCAGAGCGCCGCCGCGCTCACCTACGTCTCCCTCTTTGCCTTGGTGCCGGTGCTGACCCTGGTCTATTCCATGCTCTCTCTGCTGCCGGCCTCGTCCACTTCTCAGGGGCTGGAGGCACAGCTGCAAGGCCTGATCTTTGATAACCTGGTGCCCGCCACGGGTCAGGCGGTACAGAGCTACCTGGCTGAATTTACCGCGCGCGCCCGCAAGCTGACCCTGCCCGGTGTGGCCATGCTGGTGGTGACGGCCTATCTGATGTTGAAAACCATCGAGCGCACCTTCAACAACATTTGGGAGGTAGAGAACAATCGCAGTGGTGTCTCCAACTTTCTCATCTATTGGGCCATCCTGACCCTGGGCCCCCTGTTATTGGGGGCCGGCTTGGTGATCAGCACCTATGTGCTGTCGCTGGAGCTGATGGTGGGCGAGGACGGTGCCGTTAACCTGGCACCGGCTCTGTTCAATTATCTGCCGATGTTGCTGTCGGCGCTGGCCTTTACCCTCTTTTTTCTATTGGTACCCAACTGCCCGGTGCTGCTGCGCGATGCCGTGGTGGGCGGCGTGCTTACCGCCATGCTGTTTGAACTGGCCAAAGGCACCTTTGCCGACCTGGTGGCCAAAAGCAGTTACCAACTGATCTACGGCGCCTTTGCCATCGTGCCCCTGTTCCTGCTCTGGATCTATGTGCTGTGGGTGCTGGTGCTGGGCGGCGCGGTACTGGTGCGCACCCTGGCGCACCTGCGCATTGAAGCGCGCAGTCTCAACTATTCCGACCTAATAGCCGCGTTGGTGTTTATTGCTGCGGTAGTGAAGGGGATGGATGCCGGTCGCAGCGTGCGTGGTGTAGATGTCTTCAAACTGGGCGTGCACTCTCAGCAGTTCAATCGCATCAGCGCCAAGCTCTTAAAAGCGGGTGTGGTGATGGAGACCCGCTCCGGGCGTTTTGTGCTTGGCCGTACCCTGGAGAGCCTGACACTGATTCAGTTGGCCAAACTGCTCCACAGCAGTGCCTACCAACTCTCCCATTTTCAGGCCGAGGCCGGCCAGCCGTGGCAGCAAAAGCTGAAGGAGCGGCTGGCCCAATGCGATCACCTCCAGCAGGAGGCGTTGGATATCGACCTACATGTGCTGTTAAAAGAGTAGCCGGCGCGTAAACGCCTTCGGGGCACCGGTCGCCGGGCCATCTTCGACGCCTGTCTGGCGCATCCTTCAACGAAAAAGATCCCTTCTATACTTAGTCAGGTGGTGCCGAATTACCTGGCTACCCCAGTTTGGCGCCTTACCGCGGCTGATCTGAGATGACTCCAATCGGGCGTGGGTGGACAGGCCATTAACGCGGGCAGGGTGGGTGCCCTTTCTCGATCTGTTTACAGGGGGGGCTGGTTAACAGGTGTTGGAGGTGATCACGGTAGAGCAGCGCAACCATGTGGTGATGCCTGCCGCCGGTGATATTTGGCCGGCTGCCCGCGCGGGTGGGTAAGCGTTCATTAAACGCCCATTAATCAGCTAAAGAGTGGTAGCGGCGCTACGGATAGCTCTGATTCCCAGAACTCAGTGCGGTACCCAGAGCAGCAGCAATGTAAGGAGACGGATGTGACTGTTGGTTTAGACGAAGAGCAGAAAAATGCACTACAGGAAGTGTGCAACGTCGCCATGGGGGCGGCGGGTGAATCCTTGGCGGCCTTTACCGGTGCTTTGGTCGAGTTATCAATCCCGCAAATCCAGACAATCGAGCCGCGTGAGCTGACTGTATCGTTAACGGAGCTGGGTGTCGGCGAAAATGTCTCGGCCATGGCGCAATCCTTTCACTTTGCCGAGGTAGAGTGTTTTGCCCTGGTGGTGGCCACGGAACACAGTATCGCCGAGCTGTGCAACCAGAAAATTGTCGAGACCGACGCCCAGTGCAGCCAGCTTTTAATTGATTTTTGCCGCGCCATTACCGATGTCTGTCTGACCCGACTGGGCGAGCTGATGTCGACTGAAATAGATAAAGCCGCCGCATACACCGTGGTGAAAGATATTCCGGTGGCGGATTTGGTCTTCAATGAGATCCTCTCCTGGCATCGTCTGTGGGCCATCGAAATTAACTATCACCTGGAGAATCACCCGTTCAGCTGTGACCTGGTGATTTTGATTCCCGATATCCTGCATGACCACTTTATCGCCGTATTGGAACGGCTGTTGATCGAGTAATCCATCTCCAGCCGCTGACAGCCATTCCGGAGGGTTTGGCGTGGCGGATAGTGTGGGTATGGCTTCGGGTCGCGTGTTACAGTAACAACCTGTTGTGACGCCATTGACTGTTAGCCATGAACTATAAACTCTCCAAATTTGGCGAGCGCTTCTGCGCCCCCTCCGGCACCTTCACTCTGATGGATGATCTGGGCAAGGCCCTGACCACCAACCCGGATATGCTCTTTCTGGGGGGCGGTAATCCAGCGCAAATCCCGGCCGTTGAGGCGGAGATCGTGGCCGCTATCGAGGCGCTCCTGGCGAGCCCCGGCGGTGTGCAGCGGCTGTGCGGAAACTACCAGTCGCCACAGGGCGACCCGGCCTTTTTGGAGGCGATGGCCGCCTACCTGCAACGCAATTGTGGCTGGCCGGTAACGGCGGAAAATATTGCCCTGGCCAATGGCAGCCAAGCCGCCTTTTTTGTGCTGTTTAATATGTTGGCCGGGGAGTTCGACGACGACAACCTGAGCCAGATTTTGCTGCCCATGGCACCGGAGTACATTGGTTACGCCAGCTCTGGATTGTCCGATAACTTTTTTGTCTCCCAGAAACCTCTGATTGAGCCGTTGGCCGATGGGCAGTTCAAATACCACATCGATTTTGACAATCTGCCGTTGAATGACGCAGCCTCGGCGCAGGGTATCGGCGCCATCTGCCTCTCCCGGCCCACCAACCCGACCGGCAATGTGATCGGCGATGATGAGCTGGAGCATCTGCGGCAGTTGGCCAAAGCACGCAATATTCCGATTATTATCGACGCCGCCTACGGCTTGCCGTTCCCGGGTATTCTCTTCACCCAGGCCGACTGCCCCTGGGATGACGGCATTATCTACCTGATGAGCCTGTCGAAGCTGGGGCTGCCTGGGGTGCGCACCGGTATCGTGGTGGCCAGCCGTGAGATCATAGCCGCCTATACGCGCGCCAATACGGCGCTCAATCTGGCCTGCTCCAGCGCCGGCCCAGCTCTGACCCGGCCCTGGTTTGAGGATGATCGGGTCAATCTGATCGGTCGCACCATGGTGCAGCCCTTCTATGAACAGGCCTGCCAAACCGCACTTAGGCTGGTGCGGGATAAGTGTGCCGACCTGCCGGTGCGGGTACACGCACCGCAGGGGGCGATCTTCCTCTGGCTCTGGTGTGAAAATCTGCCGATTAGCAGTGAAGAGCTCTATCAGCGTCTGAAGGCCCGCGGCGTACTGGTGTTATCTGGCCACCACTTCTTTATTGGTATCGACACCGACTGGCCCCATGCCCACGAGTGCCTGCGCATCACCTATTGCCAATCCGAGACGGTGTTGGAGCAGGCGATCACCCTGCTGGCCGAAGAGCTGCGCTCACTCTACCAGGCCGATTGAGGGATTCGCTTAGGCAAACCTTCGATTGGCCGGAGCCTGTGGCATAATGGCCGCCTTTTAACCTGCCCCCACACGACTGTTGTTTGCTATGAGTCTGCCAATTTACCTAGATTACGCCGCCACCACCCCGGTCGACCCCACTGTGGCCGAAGCCATGACCGGCTGTTTGACCATGGCCGGCAACTTCGCTAATCCGGCCTCGCGCTCCCATCGCTACGGCTGGTTGGCGGAAGAGGCGGTGGAGACGGCCCGCCGCCAGGTGGCGGACCTGCTCCATGCCGATCCGCGTGCCATCGTTTGGACCAGTGGCGCCACTGAGGCCAATAATCTGGCAATCAAGGGTGTGGCCGAGGCGCTGGCCGCACCCGGCAGCCACTTTGTCACCTCCGCCATTGAGCACAAAGCGGTGCTCGACTGCTACCAATACCTGGAGGGCAAGGGGTTTCAGGTCACCTACTTGCCGCCCAATAACCTGGGTGAGATCAGTCTGGAGCAGGTAGAGGCGGCACTGCGGCCGGAGACCGTGATGGTTTCACTCATGCACGTCAACAACGAAATCGGGGTGATCAACGATATTGCCGCGCTGGGCCAGCTGTGCCGGGAGCGCGGAGTGTTGCTGCACGTCGATGCCGCCCAGAGTGCCGGCAAGCTGGCCATTGATGTCAATGCCATGCAGGTGGACCTGATGTCGGTTTGTGGCCACAAAATTTATGGCCCCAAGGGGGTTGGCGCGCTGTATGTACGCCGTACCCCGCCATTGACTATCGCCGCCCAAATTCACGGTGGCGGCCACGAGCGGGGCATGCGCTCCGGAACCCTGCCCACCCATCAGTGTGTCGGTATGGGTGCCGCCTTCGCCCTGGCGGCCACCCAGCTGGAGGCCGATGGTGACCACTACCAGCAGCTGCTGGCTCGCTTTTTGGCCGGCATTCAGGCCATTGGCGGCATCACCGTCAATGGTGACTCAGACCGGCGGGTGGCCAACATCATTAACCTGGCGTTTGCCGATGTCGATGGCGAAAAACTGATGCTGGTTTTGCGGGAGCTGGCCATCTCTTCGGGCTCTGCCTGCACCTCGGCCAGTATTGAGCCCTCCTATGTGCTGCGCGCTCTGGGGCTGCCCCATGAGCTGGCGCTGTCGTCCCTGCGCTTCAGCTTTGGCCGTTACACCCAACTGGATGATATTGACCGGGCGGTGGCGGTGGTGCGTGAAGGCGTTGGCAAACTGCGTGGCCTGTCAGCACGTACCGGTGGCTGACTTGTGCAAACCATAGGCAGAAGCCTATAAAGCGCGTATAATCCGCGCTCGATTTTTTGCCCTAACTGCATTTGCCAAGCGAAGCGGTTAGGCGCCCGATGCCGGTTGCGGTTCGGCGAATGCCCGAGCTCTGAAGAGTGTGCGGGCTTTGCAGGAATTGGAGCCAGGAGCGTAACGGCAGTTGTTACCCAAAAATGCACGCAACTCATCAACGTGCTTGCTGCAGATTCATACGAACACACAGATATTCATCTAATTTCAATGGAGAAACACATGGCAGTCGAGAAGACTCTGTCGATCATCAAACCCGATGCAGTAGCCAAAAATGTTATTGGCGAAATCAACGCCCGTTTTGAGAAAGCTGGTTTGCAAATTGTCGCCATGAAAATGCTGCAACTGGACGACACCAAAGCTGGTGGTTTTTACGCCGAACACAAAGAGCGTCCGTTCTATGCCGACCTGGTTGCCTTCATGACCTCTGGCCCGGTTGTGGTGCAGGTGCTGGAAGGTGAAAATGCCGTGCTGGCCAACCGCGAGCTGATGGGTGCAACCAACCCGAAAGAGGCCGCCGCCGGTACCATTCGCGCCGACTTCGCCAGCTCTATCGATGCCAATGCGGTACACGGTTCCGATTCATTGGCTTCTGCCGAGCGCGAAATCGCCTACTTCTTCAGCGACGCGGAGATCTGTTCTCGCTAGTTGGCGTTACCGGTGACCACGCCAATCCCTACCGGGTGTGGTGCGGTCCCGGTTCTGCTTGAGGGCCGGCAGCCTAACCTCCGGCCTTTAAAAGCCAAAGCTCAATCACTATCGTTAGCTGCTATCATCCCCAATCTGTTATCAACCCAAAGGCGTAGCTTCCCGCTCGCTGACCCATTTCTGGCCATTGACCATGTTAGAACCCGTTAACCACAGCGCAGAACCGGCACCGGAGAAGATCAATCTTCTCGAGCTTGCCCCCGCGAAGCTGATTGATTGGTTTGTCAGTATTGGCGAGAAGCCATTTCGCGCGACGCAAATATTGAAGTGGATCCACCAATTGGGGGTGACCGATTTTGAGCAGATGTCCAATATCAGTAAGGATTTGCGCGCTAAGCTGGCATCGTTGGCTTATGTAGAGCCGCCCAAGGTGTTGAAGCAGTGGGACTCCGCCGATGGCACCCGCAAGTTTCTGTTTGAGGTGGCCGGCGGCAGTGCGGTTGAGACGGTGTTTATCCCCGACGGTGAGCGGGGCACCCTGTGTGTTTCATCCCAGGTGGGCTGCTCGTTGGATTGTAGTTTTTGTGCGACAGGTAAACAGGGGTTCAACCGCGATTTGACTGTGGCCGAGATCATCGGCCAAGTGTTTGTTGCGGCGCAGTCGTTTGGCCAGCTGCAACCCAAAGGGCCGCGTAAAGTTACCAATGTGGTCTTTATGGGCATGGGCGAGCCGCTGCTCAACTTCGATAACGTGGTCGATGCCATCAACTTGATGATGGACGACAACTGTTACGGGATCTCCAAGCGCCGGGTGACGGTGAGTACCTCCGGTGTCGTGCCGGCCCTGGATCGCCTCGGCCAGTTCACCGATGCCTGCCTGGCTATCTCCCTGCACGCGCCCAACGATGAGTTACGCAACACGCTGGTGCCGATCAATCGCAAATACCCCATTGCTGAACTGCTGGCCAGTGCCAAGCGCTATATCGAGGGGCTGCCCGACACCCATCGCAAGATGACCATTGAGTACACCCTCATTGATCATGTTAACGACCGTCCCGAGCACGCGCATCAGTTGGTAGAACTGCTGCGCGATGTACCGGTAAAAATAAATCTCATTCCCTTCAATCCCTTTAAACTTTCCAACTATAAAAGGGTCAGCAATAACGCTTTGCACCGATTCAAGAACATTTTGATGGAGGCGGGCTACACCACGACTGTGCGCACCACCCGCGGTGACGACATTGATGCCGCCTGTGGTCAGCTGGCCGGCAGTGTTAACGATCGTACCCGCCGTGCCCAACGCCATCGTGCGAAAGTGGATACCGAGGCTGTCAAAATCCTTCCGCTTGATTCGCTTTCCTAGCGCAGATACGCAACAATTGGCGGCGCGTGGACGCCGGGGGTCTGGTTGATCTGAACGGGCCTGGCCAGATGTGCGCTGACCAAATGTGCGCTGACCAAATGTGCACTGAGTAGTGGCTTGCCGACAGGTTGATGGGCGGAGACCAAAACCGCCAGAGCACCGGCCAAATCTGTCTAGGGTGCTAAAATTAAAATCTTTTAAGATGGTTTGCTTACCACATGATGAGTTGGATAGATAACTACAAAAAAGGATTACTGGCGGCAACGGTGTTGCTACAGCTGTTTTTAGGTGGTTGTGTTACCACCCGCACCGGGGGCACGGAGTCCAATATGGATACCGAAAAGGCTCTCGAAAAACGGGTACAGCTGGTGTTGAACTACGTTCGCCAGGGCAATCGGGATCTAGCTCGCAGCAGTCTCAACAAGGCCCGTGCTATCGATGCCGATGACCCTCGGGTACTGAACGCCACCGCCATGCTCTACCAACTGGAAGGTGAGCCGCTACTGGCTGAAAAAGAGTTTAAAAAGGCGATTGGCCGCAATCCCGAGTTCTCAACCGCCCGCAATAACTATGGTGTACTGCTCTCCAGCCAGGAGCGCTACCAGGAGGCTCTGGAACAGTTTGAGGGTGCCGGCCGCGACCTGGAGTACGACCGGCGCGATGTGGCGCTTACCAATCTCGGCCAGACCGCCCAGCTGCTGGGTATGCACGAAAAGGCCAAGGCCAGTTTCGAACACGCTGTCCGGCTCAATCCCAAATCGCTGACGCCCATTATCGAGTTGGCCAAAATTGAATTTTCCGAGCGCAATTATGCCCAAGCCAAGGGCTATCTGGATCGTGCCGATACGCTCGGCAGCCCCACCCCGCAATCGCTGTGGTTAGGTATCCGCCTGGAGCGGATATTTGGCAATCGCGATAAAGAGGCCAGCCTGGCTCTGGCACTTAAAAATATGTACCCTTACTCCGCCGAATACCTGGAATACAAGCGACTGCTTGATGACTGATACCGCTATGAACCCGTCGCCCCCGGCCGACACTGATCCATCCGAGAGCAACGCCACGCCGACCATCACGCCCGGCCAGATGTTGCAGGACGCCCGCCAAAAAATGGGCTTCGAATTGGCCGATGTCGCCCGTGAAATTAACCTGCCGGTGAAAAAGCTTACGGCGCTGGAGCAAAACCAGTTTGACCGGCTCTCGTCCCCCACCTTTATCAAAGGCTACCTGCGCTCCTACTGCCGCTATTTGCAGATTGATGCCGATGCGGTGATCGCCTGCTACGACAACTACGTCTCCGAACTGAGCCAGGCCGGAGTCACGGTCACCCGGCCGACCCAGCGTATGAAACCTCTGGAGAAGCCGTTTCCGGAGTGGAACTGGGCTATTTTGGTGGGGGCAGTACTCTTTGTTGCCCTGGCCGGATTCTTTTTGTGGGGTGGTGGTAAAGATGCCGAATCGCCTGCGGTTGCGCGCCAGACGGTCGAGACTGCTCCTGCTGAGCCGGCCTTGGATACCAGCCCGGCGACCAATGAACTGCCCGGTGCGGTGGCTGCCTCAGACGAGTCGGTGAGCTCAGCGGTGGCTACCGAACCGCCGCAAACCGAACTTACCGCTGCACAATTGATTGCCCCGGCCGTGGCAGAGCAAGCCCCGGAGGTCGCAGCCGAGCCCACCAGTGACACGCTCGAGTTCAGTTTTAGTGAAGAGTGCTGGGTAGAGGTGAAAGACGCCACTGGGATGCCCCTGCATCAGGGAGTAAGCCAGGCGGGGGATAAATTATCCATTGTCGGCACGGCTCCATTCTCTATAATGCTCGGCAATGTTCGAGCCGCCACCCTGGAACTCAATGGCGAGCCTGTCAAAATTCAACCGGTTCCCGGCCGTAACACCCTGCGTTTCGAAGTCGGTGAAGAACCCTGATACTGTCTAACTTTCCCTGATTCAACTATGCATTTCCAATCGCCGATAAAACGACGTCACTCGCGTCAGATCATGGTGGGTGATGTGCCTGTGGGTGGCGACGCCCCCATCAGCGTTCAAAGCATGACCAACACAGAGACCACCGACGTGGCCGCCACTGTCGCGCAGATCAAACGCATTCAGGAGGCCGGTGCCGATATCGTACGGGTCTCCGTGCCTTCGCTCGACGCCGCCGAAGCCTTTGGTGAGATTCGCAAGCAGGTCGATATCCCGCTGGTGGCAGATATCCACTTCGACTACCGCATCGCCCTGCGGGTGGCTGACCTGGGAGTCGACTGTCTGCGCATTAATCCGGGCAATATCGGCCGCGAAAAACGCATTCAGGCGGTGGTGGAGAAGGCCAAGGATCTCAATATCCCCATCCGCATCGGCGTCAACGCCGGCTCTCTTGAGAAGGATCTTCAGAAAAAGTATGGCGAGCCCACCCCCGAGGCGTTGGTGGAGTCGGCTTTGCGCCACGTCGAGTTTCTCGACCGCTACGATTTTCAAAATTTCAAAGTGTCGGTAAAGGCCTCGGATGTCTTTATGGCCGTGGCCGCCTACCGCCAGCTGGCCAGCCAAATTGAGCAACCTCTGCACCTGGGTATTACCGAAGCCGGAGGCCTGCGCGGCGGTACGGTGAAATCGGCGGTGGGGCTGGGTGCTCTGCTGATGGAGGGCATTGGCGATACTCTGCGCATCTCTTTGGCGGCCGATCCGGTGGAAGAGGTGAAAGTGGGCTGGGAGCTGCTGAAAAGCCTGAAACTGCGCTCCAAAGGTATCAATTTCATCGCCTGTCCCAGCTGTTCACGGCAGAATTTTGACGTGATTAAAACGATGAACGAGCTGGAGTTGCGCCTGGACGATATCACCACGCCCATGGATGTGGCGGTGATCGGTTGTGTGGTCAATGGCCCCGGTGAGGCGCGCGAGGCTGATATCGGCTTGGCCGGCGGGCAGCCCAACCTGATCTACATCGGCGGTCAACCCGACAGCAAACTGGGCAATGACGACCTGGTGGATAATCTCGAACGGTTAATCCGGGCGCGGGCGGCTGAAAAAGAGGCCGATCTGCAGAACCTGATCGCCAAAGCCTGACCACTGTTACTCAGGCACTATCAGCAACCCCTATCTGGAAACTACTTTGAGCAAGATTCAAGCAATTCGCGGCATGAACGACCTCCTGCCGGAGGAGACTGCGGTTTGGCAATTTGTGGAAGCGACCGTGGCGTCGCTGTTTGGCAGCTACGGTTATCAGAATATTCGCTTCCCCATCCTCGAACAGACCGAGCTGTTCAAGCGCTCCATCGGTGAAGTGACCGATATCGTTGAAAAAGAGATGTATACCTTTAACGACCGCAATGGCGACAGCCTCACCTTGCGGCCGGAGGGGACGGCGGTCTGTGTTCGCGCCTGTGAGCAGAACGGCCTGCTGCACAACCAGACGCAAAAGCTCTGGTATCTGGGTCCCATGTTCCGCCACGAAAAACCTCAGAAGGGGCGCCTGCGCCAGTTCCATCAGTTTGGGGTCGAGGCCTTTGGTTTCGAGGGCCCGGATATCGATGCCGAAATTTTGGTGATGACTGCCCGCCTCTGGCAGGTGTTGGGTTTGTCCGATGCCGTGACTCTGCAGCTCAACAGTATCGGCTCAGCCGCCGACCGGGCCAAATATAAACAGGCTCTGGTTACCTATTTAAGCGCCCAGCAGGAGTCGCTGGACGAAGACAGCCAGCGCCGACTGCACACCAACCCCTTGCGTATTCTCGACAGCAAAGATGCCAAAACCCAGGCCCTGCTGGCCGGAGCACCCAGCTTGGGTGATTATCTGGACGACGACAGCAAAGCCCACTTTGCCGGTCTCTGTCAGCTGCTGGATGGCATGGGTATCAACTACACCATAAACCCCCGTCTGGTGCGCGGCCTCGATTACTACAACAAAACCGTGTTCGAGTGGGTGACCACCCATCTGGGCGCCCAAGGCACGGTCTGTGCCGGTGGCCGCTACGATGGCCTCACTGCACAACTGGGCGGTCGCCAGGTGCCGGCAGTGGGTTTCGGTATGGGCGTGGAGCGGTTGGTGCTGCTGTTACAGGAGCTCAATCTGGTGCCCGCAGGCCTGGAGCGCAGTGCTGATGTTTACCTGGCAGCAGTAGGCGATGTGCAACTTAAAGCACTGCAGCTGGCGGAGCAGGTGCGGGCTGAACTGCCTGGCGTGCGTATCGTTACCCACTGTGGTGGCGGCAGTTTCAAGAGCCAACTGAAAAAGGCCGATAAGAGCGGGGCGAGTATCGCGCTGATTCTGGGCGAGAACGAAGCTCTGAGCGGTCAGATAGCGGTGAAGCCGTTGCGTACCGATGCCGAGCAGGAGACCATTGCCCAGTCGGAACTATGTGGCAAACTTGCGGCCCTACTCAAGGCCTGATGGCCTGACTTTGGCCCACCAGTTAACTGGCAGCAATCAAATTTTTAAAGGGTTTAGGGCGTTTGTGTTAGGCAAGCAGGCCTGCCCAACAATAAGGAGCGGATTGAGTGAGTGCACACCTGACTGAAGAAGAACAGATTGAAGCCTTCAAACGGTGGTGGAAGGAGAATGGCAAAAATACCCTGACGGCGATTGTTTTGGCGTTAGCGGTCTATTTTGGTTGGCAGGGTTGGCAGAACAACCAACAGGCCAAACGCGAAAATGCCTCGGTGCTGTTTCAACAGATGAGTGAAATTGCCGCAATTGAGCCGGGTATCGAGCTGAGTCAACAGCAGCTGATAGAGGTTGCCTCCCTGGGCGAACAGCTTAAAGATGGCTACGCCAAGAGCTTCTATGCCGTGAGTGCCGCCATGCTGATGGCAAAATATGCGGTTGATCAAGGTAACCTGGACGAAGCCAAAACCCAGCTTGGTTGGGCCAAGGAGCACAACCGCGATGCGGCGCTAACACCGGTGATCGACCTTCGTCTGGCCCGTTTGCATCTGGCGGCTGGCGAACTCGATCAGGCATTGGCGCTGGTAAAGGTTGCCCCGGCCACCGAGTTTGGCAGCAGTTACGCCGAGGTTCGCGGTGACGTTCTGGCGGCTCAAGGTGACACCGACGGCGCGCGGGAAGCCTACCAACTCGCCCTGGATACCCTGCCAGACGATCAATCCAGCCGTCGTCGCTTCCTCTTGATGAAGCGTGATCAGTACGCCACCGAAGTGGTAGCCGAGGCAGAATAGTTATGCGTTTGTTGTTAATGTTCGCGGCTCTGCTTGCCCTGGCGGGCTGTTCCAGCTCCGGAGAGTTGAAGCCTTCACCGCTGGTGGATGTCGATAATCAGATTGTCTTTAAAAAGGTTTGGTCGCGGGATACCGGTGGCGGCCAGGATCAGCGCTACACGCTGCTGAAGCCAGCCTTTGCCAATGGCCAGGTTTACGCCATGGACATCGACGGGCGGGTCAGCGCCTATGCCGCGGAAACCGGTAAACGTCTGTGGCGCTCCAAGCTGAAGCTGGAAACCTCTGGCGGCGTCGGCGCCTATGAGAAGTACCTGGCGGTGGGGACCTACGACGGTGAAGTAGTGCTGCTAAGTGCTGAAACCGGGGAGGAAGTCTGGCGCCAGCAAGTCTCCACCGAGGTGCTGTCGGCACCGCAGCTCAACAGCGAGCTGGTGGTGGTGCATACCATTGATGGCAAGCTACACGGTATCTCGATTGCCACCGGTGAAAAGCTCTGGCAGTACGACAACACCCATCCAGCCTTAACCAGCCGTGGCTCCTCCACACCCATTGTTACCGAAACCCTGGTGGTGGCGGCGTTTGACAATGGCAAACTGATTGCGCTCAACCCCGATAACGGCATTGGCCAATGGGACCAGCGGGTGGCGATCCCCAGTGGTCGCACCGAGCTCGAGCGCATGGTCGATATCGACGGCTCACCGTTGATGGTGGGTGACCTGATCTTTGCTGCCAGCCTGCAAGGGCGCCTGGTGGCGATTAGTCGGGCTACCGGCAGGGGCCTTTGGGCACGCGATACCTCCACCTATCAAAACCTGGCCAGCAATGGACTGGCGGTATTTCTGACTACCGCCGACGATACTATCCAGGCCTACAACGTCGGCAATGGTGAAGATGTCTGGACTAACGAGCAGATGTTGCGGCGGCAGCTAACCGGCCCGGCCTATGTTCAGGGGCTGGTGATGACTGCCGATAGCGAAGGCTACCTGCATGTTTTGGATGCCAGTAGCGGCGAGTACCTGGGCCGTAAGAAGATCAATGGCAGTGGTATCCGCTCTCCGCTGGTGGTAATGGGGGATAAGGTTCTGATCTTCAGTAATGACGGCGATCTGTACCTCTACTCTGTAACCAGAAAAAGCGAGTCATAAATCACTTCAAGGCGCCCCGGCCGATATTCGGCCGGCGTTGCTCTCCCAACCGGTTCAGCTCGCCTTTGTGCGCCTGAATCTCTACAATCTGCAGTTTTGTTTGTCGCCGTCCCGGCGCTAGCAGCTATATCGCCAATATCCAATACCCATACGAGAGTGCCATGCTACCGGTAATTGCCCTTGTCGGCCGACCCAATGTGGGAAAGTCTACGCTTTTCAATCAGCTGACGCGCAGTCGTGATGCCCTGGTGGCGGACTTCCCCGGCCTTACCCGCGACCGTAAATATGGCGAGGCCAACGTCCAGGGGCGCCGGCTGATGGTGGTGGATACCGGCGGTTTGAGCGGTGATGAGACGGGAATCGATTCGGTGATGGCCGGCCAGTCACTGGCGGCGATCAACGAGGCCGATGCCGTCCTGTTTGTGGTGGACTGTCGCGCCGGTCTGACCAGTGCCGACAGCATGATCGCCGAACACCTGCGTAAATCGGGCAAGCGGGTGTTTGTGGTGGCCAACAAAATTGACGGCAGTAATCACGATGTTGCCGTCGCCCCCTTTTATGAATTGGCCCTGGGTGAGCTCTACCCAACCACCGCCAGCCATGGTCGTGGTATCCGTTCGCTGATGGAGGCTGTGTTGGCGGCGCTGCCGGAACCCGAGGAGAGTGATGAAACACTGCCTGACGGTGTCAAAATCGCCATTGTCGGCCGCCCTAACGTTGGTAAATCGACCCTGGTTAATCGGCTGTTGGGAGAGGATAGGGTAGTGGTTTACGACCACCCCGGCACCACCCGCGACAGTATCTACATCAACTATGAGCGCAATGACAAAAACTACACCCTGATTGATACCGCCGGTATTCGGCGACGTAAAAATGTTTCTCAGGCGGTGGAGAAGTTCTCCATCGTCAAAACGCTGCAGGCTATTAGTGACGCCAATGTGGTGGTGCTGCTGATGGACGCCCAGGAGGGGTTGGTGGATCAGGATCTGCACCTGATGGGGCAGGTGATCGAGCAGGGGCGGGGGCTGGTATTGGCGCTCAATAAGTGGGATGGTCTTGACAGCGACCACAAGGATTTTATCAAGAAGGAGCTGGAGCGCCGTTTACAGTTTGTTGATTTTGCCGATCTGCACTTTATCTCTGCCAAACACGGTACCAACGTTGGCCATCTGTATGAGTCGATCGAGCGCGCTTACCAGTCGGCCACCGACAAGTTGTCGACCAACCAACTGACACGCATTCTGGAAGATGCCATCAAGGTTCACCAGCCGCCGTTAGTCAATGGCCGGCGTATCAAGCTGCGCTATGCGCACGCCGGTGGCCACAACCCGCCGATTATTGTCATTCACGGCAACCAGACCGAAGCGGTACCCAGCCACTACAAACGCTACCTGGAGAAGACCTTCCGGCGGGTATTGGACTTGCACGGCACGCCCTTGCGGATAGAGTTCAAAACCACAGACAACCCCTTCGCCAGTAAGGCGCAACCCAACAAGGCAGGTAAAAAGCGACCGGCGCGGGCGCCCCTGCGCAACAAACCCGGGCCGACGCCCCCGGGAGGCCGTCGCTAAGCCAGGTTATTGCTTATCAGGCGTTGCAGGTGGCGGCGGTACTGTTCTCCCGATAAGACCAGCGGATCATATCCATCAGGTCCTCATCGGCGAAGTTCTCCACCCGGGTAATCGTCAACCAGTAGCCATCCCCCTTCTCCACTTGGCGAATTTTGGGTGGGCTGTACAGGTCATTAAATAGCGCTTCGGTAACCTGCAGGGAGAACTGCCACTGGATTGGTGCGCCCGTTTCAAAGTAGGCGAAGGGGCGTTTGCCGATGGTGAAGGCCATGGAGGTACCTTCGCTGTTGAGTAGCTGCTGTTCGCTGTCCGGTAGAGACAGGCAGTATTTGATGACTTCTGCGCATTTCATGGGGATTTGCTACCTTGCTGTTATTGCCAGAATGCCAACATTTGCACGGGGCGTTTGTGGCAGAAAGTTAACCAAAGGGCGGCGTTTTGGCGAAAAGCCGCCAAAAAAGCAGGCCCTAAGCCCTGGGAATGGCCCTTTTTGGCTACTGGAGTTGAGGTATATCAAATTCTGTTCCCAACTGATGCTGGCCAGCAGGCTGACGATTTGGCCTCGTAGAGGGTGGAGGGCAGCGGTTCATGTTCTATGATTTATGGGGTAGTGGCTAAACAGTGGCTGCGCAGAAGTGACGTTAGGCGAGGGACAATGAATCTTTTCACTGGAATGAGCGGCTACAAAAAAGGCTATGGTGGCCTGCTGATCGGTTTGTTGGCGGGGTTTGCCGGTCTGGTTCAGGCCGAGGAGCGGTCGCTGATGGAGCTCGGGCTGGGCCTGGGGGCCATGCACCAGTCGTACTACACCGGTACCAAGCAGCAACGGGATCTGGTCTACCCGGTGCCTGTTCCGATCTACCGGGGCAAGATTTTACGGGCCGACAGCCGCGGTGTTCGGGCCGAGGTGCTGGAAGAAGACCGCTACAAGCTGGATATCAGCTTTGACTTCCACTTCGCCGTCGACAGCGACGATGTCGACCTGCGCCGCGGTATGAACGATATCGACAACCAGCTGCAAACCGGCCCTTCACTGGAAATTAACCTGTTTCAGGATGAGCGCAACCGCTGGCAATTAAAACTGCCGGTACGCTTTGGCATTGGAATTAGTGGTGAGGGGATGAGTGACCACGGGATAAGCTTTGCCCCCCAACTGCGCTACCGCTACCGGCTGCCGGTGGAGAGCGCCCCCTGGTATGCGTATATTGGCGCCGGGCCTAAGTTTGGTAACGATCAGTCCAACGACGTCTACTACGGTGTGGCAACACCCTACGCCACCGCTGAACGGCCAGCCTACGAGGCGGAGGCCGGTTATGCCGGCTATCGGGTTTCACTATCGCTGCGTTCGTGGAATCCGGATCGGTTGTGGGTATTGTTTGCCCGCTACGACAATATCGGCGGTGCTGTGTTTAACGATTCACCACTGGTGGAAACAGACGACAATTGGTCGGTGGGTATTCTCTACAGCCACATCATCTATCGCTCCAAAAGGAAGGTGGAGCGATAGCGGGCTGGGACAGCAGTTAGTGGGCGGTCAGCAGGCGATCGTATTTGCGGCTTAACAGGTCGTAGAAGTTCTCGCGCAGGCTGTTGATCTCGCCCTTGAACTTGGTGATCTCCTCCTGGCTGATATCCTGCCGCCCAACATAAACCTCTTTACGGAAGATGGCGATTTTCGCACCGTAGACCCGCAAGGTTTTCTCCATCCCTTTTTCACCCAGCATCAGCAGGGTGGCTTCCGCTTCGGCCAGTTTCTTAAACTCGGTGACCAGCTCTTTGTTGATCTCGGCCAGCTCTTCACGCCGGGCGCTTGGCCAACGCTCGCCGTAGCGAATCGACTCCACCAGCAGGGCCGAGTATTTGGCGAAGGCATGGCTGACGGCGCCGACATCGGCCGAAATCTGCTCGAGCAACTGCACTTTGCGATTGTGGGCGGGATCTTCCACCGGCTGTTGTCGGCGCCAGAGCAGCAGCCAAAACAGCATACCGGTAATAATCGCCCCAAGAATGACTTTGACGCTAGTGTCAATGAGTTGCCAGATTATGCCGTGGTCCATAGTTAACCTACCCGTGAGTGCCAATATTTCGTCAGCGAAGCCTTGGGCCAGCAGCCACAGTGGTTGTCTACTGCGGCGGTGGTTATCGTTAAAAGATATGCTAACTCTATGATTATTAAGAGTTTATATTTTATACGGGCTAAGCCTTCGATGGTTTTCGTACGTTTACAAACGCTAGCTTTTCAGCGGTTGCAATGCTGTTAGCAGGAGTAGAGCAAAGACCGTTCCCGATTAGTGGGTAGCGATTGGTGAGATTAACCGCCGGCCAGTTTGACCTGGTGGCCAAGGGTTTCCAGGGTGAGCTTTATTTTTTCTCGGTCGTCCGATTGAATTTCGATAACGCCCTCTTTCACCGCGCCACCCACGCCCAGTTTCTGTTTCAATACCTTGGCAGTCTCTTTCAGTTTTTGCGGTTCGATACCAGTGACCAGACTGACACCCTTGCCTTTGCGGCCCTTGGTTTCCCGGCTGACGCGTACAATGCCATCGGTGACGCTGCTTTTGACCGCCGCCGGCGCTTGCTCTTTAATGCGACCCTGGTCGGTTGAGTAGACCAGCCGGCTGTTTTTGTTCGAAGAGCTCATTGTTGGTCTCCCAGTGTGCGCAGTCGGAATTATTGCGGATTTTTGGCTTTGACTAGTTTTTGGCTCCACAAGCCAAACAACATCAATGCCGAGCCTAGGGTAAATACGTAGAGGGGATTAATCCCCGATAATTGCCAAAAATGGAATAGGGGTGCCAAAATAACGGCCACAAACAGGCCTATCGACGTTAAATTTTCCGCCCCTTCCGGTAGTTGAATCTCTGCCTGGCAGTGCGGGCAGGGAAACGGTTGGCGATTGATAAAGGGTCTTAGCAGGTTGCTTCGTTTCAAAAGTGCTTTGTCCATCGGCTTCTGGCAGTGTGGACAACGTAGAATTTTGATGAGGGGTACCAAGAGTGCCTGCCTTATAGAGAATGCTAATTTTTGCCGGCGCTGATTTTAGCAACAATTTTTCATAGCCTCCAAGCCGATGGCAATGACTGCTAGCGATGGGTGTGTTGGTAACAGGACCAGAGTGGAATGACGCCAGAGAGAGAGACCGTTAAAGAGTATCTAAATAGAGTCATTTTTGGCACAGATACACCGGCAGGCAAGGCCTTCGATCTCGTACTTATCTACTCGATCTTTGTCAGTGTTGCGGTAGTGATGCTCGATTCGCTGCAGGTCTTTGCCGTGGAGTTCAAACTCTACCTGAATGCGGCCGAGTGGTTTTTTACTGTGCTGTTCAGTGTCGAGTATGCCTTGCGCATCTACTGCACACCAAAGCGCTGGCGCTATGTGCGCAGCTTCTACGGTATTATCGATCTGCTGGCGATACTGCCGACTTATCTCGCCCTCTTTATCGGCAATATCAACTACCTGGTGGTCATTCGTCTGCTTAGGGTATTGCGTATATTCCGAGTGCTAAAGCTGATGCGCTACCTGGAGGAGGCCAATTTACTAACCCGGGCAATTCTCGCCTCGCAGCGCAAGATTCTGGTCTTTTTCGGCACAGTGCTGGTGTTGGCCACCGTCTTTGGGGCGTTGATGTTTGTTGTCGAAGGGGGGGGGCATGGTTTCACCAGTATTCCCAACAGCATCTATTGGACCATCGTTACCATCACCACCGTCGGCTATGGTGATATCACACCCCAAACTTCGTTGGGTAAGATCATCGCCTCCCTGGCCATGCTTACCGGCTACTCCATTATTGCCGTTCCCACCGGAATATTAACGGCGGAGCTGAATCAGGAGCTGATGCGTGAGCGGGTTAAGCACGCCTGCCCGGCCTGTCATGGTGTGGGCCATGAACGCGATGCCACCTACTGCAAATTTTGTGGCGAGGAGTTGCCCAAACGTACCCATCTATAGACGAGCAGGCTGAACCAAACTCAGCTTTGGCTAGCCTGTAAGTAATCAGTGGGGGATGTGAAGCGGATGGATAAACCACCCGCTGTGGCATTAGGACCAGTTGCCAGCCGAAACGCTGATGGGGGCGATCTCTTCCACTATCAGCTCTTCCTGTTCGTGGGTTACCTGAGGCAGCTTGTGGTTTTTCCAATCCATGATCGAAAACTTACCGTTCATATCCTCGATGAGAGCCGTGCAGGATTCCACCCAGTCGCCAGTATTGTAGTAGCTGATATCGTTGAGTTCCTTTATAGACGCATGGTGAATGTGGCCGCAGATAATACCGTCGAACCCCTGCTTTTGTGCGTAATGGGAGGCAGCATCTTCGAAATCGTTGATATAGGTCTGCGCCCGTTTGATGTGGCTTTTCAAAAAGCCGGCAAACGACCAGTAGCCATAACCATAACGCGCGCGCAGCCGGTTGAAGTGGCGATTGAGAAACATCAGTAGGTCATAGCCCCAGTCACCAATCCATTTCAGGACAGTGTGCGCGCGGGTGACTCCATCAAACTGATCACCGTGCATGACCAACAATTTTTTATCGTCTGCGGTGGTATGCACCTTTTTGTTGATCAGGTGAATGTTGTCAAAACGGTTGTTGGCAAATTTGCGCAGGAACTCGTCGTGGTTGCCGGTGATGTAATAGATATTGACCCCACGTTTGGATAGCTTCAGGATGCGGCGAATTATACGGGTGTAACTTTTGCGCCAGTGCACCTTTTTACGCATGCGCCAGCCATCGATAAAATCGCCAACAATATAGAGTGATTGGCAGTGATTGGCTTTCAGAAATTCGTTCAGCTGGCTGGCTTGGCAATCTTTTGTGCCGAGGTGAACATCAGAGATAAAGATAGCGCGGTTGCGGGCTACATTGTCTGTCGATGTGGCTTTCATTAATGTGGGCTTTGAGTGTGGGGAGTGATTTGCTTGCTCGTAAGGCTATTAACCCTGCTTTAAGCTGTCATCATGCGGTGTCTATATGTCAGAAATATGATGGATATTTGACCATCTTATGAAGGCCGCTGGCCGCCAGTTGCGGCTGGCCGATAAATTTATTGGTGGCAGTTTGTTGCTGCCGCAAGCAAACAGAGTGAGGACGTTTGATGAATACCGAGCAGGTGATAGTGGAACTTCGGGAGCAGGTGGCCGAGTTGCAGACTCGGGTGAGCTTCCAGGAGGATACCCTGGCCGCCCTCGACCAGGTGATCAGTCGCCAGGATCGGGAGCTGACTATGCTGACGGCACAGTTTGCCAGCTTGGCAGAGCGCATGCGGGATATGCAGTTTACACTGGACGAGCGCGATGCGGGTGATGAACGCCCGCCCCACTATTAAGCGCCCTCCCTACTATTAAAGGGGGTTGCCGTTAAACTGGATGGTTCACTGTTGGCTATCGATTCGGCCGTTGTCTCCCGCCTAAAAGTCGTTCTCATCCATCATCTCATCGATATCCCGTTTGCGCTGTTCCAGCAGGGCGATGGTGTAGTCGGATTTGGCCAACTTAAGGGCGTTGTCGATCTGCTTGCGGGCTTTGTCATAGACGCCATTGAGGATGAAGTATTCGGCGCGGGCCTGGTGTAGGCCCAGAATATTGCCGGACAGCCCGCGCACCTCTGCCAGCAGATACCAGAGGTATTCATCATTGGGCCGGCGCTTGGTGTGCTCAGTCAGTACCAGCTCCGATTGGCTGTAGCGCCCGGCGTCCATGAGCACTTCGGCCAGGGCGGTATTGAGTGGGTGGTTGTCGGGGCTCAGTTTAAGTGCCTGTTGCAGCCGATATTGGGCGGCGTCGTAATCGCCCATTTTCGCCTCCAATTTGGCGGTGGCAATAGTGAACAGGTTCTCCTCGGGTGCCATTTCAGTCAGGTAGGCCAGTTGCGCTTTGGCCTCATCGAAGCGCCCGGCTTCGGTCAGTGCCAGGGCCAGGCCATAGCGACTGGCCATATCATTGGGGCTTTCGCCCTCCAGCTCTGAGGTAAAGATCTGAACTGCGATGTTGGCATTCTCTGCGTGCAGCAGTTTGGCTCTGGCCTGCATAAAGTAGAAGTAGTTGTGCTCGGCGGGTGGGGCCTCAGCCAAACGGTTGGCACGGTTGCGGGCATCGGCAATACGGCTTTCGGTTACCGGGTGGGTGAGCAGGAACTCCGGTGGCCGTGAGGAGTAGCGAGTTTCGCGTAACATTCGCTCAAACATCTCGGCCGGGGCGCTTGGGTTGCGACCGGCCGCAATCAGAGTTTGCAGGCCGATGCGGTCGGCCTCCTGCTCGTTTTGCCGGCTGAAGCGCAATTGTTGATCAAGTGCAGCCGCCTGTGTCGCTGAAATAGCCGCCATACCGGCATCGGCACCGGCGGTTGCCGCCAAGATAAAGCCCGCCAGGATACCGGCCATGGTGGGAATGCTGGCATTGCTGCTAGCCTCCAGGCTGCGGGCGTAGTGCCGTTGCGAAAGGTGCGCGAGTTCGTGGGAGAGCACGGAGGCCATCTGGTCTTCGTCTTCAGCGTAGAGAAAGAGGCCGGTGTTGACCCCTACAACCCCGCCGGGCACCGCAAAAGCGTTGATGGTTGGGTTGGGGATAATAATCAGATCCAGCTGTTGGTTCTTCAGCTGGCTGTGAGTAGCCAGGTCGGCGAGCAGTTGCTCTGTGTATTCGTAAAGCAGCGGGTCAGAGGAGGTTTTTACCTGGCTGCGGAACATACGCAACCAGGCTTGGCCCAGTTTGTACTCCCGAGCCGGTGAAATAAGCCCCGAACTGGTATCGCCCAAATCTGGCAGTTGAATGTTGTTGCTGTTGCCGAGGCTACTTAATGGCAGGCTGGCTAAAGAGCCCAGTAGCAGGCAGGCCGGAAGGAGGCGTGTGCACCGTTTGATGGTCTGCTTGGTTACTTGGCTGGTGGGTATGTAAAACACAATAACTTGGTCTCTGACTGGTACTAACCTGGCTTCCTGGGCTATGCGGCGCCGGTGCGAATGCGACTTTTAGGAGCGCAGCTGTCGATTGCGGGGAACTGAATGATGGACTGGAAACCCTAAGGCTACCAGCTAAGCATAGCCGTTACACAGAAATTTCAAAAGCTTGGATAACAATAGGCGGATAGGGTTCAAATTGGCTCGATGGCAGTGGACTAACGGTGCTGGCAGCGGGCGAAGAGTGGTGAGATAGAAACCGGTGGTGGAATTGAATAGTGACCGTCAAGACGCGTATAGTGCTCCCCGATTTGAGACAGCTCGGGCAGCTGCCCGCCAGCCGGAGAATTGGGGCCAATGAGCCAAACCACGCACAATGAAACCGATGTCTTGCAGGTGGACGCTAGCGACTGCCTCTGCCCAATGCCGTTACTGAAGTTGAAAATGGCCCTAAAGTCGCTTGCTGCAGAGGCGGTTGTGGAGCTCTTGGCCTCGGATCCAACCTCTCAGCAGGATATTCCAGCCTATTGCCGCATCAGCGGTAACCCATTGCTCGGCTTCAGCCAGCGCGATGGCTTATATATTTATCGAGTTCAAAAGAAGGCCTAGGGCCTGTTAACACTAATTTAGCACCACTGCTGGAGGTCAGTTTTTTGTCCAGCTAGGCGCCAGACGTGCCATGTAGTGGGCCTACATAAGCGGCGGGCAACAACGCTGGGCAAAAAACTGGCCCCAGCCCGAAGGGTTGAGCCTGAAATGAGCTCGCTCGTTGTTGCTCACCGCTGATTTGGGCCCACCAAACTACGCGGCTCGCGCCTAGATCGAGCTCATTTCAAGCTCAACAGAGGCGCTAAATTAGTGTTAACAGGCCCTAGCCATCCGTACAATCGCACAGCTCTGCCAATAGAAGGATCATCAAGCGTGTTACGAATTTTGAGCAATTGGATACACCGTTACCTATCCGATGAAGAGGCGGTGCTCCTAGTCATTTTTCTTATTGTGGCACTGGTGGTTACCTTCACCATGGGTACCATACTGGCGCCAATGCTGGCCGGAATGGTGATCGCCTTTCTGCTGCAGGGGCTGGTTCTGCGTTTGCGCGGCTTTGGCCTGCCGCACGTGGTGGCGGTGACCATCACCTTTCTCATCTTTGTCGGTTTTATTGGTGTTTCGCTGTTTTGGATTATGCCTGTCATTTGGGAGCAGATGCGGGGCTTGTTTGCCGAACTGCCGCGTATGCTGACCAAAGCCCAGCAGTTGTTGCTGTTGCTGCCGGAAAAATACCCCAGCCTGATCAGCCAGGTGCAGGTTCAGGAAGTGCTCGACATGACCCGCAAGGAACTCGGCAATGTCGGCCAATCCCTGCTGACGCTCTCCCTGGCCAATGTCCCTATCCTTATGGGGGTGTTGATCTACCTGGTGTTGGTGCCTTTGCTGGTCTTCTTCTTCCTGAAAGACAGCGTGCAGATACAGGCCTGGCTCTCCTCATTTCTGCCACACCACCGGCCGGTGATGACCCGCATCTGGCTGGAGATGAACCAGCAGATTGCCAACTATGTGCGCGGTAAGGTGATGGAGATCTTCATCGTTGGTATTGTCTCCTATATCTGTTTCTCATTGCTGGGGGTCAACTACGCGCTCTTGTTAGGGGTGATGGTGGGGCTGTCGGTGATTGTTCCCTACATCGGTGCTGCGGCGGTGACTGTACCGGTGGCGCTGGTGGGTTATTTCCAGTGGGGGTGGTCCGGGGAGTTTTTCTACCTGGTGGCTGCCTATACTGTGATTCAGGCTCTGGATGGCAATGTCCTGGTGCCGCTGTTGTTTTCCGAGGCGGTCAATCTTCACCCCTTAGCGATCATTCTCGCGGTATTGGTGTTTGGTGGCCTGTGGGGATTTTGGGGGGTCTTTTTTGCCATCCCATTGGCCACACTGATTAAAGCGACGGTCAACGCCTGGCCGCTGGCGCAGGCGGAACTGGCGGAATCAATGGCGGCCGGGGCGCTGGCGCCGCCGGCAGAACTGAATCCGGAAACTGTAGAACAAGAAGAAGCAAAACCAGAGTAGCTGTTGCTAAAGACGTTTGTAGCGCTGCACAACTAAATAAATGGATATGACTTTATGAGAGCTTTTTTGCGGCTGATTTGGCCATTGGGAATGATCGTTTGTCTGTGGTTGCCAACCGCCAGTTGGGCGGCTGACATCTACACCAGTGATGTGGACGACCGCCAGTATCGTTATTTTGAGTTGCAAAATGGCCTCAAGGCGTTGGTTATTCAGGATGCCAATGCTGATAAAGCTGCCGCTGCCCTGGATGTCTTTGCCGGCAGTGCCGAAAACCCCGAGGGGCGGGCCGGTTTAGCCCACTTTCTGGAGCATATGCTCTTCCTCGGGACGGAGAAGTACCCCAACTCCGATGAATACCAGGCGTTTATCAACGCCAATGGTGGCAGCCACAATGCCTACACAGCCCTTGAACACACCAATTACTTTTTCGATATACGGGCTGATGCCTTGGCGCCAGCCCTGGACCGTTTCGCTCAGTTTTTTGTCGCTCCGCTATTTACCCCGGAATATGTCAGCCGCGAGCGCAATGCGGTTAACTCCGAGTACAGTGCGCGTATAAAAGATGATATGCGCCGCAACCTGGATGCCATGCGCGAGGTGGTCAACCCTAAACACCCGGCGGCGATGTTCGCGGTCGGTAGCCTGGATACCCTGGCTGATCGCGATGGCGACCCGGTACGCGAAGACCTGATCGAGTTTTATAAACGCTACTACTCCTCCGATAAAATGGCGCTGGTGGTCTCTGGCCGGGAATCACTCGACGAGTTACAGGCTATGGTCGAGAAGCTGTTCAGCGCGGTACCCAAAAATGATTCCATCACCAGCCGTAAGTCTCAGCCGCTGTTTGTGAAGGGTGCGCTGCCTATGGAACAGGATATTGTTCCAGAGCAGGAGTTGCGAAGCCTGTCGCTGATCTTTCCGGTACCCTTGGTAAAACCCTATTACCGTAAAAAGCCGTTGGATTACATTGGTAATCTGGTTGGCCACGAAGGGCCAGGCAGCATCATCGATATCTTAAAACAGCAGGGCTGGGCAGAGGCCCTGAGCGCTGGTGGCGGCTACGATGATCGCTTTAACAGCAGCTTCCAGGTCAATATTCGGCTGACGGAAGCCGGGTGGCAGCATCGTGACGAAGTGGTGGCGCTGGTCTTTGCCGGTATTCGCAAGATTCAAAAGTCGGGCGTTGATGCCTGGCGCTATCAGGAGCAGGGGCAGCTGGCCAAGCTCGATTTCCTCTACCAGGAGAAGCACGATCCGCAACAGACTGTCAGCTTTCTGGCCACCCAACTGCAGGAGTACCCGGCCGAGGAGGCCTACCGCTCGCTCTACCTCTATGAAGATTACGATCGCAAGTTGATTCGTAACTATCTTGCCGACATGAAGCCGGACAATCTTTATCTGCAGGCGACAGCGCCGGAGGTTAATGCCGATAAAGAGAGCGAGTACTATCAAACCCCCTATAGTGTCGCTTCGCTGAATGGTAAACAGTGGCAGGCGCCGAAAGCGTTGGTGAAAGCGTTAAAGTTGCCTGAGCCTAACCCCTTTGTGCCGGATGATTTAACGCTCTTAACCGGCACCGAAGATCAGGCCATTGCCAAGCAGACCATGGATGAAACCGAGCTGTGGTTTAAAACCGATACCAGTTACGGTGTACCGCGGGGCATGGTTATGATTCGTACCATACTGCCCAGCGCAGGCCGCTCCATGAAAGAAGCGGTGATGCTTTCACTTTATGAGCGCATGATTGAAGAGAGCCTCAACTCCTACACCTACCCGGCGACCCTGGCCGGACTGAATTTCGGTGTTAATGCCAACACCCGTGGTATTGATATTCAACTGGGGGGTTACAGCGACAAACAGGCCGAGCTGCTGCAGAAAATAATTGCCTCCCTGCACGACACCAAGAGCATGGCGCCGGTGTTTGAACGGGTGAAGCAACAGCTGATTCGCGATTGGCGCAATGCTGATAAGAAGCCACCCTACGGCCAGCTATTTGCTGAGTTGGCCTCCACCGTGTTCTCGCCCCAGTGGTCGAGTGCAGAGAAGTTGACCGTGGTGGATGCCGTCACCTTTGACGATGTTGACGCTTTCGCCAAGCATCTGTTTGATGGGGGGCGGGCTAGAGTGCTGGTGTACGGTAACTTCTCAGCGGAAGATGCCGCCGGGTTTGCCACATCGATCCATCAATTGCTCAATAAACCCTCTGATACCACAGCACCTCCCGCCGAGGTGGTGAAACTGGATACAAAGGATGATTGGTTGTGGTTGACGGTCGCTCACCCGGATCAGGCTTTGGTGGGTTACCTGCAGGGCCACGAGGATACCCTGGCTGAGCAGGCTCGCATGTTGTTGCTACAGCAGGTAGTGAGTTCCGACTTCTTTAACGATCTGCGCACAGAGCAGCAGCTGGGCTACGTTGTTTTCGCCACCAATGCCTCCTATAAGCAGGTGCCTGGGTTGTTGTTGGTGGTGCAGTCGCCGGTAGCCTCGGTAGAGGCGATCCACTCGGCCATGACTCACTTCCTGAACCAGTTCGCGTTAACTTCCGAGCAGCAATTGGATCAGCATAAGCAGGCACTGGTGGTCGATTTGTTGCAGGCCCCTAAAAACCTGGGCGAGCAGGCGGGGTTCTATTGGGACAACATCATCCAGGAGCAGTGGAGTTTTGATCGTCGGCAACAGTTGGCCGATGAGGTCAATAAGGTGACCCTGGCCAGTTTTCGGGAATTTTATCAGTCGCGGGTAACGGAAGGCGCGCGCTGGCTCTGGTTGGCAGCCGGTGAGGGGCAGGATAAGCCCACTGCAAAAAATTGGATCGAGAATCGAAATAAATACAAGGCAAATTCCCCCGTCTATGTTTATCCTTAACGGAATTTGCCGACACCGCTATCGATTTGTAGTTTTGCTACAAAATTTTAGCGATTGTTTTATTTAGCCCAAGGCCGGCTGAGTTTGCCTGAAAAATAGCCTGAGGCCGCCGGGAATCGGCCTTTCAGCTACTATGTTGCCAATTATTGGCGGCCTAGACTAAAGTCACCCTGCGTTTGGTGCGCTTAGGTTCTAGAAAATTCAGGGCTGATATGTAAAAATACTACAAAATTTTTTCACAGCACGCTGGTCCCCACTGTTGGGGTAGATATTTCGCAGGATTGACTGGCATAAACAAGGTTGAAATCGGCCGCGCCGATGTGAAGGCGGCCGGAACTCATAAAAATAACAGGGATGTCATTGACCCGATCCGGGTGTGGGTTGTTAGGGGCAACTGACGTTAATCAGCTTGGTGATTCCTCAATCATTATTCCGATCTATCGAGTGTTCAATACGCATTGAGCATGCCGGCAGCATACTAATTTGCACAACATTTTATGGTTTGCTTTAAGCCCTGATCACAATGGGGCTGAATTCAGTTTGAGGAGACGTTGAATGCAAGAGGATATTGATTCTCTGGAAACGAAAGAGTGGGTTGACGCACTTCATTCGTTAATACGCCACGCAGGGCCCGATAGAGCAGCCAAGCTGCTGCGTGATCTAGCCAAAAGAGCATCCGCCGTTGGCGTCAATCTCCCCCCCGCGATAACCACCCCCTATATAAACACCATCCCCACCGCAAAAGAGAAGCGCATGCCCGGCGACATGTTCATGGAACGCCGAATTCGCTCTCTTATACGCTGGAATGCTATGGCCATGGTGATGAGGGCCAATGACAATGCCGAGGGGCTGGGCGGCCATATCGCCACCTTCGCCTCTGCAGCCACCCTCTACGACGTTGGCTTTAACTACTTTTTCCGCGGTAACGAAGGCGACCAGCCCGGTGACCTGATCTACTTCCAGGGCCACGCATCGCCGGGTATGTACGCGCGCTCCTACCTGGAGGGCCGCTTCGATGAGGAGCACCTGGAGAACTTCCGCCGGGAGGTGGATGGCAAGGGTCTCTCTTCCTATCCACACCCCTGGTTAATGCCCAACTACTGGCAGTTCCCAACCGTTTCCATGGGGCTCGGGCCGATCAATGCCATCTACCAAGCGCACGTGATGCGTTATATGTCAGCCCGTGATCTGGTGAAACGGGGTGATCGCAAGGTGTGGTGCTTCATCGGTGACGGTGAATGTGATGAACCGGAAACTCTGGGCGCTATCTCTTTGGCGGGCCGGGAAGAGTTGGAAAATCTTATCTTTGTGGTCAACTGCAACCTGCAGCGTCTGGATGGCCCGG
Organism: Halioxenophilus sp. WMMB6; assembly: GCF_033283405.1. Classification (NCBI taxonomy): domain Bacteria; kingdom Pseudomonadati; phylum Pseudomonadota; class Gammaproteobacteria; order Alteromonadales; family Alteromonadaceae; genus Halioxenophilus; species Halioxenophilus sp. WMMB6. Next base: position 167,106 of record NZ_JAWMQR010000005.1, read on the forward strand.
TTCGTGGCAACGGCAAAATCGTCCAGGAGCTGGAAGGGGTTTTCCGCGGTGCCGGCTGGAACGTTATTAAAGTCTTGTGGGGTCGCCACTGGGATCCACTTCTGGAGAATGATAGCCAAGGCCTGCTGCAGAAGCGCATGGACGAAGTGTGCGACGGTGAATTGCAGAACTTCAAAGCCAACGGCGGTGCCTACACCCGAGAGCACTTCTTCGGTAAATACCCGGAATTGCTGGAGATGGTTAAAGACCTCAGCGATGAGGACATCATGTACCTCAACCGGGGTGGCCACGATCCATTCAAAGTCTACGCCGCCTACGCCGAAGCCGTTGCCCACAAAGGCCAGCCGACCGTCATTCTGGCGCAAACCGTAAAAGGCTATGGTATGGGCGCTTCCGGTGAAGCGGTTAACGAAACCCACTCGGTGAAAAAGCTCGGCAAGGAAGACCTGAAGCGTTTCCGTGACCGGTTTGGTATTCCGCTGACCGATGACCAATTGGAGAAGGTTCCCTACTACCGTCCCTCGCCCGACAGCCCGGAAATGGTCTACATGCGCAAGCGTCGGGAGACGCTCAATGGGCCGATCCCTGCACGTTTAACCACGTATAAACCATTGACCGCGCCGCCACTGTCGGATTTCAACGCCCAGTTGAAAGGCACCGGCGACCGCGAAGTCTCCTCCACCATGGCTTTCGTCCGTATTCTTTCTACCCTGGTAAAAGATCCCAATATTGGGGAGCGCATTGTGCCTATCGTGCCGGATGAGGCGCGTACCTTTGGTATGGAAGGTATGTTCCGGCAACTGGGTATCTACTCTTCCGCCGGCCAAAAATACACGCCGCACGATTCCGGCCAGATCATGTACTACAAGGAAGACAAGCGCGGCCAGATTTTGGAAGAGGGTATTAACGAATCGGGCGCTATGTCGGCCTGGGTGGCTGCGGCCACAGCTTATGCCAACTACGACTGCCCAATGGTGCCGTTCTATATCTTCTATTCCATGTTCGGTTTCCAGCGTATTGGCGATCTCTGCTGGCTGGCGGGTGATATTCAGGCGAAGGGCTTCCTGATTGGTGCTACCGCTGGTCGCACCACCCTCAATGGCGAGGGGTTGCAACACCAGGATGGCCACTCTTTGATTATGGCCAACACCATCCCCAACTGTCGCAGCTACGACCCCTGCTACGCCCATGAACTGGCGGTAATCATCCAGGATGGCATCAAACATATGTTTGAGCTGCAGGAGAACTGTTACTACTACATCACCGCCATGAATGAAAACTACCCTCACCCAGAGATGCCCAAGGGTGTTGAGGAAGAGATCATCAAGGGGATGTACCGCTTGAAGGCCGGTAAGAAGAAAACCGGTAAAAAAGTTCAGCTTTTAGGTGGCGGTACCATTTTGCGTGAAGTGGAAGCGGCGGCGGAGATTCTGCGCAACGATTATGACGTCGACGCCGACGTTTGGAGCTTAACCAGTGTTAACGAACTGACCCGCGAGGGACACAAGGTGAATCGCTGGAATCTGCTGCACCCCGAGGCTGAAGCAAAAACGCCATTTGTTACCCAACAGTTGGCGGATACCAAAGGGCCGATCATTGCGGCTACCGATTACATAAAAGTATATGCGGAACAGTTACGACCCTTTATGCCCAGGGATTACACCGTGCTGGGTACCGATGGTTTCGGTCGCAGCGACACGCGTACCAAGCTGCGCCGTTTCTTTGAGGTGGACCGAGGCTTTGTCGTGGTGGCGGCGCTGAGTGCTCTGGCTAAAGAGGGTAAGGTGAAACCGGCTGAGGTGACTCAAGCCATTCGAGACTTTGGCATTGATCCAGAAAAACCGGATCCAATGGCCAGCTAATTATTCGCTTGCATTTAGGAGCCCGGCAGCCGTATTGCCTGCCGGTCGACTCCAAAAAGTACTTTCGTTTGCGGTGTGAATTTATTTAAAGGAGACGCAGTGTCCAGTCAATTAATCACTGTTCCCGATATCGGCGGTGCAGAGGGCGTTGAAGTCATAGAGTTGTATATTGCTGTGGGCGATGACGTGGCGCTAGAGCAGCCGTTGATAGTCCTGGAAACAGACAAAGCCACCGTCGAGGTGCCGTGTTCGGCAGCTGGCAAGGTGGTGGAATTACGAGTTGAGGTGGGTAGCAAGGTTAGCCAGGGCGATGCCATTTGTGTGGTAGAGGCAGGCGCTGCCACAGGCGAAGCGCCTGCTGCGGCTGAACCAGAAGCCAATGCCGCGCCTGCCCCCAGTGCTTCGCCAACACCACCGGCTGCCAGTATTGCGGTGGCTGCTGGCGCTAAATGTGTCGTGCCCGAGGGCGTCGAAGGCGCTGAGGTTATCGAGGTAAGTATCAAACCCGGTGACCAGTTAAACGCCGGTGATACTGTCGCGGTTTTGGAAACCGATAAGGCCACGGTAGAAGTACCGGCAACCAGTGCCGGCGTGGTACAAGTGGTGGTGATCAAAGTTGGTGACAAGATCTCCAGCGGCGATACGGTGGCCGAATTAACCGCTGGCGCAGCAGCGCCCGCGGCACCGGCAGTCGAGCCGGCCGCGGCCGCACCGACGCCGCCGTCAGCGCCGGCACCTGCCGCCACCGCAGCTGCCAAACTGGTGGCCACGGTACCCGAAGGGGCTGACAACGCCGAGGTGATTGAAGTGTTGGTGGCCGTGGGCGCGGAGATCAAAGAGGGCGACAGCTTGGCCGTGCTGGAGACCGACAAGGCCACCGTGGAGGTGCCTGCCAATGCCTCCGGTAAGGTGACGGCAGTATTGATCGCGGTTGGCCAGAAGGTCAGCTCCGGAGACAGCGTGCTGGAACTGGCTGGCGCTGCGCCGGTTGCCGCAGCAGCGGCGCCTGCTCCGGCAGTGACTACGGCGGCGGCACCCGCATCGGCGCCTACTCCGGCAGCGGCACCGGCTACAGAGTCGCTGGCTCATGGGCCGGCCAATGCTTTCAGTCGGGCGACTGAAGTCTACGCTGGCCCGGCAGTGCGTACCCATGCCCGCTTGCTGGGGGTGGATCTGCACGAGGTCAAACCCACTGGTCCCCGTGGTCGTATCCTGAAAGAGGATGTCGACAACTACGTAAAACAGATTATTGCCCAGAAAGATCGCCACAAACCCAGTGGCACCTTGGTTACGGAAGGGGCGGGTATTCCACCCATGCCGACGGTCGATTTCAGCAAGTTTGGTGAAGTTGAAACTGTGCCGATGACTAAAATCCAGAAACTTACGGCCTTCAATATGCACCGCAACTGGCTGCATATTCCCGCAGTAACCCAGTTTGATGACGCTGATATCACCGATCTGGAAGCCTTCCGGACGAGTTTAAAAGCTGAAGGGGAAAAGCGTGGCGTCAAACTTACGCCTCTGCCTTTCTTACTCAAGGCGGTAGCCTCAGCCCTGGCGCAAGAGCCTAAATTTAACTCTTCGCTCGGCCCTGATGGCGAATCACTGGTTATGAAACGCTACATAAACGTCGGTATCGCCGCGGATACGCCCGCCGGGCTTTTGGTGCCGGTACTGCGCGATGTTGATAAAAAGGGTATCTGGCAGCTGGCGGAAGAGGCCAATGCTATTATCAAGAAGGCCCGCGATGGCAAGTTGTCACCAGCGGATATGCAGGGTGGCTGTTTTACCATCTCCAGCCTGGGGGCCATGGGTGGTAAGGGCTTCACCCCAATTATCAATGCCCCGGAGGTAGGTATTCTGGCGGTTTCCAAAGCGGAGATGAAACCGGTTTGGAACGGCAAGGAGTTCATCCCCCGCAATATGCTGCCGCTTAGCCTCTCTTACGACCACCGGGTTATCAACGGTGCCGATTGCGGCCGCTTCTTCACCTACCTGATTGCCGTACTCTCTGATGTGCGGCGGTTGCTGCTCTAAAACTACCGCACTAAAAACCAAAAGCCGGGCGACTTTGCGCCCGGCCTTGGTCTCTTTGCTTAACGCTGCTCATGTTGAGCAACCTCCGCCTAGTGGTGGTGATGACCACCAATACCATGGGCATGCCCGTGCGCCAACTCTTCCGGGGTGGCAGGCCGTACATCCAGGATCTTAATCTCAAAGGTGAGGGTTTTGCCGGCGTAGGGGTGGTTGGTATCGATATCGATATTCTTCAGGCCAACTTTCACAACCACCGCTTCCATGGGTCCGTGCTCGGTGTTCACCTGCACAATCATGCCCGGCTTGATCTTGCCCTTAGTGACCAGGTGCTTGATGGGGACGCGGCGCGGCTCGGCTTCGGTGCGTTCACCGTACGCCTGCTCCGGTGGCAGGGTAATGCTGACGTCATCACCCGCAGACTTGCCACTGAGCGCCTCTTCCAGTGCGGGCATCAGGTTGTCGTGGCCGTGTAGGTAGAGCACTGGCTCATCACCGTAGGTGGACTCCAACTCGGTATCACCCTCTTTCGCGCTGTAGTGAAATTGCACCACACTGTCTTTTTCAATTGTCATAGCTGTTCAGTTCTGTTGCTCAATGGTGGGAGCCGGCGAGTATAAGAGAATTACTGGCGCCTGTTAATTGCCGGTCCGCTGAAATATTCAGCTGGCGGTTGTCGGTAGGCCTGTGTGTGATTTATCAGTAGGGGTAAAAACGGCTCAGCAGCATGGGGATGGCAACCTCCACGCGCAGAATACGAGGCCCCAGCTGCATGGGTTGGCAACCCGCTTCGGTGAATGCCGTTACCTCATGGCTGACAAAGCCCCCCTCGGGGCCTATCACCAGAACGGAGGGTTCCAGGCAGCGCTCGGGGCAGGGGGGATAGTCACCCGGGTGGGCCAGCCAGGCCTGCTTGCCGGCGATCAGTTTGGGCAGCTCGTCAGTAACGAAGGGACGAAAGCGTTGACGAAAATGGATGGTGGGCAGAATGGTGTCGACCCCTTGCTCCAAACCCAGCAGCAGGTGCTCTGTTAGCTGTTGCTCCTGCAAAACCGGGCTTGACCAAAAGCTCTTCTCTACCCGCTCGCTTTGAATCAGGTAGATCTCCTTAACACCAAGACTGGCCACCGTCTGCAGGCTGCGTTTCAACATCTGCGGCCGGGGCAGGGCCAGCACCAGTGTCAGCGGCAGGGCGGGTGGCGGTGGTTGTTGGCTTTGGAAGCGTAGCGTGGCTGCGGTGCTATCTATGCTGAGCACCACCGCCTCGCCCATCTCTCCGTTTAGAATTCCCGCTCGAACCGTGTCGCCGGGTTCGAGTCGATGGATATTGCGTAGATGGTCGGCGCGGTAATCACTCACGCAGGCGGTATCGTCGGCGGTAAAGTCTTCGCGGCGCAGGATAAGCAGATTCATAAGATGGTGGGGAATGTCACTGGAGTGGCCTCCCCACCAGGACTCGAACCTGGATCTAGGGCTTAGGAGGCCCTCGCTCTATCCTGTTGAACTATGGGGAGAAATTGCCGGGCATTATACCCAAGCAATTTCAGAATATAACCCTGAATTTAGCGCAGGCAGCAGGGTAATTAGGCGTGTACCAGTGAGTGGCCACCACGGCTGGCCTCTTGTTGGCCACTGGCGGAGTAGGTATCGGCAGTAGGGCGCCCAAATAACATCTCGGCCAGCCGCTGTCCCCGCTGACGGCGGAAACCGATCAGGCGGCCATTAATGAGGTTGAGTTTCTGGCAGATATGGACGTAGCTCTCGACCTTTTGCCATTGGCTGGGGAGCTCGGCATCGATTTGCAGGAGTTGTAACCAGGCGGCCATCGCCTGCTGGCTGGACTTTGTTTTTGAGCTGGCGGGTCGGGCAATGGACGCTCGCACCCAGGATTCGCGCTGGCGGGCGTTGTTTTCCAGCGTCTCGATGTGGGCCTGCTTGGCTTCCACCACCTGGCTTAGTTCGGCATTGATGGTGGCTGTGGCGCCACGCAACAGGGTATTTTCCTGATCGAGCAGGGCGGCGAGCTGCTTGGCCGCTTCAAGATCGGATTGCAGGTTTTGCTGAATATCACCCAGAGCGGGTGTCTGAGAGTTGGCCGAAAGCTTACTTGCTGTATTGGTCATGAGAGCATCTCCATATCATTCGCGTACTCCATTGCGAGCACGCTCAGTTGTTCAGCACACGTCTATTGCCTGGTTGCCGTTCCTCCGGGGAGAGGGGCTGGGTCAGTTACAGGCGGCGTGTTTTGCCTGGTAATCAGGCAAAAAAGTCGTCTTGATCCAGCAGTTTGCCGGCGATCTGTTCGGCATCCACTCGATAGCTGCCATCGGCGATAGCGCGTTTAATCTCTTCCACTCGCTCCTGATTGACATCGGGACTGGCGTTTATCTCAGCTTCCAGATTGGCCAAGCGTGAGGCCTCCTGGCTGATAGAGACGCTACCCTCCTGTGAGGCTGCAGGCGCTGCTGGTGACTGCTGTCGATCGCTGCGGGTAACCGAAGAGCCATTAAGCCCACGATGGACGCCTGCATTGGCAGCGGTATTGGCGTTCAGGTTATCGATAGCCATGTTTGTATCCTGTGCGAATAGACGCGGGGTTATCCCCTGCGTAGTTGTCTGGCAATAAATTGTTATCTGGCAATAAATTGCCATGTTGTTCAGTTGCCGGTGGCAACCGATTTCCCCTTTTTGATGCTCTCCAACTGGATATCGGCCTGTGGAAACAAAACTTTAGGTTTTTTTGCATCTTTAATTGAGTAATCGGTCACAACGCCAGCGCTATTCTGTCAGCCGTTTAGAGCGGGATATTTACCACACCCGCTTTGCTCACGGTGGCCCGTACCACCCGTTCACTGCGATCATTGCGAACTCTGATCTGTTCGCCGATACGGCCATCGGCAAGGGCGGTACCGGTTGCTTCCACGGCCACTTGCTTGGAGGAGGCGATAATCGTTACCCGGTCGCCCCGTTTCACGGCTTTGGGCGCGATCAGCCACTGTGCACGCAGTTCATCACCGGTATTGATACCACGGCGCAGCTCCTGCCCGGCGACATCCCCGGAATCGGTGATATAGCCCTGGCCGAGTAGTGAAACATCTTTCAGGGCGAGCTCCAGGTCGGCTTCGGCTATCAGTTCGCCCTTGCGTAAGGGGGCTCTGGCCACCACCACCTGCGCCAGTAATTTGACTTCACTGATGAAATAGAGCGACCAGTGGCTTAGGTTGCCATCGCAATGGACCTGGGTGGTGACGCGGCCACCTCGGTAGTTGTCTGGTGCGTCTATGCGCAGTTGACCATCGCAAGCCGGCAGTTGCAGTCGGCTGTCTGGCAGGTTGGTTTGTACCCGTACCTCATCGAACCGGGCGACGCTGGTGTAGTGCTCCTCCAGAGTAAAGGTCACCTGGTCCGCCAACTTTTGCATCGACTGCAGCTCCGCTGTGGCGTCGGTGGCGGGCTCCGCCAATACCAACGGATGGCACATGGCCAAACCTGCCAGCAAGGTCCAGCGGAACAAATCCTTAGCGCCGAGAGGAATCTTTGCCATTTGTATCCTATGCTCATTGGGTAGACGTGAAGCTACTCTCACCGCGCTTAAGTTTTGGAGAAAAGCGCCGAAATTTTGTCAGAATCCGCCTCATCGTCGGTTTGAGCAGTGTTTAAGCAATCAGTGTGCCTAAACCAAAATAATCGGTTTTTGACTCATTCAACCGCTGTCGCCAGCATTCCGATGGTAACCGGTAGTAGATAGATAACTAATTGAATTAGTTAAGATATTTTCCTGGCGTTCGGTGGCGATTAGAGCTGTTGGTCACGACCTTGAAATAGGAACTTTAAGTAAGTTGTCGCACTCGATTCGCTGAAGAGATGCCGGTGACAACCACTATCACCCAAGAGGAAATCCATGGCTGGTGTGTTAGACAGCGTCAATCAACGAACGCAATTGGTTGGCCAAAACCGGTTGGAGTTGTTGCTCTTTCGGCTGAAAGGTAAGCAGCTCTACGGTATCAATGTGTTCAAGGTGAAAGAGGTTCTACAGTGCCCAACACTGTATGAGATACCCAATCGTAATCCGGTGGTAAGGGGCGTTGCCCATATTCGTGGTGGCACCATCTCAATCATGGATATGAATCTCTCTATCGGCCGTTCGCCGCTGGAAGATATTAAAAACTGCTTCGTAATTATTACTGAGTACAACCGTTCCACACAGGGTTTTCTGGTTGGCGCGGTGGAGCGGATTGTCAATATGAATTGGGAATCCATCCACCCACCACCGAAAGGGGCGGGCAAGGAGAACTACCTCACTGCGGTTACTGAGATAGAAAACCAATTAGTGGAAATTATTGACGTTGAAAAGATTCTGGCAGAGGTGAATCCGTTGTCAGAGATGATCAGCGAGGGGGTCATTGAAGATGGTATCTCCGAGCGGGTAGTGCAAAAGCATGTGCTGATTGTTGACGACTCCACTATCGCCCGCAAACAGATACAGCGGGTGGTTGAGCAGATGGGTATTAAAACCACACTCAAAAAAGATGGCCGTGAAGCGCTGGATTACCTTGAGGGATTAATTGCTCAAGGCAAGAGTGCCATCGAAGAGTTGATATTGGTAATTTCCGATATCGAAATGCCAGAGATGGATGGTTATACCTTTACTGCTGAGGTTCGTGCAAATCCCGCGTTAAAAGATTTACATGTAGTACTACATACCTCGTTGAGCGGTGTATTTAACGAAGCTATGGTGAAAAAAGTTGGTGCTGATAATTTCCTGGCAAAGTTTAATCCGGATGATCTGGCCAAAGCGGTAAACAGCCGAGTCAAATTTATGACTGGCGAAGACCTGTTGGATGAAGATGAAACTGATGTTTAGTTTTCCTGAAATGACCGCCGTACCATTGCCGAGCGAAAAATGTGAATTGTTGGGTAACTTGCTTGGATAAGCGCGACTTTTTTAATTGGACATCCAAAAACCAGTTTGCCGATCCCAACCGCGAGGAGTTTCATAAATTCCGAGATTATCTGGAGTCGGTGAGCGGCATTCACCTGCCTGACAACAAAGATTATTTGATTGTCACCCGTCTAAAAAAGATTCTGCAAAATCAAGGACTCGATTCGATCACCAGTCTGTTGTCTGAAGTGCAACGGGCAGGTCGACGTGAGCTGCGTGAACAGGTCATCAATGCCATGACCACCAACGAAACTTTCTGGTTTCGTGATAACTACCCATTTCACTACTTCCAACAACGTCTGTTACCCGATCTGTTCCGATCCCGAGCCGGTAAAATTCGTGTTTGGTGTGCGGCCTGCTCTTCCGGACAGGAGCCCTATTCGCTGGCTATGTTGGCCGATGAAATGACTTCGGTCGGCGGTCAATTTGCCGGGCGGCAAGTGGAATTTATTGCGACTGATATCTCCACGGCAATGCTGGAAAGATGTAAAGAGGGTGTATACGACAAACTGGAAATTACCCGGGGTATGCGCCCAGAACGGATGCAAAAACATTTCCATCAGGTATCGGAAAACCTCTGGCAGGTGGAGGCCAATATCCGTCAAAAAGTGAATTTCCGGCAGCTCAATTTAACCGATGCTTTTATTGGCTTGGGAAAGTTTGATGTGATCTTTTGCCGCAATGTGTTGATCTATTTTAACTCTGAACTCAAAACCAATATTTTGGGTCGTCTGCATGAACAATTGGTAACCAACGGCACCCTGTTTCTCGGCGCATCTGAAGGGCTGGGTGCCAGTGGTAATTTGTTTGAGATGATTCAATGTGAGCCAGGTATCGCTTATCGCGCCCTGGCCAAAACCCCTTAAGGACTCGGGCAGGTAGCCTGGCTGCTGCATTCGGCAAGCACGGAGTGGCCATTTACGGTTGGCGAGGGGTGGCAGCTTGGCATGGTGCAGTTAGCTCGGCTTACCGTTGTAGCTCACCCGCAGTTATAGCCCTCTCATAGTTGTAGTCCACCCGGTTGGACAACTGCGGTCTGGCCGGTTCTGATTGCTGTTCAGCTTGACGATTGAATACCCACATTGGCACCGTGGCGAGACCTCATCATTTTCTTGACAAGCTGCGGCGTTAGCTCCAGCATCAGCAGCTCATGCCGTAACCCGATTGCCCCGCTTGAGCCATCAGCGTCTCCCACCCCTTTCCATAACCCATGACTAATATCAAAAGTGGCAAGGTGAATTAACCACTCGGTTAATTTGGTGGCGTATTGAATTGAGACTTGAGTCCTTGTCCGTGTGTGATCCTTGTCTAGTTTGTGGATATTCTATGGCTCTTGTTGGTGTGAATGTCGGTAATATTCGGTCTGTGTAGGGGGATTTAGCGCGTTCATTTCTCTGGCCATTGGCAGAGCTTTAACTTGCACTACTCAGAGCACCCAAAGAATCTCAGTCGATCTATCGTCTTGTCCTTGTAGTGGGGCGATTACAGCTTAGGTTTATATAACTCCGCTTTCATGAATTCGGGGTAAAGCAGCCCAGGGGTATGGTCATTGACTGTTATGGCCAACTAAAACATGGGTAACACGATTGAGCTCGGTGTGACGGACTTCCGGATTTCCAGGTTTATATCGTTTCTCTAATGTGGGCCAAGAGTTCTCTCGGCTCGCCGGTTACAGTTTGTGTCACTAAAGGTGTGGTTGGTTAAAGGATGCGGTCGAGTAAGAAGGCTTACAGCAATCGGATAGGCTTCTGGCTATACGGTTTGTTGGTTGCATTATGCTGTTGCGAAGAGGTTGTTGCCCAGGTGCCTGCCCAACAGCCGCCATTGCGCCCGCAATCCAGTCAGACCCTCTTTGATATTGTCACCGAGCGCGCCCGCGCGTTGGCCAGCAAGCCTTATGTCGCTCCCAAGCACGATTTACCGGCGCCTCTGGCCAATTTGACCTACGACCAATACCGGGGTATTCGATTCAATCCGGAGCACGCTATTTGGCATGACTCATCGGAATATGAACTACAGCTGTTTCATCCCGGATTTCTGTTTTTAGAACCAATCGCCATCACCTTGATAGATGAATATTCGGTCTTCAAAAAGCTGAGCTTCGATCCCGATCAGTTTATCTATGAGCGGGAGGCGACTTCACTGGCCAGTGCCTTGGCAAGTGTACAGAAAGAGGGGATCGGTTTTTCGGGGTTTAGAGTTCACTACCCCATTAATCAGAGCAGCTACAAAGATGAGATGCTGGTTTTTCAAGGGGCGTCCTATTTTCGTCCACTAGGGCCAAATCAAGCGTATGGCATCTCTGCTCGCGGTTTGGCAATTAACACCGGTGAGCCTAGTGGAGAGGAGTTTCCCCGTTTTTCTGAATTTTGGATTATTAAACCGAAACCCAATGACCACTATTTAACAATTGCTGCGTTATTGGACAGTCCATCACTAGCCGGTGCTTATATATTTAAAGTGGCTACGGGAGTTGATACTGAAATAGAGGTGAAGGCAAAACTTTTTACACGGGAAAGTGTTGTTAAGTTGGGTATTGCCCCTCTAACCAGTATGTTCTTCTACGGCGAAAATCAAAATCGCAATTATCGGGATTTTCGCCCGGAGGTTCATGATTCTGACGGCCTGCAGGTACTTACCGGTAGCGGTGAATGGATATGGCGGCCACTGCAGAACCCGAAAAGATTACTGATTACCTCGTCTATGACGCGTCAGTTAAAGGGTTTTGGTGTGGCACAGCGGGATAGAAATTTTGATCACTATCTCGATCTGGAAGCGAAGTATGAGACCCGGCCCAGTCTCTGGGTTGAGCCCTTGAATGACTGGGGTGAGGGGCGCATTGAGTTGGTGGAAATTCCAACTCCGGATGAGACCAATGACAATATAGTCGCGTTCTGGGTAAGTAACCAGCCGGTGGCGGCGGGTAGTGAACTCAATTACCAGTACCGTCTCCAAACGTTCGATAATTTTATCGCTTCACATGCTCTGGCGAAGGTGCTTCGAACCCGCATTGGCAGTGCAGCGATACCGGGTGATCCCAATCCGCCCCCGGCCAACAATCGTCAATTTGTGGTCGACTTTTGTGGTGCCGGAATTGAGAAACTCAGTGCAGGCCAGCCATTGGAGGCTGATCTGCAAGTCATTAATGGTGTGGCCAGGGATATAACTACAACCAAAATACCTACAGAAAACTGTTGGCGAGCTTCATTTAAATTGGCGCCCCAAAGTAAGGATGCGGTGGACATGCGCTTAAAACTTCTTTATCGCGATCAACCCGTCAGTGAGGTTTGGAATTATGTTTGGACGCCAGAGAACGGCCAGTAGCTTGCTATTCCCTATGCGATCGCTAGCAAAGATTGAGGGCGATCCCAACACCAGAGAGTTCTCTTATCCAGCGCAGTCATGGCGTTTGGTGATTTTCTTTTTGGTAAACCTCGTAAGCATTGTTGCCGGTGGAGCAATGATGTTCGATATCCTCAGTGCCAATGAAACAACGGTTTTTGAATTGGTTTTATTGGGGCTATTTATCATCACCTACGGTTGGATCTGCATCGCCTTCTGGACCGGAGTGGTCGGATTTTTCTTTCAGTGGTTTCGGCGCGATCCATTGACACTGGCCAAGTTGGCACCGGAGTCTAACGTCCCGGCCGATCTCAATGGCTTCCGTACCGCGGTTATCATGCCCATCTACAACGAAGACGTAGAGCGGGTGTTTGCCGGTTTTGAAGCATCAATACAATCGCTATTGGCAACCGGCCACGGCAGCGGCTTCGATTTTTATCTGCTGAGCGACAGCCAAAAACCACTAATCAAAGAGGCGGAGTTGAAAGCCTGGCGGGCACTGCAGGAGCGTCTGGGCGCTTTTGCCCAGCACACCTATTACCGCAACCGCACTCAAAACAGCTACCGTAAAGTCGGTAATGTGGCGGAGTTCTGTCAGCGTTGGGGGCGCTACTATCAGGCGATGATTGTGCTGGATGCCGATAGCGTTATGACCGGCTCCTGTATGGTGGAGTTGTCGGCAAAATTAAAAAGTAATCCCGATGTCGGTCTGATCCAAACTGTGCCGATTCCTGTTCGACAATCAACCTTCTTTGGCCGTTTTTTACAGTTTGCGGCCAGCCTCTGCAGCCCCATGTTGGCAACCGGGTTGGCCTTTTGGCAAACCGACAATGCCAACTACTGGGGGCACAACGCCATCATTCGGGTGACCGCTTTCGTTGCCGCCTGTGGTCTACCCAAATTGCCAGGTAAAGCCCCTTTTGGTGGTGAGATTCTAAGTCACGACTTCGTTGAGGCGGCGCTCCTGCGCCGGGCTGGCTGGCAGGTGGTGCTGGATGCGAATCAAGGGGGAAGCTACGAAGAGGTCCCTGGTAATATGCTGGATTACGCCACCCGTGACCGGCGCTGGTTGCAGGGTAATATTCAGCACTTGGGCCTGCTGACGATGAGTGGCGTCAGCCTCTTAAGCCGGCTCCATTTCCTGTTGGGAGCCTTGGCTTATCTCTCCTCGTTCATTTGGCTGATGATGCTCCTGCTGAGCAGCTTGGATGCCGTGGCCAGAGCCCTGGTCTCTGATCAATTCTTTACCTCCAGTTACCAGTTGTTCCCGGTCTGGCCAATTGCCAAAACCGATGTGATTGCCGGCTTGATGGCCATCACCAGCTGCCTGTTGTTTGCCCCCAAGATAATGGCTCTGATACTGGCCTGGCGTAACCATCCCAACCTGTTTGGTGGCCGTCTGCGGTTGATGCTGTCAGCGGTGATCGAGATAGTCTTTGCGGTGGCCATTGCTCCGGTGATGATGTTTTTCCACACCGTGTTCCTGTTATCAACTCTCTCCGGTGTGGATTCACCCTGGCAGGCTCAGCCGCGAGAGGGGCGCCTGGTCAGTTGGCGGGATGCCTTCCGGCGCACCTGGCTGGCCAGCGTCATGGCCATTGTCTGGGCGGGTCTGACCGCCCATTTCACCATCTCCTATTTCTACTGGCTGCTACCGGTCATCGTTGGGATGTTCCTGGCGGCACCCATTGTGCGTTGGTCCAGTAGTGTCTGGTTGGGTAGATGGCTGCGTGAGCAGGGGCTGTTGGTGTGCCCCGCTGAGGCAGAGGAGCCTGTTGAGCTGCAGGTTATACCTGAGGGTATAGCCAGGGTTGCGGCCGACCTGAATAGCTCCCAGAGCTACGATAACAGCCTGCCGACGCTGCTCCCTGATCTCTCCTATACCATGCCTCAGCAGGCGCTCTTCCAGCCAAACTGGTTTAGCCGGCGCTACCGGGCGGCAGCGGCCAGAACTTCATCGTAATGGCTGCCAGTTAGCTGGCAATATATTGGCGGCAGTAAAAAAGGCTTGGCCCATAGCGGGCCAAGCCTTTTTTATGTCGAGAGCAGCGGTGCGATTAAGCGTAGTAAGCGGCTCTCAGGGCGAGCAGACTGGGCTGCTCCAGGGTGGTACCGTCGCTGGAGCGGACCACAGAGTAGGCACTGCCGCTCATTACTACTCTTTCACCTTGTTCGGCAAAGGCGACAAGGTTGTCGGCCGGGTTAAGTGTGCGGTGGTAAGCGCCGCCCTGGAAGGAGTTGAAGTCTGCGACTATACCGGCATGGGGTGGGTGACCAACCACTTCCCACCAGGCAGTGCTGGGCTCGTGGGACCACTTCTCGCCAATGGTTTCCGGAGGCAGAAAGCGCTCTACCAGGCTGCCCTCGACAACTGCGTGCTGGGCTCTGCCAGCACTTTCGATGGCTTGGCCGTTTTTAGGCTCGCGAGTTTCCAATATGGCACCACTCAGAAACTCTTTATCGGCATCAAGCACCCGATGTTTTTGGCCGTCTAAGTCTTTGTGTTCAAACATGGTATTCCCCCTACGGTAATGGGCGCCATTGCGGCCCTTTGTTAACAATCACCTTACTACCCGGCAATCTGCATACCAGGGTAAGAGCGGCGCTTAGCGGTTGCTCTTGGCGCTGCTCCAGGCTGTGGTTGGCCGCCTTTAGGTAACCGTAACCATTTGATTCAAATCAAAAAAATTTCGCAGCTAGCGATGGCTTATCAGGCGAGAGGAAAGTCTTGGCGAGAGTGGTGGGGTGAAGGGGCTTCCGGCATTTGTATCGTTGGCAACAATAGCGATGTTGGGTTTGGTCGGCAGCCTGGCACAGGCCGCTGGCACAATTAGTACCCATATCAGGCCGGTTTCGGCTCTGCTCGCAATGGCGGTGTGGGTATTTAGCCTGACAACGGCAGAAACACCGGATGAATCGCCGCTGATGGAGTCATCCTGTTCCAGCGGAGGAGGGACTGTCTTTGGAGTGCGTCTGTCGCTATAAAGTACCTGTCTCCAGCGAGAGTCTGTCTTGAGAGAGTGTCGGTAAATGTTGGTGCCAAAATTCCAACACCATCAAAAGCTAAATTAATGGATTGCCGCTTTAAATTTTTTCGGCCAGAGCAAAATTGCCGATTGCCGGATGCAAAGCGGCAAGCCATTGCCGCTTTCTCAAAAAATAGCCGGTCTATTTGCCTCTATAGAGCTTAAATCCGCTGATTAATGGGCAATTTCCGAGTTGGCACAGCCTTCGCTTAATTGCCCTTGAAGCAATTAATTCCTGCGCAGTGACGCGGTATTTTTCTGAGAGCGTAAATCAGTGGCAATTAATTTTGAGCAAGCATTGGGTGTACATCCGATGGCATTAAAGGCCCGCACCGAGCGAGCTAATATTCTGGCCAATAACCTGGCCAATGCCGAAACACCCGGCTACAAAGCCCGCGACATGGATTTTCAGAAACTCTTTTCTGAAATTCAGCCAGAGCAGAAAGATGGCTTAAATATGGTGGTTACCTCAAATAAACATACGCCCGGCGGCGCGCAGGTAGTCGATGACAGAGAACTGCTCTACCGCACTCCAATTCAGCCATCGATTGATGGTAATACGGTCGAGGAGCATGTAGAGCATGCCGAATATATGGAAAACGCGCTTGCTTTTGAAGCCAGTTTTTTGTTTTTAAAAAGCCGCTTTTCCGGTCTGTTATCTGCGCTGCGAGGTGAATAGAGATGTCTTTGGCCAATATTTTTGATACCGCCGCCAGCGCCATGAGTGCCAACACCGTGCGGCTTAATACCACCGCCAGTAACCTGGCTAATGCCGAATCAGCGGCGTCAAGCATCGACGAGACCTATCGTGCCCGGCATCCGGTATTTGCTGCGGTTCGTCAGCAGGTTGAAGCCTTGAGTTTTGATACCTTAGACGCCGGTCAAACGGAGACCCAAGGGGTTCAGGTGCTCGGTATTGTGGAGTCGGATGCGCCTTTACAGCAGCGCTATGAACCAGACCATCCGCTCGCTAATGAAGAGGGCTATGTCTTCTACCCGAACGTCAATGCCGTGGAAGAGATGACCAACATGATTTCCAGTTCCAAAGCGTATCAGATGAATGTGGAAGTGATGAACTCGGCAAAAACCATGATGCAAAGACTATTGACCCTGGGTCAATAACGTTACTAACGACGGAGACATCCTACTATGTCTGTCAATAATGTTGATTCAGCTTTAAGCGCTTACTCGGTAGAGAATCGCAATACGAAAGAGACATCCAACAGCGATGAGCTGGGTAGAGATGTATTTCTGCAATTGTTAACCACTCAGTTGCAGAATCAAAATCCCTTGGAACCACAGGAAAACAGCGAATTTGTGGCGCAGCTTGCTCAATTTACTCAGGTTGAGAGCCTGGATGAATTAAGCAACTCCTTTGGTGACTTTACCGGTTCATTCTTATCAAATCAGGCTCTGCAGGCTTCCTCGTTGGTGGGTACCTCGGTCACAGTGCCAACCAGTCATACACTGTTGCCGCCGGATGGAATTGTCTCTGGCAGTGTGGATATTCCAGCCAGTACCAACGAGTTGAATATAGAAATTTACGATGCCAACGGTTCGTTGGTCGATAAAATTCCAGCCGGTGCTCAAAGTGCCGGTGAACTGGTGTTCCGTTGGGATGGCAGCTACGCCGAGGTTAATGGCGAATTGTTGGATTGGCAGTCCAGCCGCGAAGATGTCAGTTCCGGCGAATACACCTTCCGGGTATCGGCTAATTTAAATGGTGAAGTGACCCAGCTGGATACCTCGCTCAGTGCCAATGTTAACAGCGTAACAGTCGGTGCCGATGGTGAATTGACGCTCAATCTGGCCGGTGTCGGGGCTTACAGTTTTGACGAAGTTGTGCAATTTAATTGATGCGACAAGAGACCAGGCTAGATTGGCCAGCAACCGTTAAATAAATAGAAGTAATACAAGGACGCGCTGAGTTTCTCAGGGTAAATGAATTTAAAGTGTAGCAAGACGTCATTCGTCGAGTAGGAGTAAATCCATGGCTTTTAATGTGGCACTAAGTGGTATTCGGGCAGCCAGTGTCGATCTGGAAGTAACTGGCAACAATATCGCCAACGCGTCAACGGTTGGCTTTAAAGGTAGTCGTGCTGAGTTTGGTGATATTTATTCGAACTCTCTGTTCGGTTCCGGCTCTTTAGCCGTCGGTGACGGTGTTCGAGTGGAGGAGGTGGCACAGCTGTTTGATCAGGGTAATCTGGCCTACACGGAAAATGAATTGGATCTGGCGGTAAGCGGTGCAGGTTTCTTTGTGCTGAATGTCGGTGGTGAAATAAATTATACCCGCGATGGTACCTTCGCGCTGGATGAAAATGGTTTTGTGGTGGCCAATAATGGTGGCGTTGTCCAGGGTTATGGGGCGGATGAAAATAACAATATTATCGGTGTGTTATCTCCCCTGCAGATCTCCACCGATAATATTCCCCCGATTCAAACCGATAATGTCGACTGGGTATTGAATTTCGATGCGAGTGAAACGCCGCCATTGGCAACGCCTTTTGATGTTACCGATGCAAGCTCCTATAACAACGCGACGTCGGTAACCGTCTACGACGCCTTGGGTGTCAGCCACACCTTAACTCAATATTATGTGCAGGTGGGTGTCAATGGTACCCGCACCGAGTGGGATGCGTACTCCTTTATTGATGGGCAGGCTGCGGCGGTCGACGCTCTGGGCAATCCCACCGCCAACCGCTTGGCTTTTGATTCCACGGGCCAGTTGGCGTCGGTGGACGGTGTCGATGGCAATACTGAAATCACCATTGCTGGCTGGGCCGACCCAGATGCCACAGACCCAGCCCGTCCCGATATGACTATCGATTACCTGGGTACAACACAGTTTGGTTCCGATTTTGGTGTGACCGATGTGACTCAAAATGGCTACACCACCGGCCGGCTATCCGGTTTGGAAATTGATTCAACCGGAATCATCTTCGCCCGTTTCACCAATGGACAGTCCCGTGTTATTGGCCAATTTGCTTTGGCTGAATTTGCCAATAATCAGGGCTTACAACCGGTAGGTTCCAACTCATGGGCGCAAACATATCAATCGGGCGACCCGAACATCGGTTCACCTGGCTCGGCAGCATTGGGATTGATTAATTCCGGCGCGCTGGAAGAGTCTAATATCGATTTAACAGAACAACTGGTGCAATTAATTATTGCGCAACGAAATTATCAGGCGAATTCAAAAACCATTGAGACGGCCGACCAGGTTACTCAAACAATTATTAATATTCGCTAATACCAAAATTGACTGTGCGATTTGGGCGACGAAAGTCGCCTTTTTTTTGCCTGCGATTTATGGCTTTCACGCTCAAAAAATTACCGTCAATAATTTTTCTGGCATTGTTGTTGCTCTCTTTAAGTTAACAACAATTTTTTGGCGTTTTTGAATTTGGAGTCGTTGTGGATCGCGCTATTTACATTGCTATGACTGGTGCCAAAAACAATATGCTGGCACAAACCGCCCGGGCCAATAATCTGGCTAATGCCAATACCACAGGCTTTCGTGCCGATTTCGAGCAGGCCCGAAGTCAGGGCGTCTATTACGGTAGTGGCCTGCCGACACGTGCCTATTCACAAACCGAACGGCCGGCTACCGATTTTACTCTGGGCAACATGGAAGAGACCGGCAGGGACCTGGATCTGGCGATAGAGGGCGACGGCTTTTTTGTGGTCACCGCGCCCGATGGCAGTGAAGCTTTGACCAGGGCGGGTAATTTGGTGATTGGCGCTGATGGCCTGCTGCAAACCGGCAATGGTTTGCCGGTAATGGGCAGCAACGGTGTCATTGTTTTGCCGCCTTTGGAGAAAATAGAGATAGCACGGGATGGCTCCATCAATATCCAGGTGCAAGGGCAGGGGCCAGAATCCCTGGCGGTGATTGATCGGTTGCGATTGGTCAACCCCGATGTGGCTAATTTGGAGAAGGGCGGCGATGGCCTGATTCGTCTGAACGATGGCAGTGACCTGCAGGAGGATCCAAACGTTACCGTGGCCTCCGGCTTTTTGGAAGGCAGCAATGTCAATGTGATCGATGAGTTTACGCACATTTTGGCGTTGGCCCGCCAGTATGAAACACAGATCAAAATGATGTCGACGGTAGAAGAGAATTCCGATGCCTCGGTACGGCTATTGCAACTCAGTTAATTGAATAAAAGTTAACTAGATAAAAAGTTAACCGGATTTACAGGGTTAATGTTGCAGTAGATGAAAGGTCACCGATAGCTAGGCGTTGGTTAAGTTCTAACAAAGTGAAAATATTTGAGGTTGTTCCATGCACGCAGCGTTGTATGTAAGTAAAACCGGGTTGAGCGCTCAAGACACTCAACTAACAACGATTTCCAATAACCTGGCCAACGCATCAACGGTGGGTTTCAAAAGAGATGCAGCTGTCTTTGAAGATCTCTTATACCAGATTACCCGGCAGCCCGGCGCGCAAACCACGCAGGACACCACCTTGCCCTCTGGTCTGCAGTTGGGTACCGGTGTGCGTGTGGTGGGTACTCAAAAGCAGTTTGGTGAAGGCAGTTTGCAGGTAACGGATCAGTCGCTGGACCTGGCCATCAGTGGCCGCGGCTTTTTCCAGATCACCATGCCCGATGGCTCTACCTCTTACACCCGTAATGGCCAGTTCCATCTCAATGCCAATGGCGAAATAGTCAACGCCAATGGTCTTTTGCTGGAGCCTGCGATAACCATTCCGGAAAATACCAGTACCGTCACCATTGGTACGGATGGCACCGTCTCTGCCAATATCCTTGGTGAAGCAGACCCGCAACTGCTGGGTACAATCGAAACCGTTGATTTTATTAACCCAGCTGGTTTGCAATCCCTCGGTGGCAACCTCTTTTATGAAACTGCAGCCAGTGGCAACCCGGTCACCGGTACTGCAGGCCTGGATGGGCTGGGTGAGATTATGCAAGGTACTTTGGAGAACTCCAATGTCGATATCGTCGAAGAGATGGTCAATATGATCACCACCCAGCGTGTCTACGAGTTGAATTCCAAAGTGGTCTCTACTGCCGATCAAATGCTGCAGTACATTACCCAGAACTTATAGGTTGAAAGGTATGCTGGCTGAGTGGGTTAAATTATTGGCGATGGTACAAGCGGCCTGCTTGCTGGCGGCTTGTGGTTCGCAAACACTGGCGCCCAAGCCGGATAGTGATCCCTATTTTGCCCCGGTGATGGCACCGAGTGCAGCCCGGGAGCCGCCCAGTAATGGCTCTCTCTACAGCCGCAACTACGCAATGTCACTTTATGGCGACTCCAAAGCGATGCGGGTGGGCGATATCATCACTGTTGTTCTGCAGGAGCGTACCACCTCCAGCAAATCGACCAACGTCTCGGTGATAAAAGATAATAATATCGGTGTTGATGAAGGCACGTTGTTGGGAACGGGGCTTGGTGTCTCTAACCTTAGCCTGCTTACCGACCTCACTGCGCAACGGGATTTTAGCGGTGAGGCGGATGCCGATCAAAGCAATCGCCTGCAAGGCAATATTACCGTTACCGTGGCCGATATTCTGGAAAATGGCAATTTGGTTATCCGTGGTGAAAAGTGGTTAACCTTAAACCGCGGCGATGAATTTATCCGCTTGAGCGGTATTGTGCGGCCCCAGGATATTGCCACTGACAATACCATCGCCTCTACCCGCATCGCCAATGCTCGAATCAGTTACAGCGGCACCGGTGAGTTGGCCGAGAGTAACCGTATGGGCTGGCTGTCTCGATTCTTCAATAGCGCATTGTGGCCTTTTTAATATGTTGCGAATTAGCTCCCTCTTTTTGGCGTTGGCATTGACCACACTGGTCGCTCCCCAGGTATTGGCCGAGCGTATAAAAGATATCACCAGTGTGCAGGGTGTGCGTAGCAACCAGTTAATTGGCTATGGTCTGGTGGTCGGCCTGGATGGCACTGGCGATACCACCAACCAATCACCGTTTACCGCCCAATCCTTTAATTCCATGCTGAAACAGTTTGGTATTTCGATTCCGGATGGCACCCGTATGAAGCTGGATAACATTGCTGCCGTGGCGGTACATGCGGAGTTGCCGGCGTTTGCCAAGCCAGGCCAGCCGATTGATATTACGGTCTCCTCCATTGGTAATTCCGGTTCGTTACGCGGCGGTAGTCTGTTAATGACGCCCCTCAAAGGTATCGACGGCGAGATATACGCTATTGCTCAAGGTAATCTGGTGGTGGGCGGCTTAGGCGTTGATGGCGCCGATGGCTCCCGCATTACGGTTAATGTGCCGAGCGTGGGCCGCATTCCCGGTGGTGCCATGGTTGAGCGCGCTGTGCCCCTGGAGTTTGCCGGTGGTCGACCACTGATTTTAAATCTGCACCAGGCCGATTTCACCACGGCCAAACGCGTCGCTGATGTAATCAACCAAACCTTTGGCCCAGAGACCGCTTACGCCAATGATCCAACTTCAATCGTGGTTGCAGCGCCGGTTAACGCCGCACAGAAGGTTGATTTTATCTCAATGGTGGAAAACCTCGAGGTAGACCCAGGCCAGGGCGCGGCCAAGGTGGTAATCAACTCCCGCACCGGCACTATTATTGTGGGCAGTAATGTCACGGTGGAGCCGGTTGCGATTACTCACGGCAGCCTTACCGTTACCATTCGGGAAAACCCCGAGGTGAGCCAGCCAGGCCCGCTTTCAACCGGTGATACCGTCGTTGTGCCGCGCTCCGAGATCGTGGTGGAAGATGGCCCCAAGCCTATGTTCAAGTTTGCCCCTGGTTCTACGCTGGATGACATTGTGCGCGCTGTGAACGAAGTCGGTGCTGCGCCTGGTGATTTAATGGCGATTCTTGAAGCATTGAAACAGGCGGGCGCTCTGCACGCCGAGTTGGTGGTTATCTAACGATGAACATAAACACCAATAGCGCACTATCGAGCGCCGATGCTTATACCGATCTTAACTCCCTTAACGATGTGAAAAAGTTGGGGCGTAATAAAGATCCGCAAGCGATCATGAAAGTCGCTCAGGAGTTTGAATCCTATTTCATCAGCCAGTTAATGAAAGAGATGCGCTCCTGTGTTGATTTAATTGGTAAAGATAATTTCGCCAACACGGGTGAGATGCAATTTCACCAGCAGATGTTTGATCAGCAGATGTCTATGGAGATGGCCGGCAAGGGCGGCTATGGTCTGGCGGATATGCTGGCCAGGCAGATGATGAATCAATATCAGTTGGATTGGCAGTCTGCGTCTGAGTCACAACCGGTCACTCAACGTATCCTGCCCACAGCGGTTACATCCAGCTCGCTAGCGCGTGTTGCGGCCCCAGGTGCAGAGACGAATTTGTCGGCCAAGACAACCTCCGATGCTGCCAACGCCAAAGTTTCAGCAGAAAACATTAATCGCGATAATTTTCTCTCGGCTTTATCTGAGCACGCCGAACAGGCTGCCAATCGTTTGGGCGTTAATAAAAATGTGTTGTTAGCGCAGGCCGCGCTCGAGACCGGTTGGGGTGAACATATCACCGCTAATGCCACAGGCAGCAGTAATAACCTATTCAATATTAAAAGTGATGGCCGTTGGCAAGGGGATAGTGTACAGGTGACAACCGTCGAATATCGCGATGGTGTGGCCGCCAGGGAGCGTGCGAACTTCCGCTCCTACGACACCATAGCCGAGAGTTTTGACGATTACGTGCAATTTATGCAGGGCAACCCGCGTTACCAAAAGGCCTTGGAGTGTGCCGCGGATAACCAGGCCTATGTTGAACACTTACAGGCAGCGGGCTACGCCACGGATCCGGACTACGCCAGTAAAATCATGGCGATTTTGCAGCGGCCTGAATTTAACGGCCAGCAATAAGGCGGGCAGCAGTTCTCCGATGGTAAACAGATGCAGCGGTTCTATTTCAGGTGTGATGTATGTCATTAATTAATATCGCGCTCAGTGGTTTGAACGTAGCTCAGACTTCGCTCGCCACAACCAGCCATAATATTACCAATGCCAATACCGAGGGTTACTCCCGCCAACGTACTGAGCAGGCAACCCAACAACCCAATTTTACCGGTGCCGGCTATATTGGCGCCGGTGCCCGTATCACAGGTATCGATCGCCTCTATAACGACTTCATCAATGAAGAGTTGCGTCTGGCCGGGCAGGACTTGCAGCAGTCTCAGGCCTATCTTTCCCAGGCGTCGCAACTCGACTCACTGCTGGCTTCCACCAACACCAGTTTGACCACAAGTCTGGAGAGCTTTTTTGCCTCGCTTTCAACAGCATCGGAAGATCCGCAAAGTCCGGCAACCCGGCAGCTGGTGTTAAGTGAAGCGGATGGCCTGGCCGACCGCTACAACCTTTTGTATCAACAAATTAACGATCAAAATAGCTACATCAATAATCAGGCTGAGGCGCTGGTCAGCCAGATTAATCAGCTGGTAACCAGCATTGCCGATCTGAACGATTCCGTCGCCGCTGCCTTTTCCAACGGCCGTCAGCCGAATGATCTGATCGACCGGCGCGATCAGGCCATTCGTGATTTAAGTGAATTGGTGGGGGTCACCACATCCCCGCAAACCGATGGTACGGTCAATCTGTTTATTGGTACTGGTCAGCCACTGGTGGTTGGTGGCGATGTAACTCTGCTGGAAACCACCCGCTCGCTGGATGCCAATTTTCAGTTGTCGATTATTCAGCCGAGATCGGGTACTGATATCACCAGCGTCATCAGCGGTGGCCAGTTGGGTGGCCTGCTTACCTACCAGCAGGAGTTGGTGGTGCCCTCATTGAATGAGTTGGGTCGACTGGCGTTGGTAACGGCCGATGCCATTAACCAACAGCAGGCTCAAGGACTCGATCTGGAAGGCAATTTTGGCGTTAATATATTCGACGATATTAATACCAGCGCGGCGATGGTCAATCGCGTAACCGCAGATACTGCTAATAACGGTGATGCGTTATTGCAGATTGCCGTTACCGATACCAGCCTGTTAACGGCCAGTGATTACACGTTGCGGGTAACCGGCGGCAACTATGAGATCGTGCGCCTGGATGATAGCAGCGTGGTGGATTCCGGCTCGATTCCGTTACCAGCGACCATCAGCCTGCCCAGTGAGGGAATAGAAATTCAACTCACTGCCGGCGCCGTTGCCGATGGTGACGGCTTTATGTTGTCGCCCACCCGGCGCTCCGCAGAACTGATCTCCATGGTGTTGAATGAGCCTACGCAATTGGCGTTTGCTGCGCCGTTGCGTGCGATCACCTCGTTGGACAATCGCGGTGAGATTACAATTAGCCAGCCAGAAATCATTACGCCTCTGGATACCAATACCCAGCCCCTGGTATCGGCGGGCGGGGCAACCCCGTTTGATCTGATCTATGATGAAACCGGAGGCTTCTGGCAGATCAGCAACGTGCCGGTGGGGTACTCGGTATCGCCTGCTAACCTTGCTTTTACTCCCGGCGTTAACAACAGCCTTACCTTCACCATCGATGATGGGCTGGGTAATGCGGTGGATGTGACGATGGATATTTCCGGTCGGCCGCAGAATGGTGATGCTATCTCGGTAGACTTCAACAGTGACGGCGTGGCTGATAACCGCAATGTGCTGGCGATGGTGGAGTTGCAAACGGCGGATCTTATTCGCAGCAGTAGCGCGGTTACAGGGCCCAATCAGGGGTTGGTCGACTCCTACGGTCAGTTGGTGGAAACCGTCGGTGTAGTTACCGCGCAGAAAAAAATTGAGACAGAGGCCAATCAGGATATCTTCCAACAGGCGTTTGATAATCGAGAGGAGATATCTGGAGTAAATCTGGATGAAGAGGCGGCTAATCTTATCCGCTTTGAGCAGGCTTACAGCGCCGCCAGCCAGGTCATTGCCATTGCTCGGCAGTTGTTCGATCGCATTTTGGAACTTTAACAGGCTAAATCATGAGAGTCTCTACCACACAGGCGTTTGGCTCGGGTATCAACAGTATTCAGGATATCTATTCTGATCTGTTGCGCACACAGGAGCAGGTCAGTAGCGGCAAACGTGTGCTTACGCCCTCGGATGATCCGGTGGCCGCCACCCGCATTCTGAATTTGCAGGAAGATAACGCCTTAATCTCCCGTTACCGCGACAACATTACCCTGGCCAACAACAACCTCTCGGAAGAGGAGTCGATTTTAACCAGCGTGCTCACCGCCGTGCAGCGATTGGAAGAGTTGACGATACAGGCCGGTGATGGCGCACTGACCAATGAAGACCGCGAAGCGATCGCTTTGGAAAGCCAGCAAATTTACGAACAGTTGGTTTCCCTCGGTAACAGCCAAAATGCCCGCGGTGAGTATCTATTTGCCGGCAGCCAGGCCAATATTCAACCCTTCCAGCTACAACCGGACGGCAGTGTTGTTTACGTGGGTGATGCCAGTGAGCGGGAAGTGGAAATTGCCGGCGGTAATTATGTCTCTATACGCGATAGCGGCTTTGATGTCTTTCAGCATATCGACAACAGCCATCGGATAGCGAGCAGCAGCAATAGCACGGTTGGTTACTACATCGGTGCAGGCAATTTGGCCGACGAACAGGCGTTTGATAACTACTACGACCAATTTACCGCGGTGGCAATGCCACAAACCACCACGCTCACCATGAGTGACAATCGCGATGCCGCCGACCCCAATTTTCCCGATGTGCCGCTCGATTTTACCTTCGCCTATATTCAGCCGGATGGCACCGGTCCAATAGCATCGACCAACATTAACTATCTGAATGCGGATACCTACGCGACCGACGGTTTTCTGGAGGTAGAGGTGGATATGACCGCAGAGATGGGGCAGGTTTACACACTCTATCTGCCGGTGGATGAAAACGGCTTTGTGGTGGGAGCCGGTGGCGCAACCACTACTGAGTTTTCGATCGATCGCCAGGAGACCCAGGGGCTGATGGCCACGGCCTACGCGTTGACCCAGCTGTTGCAGCAGCCAGCAGAAGAGAGCGCGGCCAATCAACACCTCAGCGATCGTCTGGGCGCAATACTGGATAACCTTGATAACGCCGGCCGCAATCTCGACACGGTCTCCGCTCGGATTGGTGCGCGCATGAATGTGTTGGAGTCCACCGATTATCTGCATGAGGATTCCGAGATCTATAACGCCGAGGCTCTCGCCAATATTGAGGATATCGACTTTGCCAAGGCGCTCAGTGACCTCTCGCTGCAGGAGACCATACTGCAGGCGGCACAGCAGAGCTACGTGCGCGTCACCAGCTTGAGCCTGTTTGATCGCTTGGGCTAATGGCTGATCCGAATTTTTTCTCAGCACCAATTTTTGTCACCGGACTGCCGCGCTCCGGTACCTCGATGGTGGCCGGATGTCTGCATCTGTGTGGCGCCTGGGTGGGGACCACGGTCGCGGGCGGGGTTGGCAACCCGCGTGGTTTTTTTGAAAACCAATACCTGCGCGAGCAGCTCACCAAACCCATTCTCACCTCATTGGGTTGTGATCCTCTGGGTGTTAAATCATTGCCGGAGTTCCAGCAGGTACCTCGGGCTCAGGGGCTGCTGAACGCCTTCGAGCAGCTGCTCACCAAAGATGGTTACCGAGGGCAACAGCCCTGGCTTTACAAAGACGCCAAGATGACTCTGCTGTGGCCGATCTATCAGCAGGTTTTTCCCGAGGCGCGATGGGTGATCGTGCGGCGCAATCCGGACGATATTATCGACTCCTGTCTGCGCACCCACTTCATGGCGCACCACTCCCCCAAACGCCAGTTTTGGCAGGATTTTGTGGACCAGTATCAGTTGCGGCTGATGGGGCTAAAAAACAGCGCGGCTCAAGTATTCGAAATTTCAGCCGATAACCTGATAACTGGTAATAGCGGTGAACTTTTGTCATTGGCCAATGCGTTGGAATTAACACCTGACGCGGCCAGAGTGGGTGAGTTCATAGCACCAGAGCTTTGGCGAACCAACGCCTGAGACATTTCCTCGTCGACTTTGTGGAGCAGTTATGATCCCGCTGATGGTGCCAGATTTACCCTCTACCGATGAGATCTTGCCTTGGTTAAGGCAAATTGATCACAACCATTGGTACTCAAATTACGGGCCCCTCTGCCTGGAATTTGAAACGCAGCTGGTGGCACTGTTAAAAGCTCAAAATCCTCGCGCCACCGAAGATTTCGCCATGGTCTCCACCTGCTCGGGTACCACCGCATTGGAGGTTGGCTTAAGCGCTTACCGCTTGCGCCCGGGTACCCGTGTGGTATTGCCTTCGCTCACCTTTCCGGCCACCGCCACCGCTATTATCCGCTCCGGATTAATTCCGGTACTGGCCGATGTCGATTCCGATTCCTGGGTATTAACACCGGAAATTGCCACCGGGGTGGTGGCAAAGTCCGGCGCCAAGGTGGTGATGCCGGTTGCCGCTTATGGCCAAACCCTGGATACCGAGGCCTGGCAGAAGTTTGCCGCCCAATACGATTGCCAGGTGTTGATTGATTCCGCCGGTGCCTTTCCCGCGCATACCCCCAAGCCACGAGTAGATATTGCCTACAGCTTTCACGCCACCAAATCGTTAGGCATAGGTGAGGGGGGCGGCCTGTTGTCGATCGATCGGGAGTATCTGCAAACCGCCCGGGAGCTGACCAACTTTGGTTTTGGCAAAGGCATAATTAATACGGTGGGTATGAATGCCAAGCTGAGTGAATACCACGCGGCCGTGGGTTTGTGCCAAATTGAGCGCTTCCCGCAGATGAAGTCCCGTCGCAGAATTATCTACCGCAAATTGCGCGAGCGGTTGCAACCACTCAGGAATGCATTGACCTATCAAAGTGGGCTGGCGCCCAACTCACCAACGCTGTTTGTGGTAGCGGTGCCGGGCTCTGCCACCGCTGTTTGCCAGGCGCTGGAGGCGCAACAGATTGGCGTGCGCCAGTGGTACTGCCCGCCGCTGCATCAGCATCCGGCGTTCGACAGCTATATTAAAAATGCATCGCTGAAGTTTGGCGATCTGACCGTTAGCGAGCAGTTGAGTGATCGCATTATCGGCTTGCCCTTCCACCTGCAGCTCAACGACAGAGAGATGCGGGCGATTACCCGCGCGCTGACTCAGGTGTTGGCCAATACGACAATCCATTTTCCCGAGCCGGTGGGTGCAAACGTAATGTCGCTGGCAAATAAGTAGCAAAATTCCGTCAGCCTGCGCTGAATTGCCGTACTGCGAAGGGAATTTGTCACTAAAAAACGGCT
This sequence comes from Halioxenophilus sp. WMMB6, assembly GCF_033283405.1. NCBI lineage: Bacteria > Pseudomonadati > Pseudomonadota > Gammaproteobacteria > Alteromonadales > Alteromonadaceae > Halioxenophilus > Halioxenophilus sp. WMMB6. The sequence continues at coordinate 195,523 of NZ_JAWMQR010000005.1, forward strand.
GGCATAGTTTCTGCTTTTTAGCTGGTCACACTATTAGCGTCAAATAAACAACAGTAGGCCGCAGGCAGATGAACAATACTCAGCAACAGCAACCACTGTGCGAACTGGAAGATTTCGAACGGGCGGTCTACGCGCGGGATTACGAAGGTGCCACTTTACTGTTGATTCAAGCCCTGCAAGGCTTCGAACAGAAAACCTGGGATCTGGTCACGGTCAGTGATGCGGGGGTGGCCCGCAATCGCCGCAAGAGTTCTGCCAAGCAGCTGCTCACCCGCTTTTGCTCAGCAGCTACGGCACTGATCTGTGACCCCAATTGGCAGTTGAATCGCCAGGGGTTTGAATATCTTCTGCTCTATAAGCGCTATCTGGTGACGCTGTTTGCGGCCACCGATTTTATCGATATGCGCCACTGCCTGGAGTTTATCGGTGAACGCAAAAGTGACTCCCGCGTGCAGTACCGCAATGAAGGCGATTTTTTTAAGGTAATTCTGGCCTGCACCGCCTCTACTGGCCGAGACCTGGTCAATAATCTATTGGCCGCGCTGCCGGTAGAGCTGGCCTATCTGTTCTGGCTAAGCCTGCTCGACAACGAAATGGTGCTCAGCGATGACGCCGACCAGACGCGCAATGATGTGCTGGCTTTTATTGACCGCTTCAGTAATGTAATGCCCTCCGACACCGCCATTCACCGCACCGTGAATACCTGGATGTTCTTAAGCTACATGAACAACCCGGATAAACACCGAGTAAAAATTACGCTCAATAAAATCATTAAAAATTATTGCCAGAAGCAAGGCGCCAAACAACCGTTTATCAGCCGCCAGCGAACGCTTAAGAAGCGGCCAATACTGCTGGTGGCCTGTGAGCGATTCACCTCTAACCACGCCATGTTCCGCTGCTACGGCCGGGCAATTGCCGGTTTGAAGGAGCATTTTCATCTGGTGCTATTGAGTGCGGAACATCGGGTCGATGCCAATAGCCTGAAACTGTTTGATGAGCAGGTGATTCTGCCGCGCGAGACCAAAATCAAGCAGATAAAATCGGTTATCAGTCAAGTGTTAGCCATTGCCCCGGATATTATCTATTACCCAAGCCTAGGTATGGAGTCGTGGGCCGTGGGGCTGGCGCAATTTCGGTTGGCGCCCATACAAATGATGACCATGGGTCACCCAGCCACCAGCTACAGTGAGCATATCGATTACCTGTTTGCCGAAGCGAGCACACTGGGCGATCCCAACTGTGTCAATGAAACCGTTCTGCACGTTGAGGACGGCACCTTCGCTTTGAGTATGGGTTCCCTAACGGCAAAAGCAGAGAGCGTGATTCGCCGTAATCCCGAGGTGGTTCGTATCGCCGTGCCCAGCATCGCCTATAAATTGAATCCTTCTGTATTAAATGCCTGCCAGTCGATCGCAGAGCAGTGCAGCCGACCGGTGGAGTTTCATTTCTTTCCCAATTTGAGTGGCGTGAACCACCTCGCCATTGCTCTGCGCCTGGAAGAGATTATGCCCTGTGTGGTGCATGAGAATATGCATTACAACAACTATATGGCCTGCTTAAGTCAGTGCGACCTGGTGTTGAGCCCGTTTCCGTTTGGTAACACCAACGGCTTTATCGATAGTGCCCGTCTGGCCCTGCCGATTGTCTGCCTGGATGGACCCGAGGCGCACAGTCATACCGACTATGCCTTTAGTGAGCGGGTGGGGTTGCCAGAGTTTTGCCGGGCTAACAGCATCAGTGACTATGTCGCTGCGGCGGTGCGTCTGGTCGACGACGACCCGTTGCGGGTAACGATTAGTGAACAGCTGCAGGCGCTGGATATTGATCAGTTGCTGTTTGGTGCCGCCAGCGAACATAAACGCAAGGATATGAACGACCTGTTTTTATGGGTTTATCAGCAACATGAGGTAATCCAGGCGCAAGGGCAACACTTCTGGAGCGTTGACGACCGTCTGGCCTTTAAACCCGTTGTGCAGGCCACGCCTGCGGTATCGGTTTCGGAGGCGTAATGACTATCTCGGCACTACCGGCCTATGCCTTTGGCTATAACGAACATACCGAAGCCCTGGCCAAGTTTTACCCCCTGCTGGGTATTATTGATGAATTCAGTAATGCCAAAACCATTTTGGGTCTGCCGCGTTTAACGCTGGCGGATATTGATCCGACAGCACCGATTATTAATTGTGTTTACAACTCCCGTGCCTATCAGGCTCAGGCCCGGCTTAAATCGTTGCAGTTCGCCACGGTAATTTTTATCGGTGAGATTATTAGCCAGTGGCCGGAAAATTTTCGTAACACCATGTTGGCTGAGGCCTATTTGGGCATCAAGAACGACCTGTCATTGGTGCGCAGCTGGGCGTTAGACTTTGCCGATACCCGCTCGCAGATTGAGTTCGAGGCAGTATTGGCTTTTCGCGAAAGCTTGAATATCGACTACCTGGCCGACTTCGAGGTGAAAATTGATCAGCAGTATTTCGAACCCTTTCTGCTCGATAGAAATTACTGTCATCTCATCGATGGTGGCGCCTTTGATGGCTGTGACAGTTTGAAATTTGCGGAATATTACCCGGACTATCAATCGATTAAATTGCTTGAGCCGAGTGCCCGCAATCGCTCGTTAATTGCCAATAATCTGGCCGGGTTAGACAACATTGAAGTGCTGCCCGCTTGCCTCGGTGATCGCTGCGATGTGGTCCATTTTTCCGGCACCGGTACCTCGGCCAAAATCGTTACCACCGGCGGCGACGCGGTTGATATGACTACCATCGACCACCTGCTGACCGATGATGCCACGCTGGTAAAACTGGATATCGAAGGGGCCGAGATGATGGCCTTGAGTGGCGCCAGCAAAGCGTTGCAGAGTGCTCACGTGGGTTTTGCCGTATCGGCTTACCATCTGCCGGATGATTTTAAAAATATCTGGCAGTGGTTGCGCAGTGCTGAAGTACCGCGGCAATTTTATTTTCGCCACTACTCGGGTGGCATTGCTGAATCGGTGCTATTTGCGCTATGAGTAGCGGCTCTACACTCGCGCCACGGGCGCCCCTGGTAATTTATGGCAACGGTGCCATGGCGGCGACCTACGCCTCCTATTTGCAGAGCAGTTATGAGGTTGTCGCCTATACCGTGGAAGACAGCTGCTGCCACAGCAACACTTTCTGCAATTTGCCATTGGTCGCCTTTGAAGCACTGGCCGACCACTACCCACCGCAACAACACCGGTTGATTGTGGCGGTGGGGTATCGAGAGATGAACGATCTGCGTGCGAATATCAGCCAGCGCGCCTGGGCAATGGGTTTTCAACCGGCCCAGTTTATTGCTCCCGATTTGTGGCTGCACACGGGCGTTAGTATCGGCCAGAACAGTGTGGTGTTTGATCACTGCTCAATCCACTGCAATTCACGCGTAGGCGACAACACCTTTATTGCCAGCGGTGTGCACATTGGCCACGACTGTAACATTGGCGATAACGTCTGGATTAATTCCGGTGTGGCCATTGCCGGCGGTGTGACTGTCGGGGACAACTGCTTTTTTGGCGTAAATGCCAGTGTCGCTCATGGCGTGGTGTTAGCACCGGGGACTTTTGTGGGGGCCAATACCTTGGTGACCCGCAACACACAGGCGAATCAGGTGGTGGTGAGTGAGCCGGGCACCGTGTTTGAGCTCGACAGCCGTACCTACCTGTTGCTGTTGGAAGGGCGCCGATGTTAATTCCTGCCATTCGCCAAGCCTATTTAGGCCAAGAGGATAAAACGGTTCTGATTATTGGCAACCGCCGTTACTCCTGTATCGATTTAATGGCCGCCGTGGAGCAACAGGCGGCGCATTTTCACAGAGCCGGCCTGGTGGCTGGCGATTCACTGCTCAGCCTGCTGCCCAATGGTTGGCACAGCGTGGTGGTGCTATTGGCGGCGGCCGAGTGTGGCTTGGTCTATGTGCCTCTGCCCCTGGCCAGTACCCAGGCGGCAGTCGCTACCGCCAGCCAACGGGTGGGAGCCAAAGCGGTGGTCGCCTGGCAACCGCTGGTGGAGGATCTACACGGTGCCTGTCCGGCCATTGACTGGTATTGCGTCTACGCCAATGAGCCGATTGTCATCTGCCACGCGTCGACTGCTGATTCTCCCGTTGCCCCTGATGCACCGGTGGTTGAGAGTGCGCCCTATATCCTGACCATGACCTCGGGCTCTACCGGCGACCCCAAGCCCATTGTCTTGAGCCAAAAAACCAAGTTTTTGCGTGCTCAGGCGGCCATTGAACTCTACGGTCTCACCGCCGGCGATATTACCCTGGCGGCGACACCGCTTTACCACTCCCTGGCTCAGCGGTTGCTGTTCGTTGCGCTGCTTTCGGGCGGTACCTTGGTGCTGATGAACAAGTACCACAAACAGCGCTGGTTGGAGATTATTCAGCAGGAGCAGGTGACATTTACCATCGCTGCCTCGTCACAGCTGCAACAGCTGGTCGGAGAACAGCCCGTCGCCAACTACTTGACCAGCCTGCGCGTGCTGGTGTCGTCATCGGCACTGCTGGCTACCGATGTTAAGCGGGCTTTGTTAACGCAAATTAATTGCCGCTTCCACGAGTGTTACGGCGCCTCGGAGGTGGCCATTGTCAGTGATGTGGCGTTTACCCCGGCTGTGCCGCTGGGCTCGGTAGGGCGCTTGCTGCCTGGGGTGAAGGCCAAAATTGTTGACGACCAGGGTGAGCCACTGCCGGCCAACAATGTTGGCGAGATTTGTGTACAGTCGCCCATGGCCTTCTCCGGCTATTTTCAGCAACCCCAGGTAACCGCTCAGTCGTATTATGAGGGTTACTTTAAAACCGGTGATCTGGGTTATTTCGATACCCAGGGCTTTCTTTTTTTCGCCGGCCGTAAAAAGGAGATCATTATCTCCGGTGGGGTAAACATCTATCCCAGTGACGTTGAGGCGGTGGTGAATGGTTTTGCAGGAGTACAAGAGTCGGCGGCCTTTCCCTATCCCGATGGCCAACTGGGGGAGGCGGTGGCGGTGGCCGTCGTTGCTGCGGCCGATACCCTTCACAACCCGTCGTTATTAACACTGGCCGCGGCCGAGCAGCTGGCCGATTTCCAGCTGCCCAGGCACTGGTTTTTTGTTGAGCAGCTGCCGAAAACCGCGTTGGGTAAACTCCAGCGCAGCCAGTTGGTCCCCCTATTGGTGCCGGCCACAGAGGTGGCTCAAAACACCCCGGAGGTGAGTCTGTGATAACTCGAGAGACGCCCCATCTGAAGCTTGCCTTTATTGGCGGTGGCTGTAACTCCGCCGTTGGCTACGCCCACTATTCGGCCTCCCACCTGGATGGCTGCTGGCAACTGGTGGCCGGGGCATTCAGCCGCCACAACGACATCAATGAACTTACCGCCCGGCAGTATGGTTTACCACCGGAGCGGGTCTATGACGATTGGCGGCAACTGCTGGCCGAGTGCCGTACCGAGCTGGATGCCGTGGCCATTCTTACCCCGACGCCGGCTCATCAGGATATGGTGTGTGCGGCGCTCGACGCCGGCCTCACCGTGATTTGCGAGAAGTCCCTGACCGACAGCGTCGCCTCGGCCGAGGCGATTAAACGCAGCTTGAAAGCCTCCGATGGCCGGCTGCTGGTCACCTACAACTACAGCGGCTACCCCATGGTGCGGGAGCTGCGTAAGCGTGTTCGGGTGGGACAACTGGGCCGCATCCGGCACATGCATTTAGAGATGCCGCAGGAGGGCTTTGCCCGCCTGCTGGAAAACGGCGAGAAGCCCAGCCCTCAGCCCTGGCGCTTGCAGGATGGCACCATTGCCACCCTGCATCTGGATCTCACTACCCACCTGCATCATCTGGCCTACTACCTGACCGGCAAGCGACCGCTCAGGGTGCTGGCCGACCACAACACCTTCGGTTGGTTTGACTCGGTGGTGGACGATGCCACCGCACTGGTCGACTACGAGGACGACCTGCACTGCCGCTACTGGGTGAGCAAGTCGGCATTGGGCTATAAAAACGGCCTGAGCCTGAGGGTGATGGGGGATAGGGGGTCCGCGCTCTGGCTGCAGACCGAGCCCGAGCAATTGCAGCTCAACTTTGTCGATGGCAGACGGGAGATTGTCGAGCGTGGTGGCAGCTGCCTGGTGGCTAATGAAGGGCAGTACAACCGCTTTAAGGCTGGTCACCCGTCCGGGTTTATCGAGGCTTTTGCCAATCTCTACCGCGATTTCGCCACGGCAGTGGTGAGCCAGCGGCAGAATAAAATTTCAACAATATGGAAAGAATACGGAATTGAACCAGCGCAGGAGGGTCTACACTTAATGGAAGTAATGGGCCGTTCTCACGCTAGTCAACAATGGGAAGTAATCAATGAGCGCTGTACGACCGTTAGAAATGCAGGCACCACCCAGTTACGAGACCATCTGTCAGTGGCTGATCGACGAATTAGCTAAATACGGCGAGGTTGAAGCGGACCAGGACGGTGACATTCACTACTACGCCAGTGGCCTGCTCGACTCTATGAGCACCCTCAAATTTATTGTCAAAGTGCAAAAAGTGTTTGCTGTGCAGTTTACGCCCGAACAGATCATCAAAGGCCGACTGGACTCTGTTTACACTTTGGCCCACGCCATCGACCAACAGTTGCAGGGCTGCTAGCGCAGATTGCCGGCGGCCGCTCTCTATTTCGATAACCCGGCCATTTCGATTATCTGACTACTCAGTTATTAAAAATCGGCAAACCTGCGGCGACCACGCGGGAGCGAAGACGCCGCTGGCGTTTATGCCAGGAGTGCCTGGGCACTTTGATAGAACGCCGCCAGCGCTTCGTTATTGAGTGGTAGTGTGCGCAGTAACTGCACGGACTGATACCAGTAGCAATACTCGGCATCGGTGAACCAACGCCAGTCGGCAATTGGGGTTAACAGCAGCCAGCTTTTGACTCCCAGGGCTCCGGCCAGATGGATGGTCGAGTTATCCACGCCGAAATACCCATCCAAGCTTGTCATTGCCCCCGCCAGTTGTAGCAGATCATTTTTCAGATCAAATTCCGGTGTGATCACATTGTGTGAAGCCAGCCACTCGATCTCCTGTTCGGTTGCATCGTATTGCAGATTGACCCACTGAATATTCTCCAGCGCAAACAGCGGCTGCCACAGGCTTAACTCCAGGCTGCGGCTGGCCGCCGCTGTTCCGAAACGTCCCCCGCGCCAGGAGAAGCCCAGCCACCTTTTTTGATTGGTTTTCAGGTTTGCGCCTGCCACTGGCGAGGGCAGCTGTAGATAAGCTGTGCTGGGCTTCAGGTCGCTAAATTGGTGGACGAGAAAACGGGGTAGGCTACCCAACGACAGCTGGCTGTCAAACTCACTGAAATCACCTTGATAATCCGCATCGAGCAGTGTGCAGGTCTCCGTCAACAGAGAGTGCAGACGGGAATCCACCTTGACCGTTACCTTGGCTTTTACCTGCGGCAGTAGCGAGAGGTATTGAATTTGATCGCCCAGCCCCTGGTCGGCCCACAGCAGCAGGTGGTGGTCGACGTTCTGCTCGCCTTGCCATTCGGGCAGTGGCAACATCTCTTTATTACAGTGTGCATCCTGCCAGCGCCACTCATTTTCCGCCCAACCAAGCTTAAATTGCCCGGTCGTTAAATAGAGATGGGCCAGGTTGATGTGGGCGTAAAAATTATTGCTCTCGAGTTCCAGTGCCTGGCTGAACAGTCGCGCGGACTCCTGCAGATTGTTAAGGGCTTTCTCGACCACCGCCAAATTAATGAGCGACTGAGGGTTGTTGGCCGACATAGCCAAGCCCAGCTGAGCGCAAGCTTTGGCATCGTGGAAGCGGTTCCAGCGGAAGTAGACCTCGGCCAGTCGTGCCAGAATTTCCGGGTGGGAGTGCGTTTGCAGTGCTTTGGTTAATACCTGCTCTGCCTCTTGTAGCTGATTAAACTGCAGCTGGTTGTCGGCCAGGGTCAGTAGCAGCTGCAGGTTTTGTGGCTGCGCTTGGTGGGCGACGGTGAGGTAGGCGAGGGTGAGTTCGGCGGAGCTCTTTAACAGTGGCTCCTGCAAAAGCGGCAATATTTGTAAAGCAAACTGTTCATCAGTTGCCGCCCTGGCAAAACATTGCAGCCCCTGTTGGTGGAATCCGTGCTTAAGGCAGAGGTTGATCAGTGGCACCTGTGCGTTGGCGGAATCCTGTTGCTGACTGATTGCGGTAATTAACTGTTGGGCCTGGCTGGCATTGCCGGCAGCCAGGGCTTGGCTTAATTGCTCAATCATACTCATTACACTGTCCGTAAAGATTTGACTTGCTTGCGGGTTGTTGGGATGTTTAGCAAGTGGGGTGCCAGAGACGCATAGCGGTTAATGAACTGAGCCGAGGGGTTAAGGCTTATAAAATTAGCTTTATGTATAACTATTTTGTATTAATGAAAATTAATTTCTGCCGGTAAGACCCGTTGGCAGAAAAATGCCAATTTTTCCTAAAGTAAATTTTTTTAGAGCCGAAGTCCCGTTTGTAACTGACATATTATGAGGTTCTTAATCCCGCCGGGGGCTAGGAGAAAAGAAAATGGCATTAACAGTAAATACTAACGTTGCGTCTTTAAATACGCAGAGAAACTTAAACCGCTCATCGAGTAGCCTCGATGTATCTTTGCAGCGCCTGTCGACTGGCTACCGCATTAACAGTGCTAAAGACGACGCTGCCGGTTTACAGATTTCAAACCGCTTAACTTCTCAGATTAATGGTCTGACTGTAGCCGCGCGAAATGCCAGTGATGGTATCTCTTTGGCGCAGGTGGCCGAGGGTGCATTACAGCAGAGTACCGATATTCTGCAACGAATTCGTGACCTCGCCTTGCAATCGGCCAACGGCAGCAACTCCGCGACTGAACGTCAGGCGTTGCAGGAAGAGGTAAACCAACTGAAAGATGAGCTGACCCGAATTGCGCAGACCACCACCTTTGGCGGCCGCCGTATTCTGGATGGCACCTTCGGTACCTCATCATTTCAGGTTGGCTCAGAGGCTAATCAAACCATTGAGGTTACGCTCACCAACGCCTCGTCGGATCGATTGGGTAACTATCGAGTGGAATCGGAAGGGACTGTATCGGGCAATATTTCTGCGACTATCGGTACTCTGCAGTATACGCCTGGCAGTGTTGGTGTGGTGGGCTCCTTTGGTACTTCATCCCTAGCCATTGAGGCGGGTGACACCGCCGGTGATGTGGCCAAGGCCATTAACGCCTCTTCGGAATCCACCGGGGTGGTTGCCAGCGCCGTTAATACCATCGCCATCGGTGCCAACGATATTCTGGTGGGCTTTGATGCGGCCAACGGTGTGGGGGACTCAATAAGTCTTTCAATTGGCACCAACGATGGTAACGGTAATTCCGATACTACCGACATGGTAATCACAGCTACCGGCGATCCGGCTCTGGATTTGCAAAACCTGCGCGATGCGATTAACGCTGACTCGGGTTCTAACGGTTTGTCGGCCGCCATCGACCAGAATGGTAATCTGATTATCAAAGCCAAAGATGGCGACAATATTCAGGTGAGCAATTTTGCCGAAATCGACGGTAACGGCGGCGTCAACGACTCCTCCATCACCTTTACACCAGTACTGCCGGATGGCACCTTCTCTGCCAACAATGTGGTGCTCAGCGGTGCGGGTAATACCGAGCTGGAAGCGGTGGGTACTGTCACCTTTGACTCCAACAAACCCTTTACCCTGTTGGGAGCGAGCATTGGCGAAATCACCACCGACACCATCGGCGTGCTGCAAACAGTAGAGACCATTGATGTGACCACTGCCGATAATGCTCAGGATGCCATTGCCATTGTCGATGGTGCCATTGCCCTGATTGACAGTCAGCGGGCAACACTCGGCGCGGTTCAAAACCGTTTCGAAAATACCATTGCCAACCTGAACAACATTAATGAGAACGTAGCGGCCGCCAGAAGTCGAATTAAAGATACCGACTTCGCCGCAGAAACCGCAGAGCTGACCAAAAACCAGATTCTGCAACAGGCGGGAACAACCATCCTGGCGCAGGCCAATCAGCTGCCACAAGCGGTATTGAATCTGCTGGGTGGTTAATAAGCTGAATTCCGGTCACCGCTTACCAGGGGGTGCCGGGAATCGGTTGGCCACTGCTGACCCTGCTCGATACCCCTCTGTATTGCCCTGGGTTGTTTATCGTCAGTTGTAGGCAGTGGCAAGCAGTAAAATTATTTACCGCATCCGTTGCTGGATAGAGAATCCCGCAACAATAAATTGGTACCCCTTGCCATTTCTACCTCAGCTTAACCGCCTTTACCTGGCGGTTTTTTTGTATCTGAAATAATCCATTAGGAAATGCTAAATAAGGTACGAGTGATATTGGCTGTGGCACAAGCACCATTGCTTACCTCGTGAGGGCAGTGGTGAATCGTTGAAAAAAAATTCTCGCAAAGGGTAAATTGCGTATTGTTGGTCTACTCTGAAAGTGACTCCCGCCCCTGTGGCACCTGGCTTTTGGCCAATCCCTTCAAAAATTTTGCAATTTTAAAGTTTTACCAAAATCAGCCGATAGCCTTCCTGTAGAATTTTATCTCACAGTCAATCTAGCCCCGTCAGAGGGCCCCAGGAGTTCTATAATGACATTAACAGTCAACACCAACGTTGCGTCTTTAAACACGCAACGCAACCTGAACAGCTCTTCTGAATCGCTGAATGTCTCTCTCCAGCGCTTATCAACGGGCTTTCGTATTAATAGTGCCAAGGATGACGCTGCGGGGCTGCAAATTTCTGACCGTTTGACTTCACAGATCAATGGTTTGAATGTTGCCTCCCGTAACGCCAACGACGGTATCTCTCTGGCCCAGGTGGCAGAAGGTGCACTGCAGCAGTCTACCGACATTCTGCAACGTATCCGTGACCTGGCCCTGCAATCCGCCAACGGCAGTAACTCTGCTACAGAGCGTCAGGCGCTGCAGGAAGAGATCAACCAACTGAAAGATGAATTGACCCGTATCGCCGATACCACGACTTTCGGTGGTCGTAAGATTCTGGACGGTACCTTTGGTACCTCTTCATTCCAGGTTGGATCTGAAGCAAACCAGACTATTGAAGTCTCTCTCACCAACGCCTCTTCCGATAAGTTAGGTAACTACCGCGTACAAAGCGCCGGTACTGTTGCCGGTAGTATTTCGGGCGCTATTGGTACCAATCAGTTTACGGATGGTGCAACTGTTACTGTTACTGGTTCTTTCGGCACTGGCAGCTTGACCACATCCGCCACCGACACTGCCGGTGAATTGAGTGATGCCATCAACGCTCTCTCTGAGACCACTGGTGTTACCTCAACTGCCGTTACCCGTGTAGCTATTAGCGCCGGCGACCTGGTGTTGGGTTACGATGCCGCCAACTCTGTTGGTGACTCCATCACCTTCAGCATTGGTACCAACGACGGCGATGGCGGTACCAGCAGCACCACTACCGACATCACGCTGACTGCCTCAGGTGATGACGCCACCGACCTGGAGAACCTGCGCGATGCGATCAATGCGGATACCGGCTCCAATGGTATCTCAGCGGCTATCGATGAAAACGGTAATCTGATTCTCACCGCCAAAGATGGTGACAATATTGAAGTGAGTAATTTTGCCGAAGTTGACGGTAATAATAGTGCTAGTGACTCCTCGATTACCTTTACCGATGTGGGTGCTGATGGCGTGATTGGCGCTACCACTCAGCTAGTGAATGATGGCGCTAACGAATTCGAAGCGGTGGGTACACTGACCTTCGACTCCAACGAGCCGTTTACTATTGCCGGCACTAGCTTTGCCGAAATCTCAGCCGATACCATTGGCTTGCTGCAAACCGTTGAAAGTATCGATGTTACCACCGCAGATGGTGCGCAGGATGCCATCGCCATTGTCGACGGTGCGATTGCCAATATCGACTCGCAACGTGCCCAACTGGGTGCGGTACAAAACCGCTTTGAAAACACCATTGCCAACCTGCAGAACATCTCTGAGAACGTCTCCGCTGCCCGTAGCCGAATTAAGGATACTGACTTCGCGGCTGAAACTGCAGAGTTGACCAAACAGCAAATTCTGCAACAAGCTGGTGTCTCAGTGTTAGCGCAAGCGAATCAGCTGCCACAAACAGTCTTGAGTCTGCTGGGCTAATATAAGCGTTAGTGAATTAAGGCATCGGCACAGGGACGTGTGGTTCTATGGATCGTGCCTTCATTCACTGAGTGGAGGGTGAGTCATGGATATAAACAACGCAGTAAATATTCGCCCGACAGCTGTCACCGCTAATCCCGCGTCCGCAGCACATGATGTAAAGGGAGCCCAAATCGCACAAGTCACAGCAACCCAGGCCGTAGCTAAGCCTGCGGTTGCTGAGCAAAGGGATCTGGAGCCTAAGGAGATTGAAACCGTGGTGGCGAATTTGAATGAATTCGCGCAATCCATTCGTCGAGATCTATCCTTTAGCCTACAGAACGAAACCGGGCAGGTGATTGTTGAAGTGACGGATTCGGAAACAGGCGAATTAATTCGCAAAATTCCGTCGGAAGAGGCTTTGCGTTTGTCTGAGAGAATTGCAGAAGTACGCAGTTTGATGACTTCCGTTGAAGCTTAATAAGTAACCTGGTGGAAAGCGGACTTAAGGATGCCTATCTTTATAGGCATCCTTTTTCGCGTTTCCAACGCAGACTGGGTTATCACCCAGGTGCGTAAGCAATGTTGCGGTGGTAGAGCCGGTAAGATCGGTTTACCGCGCTTACACCTGGGTATAACCCCACTGATTGGCCTGAAAGTTGCGTTTTTACACTTTTGAGCAAATTGGCCGATACCATAACTAAGGCGGCCAAACATTACCGGCAATTTATTGCCTATGAGGTGAAAAATGTCTATTACCTTTAACGGGATTGGATCTGGCCTGGATATCGATTCCATTGTCCAGGCGATAGTCGATGCCGAAAGGGCGCCAGCAGAAAGTAGACTAAACCGATTGGAGTCATCCACTACCGAAGAGCTCTCCGCTGTGGGGCAGCTCAACTCGGCGCTAAGCACATTTCTTGATGCTGTTGAAGCGTTGGGGGATGAAGAGCTCTATCAAGGCCGCAGCGTCAGTATTGGCGATCGGGATCTTCTTGGCGCCACCGCCTCTGAAACTGCTCAAACCGGTAACTATCAGGTACAAATCGAGCAGGTTGCCACGGCCCACAAAATTGCCAGCCAGGGCATTGCCAATAGCCAGGACCCCTTGGGTACAGGCACCATCACTATTCACCTGGGAGCCGGCTCATTTAGTCTCAATATCGATTCCGAAAATAACTCCCTGGTCGACATCCGCGATGCGATCAATGAGTCCGAGAATAATCTCGGAGTCAAAGCCTCGATTATTAACGACGATACCGGTGCCCGGCTGGTGTTAACCAGTACCCTGACGGGTTTTGATAATGTGGTAGCGGTAACCGTGCTGGATGACGATGGCAACAGTCGCGACAGCAGCGGTTTATCGCAACTGGTGTATGACCCCAATGATGTCGGTGGCGTGGGTGACGGTGGTGTAACCAATAATGGCAAAGAGCTGGCTGCCGCCTCCGACGCCATCGTCTATGTCGACGGTTTACAGGTAACCAGCGCCAGTAACACCATCGACAGCGCCATTGAAGGGGTGAGTTTAAACCTGTTGGCAGCGCAGGATAGTACCGATTTTACTAATGGCAATACCATTAACCTCTCTGTCTCCAATGACACGGGTGCCGTTAAAGATTCAATCAACAACTTTATTGATGTCTATAACAACTTTATGGGCATTATCGATCAGCTGACGGTGGTTGTGGTTAACGATGGCTCCACCGGCAATGTGACCGGTGCATTAACCGGCGATGCCACGGTTCGTAGCCTGGTATCCACCATTCGGGATCGACTGCAGATTGGCGTTAGCGATAATCCGGAAGGGCTGCAATATCTGGTCAACCTCGGTATTACCACCGATGAAGATGGATTATTGACGCTGGATGAAGACAAACTCACTACCGCTATGCAGGATAACTTCAACAGCATTAGCAATCTGTTCGTTGGTGATAAGGGGCTATCCGAACGGTTGGGTAGCGCACTTTCGGGCTATACCGGCACCGGCGGCGTGTTGCAGCTTCGCCAGGAGAGCCTGCAAAGAACCTTAAACGGTGTTGACGACCAGCGTGAAAGGCTCGATAAGCGCATGGAGCTAACCGAAGCCCGTATCTACGCCCAATACCAGGCCGCTGACGCGTTGATTGGCAGCCTCAATAACACTTTAAGTTATCTGACCAGCGCTTTATCCAGTGGCAGTAGTAGCAAAGATAAGTAGCTCATTTTCGCCTAGTTCTTGGTGTTGTTAGGCCAAAACAACATAGAAATGCCTAGCCTGCGGGCTTAAGTTTTCACTCTGGCAGCCGCTATAGCTTTAGAGGTAGCAATCTACATAAATCCATAGCCAGCTACAGGTGGTAACGGGAGCAGTAAATGAATCACAACCACGCACTCAGTGCCTATAACCAGGTGAATGTCCACACCTCCGTGGAAGACGCGTCACCGCATAAATTAATCGAGTTGTTGTTGCAGGGGTTCAATGCCCGTGTGGCAGAGGCGAAGGTGGCCATGCTCAACAACAAAATCGAACTAAAAGGCCAGAAAATTTCCAAAGCGCTGGATATCCTCTCGGGCTTGCGCGCCGCACTGGATTTTGAAGCAGGCGCCGATATCGCTACCAATCTGGAAGAGCTGTACGAGTATATGTCTCATCAATTAGTGGTGGCTAATGCGCAGAACGATATTGATAAGTGTGACGAAGTTATAAAGTTAATGTCGGTCATTCAATCCGGCTGGAATCAAATTCGCGAGGTTGAATAGTCGTGAATCAATCCCTCAATCATTTGCAATTATTGAACGAGCAACTGGATAACCTGCACGCCCGTATCAGTGCGGTGGTTGCAGCGGAGAGCTGGCAGCAGTTGAGTGAATTGGATCAGCGAGTGAACGCGCTGGTTCATCAATGTGTACAGGCGGGGCAGATGCAGGATCCAGCCATCCACAGCAAAGTGATGTCGGTGGCGCAGCTCTACCGCCAGGTGATAGAGCGCTTGCAGCAGGAAAAAGCCGCTCTTCACCAGCAGTGGCAAAAACACAGCAACAGCCAAAAAGCACAAGCCGTATACGCTTCCGGGATTTGTGCTTAGCGGGTGTTAAATTTTACGCTTCTGTATTAATAAAAAAGGCCTCTGAATGAGGCCTTTTTTATTTTGGGGTAGGGGCCTTAGTTGGAGTATTTAAACGCAGCCACACCCAAATTCTGACCTTCATACTCTTCATCGCCCTCGTAAACCACCTGAACTACAGCGTTTTGCGGAATGGAATCTATCCATAGGGGTATTTTTACGTGGCGAGAATCCCGCTCGGTATAGACGGCAACATTATGCAGCATGCCGATCTGTTGGACCTGAGAGTTGTTGGGCGTTTTCATGTAGGCGGTGATAGTGCCATAACTACTGGCCGCGCCGGTGCGCTTGAGAATGACATCCAAAGAGGGTTTATCACTGGCGCTTAGGCCTGGTAACAGTTGCACACCGGAGATGTTGGTCTGCATGTTGTTGTCCCCGTGCCGCAAAATCACCGGAATTGAGAAAGACATTTTGGGAACAATTTTTACCTGCATGCCGCTATCGCTATCGCTATTGTGACCGGCCCCCGGTGAGTCGATCGAGCGCATTGCCAGGTGCACCCGGTATTCGCCATTGGGCAGTGAGCTGGGCAGGCGCACCCGCAGTTTTATCTTCTGATATTTACCCGGCTCAATAGTGACAATTCTGGGACTGTAACGAATGTACTCCATGGCGCTATTACCGGGGTAGGCTGCATCGGCACTGATACTGATGTATTGGCCAGTTTCATCCTGTATCTTGTTTTCCAGCTCTATACGATAGGTTTTTGTCTCGCGCGAGTTATTCAACAAGGTTACTTCCTGGGAGCGATCGCCATCTGCCAGTACTACCCGTGTGGGTGTGATCAGCAGGTTGGCATGGGTTAAGCCCGTTGTCAGCAGCGATGTTGCCGCCAGACAGCACACTATTGCCAGCTTTTTCAATCCGGTGGCGAAAAATTGCCGTTTCATGAAGTAACCTCTTAAAGTCATTTTTAATGCCTGATGCTAATCAGTTCGTTAGAAATCGATATTAATGATGTAGGGGGCGTCGTAGGTGGCATCGACATAGGGATTGCCACTGCCGCTGGTGCTTAAGGTCGCGCCAACAAAAAGTGTGGCCTGACCATTGGCATCGGTGGTGACGTCATTGTGGGTAAAATCGGCTACGCTAAACTCTTCAGTCGGCCCCGATGTGGTCAAATTATTGGTACTGATAATGGTGATATTTAGCGGTGTAAATGAAGGGAAGTTACTTAAAAAATATTCACCGTTGGTGCCAAATTCCAGTGGGTATATCTGGTTGGTATAGAGGGGTTTTCTACCATCAAAGCGAATAACGATGGTTGATATTGTGCTGTTACCGGCTACCACAAAGCGGCCAAAACTGAGCGGGGTCACCTCTACCATATCGGCCTGTAAAAAAGCGCTGTACAAGCTGAGTAACAGGGTTAGTAACCCATTGCGTACACCCGCCACACCTTTAAGGCAGAAGGTAAACTCAAGTTTATAGTTCTTGTATAAAAACACGCTGGCTTTCACTTAGATTTATTTGACGTTAAAAACAGGAATACTGATTTAGCCAAAATTTTGTCAGTAATTTTAAAAGATAACATTTTCTGTCAATCAGCAAATAGTGTGCCGGGCTTAATCGATGAGATAGCTGTATATCACTTTTTGCAGAGAGGCTCGGCGCCTGCTGGCAATTCGGCCCCGATGGTGAGTAGCGTGGAGATTCTGGATTTCGTGCAGATGGAGCCTGATCCTGATTACACCTCAGGTACTGCGGTGTGCTGCAAGAGTATTAAATTGAGTGTGACGAGTTTGGGGGAGTTAATAATGAATAATCCCTTCTCTAAAATGGAAAAGCCCCGCCCTCGAACAAGGGCGGGGCTTTTTAAGATACCGAGTATCTTAGTAGGCTACATCAATGGTATAGGTACCAGTGTAGGTGCCATCGGCGTAAGCGTCAGTAGTGGCTGCAGCCGCTGCGCTGAAGGTGCCGCCGACGATGATGGAGGCATCGCCAGTACCGTTAGTGGTTACGGTAAAGGTGTTGGCGTTGGTGCCGACGGTGTTAGTTGCGGTAAGCGCAGTGTTGGCACCGTTGTAGGCAGTGATTGAGTCCCAAACAATATCGGGTACTGCCGGGCTGCCACTGCTATGAGCCAGGTTGTCGGTGGTGGCAACACTTGGTGTTACAGTGATGGCGGTAAATGGAGCAGCACCAGAGATTGCAATCAGGCCTGCCTGCGCGCCGCCCAGAGCAACAATGGTAGAGGTCGGGTTGGTATAGTCAGAAGCGCCGGTAGACGTACCGCTGGCATCGTCAATTGCCAAGGTGGCAGTGGTGGTACCCGCAGTACCGGTCTCCGCCAGGATGTAGATACTACCCAGAGTAAATGGGGTAGTTTCAGTCATGGTAATGGCATTGTTTACCGTGGCGGTGATGTCAAAGGTATCGGCCTGAGCGCCAAATGCTAAAGCAACTCCGCTGGCCAGACATAATTTTTTCAAAGGTTTGATCATAATATAGACCTCGTCATTATATTTAGTCCTTGATTGGCAGTATCCGAAAAGATGCGGTGTTGCCGACCAAAATTTTGTGACCAGTAAAATTTACTGAAATCAGTACAGTTATCGACATTAGCAGTAAATTCTTTAGAAACTTCCTGATAATTTTGCAACTGTTGTTTGATGGCCATTGCACTCTTTATCTTTAAGCAGCTAAAAGATTAAGGGCGTTACCTATTAACCTTTCGAGCTCTCGACGTGCTATCCCCAAGCTTGCCACAGGGCTGCCGGCTTTAGGTGGCGACGCCACAAAGTGTTCGATTGACTAATAGTTCATCAATTGCCAATTTAGTTAGCGGCAGAATTTCACCAAGCTTGAACAATGTCGCCTTGATTTACTTGATAGGGAGGGGTGCTTCCGTCAAATAGAGCCAATGCGCCATTAGGATAAACCTGAGATACAACCACCTGACCGTTCTCCTCAAAGCGATACTGAGGTTGGCCGTCCAGTGTTTGTTGCATTTGAATCCTACGCATCAATTTTAGCCTATCTCCAGGCAATAGCAGGGATTCCGTACCAGTGGCAAAAGTAATGCCCTCACCGGTAACGGAAGTGACTCTGGCCTGCATGGGCAGGCAGGTAAGTGCCTCTTCCAACCAGAGGGATTGGTGGTTGAGGTAGGTGTCCAGCAGGTGCGCATACGATCCAGCTTTATATTGGCTACCGAAGGCGCTGTCGCGGGTGAGCATAGAGACCCGGTCATTGGCGCTTCCCTGGTACAGGCTCTCATCAATGAGTGAGCCGGTGGTGCCGTCATAAACGGCTAGCGACATTTCCATCTGACGCTCCTGCTCCAGGCTGGTGCCGGTAATACTATTAATTAGGCTGTTTTTACGGGTCGCGCTGTTGGTTAAAAACTCTGTGTTGGTGATGGTTCCGGTAACCACGAATTGAACATTGTATTTTTTTGCGAAGTGTCGAATAAGTGACTGTCGGTCCTGGGGGCTGGTGCTATCGGTAATGGGGAGACGTTCGCCGGTTGCGTCGATAACAACAAAAGAGTCGCGATTAAAACGCTTGCTTAACTGAACCGGCAGGCGTTTTTGTATATCTCCGAGGTCGACAATATATTGAGGGTGATCGATGTTGAGCGCCAAAAATCCGACTTTTTTGCGATAGCTGAAGCGGGGATCATCCTGGGTTAAACAGGCAAATGCCGGGTTTGCAGCGTAAAAGTTTGCCGAGGAATCCAGGCTCACAGCCATCATCCCATTGGGTACAAATTGCACTCCGGGTGGTGGCTGGTCGCCATCTTTCAGTTTGTTGTGGCCCAGGTAGTAGTCAAGATCTTTAGTCTGTTCAATAGGGTTGCGTAGATCCTGATCGGTGACAGCACAGCCAGCAATAATCGTCACCAAATTCAGCAGCAGTAGTTTGCTGCATCGCGAAAAACCGTGGGGGCTCTTTTTCATAGTCATCGTTCAGTGTCACCAGTGACATCCGCTAACCAGGTAGGGTTTAGCCAATTAATAGACAAGATAAGGACTAGAGAGCAAGTTGTATGCCCGCTTGGCAAGTTGCTGGGCAGCCCCTTTTTTTTAAAGCCGATTTAGCCTCTGTGAGCCATGGTTAGTGGCTTTGCCATTCGTAAATAGTTCTACTTAAACCCGTAAATTTTCTCGCTTCCTTCTATATGCTATATGCCTCGCAAATATTCCACGTCATGCCCTTAAACTGTTAATTATCCGCTGGCATTCATATTGCAAATTTCGCGTTGGCCTAATGAGCCACAATTTTTTGACGTAGGTCTCTCTCCACAAAAATAGCTTTTTTAATGCGGTGGCGGCCCAATCCAGCAGTTGGTTGGAAATAGGGCTGGGTAATAAAGGCTCCTATTGGCGGAGATTTTTTTCCCAATCAGGGAAATTATTTGTCAGGGCGGCAAAAGTTTGCCGCTTTGGAAATCACGTAAGTTTTGCAATAGACAATTTAGATGATGAGCTCTTGATGAGAGAGTTGAACGGTATCGATATGAAAAGGCGCTTTCATAGCTGTGGCAATAACGGATGGTTGGGCAATGGCTCCTTGGGCGGTTGGCTAACCTCGGCGTTGGGCCTGTTGCTTTTACTGGTGCTAAATACCCCTGCTTTAGCTCAAGACAGAATCTTTGGCGATGATCAATTGTTGATTCTGGATCTGCACTATAAGCGCTATGGCTTAATGGAGGGTATGGAGGCTTATAAAGCCGATGGCCATATCTATTTTGCTCTGGTCGATATGGTTGCCACTCTGCAGATGCCGATTGAGGTACAGGGCTTGGAGGCCAAAGGTCGCCTTGATAAAGCCAGGAGCTTTCAACTTAGCTGGGATGGCAGCCGTTGGCAGGTAGAGCGGGAGGGCAAGACTCTGTCGGTGGGTGCTAAGGATATTGTCTATCATGATGAAACCCTGTTCGTTAGCAATGGCGCGTTAGAGCAGTGGTTTCCCATTGAGTTGGATATTGACCTAGCCGATGCCCAGGTCGATTTGGTGGTGGATGGCAGCTTACCCTTCCTGGAGAGTATCTCCCGTCGCGACCGGATATTCAGTCGCAGTGATGCGATTTCGGAGTATGAATTTCCCATTTATGATTCACCGTACAGTGTGTGGGAAGTTCCCTCGGTCGATTTCCGTATTACCCACACCACCACTCGTAACAACAAAACCGATTCCGATACCAGCCGACTCACACGCTATACCCTGGTGAGTAATGGCGATATGGCGTTAATGAGCAGTAATATTTTTGTCAATGGTACCCGCGAGGAAGGCATTGATAACGCCAGTATCCGCTTCGATCGTTTTGACAGTGAACGGGATCTGTTTGGGCCGCTGCACCTCTCCCAATTTTCGTTCGGTGACATCAGTGCGCCAGGCGCTAAATCCAGCTATGGCCGAGGTGTCTTGATCTCCAACGAAAGTAATACCAGCCAGCTTATTCGCGACTTCACCACCATTGAAGGCAACTACTACCCGGGCTGGGAGGTGGAGCTCTATTTGGGCGAGACCATTGTCGACTTCCAGGTGATTGGCGATGACGGCCGTTATCGCTTTACCGACGTTGTGCTGGGCCAGGGTATTAATGACTATCGCTTGGTCTTTTATGGGCCTGCGGGTGAAAGAGAGGTTGAAAATCGTAATCTGTATGTGGGTGAAGATACCGATGATGTTAACCGGTTACGCTACACCCTCTCGGTCGTACAGCCCGATACCCGGTTGTACAGTGCCAACGACAACAGTACCTCCGGCTGGCAGGCGAATCTGGTTACCCGCTACTCCCTTGGTAATCTGCTGGCTTTAAATGCCGCCTATAGCCAACGCCGTTGGGACGACTCCGAGCTGTCAGACGCACAGCTGTTAAGTGGTTACAACACCACCGATTACTACACGGTTGGCGCAACGTCGTTCCTGCTTGGCCAGAGTTTATCGGTGACTTTACAGCAGCAGGATAGCGATCCCTATGATGTGACCTACTCGTTGGGTGGTGGCAAACGGCGGCTTAGATACCGCTTCAGTTACACCGACTATGGCTTGACCGAAGCCGACCTGTTGGCCGACCAGACCGAATCCCTGTTAAAAGGAACGGTGACCACCCAATTTAAAAAGTTCAGTGTGCTGTTCGACGGCAGGCAGTATAAGCACGCGGACTACGATTTGAATTTTGCCGAGATCAACTTCGGCGGCCAGTACAAAAAATTCTACTGGTCCAATGGTTATGAGTATCGGCAGGATTACTTGAACGGTGCTGTGGAGGATCAGCTTTTCACAGAGCTCTACACCGGTACCAGGGTTGGGCCTCTAGCCACGCGTGTTAATGCGATTTACGCCATTCAACCCGAATCTGAACTCTCCAATCTGGGTTTTTCGGCCGACTTGCGTTTGTCACGCAGTGTGGATGTCAGCTTTGATTACGGTTATCAGGTGCAGGAAGAGATCAACTCCTACAGCCTGGGTATGAACTGGCGCCTGCCCTATGTCACGGTTAACCCTTATATCCGCTACAACGATAATGGCCTGGTACAGGGCAACTTAAGCGTGTTGTTGAGCATGGGGGCGCGCGATGGTGAGTTGGGTAACTACTACAGTTTGAGTCGCCAGACTATCTCCTCGCAAGGCACCCTCAACGCCCGTCTGTTTGAAGATGAGAATGGGGACGGTGTTTATAACACCGGCGAGCGGCTGTTAAGCGGCGGCGTTATTCACTCTCTGCAAACCCGCCAAAAGGCGGAGTCGGATGACGTGGGTATCGCCACCATTACCAATATTCGCGCCTGGTTTCCCTCCGATATCGTTTACGAGAGCGATTCCGTTGAAGACTACTCCATGAAATATGGTGGCCGTGACTTCTCCATCGAAATGCGTCCAGGCAAGGTGATGGAGGTGGACTTACCTTTTTACCGCGCGGGCGATATCGATGGTGTGGTGTATCGAGCGCGCTATGACGGCAGCTCCCGGCGGGCGCGCGGTATAACCCTCGATTTAACCAATGCAGCGGGTGATGTGGTGGCGACCACGGTCTCCGCCAGTGACGGCTACTACAGCTTCCAGCGCGTGTTGCCGGGCAGCTACCGGGTAATTACCCGCGGCCAGAAGATGAAGTCTCCCCTAAACCGCGATGCGGTGATTACCCGGGCGGGTAACTTTATTGGTGACTACAATCTGGTGATTGATGATTCTGATCCAACCCTTGGCGCGACACACAATAGTCTGGAGTTCCTGGATCCAAGTGCCGGGCCTATCAGTTCTGTTACCAATCCCAGCGCGGTTCAACCGGTTGTTCACCCACTGGTCGCTGTTGCTCCCCCAGCCGCGGTACCGGCGGCCAGTGCTGTGCCGTTGACATCGCCAGCAGCGACTCCAGCTGCGGCAGCTCCGCTAACAACAGCTTCGTTAATAAGTGCTCCAGTTGCCACGTCCCCCGTCAGAGCCGCCCCAGTGACAACTGCTCCTGTTAGATCTATAGGCGTTCCCACGGCAGCAGCTCCAGAGTCAGTTGCTCCCACTGTAGTTGCGCCACCGGCCGACCCATGGGCGTTGCAGTTGGGTAGCTTCTCGGTGGCCAGCTACGCCGAGGCGTTGACCGATAAGCTCCGTTCCCAATCGACACCTTACTATGTGCGTGAGGTAAGCAACGCCCGGGGTAAATTCATTCGCGTTTTTGCCGGCCCCTTCGATGGCAGAACCGCCGCCTTGGAGCGTAAGGCGGCGTTGGACCGGGATCTGAAAGTGCAGTCATTCCTGGTTGCGTCACCGTGAAAATCGCCGAGCTAACAACCCTGAAAACAACAACAACAAGGAAAGCAGCCGAATGCTGCCCGCCAAATGGTGAGAATCCCATGAGAACATTTCGCAATAATCTGCACTCGCTAACCGCTGCTTGTCTCTGTGCCAGTCTGAGCCTGTTTGCGCAGGGGCAGACCTTTGAACCGGTAGCTGCCGATTTCGATATTGAAAATGCTGTGACGCTACTGCCGCCTACAACCGTCTCCCGTGCACAGCCCAATAACGCAGAGCTGGGGCCGGCGGTCACCAACGTCAGTGACGATACCAACCCAATTCCTGCGGCGGTGGCTCAGCCGCTCGCTGCCGCCAGCCCAGTGGGTAGCTTCACCTCCGTTGCCTCGCCCATCACGGCTGGGCCAAACGCAGGCCCGGTCTATCCCATTCAGGCTCGTCAGCTCGCCGTGCAGGAGCAGCAGTTGGCCAGAATAGAGCGGGTGGAGGCCGGGCTAAACAAGCTGGTTCGTAAACAGTCGTTCTCCAAATCGTTGATGGGCACCATCATCTCAGCCGCGGCTACCGCGGATCCTATATTTGCAGTGGCCGGTGGCCTGGCTGGGCTATTAATTGGCAAAGCCGAGGACTACAAAGAGACAGAGCGTAAGAACAACGAAATTCGCGAGCAGATACTGGGTAAGTCTCCCTATTACTATACGGATGAGGAGCTGCGCCTGGCGGCCTATGCCGGTACGCAACTGGATCCACTGCTCCTGCGCCCGGAACAGCTGCGCAGTTACGCCAATTACGTCATGGAGGCCCGTACCCGCACCAAGGTGACCGATTGGCCCTCTGTCGGACCTAATGCCCAGCCCGGCCCAGGTGGCCAGATGTTGGATTACCAAACGGTATCGTTAACCCAGGCGCCCACGCAGGCGTCTGCGGCAGTCTCCTTTACGGCCGAGCAGTGCTATGGCCATCTGCAGGCGGCAAATGGTGGCAGCGCCACTGTCTCAAGCCCGGGGCTGCAGAACGCCAGTGTGGTAACCACCACCAGTAACCGCCGTTCGTTGAGCGCCTATGATCGCCGCACACTTGCTCGATACTGTTTCTATTCGCTCAGATAGCGGCTGGTCCAATAGGCTATTTCTGTGGTTACTAAGCCGCCTTCGGGCGGCTTTTCTATTTTGGGAACCTCTCCGCCAGGGGCAGGCGACAGGAAAAAAAGATCTGCTGCACAGATTAAAATTTTCGTTCAATAAATGGTTAAGCAAAAACTAATTTCAGCGCGGGTGCTGCCGATACAACCTTTAACAGACAGGATTGATTGGAAGGGGAAGCCCATGGCCGTGATTCGCGATTTGACACGTTATCGATTACAGAAAGCCCGTCAGCAGATGCCGTTAGCGATCTACTATCGTGACGAACAGACCATCCGGGAGTACGACAACCGCATCAATCAGGCTTTGGGCATGGTGCTGGCCGATCCCGCCATTCCCAAGAGTCTCAAAATCAAAGAGCTAAAACTGACCCTCAGGCTCTATCGGCGCATCGCTGAGAATCTGGAAAATTGCATGCTGTAGTTCGGCGTGACGATCTTGCTCAATCGCCTTATTGGCATTGACTGGTTTAGCGGAGACCCGCGCAGGCCTGGGACTGTTGATTGGGCGGAAACAGGGTTGTTGGGGCTCTTTCAATCGCCGCTATAGCGGGCGGGAGGGGAGATTGGGGCGCGTCCGCTCAATAATTGTTTGTGCTTAATAAGTTAAATAACGTGCCAAGTGACAAATTTATAATGCAATTTTTCGGCATAAAATATCTACAGCTGAGTTGCTTGCAGAATAATCGCAATTGCTAAACTACAGCGCACTCCACACTTCGCAACCCTTTTGTTTGCCAATCCTATTATCGTCCTTGCGTGGGGAAAAGTATCCCATTTATGCCTTATTTGCTGGGATGAAATTTCATATTAAGTCATAACAATCAATAACTTGTATCTGTTATTTCAAGCGGTTTGGTTGTTTTTCTGACGCGCGAATGAAAATTATCACTGTCAATGGGCTGGAATCCAGATTATTTAATAAACCCAATTGTTAGGAATTTAGCGAAAATAATGTCCTTTTCTCATAACAGTAACTCCTTGATTTCAAGGACAATAAATTGACTTTAGTGTGACCCTGGTCTAATTTTCATTCCGGGCAGCCAGAAAATTGGCGCGGTTTTGAGGGGCGAAGTCAGGCCCTGACAAACTGAGTCATGCGAAAGGCAGAGTCCCATAGCCAGCCTAGTCTCCCTCGTATTAGGGCGCTGTCGGGCACATTGGAGCGTGGTCGAACGGGCTTACAATCGCTTGTTTGAGAAACAGACTGATCACCGGTTATAAAACTACAACAACTAAAGAGAATATTTGAGTGACCGGGCAAGGGTGAGTCCAGAGTTCAAATCAATGCCAGAATTTGAAGGTCAATAGCGATGTGGAAAGAACTAAAAGTGCTGGTTATCGATGATAATCTGCAAAGACGCCATGATTTAAAGGTTGTATTGGATTTTATGGGGGAGCCGGCAGTGGTTGCCGGCTCCTCTGATTGGCAAGCGCTGACTCTTGAAGGTAACCATAGCCCCGACTCCTTTGTGGCAGTCCTGGTTGGCTGCGACAACCAGGAGATACAACAACTGCTGGCTGAGCTGAAGGAGTGGGATTCCCGTCTGCCTTTCATCTTTGTGGGTGCCAGTCCTAAACTGGATGATCAGGCCAGTGATGAGTCGAGCCGATTTATTGGCCAGTTGGGCGGTTCCCCCTCTTATGCCACGCTGATGGATATTCTGCACCGGGCACAGCGCTTTCGCGAAGCACAGGAGCGCAGCAAGCAGCACCAGAACAAGCAACGTCCTATCCACCTGTTCCGAAGCCTGGTTGGCACCAGCCGCAAAATCGCCAGTGTGCGCGAAATGATGGCGCAGGTGGCCGACAAAGAGGTCAGTGTTCTGATCACTGGCGAATCGGGTACGGGCAAAGAGGTGGTCGCCCGCAATCTGCACTACAGCTCCAAGCGCCGCAATGCCCCCTTTGTGCCGGTCAACTGTGGTGCTATTCCCGCGGAGCTGTTGGAGAGCGAGCTGTTTGGCCACGAAAAGGGCGCCTTTACCGGGGCAATCAGTTCCCGCGCGGGACGCTTTGAACTGGCCGAGGGCGGTACCCTGTTCCTCGATGAGATCGGCGATATGCCTCTCAATATGCAGGTGAAATTACTGCGTGTTCTGCAGGAGCGTGTGTTTGAGCGGGTGGGCAGCAACAAACCTCAGCCAGTGAATGTGCGAGTGATTGCCGCCACTCACCGCGATCTGGAGCAGATGATCACCGACGGCTCCTTCCGCGAAGATCTCTACTACCGCTTGAATGTTTTCCCCATCGAAATGCCCTCACTCAGTCAACGTGCAGAAGATATTCCGATTCTGATCAACGAATTGGTCTCCCGCCTGGAGAGTGAAAACCGCGGGTCGGTGCGCTTTAATTCCGCCGCCATCCTCTCGTTGAGTCGCCACCCCTGGCCTGGCAACGTCCGCGAGCTGGCTAATTTGGTGGAGCGAATGGCCATCGTTCACCCTTACGGTGTGGTCGGCGTACAGGATTTACCTGAGAAGTATCGCCATGTTGAGGTCGAGGAGGAGTTCGAAGCTTTGGCCGAGCAGGAGAACGCACCGGTGATGGCCAGCATGGGCGACACCACCTTGCTGCCGGACGACGGTATCGACCTGAAAGAGTACCTCACCAATCTGGAGCGGAATCTTATTCAGCAAGCCCTGGACGACTGCGGTGGCGTAGTGGCCAGAGCGGCTTCCCGGCTGGCGATTCGGCGCACCA
This sequence comes from Halioxenophilus sp. WMMB6, assembly GCF_033283405.1. NCBI lineage: Bacteria > Pseudomonadati > Pseudomonadota > Gammaproteobacteria > Alteromonadales > Alteromonadaceae > Halioxenophilus > Halioxenophilus sp. WMMB6. The sequence goes on from NZ_JAWMQR010000005.1 coordinate 222,323, forward strand.
CCCTGGTTGAGAAGATGCGTAAATACGGTTTGCACAGGGCTGAGGTGACTGGCTAACCGTTAATAATCGGAACACGAAAACCGCGGCCATGCCGCGGTTTTTTTTGCGCTGGAAATTTGTCAGGAAATTGACTGTCTCAGATGTTTATTTATAACCTATTGATTTTAAATAAAAAAATAGATTGGCATTGCTATTGCTGTATACGCTTTAACGAGTGAGAAATTTGACGTTTTGCTAAGCGCCCGAGTTTGACTCACTCATCAATTGATTGCAGCAAAGGAAACCGCTATGAGTTTATCGTCGCTGGAGAGCCAATCCATCGCCTCGAACACTCGCAAGCCCAGCCCGCTGTTGGCGGTGGCCAGGAAGAAAAAGCAGAGCCCGGAACAGGCCGCCGCGCTGACCAGCAGCTTTCATCTGCTGGAGCATCGAGTTGATGAGTTGAATCAGCAGTTGCACGAGCTGCAGTCGGAAAAAGAGTATCAGGATGAACAGAACCAGGTTCTGCACGGCCGCCTGAGTGCGGTCATCGATGTGGTTCCGGCCGGTATCGTCATACTCGATGCCAACGGTGTCATTACCGAATTCAATAGCCAGGCTCAACAGCTGCTGGAGTGCAGCCTGCAAGGGCGTCTGTGGCGGGAGGTGCTGCAGGAGTGCTTCAAGCGCCGCTTGGACGACGGCCACGAAATCTCCACCACCACCGGCCGCCGACTCTCTATCTCGACCCGCAGCCTGGGAGAACAGCAACGCGGCCAGATAGTACTGCTCTCAGATCAGACAGAAACCCGTCGTCTGCAGGCGCTGGTAAGCCATCAGCAGCGTTTGGCGGCACTGGGCCAGATGGTATCGGCCCTGGCCCACCAAATCCGTACACCGCTGTCGGCGGCTCTGCTCTACGCCGCTCACCTGTGTGATCAACCTCTGCCCGAACCTCAGCGCGAGAAGTTCTCCCATAAGCTGCGTTCCCGGCTGCAGCACATGGAGCGCCAGGTGCGCGACATGCTGTTGTTTGTTAAGGGCGAATTACCGCTCAACGACCGCATCACTGGTGAACAGTTTGTCGCCGAGTTTGAGGAGGCGCTGGAGGTGCCGGTGCGGGAGTTTGAAGCCACCATCAACTGGCACATTGCCACTCGGGATTTTACGCTGCGCTGTAATAGAGATGCGTTGGTTAATGCCTTGCTAAATTTGGTAAACAACGCACTGCAAGCCTACGAGGAGTGCTCCGAGCGCCCCTTTGGCAAGCGCATTGATATCACTCTGACGCTGGTGCACGGCAAGTTGCAGATTGCTGTGCGCGACTTTGGCCCGGGTATCAAGCCCGAGGTGATTGCCCGTCTCAATCAACCGTTTGTGACCACCAAGCCCCAAGGCACGGGGTTGGGTTTGTCTGTAGTGCGGGCGGTAGCCAATGCCCACCAGGGCAGTTTCAGTTTGCAACCCCTAGAGCAGGGTGTGGAAGCGTGCTTGTCGGTACCGCTGCTGGTTATGACTCAGCCCCAATAATTAAAGGTTTGAAACATGTTTGAAATCGACGCTAATCGTCAGGTAAAACTCGTTCTCGCTGAAGATGACCCCAGTCTGCGCGAGGCCATCAAAGACAGTCTGGAGTTGGCTGGATTTACCGTCTTTGACGCCGTGGATGGCCAGAAAGCGCTGGAGCTGGTTGCCACCCGTGGTGATGTCAATATGGTGGTCTCGGATGTCAACATGCCCAATATGGATGGCTACCAGCTACTGCAGGCGATGCGCAGCCGTTTCCCCCACGTGCCGGTACTGCTGATTACCGCCTATGGCACTATCCACCAATCGGTGAAGGCGATTCAGGAAGGGGCGGTGGATTATCTGGTGAAACCGTTTGAGCCGCAGATGCTGACCGAGCTGGTCTGCCGCTACACCGCTGGCACCGGCATGCTGGACCGCAATCAGCCGGTGGCGGCGGCGCAGTCCAGTAAAGATCTGTTGGCCCTGGCCCGGCGCGTGGCGCGCACCGATTCCACGGCGCTGATTTTGGGGGAGTCGGGCACCGGTAAAGAGGTGTTGGCGCGTTTTATTCACGACAGTTCTGCCCGGGCCGACAAACCTTTCGTCGCCATCAACTGCGCGGCCATTCCCGAAGCGATGTTGGAATCCATCCTGTTCGGCCATGAGAAGGGCGCCTACACCGGTGCCCACACAGCTGCACCTGGCAAATTCGAACAGGCCAACGGTGGCACTTTACTGCTGGATGAGATCTCAGAGATGGATATTGGTCTGCAGGCGAAACTGTTGCGCGTACTGCAGGAGAAAGAGGTGGAGCGTTTGGGGGGCCGTAAAACCATTCCCCTGGATGTACGGGTTATTGCCACCTCTAACCGCTCAATGCTGGATGAAGTAAAGGCCGGCCGGTTTCGCGAGGATCTCTACTATCGGCTGAGTGTGTTGCCTCTGCAGTGGTTGCCACTGCGTCATCGTCGAGAGGATATCGTCCCCCTGGCCGAACAGCTATTGGGTAAACATGCCCGCAAACAACATCGCTCTGGTGTTGCTTTGAGTGACGATGCCAAGCGTGCCCTGGCTGCTCACGATTGGCCAGGTAATGTCCGCGAGCTCGATAACGTTATGCAACGGGCGTTAATTCTGCAAGATGGTTACTGCATTACCGAGCGGGACCTTGGCTTCGATCTGATCAGTCCCGAAACCGATAACCGTTCCGCGCTGGTCGAGCCTTCACAATTAATGAACGACACTGTTGTGGATGCCTCCTTAAACAGTACGCCGTTTTCTGCCTGTGACAGTGAACCCGTGGTTGATTTGGCCTCGGGATTCTTAGGGCAGGATTTAAAACAGCGGGAGTTTGAGGTGATTGTGAACACCATTCGCCAGGAGAAGGGCAGTCGTAAGCGGGCAGCGATGGCGTTGGGCATCAGCCCGAGAACCTTGCGTTACAAAATTGCCCGATTCCGCGACGCCGGCCTAATGGTTGAAGAGCGTTTATAAGCAGGGCTTTATAACGGCTTTTGCTTAGCCCCTGCGTACCTCAACAACGCTTTTTTTAACCGCTGGTCAGAAATTGCTCAGCATTATTTGAATAGGAACCGCACCTGTCACAAACCTGTCAATAACAATGCGAAAAATAGTCTTGACCGCGGGGGAAAGGTGGAGTTAATTTTCGCACTGTCAACCGTTGGCCAGTACCCGCTGGTGAGTGGTTTGCGCTGCTGGGGCTTTCTACCGTTGGGTGTGTCACTATTTGACGCACCTAGTTGGAAAGCGGACTCCAGGCGGCCAGCACCAGGCAAGGTTACCACGGTGATTCATGCAAACGTTTTTTGTTGTCTGAATTGTTGAGGGTGTTTTTATGCGTGACGAGCTGACAAACGATGCCATTGATGCCGATTTGTTAATTAACGGTCTCGACGAAGATGTCGATGCTTTTACCAAAAAGAATCAACAACTGGATTCACGTCGTCGATTGGAAGAGGCGTTGGAAGAGCGGCGGTTGAGTCGTGAAATTCAAGAGTTTGACTTCGATTTCGACGAGCTAGACGATTAAATTTTAGAAAGCCCGGCCACAGTTAATTTGGCCGGGTTTTTTTATTGGTGCTCTATTTTTCTTAAGTGCTTAGCGAAAAGTAGTGTGCTGCTACTTGGGCGCGGCTGTGTGGCCTGCACCAGGTTTATATTCCGTGACTATTGGTTTGAGACTGTTGCTCGATAGCTATCAATTGATGACTATCAATTAAGAGTTGTCAATCAATGGTTATCAATCGATAGCGCTTAATTTGTGGTTGTTAACTCGCGGTTATTAATCATCGACTATCGATACCATCGGACTGATTGATTCCTGCCTCCAATATCCAATTTTCTTGTTCTCGTGTGCGCTTGCGCCTATCGCTCTATTTTCTGCTGCTCCAGCCTTTTCCCTTCCTCTTTAACTTACGGTATGAGAGTGGGTGGAGTTATCCACCTTAACTGGGTTTGGCTATTCGGACTCTGGATCTTTTGCCGGTTTACTGAAGTAATGAGTTAATCGGTTCTTCTGAAAACCTGCGCGGTTTAATTTTTAAACATGGGAAATAGTTTGCCTGCGGCAATGGGAGGCAAACTCTGGCCCACTTTATGCACTTTCACTAGTAAGAGAATTTATTCGACAATTTTCTGACGCAATTTTAGTTGGCCAGCAATAGTGCCAAAAACTGATCGATTCTTGGCGCTGCCAAACTGCTGGCAGGTAACGGCTCATAAATTGGTAATTTCGAAGAGGAAAGTCAGGTGAATATCAGCAATCGCCCGGATATCAGCCAGTTACTGATGAACATGCGCGACCTGCGTCAACAGGTGCAGACCCCCGGTCAATCTCCTGCGGTACTGGATGTAAAAGATCGCCTTACCATGCCGGGCACGGGTGGCGTGGAGGCCACACCGGGTTTTAGCCAAATGTTTAGTCAGGCAATTAATTCGGTTAATGAACTGCAGCAGAATGCCGGCCAGCTGTCGAGCGCGTACGCCCAGGGCGACCAGAGTGTTGATCTAGCTGATGTCATGATCGCCAGCGAAAAATCAAAAGTGGCTTTTCAGGCGACCATTCAGGTTCGCAATAAGGTAGTTGAAGCCTACCAAGACATTATGAACATGCCGATTTAAGCAGAGATAGTGAACCGTAATTATGGCCAGTAGCGCAGTGATGGATGATCGTTTGGCGGATGAAGACTCCGGCAGAAAAAATTCCAGCAACAATTTAATCGAAGGCTTCAACAATCTTAATCTGGTGCGTCAGGCCGGCTTGATGATTGGTTTAGCGGCCAGTGTGGCCGTTGGATTTGCCGTGGTTTTATGGACGCAAAGCGATGACTATCGCCCGCTGTATGGCAGCCTAGACCGACTCGATTCGGCCGAAGTGGTCCAGATTCTCGAATACAACGATATCCATTTTAAGGTTGACCCCTCCACCAGTGCTCTGCTGGTGGCCGCCGAGGATATTCACAAGGCGCGTCTGAAACTGGCGGAAGCGGGTATACCAGGAGAAGCTTCTGTTGGCTTTGAATTATTGGATCAGGAGCAACCATTAGGCACCAGCCAATTTATGGAAGGCGCGCGTTACCGCCGCAGTCTGGAAGGCGAGCTGGCGCGAACCATCACCAGTGTTAACAGTGTGCGCTCTGCGCGTGTGCATCTGGCCATTCCCAAAGAGTCGGTATTTGTGCGCGATGCGCGCAAGCCCACCGCCTCGGTTTTCGTCGAACTCTACCCCGGTCGCAGCTTACAACCAGAGCAGGTAAAAGCGGTTGCCAACCTGGTGGCCTCCAGTATTCCGGAGTTGAAAATTGAAGATGTCACGGTGGTTGACCAGAAGGGGAACCTGCTCTCTAACGGCGACGATATTCAGGCACTGGTGGAAGCATCCAAACAGCGGGAATACACCCGCAAACTGGAGAGCGATCTTATCGCCCGCGTTAACAGTATCCTTACGCCGGTGCTGGGTGAAGGCAAATATCGGGCGGAAGTGAGTGCCGATGTTGATTTCACTGCGGTTGAGCAGGCCGACGAAGTGTATAACCCCGATCTCTCCGCTGTGCGCAGCGAACAGACCTTGGACGAACAGCGTATTGGTGAAGATGTGGCGGTGGGTATTCCCGGTGCGCTTAGCAACCAACCTCCGGGTACGGCGGCAGCGCCGGAGGTGGCCACGCCGGGTGCCGAGAGCACAACCACGCAGAATTCCAATACTCGCAAGCAGGCGACGCGCAATTACGAGTTGGATCGCACCATCAGTTACACCAAACACCAGTTGGGGAAAATTAATCGGCTTACGGTTGCGGTGGTGGTGGATGACAAACTCTCGGTCGATCCCTCTACCGGCGATGGTGTGCGTACTCCCTGGAGTGCCGATGAGCTGGAGAGGCTCACGATACTGGTAAGAAACAGCGTCGGTTTCTCCTCCGCCCGCGGCGACAGTGTCAACGTGCTTAACAGTCCCTTCTCAACAGTGTATGACGAGCAGACCTATGAACAACCGGTTTGGCATCAGACCTGGTTCCAAAATCTGTTTAAGCAGGGGGTTGGTCTGCTGATTATTCTGGCGCTGGTGCTCGGGCTATTGCGCCCGGTGTTGAAGAGTCTGGCGGCCTCGGGTTTGAAAACCAAACAGGAGGAGGAGGCGCGCGAGTTGGCCGCCTTGGAAGCCTCCGGACTGGATGCCTTCGACTCGCTTTCCGATGAGGCAGTCACTCTCTCCGGTGGCGATGCCCTGGCGTTGCCAAGCCCAGAAGAGAGCTATGAACAACAATTAAATGCTATCCGCGGCATGATCGCTGAAGATGCTGGCCGGGTAGCACTGGTGGTACGAGGTTGGATTAACGACGATGGTTGAGGAAGCACAGAAAGAGATGATTAACCGTTCACGCCTGGATCAGGCGGCGGTGCTGTTAATGACCCTGGGCGAATCCGACGCGGCAGAAATTCTCAAGCATCTTGGTCCGAAAGAGGTGCAGCGTTTGGGTACCGCCATGACGCAACTGACCAATGTCCAGCAGCAGGAGGTGGAGGCAATACTCTCCAATTTTCTGACGGAGGTGCGCACACTTACCGGTCTGGGTATGGGCTCCGACAGCTACATTCGCAATATGCTGGTCACGGCCCTGGGTGAAGATAAAGCCAACGGCTTGATTGATCGGATTTTGCTGGGCGGCAACACCACCGGCCTGGATACCTTAAAGTGGATGGAGTCGCGCAGTGTGGCCGATATTATCCGCAATGAGCACCCGCAGATTCAGGCCATTGTTATTGCCTACCTCGATGCCGATCAATCCGCAGAAATACTCTCCTTTTTCCCGGAGAAGATGCGTCTGGATATTATGATGCGGGTGGCTTCACTCGATACCGTCCAGCCGAGTGCCCTGCAAGAGCTGAACAATATTCTGGAGAAACAGTTCTCCGGCAACGCCGGTTCCCAAACCAAAACCATGGGTGGCGTAAAAGTGGCGGCGGAGATTGTCAACAATCTCGACAGCAATGTGGCGGCGGAGCTGTTGGAATCCATTAACGACGTCGATGAAGACCTGGGTATTCAAATTCAGGATCTCATGTTCGTCTTTGACAACCTGAAAGATGTCGACGACCGCGGTATTCAAACCCTGTTGCGTGAGGTCTCGTCGGATATTCTGATCATCGCCCTGAAAGGTGCGGATGACGATCTGAAAGAGAAGATCTTCAAAAATATGTCGAAACGTGCGGCGGAGTTGTTGCGCGATGACTTGGATGCAAAAGGGCCGGTTAAATTATCGGAAGTGGAAAGTGCGCAGAAAGAGATTCTGGTGATTGCCCGTCGCATGGCCGATGCCGGAGAGATCAATCTGGGTGGCGGCGGCGAGCAGATGCTGTAAACCTGCGTTAATTTGTACGTTATAGTGCGTGCCGTCATTAAGGACTGTTGAGTCAAAATCATGTCGCAACCAAAAAGCTGGGAAACCTGGCATCTGCCCACCTTGGATGATGGCAGTAAATTTGTACCCAGTGCCGAGAAAGAAGCCAAAGAGCGCAATAACCAGCCTTCTGAAAACAGCGAGCCGGACGCCGCTGCTGAGGAAACGGCTGAAGAAGCGATCGAATCAGTAGAGCTCGTCTCCGAAGCGGAGTTACATCTGCCGAGTGCCGAAGAGCTGGAACAGATCCGTAAATCGGTAGAACTGGAAGCCTATAGCGAGGGTTTTGAAAAAGGTGAAGCCCACGGTCGTGATAGCGGCCACAAGAGTGCTTACGAAGAGACCAAGACCGAGGTGGAGCAGCAGATTGAGCAGCTGCAAGCCATCGTTAACGCGCTGCAAGAGCCATTGGCCGAGCAGGATCAGGCCATCGAAAAAATATTGCTCGACAGCGTGGTGGCTATTAGCCAGGCGGTTATTGGCCGCGAATTGAGCAGTAATCCTGAACAAATTCTCGAGGTGGTTAAGCAAGCGGTCGCCGCACTTCCCTATGGTGAAAACGCCACCAAAATCTACGTCCACTCCAGCGATCTCGCTTTTTTGCAGAGCTATGCCGCCGAGGCCAGCCATTGGCAGCTTGTGAGTGACGACCAAATTCAGCCCGGTGGCTGCCGGGTCACTACCGCCGACAGCCGGGTAGACGCCACAGTGGAGGCGCGTTTGCAATCGGCACTGGATCAATTTTTGGGCAAACAGTTAGCCGGTGCAGGTGCTACCGCAGAGGCTGATGCACGCGAAAACAGGGATGGAAATTGATGTCTGGCTTTTCCCGTGTCACGCCACTGGAGCGGCTGCGACAGTATCGCCCCGCGCAGCCACCGGAAGTACAACCCATCGCCGAAGGGCGCCTGGTACGAGTTGTGGGGATGACTATCGAAGCGGTTGGCCTGAAGGCCTCGCTTGGCCAGCAGTGCGAAATTTTACTGGATGACGGCAAACGCTTAGAGGCGGAAGTGGTTGGCTTTTCCGACCAGAAAGTGTTCCTCATGCCGATTCAAAATATCGAGGGTCTAAAACCTGGGGCGCGCGTGTTGCCGCTCAGCCACCGTATGGGGCTGCGCGCTGGCGAAGAGCTGCTCGGCCGGGTGATTAATGGCCTGGGGCAGCCGCTGGACGAGCAACCCATGTGGGCCGGCGAAGAGTATGTGCAATTTGCCGCCAAATTGATCAACCCACTTAAGCGTCATCCAATTGAGTTGCCGCTGGATGTGGGGGTGCGGGCGATCAACGCTCTGCTCACCATTGGCCGGGGCCAACGGGTTGGACTTTTTGCCGGCAGTGGTGTCGGCAAGAGTGTGCTGCTCGGCATGATGACCCGCTTCACCGAGGCCGAAGTGGTGGTGGTGGGGTTGATTGGTGAACGTGGCCGGGAGGTCAAAGAGTTTATCGACCACAGCCTGGGTGCCGAAGGCTTGGCCCGTTCGGTGGTGGTCGCCTCGCCCGCCGATGATCCACCGCTGATGCGTCTGCGGGCGTCGCAACTGGCCACCCGCATCGCCGAATATTTTCGCGATAAAGGCAAAAATGTTCTGCTGTTGATGGATTCACTCACCCGCTATGCCCAGGCGCAGCGGGAAATTGGTTTGGCCACGGGTGAACCGCCGGCCACTAAAGGTTATCCGCCCTCGGTTTTCTCTAAGTTGCCGCAGTTAGTGGAGCGGGCAGGTAACGGCGACAACGGTGGTGGCTCGATTACCGCCATCTACACAGTGTTGACCGAAGGTGACGACCTGCAGGATCCCATCGCCGATGCCGCGCGGGCGATTCTGGATGGCCACATTGTGCTGTCCCGGTCGCTGGCGGAGGAGGGGCAATACCCCGCGATTGATGTTGAAGCCTCCATCAGCCGGGTAATGCCGGCCATTGTGGCAAACAGCCAACTGGCCCAGGCGCAGAAGTTTAAACAGCTGTTGGCCCGCTACCGTCAAACCCGCGATCTGATCAACATTGGCGCCTACGCCGCCGGCTCCGATCCCCAAACCGACCAAGCCATTGCCATGCGTGAACCCATGCGCCGCTTTCTTGGCCAGGGTATGCAGGAAGCCGCAGACTATGACTCCTCTCTGGCGTTGCTGGATCAACTGTTTGGCAATAACGCCGCCGATAACGCCAATAATGCCCCCCGGCAGCCAGCCTCCAGCCCATTGAAAGCGGGGCGTTAACCAACCCGGCGCATTGGCGTTTACGGTCTACACTTACAAGAGCAACTCCAATACTTGGTATTTAGTGTTCGCACGGGGCAGTAGAGTCACTGCCGGTGTGCAGTGAACAAGGAACAACATTCAGGCGAATCAAGGCCTTGGGCGAAGGTGATATGAGGCACGATCGAACTCAAAGTTTGCGGTTGGTATTAACCCTGGCAGAGCGGGCAGAGACTGAAGCGGCCAAACAACTGCAGCAACAACGCCAACAGTTACAGGCGCAAAGCAGCCAGTTGCAGCAGTTATCGGATTACAACCAGGAGTACACCTCGCAAATTGGCCAGCTTGGCGCTGTCAATGTTCAGCAGATGGTCGGCCAGCGCAACTTCCTATCGCAACTGCATCAGCTGCTGCACAGCCAGACGCAAACCGTTGATCTCCTCCAGCAGCAGACCGACCGCGCACAAACCCTCTGGTATCAGCGCTACCAGCGCCGCAAAAAGCTGGCTGAGCTTATCGAACAGGTGGAGCGCGAGCAGGATCAGCAACGCAATCAACAGCTGCAAAAAGAGTTGGATGAGATGTCACGCCACCTCTACAGCGAAGGGTTGGTGCACTAGGGCCTGTTAACACTAATTTAGCACCTCTGTTGATCTTGAAATGAGCTCGATCTAGGCGCGAGCCGCGTAGTTTGGTGGGCCCAAATCAGCGGTGAGCAACAACGAGCGAGCTCATTTCAGGCTCAACCCTTCGGGCTGGGGCCAGTTTTTTGCCCAGCGTTGTTGCCAGCCGCTTATGTAGGCTTACTACATGGCACGTCTGGCGCCTAGCTGGACAAAAAACTGACCTTCAGCAGTGGTGCTAAATTAGTGTTAACAGGCCCTAGCAACCGTCCAGTGGTAGCCTTCCACCTGAACGTGTTCAAACAGGTTCGGAGGGTAGGTTATGCATCTCTTTGTTACCGGTGGGTCGGGGCTGATTGGTAGCCACCTGATTGCGTCACGGCCCCAGGACCAAATCACCGTTCTCACCCGTCAACGTGAGCTAAAGCTCAACCATCCCAATTACCAGTTGCTCCACAATCTCGATCATATCCCCAATCTCGATTTTGCCGATGCCGTGGTTAATCTGGCCGGCGAGCCGCTGGTGGGCCGTCGCTGGACGGCGGCCACCCGCACCGCTCTCTGGGATAGCCGGGTGGGGACCACGGCGCGCCTGGTTGAGTTGATGCGTGCCGGTGGCTCACCACCGGCCAGCTTTTTGAGTGGCTCGGCCATTGGTATCTACGGGGATACCGGTAACAGCCAGGTGAGCGAAGAGCAGTTGTTGGAGGAGGACCCAACCGACTTTGCTCAGCAGCTCTGCTTTGCCTGGGAGCAGACAGCCCTGCAGAGCGCTGAACTTACGCGTGTGGTGTTGCTGCGTACCAGTGTGGTACTGGCCCAGTCGGGTGGTGCCTTGGCCAAAATGTTACCGATGTTTCGCTTGGGCTTGGGCGGGCGATTGGGTAGTGGCCGCCAACATTTCTCGTGGATTCATATTCAGGATCTGGTGGCCATACTCAATTGGTTACTCGATAGCAGTCACTGCCGGGGCCCGGTGAATCTGGTAGCTCCCAACCCGGTAACCAACAATCAGTTCACTGCTGCGTTGGCTCGGGCTTGTCACCGGCCAGCTTTGTTGCCGGTACCTGCCTGGTTGCTGCGCTTGGTTCTTGGCCAGGCGAGCCAGTTGCTACTCGATAGCCAGGCTGTGCTACCCAGGGTGCTGTTGCAATACCATTTCCACTTCTCTTTCCCCGAGCTGGATGCCGCTTTGGCGGATTTGCTCAACGATTAATCACCCTAATGATTAAAAGAAAATAATATTAATAATTGCATAACCAATAACTATTAGAAATTTACGAGCCATTGGCGGTAATATAATATTCACATTCGTTTACAAATCCGTAGTGACAAAGAGCAATGGACGCGAGCGCCGGTTTGCCCTACGTCTCAAGGAGTAAGAAGTAGGCCCAGGCAGGTGGAGCGCTGGTGAAATGTTAACCAGTGGGCATTTTTGTTGCTGAGCACAAATCTTTACCCACCAGGCGTGGCCAAAAATTGTGCCTAGTGTCACTATTGGCGCCTTCGGTCAGTTTCTAAGAGGTGCGCCATTGGCGCTTCGGATCTGACTAGCGGGCCAACCCTGGCCTGTAGAGACTTCTTCATACGCTGTGAGCTGTTGAGCCTCGCTCCCCAGTGGCCGGTTATCCGATATATCGGGTCGCTGTCGCCAATGGGGGGAGGTGAGCTTCGCTTTTCACATGAGATAGGTAATATCCCTATCAACCTAATACGGATGTACGGTTAAGTAAGCGGGTGAGCAAGGAGAGAACACAATGGCAATTTCCGCTAAATTGGATAATTCCCACAATAATTTAACCATTAACATCATTGGCCGTTTCGACTTCAGCTCCCATCTCGATTTTCGAAAATCCTACGAGCATTTAAACGCTAGCCCGGAATCCATTGAGGTTAATATGCGCCAGGCCACCTTTGTCGACAGCTCGGCACTGGGTATGTTGCTGCTATTGCGCGACTTCGCCGGGGAGCAACAGGCCAGCGTAAAAATTTCTCACTGCAATAATGAAGTCAGGCAAATCCTGGAGATGGCCAACTTCAGTAATCTCTTCACTATTTGTTAATCCTACCTTTTTTTATCACCCCAATCGCCTTGTATAGCCTGCTTGTCCAGGACTATGCCGAGGGAGCGGAATTGCTTTTCGGCGCGAATTATCGTTTATTGCCATAACCCCCTGGCGGAAATGGGAGTTCCCGTTTCGTCGGCGTGGTTATTAACACAGCTTGACTGCGGCGCTGGCGCGGCTATGGGTGGCTCTGTTGTCACCAACTGCCAGCTATTTTTAGTGCATTGCGGGCGAAATAGCGTACACAACTCCCAGTGCTGGAGGGCAAGCGCTACCCGGCTAAAGCACACGTTACCTAACAGGATGACCATCGGGCGTGGCATGTTAAAGGTGTTGGTTGCAGACGACAGCGAAACCGATCGCTGGCTGATACAGAGGATGTTGCGCGAGCTCGACTGCGAATACTACGCGGTGGCCAGTGGTGAGGCGCTATTGGAGCTCTACAGCGAAGTTAAGCCGGATATAGTCCTGCTCGACGTGCTGATGCCGCACATGGATGGCCTGGAGACGGCCCGGCGGGTTAAGGCGTTGGCGGGCGACTATTTCGTGCCGGTGATCTTTCTCACCAGCCTGCAGGAGTCCGAGTTTATTGAGCAGTGCCTGGATGCCGGCGGTGATGATTTTATCTCCAAGCCGGTCAATTTAAAGATTCTGCGGGCCAAGCTGGCCGCCTTTGGCCGCGTCCAGGCGATGCAAAATAGCTTAGTCGCCCACCGCAACCAGCTGCGCAGCCACCACGACCAGCTGCTCACCGAGCAGTCTGTTGCCAAGTATGTTTACGATGCCATTACCGGCAAGGGCAGCCTGGACTGCGGCACTATCCGTTATCACATGTCCTCCTACGCATTGTTCAACGGCGATGTGCTGCTGGCCAGTATTCGGCCCAACGGCAATCTCATGGTGTTGCTCGGGGATTTTACCGGTCACGGTTTGCCGGCGGCGCTGGGCGCCATGCCTCTGGCCTCATCGTTTTACAGCATGATTGCCACTGGCTTCTCCCAAACCGACATCATCACCGAGCTCAACACCAAGATGCACGCCATGCTGCCGCGCGGTTTCTTCTGCTGTGCGGTGTGTCTGGAGTTGGATTTTAGCCGCCGTCAGCTAAGTGTTTGGAATGGCGGCCTGCCGACGGGCTATTTTATCTCCGACCATGGCCAGCAGTTAACCGAGCTGCCCTCCACGGCACTGCCGCTCGGGGTTGAGGTGGATGATAAGTTCTCCAGCCAGTGCCAGCTCTATGAGTTCAATGAAGATGATCGCCTGGTGCTTTGGACGGACGGTATCTACGATATGCGCAATGCACAGGGGCAGCGCTTTAGTCAGGAGCGGGTGTTAAAACTGATCGATGAAAATCGAGCGAATGGCTTGGATAACCTCTACGACCGCTTGTTGAATGCGGTAGAGCACCACTTGGGCAATGATCGCGCCTCCGATGATCTGTCGCTGGTGGAGGTGTTGACCCAGCCACCGACTGCAGAGTTGGGTAGCAGCCTGCAGGGCGGTAGTGCCAAGGGCCCGCTGGACTGGAAGCTGGAATTTGAGATCAACGCACCCACCTTCCAGTCGCTCGACCCGATACCGGTGCTGATGACCCTGCTATCCCAGGTGCCGGGGCTGGGCAGTAAGGCTACCTCGCTGTTTACGGTGTTGTCGGAGCTTTACAGCAATGCCCTGGACCATGGCTTACTGGGGTTGTCATCACTCGATAAAGACAGCGGCCAGGGGTTTGATGTTTACTACGCTGAGCGCAATCGCCGGTTGCAGGCGCTCGATGCCGGCTACATCCGTTTTCAGCTGCATCTCACCACACACAACCACTCCGGACGTTTGGAGCTGGTGGTTGAGGACAGTGGTCCCGGCTTTGAATTTGGTTCTCCCCGCCCAGAGGTGGAGCAGCTGCTCTATGGCAGAGGAATCGATATGGTGAGGCAGTTTTGCCAGTCATTAACCTATGAGGGACGTGGGAATATTGCCCGGGCTATTTATGTTTGGCCCCTGGATTCCTACTAAACTTAAAATATTCCGGTTATGGGGCTTTGGCTTGCCGTAACCAGAAGCAACTGTTGGCAACAACAGTCGTCTGTCAGTTAGCGATGGTCGTTTACATTCAATACCTGGGCGAATCGCTGCCAGGTGGTACAGGAATCGGTAAATAATGACTTTCCAATATATTGACGAGGCCGCACTCGACGGCCTGCGAGCTATCATGGGCAGTGAACTGGCCGAACTCTATGCAGTTTATAAGCGCGATTCACATACCCGTCTGCTGGAGCTGGAAGCACTGGTGGCAGGGGCTCCCGACGCTGCTGCGCTTAGGCTGGCGGCGCATAGCCTGAAAGGGAGCAGTGGCAACGTGGGAGCCAGCGCACTGGCTGAGTTGTGTTGGCAGTTGGAGAGCATGGCCATGGCCAATAATCTCGAACAGGCGCCGCAGCTGGTGGCCAAAATCAAACAGCTGCATGAATTGATGTTGCCTGAGCTCGAAATTCTCAGTAGCGGTGCGTCTCAGTAAAACACTCTTTACTAACAAGAAGCGCTCACCGTTATCGACATACTCGAAAGACCTCTCTTGCAAAACCGCTAACAGCACTTCCTCGTCCCAGTCATTGGCATCGCCTTTGCTATTTTCCCAATTGTTGCCCCTGCCCGAAGTGACATCGCAACCCGGTTGTGAAGTGATTGAGGCTAACCCCCCGTTAAATAGGGGAGTGGGGCGAGTATAAGTAAAATATGGTATTGCCTCGTCGGCCGGTGATTGCCGCCTGCGGGGAAAGTAACCGGCAAATTGTTGCCCTCGGGAAAGTGAGTTATGACCTCCACCAACTTGTTGTTGCCAACAAACAGTTCTACCAATATTCCAGCCAGTAGCAGCTCGTCGCCGCTAACGGTGAAAGGGGCAAAAATCGCCAGTGTGGGTGACGCGCCGTTAGCCAATGAGGCCGCTGCTGGCGAGCAATTTGCGCAATATTTCGAGCAGGCGGTGGGCCAGCCCGATTCTGCGCCTCCCCTAGGCCCGGCGACCTTGTCGGGATTGCAAATGCACAGCCAATTAAAGCTAATGGCCGATAGTGAGCCGGGCACGGAAGATCAGGCTGAAATACTGCCGGAGGCGGCTCTGATTTCGGTGTTGTTTGCTGCCAGCGACGTGAAACCAGCGCCGACCGGCGGTGAGGTGGGTGTTGATCTGACCAATGTTGCCCCCTCCGCAGAGCTGCCCGAACAAGCGCTGTTGGTACCGCTGGCGACGGCTGATGTGGATGCTGCTGCGGCTCTGTCCACCACCAGTACGACGAGCGCGGGGCAGGTTACCACGGATCCTGCAGCCATTGGCGTGCTGACCCCGCTCACTGACGAGCAATCGGTTACCAGACCGAGTGGCCTGCAACTTGGTTCACAGTGGCAGACCAGCGCGCAAGCCGTACCCGCCACCGCTGCGACAGCTCCTGCGGCCGTCGCACAGGAGCAACCGTCCTCACTGCAGCCAATGACGGCCGGAGTTTTAGGCGATAGCGCCGCCAAGTCTTTGCCCGGTGCCGAGAATCTGAATCTGCCGTCGTTCGATAAATTACTGGACGTGGCGGTTACTGCCAGCAACAACGCCGGTGCCGATACCAGCAGCCCGGTGCCGGATGGCCCTGTACCGGCCAACCCCTTATCGGCGCTGGAATCCAGGCTATCGGTAAGCACGCTCAACCAGTTGGCCACCACCCAAACCGTGGGCGCGGCCGGTTGGGGCGATGAGGTGGCCGAGAAGGTGTTGTGGATGGCGAGCCAGGGGCTAAGCGAGGCGGAGATTCATCTCGACCCGCCGGAACTGGGGCCACTGCGGGCCCACGTCACCATTCATAATGATCAGGCCCAGGTGGTGTTTAACAGCCACTCAGCACAGGTGCGGGACGCCCTGGATCAGTCGGCCGCGCGCCTGCGGGAGATGTTTGCCGGTGAGGGGCTGAATCTGGTTGATGTCGGTGTTTCCGATCACTCCTTTGCTGAAAATTCCGATCAGCCTCAGCATGAAGAGTCGGATGCGCCTGCAGCAGAAGTGGTTAGTCTGGAGGCCACTCCACTGCAAACCAGCAAAGCGATTAGCCAATATCTGGTTGATCAGTACGTTTGACCTCTCCCGGGCCACCCCGGCAGGTCGGTCTGCCGTGGGTAGTCAAATTCTTGGCAATTGTTATCCGCCGAGTGGCCGAACGCTTGGTAAAAATATCTAGCAAAAGTACGCCAGCCATTTCGGCCCTTGCTGCACCGCCATTTGTTCAGGGCGGCCCGACTTTATCGCCCACTAAGAGCGAGCAACGCGCAAACAGCTGTTTTTAAGTAGTTTGTGTAATTAACTTGCCCCACCGTCAACGACCATCTCTTATTTAACACCCCATCCGGCGCACCGCCCGGCTTACCGCTCAGTGGTCAAAAAAAACCACTGGCATAGCTATTGCTCAACTGGTTACACAGGAAAAAATATTGCGTAAAACGACGAGTTTTTGACATGGCTGAAGACGATCAAGCAGAGGGTGGCGGCAAAGGTAAAATGCTGCTGCTGGTTATTATTGGATTACTGCTCGTGCTGATCTCTGTGGGTGGTACGGTGGGGGTGTTGATGCTCTTCAAAGAGGAGCCGGAGATGGCCGCCACCGATGAGATGGACGCAGGCGAGATGCCGGCGGAAGAGGAGGTGAAACTGCCCGCGATCTATTTCCCACTTAAGCCACCACTGTTATTGACCTATAGCGATCGCGGCCGTCAACGCTACGCGCAAATTGATCTGACACTGATGACCCGCTCGGAAGCGGTGGTGAAAGAGGTGGAGCTGCACAGCTCACGTATTCGCAACGATCTGATTATGGCCTTCAGCGGCCTTGAGTTTAACGAGGTGCAAACCGCGGAAGGCAAAGAGCTGATGCGTCAGCAGGCGCTGGACAGGGTTCAGCAAATTTTACAAGAAGAGATGGGTGAGCCTGGCGTAGAGCAGGTGTTGTTTACCAATCTGGTGATGCAATAGTTTCTTAGAGGGCACAGCATTGCAGGATTTACTGTCACAAGACGAGATCGATGCCCTTTTACACGGGGTCGATGAGGGCGACATAGAGGTCGAATCCGACGGCGAGCCGGGCTCGGCCAAAACCTATGATTTAACCAGCCAGGATCGCATCGTTCGTGGGCGTATGCCGACGCTGGAGATGATCAACGAGCGCTTCGCCCGCTACACCCGCATCAGTATGTTTAATCTGTTGCGGCGCACCGCCGATGTTTCGGTTGGTGGTGTACAGATTCAGAAGTTTGGTGAGTATGTGCACACCTTGTATGTGCCGACCAGTTTAAACATGGTTAAGTTTCGACCATTGCGCGGTACCGCGTTAATTATTCTCGACGCCAAACTGGTTTTTAAACTGGTGGATAATTTTTTTGGTGGCGATGGTCGCCACGCAAAAATCGAAGGCCGGGAATTTACCCCCACCGAGCTGCGTGTGGTACAGATGGTTCTACAACAGGCCTTTGTTGATTTAACGGAAGCCTGGAAAGCGGTGCTGCCGCTGGAGTTTGAATTTATCAACTCCGAAGTTAACCCATCGATGGCCAATATTGTCAGCCCCAGTGAAGTGGTGGTGGTGAGTACTTTCCACATTGAACTGGATGGTGGTGGTGGCGAACTGCACATCACCATTCCCTACTCCACCATCGAACCCATTCGGGAGATGTTGGATGCCGGCTTGCAGAGCGACAGTGATGAACGGGACGAGCGCTGGATTACCGCGCTGCGAGAGGATGTGATGGAAGCGGTGGTGGATCTGGAGTGTGAGATCGTTAATACGGAAGTCACGCTGCGCGATATTGTCGGCCTGAAAACGGGCGATGTTATTCCCATTGATATGCCGCCTCACCACATCATTACCGCCAACAGAGTGCCGATGTTCCGATCGATGCTGGGTCAGCATGAAGGCAACCTGGCTCTGAAAATTTTGAATTTTGTTGAGCGACCAAAACACGCGGAAAAAAGCACTCTCCCGCAGTTGGTGACCATGAAGAAAAAGATCGAATCAGACAGTAACGGTGATAGTCATGAGTGATATTGACGATAAAGAGTTGGATGGCGATAACGTGGATCAGGATGCGATGGCGGATGAGTGGGCAGCAGCTATGGCCGAGCAGGAGGTCAGCGATGCCTCGGCCGGTGGTGCGGAGTCAATAAATCTGGACGAGTTCAGCAAACCGGATGACGCCGGCCCGGCACTGGCCACGGATATCGATGTCATCTTGGATATTCCGGTTACCATCTCCATGCAGGTGGGCAGTACCTCAATCAGTATCCGCAACCTGTTGCAGTTGAATCAGGGGTCGGTAATTGAGCTGGATCGTCTTGCCGGTGAGCCTTTGGATGTGCTGGTGAACGGGACCTTAATTGCGCACGGAGAAGTGGTGGTGGTGAACGAGAAATTCGGCATCCGTATGACCGATGTCATCAGCCCCAGTGAACGGATCAAACGCTTGCGATAAGCCTGGCTTACTGGATTCGAACGCCATTCGTGTGTAACCCCCCACAATTGATAAGAACTAACGTGAAAGAAATTATCGCACTCTGTTTGAAAGCCCGAGACCGCTGCAGCCTGGGGCTGGTTGGCTTGCTGGCGAGTCAAGTGGCCACTGCCCAATCCACTCTGCCCGATGTTTCCGGTGGTCAATACGCCGTTAAAATGGTGCTCGGCTTGGCCGTGACCCTGGGCTTGATTTTCGCCCTGGCCTGGCTTTTAAAGCGCGTTAATGGTCTGGCGGGCTTTTCTCAACAAAAACTGATTCGGGTTACCAGTCAAACCGCCATTGGTATGAAAGAAAAACTGGTAATTGTTGAAGTGGCTAATCGCCATCTGCTATTGGGGCTTACCCCGAACAACATCTCTCTGCTGCATACCTTTGCTGAAGGTGAACTGGAGCAGGCCAGCCAGGTAGAGGCCAACAGCGACACAAAATTGCCCAAGGCTGATGGTCCGCTCACTTTTCAACAGATCTTCAGCAAGTTTTCCGATCGGGGCCGTCAGTAATGCTGTTTGGCCACTATTTTTCTGCAGGCAAGTTGTTGAACCGGGTAGGGCGTTTAACCATCTCCGTTGGTTGCCGCTTGGCGTTGCTGCTATTGCTAGGCAGTGCGCTACATGTCGAAGCGCAATCTGCCACTACCTTGGACGAAGCTGAATCGACACTGGCGGCAGCGGCAGAAAACCGCAGCGCCACCTTGCCCCTTGAAAATCTGCCCGGTATGACGGCCATGACCGTGACCACCAAGGCCGATGGCAGCCAGGAGTATTCGGTAACGCTGCAAATTCTAGCCATTATGACGGCGCTGACGTTTATCCCAGCGATCGTTATGATGATGACCTCGTTCACCCGAATAATTATTGTTTTTTCCATTCTTCGGCAGGCGTTGGGCTTGCAGCAGTCGCCCTCCAATCAGATTTTAATTGGTCTGTCGCTCTTTCTAACGCTGTTTATCATGTCGCCGGTGTTTATCAAAATTAATGAGGTGGCTTTAACCCCCTACCTGAATGAGACGATAACCGCGCCCGAAGCGCTGGCCAACGCCAAACAACCCATCCACCAATTTATGCTGGCGCAAACCCGCGAAACTGACATTAAGTTGTTTATGGATATCGGCAACTATGAAGCGGTTAACACGCCGGAAGAGGTGCCCTTTGTCGTGTTGGTGCCGGCCTTTGTCACCAGCGAATTAAAAACCGCCTTTCAGATTGGCTTTATTATTTTTATTCCCTTCTTGGTGATCGATATTGTGGTCGCCTCGGTTTTAATGGCCATGGGTATGATGATGCTGTCGCCGCTCATTATCTCGTTGCCATTTAAGATAATGTTGTTTGTGTTGGTGGATGGCTGGGCGCTGGTAATTGGCAGCCTGGCGGCCAGCTTTAAGGTATAGGTAACCGCTTATGACTCCCGAAGTAGTGATGGACCTGTTCGCAGGCGCCTTTTTGCTCACGGTAATGATGGTGGCGGTTATCGTTGGCCCGAGCCTGGTGGTGGGCTTGATTGTCAGTATGTTCCAGGCGGCAACACAGATTAACGAGCAGACCCTGAGCTTTCTGCCGCGTTTAATCATTACCTTGTTTACCATTATGCTGGCGGGCGGTTGGTTGATGACCAAATTGATGGACCTGTTTACCACCTTGATTACCGAAATTCCCAATCTGATAGGCTAGCCTGTGTGGCAATTGACTGATGTTCAGATCTCACAAATGCTGGGTCAGTATTTGTGGCCGTTGATCAGAATTTCCGCCTTTATTGTTGCGGTACCTATCTTTGGCGCTCAGGTAATGCCGGCACGTATTCGCCTGGTGCTGGCTATCCCGCTCACTATTTTGGTGGCTCCACTGCTGCCGACCATGCCCGATGTGGAGATGTTATCGCTACCGGGGATGATTATTACCGTTCAGCAATTTATTTTTGGCGCCGCCCTCGGCTTTATCTTCCAGTTGTTAATGCAACTTTTTGTGGTGGGTGGCCAGGCGATCGCCATGAACATGGGCTTGGGCTTCGCCTCCATGAACGACCCGGCCAACGGCGTTACAGTTACCGTGTTGTCGCAGTTCTATCTGACCATGGCCATCCTGCTTTTTTTAAGCATGAATGGTCACCTCATTCTTATTGAACTGATTGTGCGCAGCTTTTATGCCTGGCCGGTGGGCGGGGCGATCTTCTCCGGTGAGCAGTGGCTGGAGTTTGCCCGCCTCGGCAGTTGGGTCTTTGCCGGTGCCCTGGTAATGGCGTTGCCGATTATTACCGCGCTGCTGGTGGTCAACCTGGCCTTTGGTGTAATGAGCCGTTCGGCGCCTCAGATGAACGTATTTGCCGTGGGTTTTCCCATTACCCTGGTGTTTGGCATGGTGATTATCTGGTTTGGGCTGGTTAATTTTCTGCCGCAA
Source organism: Halioxenophilus sp. WMMB6 (assembly GCF_033283405.1). NCBI lineage: Bacteria > Pseudomonadati > Pseudomonadota > Gammaproteobacteria > Alteromonadales > Alteromonadaceae > Halioxenophilus > Halioxenophilus sp. WMMB6. Next base: position 243,552 of record NZ_JAWMQR010000005.1, read on the forward strand.
TTTGAGTTACGCAGTAACCAGTTATTCGAATTTGTTGAGAGCTTTATCGGACTCTAACGGCCATGGCGGAAAACGACAGCAGTCAGGAAAGAACGGAACAGCCCACACCCAAGCGCCTGGAGAAGGCGCGGGAAGAGGGGCAGGTTCCCAGGTCGCGCGAGTTGACCACCACCGCACTGTTGTTGGGGGCGACGGTGACGCTCTATTTTCTGGGCAGTGATCTGACCCAAGGTTTTATGCAGATCTTCACTCAGAATCTCGAATTTGATCGCAGTCGGGCCTTTGATACCAGCCACATGATTATGAACCTCTCGGCCAGCATCTTTGCTGGCCTCTGGTTGTTGGTGCCTTTTTTCCTGGTGCTGTTGGTGTTATCGATTGTTGGGCCTATCGCCCTGGGTGGTTGGTTGTTCAGTTCCAAATCGATGATGCCAAAATTTGAGCGCTTAAATCCCATGTCCGGGCTTAAGCGGATGTTTTCGGTCAAGGCGTTGGTGGAGTTGGGTAAGGCGCTGGGTAAGGTGGCGATCATTTTGGTTGCGGCCATTTTGCTTCTGAAAAGCGAGCAGGCCGATATCATCGGGCTCTCGGATGAGAGTACCCGCCAGGCGCTGGTGCACTCGGTAAAAATGATTGCTATGTCGGCTATTCTGCTGTCGGCCACCACGGTGATTATTGCGGCTCTGGATATCCCCTTCCAAATGTGGGACACCAATCGTCAATTGAAAATGTCTCGCCAGGAAATTAAAGACGAGATGAAAGACTCCGAAGGTAAACCGGAAGTCAAGGGTCGTATTCGCCAACTGCAACGCGATCTGGCTAACAGCCGTATGATGGCGGCCGTGCCTGAGGCGGATGTCATTATCACCAACCCCACGCACTACTCGGTGGCGCTAAAATATGACCCGCAAACCATGTCCACACCGCGGGTGGTGGCCAAAGGGGTGGACCATATCGCGCTGAAAATCCGGGAGATAGCCCAGGCTCATCAGGTAGAGGTGGTGCAGGCTCCGGCGCTGGCGCGGGCGGTTTACCACACCACGGATCTGGACAGCGAAATTCCCTCTGGCCTCTACATGGCCGTGGCGCAAGTACTGGCCTATATCTTCCAGTTGCGGCAGTACCGTCGCGGTAAGGGCGCCCGTCCGAAATTGCCGAAACGTTACCCCATTCCGGATTACTATCAGTTTGATCAATAGCGAATTGCGGGTCGATTACTGATTAATTGATCGTTAACTGTTCGTTAATTGATCAGCTGCTCTCCCTGGGTTGCTGCACCGCACCGGCTTTCAATAAAAAAAATTAAAAGCATGTCTGGTCGGTACGCAAATTGCGATATCTCTCATTACCACATCGTCAGCGTCAAAAAATTGATGTTTTCGTAATGGCCCTGCGCCAAGAGTCAGAATAACCGCGGCTCAGCAGGTTGGAGTGAATGGCAATTAACAGGATCAGTTAGGGCATCATGCAATTTCCTTCCCTTGGCCAGATGAATAATCTGCGCAATACCAAACTCGACCGCAGTCAGGTGGTGGGTGGCCTACGCACAATTTTTAATGGCAACCTGAGTATTCCCATTCTGCTGTTGATGCTGTTGGGCATGATGACGCTGCCTTTGCCGGCGTTTCTGCTGGATGTCTTCTTCTCCTTTAATATTGCGCTTTCGATCGTTGTCCTGCTGGTGGGCGTCTACAGTTTGCGGCCACTGGAATTTGCTGTATTCCCCACCATCCTGTTGATCGCCACACTCTTGCGCCTGGCTTTGAATGTGGCCTCCACCCGTGTGGTGCTGCTGGAAGGGCACGCCGGTGGTGATGCCGCCGGTAAGGTGATCCAGGCTTTTGGTGAAGTGGTGATTGGCGGTAACTATGCCGTTGGTCTGGTGGTATTTATCATTCTGATGATCATCAACTTTGTGGTGGTTACCAAAGGTGCCGGCCGTATCTCCGAAGTGAGTGCCCGATTCACCTTGGATGCCATGCCCGGTAAGCAGATGGCGATCGACGCCGACCTCAATGCCGGCTTAATTAATCAGGATGAGGCGCGTCTGCGCCGGGAAGAGGTGGCCAGTGAGGCGGACTTCTACGGGGCGATGGATGGTGCCAGTAAATTTGTGCGCGGCGATGCCGTCGCCGGGATTCTGATTCTGTTTCTCAATATTATCGGCGGCCTGGCCATCGGTATGATTCAACACCAATTGACCTTCGCCGATGCCCTGCAGCGTTACATCCTGCTTACCATCGGTGATGGCCTGGTAGCACAAATTCCGTCACTGCTGCTCTCCACCGCCGCCGCGATTATGGTTACCCGGGTCAACAGCACGGAAGATATGCGCAGCCAGGTGGTCAACCAAATGTTTGACTCGCCCAAGGCGCTGGGCGTATCGGCCGGAATTTTACTGTTAATGGGCAGTATTCCCGGCATGCCGCATGTCGCCTTTTTGGGGTTGGGCAGTGTCTGTGGTGGCCTGGCCTATCTTATCCATCGCCGTAAAACCGCCGTTGTTGAAGTTAGTGCTGCCGAAGATCCGGGCCGGCGGCGGGGGGCAGTGCCGGCAGCGCTGCCCGGTGCCACCGCCGGTGGCGAAATTATTGAGGCCAAACCCGAGCAGGTGGAGTTGAGCTGGGACGACGTGCAGCCGGTCGACATGATTGGTCTGGAGGTGGGCTACCGTTTAATTCCCCTGGTCAATAAACCCCAGGGCGGTGAGCTGTTGGGGCGGATTAAAGGGATTCGCAAGCGCATCTCCCAGGAGAAGGGGTTTTTGGTTCCCAGTGTGCATATCCGCGATAACCTCGACTTGGCGCCATCGGCCTACCGGATTTTATTAATGGGTGTCAGTGTTGGTGAAGGTGAAGTCTTCCCCGATCGCGATTTGGCCATTAACCCCGGCCAGGTGCTGGGTGAGATTGATGGCGTGGCTGGTTTTGATCCCGCCTTTGGTCTGCCGGCGGTGTGGATTGAACGCAACCGTAAAGATCAGGCGCAGTCGTTGGGTTACACGGTGGTCGATACCAGTACGGTAATCGCGACTCACCTTAACCAGGTTTTGCAGAAACATATTTATGAATTGATTGGCCACGAAGAGATTCAAAAACTGTTGGATCAGCTGGCCAAGTCTTCACCAAAACTGGTGGCGGAACTGGTGCCCGATAAATTATCGATTAACTCGGTACTGAAAGTTTGCCAAAACCTGCTGAAAGAGCATATCGGCATTCGCGATTTCCGTTCCATCTGCGAGGCCTTGCTGGCCGCCTCGGAAAATACCGTGGATACCGAGCAGTTAACCGCCGCGGCCCGGGTCGCACTCTCCCGACAAATTGTGTACGGACTGGCGAAAGGAAAAGATCCGCTGCCTGTGTTAACGCTGCAACCGGATTTGGAACAGCTATTGCTTAAAGCCCATGCACAGGCACAAAAATCTGGCGCTGATGAGACGGGATTCCTGGAGCCAGGCTTGATAGATGCCATGCAGAACTCCATGCGGGAACTAATTCAACGGCAAGAAATTGCCAATAAACCGGCAGTTCTATTGGTAGCAGGCAATATTCGCCGGCTGATTGGAAAGATGGTTCGGGCAATGGGGTTGGATGCCAGCGTTCTGGCTTATGCAGAGATACCAGAAAGCAAGGCAATTAATGTTGATGGGGCGGTATCCGGTAGTCGAGCGCCGGCCTAAATAGAATGATGGATTGGAGAGTTTTCGGAGCTTAGTTTATGCAAATAAAACGCTATAAAGCTGCAGACATGCGACGCGCGTTGGAGTTAGTGCGTACCGATTTAGGCGATGATGCCGTGATCTTGTCCAGCTCTAAAAATGGCAAGGGTGTCGAAATTTTGGCAACCAGCGACGACTGTCAACAGTGGTTAAAGCCGGAGAACAAACCAGAACCCCTGCCGGAAGATAAGGTCACCAGTGCCTTTGCCAAATACGAATTGGCGGCCGAACAGGAGAGCCTGGCGATGGAGAGCGACCCCACTGTCGAAGGTGGTGACGATGCGCTGGTCTCTATCTCCGGTCAAAAAGCTATCTCCGGTCAAAAAAACAGCGCCGAACAGAAAAAAGATCCGCGTGCGGATGTCTCCTATTTGGCCCAGCAGCTGGAAAAACTGAATATCTCCTTCCCCGGTCGAGCGGCGCCGCGTGCGGAAAAACCCATGCGCTCGGTGCCGACCACCGCCACTCAAGCCGCAGCTTCGCAGGCCGTGGCCGAATCGATTGAGCTGGTGAGCAAGCCCAATACGCCAATGGCTGAAACCAGCGCAAGCGAGCCGGATAACCGCTTTGCCCGCACTCACAGTATGGCCCAGGAGGCCCACCAGCAGCGCCAGATCGATCTGCTGCAAACCGAACTCAGCGACATGCGCGAGTTACTGGAGCTACAACTGCAACAGTCGCAATTCGCCAATTTGAAAGGACCGCAGCTGGCCGCAGACCGTCGCCTGGAGTTGATGGGTTTTGGCAATCAATTCCGTACTCTATTTCACCGGCAGTGCGATCTTTCCCTGGAAAAGCAGCAGGAGAACGCCTGGCGCACCACCATCAGTTATTTGAGCAGCCAGATTAAAACGCTCAACTGCGATCTGATTAAATCCGGTGGCCAGCTGGCGTTTGTTGGCCCCACCGGTGCCGGCAAAACCACAACCATTGCCAAGCTGGCGACCCGCTATGTTTTAGCGGAGGGGCGCGAGTCGGTGGCACTGGTCACCCTCGACAACGAGCGCTTGGGCTCTCAAGGACAGCTGCGCAGCCTGGCCAACATTCTGCAAATTCCGCTGCGTACCGTGGTGCGGGCGGAAGATCTGCCACAGACGCTGGCGAGTCTCGATTACTGCCGCCTGGTGTTGATTGATACTCCGGGGGTAAATGCCGAGGGTATGCAGCAGGATCCCTTCCTGCAGCAGCTGTTTGCCTTGCCGAGTGTGAGCAAGTTACTGGTGTTGGCCTGCAATGCGCAAAGCCGCTTTCAACGCAATCTACTGGATTCGGTGGCCGAGCAGGCTGTGCGTGCCCTGGTGCTCACCAAGCTGGATGAGACCGACTGCCTGGGGGAAACCCTGGATGCGGTGGTTGCCAGTCAGCTGCCGGTAGCCTACACCACCGACGGCCAGAATATCCCCGACGACATAGCCGTAGCCAAGGCCCACCACCTGATCAGCCGTTCGGTGGCGGCGTTACAGCAGAGCCGCAAACCTGGTCGGGTAGGGGCGGGCATTAGTGCCCGGCGGCAGAGTGCATAAGCCAGTGCTAATTGACGATTCGCAAACGGTTACTTTTTCAGCGGCGTTGGTAGAGATTGCGGTCGCACACTGCCAAGGTGCGGCTAAACTTTTAGGAATAACTAATTTACAGGGCCTGAGTAACCGAGCGCGCGGGGATCAGGTTTCGCACAGTTTGGAGTGGATATGAGTCTCAGCAGGCCTGTTCAAGTGGTGGCGGTCACCGGCGGTAAGGGTGGCGTTGGCAAGAGTAATTTATCGGTAAACATCAGTATTGCCCTGGCGGAGATGCAGCGCCGCGTTGTATTGCTGGATGCCGACCTAGGGTTGGCCAACTGCGATGTTCTGCTCGGCATTAAATCGACGCGCAATCTGGCAGACGTACTGAGCGGTGCCTGTGACCTGCGCGACGTGCTGGTGGATGGCCCGGGCGGAATTAAAGTGGTGCCAGCCTCTTCGGGTGTGCAACAGATGACGCAATTGAACGCACAACAGCACGCTGCGCTGATCAACGCGTTTAGTAGCCTGGATCAGCAGCTTGATGTGTTGGTGATTGATACCGCGGCGGGAATTTCCGATACGGTGGTCAGCTTTGTGACGGCGTCACACGAGGTGGTTGTGGTGGTGTGCGATGAGCCATCCTCCATTACCGATGCCTACGCCCTTATCAAACTGCTTAGCACCGAGTATCACCAGACCCGTTTTCGGGTGGTGGCCAACATGACGCGAACGCTCACCGAGGGGCAGAATCTTTTCAATAAATTGCAGATGGTCTGCGATCGCTTTTTGGATGTCACCCTGCAGTATATCGGTCAGATTCCGTTCGACGAAAATGTCCGCAAGGCCGTACAAAAGCAAACCCCGCTCTTAACCTATGCCCCCCGCAGTCGTGCGGCGCAAGCGATTCGTTCCATCGCACAGAAAGTCGTTGAGTGGCCACTGCCAAGTGGGCCGCGTGGACATTTGGAATTCTTTGTAGAGAGACTCTTGCACAGCACGCAAATGAGAGTGTGACTATGGCAGTTTTTGATGGATTGGCTATGTACGATCAAGCGCTACCGGCGCCACAAATAGATATCGAACAGTACGCGCCGCTGGTGAAACGTATCGCTCACCACATGATGATGCGTATGCCGGCCAGTGTGCAGGTGGAAGATCTGATTCAGGCCGGCATGATCGGTTTGCTGGAGGCGGCGCAGAAGTATGACGCCAGCAAGGGGGCCAGCTTTGAAACCTATGCTGGGATTCGCATTCGCGGCGCCATTGTCGATGAGATGCGCCGGGGCGACTGGGCACCGCGCTCGGTACACCGCAACGCCCGCCGTGTCCAGGAGGCAATTGCCATTGTCGAGTCGAAAACCGGGCGCGACGCCACCGACCAGGAGGTAGCCGCGCAGTTGGAGGTCTCCCTGGAGGAGTACCACAGTATTCTGCAAGACAGCACCAGCACCCGCCTGTTCAGCTACGAGGAGGCCGTGGCCGAAGACGATAGCCGTATCGACCAGGATACCAGCATCTCTGCCTGCCAAAGTCCATACCAGGGAATTCAGCGGGACAGCCTAAAGTTGTCGCTGGCCCAGGCGATAAAGTCTCTGCCGGAGCGGGAGCAACTGGTATTGGCGCTTTACTACGATGAAGAGCTCAATCTGAAAGAGATTGGCCAGATTCTGGGCGTGAGTGAATCCCGGGTCAGCCAGATACACAGCCAGGCGGCGTTGCGCTTGCGTGGCCGTCTGCAGGATTGGGCCCCTGAGAAGGGCTAACTCGCCATTGCAACCGCAAACCTTAGTCTATACTGATGGAACATCGGTTAACGCAATGACACTCGCGTACCCAGCTGCGGTTTGATCAGTGTCTGCCTGACGGTGCGTGGCAGCAACTAAGCGCCTGCGAGCAGGGGGGAATTGGACTGCTTCAGGGCCAGGGTCAAGCGCTCTGGGTCACTGATGTTTGGTTTGAATCAGCAGCCGGTTGGCTTACCAACTGGTCCCGCCTTCACGATTTGATCGTGCAGTTATGCGCTATCAATCTGTCAGCATCTCCGGCACTTATTGGCAATAAATACACAGATAATCTGCGTTGAGTGTGACTGGTTAGCCAGCAGTTTGGGTTTGGGCAAAATCAGCGTCCTAAAAACTGGATACCCGACAAACTGCTACTAGACTATTTATTAAATCAGTTCCCAATCCCTGGGCCTATGGAGGTTACATTGGACAAAAATATGAAAATCCTCATTGTTGACGATTTTTCAACCATGAGGCGGATCATTAAAAACCTGTTGCGTGATCTGGGTTTTACCAATACTCAGGAGGCCGACGACGGCCAAACTGCACTGCCCATGCTGAAAAACGGTGACTTCGATTTTCTCGTGACCGACTGGAACATGCCCGGCATGACCGGCATTGAACTCCTGCGGCAGGTGCGTGCGGATGAACGCTTAAGTTCACTGCCGGTGTTGATGGTTACCGCAGAAGCGAAACGTGATCAGATTATTGAAGCGGCACAAAGTGGCGTGAATGGCTACGTTGTAAAACCGTTTACTGCTCAAGCCTTAAAGGAAAAAATCGAAAAAATCTTTGAGCGAGTGGGCTAGAGCGGGGTTACAACGCCATGGAATCAAAACCAATAGAGGCTGGTACTGATCAGGTGATCGATGAGTTGCGGGCCTGCGCCAGTACCCTGGTAGAAAAACTGAAAAACGATGACTATCAACAAGCCAATGAAGTTATCGCCAGACTCACGCAAACGCGCGACAGCCTAATATTTAACAGCGTGGGCCGACTGACCCGCGCTCTGCACAGCGCCATTGTCAATTTCAATGTCGATGCGGAAGAGTCGGCCGACGCCCGCCTCTCCGAAAAATCCCACATCTCCGATGCCTCCGACCGATTGCAATACGTATTAAAAGTGACCCAGGATGCGGCCGATAGAACCATGGACAAGGTTGAAGCTTCGGCTCCCATTGCCAGTGATATCAGTCAGGAATCCCTGGAGCTGCGCAAAGAGTGGAGCCGCTTAAAGCGGCGTGAGATGGGCGCGGACGAATTTCGTCAACTCTACTACCGCATGGATGAGTTCCTGGAGCGCATCGGTGGCGGAGCTGAGCAGCTCAGCCAAAATCTGCAGGAGATTATTCTGGAGCAGGGCTACCAGGATCTAACCGGCCAGGTACTGAAAAAAGTGATTGGCTTGGTCTCCGATGTGGAAAGTGAACTGGTCAATCTGGTTCGAATTGCCGGCCAGGTTGAGGACATTGCAGGTTTCCCTTCCGCTGCCGATAACAGTGCCAAGCAGCCGTTAAAAGCCAACGCCACGGGCGAAGGCCCGCAAATTCACGCTGAGAAACGCGCGGATGTGGTCTCCAGCCAGGACGAGGTGGATGATCTGCTCTCGAGCCTCGGTTTTTAACAGCGCAATCACAATTAATAGGTCGGTTTTGGTTAGAGGAACACTGAATGTTCGGTGATGACGATGAGATACTGCAGGACTTCTTAGTCGAGGCAGGTGAAATTCTCGAACAACTTTCCGAGCAGCTGGTTGAGCTGGAACAGCGACCAGATGATAAAGATCTGTTGAATGCAATTTTCCGTGGCTTCCACACCGTTAAGGGTGGAGCCGGTTTTTTGCAACTCAACGCCATGGTGGACTGCTGCCATGTGACTGAAAATCTGTTTGATATCCTGCGTACCGGCAAGCGGCAGGTAACCGCTGAGCTGATGGATGTCGTGCTGCAGGCGTTGGACACAGTCAACAGTCAGTTTCGGGATATTCAAGCCGGTCAGGAGCCGACTGCAGCCGAGCCGGCTTTGATTGAGATGCTCGGTCGATTGGTCGCTGGCGAGGATCTTGTCGCCGCTACCGGCGAGGCGCCAGCCACAGACACCGGGGCGGACAGCAGCGGTGATGATGTGCTGTTTGGCGATGATGACCTGTTCGATATGGGTGGCGACACCGACACCGCTTCTAACACCGCATCCACAAACTCGGCTGAAACCCACGACGACATCACCGATCAGGAGTTTGAAAGCCTGCTCGATGCTATCTCCGACTCCTCTGACAACAGTCACGACGCAGGCTCCAGCGGCAGCGTGAGTGACAGCTCTGAAATCAGCGAAGATGAATTCGAGGCGCTGCTTGATCAGCTACACGGCAAAGGCAAGGGGCCAGGTGCCGGCGCGGCCAAGCCCGCGGCCAGTGAACCCGCCTCGGCACCGCCACCGGCGGCCGTTACGCCACAACCATCGCCAGCGCCGATTGCCAGCGGCAACGATGAGATTATCTCCGAAGACGAATTTGAAGCACTGCTGGATCAGTTGCACGGCGTAGGTAAGGGCCCGGGTAAAGCCGAGGCCGATTCTGAGCCGGTGAAACCTGCCGCCGCTCAACCTGGCGCTGCCAGCCCGGCTGCGGCGGGCGGTGAAGATCTGATCAGTGAAGACGAATTTGAAAGCCTGCTTGATCAATTGCACGGCAAGGGTAAGGCGCCTGGTGTCGCGGGCGGTACGCCGGTAGCCACCGTTGCCAGCAGTAACTCTAAACCTGTGCCAGCGGCGGCCAATAAGCCGGCGGCCAAACCGCAGCTGAAGGCGGTTGCCGATGGTGGTGACGGCGGCAGTAAACCACCTGCCGCCGGTCTCTCGGCCAAAGACGTCAATCCACCGGCGGAAGCCACTGTGCGCGTCGATACCCAGCGCCTGGACGACATCATGAATATGGTGGGCGAGCTGGTGCTGGTGCGTAATCGCCTGGTGCGCCTGGGTGATGAACGCAGTGACGAAACCCTCTCCAAGGCGGTATCGAATCTGGATGTGGTCACCGCGGATCTCCAATCCGCGGTGATGAAAACCCGCATGCAGCCTATTAAAAAGGTGTTTGGCCGCTTCCCCCGTGTAGTCAGGGACTTGGCACGCAGCCTGAAAAAAGAGATTAATCTTGAGTTGGTCGGTGAAGAGACCGATCTCGACAAAAACCTGGTGGAGGCCCTGGCCGATCCGCTGGTGCACCTGGTGCGCAACTCCGTTGACCACGGCATTGAACTGCCCGACGCGCGCGAAGCCAAGGGCAAACCGCGTGTGGGTAAAGTGGTTCTGGCGGCCCAGCAGGAGGGCGACCATATTCTGTTGTCCATCACCGATGATGGCGGCGGTATGGATGCCAACAAGCTGCGCGCCATTGCGGTGGAGAAAGGGGTGCTGGATGAAGACGCGGCCGGGCGGCTCTCCGACCAGGAGGCGTTTGCGCTGATTTTTGCCCCGGGATTCTCCACCAAAAAAGAGATTTCCGATGTTTCGGGCCGCGGTGTGGGCATGGATGTGGTGAAAACCAAAATCACCCAGCTCAATGGCACTATTGAGATCCACTCGCAGCTGAATGAGGGGACGCGCTTTGATATTAAAGTGCCGCTCACTCTGGCCATCATGCCGACGCTGATGATTATGCTGGCCGATCAAACCTTTGCCCTGCCGCTGGTCAACGTGGACGAAATTTTCCATATGGATCTGACCAAAACCAACGTGGTGGATGGCCAGGAGTGCATTACCATTCGCGAAAAAGCGATTCCGATATTTCATTTAAAACAGTGGCTGGTACCCAAGTGCCCCTATCAGCCACCTCAGCAGGGTCACGTGGTGATTGTCTCTGTGGGAACTCAGCGGGTTGGCTTTGTGGTCGACCAGTTAATCGGCCAGGAGGAGGTGGTTATTAAACCGCTGGGCAAAATGTTACACGGTACCCCCGGTATGGCGGGTGCAACCATTACGGGTGATGGCACCATTGCCCTGATTCTGGACGTGCCCTCTATGCTTAAACGTTATGCCGGAAATGCTGCCTAGTGAACTGTTGAATTTTCCGTTGATTCGACAGCAGGTTTGTTTCCAAAGCAAAACTGAGCAACGGCCGCCGTTATCAGCAACACACCCTGGTTTTGGCGAGAGGGCGTTAACGGTGGTTACCCTCTCTGCTCGAACCGGCCCAGCGACACCCCGCGTATCAGTCACCGCTCAAGACAATAACGACAACCCACCTAACGAATGCAGGGTTCGGCATAGATGCCCATAAATGTACTGGTCGTAGATGACTCCAACTTTTTTCAACACCGTCTGGCCGAGATTATAGAAGATCACCCGGATCTGCATGTTATTGGCGTGGCCAGCAATGGCCGCGAGGCGGTGGAGATGGCGCGCAGTAAAGATCCGGATGTGATCACCATGGATTACGAGATGCCGCTGATGGATGGCGTGAGTGCGGTGCGCGCGATTATGGCGTCGAAGCCTGTGCCGATTTTAATGCTGTCGTCGCTCACCTACGAAGGAGCGCGCATAACACTGGATGCGCTGGAGGCGGGGGCGGTTGATTTTCTGCCGAAAAATTTTGCCGAAGTTTCACGCAAGTCACCCCAGCTAAAGCAGAAGCTGCACGAGCGTTTACTGGCGATTGCCAAGCCGGGTCGCCGGCCGGTGGCTGCGGTAGCGCCTGCCAGTAAAACCAGCGCGCCTACCTTGCGTAGCACTTCACCTGCGCCGGTGTCGGTTGTGCGCTCCACCACGGCTCCAATTACGCCCGCCGATAAGCAACGCTATGAGTCCAACCAGCCTGCGCCAGTAGCCGATAAGCGGCCGGTCGATTCGCTGCTCGGCCGCATTAAGTTACTGGCCATTGGCACCTCCACCGGCGGGCCGGTGGCACTGGTGGAGTCGTTAAAGTCTCTGCCGGCCAATTTTCCCGTGCCGATTCTGCTGATTCAGCACATGCCGGAAAACTTTACCCGCGCCTTTGCTGAGCGTTTGAACAGCCAGTGCAATATTCGCGTCCATCTGGCGGAGGATGGCATGCGGCTGGCACCGGGGGTGGCCTACCTGGCGCCGGGTGGCCAGCAGATGATTTTGGACTCAAAAGACAAAAATAGAATTAAAGTTTTGGCCGGTGATGACCGATTAAATTACAAGCCCTCGGTGGATATCACCTTTGCTTCGGCGGCCAACGCCTTTCAATCCAACTTGTTGGCCATGGTGTTAACCGGAATGGGTAGCGATGGCTGTCAGGGGTGCCGTCTGGTGAAGGAGTTTGGCGGCGTCGTCTGGTCTCAGGACCAGGCCAGCAGCGTTATTTACGGCATGCCCATGGCCGTGGCCAGAGCCAATCTAACAGACCGGGTTCTGGCGCTCTGCGATATCGCGCCCACTCTCAGACAAGCCTTTCGATGTTGATGGCTTGGCGGGTGGCCAACAGCCTGATCGCACCGAGTAACAACTCGCGCCGCTTGACCGGCGCATAAACAGCCTTTTGGCAGGTTCAAATGGACAAACTCAGTTTTTTGGGTGTGATTATCGGCTTTGCCGCACTCATTGGCGGCAATTTCCTGGAGGGCGGCTCCTGGGGTTCGCTGATGAATGGCTCGGCGGCTTTGATCGTGGTCGGCGGCACCTTGGGGGCTGCCATGCTGCAAACCCCTATCGCCAGCCTGAAGCACGCCTTTAATGTACTCAGTTGGGTGTTTGCTCCGCCCCATTTCCACTACGATGCCGGCATCAAAAAAATTGTGCATTGGGCGGACGCTGCCCGTCGCGAAGGTATTCTGGGATTGGAGAATGTGGCCGAGCGGGAGAAAAACCCCTTTGCCCAAAAAGGGTTACTGCTGCTGGTGGATGGCTCAGAACCGGAAGAGATCCGGCGGGTAATGGAAAATGATCTGCTGCAAAAAGAGCAGTGGGATCTGCAAGCCGTGCAGTTTTATGAAAGTATGGGCGGCTATGCGCCCACCATCGGTATTATCGGCGCGGTGATCGGATTGATTCATGTTATGAAGAATTTAAACGATCCCGCCCAGTTGGGGCCGGGTATCGCGATTGCATTTGTCGCCACCATTTATGGCGTTGCATTTGCCAACCTGCTGCTGTTGCCGATTGCCAATAAGTTAAAGCAGTGCGTTGGCCATGAGTCGAGATTTAAAGAGCTGATTATTGACGGGCTGATTGCCATCGCCGAAGGCGAAAACCCGAAACTGATTCAAATTAAATTGTCTGGGTATTTAACGCCATGATCTCCTCCCGGCGGCCACCACAGCTGAGTATTAATCACGAACGTTGGCTGGTCTCCTACGCGGATTTTATCACCCTGCTGTTTGCCTTTTTTGTGGTGATGTATTCCGTGTCGCAGGTGAACGAGGATAAATTTCGAGTATTATCGGACGCCTTGCTCGATGTTTTTCACGACCCCAAACGAAGCCTGGCGCCGATACAGGTGGGCGATCCATCGCTCTCCACCGAAACCACACCCATTGATACCCAAGCCGTAACCCCCGATAAAACCCAGCCGGGCGATGGTGCCTTCGCCGAAATCTCAGACCTGCCCAGTGCCAATAGTGAAGTGGCCGCCGGTGCCGACGTGGACGCCGATGCCGAAGCCCACTTTAACGATATTGAACAGACGCTGGAGAATCGTTTTGCCAACCTCTTATCTGAGCAGAAGATGGTGCTCAACCAGAATGAACTCTGGTTGGAGATAGAGATGAACGCCAAGCTCCTGTTCGGGCCAGGTAGTGCGGAACCGAGCTACGCCGCAGAGACGGTGTTTGATCAGCTGGCGAAAATACTCACCCCCTACGACAACGCCATCGAGGTAGAGGGCTTTACCGATAATCAGCCAATTAATACTCCGGCCTATCCAAGCAATTGGGAGTTGTCCACAGCGCGCGCCTCGACGGTGGTGCAAATTCTGCAGGAAGGTGGCGTGGCGCCAGCGCGCCTGGCTGCCATCGGTTATGGCCAATACAAGCCGATTGCTGATAACAGTACCGCCGCCGGCCGGGAGCACAATCGGCGGGTGGTGGTAAAAGTCGCCAAGCCAAAATACCAGGCGATGTTGGAACAGGACCGGGCCTACCGCTTTTTTCAGCAGCAGAAGCAGTCGATTCTCACTAACGATTCACTCTCTGCCACGGAGAAAAACAGCCAGTTGGTGGCCTTGGGAGGGGCACCGACCAATCCGAGCCTGCGTTCCGCACTGAGTGATGCCGCCGAGCTCCAGCCGATTGAGCGCAGCGCTACAGCGCCACCCAACAACCGGCAGGATGATGCCTTGACCCTGGAGCCGGTCTATCTTGAGGATGGCAATATCCTCTACACCAATGATCCGCAACTGCCGCGCAACCGTCCGGAGTAACGCGCTTAATAATTCTGTGCTGTGGCCGATAACCTGCAACAAGGTAAGCAATGGTCTGTTGCTGACTACGGGATTATCCGTCGCCTGAAAGTCGCCTTTAACAGCGCTTTTAACAGCTTCGACTAAACTAAGAGGGGAGCGGTAGCGTCGGTTGCAGCGCGCACCACGCAACCAGAGTGTACGTACCCCTATATTTGAACAGAGTGTGCAGAGGTAGTTATGCTTGTTTGGACTGTAGCCAATCAAAAGGGTGGTGTTGGTAAAACCACCACGGCGGTAGCCCTGGCCGGACTGGCAGCCGAGCAGGGGTTGCGCGTATTGATGGTGGACCTCGACCCCCATGGCTCGTTAACCAGCTACTTTGGCGAAAACGCCGACTACTGCAAACCCTCCACCTATACACTGTTTGAGCTAAATAAAAATCTCACTCGGGCTGAGGTGTTTAAGATTATTCGCAGCACCAAGTACGACAATCTTAGCTTTCTACCGGCTTCTACTGCTCTGGCCACGCTGGAGCGGCAGGCCATTGGCAAAGATGGCCTGGGCCTGGTGGTGAGCCGCACGGTGGAGTTGCTTAACAACGATTTTGATCTGGTGGTGATCGACAGCCCACCATTGTTGGGTGTGCTGATGATCAACGCCCTGGCCGCCTGCCAGCATCTGGTGATTCCGGTGCAGACCGAATTTTTGGCGATTAAAGGGTTGGAGCGGATGATTCACACCCTGCAGATGCTCGGCCGCTCGCGCAAGCGCGAGCTGGGTTACACCATAGTGCCGACCATGTTCGATCGCCGTACTCACGCCTCGGTGGTGAGCCTGCGGGCCATTAAAAATCAGTTCATTGAGCACGCCTGGGCCGGCAAAATACCGGTCGATACCCGTCTGCGCGATGCCAGTAAAGCCGGAGTGCCGCCACATCTGTTTGAGCCCGACGGCCGGGCCACCAGTGCCTATCGCTCGTTGCTAAAACAGCTGTTTCAGCAGGCTGCTGTCGACCGGAAAAGTAGCCGGGCGGTAGCCAGCGGAGTGTAGAGCTTGGCTGATTTAAATAAGCCAACCGATGACTGGATGATCTCCTACATCGACGATTTGTTGCTGGATGAGTCGGCTGAGGATGAGCTGCCTGTCGAAGCGCCGCCCGCGGCCAAAACTTCACCAACAGCCGCCGCTAACGCTCACTCCACCGCGGCCGCTGGCGCTACTCCTCTCGCTACTGCGGGGCCAAGCCGACCCGCTATGGCGGCAGCAGCCGCAGCCAGCCGGGTAAGTGAGTTTGTGGAGCCTACGCCCAGCGCCAATCCGGCCGTCAATAACCTGGCACAAGTACCTGAGTTGGCCGAGGAAGAGAGCCGTAAGCAGCAGTTACAGCGGTTGTTACACGTTTCGAACCTGCGCAACAGTGTCAGTAAGCCAGCAGCGCCAGTCGCGGCGCCCCCGATTTTTGAAGCGCCTATCCCCGAAGCGCCCATCCCCCAAGCTAAAACCGAAGCTGCGCTCGAACCGGCAATCGTCTCTGTACCGGCTAAGGTGGGTGTTGCCAAACCTGAACCGGTAACCCCATCCTCCGAACCGGAATTGGCGCAGGAGAGTGAGTTTGAGCTTGCTCAGCCGGCGCTGCCCCAGTGGCGCAATGGCCGGCCGGATTGGGCCCAGGATCGTTTCGATGTTCTGCTTTTTACCGTCTCCAAATTAACCCTGGCGGTACCGCTGATCTGCCTGGGTCAGATTCAAAAGATCTCCGATGAGTTAACGCCGCTGTTTGGGCAATCGGATTGGTTTATGGGGTTGCTGCCCACCGCACACGGAAAAATCCGCTGTGTGGACACGGCGCTGTTTGTGATGCCGGAACGCTATCAGCCGGAGTTTCGAGAGAACTATCGATTCCTCATCACCATTAATGGTCTGCCTTGGGGGTTGGCGGTGGATGAGGTGAAACAGCCCATTCAGCTCGATCCCGAGTCGGTTAATTGGCGCGGGGTGCGCACCAAACGGCCCTGGCTGGCGGGGACCATCCGGGATCATATGTGCGCACTGTTGGATATTCCCGTACTGGGTCAATTGCTGGCCGAGCAGGATAAAAATCGCCGGCAGTAATTGCCTCATCCTCCCTCCTTACAGCCAAGAATTTTAAATGGCACAAATGGTGCTTTAACCATTCCTAAACTATATTGAAATCACCCGTTTGTGGTTTTTTTGACGCTTGCAACAAATTCAGGACATAACTCATGGCAACCAATACCAGTAAAGCCAAAACCAGCGATGACCCGATATTACAGTGGGTGACCTTCCGCCTGGCCGGAGAGACCTATGGGGTCAATGTGATGCAGGTACAGGAGGTATTGCGCTACTCGGAAATTGCGCCGGTACCGGGAGCACCGCCGTACGTGCTCGGCATTATTAATCTGCGCGGCAACGTGGTTACCGTTATTGATACCCGCAACCGCTTTGGCTTGATGCCGGGCGAAATTACCGATAACACCCGTATCGTAATCATTGAAGCCGATCAGCATGTGATTGGTATTCTGGTCGACAGCGTGGCCGAGGTGGTCTATCTGCGCCAGTCGGAAATTGAAACCGCGCCTAATGTCGGTAATGAAGAGAGTGCGAAATTTATTCAGGGCGTTTGCCATAAAAATGACGAGCTACTGATTTTAATCGAGCTCAATAAATTGTTGACGGACCGCGAATGGGCCGAGTTGGAAGAAGTTTAACCGCACAACTATTTAGACAGGTTTAGGTGACGCCATGGCGCTCGAAAGTATTTCACTGGAAACGTTAATTATTGTCCTGGCTGCGGTAACGCTGCTGGTGGGCAATGTCACTTTGTGGCGGCGGTTTTCCAGTCTGCAAAAGCGCTTCGATGAACAGGATGCGCGTCATCGCAAAGAGTTGCAGATGCTCAGCCAAAGCCAGGTGGGAATGGGCCGCAAACTGGTCGATTTTGAATTGAAAGTCGGCAAGCAGCCAGAACCGACCGAGGTGGCAAAGCCGGTGGCCGCCAAACCCCAGACGCCAGCGATCACTGGTAGTGATGACGCAGGCTCATACAACAATGCGGTAAATCTATTCTCCCAGGGTTTTACCCCGGACGAGGTTGCCCGCCGTTGTGGCTTGTCGAAAGCCGAGGCCAATTTAATGGCGCTGGTGAACAAAGAGGCGGTTTCCCATCACTAGGCTTGTAGCTCGCGTGGGGGTGTAAGTTAAACGTTTTTTATCAAGAGCGTTTGTTGTTTACGGTTCAATAAAAAGCGCAGCCTAGGCTGCGCTTTTTTCGTTTTTGATCCCTGCGGTGATGGCTATTGGCGGGCGTTAAAATATTGCCCGGAAACCCCCAGGCTATCGTCACTCATCAGGTAGAGATAAAGCGGCATGTGCTCGGAAGGGGGGGGCACATCGGCGGGGTTTTCGGCCGGGTAAGCCTGGGCGCGCATGGTGGTGCGGGTGCCGCCCGGGTTTAAGCTGTTGATGCGCACCGGGATCACCTCATCCCACTCCTGGGCCAGTATCTCGGTCAGGTTTTTCAGTGCCGCTTTGGAGACCGCGTAGGCGCCCCAGAAGGCCCGGCCTGCATTGGCGACACTGGAGCTGGTGGTAATGACCGAACCATTACCCGAGGCAGCCAACAGTGGTGCCAGGGCCTTGATCATCATAAAGGGTGAATTGAGGTTGATCTGCATTACCTGGTTCCAGGTATCGACAGCATAATTATTGATCGGCGTGTGCTGGCCCAAAATGGCGGCATTGATCAGCAGACCATCAATCTTGCCGTACTCCTCCTCCAGACGCACCGCCATATCCAGGTAGTCTTTCTCCACCGCACCTTCAAAATTGATAGGGTAGATGGCGGCATTGGGGCTGCCTTCGGCTTCAATCTGGTCGTAGACCTGCTCCAGCTTGGCGGTGGTGCGGCCCAGCAGTACCACGTTGGCGCCATAGCGGGCGTAGGTGAGAGCCGCCTCTCTGCCAATGCCGGCACCGGCACCGGTCACCACAATGACTTTGCCGGCCAGGCAGTTGGCGGTGGGAGTGTAGTTGTCGGGTAATTTCATAGTGTGTGATTCGTGTTAATGCGTTTATAACGGCAGTTTATAACGGCAGTTTGTAACTGCGTTTATAACTGAGCCAGGAGCAGGTCGCTCAGCTGTTGGGCGCTGTCGGCCATATGGTGCGCCTGCCAGGCGCTCAGTGGTTCAGGTTCATCGAAATAACCCCAGCCGACAACCACCGTTTGCATATTGGCGTTGCGCCCGGCTTCGATATCGCGCTGGTGGTCGCCGACATAGATGCTCTGTTCGGCCGGGCTGCCAATCATCTCGCAGGCCAGCAGCAGCGGCTCTGGGTCGGGCTTGGCGCGGGTGACGTGGTCCGGGCAGATCAATACCGCAGGTTCCAGGGCCAGGGTGGTTATCAGCTGGCTGGCGAAGCGGTCGGGTTTATTGGTGACTATACCCCAGGGAATCTGCCGCGCCCGTAGCTCCTGCAACAGGCCGGTAAGCCCCGGAAACAACAGCGAGCGGCTCTCGCCCCGGCCAATCAGTTGGCCGTAAAGGTCGAGGAATTCGGCCAGGTGCGCGTCGAATGCCGGCTCACCGGATTGGCCTCCAAAGGCGAGTTTGACCATCTCCCGGGCGCCGCCAGAGACGGTTTTGCGAATGGTGGCTTCGGGTAGGGCGGGCAGGCCCTGCTGGCTGCGCATCTGGTTCAGAACAAGGATGAAGTCCGGGGCGGTATCGACCAGAGTGCCATCCAGGTCAAACAGGGCGCAGCCGTGTTTCATGCGCGCTCATCCGGCTTTTGCACGTGCATGAAGTAGTTCACGTCGACATCTTTATCGGTGAGTTTGTAGCTTTTAAAGACCGGGTTGTAGACCAGGCCGGTGATGTCGCGTACCAGCAGGCCGGCGCTGCGCGCCATGGCGGCAAGTTCCGCCGGCCGGATAAACTTCTGATAGTTGTGTGTGCCCTTGGGCACCATCTTCAGCAGATACTCAGCAGCGACAATCATCGCCCCGTAACTTTTGGGGTTGCGGTTGATGGTGGAGAGGAACAGGTTGCCACCGGGCTTCAACAGCTTGGCACAGGCGGCGATCACCGAATCGGGCTCGGGCACATGCTCGAGCATCTCCATACAGGTGACCACATCAAAACTCGACGGGTGCTCTTCGGCCAGTGCTTCCACGCTGCTTTTCAGGTAGGTGATGTCGACCCCGCTCTCCAGGGCGTGCAGGCGGGCCACACTTAACGCCTGCTCGGCGAGGTCGATACCGGTAACCAGGGCACCGCGCTGGGCCAGCCCTTCACTTAATATGCCACCACCGCAGCCGACGTCGAGCAGAGCCAGTTCGGCCACCGGCTGGATGGCTTCAATGTAGTTGCAGCGCAGCGGGTTGATGTCGTGCAGTGTTTTGAACTCACTGTTTGGGTCCCACCAGCGTTCGGCGCTGGCATCAAATTTGGCGATTTCGCTGAGGTCGGCGTTGGTCATACGCAAATACTTGGTTGAGAGTAAACAGAGGCCAGTGGCTGGGTTCTGCCCGTTGGGGCAATACCGGGCCACCATTACCGGTTAATTGGGCTGCACTTTAAGAGATTCAACGCCGTTCGGCAAAGGCTGAAAATCACCGCCCGGTATTGGGGTTAGCTCAGGCCGGCGGCGAAGTTGGCGATTTTGTCATGCCAGTGGCTGGCCCGGGCATTCACCGCATCCTGGTCGATGTGACGCAGTTTACCCCGTGCCAGCTGTCGACGCCCAGCAATCCAAACATCGCTCACCCGGGAACCGGTCTGGGTATAGACCAGCGCCGACAGAGGGGAATAGACCGGCCCCTGGCGTGGCCCATCCAGTTTTACCGCGGTGATATCCGCCTGCTTGCCGACCTCCAGGCTGCCGACCCGGTCGGCAATACCCAACGCCCGGGCACCGTTGATGGTGGCCAGGCGCAGGGCGGTGTGGGCATCGACGGCACTGGCGTTGCCGCTGGCGGCCTTAGCCAGCAGGGCGGCGTACTGCATCTCGGAGAGCATATCGAGGCTGTTGTTGCTGGCGGCACTGTCGGTGCCGAGGGCGACGTTGATGCCGGCCTCCAGCAGGGGCTGCACCGGGCAAAAGCCGCTGGCCAGTTTGAGATTGGACTTGGGGCAGTGGACAACACTGGCCTGGGTCTCGATAAGGGTGGCGATGTCCTCATCGTTGACCTGGGTCATGTGTACGCACTGGGTGTGGGGGCCGAGCACGCCCAGCTGCTGCAGCCGGGCCAGTGGCCGCAGGCCATACTGCTGCAGGCTTTCGCTCACCTCATGAGCGGTCTCCTGGCAGTGGATGTGTATTGCGGCCGGCCAACGCTCGCGCACGGCCAACACCTTGCGGAAACTGTCGTCAGAGACCGTGTACGGCGCGTGTGGGCCAATACCGAGCGTAATCAGTGGGTCGTCCTGTAACTGCTCGCGCAGCTCCACAGTGGCGGCCAGGTAGGCGTCTGGCGTTTGCTGCCAGTTGCTCGGGAAATCGAATACCGGTGGCGCCAGGTGCGCGCGCATGCCCACCGCCTGTGCGGCCCGGGCGGTGGCCTCGGGGAAGAAGTACATATCGGCGAAGCAGGTGGTGCCGGTACGGATCATCTCGGCCATGGCGGCCAGGCTGCCGTCGTAGGCAAACTCCTCGGAGACAAACTGGCCTTCGGCGGGCCAGATGTGCTCCTGCAACCAGGCTTCCAGCGGTAGGTCATCGGCAAAGCCGCGCAGCAGGCTCATGGCGCTGTGGCCGTGGGCGTTGATCAGGCCGGGGATCAGCAGGTGGTTGGCCAGGTTGACCTCCTCCCGTGCCCGGTAGCGGCTGCTGGCCTCGGCCGAAGGCAGCAGGTCGACAATAACACCGTCATCGATGGCCAGGGCGGAGCGCTCCAGCAGCTGATTCTCTTCGTTGACGGTGGCCAACCAGCGGCTGTGAATCAGGGTGTCGATTTTTTGTCTGTTTTTTGAGCTGGATTTGGTCATGGTGGGGGCTTAGGTTGCGTTGTTTTAGGGGCCGTTGTCGTGTCGCTGGCCGAATCCGGGGCAGTATAACCAAAGGCTCGGCCGCAAACATTAAAGTGAGTGCCTATCTTACTGATTTTATGGTACTATTCCGCGCTATTGTGCTGCTGAAACAGGGCGCTTGCCGGGCGCTGTAGCCAAGCCAGGATAACACCTGTCTGTGAACTCCAGATGATCGCTCCAGCGCCTTGATCTCAGCACCACCCTCCACCGGAATCACCACAAAAACAGACCAGACCGGAACCAGGCGACCACTCTATGGCCGAAATTGCAAGAGAAGTATCCCCCGTCAATATTGAGGACGAACTCAAACAATCCTACCTAGACTACGCAATGAGCGTTATCGTCGGACGCGCACTCCCCGATGTACGGGATGGCTTGAAGCCGGTGCACCGACGAGTTCTGTTCGCTATGAACGAACTCAAGAACGATTGGAACAAATCCTATAAGAAATCAGCCCGTGTGGTGGGCGATGTTATCGGTAAATACCACCCGCACGGCGACTCCGCGGTGTACGACACCATCGTGCGGATGGCGCAACCGTTCAGCTTGCGCTACACCCTGGTTGATGGTCAGGGTAACTTCGGTTCCATCGATGGCGACAGCGCGGCGGCCATGCGATACACCGAGATCCGCATGGAGAAAATTGCCCATGAGCTGCTCTCCGACCTCGATAAAGAAACCGTCAATTTTGTAGAAAACTACGACGGCAACGAGCTGATTCCGGAAGTTCTGCCCACCCGCATTCCCAACCTGCTGATCAACGGCTCCTCCGGTATTGCCGTGGGCATGGCCACCAATATTCCTCCGCACAATATCCGCGAGGTGGTTAAAGCCTGTCTGGCTCTGATCGACGACAACACTCTGGATATCGACCAGCTAATGGAGATTATCCCCGGCCCCGATTTCCCCACCGGCGGTATCATCAATGGCCGTGCGGGTATTGTGCAGGCCTACCGTACCGGTCGTGGCCGCATTTACGTGCGCGCCAAGGCCGACGTTGAACGCGACGATAAAACCAACCGCGAAACCATCATCATCACCGAGATTCCCTACCAGCTGAACAAGGCGCGGCTGATCGAGCGCATTGCCGAGCTGGTTAAAGAGAAGAAGATAGAGGGCATCTCCGAGCTGCGCGATGAGTCTGATAAAGACGGTTTGCGGGTGGTGATAGAGCTCAAGCGCGGTGAAGTGGGCGAGGTGGTGCTCAATAACCTGTTTGCCCAAACCCAGCTGCAGAGTGTGTTCGGCATAAACATTGTTGCTCTGGTTGATGGTCAGCCCAAGGTGCTCAACCTGCGCGAGCTGCTGGATCACTTCCTGCTGCACCGCCGCGCGGTGGTGACCCGTCGCACCGTCTTCCTGCTGCGCAAAGCCCGCGACCGTGGCCACATTCTGGAAGGCCAGGCGATTGCTATCGCCAGTATCGACCCTTTAATCGAGCTGATTAAGGCCTCGGCCACGCCCAACGACGCCAAAGAGGCGATGATCAGCCGTGGCTGGCCGATTGGTAACGTCTCCCAGTTTCTGGAACGCGCCGGTGCCGACGCCTGTCGGCCGGAAGGGCTGCCGGCGCAATACGGCGTAAAAGATGGCCAGTACTACCTGTCGCCGGCCCAGGCCGAAGCCATTCTGGCGTTGCGCCTGCACCGTTTAACCGGCATGGAGCACGACAAACTCCTGGCGGAATACGAAGAGAAGCTGCAGCAGATTGCCGAGTATCTGGAGATTCTGCAAAACCCCGAGCGCCTGATGGCGGTAATAAAGGAAGAGTTGGAGGAGGTTCTCACCAACTACGGGGATGAGCGCCGCACCGAGATCCAAAGCTCCATGACCGACCTGAGCATGGAGGATCTGATCACCGAAGAGGATAGGGTAGTGACCATCTCCCACGGTGGTTACGCCAAAACCCAACCCCTTGATGCCTACCAGGCCCAGCGCCGTGGCGGCATGGGTAAAGCGGCGACGGCCGTTAAAGATGAAGACTTTGTCGAGCATCTATTAATAGCTAATACCCACGATACTCTGCTCTGTTTTACCAACGCCGGTAAGGTCTACTGGCTGAAGGTCTATCAAATTCCGGTCGCTGGCCGGCAATCCCGGGGGCGGCCTATGGTCAACCTGCTGTCGCTGGATGAGGGTGAGCGCATCACCTCGATTCTGCCGGTGAAGGAGTACAGCGAAGACCACTTCATCTTTATGGCGACTGCCAACGGCACCGTTAAGAAGACCCCATTAACGCAGTTCTCCCGTCCGCGTAGTGTCGGTTTGATCGCGCTGGCATTGGATGAGGGCGACCACTTGGTGGGCACCGCACTCACCGATGGCAGCTGTGACGTCATTCTGTTTAACTCCGCTGGTAAAGCGGCGCGCTTTAAAGAGACCGACGTCCGCCCGATGGGGCGTACCTCGCGTGGTGTGCGCGGTATTCGCCTGCCGGAAGGGCACAATGTCATCGCCATGGTGATCCCGGCCGAGGGCGGACGCGTGCTGACCGTCAGTGAGAACGGTTATGGCAAGCGTACCGATACCACCGAGTACCCAGCCAAGGGGCGTGGTTCCCAGGGTGTTATCGCCATGGCTGTCTCCGAGCGTAACGGTTCGGTCGTGGGCGCGGTGCAGGTCTTCGATGGCGATGAAATCATGCTGATCTCCGACCAGGGCACGCTGGTTCGTACCCGCGTGGACGAGGTCTCCATCTCCAGCCGTAACACCCAAGGTGTACGCCTTATTAAGGTGCGAGAGGGCGAGCATATCGTTGGCCTGCAACGTATCGAGGAGTCATCGGTAGAGGTTGAGCTTGGCGAGGAAGGCGGCGAGCAAAACGGCGAGGGCAGCAGCGAGGAAAGCGGCGAGGAGTAACCTACGGCCTGCTGAGACCAATTTGGAGCCTCTATTGAGCCAGAAAGGCGCTCAATCTAGACGCGACCGCGTAGTTTAGTGGCCCCAAATGAGTGTCAACAGACCTTAGCCTTGCCGGCTTGGTGGCGAGCTGTGAATACGGATTAAAACCTGTATTATGCGAAAACTTTTGACTGGATTGTGTTGCGGGAACCATAGCCAACGTGTCTGACAACGAAACGAATCTTTCCGAACAAGAACAGCTGGGTAAGCTGCGCGATTGCATTGATGAGGTCGATCAGGAGATCGCCGAGCTGATCAATAAACGCGCCCGCTTCGCCCAGGAAGTGGCGCAAATCAAGCACGATCATGCCGCGCTTGGCCAAGAGGTGGTTTACTACCGGCCGGAGCGCGAGGCACAGGTGCTACGCAAGGTGATGGAGCGCAACCAGGGGCCACTCTCCGGCGAGGAGATGGCGCGTCTGTTTCGCGAAATCATGAGCGCCTGCCTGGCGCTGGAGCGCCCGGTCTCGGTTGCCTACCTTGGGCCAGAAGGCACCTTTACCCAGCAGGCCGCACTCAAACACTTCGGCCACTCCGCTAATACCGTCTCCATGCCCGCTATTGACGACGTCTTCCGCGAAGTGGAGTCGGGTAGTGTGCTCTACGGTGTGGTACCGGTGGAGAACTCCACCGAAGGGGTCATCAACCACACCCTTGATAACTTCATGACTTCGTCACTCAAGATCTGCGGCGAGGTGGAACTGCGTATTCACCACAATCTGCTGGTTTCCGAAGTGACCAAATTGGATTCCATCACGCGTATCTACTCCCACTCCCAATCCCTGGCCCAGTGCCGCAAGTGGTTGGATAACTACTACCCCATGGCGGAGCGGGTGGCGGTGGCCAGTAATGCCGAGGCCGCCAAGCGTATCAAAGGCGAGTGGAACTCAGCGGCGATTGCTGGTGAGCTGGCTGCCCGCCAGTACGGGCTGACCATCCTGAACGAAAAAATCGAGGATCAACCCGATAACTCGACGCGTTTTTTGATCATCGGTGCGGAGGCGGTGCCGCCCAGTGGTGAGGACAAAACCTCAATCATGGTGGCCATGAAAAACAAACCCGGCGCGCTGCATAACCTGCTGCAACCCTTCCATGAGAACAATGTCGACCTCACCCGTGTTGAAACCCGGCCCTCCAAAACCGGAGCTTGGAGTTATGTCTTCTTTATTGACTTCAATGGCCATATTCAAGACGAACGGGTCAAAAAAACGCTGGATCAAGTAGACGCCTGTGCTACGGATGTTAAAGTTTTGGGTTCTTACCCCAAGGCAGTGCTCTGACTATTAGGGATAAAATCGTTCACCGGGCAGCAATCACCCATTGGTGTGGGGCTGCGTGAATGCAATGGCAATTGAGTCGGTTAACAGCGGAAAGGATACGGTATGAGCACCAACATCAAATGGCATGATCACAATGTCAGCCACGAGCAGCGCGTTCAACAGAAGCTGCAAAAACCCTGCATCCTTTGGTTTACCGGATTAAGTGGTGCCGGCAAGTCGACACTGGCCAATGCGGTAGATGCCGAGCTCTACAAGCGCGACCGGCACACCTACCTGCTGGATGGCGATAATGTTCGCCACGGCCTCAATAAAGACCTGGGCTTTACTGACGAGGATCGGGTTGAAAACATCCGGCGCATTGGCGAATCCTGCAAGCTCTTTGTTGATGCCGGCCTGATAGTGCTCAGTGCGTTTATCTCCCCCTTCCGTTCCGACCGGAATTTGGTTCGCGAGCTGGTAAAAGAGGGGCAGTTTATCGAGATCTACGTTGCCACGCCTATTGAGGTGTGCGAGCAGCGTGACCCGAAAGGGTTGTACAAGAAGGCTCGTACTGGCGCCATCAAAAATTTCACTGGTATCGACTCCCCCTATGAAGAGCCGGAAAGCCCCGAAGTCTACGTTAATACCGCGGAGCTTGGGTTGCCGGAGGCGGTGGCCAAGGTGGTGAGTTATCTGGAAAGTCAGCAGATCATTCCAGCCCTATAGGCTGCAGTGCAGGTTTGATGACTCCCGCTGTGTGATTTCAGGTAAAAAAACAGGTGAATAAACTCGTTGTTGTTGGGGTTGGTTTAATCGGTGGTAGTTTCGCTGCGGCTTTGAAGCGGGCGAAGGTTGCCTTCGAGTACATCGGTGTTGCCCGAAGAGAATCCGTTCGGCAGGAAGCTGTCGCGGTGGGGCTGGTGGACAGAGCCGTGGCTACCCTGGCTGAGGTCGCCCCCGAGCTGGGTGAGGGCGATGTTGTCTTTATTGCGGTGCCGACCCTGTCGGTGGCCAAGGTGATCGAAGATTGCGCCCGGCTGCTGGACCCGAAAGTGATCGTCACCGATGGCGCCAGCGTCAAAGGCTCTATCCTGCAGGCGGTCGAGGCCGCCTATGGCGAAATCCCTGGTCAGGTGGTTTTGGGGCATCCCATTGCCGGCTCGGAGAAGAGTGGCGTTTCCGCCGCAGACCCCTATCTCTATCGCAAACATAAAGTTATCCTCACGCCCACTGCGCAAACCGATAAAAGCTGCCTGCGTAAAATCAGCGATTTATGGCTGTTGGCCGGGGCTGAGGTGGTCTACATGGATGTGGAGGAACACGACCAGGTGCTGGCGGCCACCAGTCATCTGCCTCACCTGTTGGCGTTTGCCCTGGTCGATGCTCTGGCCCGTGATGAAGAACATGAAAACATTTTTCGTTACGCCGCCGGTGGCTTTCGTGACTTTACCCGTATCGCCTCCAGCGATCCGCAGATGTGGCATGACATTATGTGTGCGAACGGCGCCGCGATTGTCCGTTCGCTCGATCTTTTCACCAACAATATTCAATACCTACGCGATGCTATCGTCAGCCAAGAGAGCACTAAGATTCTCGAGTTGTTTACCCGCGCAAAATCGTCCCGCGATGAGTTTGCCAAGCTGATCAGCCATCGCACCCGAGACGCAAAAATGCAAAATATCATTAACTATCGACTGCAACCTGGGGGTTCGGTGACTGGCCGTATCCGGGTTCCGGGCGATAAATCTATCTCCCACCGCTCAATCATGTTGGGCTCATTGGCCGAAGGTACCACCCAGGTTACCGGCTTTCTGGAGGGCGAGGATGCCCTGGCCACCATTGCCGCCTTTCGTGGCATGGGCGTACAGATAGAAGGGCCGGAAGCGGGCCGTGTTACTGTACATGGTGTTGGCCTGCACGGCCTGCAACCACCGGCCGAGGCGCTCAATATGGGCAACTCCGGCACCTCCATGCGCTTGTTGAGCGGTATTGCCGCCGGCCAGAGTTTTGACGTGACCCTCACCGGCGATGAATCACTCAGCAAGCGGCCAATGAACCGGGTTGCCGACCCTCTGCGTTTGATGGGGGTGACCGTCGATACCCAGGAGGGTGGCCGGCCACCGATTACTATCCATGGTAAAGGTAAAACTCAGGCGATCCACTACGACCTGCCGATGGCCAGCGCCCAGGTGAAATCATGCGTGCTGCTGGCAGGGCTTTACGGTGAGGGTACCACCTCCATTACCGAGCCCGCGCCCACCCGCGATCACACCGAGCGCATGTTGCGGGGCTTCGGCTACCCGGTAGCGACCGACGGCGCCAACGTCTCTCTACCGGGCGGGGGTAAGCTGGTGGCGACCGATATCGACGTACCGGCGGATATCTCCTCGGCCACCTTTTTCCTGGTGGCGGCGGCCATTACTCCGGGTTCTGATCTCACTCTGGAGCATGTCGGTGTCAACCCCACCCGTATTGGGGTGATCAACATCCTGCGGGCCATGGGCGCCAATCTGCAACTGAGCAACGAGCGCGAAGTCGGTGGTGAACCGGTGGCCGATATTCGTATTCAGTACGCACCACTGAAGGGGATTGATATCCCGGAAGATCAGGTGCCTTTGGCTATTGATGAGTTTCCCGCGCTGTTTATCGCCGCCGCCTGTGCTGAAGGGGCTACCCGCTTATCAGGTGCGGAAGAGCTGCGTGTGAAAGAGAGTGACCGGATTCAGGTGATGGCCGATGGCTTGGTGAACCTGGGCGTTAAAGCCACACCCACTCCCGACGGCATGATTATCGAACCGGGGCCCATTGGCGGTGGTGATATCTTCACCCACCACGATCACCGCATTGCCATGGCCTTCACGGTAGCGGCCCTGGCGGCAACCGATGAGATCCGTATTCATGACTGTGCAAATGTAGCCACCAGTTTCCCGGGGTTTGTCCCATTGGCGAAACAAGTGGGTATATTGATAGAAGAACAAACTTTATAGAATGGCTCGTTTGAGAGAATATAATCCGTTTCGCAATTTTTAAGGCCGCGTGGTAACACAGGCAAAATCCACAACCTAAGGCTGTGATCACTCATGACTATAGATTTTAATCTTACTCACCTGAAGCAACTGGAAGCAGAAAGTATCCACATTATTAGGGAAGTGGCTGCTGAGTTTGATAAGCCGGTAATGCTCTACTCCATTGGTAAGGACTCGGCGGTGATGCTGCATCTCGCTCAGAAAGCCTTCTATCCGGGCAAGCCGCCGTTCCCACTGATGCACGTCGATACCACCTGGAAATTCAAAGAGATGATTAAATTTCGCGACGAAATGGTCGAGAAATTGGGGTGGGATCTGATTGTTCATGTCAACCAGGAAGGTGTTGATATGGGCATTGGGCCATTCACCCACGGCAGCGCCAAACACACCGACGTCATGAAAACCGCTGCTTTGAAACAGGCGCTGGATAAATACGGCTTCGATGCCGCCTTTGGTGGTGCCCGCCGTGACGAGGAGAAATCCCGGGCTAAAGAGCGGGTTTACTCCTTCCGTGATAAAAACCACCGCTGGGACCCAAAAAACCAGCGCCCAGAGCTGTGGAACATCTACAACAGCCGGGTCGATAAGGGCGAAAGTATCCGCGTGTTCCCGCTCTCCAACTGGACTGAGCTCGACATTTGGCAGTACATCCACCTGGAAAGCATACCCATTGTGCCGCTCTATTTTGCCGCCAAACGGCCCGTGGTAGAGCGCGATGGCGTACTCATTATGGTCGACGACGAGCGTATGCCGTTAGAAGAGGGTGAAGTACCCGAAGAGAAAATGGTGCGCTTCCGTACCCTGGGTTGTTACCCATTGACCGGTGCGGTTGAGTCTGAAGCTGCCACCCTGCCGGAAATTATTCAGGAAATGCTGTTAACCACCACATCAGAACGACAAGGCCGGGTTATCGACCACGATAGCGCCGGTTCCATGGAGAAGAAAAAGCAGGAGGGCTACTTCTAATGTCTCATCAATCCGATTTGATCGCAGAAGATATCAACGCCTACCTGGATCAACACGAACGCAAAGAGCTGTTGCGCTTTCTCACCTGCGGCAGTGTCGATGACGGTAAAAGTACGCTGATTGGCCGGCTGTTACACGACTCCAAAATGATTTTTGAAGACCAGCTGGCAGCGGTGCAGTCCGATAGCGCCAAGCATGGTACCACCGGTGAAAAACTCGACCTGGCCTTGCTGGTTGATGGCCTGGCGGCAGAGCGGGAGCAGGGCATCACTATTGATGTGGCCTACCGTTACTTCTCTACCGATAAGCGCAAATTTATCATTGCCGACACCCCGGGGCACGAGCAGTACACCCGCAATATGGCCACCGGTGCCTCAACCTGTGACCTGGCGATTATCCTGATCGATGCCCGCCACGGTGTCATGACTCAAACCCGTCGCCACAGCTACATTGCCTCGCTGTTGGGGATTAAACACATTGTCGTGGCGATCAATAAAATGGACCTGGTGGCCTTCAGCCAGGAGCGCTTCGAGGAGATTAAAGCCGAATACCTGCCCTTTGCCGAAGAGCTGGGCCTGAAGGATATTCAGTTTGTACCCATCTCGGCGCTGGATGGCGATAACGTCGTTAATGTCAGTGAGCACACCGGCTGGTACACCGGCAAAACGCTGATGCAGATTCTCGAAACCGTCGAGATCGCGCACGATAAAAACACCACCGACTTCCGCTTTCCGGTGCAGTATGTCAACCGGCCCAACCTCGACTTTCGGGGCTTTTGTGGCACGGTGGCTTCCGGTGTGATCAACGTCGGTGATGCGATCAAAACCCTGCCTTCCGGTAAAACCAGCAAGGTGAAGCGCATTGTCACCTTCGATGGCGACCTGCCCTACGCTTTTGTTGGCCAGGCGGTTACCCTCACTCTGGAAGATGAGATCGACATCAGCCGTGGCGATATGATTGTTTTGGCCGACGATAAAGTAGCCCTGACCAACCACCTGCAGGCGCACGTGGTGTGGATGTCTGAGCAGGCGATGAAGCCAGGCAAGCAGTATCTGGTGAAGTTCTCCAGCAAGGCCACTACCGGTCATTTCGAGAAGGTAGAGTACAGGATCGACGTTAACACCCAGGCGCACAGCGCGGCGGAAGCCCTGGAGCTTAACGATATCGCCGTTTGTGACCTGGCGCTAAGCAGCGATGTTGCGCTCGACCCCTACAAGATCAACCGTGCCACCGGTGCTTTCATCGTTATCGATCGACTCTCCAACATTACCGTTGGTGCCGGTATGGTTATTAATGCACTGGCTGAAGCTGAGGTAACGCTCGACAGCAGTGACGTGAGTGAATTCGAGATAGAGCTCAATGCCCTGATTCGTAAGCACTTCCCGCACTGGCAGGCGTTAGACGTCACCAAGCTGATCAAGTAGACCGGCCATCACCCGCTAGTTATTGGCCGTTGGGTGGTCAAGCCTCATCACTCTTTGCTACTAATGAGTGAAAGGTTTGACCTACCCACGTAGGGTCAATCGCACCTCTTTTACTTCTCCTTGCCACTATTTCATAGCCTCTGCCAGCTTTAGCCTTTGGGTTCTCATTTCTGTCACCTAGAGGACTCAACAATGCGTTTGAACAGCAAGTGGCTACTGCCGGTAATACTCTCCATTTTTTGTAGTTTCGCGTCAGTCAGCTGGGCCGAGCCCGGCGACAACCCACCAGCAGCGGCGGCAGCGGTGGCGCCGGTTAATATCAATACCGCTTCCGCGGAGGAGCTGGCGGCGAGCCTGGTGGGGGTAGGGCCGTCAAAGGCGGCAGCGATTGTTGAGTGGCGTGAAGCCAACGGTGGTTTCAAGCATTTGGAGGAGCTGCAGGAAGTAAAAGGCATTGGGGCAGCGATTCTTGAGAAAAACCGTGATAGAATCGCCCTCTGACTGCCGGTAGGGTGGCAGCTGTGGGCTGTAGCTGGTTATGCCAAATCTGGCAATAAACCTACAGGCCCCGTGAGCCCCCCAATCAGCCTCGATCCGCATAATGCCCGACTCGATCGGGCATTATTGTGTTCCGGTAGTGGTATTTTGTTGAATCAATTGAGGTTTTTGAAACAGGCCTATGCTGGAAAACTCGGATCAAAACCTTGGGCCACGTCTGGTGGTGGCGCTCGATTTCGATTGTGCAAGTGATGCCGTTGCATTGGCGCAACGATTGGATCCACAGGAGTGCCGGTTGAAAGTGGGCAAAGAGCTGTTCACCTCTGCCGGGCCTCAAATCCTGGAACAGCTGCACCGCCTCAATTTCGACCTGTTTCTCGACCTGAAATTTCACGATATCCCCAACACCTGCGCCAAGGCGGTGAAAGCCGCCGCTGAGTTGGGGGTTTGGATGGTCAATGTGCACGCCAGTGGCGGCCGGCGGATGATGGTTGCCGCCCGCGAAGCCCTCGAAGCCGCTTCTTTGGAGCGCAAGCCTAAGCTGATCGGTGTTACCGTGCTCACCAGTATGGGCAAAGAAGATCTGCTTGAGGTTGGCGTTAGCAAGGAGCCGGCTGAGCAGGTGCTGGCTCTGGCGCAGCTGGTTAATGACTCGGGGCTTGATGGTGTGGTCTGTTCTGCCCAGGAGGCGCAAACCCTCAAGCAGGCCTTCGGTAGCCAGTTTTGTACGGTTACCCCCGGCATCCGGCCCGTTGGCAGTGCGGGTGATGATCAGGTACGCATCACCACCCCCGCCCAAGCGATTGCCCTAGGTAGTGATTACCTGGTGGTAGGCCGTCCAATCACCCGGGCAGCAGACCCGCACCAGGCGTGCAAAGCCATAGCCGCCGACATCAAGCTCGCTTTAAGCCCATCTATTTAGCTCGGAACAGTACAGTGCAATACCCCGTAATCACAATCGACGGTCCCAGCGGGGCCGGTAAAGGAACCCTCTGCCTCTGGTTGGCACGCCAACTTGGTTTTCATCTATTGGACAGTGGTGCGCTCTACCGTTTGAGTGCTCTGGCCGCGAAGACCTTAGGTGTTGATGACAACGATGAGGACAAGGTGGCTGAAATCAGCAAGCATTTGGATGTCGATTTTCTACCCACTGACAACGGTGTGGCGGTGATGCTGAGCGGTAGTGATGTGTGTGCCTTGTTGCGCACCGAAGAGGTGGGTATGGCGGCTTCCAAAGTGGCTGCCTACCCAAAAGTTCGCCAGGCGCTGGTTGAGCGGCAGCGCAACTTCGCCAGTGCGCCGGGGCTGATTGCTGATGGCCGGGATATGGGGACAACCATTTTTCCAGATGCAGACGCCAAAATATTCCTCACCGCCGGGCCGGAAACCCGGGCCGAACGCCGCTATCAGCAGCTGCAATCCGCCGGTACGGCCGCCGATTACGAACAGATTTTGGCGGATATCCGGGCGCGGGATGAGAACGACAGTAATCGCGCAGTTTCCCCCTTGGCGCCAGCCAGTGATGCCTTGGTGCTCGACAGCAGTCATCTGACCATTGAAGAGGTTTGCCAACAGGCGATGGCCTACATAGAGAGTAAGGGCGTTAAATAGCTGCTGAACTTTTGTTTTATTACGTCTCTAATCAGCTAGGATAACTTGCTGGTGGAGTTTGGGGCCAATTGCCGGTAGCTAAACCAGCAACGATAAAACTAAACCAGCAACTATAAAAATAGTGCCCTGGGGGGGTGTGAGTTGCATAGCTTTCTATTGTATTGGCTACTATTTGCGGCCATTGCCGCCGGTTTCTTCCTGGGGCGTTTCAGTCGCCAGTCGCCAGTACTTACCCTGCACAAAACCACCCAGAGCATAGACCCGGATTACATACGGGGTCTCAACCATCTGCTCAATGAAGATGCCGACGCCGCCGTCGACACCTTTACCGAGCTACTTCCTGTCAATGCTAAAACCCTGGAAACCCACCTCGCCCTAGGGGCATTGTTGCGTCGCCGCGGTGAGGTCGGGCGGGCGATTCGAGTACACCAGCACCTGGTCGATCATCGTGAGCTGAGCCGGCTCGAGCGGCAGCGGGCACAGCTGGAGTTGGGGCTCGATTACCTCAAAGCTGGTGTGTTGGATCGAGCCGAAGCGCTATTTGAGGGGCTGCACAACTGCCCGGATGAAAAAGTGGTTGTGCAAAGTCTTGGTTATCTGGCAGAGATCTACCGCGATGAAAAAGAGTGGCTGAAAGCAGCCACGGTGATCGACCGCATGCTGGACAGCAGAGCCGTTGTTAATCAAGCCAGATGGCGGGCAATGCAGTCCCACTTTTATTGTGAGCAGTCGCAACTGGCACTGAACGGTGGCGATACCTCCTCGGCGCGCAAGTATTTAGCCAGAGCCTCTATCGCCGATGGCCACTGTGTGCGTGTCTCTTTGCTGTTGGCCAACTTGGAGCTGAGCCAGAAGCACTATCGCAGCGCCATTCGTTACCTAAAACGGGTCCCGGAACAGGACCCGGATTACATACCAGAGATCCTCCCAGGGTTACTCGAAAGCTATCAGGGTCTCGATGCCGTGGCTGAGCTGATCGACTACCTCAAAAACCTGCAGGATACCTACCCCAGCAGTTCAGTCCTTATCTCCTTGGCCGAGCAGGTGAAACAGCACGAGAGCGAAAGCGCGGCAGTGGCTTTGCTGAACCAAAAAATTCACACGCGGCCGTCACTGCGGGTAGTTGGCAAGTTTTTAGACTTTCACTGGAGCAAGCGAACCCGAGATGAGAGCGACAAAGAGCAAACCCTGGTTCGCTCGCTGTTTGAGCTGCTGCTCTTGCATAAGTCCTACTATCGGTGTGAATCCTGCGGATTTTCCGGCAACCAATTGCATTGGCAGTGTCCGAGTTGCAAAAGCTGGGGGACGATTAAAGCGGTCAAAGGTCTGGAGGGGGAGTGAATGGCCGGTTGGTGAAGTTTTAGCCATAAATACCTATAAAAAACAAGAACTTATTTTTTCATGGCAATCTGTTGACAGGGCCCGAGGTGGTCTATAAGATACGCGCCATTCCTGAGTGACCCCGCTCAGTATTCTTCCGGCATAGCTCAGCGGTAGAGCAGTAGACTGTTAATCTATTGGTCCCTGGTTCGATCCCAGGTGCCGGAGCCAAATTCCCAACGTCTGGTTTTGTATTTGTGGTATTTTTGCCACCCCCCGCCCAACCAGACGTACTCTTCAAAGCCAACTAGGCCTACCCCAAAGCCAACAAAGTCTATCGGGTTATCCTTGCCTTTAGCTTAGCTTTCTGGTAGCCTGCGCGCTCTTCGGAGAGAGCGCGTAGTGCTAATCTCTCGCTAAAAGAAGACCCAGTGCAAAAAACCACTAGCAGACATACTGATTGGTGTGAATTTTTAGCCGGGTCTTTAAAAACCCCAATTTGATCGGCAAGGCGGCCAGAATATCCCTTAGTTCGGTCAATTATCAGCAACAAACCCGCATAATCTGGCATTGCGGCAAGTGTTGTCCTGATCCTAACGCGTAGTCGTGGGCTTCGGAAGCACTCCAATCTATAGGTATTAGAATGAGCGAAAGCTTTGCAGAGCTGTTTGAAGAAAGTTTAAAAAGTGTCGACATGGTGCCTGGCTCCATCGTAACCGGTGTGGTTATCGATGTAGACAAAGACTGGGTTACCGTACACGCCGGCCTGAAATCCGAAGGTGTAATTCCTGCCTCTCAATTCCTGAACGACAGCGGTGAGCTGACGTTAAAAGTCGGTGACGAAGTACAAGTTGCACTGGAAACCGTTGAAGATGGCTTCGGTGAAACACGTCTCTCCCGTGAAAAAGCCAAACGTGCTGAATCCTGGAAAATTCTGGAAGCCGCCCACGCCGCTGAAGAAGTGGTTAAAGGTGTTATCAACGGCAAGGTTAAGGGTGGTTTCACCGTTGACGTTTCCGGCATTCGCGCCTTCCTGCCAGGTTCTCTGGTAGATGTCCGTCCAGTTCGCGAAACCGCGCATCTGGAAGGCAAAGATCTCGAATTCAAAGTTATCAAGCTGGACCAAAAGCGTAACAACGTTGTGGTCTCTCGCCGTGCTGTTCTCGAACAAGCCAACTCTGCCGAGCGTGAAGAGCTGCTGGCCAACCTGCAAGAGGGTATGGCGGTTAAAGGTGTGGTTAAAAACCTTACCGATTACGGTGCCTTCGTTGATTTGGGCGGTGTTGACGGCCTGCTGCACATTACCGATATGGCTTGGAAACGCATCAAGCACCCCAGCGAAATTGTTAACGTTGGCGACGAAATCGACGTTAAAGTGCTTAAGTTCGATCGCGATCGCAATCGCGTCTCTCTGGGCCTCAAGCAACTGGGCGAAGATCCATGGATCTCCATCACTCAGCGTTACCCAGAAGGTGCCCGTGTTAAGGCTACCGTTACCAATCTGACCGACTACGGCTGTTTCGCCGAGCTGGAAGAGGGTGTTGAAGGTCTGGTGCACGTTTCCGAAATGGATTGGACCAACAAAAATATCCACCCCTCCAAAGTGGTACAGCTGGGCGATGAGGTTGAGGTAATGATCCTCGATATCGACGAAGAGCGTCGTCGTATCTCCCTGGGTATCAAGCAGTGTCAAGAAAACCCATGGGATGCCTTCGGTCGTCAATACGCCAAAGGTGACAAAATCTCCGGCAAGATCAAGTCCATCACTGACTTCGGTATCTTCATTGGTCTGGACGGCGGCATCGATGGTCTGGTGCACCTGTCTGACATCTCCTGGAACGAAGCTGGCGAAGAAGCCGTTCGCGCTTACAAGAAAGGCGATGAGCTCGAGACCGTTATCCTGGCGATCGACCCAGAGCGTGAGCGTATCTCCCTGGGTATCAAGCAACTGGAAACCGATCCATTCTCAAGCTTCGTAACTGAGAACGATAAAGGCGCCATCGTTGTGGGTACCGTAAGAGAAGTTGATGCCAAAGGTGCGGTAATCGTTCTGGCTGAAGATGTAGAAGGTACCCTCAAGGCCTCTGAAATCAGCCGCGAGAAGGTTGAAGATGCCCGCAATGTATTGAAAGAAGGTGAGGAAGTCGAAGCTAAGATCATCGCTGTTGATCGCAAGAATCGACAAATCAACCTCTCTATCAAGGCTAAAGACCAAGACGAAGAGAAAGCGGCTATTAAAGAGCACTCTTCCAAGTCTGCTGATGCAGCCGCCCCAGCTACTTTGGGCGATCTGATCAAAGCTCAGATGGAAAACCAAGACAACTAATTAACCAATTGTTGTCAGTAAAGAAAGCGGCTTCGGCCGCTTTTTTTGTGCCAGGCTGAAAGGGCCTGCCACACTGGTTTCATAGCCACTCATCACTTTTCATTGCACTCTCCCCCCTGGTTACCCCGGTTAAAACAGAGTTTTTCTTGCCTGTGTTTATCGATTGGTATATAAATCAAACACTTAGGAAGCTAACGAGTACATATCTTACCGATTGATCTCCGCCAGTAGGCTGTGGCGGTCAGTACCAGGGGTGAATTCGTATGACCAAATCTGAACTCATAGAGCGGATTGCAGAGCGTCAGGATCAGTTGTCTGCCAGGGATGTGGAGTTGGCTGTGAAGCTAATTCTCGAGTATATGTCTCGCATGTTGGCCAATGGCGATCGCATAGAGGTGCGCGGGTTTGGCAGCTTTTCGCTCCATTACCGCGAGCCACGCATGGGCCGTAACCCGAAAACCGGCGATCCTGTTGAGTTGGAAGGCAAATTCGTACCGCACTTCAAGCCCGGTAAAGAGATGCGGGATCGGGTCAACGACAGCATTTAACCCGCCGTACTGTATCTGTGGTGTAGCGTTTGGCGGTTGTGGAGCCGGAAGTCGGCTTGGTACCGGCCTAACAGGAAGGATTAAACCTGGGTATTGGTTGGCAGTTGGGTAACCGTGGCGGTAATACCGCTGATGGGCGTCACCCGGCTGCGATGTTTGGCCAATAGGTCATGCTCAACCAGCTCTGGCGTGTAGTGAACCGGGCTCACGGTAATGAGTTTTTTAACGTAACCGATATCGTAACTGGCGCAGGCATACTCCAGCTCAGCGATCAATTTTTGTGTTTCAGGCCAGCTTAGGTGCTGTTCGGTTGCCCGCATAATCAGGGGGTGCTCCGTACCGGTAACCTGGTCGCCCACCAATAGTTCCTCATAGAGTTTCTCACCCGGGCGCAGCCCAATTTGTACGATTTCAATCTCCCCATTGGGATTGGAGGCTGTCTTTAGAGATAGCCCAGACATCCTTACCATCCGCTCCGCCAGGTTCCAGATCTTAACGGGTTCGCCCATATCCAGCACAAAAATGTCGCCCCCCTGTGCCATGGCGCTGGCCTGAATCACCAGCTGCGCGGCCTCGGGGATGGTCATAAAGTAGCGGGTAATATTTTTGTGGGTGACCGTAATTGGCCCGCCGGCTTCGATCTGTTGTTTAAATAGGGGTACCACCGAGCCGGAGGACCCTAAAACATTGCCAAATCTCACCATAGAGAGGCGGGTTAGGCAGTTGGTTGAGGCGTAAGCCTGCACCAGCAGTTCAGCCACCCGCTTACTGGCCCCCATCACGTTGGTAGGCCGCACCGCTTTATCGGTGGAGATCAGCACAAAGTTTTGTATCTCGCACTCTACGGCCGCGCGCAAACACTCCCAGGTTCCGAGCACATTATTGCGTACTCCCTCAACCAGGTTCTGCTCCACCAAGGGCACGTGTTTATAGGCCGCGGCGTGGTAGATGGTTTCCACGCTGTAGGCTTGAATGGTCTCGCGCATCTGCTTGCGATTTAAGGTGGAGCCTAAAATGGCCAGCGTACGGAGATTGGGGAAGAGGCTGGTCAGCTCCCGCTCGATTTTGTACAGGGCGAACTCATTCTGCTCGAACAGAACCAGTAGCCTGGGTTCCTCCGGTGATAGCTGTCGGCACAGCTCGCTGCCGATTGAGCCGCCGGCACCGGTAACCATCACCACCTTGCCGCGAATGCACCTATCCAACAGCTCCTGCCGTGGCGGTATTGGGTCTCGGCCCAATAGATCCTCAATTTCGATATCGCGGATATCGTTACCAGAGCTGGTGCCAAACACCAAATCCTCGACCGTGGGTACCGTCTGAATACGTACCCCCAAGTCTGCCATTCGTTCGACTACCCTTAACCGGTTGGCTTTGCTGGTGAGCCCCAAAGCCAACAGAATGGTTTTCACTCCGTACAGGTTTACCAGGTGTTTTGCCTCGCTGGGAGAGTGCACGGTAATGCCCCTGACGGTGGTGTTACGCATCTTGCAGTCGTCGTCGAGGAAGGCGATCACATCGTAGGCGCCGCTCTGTATCAGGCTGCCGGCAATCTGGTAACCGGTATGGCCGGCACCGTAGATAATGATCGGCTGCCGGGAGTTACCGGCGCTCCTGCCGCGAGTATTAAGGAAGAGATGCACAATAGAGCGCACCAGCATACGTGGTGTGCCCAGGACCACCAGGGCAATACAGCTGTAGATAAAGGGTGTCGAGCGGGGCAGGGGTATATTTCTGCCTGTGTCAGTGACGGCGATCTGAAGATTGAGGAAATAGGCGCTCACAATCAGCGATGCGGCGGATATCAGGGTGCAGATAATTACCGTGATCACCGCCTGGTGGGTCATAAAGCGCAAAATGGCCCGGTAGAGGCCAAGGCGAATAAAGCAGGTAATGGTTACCGTGGTGGTGATGGCCACCACGAGCAGGAGTTTTGGTTCAATGGGGTTGAACAGGTCGCCAACCCGCAGCAGGATAGCTGAATAGATGGCCAGCGGGATCACACATAAATCGTACGCCAATGAGATTGCGCGTTTCACCGTCCGTGGTGCAGACAAAAGTCTAATGATCAAAATCTCGAATCTCCCTGTGCGGTATCTTCACAGTTGCACCTTTTTTATAGTTGGCGGTAGCCGGGTATTATTGGTGCTATCCTTCGGTGGTACTGTGAAACCGTGCGTAATTTCGGGTGAAGTCTCTCTTTTTTTGCATAGGGAGTGGAGCTGTTGGAAATGGCAGCCCTCCTTTCCCTGGATACCTGCTCGCGGATACTAACTACTTACCGAAGACAAAGTCTCTGCAGTGTGTGCACAAGTCTATACATTAGCTGTACCTTTTCTACTTTTTTTTGCGGGAGGGGGGTGAAACCTTTCAGGGTCGTTTCACCACCGTTACTCAGTCAGCCGTTAAAACAGCTTTAATCCCCAGGGGATTCGATTGTGATGGTGAAAGGGTAATGTTAAAGTCTCGCGAAGTATGTTCTAGGCTCTTTGCCTGAGAACAACCTGGGAATGAAGAGTGGCGCAGGCCCAAACCAAGGAGGTTTTTAGTGAAGGTAATGGTTACCGGGGGCGCTGGTTTTATCGGTAGCGCCGTTGTTCGAGAACTCATCCAATCCACTCCCCACCATGTATGCAACATTGATAAGCTTACCTACGCCGGTAATCTTGAGTCTGTTGCTCCCGTAGCAAGCTCTGATCGCTACACCTTTATTCAAGCCGATATCGCCGACAAAGCCGCTATTGATGCCGCCTTTGCCAGCTTCTGCCCGGATGTAGTGATGAATCTGGCCGCAGAGAGCCACGTCGATCGCTCTATCGATGGCCCCTCAGAGTTTATGGTGACCAATATCATGGGCACCTTTACCATGTTGGAGGAGGCCAGGGCCTACTACAGCGGGCTCGACGACGACGCGAAGGCCCGTTTCCGCTTTCACCATATCTCCACCGATGAGGTATTCGGCACCCTGGGGGCCACTGGTTTCTTTACCGAAGAGACCCCCTACGCACCGAACTCACCTTACAGCGCCTCCAAGGCCTCATCGGATCACCTGGTGCGTGCCTGGCACGAGACCTACAAGCTGCCCACGGTGCAAACCAACTGCTCCAACAACTACGGCCCTTACCACTTCCCCGAGAAGTTAATCCCCCTGGTGATTCTTAATGCCCTGGAGGGCAAACCGCTGCCGGTCTATGGCGATGGCTCCCAGATACGCGATTGGCTCTATGTGGAAGACCACGCCCGGGCGCTGTTGAAGGTGGTATTCGAAGGCAAGGTCGGCGAAACCTATAACATCGGCGGCCATAACGAGAAGAAAAACCTCGAGGTGGTCACCACCATCTGTGAAATTCTCGATGAGGTACGGCCAAAATCGGGCTCCTACAAAGAGCAGATCACCTTCGTGGCCGATCGCCCCGGCCACGACCAGCGCTACGCCATTGATGCCGGCAAAATCCAGCGCGATCTGGGCTGGCAGCCGCTGGAGAGCTTTGAATCCGGCATTCGCAAAACCGTGCTCTGGTACCTGGAAAACTCCGCATGGTGCGAGGCGGTAACCCGCAACAAGTACGATCGCCAGCGCATTGGTCTGAATGCCTAGCCGGTAGATGGCCTACACTATGAACAGGCAAACCCAGTAGGGAATAGGTAAACCCATTAGGGAATAGGTAAACCCATTAAAGGATCAACGGATAACCAACATGGCAGTTCCACGTAAAGGTATTGTGCTCGCGGGCGGCTCAGGTACGCGCCTGCACCCGCTCACCCTGGGCGTCAGCAAGCAGCTGATGCCGGTCTACGACAAACCAATGATCTACTACCCCATCGCCGCACTGATGATGGCCGGTATTCAAGAGATCCTGATCATCACCACCCCCGAAGACCAGTCCCAGTTTCAAAAGCTGCTGGGCGATGGCTCCCAGTGGGGGGTGGCGTTTACCTATGTGGTGCAACCCTCACCCGATGGCCTGGCGCAAGCCTTTATTCTGGGCGAAGCCTTCCTGGCCGGCGGGCCGGCGTGTCTTATCCTGGGCGATAACATCTTTCACGGCCACGGCCTGGTGAAAACCCTGCAGCGGGTAACGGCGCAGGAGGAGGGGGCTACCGTGTTTGGTTACTGGGTTAACGACCCAGAGCGCTACGGTGTGGCCGAGTTTGACGAGAGCGGTACTGTGGTCTCTATTGAAGAGAAGCCGGCAAAACCCAAATCCAATTATGCCGTTACCGGCCTCTACTTCTACGATGAGCAGGTGGTGGAGATCGCCAAATCGCTCAAGCCCTCACCCCGGGGCGAGCTGGAGATCACCGATCTGAACAAGGTCTACCTGCAACAGGGCCAGCTGCGCATGGAAGACCTGGGCCGCGGCAGCGCCTGGCTCGATACCGGCACCCACGACTCCCTGCTTGAAGCCGGCAACTATATCGAAACCCTGGTAAAACGGCAGGGGTTGGCGGTCTGCTGCCCGGAGGAGATCGCCTATATCAACCAGTGGATCTCTACCGAGCAGCTGTTGGTGCTGGCCGATAAATTCAAAAAGACGGCCTATGGCCAATATTTGGCCAACCTACCGGAGCGCAGGTTGCAAAGTTAACCTGCCCAGTTATTGCCGCGCGGGTTTGCTTTGCTTTTGCTTAATGTCGTGAATTGGCAGGCCCTGGTATTCCAACGTTCAGTCCGTTGAGTGACCAAGTTCAAAAAAATGTGTTTTGCTCTGAGAGCTATCCGTTCACAGCTTTTTAAACTCCGATCAGTACAATTGCGGCGCTAGGCCACCAGGCGCTTTGCCTGTAGGGCGAAGTACCGGTTCCTAAAAGTGGGTTTTGCGTTTACCGGCCGGGCGGTTACAATCGCGGCTGCCCGGCAATAGTCAATGAAGGTGTCTATAATTAAGGCGTCTATAATATTAACGCTTTGTAGTATAAGTAGGCTCGGCGCTCAGTGTTGAGTGTTTATGTAGAACCAGGTAACAGACACCCGCGACACCAATGAATTTCATTTCCAAGCTTACCCAAGCGGCTAGCCGTTCAGCCCTATCGGCCCAGTCCGGCTTAGCGCATTTGCTGCTCTCTCTTAGTCACTCCCTCGTTTTTCAACTGCTCTGGCACTGTTTAGCCAGTGCTCTGCGTTGCCGCCTGACTGTAGGGCAGCGGCGATTGGCTCCTGCACTTATATTTGAACTGGGTTGCTATCTGGCGTGGAGCTTTACCAAGTACCGCCAATCTGTGGTCGATCGCCTAGTTTGCCAGGCTAAAAAGTTAAACTCGCGCTGCCAAATTGTGTCTGCTAACCCACCCTTATGGAGATTGGAGTACTCAGGTAGATCGAATCCTGGCCCATTAGTGGCTATTATGGCTGCGCTCGATGCAGAGGCATTGAAATAGCCGGTAGGTAGTGGCCGTAAATTGGGTTGAGTCCAACCAGTTGTACCAAAGGATGGTTACAAGGTTGAGGTTAGTAAAACCCACAGCGGCTAAATGAATATTGAAAGTAAACAGGAGAAGGGGCTTGGACCCGGTATACCCCACAATTAAGATGAAAATTGCCAATATTGCTCGTTTTAAAGTCGTTACCTTGCTGCTGTCCCTATGCTGTATGAATGGGGCATTTGCACAAACCGCCGCGCAAATAGAGCAGTTCAAGAGCCTAAGCCCTGCCCAGCAGGAAGCCGTGGCCCGGCAAATGGGTATCGATATCAGCGCCTTTGGTGGGCAATCCACCAATTCGCAGCCAAACATCGCCGAGCCGGTTACCCCGCGTTCAGCATTGCCCTTAACCGAGCTGCCTGAAGGGGCCCTACTCACCGACGAAGAGACGGCGCTGTTGGAGCCAGAGGAAGACGAGCCGCCCCTTAAAGCCTTTGGTTATGATCTGTTCGAGCAACCCCTGGATAGCTTCCAACCCGCCGTGGATGTACCCATTCCTGCCGACTACGTAATGGGCCCGGGCGATAGCCTGGTGGTGCAGCTCTACGGTAAAGAGAACGCCAGCTACTCCCTGGTGATTAATCGGGAAGGGCAGGTACAGTTTCCGGAGATCGGCCCCATAAACCTGGCCGGCTTAAAATTCAGCCGCGCCCAGGAGGTTATCAACCAAACCATCTCCGAGCAGATGATTGGGGTAAAAAGCTCGGTCACCATGGGCGCGCTGCGCAGTATTCGCGTGTTTGTATTGGGTGAGGTGCTGCGCCCGGGCTCCTATACCGTTAGCTCCCTCTCCACCATGACCAACGCTCTGTTTGCCTCCGGTGGTATTGATACCATCGGCTCCCTGCGCACCATTCAGCTAAAACGGGCCGGCAAGCTAATCACCACGCTCGACCTCTACGATCTATTACTCAAGGGCGATACCTCCGACGATGCCCGCCTGCTGCCAGGGGATGTGATCTTTATTCCACCGGTAGGGGTCACCGCCTCTATTGATGGTGAGGTGAAACGGCCAGGTATTTACGAACTTAAGCATGAAAAAACCATGGCTCAGTTAGTAGCCCTGGCCGGTGGCTACCTGGCCACGGCTTACCCTTCTGCTGGGCGGGTGGAGCGTATCGACAGCCTTGGCAATCGCACCGTAGTGGATGTTGATCTAACCAGTAGCGCTGGCAAGCAGGCCTCGGTGAGCAACGGCGATGCGCTGATGGTGGCCTCCATTCTGGATACCAAGGAGAACATCGTCACCCTGGAGGGCTACGTAAAACGCCCGGGTGATTTTAACTGGCGGCAAGGGCTGCGGGTGAGCGACCTGGTGCCCAGTGTTTATGCCCTGCAAAATAACCCCGATCTCTCCATTGGGGTGATCACTCGCGAAGTGCAACCCACCCGTAAGCTGGAGGTACTCTACTTTAACCTGGGCAACGCCATCCAAGCGCCGGGTTCTATCGACGACGTCGCCCTTCAGCCGCGCGATAAAGTCACCCTGTTTGGCTATGAAGAGGACCGTGGCGAAACATTGCTGGAAACCGTCGATACTCTGCAATTGCAGGCTAATAAATTAAACAAATCCAAAGTGGTGACCATTCGCGGTTATGTTCGCCACCCGGCCAAGTACCCATTACAAACCGGTGGCAATTTGGAGTCTGTTATCGCCCTGGCTGGTGGTTTAACCGAGTACGCCTATGGCCTGCAGGCGGAGATTACCCGTTACCACATAGGCGATGATGTTCGTCAAATTGTTGAGCATATTCCCGTTAACCTGGCTGGCGGTGAGATGCCAGCGCTGGAGCCGGGCGATGCCATCACCATCAAGCGTATTCCCAACTGGGTAAAACCGGAGACGGTAGTGATAGAAGGGGAGGTGCTCTTCCCCGGCGAGTACA
Organism: Halioxenophilus sp. WMMB6; assembly: GCF_033283405.1. Taxonomy (NCBI): domain Bacteria; kingdom Pseudomonadati; phylum Pseudomonadota; class Gammaproteobacteria; order Alteromonadales; family Alteromonadaceae; genus Halioxenophilus; species Halioxenophilus sp. WMMB6. The sequence continues at coordinate 288,151 of NZ_JAWMQR010000005.1, forward strand.
CCCTTAGCCGGGGCGAGACATTGTCGCAGGTACTGGCGCGGGCCGGAGGCTTAACCGGCTTTGCCTACGCCAAGGGGGCGGTCTTTACCCGGGAATCCTTAAAGGCGCTGGAGGCTAAACAGCTGGCCGACCTGCAAGCCAACCTGCAGGCCGATATCGCCGCGGCCGAACTGGAACAACAAAGTGCGAAGGTTGCTTCCCAGACGGTGGATGCCGAGTCCCTGTTGGATAACCTAAAAGCGGTTAAGCCCCAAGGCCGCATGGTAATCGACCTGGCTGCCATTGTGGCCGGCAAACAGTCGATAGATGTAGAGCTGGTAGATGGCGATAAACTCTTTATCCCACGCCATAAGCAGTCCATCACTGTAGTGGGTGAAGTGCAGTTCCCCACCTCTCACCTGTATGAAAAGAAACTGGATATTCGCGACTACATTGACCGCTCCGGTGGCTTTAACCTGCGCGCCGATAAGCGCCGGGTTTACGTGGTAAAAGCCAATGGCCGGGTCTTTCTGCCGGAGCGCAAAGGGTGGTTCCACCGTGGTGGGGTAAAAATAGAGGCCGGCGACACCGTGGTGGTGCCATTGAATGCCGATCGCATTGAATCGCTAACCCTCTGGACCAGTATCTCGCAAATCTTCTATCAGATTGCCTTGGGTGCAGCGGCGGTAAACAGTTTTTAATATGAAGATACTCGTGGTTGGTGCAGGTTTTTCCGGCGCAGTGGTGGCAAGAACACTGGCCGAGGCCAACCTGCGGGTAGAGGTTATCGATAAGCGCGATCATATTGCCGGTAACGCCTACGACTACTGGCACGAAAGCGGTATTCGTGTACACAAGTACGGCCCCCATATTTTCCACACCAACAATCAGCGGGTGGTGGAGTGGTTAAGCCGCTTTACCGAGTGGGTGCCTTACCAGCACAAGGTAAAAGCGATCCTCGATGATGGCCAGTATGTCACCATGCCCCCCAATCGGGAGACGGCCGAAATTGTAGGCCGGGAGAATATTGTCGATATTCTGTTTAAACCCTACACCCAAAAGATGTGGGGCTTAAACGTGGAGGAGATAGACGCCCAAGTGCTCTCCCGCGTACCCATTCGGGACGACGACAACGAACTCTATTTCCCCAACGACAGCTTTCAGGCCCTGCCCAAAGCGGGCTATACCGCGTTAATTCAAAATATTCTGGCTCACCCCAATATCACCGTCTCATTGAATACCGCTTTCGATAAGAGCATGGAGGCCAACTACCAAAAAGTATTTAACTCCATGCCCATCGATGAGTATTACGACTTCTGTTTTGGTGAGTTGCCTTACCGCTCCATTAAGTTTACCAATCAGCTTATCCACTCCCCCAGGCTTTTTCCGGTGCCCACCGTAAACTTTACCAACGATGGCTCCTACACCCGGGTAACCGAATGGAAGCTATACCCAGGCCATGGTGAGAGTAGGTATCAAACCCTGCTTACCTATGAAGAGCCGTGTGACTACAAAGAGAATAATATGGAGCGCTTTTACCCGGTAAAAGATAAATTAGGTGAAAACGCTAGGCTCTATAAGCAGTACAAAGAAATTAAAAATGAGAAAGTGGAGTTTATTGGGCGCTGTGGGCAGTATGTTTATATTGATATGCATCAGGCGGTTTCTTCGTCCCGTGTTGTGGCGGACAAATATTTAAATGGTTTATTTTAAAAGGTCATTGTTGATTTTCTATAAATTTAAAAGGAAAGATTTTCGATGTTTTCGCTTTGGTTGAAAATAATATTAAGGTATTAGTTGTTGTGTCTGCACTATTTTCTTTCGAGGCGTTTTTGATAAGTCTTTTCTGTAGAGTTGGTGTACATCGGAAATCGTTATGTTTTTGGTTGGAGATTCTGGGTTCGAAAGTGCTGACAGTGGATGAGATGATTTGACGGGTTCAGCAGATGTTTGTGTCTGTGTGAGGGTGCGATAGCTGGTTTTTTAAGTATAAATTATAAATTGGATAGGATGTTTTTGTTGCTGGTTAAAGGTCTAAATCAACACATTCTATAAATTCAACGGCAAGTAAAGAGTGACGAAATGACCGGTGAGCGTTCGGAATCAAGTGTGTGGCGCGAAGAAGTGACTGCAGATGGTGTGAGAATTTACGAGTTGGATATGCGTAAGGTTGTTACAGTTTTTTTTCAAAATATACGCGTTTTGGCTCTGGGTACTATTGGTTTTACAGCTTTCTTTATAGGTTTATCATTTTGGTTTCCAAATGTTTATAAATCTGAAATGGTCTTGGCTCCGGCAGGTTCAGATGACGCTTCTTTATTGAATTCCGTTTCTGGTCAATTTGGTGGGTTAGCGAAGATTGCTGGTTTGAATTTGTCATCTGGATTAGATCGAACAGTGGTGGCGATGGAGATTTTAAGGTCTAGAGATTTTGCCCATTCGTTCATTCAAAAACATAATATTCGTGCTGAATTAATGGCGGCTGTTGATTGGTCGGAAGAAGTTAATCAATTAGAGTACGATAGCGATGTTTACGATGTTGAACATAGTAGGTGGATAACGAAGGAGGGTGAAAAATACGAAGGAGGATTTTCCCCAGAAGATATATATGATAAGTATTTAGATGTGGTTGGCGTTAAGCAGGATCGTTTAACTGGGTTGGTGGTTGTTAGTGTAGAGTTTCTTTCGCCTGAGCATGCCAAAGAATGGGTTGGATTTCTGGTCGAAGATTTAAACGCGTATACTAGAAATCAAGATATAGCTGAATTTACTAACAATATTCTTTACTTGAAGGATAGTCTGGAAAAAAGTTCGCTTGCGGAGATTAATAGTATTTTTTATAGGCTTATTGAAGAAGAGACAAAAAAGATCATGATTGCATCCTCTAGAAAAGAGTATGTTTTCAAGGTGATTGATTCGGCAGTGATGCCTGAGAGCCCTGTGAGACCAAAACGAATTTTGTTTGCAATCGTTGGTCTGGTTTTTGGGGTTATCTGTTCGACAATATTTATTTTTTCCCGAAAAGTGGTTTTGTAATTATCTTTGGGGTGTTTTGTTTGTGGGTGAACGTCTGATTAACTGCTTCCTAATAGGAGCTCAAAAATCCGGGAGTACTTTCCTTGCTTCGCTGTTGGCTAGGCATGAAGAGATTTGTGTATCTACGCCAAAAGCCACGAATTATTTTAATACTAAGTTTAAAAAAAGCTATCAGATAACGAGTTACCAAGAGTACGTCAGTTGTTTTCAGTGCGCTGATGCCAAATGTCTGGTTGATGCGTCAGACTGTTATCACGTCGATAGTGAGGCAATGAAAAATATCCATGAGTATAATGCGAACGCGAAGGTGATCATGGTGATTAGGAATCCATTTCATATGCTTTTGTCTCTTCATCAGCATTTGATGTGGGCTGGGTATGAGAATGTTCGAGACCTAAATAAAGCATGGTCGCTTCAGTGCGATAGAGAAGGTGGCTCTATGATCCCTATGGGGTGCCCGTCAACGTCTTTCCTTATGTATAGGGATTTATGTTCTATCGGGTCGCAAGTCAATAGTTGGTGCGAGTGTTTTGGTAGTAATAATTTTCGCTTGGTTTTTCTGGATGATATTGGTCGGCACGGGAGCTCTGAGTTAAACCAGTTGTTTAAGTGGCTCGGAGTTGGTCTTGTGGATGATGGTTTTATCGATTCTAAGACTAACAACAATGAAGCTGTTGTTCAGAGGTTTCCGGGTTTAGCTTTTGTGAATAATATGGTGCCCGCCAATTTGAAGGTTTTTCTGAAGGGTAAGCTTAGAATTCTGGGGTTCGAATTGGATGGAGTATTGAGAAAGCTTAACGGGAAGGTTGCGAACTCTAATTATGAAGATTATTTGTTTTCACAAGATATAATAGAGGCTTTAAATGTCCAGATCGATCTTATTGAACGTTCAACAGGTAGAGATTTGTCTGGCTGGAAAAAGTGAAAATTTTATATCTTGAATCTAGGGAATTGTACCGACGTTTCGGTCTGAATGAATCGGGTGAAATATTTGATGGGGCTCTTTCACTTTCATTGGGGCTTTTGAGCTTATCTGATTTTGATGTTGTCGTATCAACCTTATACCACTCTCACAGTAATATTAAATGGGTCCAAAGGGCTAGGCAGTGTGGTGTATATACCGTTTTGCTGGTGGATGGTATTTATGAGTGGGCAAATTGCTTTGAGAACCCTTTCACAAAGAAAAGAAAAATATATCTCTTAGATCCGATTTATCATGATTTGGTTTTTTTGTGTGCAAGCTCTCAGGTGGTTGGATATTTATCGCTCTGTGGTGAGGATGTAAGGCATATGCTCAATAAAAGTGTTATTGATCGGGTTAAATCTGACTCTCCAATTACGGCAGCGAAGGTAGATTTTTTGGTTGCTACTGCTAATACTCCCTATTTTGATACGTATGAAAAAGAACGGTTGGTAAGTTTGTTGAGGGAAGTTAGGTTGGCTCTTGAGTGCTCTGGTTTTTCATATCTTTGTAGAATTCCAGATGAGGAGCTTCGAAGGTTGGCCGGATTCTCTGAGGAAAGTTTAGCGTTATGCGGTAGTTTTACTGAGGTTGTGCAAGAATGTTCCGCTCTAATTTCTACGCCAAGTTCAGTCTGTATGCAAGCTATGGCGCTGGGGAAGCCTGTTGCCCAGATGTGTTATAGAGATGTTCCAATGTCTTTTCAGACTGGATGGTTGATATTTGGTGGAAGTGCTATGAGTGAAACTCTTAAGAAAATGATTTCATACGATGATAGTCCCCAGAGAATGGAGTATCAGGCTTCGGTTGTTAGGGAGCATATGATGGGGCCTGAAACGCCAGAAATGTTAGAGTCCGCTATTAAGGATGCAGTATTGAGGCGTCATACACCACAGTTCTATGAACCTACTTTGGTCGATAGGTGTGATTTCTTGTGGAGGCCATTATACGAGCGTTTTATCAAGGGTACAAAACTATCCAGGTTTCTTAGGCATTAAATTGCATGGCTAAGTCATTTAGCGCTTATTTCTCTTTTCTTCTCGTGGCGTTGGTTAAGGTTGGTTCAGCTGCTGCTAATTTTCTTGTAGCGGTTGTGATTTCTAAAAAATATCCACCTGAAATTGCGGCTACCTTCTTTTTTATCCAGGCTTTCACTCTTATTGTGGTTGGGGTTAGTAAGTTAGGTTTGGATAACTACTCATTAAGGCTGGAATCTAGAATTCACCACAGCGGTCGCTTAACCTTTATTAGGGAGTCTCTCGCGGTATGTTTTTTTTCTGGGGTTTTCTTTTCTTTTTTAAGTTATGTGGGGTTGATGCTTTATCGCCCTGAAGTATATGTCGAGGGCGCAGGATTGGTTCTTCTTGTATCTCCGTGTATAGCTTGTAGTTATGTTTTGGCCTTTTTTAGTCAAGCTAGGGGGCGGTTCGTGGCTCAACATTGCTTTCTTGGGCTTGCAGCCAATTCAATATTTCTCGCGTTGGTTTTCAGTGGGTTGAATTTTGGATCTGTGTTTTGGATTTATGGCGTCTCTTGGTTTGTTGTCTTTCTATTTGGGTTTGCAGTTTATCGGGAAGATATTTTTTTAATTAAATATAAGCTGAGTATAAATAAGGTAAAAAAATTAGTTAGATATTCAACGGTTTTTTGGGGGGTCGGAATATTGTCAATGTTGATGAATTGGCTTCCAATTTTCGTTTCTGGTTTTTTGCTGCAAAACCCTGAAGAGGTTAAGGCCATAGCAATGTCCTTAAGGGCATCGTTGTTTATAGTCTTTCCGTTGTCCGTATTGGGGGCTTTATGGGCTAGGAGATTTGCCTCACTTTATAAACAGAAGCAATCTGAAAAATTGTTTAAGTTGTATATCAAGTCTACGTGTACTTCTTTATTTATGGCGATCCCCATACTTGTTGGTCTAATTGTGTTTTCTGAGGAGTTTCTTAGGTTTTGTGACGTGGATACAGTGTATTCGCCTGTATTCCGAATTATTTTAGTGTGTCAGATAATTGGTGTCGCTTGTGGTCCTATTGGATTGCTTATGAATATGATCGGTCAGGAGCGAGTTGTTTTTCTCTCTTCGCTTTTCGCTGTTTTCTTTGGTTTTTTTGTTGTTGTTATTTCTTATGGTGAAGCCGGAGTATATGGGGTGGCATATGGGGTTGTGTCAATAATATTGATATCAAATCTATTGCCTCTCGCTAGGTATCTTGCTGGTATGAAATTATCAGAAATTATTGGTCGTCAGGGGCTTAATCGTTGAAGTTGTTAGCTTTTGATCGATTCTTGTTGTTTGCGGCTGGATCTGTCTTTGCCTTGCTTTCAGTAATTAATAGCGAGTTTTTCTGGCTATTCTTACCTAAGGAGCTGTTGTCTAAGATGGCGGCAGTATTATTCTTTATTGGTATGTTTATTGTCTTTTGGGTTAATGGTGTGTCTTTTAATCCAAAGAAACGATTTTTGATATACCTGGCTGTTGCACTGTTTCTTTCATGGTTGCTTGTATTATTTTTCTTGCCATTTGTTGATCTGGGCTTTTTTGGCTTAGCTGTTAACCTCTACAGTGTTTTTGTGATACTCGGATTTTCTTTTTTAAGGTCGAGTCATCTTGCTGGGAAGTATCTCTTGTTGGGTTACTATGTTGTCGTTTTGATTGCACTTTGCTTGGTTTTGAAATTTCAGGGCGTTGTCGATTCTAGTGGGAATATTCTCGCTTTGTTCGTTGTAATTTCTTTCGTTGTATCCTTTATTTTTTCTCCAGTATTGGGTTTTTGTTCTCTGATATTTTGCTTTTTTGTGTCCTTGTCGACTGTCGCTAGGATGGGTACGGCGTTGTCGCTTGTTTCTATTGTTGTGCTCCTTGTTTATCCCCTGGTTTCGAAGGAAAAATTGCTTCTAACTGATAATTTTTCCTTATATCCAGGTGCCGTTAGTAGGTTGGTATTGCCGTCGTTGCTTTTAGTTCTGTACTTGATGTCTTTAGTCATAGCTGTTTTTTTTAGAGATAATATGGGGTTGAATTCTTTACTTACTTACAGGCCAATTCTTTGGGGGTCTGCAGTGCAGGGGCTATCGTCTACTTCAGTGTATGGTTATCTAATTCCTGCTAATTTTCTGGATGATATATCTTATCAGTCGGGTAGATTAGTGTACTCTTATTATAATTGGGAAGGAGATATTAAGTCTTATTCTTCCCATAGTTTTGTTATGGAGAATATAAATAGATGGGGGGTGTTTGGTACGGCGGCCATTTTCCTTTCCTGTTTATGGCCCGTCTACAGGTTTTCATCTCTCTGGGCTCGATTTTCAATTTTTCTAATATTGGTGAATGGTTTGGGAGCAACTGTGTTGGTAGGTACGGGTAATATGTTTGGAGTCTTGCTGCTTTTGCTTATGTGGATCGGAGCGGCATCTGATGAATCGACGCCTGAGCGTAGCGTGTGTGCGGCCAGCTAGTTAAGAAACCTGTTAAAGAGGCGGCGGCCTACGTGGTTTGTTATCAACAAAATTTTTAGTGCTTTTGGGGGAATTGCTTGAATATTCTGCATATTATTGAGTCATCAGCCACTGGAACTTTGGCGATGATGCGTTTACTTGTGAGTATTCAAGTTCGATCAGGACATAATGTTTCAGTAATATATTCAAGGAGGAAGGAAACTCCAGCTGATTTTGAGTTTTTATTTCCTGATAGTGTTCGACTTCATAATGTTCAAATGGAAACTTTATCCGAACGGCTGATTTGTTTGGCAAAGATAAGGCGTATTTTCAAGGAAGAGATGTCAAGTGTGGTTTTCATGCATTCTTCTTTTGCAGGTTTTTTGGGTCGATTCTCTTTGCTTTTTTGCGACGCTCGGTGTTACTACATTCCTCACTGTATTTCATTTATGAGGAGGGACGTTAGTTTATTTAAGCGTCTAATGTTTGTTTTTTTTGAGTGGATTGCCGCCCTGCGTCCTTCTACGTATGTGGCATGTTCCGAGAGTGAGGCGCGGGAAATACGGCGGTGGATACCGTTTGGACGGTGTGAGCTTGTTGAGAATGCTGTAGATACGGATTTATGGAAGAATGAACAGTCCTGGGGGGCAAAGAACTCGTGCGTGATTGTTAATGTTGGACAAATTCGCGCACAAAAAGCCCCGCTCTTATTTGCTGAAATAGCCAAAAAAGTTTTAGGAAATAGAAGTGATATCAAATTCATCTGGGTTGGGGATGGTGATACGGAGTTGCGTAGACATTTATGTGAAGCCGGAGTTGACGTTTGTGGATGGTTGACTCCAGCTGAGGTTAATGATGTTTTGATAAGCGCTCAGGTTTTTCTATCAACATCAAGTTGGGAAGGGATGCCAGTGGCTCCAATAGAGGCAATGTTGGCCGGGTGTATAAGTGTACTTTCCGCTTGTCCGGGGAATGTCGATATTGTCCAGGATGGTGAGACTGGATATTTATTTTCAGATGCCTCGCAAGCTGCCAAGATAATACTCAATATTTTTTCAGATGAGAGTCTAGAAGAGTCGGCACGAATTTCCGATAGGGGTAGGTCGTATTGCGAAGAGCATTATAATTTCTCTCGTTATGCTTTAGATATGGAATGTTTGATAGGTGAGTGATGTGGTTGTTTATGTTTCGCTGAACATCGGCTGTGCAATGTAATTTTACTTGGTTGGATGGTTATTTATGCTTTAGAAGCTCGCGGAAGCATATTCTTTTAAAGAGTTTTTATCAGTAGCTATCTTTGCAGCCTGTCCAAGGGGCGATAGCGTGGAGAGTTTTACACTAGTGTTAGGTCTTGATAACCACAATCTTTAAAGAATCATTATAGATATCGTAATCGCCATAATCGTTTCTCGTGAACTTAGTGGCTAACTATTCCAATGTACAGCCCTTCTATTTCCCTTGTCTTAGATAGAGATCTCTACGTTGATGATTAACCGTAAGTGCCAATAGAACTACGTTCTAAACTTGCGCATTCAAAGGTAGCAGACCGCTCGATTTGTATTGCTTAATCAGAGACTGACGTTGCCCTCATGTGTACAGTGCCATTGTTTTCTTATTAAGAAATTTATTTTGTGTGTTAAGCCGTCTGCCTATTGGTTTTTAGTTCGGGGTTGGGGCGGTGCCTACGATTCTTCGAGCTTTATTCTCAATATCTGTTGTTCTGGAACTACGTTTTGCCAACAACGGAAGTAAGGCTTTATTGTCCATGCTCGGGTTGATCGATCCAGCTTCGCATAACATTTAGAGAGTCACTGATTTCTGCGTGGGCTTCTACTTTTAGCTAGGGGGATTGATGGGATACCTAATGGGGTAGATAGAGGGTGCCTGAGGAGGTAGGTAGAGGGTGCCTGAGGAGGTAGGTAGAGGGTGCCTGAGGAGGTAGGTAGAGGGTACCTAAGGAGGTAGATAGAGGGTACCTAAGGAGGTAGATAGAGGGTACCTGATAAGGTAGGTAGGGGGTACCTGATAAGGTAGGTAGGGGGTACCTGATAAGGTAGGTAGGGGGTACCTGATAAGGTAGGCAGAGGGTACCTTATGAGGTAGACAGGAGGTACCTGATAAGGTAGGTAGGGGGTACCTGATAAGGTAGTAGGGGGGTACCTAAAAGCGCCCGTTTCGCCGCTAAAACCTCCGGGGCTTGACCTATTTCCGAACGATTTTATCTATGTTGTTTCCTTTTCGCGCCATTCTGGCGCATTACATGTCCTTCTAAGCTTGCCCGGCGTGTTACCGCGCTTTCGATTTTGTTCTTGCTGTGGGTTCTGTTTCTACGCTGCCTTCTACGTCGCTCTTTCTCTTCTTGGTACTCGTTTTTGGTGGTTTCTCGCTCGCGCCGGGGTTAAGTGCAGGAGCACTTGCAGTGAATCGCTAATCGCGACTGTGGCCAAGCCCGTTGCTCTGTCTGCAATGGGTTTGCGGCTGACCTTGGTCTTTTGTTCCTGCCCCTTGAGTCACGTGACCTAGGCCTGCCGCCTGTTTATGGAAGGCTAAGGTTGCTCAGCCGCTGCTTCCGGCGCTGTGGCGTTGTCGGTATCACCCGCTCCCGTACTGTTATCGCTGGTGCTCGGGCTGCCGCCTGGAAAGCGGCTGCTTAAATCTTCATAGATGGTGCGGGCATTGGGTTGTTCTGCCGCCGCCGCGTTGCGCATGGCACGATAGTAGATTAATGCGGTGGCATAGGCTTCACTGCCGGCCAGCAGTTTGCTGTCGGCAATATTATTGGTCATGGGCAGTACATAGCGTTCAAAGCCGGTTAGCTCATATACGGCCGCCATATCGGCATCGAACGTGGAGAGGTCTATATAGGGTGGGGTAAGTTCCGGGTACATCTCGGCGTACTCCCTTGCCTTCATTACAAAGGCGATACTCCGTTCGCCCATTTTGGGCAGTTCCATACGAGTTTTGGCGGGCAGGCTTTTTAGGTGGGGTAGCAACTTGGTGTTGAGTGTTTTCAGGGCGGCGAGTATCTCTTGTTTATCGGCCTCGGGAATGTTGAGCTGAAAGATATTGGGTTGTGGCATGGTCTTTCCTCTTTGTGAATCCTAACGGTTAAGTTTTTTTGGGCACAAAGAGTTACCACTGAGTGTTCACCGCTTCACCACCACATTGCCGCATGGCATTCACACTTCACCTCCTTGTGCGCCGCCGATAGTAATGGGCAAATTAATTCGATAGTGTGAAGTTGGTCTGTTATTGGTGGATTAATTATTTATTGGCACTTTGGCCATTTTGTTGCGGAATAATGGTTAATTTATTCACCAATTATAAAATTAAACATTTTTTTAAAAGTGACTTTGGTATCGGTTTTCTGATTGTAAAATTAAAATACCGGGTCCATACAAGCGTATTAATTTTAACGGGCGTTCCCCCCTCGGCGACTATTCCGACTGTATTTAGCCTTAAATTTATCTTTACATCGGTTTTTACCTAAAGTGATTTTGTCGTCCTTTTTCGCATGTTTGGTTTTCGGTTTAAGAGGGCAGTTAGGCTTTTTTAATCCATGGGCTTTATGGGGTAGTAGATTGGTAAAAAGATGGGTTAATAGTTGGGTTGATCGAGTGATTATCTTCCGCTTTGCTGTATGCGAAGTTGTTCACACTAAGTTGTTAAATGCCGATGCTGGTAGATTCTACAGTTAGTGAAATTGTTATACCCGAGAATTTGCATTTTAGCCCAATAATTGCTTGGCGGATTGGGGTGAACAGAAGTCTCCAGTTGGCGCCTTATTCAATACTGTTTGGTTGGGTTGGGGGTTTTTATAACCGCTTACCTCTATGTGTTATTGATGAATAGCGGTTGTTAGTTACAAAGCTGTAATTTCATTGCAATAGTATTTTACGAATTTAATGTAGCGATTCGTTACTAATATACGGCCGGCATGGAGAGGCATCCTTTTCTATACTGGGTAGTAGTTAAGGTGGTTATATCGCTTTCAATGGTTTGCCTTGTACTGAAAGCTTGGCTTTACTTAGAATGGCCGCTCAAATTAAGACGTAAGTGTTCTAATTTGTTGTTTGATAGGATATAAATGCGCCATACGCCGGCGCTCTTATAGCCAGTAGTTATTTAATTTGAAGTAAATTATGAAAGATTGGAGGTCCGGTGTTCGGTAAGGGAGTTCTGCGCGAGCATTCCGCCGCGTTAAATGGGATTTTGCGCCTGTTAGATGTTGCGATTTTGGTACTGGCCGGGCTAATTGCCCATTACATCATCTTTAATGGCTTAAAGATGACCAGCCCCTACAAAGTGGGCCTGTTAACCGCCGCTTTGACTGTTCCGGTCTTCTTCCCCGTGTTTGCTATGTACCGCGTTTGGCGGGGTTACAGCCGTGCCGAGGAGTTCCGGGCGGTGGTGATCTCGGTCACCGGCGTCTTTATGGGGTTGATTATTCTGGGTTACATCTCGGAGGTGATCGACCAGATCGACCGCCGCTGGATGGGCCTCTGGTATGTGCTGGCCATGGTGCTGCTTATTGTTGAACGCATGACCTTGCGCAACCTGCTGCGTATCTTCCGCTCCCAGGGCTACAACCAACGCCGGGTGGTGATCTTCGGCGAGGGTGAGCTGGGGCTGCATATGTTGGAGCGCATCCATCGCTCGCCTTTCCTGGGTATGCAGCTGGTGGGCTACTTCTCCGATGGCCCCAACGACTATGCCCGTGCTCGTGCCCGCTTGGTGGGCAGTACCAATATGGGTGTTAAGCTGCTTAAGCGCTTCCAGAAGGTTGATCAAATCTTAATCGCCATGCCCATGAGCCAGGCCAATAAGCTACAGGAGCTACTCGATCGCCTGCAGGATGTTCCGGTCAGTATCCGCTTTATCCCCGACATCTTTGGCTTCAGCCTGATCAACCACGGCGTCAGCACCATTGCCGGTATGCCGGCCATTAACATCAGTGTCTCGCCCATGGAGGGGGTTAACCGCCTGGTGAAGGCAGTGGAGGACAAAATTCTGGCCGCCATGATTCTGCTGATGATCTCCCCCATAATACTGGCGTTGGCCATTGGTGTACGCTTTAGCTCCCCTGGCCCCATCTTCTTCCGCCAGGAGCGGGTCAGCTGGAATGGTAAGCGCTTCTACATGTACAAATTCCGCTCTATGCCGGTGGATGTCGAAACCAAATCCGGTGCTGTGTGGGCTAAGGCCGGTGAGCAGCGTGCCACCCCTTTTGGTGCCTTCCTGCGCAAAACCTCCCTCGACGAGCTGCCCCAGTTCTGGAATGTGCTTAAGGGTGATATGTCCATCGTTGGCCCCCGCCCGGAGCGCCCCGTATTTGTGAACAAGTTTAAGGATGAAGTGCCCGGCTATATGCAGAAACATATGGTGAAGGCGGGTATTACCGGCTGGGCGCAGGTGTGCGGCTGGCGGGGCGATACCGATATCGGCAAACGCATCGAGTGCGACCTCTACTACATCGAGAACTGGTCTCTCTGGTTCGATATCAAAATTATTGTGCTTACTCTGTTTCGCGGCTTCGTTAACAAAAACGCCTATTAGTGACTCAGGGCGACAAATCTCTCGCTATACTTCCTAATATAAGGTTTCTCCGGTAGATGGCCGGAGAGACTGCAAGTTTCTATCTAAAGTTTGGGTAATCTATGACCAAGAAAGTCGCGTTAATCACTGGCGTTACCGGCCAGGATGGTTCCTATCTAGCAGAAACACTCCTCGAGAAGGGCTATGAAGTACACGGCATAAAGCGCCGGGCCTCCTCCTTCAATACCGAGCGCGTGGACCACATCTACCAGGACCCTCACGCTAACAACCGCAACTTTTACCTGCACTATGGCGATTTGACCGACACCTCCAACCTGGTGCGCATCGTTAAAGAGGTGCAGCCCGATGAGCTCTACAATCTTGGTGCACAAAGCCATGTGGCGGTCTCTTTCGAATCACCTGAGTACACGGCCGATACCGATGCCATCGGTTCTTTAAGGTTATTGGAAGCTATCCGTTTTCTGGGGTTGGAGAAGAAGACCCGCTACTACCAGGCCTCTACCTCCGAACTTTACGGCCTGGTGCAGGAGACCCCTCAGCGGGAGACCACCCCTTTCTACCCCCGCTCTCCCTATGCCGTGGCCAAGCTGTATGCCTACTGGATTACCGTTAACTACCGCGAAGCCTATGGCATGTACGCCTGTAACGGCGTGCTCTTTAACCACGAATCTCCGCGCCGGGGGGAAACCTTTGTTACCCGTAAAATTACCCGTGGTATTGCCCGTATCTCCCAGGGGCTGCAAGAGTGCCTCTATATGGGTAACCTCAATGCACTGCGCGACTGGGGCCATGCCAAAGACTATGTGGAGATGCAGTGGTTGATGCTGCAGCAGGAACAGCCCGACGACTTTGTCATTGCCACCGGTGTGCAATTCAGTGTGCGCGAGTTTATTGATCGCGCGGCCAAAGAAGTAGGCCTGCGCCTGGAGTGGAGCGGCAGTGGTGCTGAAGAGATGGGTACTGTGGTTGAGCAAGCCGATGCCACCCTGCCAATTAACCTGGTAGGCAAAACCATCGTACGGGTCGACCCACGCTACTACCGCCCAGCGGAGGTGGAAACCTTGCTGGGTGACCCCACCAAAGCCAAAGAGAAGTTGGGCTGGGTACCTAAAATCTCACTGGCCGAGATGATCACCGAGATGATGGAGGTGGACGTTGGCCTGGCCAAGCGGGATGCCCTGGTGACCAAGCACGGCTATCAAGCCTATTCGTTTGACGAGTAAGCGCCATGCTGGATAAACAAGCCAAAATCTACATAGCCGGCCACCGCGGTATGGTGGGCTCGGCCATCCACTCCCAGCTGACTGCGGCGGGTTTTCAAAACCTGGTGGTGCGCACCCACGCCGAGCTGGACCTGATCAACCAGGCTGCGGTCAGTGAGTTTTTTCAGGCGGAAAAGCCTGAATACGTTTACCTGGCGGCGGCCAAGGTGGGCGGTATTCATGCCAATAACAGCTACCCGGCGGAGTTCATCTATCAAAACCTGATGATGGAAGCCAATATTATCCACTCTGCCTATCAGACGGGTGTTAAGCGCCTGCTCTTTTTGGGGAGCTCTTGTATCTACCCAAAGCTGGCCAAGCAGCCGATGGCGGAAGGGGAGCTGTTAAGCGGCAAGCTGGAACCCACCAACGAGCCCTACGCCCTGGCGAAAATTGCCGGCATTAAGCTGTGTGAGTCTTACCATCGCCAATACGGGTGCGATTACCGCTCGGTAATGCCGACTAACCTCTATGGCCCCAACGATAACTTCCACCCGGAAAACAGCCATGTGATTCCCGCGCTTTTGCGCCGCTTTCACGAGGCAAAACTGGCTGCCCAGCCGGTGGTGGAGATTTGGGGCAGTGGTAAACCCATGCGCGAATTTTTGCATGTGGATGATATGGCCTCGGCCTGCGTGCACGTGATGGCCTTGGCTGGTGACGACTATTGGGGCCGGGTGGACCCTATGTGTTCCCACGTCAATATCGGTTTCGGCAGCGATGTGACCATTGCCGAGCTGGCCCACACCGTTAAAGCGGTGGTCGGTTTTGATGGCGATATCACCTTCAATACCGAAATGCCGGACGGCACCCCGAAAAAACTGATGGACTCCAGCCTTTTGCAGAGCTTGGGTTGGCAGCCCAAATTTGGCTTGGCGGAGGGCCTCGCCAACGCTTATGAGTGGTACCTTGCCAATCAATCGACTGTGCGTGGTTAAAAATTAGCCGGTCTGGCAGGCAGCGTTGTTGCTGCCTGTTGCTCTGCCTCGGCTCGCGCCAGCCTCTCCCTCCCGCTGTTAGCCATTTTTAACTTAACGCTACCGCCCATATCATGCCTGTGGCAGAACCCTTATAATCCCCCCCTTTGGTTATAGGTGGGCTGTTGCCGCCCCTATGTTCACCTGCTAAACAGCAGGTGATGCCTCTCTGGTTTGTTTGCCAAGTCAAAACACCACACGGATGTGCCTGCCTACGCAGTTTGGTTCATGTGCGCTCAGTCATCGCGAAGAGCATCGCCTTGGTGATACATTGGGCCCCCGAAATTGGTCTCGATATCCGTTTCGTTGCCGTATAAATAAGCTTTTATAGAAGAGAAAAGAGAAGCTAATAGATGTATGCCGCTATACTGTTATGGCCGCCGCAGAGTGATATTGGCTGGGCTTGATTAAATGAGAATAGGTCAACTGATCAGCGTTATCTGGGAAAAATCCCGGCTAAATCTTAAATCCGAGGCTTCCACCAACTATCTCAGCTACGCCTGGTGGTTTCTGGAGCCGATCATCCAAATGCTCTGTTACTACACAGTTTTTGAGCTGCTGTTGAATCGCGGTGGCCCGGGCTACGTGGAATTTCTGTTGGTGGGTTTGGTGCCCTGGTTGTGGTTTGCCCGTACGGTCAATCAGGCCTCTAATAGTTTGATTAATGGCCGCGGCATGATGAATCAGTTGGATATTCCCAAGCTGTTTTTCCCCGTGGTGATTGTTGTGCAGTGTTCGGTAAAGCAGTTGTTGGTGGTGGCTGTGCTACTGCTCTTTTTGGTGTTGGTGGGTAAACCCTTTAGCCTGCACTGGTTGGCATTAATCCCTCTGTTGCTTGTTCAGTTCCTTTTGATTATCCCCTTTGCTCTGGTGACCTCCCTCGCGGTGGCCTACGTTGCTGATTTAAAGCATGTGATTCCCACCGCGATACAGTTTATGTTTTTTGCCAGTGGTATCTTCTTCAATATCAACGATATCTCCACCCGCTACGTCGATCTATTCCTGCTCAACCCGATGGCCGGTTTGGTTGTTTCCTATCGCGAGGCTGTATTGAACAACAGTTGGCCCGACTGGTCATACCTGGCGATTATCGCCCTGTGTAGCGTGCTGGTTCTGCTGCTTATGGTGGTGCTTTTTCAGCGCGCCGATAAAAGTATCGCCCGCTTGGTACAGGAGTAGAGAACGTGAGTGTGATTATCTCCCTGGAGCAGGTGGGCGTGCGTTATCGAACGCGTAAGTCGCTTTTTCGCCACGACTACTATGATGCTCTGTCGGACGTGAGCTTTGAGGTGCACCGTGGTGAGACCCTGGGCATTGTTGGTAACAATGGTGCGGGTAAATCAACCTTGTTAAAGGTGCTGTCTGGCATTTATAAACCTGACTCCGGCCGTATTGTCAGCTCGGCCAGAAAGACCTCGCTCTTAGCCTTGCAGGCTGGCTTTGACCCAAACCTAAATGGCCGTGATAACGCCGTTCTGATGGGCATGTTGATGGGCTACAGCCGGGCGCAGGTCTATGCCGAACTCGACAATATTGAAGAATACGCCGAATTGGGTGATTTCTTTTACCAGCCCATTAAAACCTACTCTACCGGTATGCGGGCCAGGTTGGGATTTTCCACCACCAGTTTTTTGCGCCCCGAGGTGCTGCTGGTGGATGAGGTGCTTGGTGTTGGTGATAAAGGCTTCAAAGCCAAGGCGACGGCAACCGTCCAGGATTTTATCCGCTCCGATCAAACGGTGATTATTGTTTCCCACTCGGAGCAGACCATCAACAATTTATGTGACCGGGTGGTGGAGCTGGAGAAGGGGCGAGTTATTAAGTTGGAATCGCTTAAATAGTTTTCGTTACAAGGTTTAATTTGGTACACAATGGCTACCGTTTATTTTCATATTGGTTCACCCAAAACTGCCACATCCACCATTCAAACAGTTTTTTCCAAGAAAGGCTCAAAATTATTAAAGCAGGGTGTGCTCTATCCAAAATCCTGCCAGGGGGGGAATGCCCATCACAGCCTGGTTTGCGATATGGTAGAGAAACATCGCGACCATAAAATGGCCGATTTCTGGTACGGCGGGGTGACTCGGGGGGCTTCCTGGGAGCTGTTGCGCCAGGAGATGGAGAAAAATCCTCAAGCAGACCGCGTTGTAGTCAGTACCGAGCTTTTTTTCGCCCAGGTAAATAGTGTGCACAATGTGTTTCGCCACATGCTGGATGAGCTGCCTGGCCATAACATAAAAATTGTTGCCTATCTTCGTCGTCAGGATCAGTTCTACAGCTCGTTTTACAATCAGGATGTAAAAGGCATGCGCATGTGGCACAAAAGTGCCGATGAGTTTTATAACACCCACCAGGTATTTACCAAAAACTATTACCAGATATTAAAGGCCTGGGCCGATGTTTTTGGTAGTGACAATATTATTGTTCGGCCATTTGTGACCTCTTGCCTGGTTGGCAATGACATCGTCACTGATATGGCCGCTATTGTTGGCGCAGAGGGTCTGCACTCCGGTAGTGTCAATGAGAATGATGCCCTGGGTATGACCCAGCTAGCAATCAAGCGCGCGATGAATCGGTTGTGTAAAAACAAGGATCATAACGAGCAGCTACTTGAGGTCATCAAAAAATTGGTGGTGGAGGAGCGGGTTAAGAATACCTGGTATACCAATCGCAAAACCTACGGCCACTATCGCAGCCAGTGGGAACGTACCAATAAAAAAATAGAGGCGGAGTTCTGTGGTGGCGAACCGCTCTTTGCAGATGGGTTTCCCAAGGCTGTCGATATGGCGTTGGCGGAAGAGAATCGGGATATTCTGGTTAATTTTGTGACTGGAGTTAGTAAGTTGATTGGCTCTAAAAAAGAGTCAGATTTCTACAGGTTGTTAGCGCAGTCCGCACTGTTGATTGCATTGGAGTACGGTTTTTACGAAGAGATTGATTCGACAGTTAAGGCAGGATTGGTTGCTGGCTGCGGTTAGTTAACGTTTATGGCAAGGGTGAAACGAATGTTTTTCTTTAAAAATAAAAAGAAAAAAGCCGTGATGGGAGCGGTAGAGAATACTCTCTGGGTTGATCAGCCCGACGCAGAGAAGGTGTTGTCCGAGCGCGGCTACGAGCAGTGGTTGCAGGAGCAGCTGGCGTTTTTTCTGGAGCATGGTTATGTTATTTTGAACCAAGAGGTCGCGCCAGAATTGTGTGATGCTATTGTCAAAGATGCCCACGCGGTATTCGAGCGGCCAGATCAGTTTATTGTTCGCAAGCTGGGTAAATATTTTAATGCTCGTGGTCTGGAGGGGCAGCTAACCACCGGTGACCGTATTATTGATTTGTATGGTTGCTCAGCCAATGCCCGGAGTGCGGTATATACCCCACGTGTTGCGCAATTTTTACAGGCGGTGTTTCAGGAGCCGGCCTTGGCTATGCAGGAGCTCTATTTTGAGTACGGCTCACAACAGGCTATGCACCAGGATACCGCCTATGTTATCTCCCAATCACCGCTTTCGCTGCTGGCTACCTGGATCGCCTTAGACGATATCGAACCGGGCAGTGGCGAATTGATGTATTACCCCGGCAGCCATCGCTTCGAGCCTTTTCTATTTAATGGTGAAACCCGTGGCTGGAATAAACAGGTGCACGGTGATGAGCAGCATGGCCGTTTTCTACAACAGCTGCATGATCAGGCTGCCGTTAAAGGTATTACCAAGAAAACCTTTCATGCTAAAAAAGGTGATGTGCTTATCTGGCATGCGGATTTGGCCCACGGTGGTGAACGGCGGGTAAACAGTAGCACACGCAGAAGCCTGGTTACTCACTTTGCACCGCAATCGATTCGGCCCAAGTATTCAGAAGTGGTGGGCAAAGCCTATTTTGAGTATCCACACCCAAGCGGTCACTACTTCACCTCCCGCCACTATCAACTGCGCGATCTGGCAAACCAAGAGGTGGCGGGAGTCTATTACAACCCGGCGCTGTAGCCCTATCGCCGGCGTTATATTTCTATCTTGGGCGATGCCCGGTGTAAACCGGGCTATTCATGATTGACAATATCGTGGATCGGTCGCGCCGAGAGAGCGCGTTTAAAGGCGCGTTTGAATTCAAAGGGTAACAGGTTTACCAATCGGCCAATAATGGGCAGCCGGCTGATGCCCCAAACAGATCGCAATAGCTTCTCTTTCAGGTTTAATGCCTGCGTCTGAAATTTATAGTGGCTGGTTAACAGCTCGCTGTTCAGTGCCGATGCATCACCGGGCTTAACTACCACACCGCTCTGATACTCGGCCTCATAAAAATGGGTATGAATGGCGGCTGTGTCGAGTTCTGGTTGTGGTTGCCAGCGGGGGAAGCTGCCCTCGCTTTGCAAAGTTTGCCAAAACTGCAGCCACTCATTAACGCTGTAATCCCAGGGCAGTGTAATGCTGTAGGGCCTGTTTAGTAACCGCTCGGCGAAAGCACCAATATCCGGGGCGACTACGGGTAGGCCCATTTGCAGGGCGGTACTGAGTGTGTAGCTGTAGGTTTCCGGCCAGGAGCAGGGGAACCAGATAACCTGCGGGGCAATCGCTTTAATTAACGCCTGTACCGCGCTCTGTTCATAGGGCCCATGGGTAACTACTTTACTGTCCAGTGCCCGGTAGGCGTAACCCAATAGTTCAAACTGGCAATTGGGCAGTTGTTTGGCTACCGCTTCCAGCATATCGGCACCTTTCTCACGGCTAATAGCGCCGAGCACCAATACCTTTAATTTCTCACCTTTCGCGAAATTAAATTCTGGATCGGGGTAGGGTGCCGCCTGCGCGTAATCCGGGTGCCAGGCAGCCAGACCCTGAGGTAGTGAAAAATATTGTTCGAAGCGAAGTTTGGTATCCAGCGATGGGTAGATGACCCGCTCGGCATTCACCAGTATCGGCTGCTGGTTAATTCGCCACTGCTCTGCACTAACCGGAATAGGGTAGGCTTTGTGGCAGGCCGCATCCATCTCCCTGGTTGGCAGATGGCCACAATAGCGGGCGTTTTCATCGATCAACGTAGGGTTGCCGTTAATGCAGTAGTAATCGTGAACGGTAAAGTCGTATGGGCAGTTAATATCTTGAGCGAGCTGCCAAAGCTTTGGGTGCAATCCCATGGTGTGGTGAAAATGGACATAGCTCACGCCCACGCTTTTCAGTAGCCGGAGCAGGTCGTCGTACTCTTCCACCGCCTGAAATACCAGGCTGTCTTTGCAGGAGCTGCTATTTTGCAACACGGAGACAACCACCGATTCGCCATCCTGCTCTGGTGTTAATAGCAAGCTAATGGTGTCGTCCTGGTATAACTCGCTCAATTCAATAACATGCTGTTGTACACCGCCGCCTAGCCGGTGGCTGATATGCAGTAGTTTACGTTTTGATTGTTCGGCGACCAGTTTCCACAACGCCTGTAAGCGAAACGATTTAATGGGATCGCGTTTGATAAAGGCATGCACCCCCGGCTCATAATTGGGGTGCAGTTTATTGATCAACTTCATCGCCGTATGCTTGCGTTCGTTTTGCTCGTCGGCGAAGCTGACACCGCCTTTGTGGTAGGCGAAGATGTCTGTCTGCAGACTGTTCAGCCAGCCCGCCTTCTCAACCCGGTGGCACCAGTCGTTCTCCTCACCATAGCCGCGGCCAAAGGTCTTTTCATCAAAATAACCAATTTCAGTAATCGCTTTACGCCGCATATACATGCAAAAGCCGATGCCCGAGGGGATGGTAAGTGGCTCCTGACCATCGAATAATGCTGAAAAGTGGGTGTGCAATGCTTCTACATCCAAGCCAAAGGGCAGAACGTTGTCTTCACAAAAATTGGGAAAACTGCAAATGGTGGCGTTATTGGAAAAGGGGGTGATGCTGGCGATTTTGGGGTGGCGGTTGGCGGCGGTGCGCATTCTGGTTAACCAGTCGCCGGCAACTTCGACATCGCTATTAAGCAGCACAACATCATGTTCCGGGTTTAATTGCATACCGCGATTAACGGTGCCGACAAAACCAAGATTGTGCTCGTTTTCCAACAGTAGGAACTCATTGCTGGCACTGGCATCGCGCAGCCATTGGCTGAGCGCTGGGTCCGGCGAACAATCATTGATAACAATTAGCTGACCAATGGTTTTATCTATGGTGCGCAGGGCCGACAGAATGCACTCTTGCGTCTCTTCCAATCCTTGGTATACGGGGACGATTACGTCAATATAATTCATTTTTTATTTTCTCTTACCATTAACCCCAGAGAGGCCAAAATTTTACGTCTCCAGCTTTTGTGGATAGCCAGTTCCCGTTGGACTTGGCTTAGCTCCGAATTAATCTGATTTATCTGTTCATCCCGCTGCTGCACGGTTGCTTGGGCCAGGCTATGTAATTCACCAATACGGGTGAGCTCCTGATTGAGTAGCGTCAGCTGTTGATCGCGCTCGCCAACGACGTTTAAAGCGTGTGCATGCTCCTTGCCAAGCTTGGCCAATTGACCTTGCGCATCGGCCAATTGTTCATCTCGAAGCGTAATGGTTGCGAGCGCGGTACTGTGCTCTTCGCCCACGCTTGCCAGTTGCTCGTTGGTTTGCTCAAGTTGTTGGTCCCGCTTTTGGATAACTGCGAGTGCATCACTGTGTTGCTGGCCAAGCTCTGTTAACACTATGCCTCGCTCTACAAACGCGTGGGTCATCGATTTTAATAGTGAATCTGGCGATCTGTTCGGGTGCGGCTCAGCAGCGTCGGTGTTGCTCTGGTGATGACGCAGGGCTGGCTTAACGGCACTGGTGCCGCTAACTTGGTGTGGTGTGAGAGGGAGTTCCAGCGAAGCGATTACACCGTTAATGGTTTTATCGGTGGCGGTGATCAATTGATCGTAAACCACTGCCGCGTAAGAGGGTAAACTCTGCTTAACGTTTGCAATGGCTTGTTGGTAACTGGCGATCAACTGCAGGCAATAATCGATTGGAAAGGCATCTCGCTTATGGAGCGATTGGGCGACCTCATCGCTCGAGCGCTCGATGAAACAAACTGATGCAGTAATAGCCAGCGTATGGCAGATGTCTAGCCAAAAAGGAAGCGTTAAACAGAGGCGAGGATCTTTTATTACCTCAACGCAGCCCTCACCAAAACCTTTGGCCAGAATGGCCTTGCCCCGTTCAGCCAGTGGGGCGTTACCACAAATGTGGGTATCGGCAGCATCTAGATCGAACCAGCTTAAGTTGTGGTACTCAAGCAGGGCCTCGTTTAATTCAACAACCTGACGGTCTTCCCAAAAGCCTTCGTCATTGATGCCGGCAACGGCCGCGAGCGTATCGTTACCGACGCTGGCGCCGGCCTGGCAGAGTGCGGCGGTGAGTGCCGAGGTGCCCGAGCGATGCATACCTACTACAAACAGTAGGTGCCTGCTCTTGGCCGCTTGTTTTTTTTCGTTGCTCATTCGTGAACTACTTACCACCAAACTCTACGTACTTTTATTTTTTACACCAACCTGCCAAACACGAAACCCGTGCCGCGAAAAAAATTGCCAGGCCGAAGCGATAAACCATTTTTTGTGTAGCCAGTTTTTTCTACCGGTGTAGCCCCCCTGGTGGTAGACAACTGCGCTGGGGAGATACACGTTACGGAAACCGGCGTCGAGGGCACGCAGTGAAAGGTCGAAATCTTCAAAGTACATAAAGTACTGATCGTCGAAGCCTTGTAATTTGAGCCAGCATTCTACACTGGCCAACAAAAAACATCCGCTACATAGTTCAACCTCTGTGGCCTGTGTGGTATTGGCCAGATCCTGGTATTGATAGTGTTTATTGAGTTGGGCCAGTGGTGGCCAGCGCAGCAACGCCGGTAATAGTCGTGCGAGCAGTACCATGGCGGAGGGGTAGCGCTTGTTACCCCACTGCGGTGTATTGTTTTCATCCAGCAGTTTTGGGCTCAGCAGGCCGCAATCGGCCACCATTGTGGCCTGCTTTAACAGTATCTGTAGAGTGTTTGCAGCCAGGGTGGTGTCTGGGTTGATCACCAGGTGGTAATCACCCGGTGAGGCCTGCTCCTGGAGCGGGCGGATGGCCAGGTTGTTGGTTCCGCCATAGCCTAAATTGGGCGCGTCGCTAACCAGCGTGAACGGAAAGCCAAATTGGGCCGCGACCTTATCTCCGGCGGCGTCGGGCAGTGGCTGCTGGCCATTGTAGAGTATCGTCAGGTGGCCATGTTCTGCCGAAGCATCCGGCAGTGCCTTAACCATCGCCAGGCTAAGCGAAGCAAGGCAGCTCTCTAGCTCTGGCCAGTGCCAGTCGTGAACCACCAGTGATGCCGTTAAGCGCACTGCTAGCGAACCTCTTGGTGTCTATTGGCTGCCTGCTCTGGTAGACCCGCCTGTTTTTGGTGGGCAAGCCAGATGATTGGCAGCGTCCCGACCACAAACAGCAGGGGGCCAAGGTTGTGCCAGCAAAATTGCACCAGTAACGCTGCGGGCAGCAAAATCAGTAGGTTGTAAGCACAGTAATGCAGGGTGGTGCGGGCGTGTAGTGCTTTACTGCTGGCCAACTTTTGGTAGAGGTGGCTGCGATGGGGAGAGCGCCAGGCTTGGTGCGTAAGCATACGCACCAACAGGGTGTAGCTGGCATCGACGATGAATCCAGCCAGTAGAATTGCCCAGCACCAGAGGTTGATAGTGGCGGAGTTAGCGCTGATCAGGGCCAGTGTGGCCAGGCTGATGCCTAGGAACGTAGAGCAGGCGTCACCCATAAAAATTTTTGCCGGGGCCCAGTTCCACAGTAGGAATCCGATTAGCGGTGCCAGGGTGCTTAGGCATAACAGGGCCATTGTCGGAGAGCCAGCTAGGCTACTGATGATTGCCACACTCACCAATACCGTTATGGCCTCGCTTGCAGCCAGGCCATCAATGCCATCCATAAAGTTATAGAGGTTGATCAGCCAGAGCATGGCTACTGCCACGAGCGGTAGGGCCCAGCTGTTTAGATTTAACGCCAGGCCGGGCCAGAGCGGGAGCGGGGCTAGTGGGTAGAGCAGGGCGATTACGATGGTTACGGCAATGATCTGTATACCGAATCGCCAGCGTTTTTTCAGTGGCTTGCGATCATCCAAAAAGCCGGTGATGGCGATCAACAGGCCGGGGATAATCAGCGCGATCTTCTCTTTGAGTGTGATCCAGCCCATAAAATAGGCAAATACCCACAGCGCTAATATAAATACGACAGCCACCACGCCGCCGCCGGTGGGGGTAGGCTGTTTGTGAGAGCTGCGCTCATTGGGGTGATCAATCATCCCTTTGGCGATGGCGGCTTTGCGGTAGAGACCGGTGCCCACTATGGTGCCGACTAGTGAAATCAGAGCGGCAAGAGTGGTGGCAAGAATCGTCGTGCTCATTTGGCTAGGGGATTCACACTTGCTTGGTGATCGCCATCACTACATTTGGGCTGCCAAGCCAGAGTTTCGGTAGTGTGGCGGATATCCAGCGTTAAGTTGCCAAACAGTTTTTGCTCGGTGCGCGCCAGGCCCGGGATAATGCGCATAAGCAGGCGCACCAGCCTTGGCAGCTTAAAGAGCTTGGCGCTTAGGCCCAGGTCCGCGGCCAGGCGGTTGGCCATCGCCTCGGTGGAGAGCGGTTGGCCGTCGCTGGCCAGGAAGATCTGCTGGTGGGCGGCAGGGTTATCAATGCAGGTGAGGATCAGGTCGTTCAGCACCGCCAGAGATACCCAATCGCGTTGGTTGTCTGCCCCTTTAAACGGGAGCCATTGACCGGCTTTTATAGCATTTGCGAGCCGTTCGATATTGCCCTTGGCGCTGGGGTGGTAGACAAGCGGTGGGCGGATAATGGTCCACTGCAGCTGGAACCGTTCACACAGGGAGATAAACTCCTGCTCGGTGGCCAACTTACTGCGCCCGTAGGCGTCTTCCGGCCGGCAGAGGGCTTCGGCGGTGAACGGTTGCCCGGGGGGTGTCTGCTCGCCCATGGCTTTGATGCTGCTGATCAATATAACCTGGTGAATGCCGGCTTCTTTCGCGGCTTTGGTAATCTGGGCGGTGAGTTGTACATTGCCGGCCTGGTAATCGGCTTCGCGGGCCGTGGGGTTGTGGGCGACACCGGCCAGGTGCACCAAGCACTCCTGGCCTGCCAGCAGGGAGACCAGTTGCGCGCGGGATTGATAGTTCACCCTCTGCATGCCGGGCTGGGGCTGGCGCGAAAGGCCTAAACATTGGTGGCCGGCGGCCGATAGCACGGGGAGCAGGGCCTGGCCGATGAATCCGGAGGCTCCGGTAATGGCGATGGCGCTGATTGTGGGACTCCATTCACTCGCAGTTATTGTGTTCGCCATATAATGCCAGCTAAGCCTCTAATTTAAAAAGGGTTTTTACCGCTTGCCAGGGCCTTTTCAAATTGGTAAAGTGCGCGCCTCAATTTTGTTGAGCCCAAATGTTCAGGGCGGGCAAAATGCGACACACTCAAAGGGAAACGAGATCCATTTGAGCGTGTGAAAATAATACGACCGTAGCTCAGTTGGTTAGAGCATCACCTTGACATGGTGGGGGTCGGTGGTTCGAGTCCACTCGGTCGTACCAGTTTAAGTTGGGTAAAAATCATCCCTGATTTTTACCCAAACGCCTTTCGCGGCGCATGTCCGCAAAAGGCTCCCGGCAGCTTGGCTGCCGAGCGGCACGGTCCCTGTGCCGCAGCTCCATCTAGATAGGTGGTTGCGGGATTGGATCGGCGGTTTTTCTGGGGCTTTAAGTTTTCATAATTCATCCATGAATTATGAAAAAACGTGTTTCCCGGCACAGGTGACCACCATGGATGGTGGAAATGCAGATCATGCAGGAGCAATTATCTGCCCGCAAAAGGCTCCCGGCAGCTTGGCTGCCGAGCGGCACGGTCTGTGTGCCGCAGCGCCATCCAGTTATGGTGGATGGGAAGGTTATTGAGTCGGTCTACGACTCGCGTGATCACCTTCTCTCGCTACAGCTCTGGCCATCGGCCGGAGGATAAATTCGCATAGCAGCCTGGCTGCTTCACAAACTCTCTCACGTGGCTTTTGGTAGGAGTCACCACTGACTAAGGAGACGCCCATGCCGGTAATTACCCTGCCCGACGGTTCCCAACGTTCTTACGAACAGCCTGTATCCATTCTGCAAGTGGCTGCCGATATCGGCCCTGGCCTGGCGAAAGCGACCTTGGGTGGTCGTGTGAATGGTGTGCGGCACGATGCCGTTGATCTGATCACCGACGATGCCGAGCTGGTGATTTTTACTCCGAAAGATGCCGATGGCCTGGAGATTATTCGCCACTCTTGTGCTCACCTGTTGGGCCACGCGCTTAAACAACTGTGGCCTGATGCCAAAATGGCCATTGGTCCCACCATTGAAAACGGCTTCTATTACGACATCGACATGGAGCACAAGCTCACCGAAGAGGATGTCGAGGCGCTGGAAAAGCGTATGCAGGCGCTGGCGGCCACCAATTATGAGGTGGTAAAGAAAAAGGTCTCCTGGGCTGAGGCGCGCGATACTTTCATCGCCCGTGGCGAGGAGTACAAGGTGCGTATCCTGGATGAGGATATCGCCAAAGATGATCAGCCTGGCCTCTATCACCACGAAGAGTACATCGATATGTGTCGCGGCCCGCACGTGCCCAACATGTCGTTCTGCCAGCACTTCAAGCTGCAGCGTGTCTCCGGTGCCTACTGGCGTGGTGATTCCAGCAACAAGATGTTGCAGCGCGTGTACGGCACGGCCTTCGCCGATAAGAAACAGCTCAAGGCGCATCTGCTCTTCCTGGAAGAGGCGGTTAAGCGCGACCACCGTAAGTTGGGCAAAAAATTCGACCTGTTTCACCTGCAGGAAGAGGCGCCGGGCATGGTCTTCTGGCACCCCAACGGCTGGACTATCTACACCGTTATTGAAGAGTACATGCGCCGCGTGCAGCGTGATAACGGCTATAAAGAGATCAAAACACCGCAGGTGGTCGACCGCACCCTGTGGGAGAAGTCCGGTCATTGGGATAAATTCCGCGATGATATGTTCACCGTGGAGTCGGAAAGCCGCGACTTTGCCATTAAGCCCATGAACTGCCCCTGCCACGTGCAGGTGTTTAACCAGGGTTTACGCTCTTATAAAGATCTACCACTGCGCCTGGCGGAGTTTGGCTCCTGTCACCGCAACGAGGCCTCGGGCACCTTGCAGGGCATTATGCGGGTGCGCGGTTTCACCCAGGACGATGCCCACATCTTCTGTGAGGAAGATGCCATTCAGAGCGAGGTATCGATCTTTACCGACCTGCTCTACGCGGTCTACCGTGATTTCGGCTTTGGGTCGGTGATTATTCGTCTCTCTACCCGCCCGGAAAACCGCGTCGGCTCTGACGAGGTGTGGGACAAGGCCGAACAGGCGTTGGCCGATGCTCTCAATGCCAAGGGTTTGGAGTGGGATCTGTTGCCGGGTGAGGGTGCCTTCTACGGGCCGAAGATTGAGTTCTCCCTGCGCGACTGTATTGGCCGGGTGTGGCAGTGTGGCACCATGCAGGTCGATTTCTCCATGCCGGGTCGCCTGGGTGCCCAGTACGTGGCCGAAGATGGCAGCCGTCAGGTACCGGTGATGTTGCACCGGGCTATTCTCGGCTCCTTTGAACGGTTTATCGGTATTTTGATTGAGAACTTCGAGGGTGCCTTCCCGGCCTGGTTGGCGCCTACTCAGGCGGTGGTGCTCAATATTACCGACAATCAGGCCGCTTATGTTGCGAAAGTCGAGGAAACATTGCGCGAACGGGGCTTCCGGGTGGCTTCTGACTTGAGAAACGAAAAGATCGGCTTTAAAATCCGCGAGCACACTTTACAGAAGATTCCCTATCTGCTGGTCACCGGCGATAAGGAAGTAGAAAACAACGTTGTAGCTGTGCGCACCCGTAACGGTGAAGACCTAGGTACCATGACCATCGATGCTTTCTGCGATCTGCTGACTGCAGCGGTGGCGAAACGGGCCCGGGTTGACTCTTAATCGTCTATTTTTGCGCTCTGTTGACATTCGGCTAAGCTTGTTTCGAGCTTAGCCGGTTGCTTTGCGGCAGATTGACGACCAAGGCTACAGCGAAAGGGGGCAGGTGCCTCATATTTAGGAGATCTAACTATCAAAAGAGATGCAACTCCCGGACGTTCAAAAAAGGCCCGGATCAACGACCAAATTCAGGTCCCTCAAGTACGCCTGATTGCCGAAGACGGTACGCAAGTTGGAATCGTTCCCATCGAAGAAGCGCTTAGCACAGCGCAGGCCGCCAGTCTTGATCTGGTAGAAATGACGGCCGAGTCTGATCCGCCAGTCTGTAAAATTATGGACTACGGTAAGCATCTTTTTGAGATAAAGAAACAGAAGGCGGCTGCCAAGAAGAAGCAGAAGCAGCAGCAGGTCAAAGAGATGAAGTTCCGCCCGGGTACCGATATCGGCGACTACAACATTAAACTCCGCAACCTTATCCGCTTCCTGGAAGATGGTGACAAAGCCAAGGTCTCGCTGCGCTACCGCGGCCGTGAGATGGCTCACCAGGAGCTGGGTATGGAGATGCTGGAGCGCATCGAGAAGGATCTGGAAGAGTACGCAGTAGTTGAGCAGCGGCCGAAGATGGAAGGTCGCCAACTGCTGATGGTACTGGCGCCCAAAAAGCGCAAATAAGCAGAATTAGCCAGCCGAGCAGGCTGGCGGGCCAAGCCCTGGGGTAGAAGGTGAGATCCTACCGCCCTGGGGCTTTACGTATTGGGCAACTAAAAGTAGAATTGCGGCCCCGAATTCCAGGGCGAGGTTGCTGTTTTGGCTATAAAAGCGCCGTAACCCCGTACTAGCTAATGCCTTTTAGGCTGAGCTCGGTATGAAGTGTTCCGGTCACGGATCACTGCAGACCAAACAACGTGATGCAGGAAGCATCACCCATAAGCCCAGCAATGGGCTTATGCGAGCCCCAGAGAGCCAGCTCGGCTTTGCGGTGTTGGCTCGAAGAGTGTCCCCGGCGATTTATCGGTATGAAGTGCCCCGGTCACGGATCACTGCAGACCAAACAAAGTGATGCAGGAAGCATCACCCATAAGCCCAAAATTGGGCTTATGCGAGCACCAGAGAGCCAGCTCGGCTTTGCCGAGCTGTGCGAACGAAGTGCGACGATTAGCAATTTTCAGGACGAAAATTGCTAATCAGCAGGTAAAAAGCAGCCAGGTTTTTAGCTACCGACCTGCTTATTTAATCAACAGTTTGGCCCCCCATCGTTTTTGATGGAGTCTTCAAGGGCCGTACAGTGGAGTTAAGACACCATGCCAAAAGCTAAAATACACAGTGGTGCCGCCAAGCGTTTCAAAAAAACCGCTAGCGGCTACAAGCACAAACACGCTAACCGCAGCCACATCCTGACCAAAATGACTACCAAGCGTAAGCGTCACCTGCGCGGCACTTCTACTTTGAATGCTGCTGATGCGCCGCTGGTAGATCGTATGTTCCGTGCCAAGTAATTGGCTTCCAGAATAGTTTAAGAGGATTAGGATATGGCCCGTGTAAAACGTGGAGTAGAGGCGCGCCGTCGCCACAAGAAAGTTCTGAAAGCTGCAAAAGGTTACTATGGTGCGCGTTCACGCGTATTTCGTGTAGCCAAGCAGGCTGTTATCAAAGCCGGTCAGTACGCCTACCGCGACCGTCGCGTTAAAAAGCGTAACTTCCGCGCTCTGTGGATCACCCGTATCAATGCACAGTCTCGTGCATTGGGTATGAGCTACAGCCGCCTGATTGCCGGTTTGAAGAAAGCCAACATCGATTTGGACCGCCGTGTTCTGGCCGACCTGGCCATTCACGACAAAGCCACTTTTGCTGCCATCGTCGACAAAGCGAAAGCAGCCCTGGCATAAACCCATTCGCGAAGCCGAGCTGTTAACAGAGCCCGGCTAAACGGCCAAAAAAGGGAAGGGGCTCTGGCTTCTTCCCTTTTTTGTGTTTATGGGTTTCAAAATTCTGTGTCTGAAAGCTGCGGCAAGCATACCCATCAATTTACCCAGTAACAGCAAAACCTAGTGGATAGCTCAGACACCAAGGTGCAGCCGAAGGCTTTTGCGAGCGTCGAAAAACCCAGAAACTCGACGCAATTACGCCGAGTTTTTCGACGCGACGAAGGCAATCATCAGGATGATTATTGCCTTCAGTAGGTAAACAGCAATGCAGGAGCATTGCCAAAAGCTGAAAGCTTTTGCGAGCGTCGAAAAACCCAGAAATTCGACGCGATTACGCCGAGTTTTTCGACGCGACGAAGGCAAT
>NZ_JAWMQR010000006.1:0-301051 GCF_033283405.1 Halioxenophilus sp. WMMB6
CCCACGCTTGTTAACGATCTCTAGGATCTGTGCATCATCGGGCTGGGACTCCGATAACTAGTTGCCGCTAGTTATGGGGCTTCACTTTAAAGGAATGTTAATTAATGGGGAAATTTGACCATACAAGGTTGTCAAGTTCACTCCGGCCCTGCGGGCCTGCGCGGGACAGCCTACGCGTTGCTCCGGCTGCCCCTTACAACGGCGTTAAACGTAAGGAAATAGAGAGAGGGAGATCGTGAACAAATATCATATTGCTCAAATTAATATCGCAAAAGCGAAAGCAGAAATGGATAGCGATATTATGTTAGGGTTCGTGGAAAGGCTTGATGAGATTAATTCTCTAGCTGACGAATCTCCAGGTTTTGTTTGGCGCTTACAGTCAGAAGATGGTGACTCCACGGCTATCAGAGTATTTGATGATCCCCTTTTACTTATAAATATGAGTGTGTGGGAAGACATTGAGTCACTAAAGACCTATGTCTATCGAACTGCGCATGTAGATTTAATCCGAGATAGAGACGCGTGGTTCAATAAAACCCAGACCGCGCATCAAGCGCTGTGGTGGGTTTCGCCAGGTCACATTCCTTCACTTGAGGAGGGTAAGTCAAAACTAGATTTGCTCAATAAACAAGGGCCTTCAAGTGACGCTTTTACTTTTGCAAAACCATTTGCGCTCAACCAAACAAACGTTTAACAAACCGGTCAAGGCAGGGACAGTTTTTCCGCCCGGCCTTTTGTGGTTGATACCACAAAAGGCCAAGCTCCAAAACTGCCCCTTACCGGGGCGTTGAGACTGTAGAAAAACTCCAAAAACAAGTGGTTTTTAAGTAAAATCAGGCATCACCCAAGGGAGTAGAGCATGCCTAACTTCAAGAAGCCAAATTACAACCAAGACACTATGGTTGTTATCAATTTCGAAGAGCAGATTCGGCCAGGCACCTTCGAGTTTGTACTTCATCGGCTAATCGAAGATAAGCTGGATCTCTCCACCTTCTATCAAGCGTACAAGAACGACAGTGGCGGTCGATCAGCCTACGACCCCGCAATACTCCTGAAGATAATCCTCTTTGCCTACTACCACGGCATCCGATCTAGTCGCGATATTGAATGGGCCTGCCAAAACAACATTATGTTTAAGGCACTTTCCTGCGATACGGTTCCCCACTTCACCAGCATCGCCAACTTTATCAGTGGCCACCCGGATGCCATTGAAGACATATTTACTCAAATCTTGATGATCTGCGATCAGCAAGGCCTTGTTGGTCACGAGTTGATCGCTATCGATGACTGTAAAATCTCTTCCAATGCGGCTAAGGAACATTCGGGAACATTAGAAGAGCTCGAGCAAAAGCAGGACAAGATTCATCGTCATATTCACGTGTATATTTAATAATAGATTTGGGGTCTAGTGGATATCTAAAATTATATTGTTTTTAACTTGGTTGTTTATCCAATAAACATTCGCCCTGATGTATAATTCGGACTTTTAATGGTTGCTTAATTACAATTTTCTGTAGTTGGTGTTCCTTCTTTTTCTATTCTTAACGATCTTTTATAGCTCGAAAAATTTGACTTTAATCTACGAGGCTCAGGATGACTTTAATTCGTCGCAATTCCTCTTCGCTAACACCGCCGGTTGGCCCGTTTGTTCACTCTGTGCAGCACGGCAATACTTTATATGTTTCTGGTATCACTGCTTTTGGTTGTAGTGCACAGCAAGGGCCTATTGCGGATCAAACCAAGGCGGTATTTGCACAGATAAAACTGATTGCGGAAGAGTTTGGAGCCTCTATGAACACCTTGATTCGGTTAAGCGTATTCGTTACCGAGCTGGATGATCTCGATGGTGTACGCCGTGAAATGTTTGCCGCTTGTGGTGATGCACTGCCGGTGACTTCGCTTATGCAGATATCGGGTCTGTTTTCACCCGATTTGAAGGTTGAAATTGAATCGACCTTTGCGGTACCGGATTAATTCTAGCTCGCCGATGGCTCCTCCAATTTGGCTTCATCGGCGCGTAGCATCTTCTCAATAATGGCACCGCTAAATTCTGTTGGGTATTTAGCGGGCTCTCCGGCTATACGGCAGCTGGCCATACACTCCACTGGTGTTTGGTAGTCCAGGTTAACAAACGTAGGAATCGAAAATCGTGCCTGGTCGGTTCGATTAATAACCCGGTGCGGTGTTGATGAGTAGTAATCGTTGGTCCAACGCTTGAACAGGTTGCCTAAATTGACGATAAAGCTACCCTCAATATAGGGCGCTCCAACCCACTCGCCAGACTTGGTTTTTACCTCCAGCCCACCGACCGAATCTTGATTCAATATGGTAATCAGACCGTGGTCTACATGTGGCGCTACTCCAAACTCGGAATCCGACGAGGTGTGGGGTTGAGGAGGGTAGTGAAACAAACGAGTATGCATCATCGGCTTGTTAAAATAGCGGATAAAATAGTCTTCATCCGCTTTTAGGCTTAGTGCAAACAGACGCATTAAAATGCGCGACGTCTCCATTACGCCATCCAGATAGATTTCGATCGTCTCTCTTAGCCAGGGTTGTTTTTCCGGCCAACGATTGGGCCCGTGCATAAACTTTCCGGCCAATACGTCGGGATCATTGGCCGGTAGCTCGAAGCCAAAGTCAAAACTCTCTTTAAGATCCGGACTGTTCTCGCCCACTTTGGTTGAAAACATCGGCATATAGCCGCGCCGGCTGCGCACGTCCATCAGGCACTCCATTTTGTCTGCCAGTGGCAGCGAGAAGTAACGTTTAGCCGTAGCAAAGGCGGCATCAATAGTGGTTTGCGTTACCGGATGACCCTTGACGTAAAAGAAGCCTAGGTTCATGGCCGCATGATGTAGCTCTAGCGCCAAGCTTTGCCGGCCTTCTGCGGTATTGGCGCGGCTCAAATCAAGAATGGGGATCTCTTCTATAGACGCTGTTCGGGGTGCTTCCAACATAGGTCAGGCTCCAGGCGTATTCGTACTTCGACTAAAATTGCATCGATAAAATTAGGTAAACAAACAACAGTGCATCGATAGCCAGAATGGTTTTTGACAACTTTGGCCACTGTTTACGTACAATGCAGATGCCGGTGTAAACAAAGCAGCCCGAAGCCAGGCTCATTACCAAGTCAGACGAGGCGGCCGTGATGCCAACCATCAGCAGTGGTGGAATACTTTGCTCCGGGATTTTGAGATCGATATCGACCAGCGATCGCAACATCAGTAAGCCAACAATAATTAATGCCGGCGCGATAGCCTGTGCTGGCACAATGGTTAGAATTGGCCAAAAAAAGAGTGAGGCGATAAAGAGCAGCGCCACCACCAGGGCAGTTAGGCCGGTACGCCCACCCATGGAGATGCCGGCGGCTGACTCGACAAATACACCAATGGTTGAGGTGCCCAGCAGCGCTCCGATGGTGGAGGCGAGCCCGTCGGTGGTGTAGGCCTGGAAGCTATTGCGTAGGTTGCCGTTTTTATCCAGCAGCCCGGCATCTCTGGTGAGTGCCATCAGTGTGCCGGTTACCCCAAAGAAGTCAGCTATAAACAGATACAGCATAACGGGTAAGGCGGTGGCGGCTTGGCTAAGTAGGGTGGGGAGATCCAGTGAAAAGGCAATATCGGTTGGCGGCACAGGCCACGCAAAGAGCGCGTCGGGAAACTGTGTGAGAGGCACTCCACTGGCATCGGTAACAAAGCGGCCTAACACAGTGATAAGTACGATACTCAACAGCAAAGCGAAGGGCACCTGGGCGGCAACACAAATAATCGTAATTAACACGCTGGCATAGGCAAAAAATGTTGCCCCTTGCCCTAAAGAGGCAAAGCTCGCGCCGTGAGCGGAGTGTGCGATTAAGCCACTATTGGTAAAGCCCAGCCAGGCAATAAACAACCCCAGTGCGGCCTGTATGCCGATTTTAATCGCTTCGGGGAAGCCCCGAATAATACGTTCGCGCACGCCGGACACCGCGATGACAACAAACAACAGCGCGTTACAGAACACCATGGCCAGCGCAACCGATGGCGAAAATCCCATTCGGATAACAATGACCTGCGCAAACAGAACGTTGTAACCCATGCCGGGTGCCAGTGCGATCGGCAGGTTGGCCCACAGCGCCATGATCAAGGTCCCTATGGCGCTGGCCAGCGCAGTGACAATCACCAGTTGCGCCTGATCCAAGCCGGCGGCAGACAAAACCGCCGGATTGACCGCCAGTATGTAGCTCATCGCGCCGAAGGTGGTTAACCCGGCTAAGCATTCGCGTGCGAGGGTTGTCTCACGTTCCACCAGTTGGAAGTGTTTGGTGAGTTGTTTGGATAGGCTTGATACTGCGTTCATCAAATAAACCTGACTGGTAGGTCAGGCTTTGTATGCGTTTTTCGTGCCAGCTGTGGTGGCCGTTCTTCCCGCTGGCTGGCCAGATGAGTACAGTTTAGTGCTTTACTTTGATGCGATTCCGCTGGCAATACCCCTAGCTGCTAGAAATCTTGATGCCTTGGTCAAATTAATTGTGGTTGTCGATCAAACTTTTTGTGCGCTTTTAAGTACCAACGGTTTATCTTTAGTTTTTACACCTTACCTAATATTGTGCACTCGCACGCAAATGAAACAGTTTCTTGGCAATTATGAGCGGCTCCTTTCAATTTAAACACTTCCCGGCTGAGCTACTACCTCAGTTTATACAGGGGTTACCCAAGGTCGATCTGCACTGCCATCTGATTGGGGCGATACCAGAACAACTCATTGCCCAGTTGGCTGAAAAGCATAGTGTTCCTCTGCCCTGTTCCATAGAAGCGCTGTTCGAATTCTCTGAATTTGATCGCTTTATACAGGCATTGCGCTTGGCCGCCACTGTTCTGCGGGCCGAAGAGGATTTTGCTGAGGTGGGTTACCAGGTACTTAAGCAGGCTCACCAGAAGGCTGGGGTTGTTCACCTGGAGCTAATGTTCAATCCGCAATACCACCTAGAGGCGGGTGTTAGTTATCGCGAGATGGTCGACGGGCTTATCTCCGGGCTTGAACGAGCCGCTGCCGAGTTGGGTGTCAGCTACCGGTTGATTGCCGCATTGGATCGTATTATCGCCCGTGATCAGGCGGAGGGGATTCTCTCGGAAATTATCGCCAACCCACGCCAACAGGTTGCCGGGATTGGGCTAGACGGGCCAGAAGGTAAAGGCCCACCACAGTTGTTCGCCTGGTTTTATCAACAGGCCAAAGCAGCCGGTTTAAGGTGTACCGCTCATGTATGCGAGGACAATCAATCCTTAATAGACGCGCCAGCCAAAAATTACGAGGTGTGTAAAGAGTTGTTGGCGTGTGATCGCTTCGACCACGGTTACAACCTATTGCACGATTCGGTATTGCTGAACCAAGCCGTTCTGAACCAGGATGTCTTTAATGTTTGTTCGGTCACCAGTGTTGTTAAAAATCGAGCCCGGCGGTTGGCGGCAATTAAAGCCATGTACGAGCAGGGTTTAAAATTAACCATTAACACAGACGACCCTGCCATGTTTAAAACGGACATGTGCCATAGCTTGGCGATCCTGTGTGATGAGTTGGCTTGGGGGCCGACAGAAGTGGTGGCGCTCACGCGTAATGCCATCGATGCCAGTTGGGCCAGCAGTGAACGAAAAAGCGCCTTGCATGATCTGCTTGGGCAATATTTGAAGCGCTATACCTAAGCTGCATTTCTGAGGCTCTGATCTGGCTTTAACCGGGGTGGTTGGATTGTTAGCTGAATAGCCTTGTTTCACTATTTTGAGTGGCTTTGGTGGGCTGGAATAAATTGACTTTAACGGGAAGGCTCCTATTCCGATTAGAGTGGCCTCTTATTTCTGCATGAGTACTGGTTTAACGGTTTAGCGATTGTTCGCCATTTTTTTTTACGGTGTGTGGGTATGTCGTAAATCAGCGCATAGAAAGCGTCTCTCACTCTGCTGCCGAGTTTTTGCTAAAGCAAGGATGGTAACCCTTTTCAAGTGCCTATCCGCCGTTGTCAGCGGCCATAACGCCACCGTTAACCATTCACTAAGGATTCCTTGTTAATACGAGGTTTTAAAGGGATATTTACTGATCGCGCAGTTAAATTCCTCCCCCCAAGCTGAGCTGTGTTAGCCGTAGAGATCGCCTGCTGGTGAGCCCTTCCAAAGTCGCGGTGTTCTGGGTGATTAGGTCATTGTTGGTTTGATTGGCCGTTTAACCAGACTATCCAGGTGACGTGCATATTCAGCTTAGAGCTATGTGACTCTTTTTTATATGCCATTTGATCGTATGTAGGGTGCGCGATTGTTGCAGTAGGTTCTTTTTTAGGGATCTATTTTCCTCTACCAAACAGAGTTGATGGCGAGCGAAATTTAAGGCAAGCGGCCTGTTTTGTCACCAAATTGGAGTCAATTATTGACGGGTTGGTCAGATTTGCAGGGTTGGTTGGCCATCTTGCTCCCAAAGTCACACCTTCGCTCCTGTTATAAGCCAGCATTTGAGGGCGATAGTGGCTGCCAGCTGCCCAAAATTACCCCATTTTTTATACCTTGGTAGGGGAGGCGGGCAGTCAGTTGATTTAGAAAATGTTTATCAATTGTACTGGGCAATTGAATTCAGCATAATAAGCCGTCTTTTCCTGATGTCTGGCGCCAGGGCTTGAGTGTTGTTTCGGCGGCCTTCTGTTCTGTGTCAATGGTTTACAGGTGGGTCACTCCTGTTACATCGGGTCGTCTCCTCTCGAGGATCGATTGCAGGTAACTGTGAGGAAAAGGGGTATCTTCTACCGCCGCCTTAGTGATGGTGATAACAAGGCTGGTTATTTTTTAGTTCACCATAAAATGAAGATTGAGAATATGAGTACAGGTACGGTTAAGTGGTTTAACGCAGACAAAGGTTTCGGTTTCATCACTCCAGACGATGGCAGTAAAGATTTGTTTGTTCATCATTCAGAAATTCAAATGAGTGGTTATAAAACACTTAATGAAGGTCAAAAAGTTGAGTTTGAAGTTGGGCAAGGGCAAAAGGGGCCATGTGCCACCACTGTTAAGCCTCTCTAACTCACCGGGTTGAGATAGATTGAAAGCCGCTGCGGATTGACGTAGCGGCTTTATTATTGGCTCACCGCTTCGCAGCTACTGCATTGTGGGAAGAGTTGGCGCTATTTGAGTAATACTTTGCGCCCTACGGCTTTCATTGCCGCTAGTCACTAGGACAGAGTCGCCAGTCTCTATGTCGCAAGTGATGGGCAATGAGGGGTTCGCCGTGACGGGGGTTATTGCTATCTCTCTGTTGTCATCAGGTGTGCTTTCTATTTGATAGCCAAAGCCTGGCGTTTGATGTTTAGCTGGGCTGAATATTGATATAACAATAGTAGAATTAAGCCCTCTTTGGTTTCTCCGCTTCCGCTTCCTTTTCCTCCCTTCATCACATTAAGTCGCTTAATCTTGCTTGCCGTGGCTCTGTTTACCGAATTCAGCGTATTATCAGCCGCCGGAACAACCGGACTTATCGACCTGCTCTAGAGCTGTTGTTAGGTGTCTCAGCAGATATTCCTGCTGGTGAAACTCTACGGAGCTTACCCAATTTACGGGTGGGGTAATGGTTCGGCGGGATTTAACGGCGTGAATTACCGGAGTAGACTCCCCGTCGGGGCCGCATCCGGGGCTCATTAAAGAGTATGGTGAGAGGGCGATGGTCCTGAATTGTCGCAACGCCTACTTGGTTCAAGGCCGTGGTCAGGCTGTCGACTGTGGTCGCTCAGCGTCAAAATTCAACGCTACTAACGGTACGGCGATAATTTTTAAATCGTAAGTTCATGGAAAATAAAACTAGGGAAGGGATTTAATGGCGTTGATGGTTGCTGCTGTTTTTCAGAAACACTCATCTTACTCAAACGCATTCCGTGCAACTTCCCGTCGTGGCCGGTGGTGCCGGATCAGTTTTGCCCTAGCGCTAAGGATAATCAGATTGTGGTAATGGAACCGGTAACAGGTGTAAGTCTGTGGGAGCTAATTCGCCACCTTAAGCAGTGGCTGATTAACTTAACGCGGGCCAATAGCGCCCGCAAGCAGCAATCCATTACTGCCTTGCGCTCGGTTATTATTGCTGCTCGCAGCACCGCCGCCTATGTGCGAGCACTTAACGACACCGGCAGGCAATCTCACTCGACGGAGGCAACGCTCTCTGAACAGTGGACGCGACTCGGCTTTGAATTGAGTGACCTGGGGCTGGAAAAGTTGGCCAAGCGGTGTGAAATAAAAGGCCGCTATTGGGCAGATCCTGCACAGTTTGACGATGATTTTTTAGCAAAAGCGGATGTTAGCTTGCAGCGAATGGAGCAGCTGGCCCGGCAGTTGGTGGCGGAGATAGAACGCTGAGTGGCGCTGCCCGGTGCATCGCTGATTCGGGGAGTATCTACACTTGGCCGGGCAGAGTATTCAGACAACTTATCGGATTGGCAATAATGAATTTTGGTGGGTTACTCGGCCGGGCCGTCTGGCTGCGGCGGCAAAAACCAACGCAAACCTGTGAGCGTTGTGGATTGCACTATGTGCCAGAAGAGCACGAGCAATGTCCTCATTGCGGCTCGTTATCGGAAACCGGTTTGCAGCAGCTCAAAGCTCAGATTGCTCGGGAGCAGTTGGGTAGTCGCCGTGTGGGTGTGTGGTTTGCCGGTGCGGCATTGGTTATTTTGTTTGTGTTATTGCTAATCTCTAGCCGATAGTGGCGTGCCCATCGTTCGGGTGGTTGACAGAATTCTTTCAGCTTTTTTATTCGATCGTTGCTGTGTTCGCCTGCCAAGTGGCTTGGTGGCTGTAGTTTGTAACGATGGTAAATCAATTCCCATGTACAATTTTTTATCGGCAAATTATGGCGTTGACCGAACAACTTCCTGGTAATGGATCCTCACCAGAATGTGGTAATACGCTTTGCAAGTCATGGTGGTTGTTGGCGTGGTATACGCACCGGGCGAGCGTCGAGCGCTGCCAATAGGAGGATTTGTTTATATATCTGGACAAAGCAGCGCTCTTCGCCAACGGGTGTTGGCAATACTACTAAAATCGATAACAATGCTGCGCACTATTGGCCATTCAAATAATAAAAAGGGGCAATTTCTGATGCAACGCAGTAGTTCTTCCAACAGTAAACGCTATCGGGTTGTGCAGTGGGCAACGGGCAACGTCGGCTCGCGCGCTCTGCGCCGTGCTATTGAGCATCCGCAGTTG
This sequence comes from Halioxenophilus sp. WMMB6, assembly GCF_033283405.1. NCBI lineage: Bacteria > Pseudomonadati > Pseudomonadota > Gammaproteobacteria > Alteromonadales > Alteromonadaceae > Halioxenophilus > Halioxenophilus sp. WMMB6. The sequence goes on from NZ_JAWMQR010000006.1 coordinate 9,213, forward strand.
GAACTGGTGGGCGTATGGGTACATGGCGCCGATAAGGTGGGGCGTGATGCGGGTGAGTTAGCCGGAGTTGCGCCGGTTGGTATTAAGGCCACCAACAGCATCGAGGCGGTGATCGCTCTCCGACCTGACTGTGTGCTTTATATGCCGCATGTATTTAAAGCTGATGATGTCTGCCAATTGCTTGAGGCGGGTATCAATGTGGTGAGTACCCGCATGGAGCTGCAAAATCCCAAGGCGCTGGATGAGGCGCTCTATCATCGCCTTCAGGCCGCCTGCAACCAGGGTAACAGCTCCGTGCATGCGACCGGCTCAAGCCCGGGTTTTATCAGCGAAGCGGTGCCGATTGTGCTGGCCTCCATTCAACGACGGCTGGATCTGCTTACTATTAACGAATTTGCCGACTGCTCTTCCCGTAATTCACCTGAGATGCTGTTTGGCATGATGGGCTTTGGCAAACAACCCGGGCCTGCCAGCCAGGGGCAGCTGGAGCACATAAAATACAGTTTTGGCCCTTCGCTGCAGCTGGTGGCCACGGCTATGGGGTTGCCTATCGACGAGTTTGTGGTGGAGGCCGCTGTTGGCCTGGCCCGCAATGATGTTCATATCGCCGCCGGCGTGGTTGAAAAGGGGACAGTGGCGGCCACTAAAACCATCCTTACCGGTATGCACCAGGGTAAACCCTTGATGAAATTCACCACCACCTGGTTTATCTCCACCGATGTTGAAACCAGTGATGGTGAAACCTGGAAATTTGTGCAGCCCTCTGGCTGGCATGTGGTAATGCAGGGCGATTGTCCGCTGGATGTCGTGATCACCTTTCCGGTGGCGCCGGAAGATTACGCCGAGATGACGCCCGGTTTAACCGCGCATCGCCCAGTGAATGCTGTCCCCTATGTGTGCGAAGCGCCGGCTGGCGTCTGTACCACGGTAGATCTGCCACAAATTATTCCGCAGCTGGCGTAATGACCCAGCAGAGCTTGCTCTCAGTTAATCTTCTCTAGCCGCTGGTGGCCGAGTGCCCTGTTGGGGGCTCGGCCTGCCGATGGTATCTCCCAGTACAATCCGACGATGCTCTTACTGGCACAGTTTGCCAAGGGCTTCAAAAGCGGTGCTGTAGCTGCCGGCCAAAACCCGCACTCTTTTTAAAGCCGGCCCTACCCTTTGCCGGCGGGCGTTGTATGGGTGGCTGCGCCGGGGCAAGGTAAAGCCGGGGCAAGGTAAAATAGTTAGCGTAAATCGGTGTCGCAATAGCCGAGCACTAAACTCAATTATGGTGAGCTTTGGCTTGTTAACGCTGTAAATAATTGCCGGGTTCCTGGGCGGAATGGTTTTGGAATTTACCTTCAAAAACAGGTCTTTTTTTAATTGGCATATCAAGTTTTCGGTAGCTATTTTTAACCACCGGTTAACACGCGTGGATAAAAATGGTGCCTATATTTTTGCGTGCAGCGGTCCCAGCTTTTCGTGCTGCACAGCCCAATATTATTCGTTATAGTGCCTGCCACACGGATGTATGTGGCCATGGGAGATTTGTAATGAGTACACCGAGTCTTGGTCGTCTTGGGCTTTGGTCGCCAGAGCTGCGCTTGAGTAACAGGGCGGAAGCAGCCAGTGTTGCCGCTGAAATTGAGTCCTTGGGTTTTGGCACGCTGTGGATTCCCGGTCGGATTGATAATCAGGTGTTGGACGATGTCGCGCACCTGTTAGCCGCCACAGAGTCCATCTGTGTCGCCACTGGAATTCTTAATTTATGGTTGCACGAACCGACTGACGTGGCTAAGTGGTTCCTGGCACTACCGAAACGCGACCAACGCCGTGTGATGTTGGGTGTTGGCGTCAGCCACAGGCCGTTAATTGGTGAGGTTTGGCAAAAGCCGGTGGTCGCCACTCGGGAGTTTTGTGACGCTCTGCTGGATGCGGGACTGCCCTCTGACAACCTTTGTCTGGGGGCATTGGGGCCGCAAATGATCACCCTGGCGCGGGATCTGACGGCCGGCGCACACCCGTTTTTAACCACCCCGGCCCATACACAAAAAGCCCGGGACATTCTCGGTGTAGGCAAATTGCTGGCGCCGGTGCAGGGGTTTATTCGGGAGCAGACCGCGGAGCGGGCCTACGCCATCGCACGGGCCGCGTTGGTGAAATATTTAAAGCTGCCCAATTACTGCAACCACTGGCTGCGCTGGGGCTTCACCCAGGCCGATCTCGATACCGCCAGCGACCGCCTGGTGGATGAGCTGTTTGCCTGGGGCAGTGCGGCGATTATCGCCAATCGGGTTCAGGCACACTGGCTGGCGGGGGCGGATCATGTGGCGGTGCAGTTGGTGCGAGGAGCAGCACCTGGCGATCTGCCCAGCGTGGTGGCGGCCTGTCGCGAGTTGGCTGGTGTTTTGTTGCCGGCTTGATTGGCTGCCACCCTTGCAGGTCTCGTCGCCAAGCCTCGTGGCGGGGCATGGCCGCCATTTTCACCACCCGGCATGGGTACCAAAGCGGTGAGATTCGTCTCTGTTTGAAGGGCACCCGGGAGATAACTTCTATGATCGGTGATGGGATCGGACTACCGGTTTGCCAGTCCACTCAGGTTGAAATGCCCTAAATGAGGCGCTAGGGTAAGGGGTTCGAAAAGGCTTTGATAATAATTACAGTGTGCTTTGAGGAGTAGTGCATGAGTGAGGCGAGTGGAACGCCGCTATCCAAGTTGATTGTCCTCATCGCGGGTCTGAGCAGTGTTGTGCTTATCTCGCTGGTACTGTTCGAGGATCTGTCACCAGCCACTCCCGGCCTGAAAAAAGTCTCCTGTTGGTTCGAACAAGAGCGCGACTGGCCACCCAGCAGTTGCTACTTTATGACGGTCTATGAAGTGCCGGGCGACCCTCACAGCCAGCTGATCCGCTTTCCCGTTATTCGCTTCCATGCCAAAGGGGGTGATAAAAACCCGGTGCTCGATTTGGGCGGTGGTGGCCCTGGTTTCCCAGCCGGGCTGGATAGCGACTCGTTCAACCGCTATCACTGGTACAGTTACAAACAGCTGTCGCTCGATATTGGCCGTGATCTCTACCTGATGGACCCGCGCGGCGTGGGCATGGCCGAGCCGCGACTCTACTGCCAGGAGTTTATCGACCTCGCCCCCAAGTTATTGTCCGAGCCCTATACCCGAACGCAAGAGATGAGCGCGACCCTCGCCTCGGAACAGCTCTGCCGGGACCGCTGGCGGGCGGCAGGCCACCAGGTGGGTGCCTACCATAGCCTGTCGGTGGCGCAGGATGTGGAGCAGTTACGCCAGGCGCTGGGGGTGGCTCAGTGGAATTTTGTTTCGGTCTCCTACGCTACCCGCTATGCCTTAACCTACGCCCGGGAGTTTCCCGGCAATGTGGAAGCCATGGTGTTGGATGGCGCGGTGTTTCCCAATATCCGCTACGAGGAGAAGCGGGCATTGAGCGATAGTTCGGCCTTTCACAACGCCTTCGCCTGGTGTGCGGAAGATAGCCACTGTGCTAGACAGTATCCTTTTATTGAGCAGCGTTTTTGGCGCATGGTGAACCAATTGAACGCCGCGCCGCAGCGCATGACTGTCGCCAATCCGGTTGATGGCAAACCGCTCGAGTTTGCCCTCACCGGCGACCGATTCTATGACGCCGTTTTTTTTCAACTGTATATTGAGGAGTACCTCACTAAGTTGCCGGCTATCATTGCCGATCTGGAGCAGGGCTCTACCAACAAGGTGAGCGAAACCGTGACCGATTATGTCAGCTACCTACTCGACTCCTCGGTGGCCGATGTCACTATCGCCAGCCACTACTGCTATGAGGAGTACCCCTTTGTCGATGCCGACAAGCGCGCGGCGGATGGCGCCCACGCCAATCACTACCTGCAGCAGCGCGATGAAGAAAATATTGAGTTTGATAAAAACTGGTGTGCGCTCTGGCTGCCGGGAGAGGCTGCACCGGCAAAAGAGGGCATGGCGGTGGTGACCGATGTGCCGACGCTGTTTATTCACGGTCGGCTGGACCCAGTACTGCCGGTGGAGGATATTGCACCTCAGCTTGTCAATTTTACCCGCGGCGCGTTGGAGATTTTTGATGACTACGCTCACAGTGTGATCGCAGCCAGTGCTTGTGCGGAAACGGCCGCCGGCCTTTTCTACGAACATCACCTGCAGTATCGCCAATTTCTGCGCTGCAATCATTAGCGCTATTGTCGGTGCAATAACGGCTGTGGAGCAGCTGATGGGCAGTAATATAACGGCTTTAATTTGTTAAGTTATAAATTAAAAGACAATCAATGAAATATCGGTTAATGGCGGTGGCGAATGCCCCGTTTTAATCGATTTGGGTTGGGATTAGGGGATTATCGCTCCTGAGTTTCTCCCAGTAATCAACAAGCGGCGCTTTGATCATCAAGTGAGAGGGTAAAGTTATGCAACCGGAATATCAGATAAAAACCGAAGCCGAGTTGGAGGCACGGCTGGGTACGCCGATGGAGTTTGTGCGAGCTAAAATCCAAACCCGGATCGATGACGCCATGCGCCAATTCGTTGAGCGCTCGCCACTGGTATTGGTGTCGACGATGGATAGCGATGGTCTGCTGGATGTATCTCCCAAAGGAGACCCTGCCGGCTTTATTCAAATTACGTCAGAGGGGGATCTGTTAATTCCCGAAAGGCCGGGTAATCGGTTGGCTATGGGCTTTCGCAATATTCTCGCCAATGGTCGTATCGGGCTTTTGTTTGTGGTGCCCAATCAGCGGGAGACACTCAGGGTTAAAGGCATAGCTACCCTGCATACCGACCCCGATCTGTTAGAGGGCATGACGGTCAATGGCAAGCCGGCATTAATGTATACCCGGGTTAAAGTCTCGGCCTGTTTTGTTCACTGTGGCAAGGCGATGATCCGCTCCAAACTGTGGCAGCCTGACTCCTGGGGTGATAATAAGGTCTCATTGGGTGCCCGGGCCTTTGCCGCTTTGGGCGGAGAGCTGACCAGCGAACGGGTACAGGAAACAGAGCGGCGCCTGGACCAATCCTATAAAGATGCGCTCTATTGATTTCATCAGCGGATTTCGCGCATCCCCTGTTCTTGATATTGGAGCGTTCTTGATATTGGTGTGCGTTGTTGAGTGAAGTCCACGTTGTGGAGAGTAGCATAGAGCATTCGCGCTGCATTGAGTGCGGCCCATACAAATATCTGTTGTGTGGGCCCTACGTTAATTTACCTAGAGCCCGGGAAATATTACCCATAGCCGAGCCTGTTGTCTTCGCAACTGAGCTGCCTCCTGATTCGTTTTTCCCTGCTATTTAATTATTTACAATTTTAATTTTATCAGCCTTGAGTGGCTGAATTAATCGGTTAATAGTTATCGATTGTTCGGCTACAACGCCTTTTATTTTTCTTCCCTCCAACATCAATTACGTCAATTGACGTAGCGGCTTGGGCGAAAGAGCCCCTGCGCAGGCTAAAAAAAAGTTTCTACCATGAGGCTGGCTTGTTTTTTACACGCCACCATTGTGAGCGACTAAGCCGGCGCTGTTGATTCTGCTTTTTCACTGCGCACCACACACAAACTTATTATGTCTATTGTTCGGGGGGAACCGACACCAATGAATACCAATAAACATCTGCTGACCAGTCTTATCGCAGCTGCGGTTTTGGGGAGTGCTGGCAACGCCATGGCTGAAACCACTATGGGCGATGTGGTTATTTCCGGTTATCTGGATATGTCTGCGAGCTACACTGAATTCGACGATGCCAGTGACAGCTCTACCGGTTTGGATCGTGCGGAAGTTCGATTTAATTCACAACTGGATGACAAGGTATCTATCGAGGCGCACGTTGCCGGTGGCGCCGATGAAGATTACACGCTGGAACACGCCATGATGGTTTATCAGGCCACCGATAAACTCTCTTTCAAAGCCGGTAAATATTTGAGTGCCCTGGGTTGGGAAGCTTTCCACGCACCGGATTTGTTCCAATACTCCACCTCGGTTGCACTGGTTTATCCCGCCTTTTTTAACGGTGCCGCAGTTACCTACACTACCGACGACTTTATGATTTACGGCTCGCTCGCCTCAGATATCTGGAATGGTACCGATACCGACTCCAGCAATGTTGGCGCTGAGGGTGCGTTTAAGTTTACCGGTGTGGAAGATCTCACCGTATTTTTGGGCTTCGCTACCTCTAAAGTGGAGCCGGTAGTGGGTGATGCCTTTGACCAAACTCTGGTTAACTTCTGGACCAGCTACTCCATCAATTCGCTGTTGCTGGCTTTTGAATACAACGATGTCTCTGATTGGGGTGTTGAGGGTAACGACGGTGACAGCTGGCTGGTGATGGCCAACTACGGCTTTACCGATAAGATTGGCCTAACCCTGCGCACCAGTGCCATTGAGTTGGACGATGGTACCGACCTTGAGAAGTACACCGCTGCTGGTTCTTACGTTTTGACCGACAACGTCTCTTTCGTGTTGGAGTACAACAACGTCTCCGACAACGCCACCGATACCGATGCCGACACCGTGGCCTTGGAGATGATCGTCGTTTTCTAATAACGAGTCGACGGGGGGCGAAGTGTGCGCCCCGCTCAAGCTTAAATTGTTGCAAAGGTGAATTTTATGAAATTTAAACAATCCCTGTTGGCCGGTGTTGCCGGTCTGTCGATGGTTGCCTCCATGGCCTTGCAGGCGGCCGATACTATTAAAGTGGGTGTGCTGCACTCGCTCTCCGGCACCATGGCTATTAGTGAAACCACGTTGAAAGACACTGTCTTAATGCTGGTCGACCAGCAAAACGCCAAGGGTGGCTTGCTTGGTAAAAAACTGGAAGCGGTAGTGGTTGACCCGGCTTCCGACTGGCCACTGTTTGCGGAAAAAACCCGTGAATTACTGGAGAAAGACAAGGTCGATGTTATTTTCGGCTGCTGGACTTCGGTATCGCGCAAATCGGTACTGCCGGTGATTGAAGAGTTGAACGGTTTGATGTTCTACCCGGTGCAGTACGAAGGCGAAGAGTCTTCAAAAAATATCTTCTACACCGGTGCCGCGCCCAACCAGCAGGCTATTCCCGCGGTTGATTACCTGATGAACGAATTGGGTGTGAAACGCTGGGTATTGGCCGGTACTGACTACGTCTACCCACGTACCACCAACAAAATTTTAGAAGCCTACCTGAAATCCAAAGGCTTCACCGATGAAGATATCATGATCAACTACACGCCCTTCGGTCACTCCGATTGGCAGAGTATTGTTTCCGATATCAAAAAGTTTGGCTCAGCCGGTAAGAAAACCGCGGTGGTCTCCACCATTAACGGCGACGCCAACGTTCCTTTCTATAAAGAACTGGGTAACCAGGGTATCTCGGCCGAAGATATTCCTGTTATTGCCTTCTCTGTAGGTGAAGAGGAGTTGTCGGGTATTGATACCGCACCGCTGGTTGGCCACCTGGCTGCTTGGAACTACTTCGAGAGCGTTGACACTGATGTTAATGCGGATTTCATTAAAACCTGGAAAGCAGCCATGGGCCCAGAGCGTGTTACCAACGACCCAATGGAGGCGACCTACATCGGTTTCAATATGTGGGTGAAAGCGGTTGAGAAGGCAGGCACTACCAGTGTTGACAAAGTCTCTGCGGCATTGATCGGTACTGAAACCGCCAACCTCACCGGTGGCACCGCCAAGATGTTGAAAAACCACCACCTGACTAAACCGGTTCTGATTGGTGAAATTCAGGATGACGGTCAGTTCGAAGTGGTTTGGGAAACCGATGGTCTGGTACCTGGTGATGCCTGGTCTGACTTCCTGCCCGGTTCCAAAGACATTATCTCCGATTGGACTGCGCCGATTAGCTGTGGCAACTACAACACCGTTACCAAGAAGTGTTCTGGTCAAAATTTCTAATCGAGTGCTTTGACTGACGAGAGCCGGTGTCTGTTGGCTGGCTTTCAAATCGATTGCGAAGGAAGGTAGGGCATGGATGCCAATGGCAGAGCAATCTGTTGCCTCTCTGCACAGTGAATGCCAACACTTTTGTGGAGTTAATAGGGAAGTTAAACCGGCGCTTTTACGCCGAATTTATCGGCGTGTTGTTCTCCTTAGTCTTCACCCGAGCTTAGGCTCGGGTGCTTTGTTGCTCAATCTCCCGGAGGTTCCTGTGCGGAAAATATTCCGAATCGGCTTGAGTCTGTTAATTTTCGTGGTATTTAGCCCGCTTACCCGGGCGGATGATGCCGAGGTGCAGGCACTCTTGCACTCGCTGACGGAAGCGAGTCTCAACGAAACCGCAGATATTATCACCCAACTGGAAGAGGCCGGTGGCGACAGCATGATGCCGCTGTTTGAAACTTTGCTGGCGGGTGATCTCTATTATGAGAAAGAGAGCAAGCAGCTGATGCTTGCCACAAAAAATGACGAAGGTTATAGCGGTGCAGAGGTTTTTACCGGTGCAGATCTTGGTCAATTCGAGCGTGGTGCCGTTAAAAAAATACGCGTTAATAATGCTTTGCGTACACAATTGCGGGAGGCTATTGCCCGCATCAATTTAAGTGCCGAATCCGCCCAGCAGCGACTGCACGCGGTGCAGACCATGCTGGGAGAGCTGGATGAAAGCTCGGCGCAACTGATTCAAGAACGCATTGCTGTGGAAGCCGACAGCGATGTGCTGGCGGCGCTGCGCGAGGCCTATGCCCTCTACCAATTAAAAAGCAGTGCCGATGACGAACAGCGGCTGGCCGCGATTGCACAATTAACCGGTAGTTTGGAACCGGATGTGCGGGTGGTGCTCACGCAATTGTTGGAAACCAACGGCGATGGTGAATTTATAGAGAGTTCGGCGCCGGTGCGTGCCGCTGCGGCCACTGCCCTGAAAAAAATCGAGAGCAAAATTAGCTTCTACAGTTTTCTGGAGCAGCTCTTTTTTGGGTTGAGCCTGGGCTCGGTGCTGCTCCTGGCTGCCATCGGCTTGGCCATCACCTTCGGTGTAATGGGGGTGATCAATATGGCTCACGGCGAAATGATGATGCTCGGCGCCTACACCACCTTTGCTATCCAGGAGTACATTATGCCCGGGGCCATCGGCTATTCGCTGTTAGTGGCGATACCGCTCGCCTTTTTGGTCTCCGGTAGCGTGGGTGTGGTAATTGAGCGCACCGTGATTCGCTTCCTGCACGGCCGGCCGCTGGAGACCTTGCTGGCCACCTTTGGTATCAGCCTGATTTTGCAGGAGGTGGTAAAGGCGATCTTTACTCCGCTTAACCGCCAGGTGATTACCCCCCAGTGGATGAGTGGCTCTCTGGAGATCAATTCGGTCTTTTCCATCACCTACAACCGTCTGTACATTTTGATATTTGCGCTGCTGCTCTTTTTTGCGTTGCAGTTGATTATGAAAAAGACCTCGCTCGGTTTGAACGTGCGTGCGGTTTCGCAAAACCGAAATATGGCCAAGGCTATTGGTATTAAAACCGACCGTGTTGATGCGCTGACTTTTGGTTTGGGTTCGGGTATTGCCGGTATTGCCGGTGTGGCGCTGTCTCAGATCACCAACGTCGGCCCCAACCTCGGCCAGTCTTACATTATCGACTCCTTTATGGTGGTGGTGTTTGGTGGTGTGGGTAATTTAATGGGCACATTAGTAGGCGGCTTCACCCTGGGTGTGGCCAATAAATTTCTTGAGCCTGCCACCGGCGCCGTGCTGGCCAAAATTTTGATTTTGGTATTTATCATTCTGTTTATACAGAAGCGTCCGAAAGGATTGTTCCCACAAAAAGGGAGAGCCGCCAATGACTAAGTTCAATCTCTTCGCCTGGTGGGCCAACTCCCGCGCCACCGCCAACGCCTCTATGGTTTTTGTGGTGGTGCTGTTTGGTGTGACTATTCTGGCCTCGGCGGGCAATCTGCTCTTCCCGGAAGGTTCTCTGTTGCACGTGAGTACCTACACCATCACCCTGCTGGGTAAATACCTCTGCTTTGCGCTGTTGGCCTTATCGGTGGATGTGATTTGGGGTTACTGCGGAATTTTAAGCCTGGGCCATGGCGCCTTCTTTGCGCTGGGCGGCTACGGCATGGGTATGTATCTGATGCGGCAGATTGGTGATCGCGGTGTCTATGGCAACCCATTGCTACCCGACTTTATGGTCTTTTTGAACTGGCAGGATCTGCCCTGGTTCTGGCTGGGCATGGATAACTTCCTGTTTGCCATGGCCATGGCTCTGTTGGTGCCCGGCCTGCTTGCCTTTGTGTTTGGTTGGTTTGCCTTTCGCTCGCGGGTGACCGGTGTTTATCTGTCGATTATGACCCAGGCGTTAACCTTCGCATTAATGCTCGCTTTTTTCCGCAACGAGATGGGCTTTGGTGGTAACAACGGCCTGACTGACTTTAAAGATCTGTTGGGTTTTGATCTGCAGGCCGACAGCACCCGCGTCTGCCTGTTTATTATTACCGCCACGGTGTTGGCCGGAGCCTATTTTTCCAGCCGTTACATTATGAACTCCCGCTTTGGCCGGGTGCTGTTGAGTATTCGCGATGGTGAGTCGCGCACGCGCTTTTTAGGTTATCGCACGGAATATTACAAAGTCTGGCTGTTTGTCTACTCGGCGCTGTTGGCGGCGGTGGCGGGTATTTTGTATGTGCCGCAGGTGGGTATTATCAACCCCGGTGAATTCCAGCCGCTGAAATCCATTGAGGTGGTGGTGTGGGTGGCCGTGGGTGGTCGTGGCACTCTCTATGGTGCCATCGTCGGGGCGCTGCTGGTCAACTACGCCAAAACCCGCTTTACCGCCATATTCCCGGATGGCTGGGCCTTTATGCTGGGGGCGCTGTTTGTCTACGTGACTATCTTCCTGCCCCAAGGGCTGGTCGGCTGGGTGAGTAATCGCCTGCAACGGGCGAAAGCCAAAGCGGAGGTAGCGTGATGAAGTGGTTGGATAAAACCCGCGAAGTGATGGCACCAGACCGGGTCTGGCCGTTTCTGGCGCCCGAGGTGCCGCCCGATTTGGATGTCTCTAAAAATGTGATTTTGTACGTGGAGGGATTAACCGTCGCCTTTGATGGTTTTAAAGCGATCAACAATTTGAATCTCTACGTCGACGACGGTGAACTGCGCTGTTTAATTGGTGCTAATGGCGCTGGCAAAACCACCTTGATGGATATTATTACGGGTAAAACCCAGTGCGACTCCGGCACAGTCTACTTTGGCCAGACCATTAATTTATTGCAGCGCTCTGAGCCGGAAATTGCCCAGCTGGGTATTGGCCGTAAATTTCAAAAGCCAACGGTGTTCGAGGCGCAAACGGTGTTTGCCAATTTGGAGCTCTCCATTAAGGCCAGCAAGGGTATCTGGTACACACTGCACGCCAGCCTCAGCGCTGAGCAGCGCGAAAAGATCGCTTATGTTCTGCAGTTGATTGGCCTTGCTGAGCAACAAAACATGTTGGCCGGTGCGCTCTCCCACGGCCAGAAGCAGTGGCTGGAGATTGGCATGCTGCTGGTGGCCGACCCAAAACTGCTGTTAATTGATGAACCGGTGGCCGGTATGACCGCCCAGGAGACGGAGCGTACCGCCGAGCTGCTGACCAGTCTCGCCGGTGACCACACGGTGATTGTGGTGGAGCACGATATGGAGTTTGTGCGCAGCATCGCCCGCACGGTGACGGTATTGCATCAGGGCTCGGTGTTGGCCGAGGGCACTATGGACGAGGTGCAAAATAACCCCGACGTGATTGAAGTTTATTTGGGGAGCGACGAATGATTCAGTTTAAAAATATCAATCAGCTCTACGGCGGTACCCAAATTCTTTGGGATTTAAATCTCGATATCGAGCCCGGCTCCTGTACCTGCATTATGGGCCGCAACGGTGTCGGTAAAACTACGTTGCTGAAATGTTTAATGGGATTATTGCCCATTAAAAGCGGCGATATTCTCTACGATGGCCAACCCATTCAGGGGCGGTCTGCCGAGTGGCGGGCGCACAATGGTATTGGCTTTGTACCCCAGGGGCGTGATATTTTTCCGTTGTTAACGGTGGAGGAGAATTTGCGGGTGGGCCTACCTTGTCGCAAGGAGAAGACCAAGCAGATCCCCGACAAAATATTTGAGCTCTTCCCGGTGCTGAAAGATATGCTCAACCGGCGTGGCGGTGACCTCTCCGGCGGCCAACAGCAGCAACTGGCCATTGGCCGGGCGCTGGTGATAGAGCCCAAGGTACTGATTCTGGATGAGCCCAATGAGGGTATTCAGCCCAATATCGTTAAACAGATAGGCGATGTGATAACCAAGCTCAATCGGGAAGAGAATTTAACGGTGATTTTGGTGGAACAGAAACTGGGTTTTGCGCGCAGAGTGGGGCAGGAGTTTCGGCTGATGGAAAAAGGCCGAGTGGTGGCTGCCAACAAAATGAGCGAACTCAGTGATGAACTGATCAAACAACACTTGGCGGTGTGATGGGGCTGCTGGAAAAAGCCAATCTGTCTGTCGGCGGCTCACAGTGGGCCGCCTCACTTCACCTGCAGCTGGGCCACACCCAGCGCGGTACCCGGCTGCTGCAACGCGAGCACAGCGGCCCGCTCTACGTACAAAAGCCTTTCTACCCCGAGGGCAGTGACCTCGCCCACATCTACCTGTTGCACCCCCCGGGCGGTCTGGTCTCCGGCGATCATCTGCAAATTTCGGCCGAGCTGGCGCCCGGTGCCCAGGCGCTCTTCACCACCCCCGGTGCCAGCCGACTCTACCGCGCCCGGCCCGACCAGGCGTTACAGCGGCAGGTGGTGAGTCTGCAGTTGGCCAATGGCTCGGCGGTGGAGTGGCTGCCGCTCGAGACCATCGCCTTTCCCAACAGCCGCGGCCGCCTGGTGACCCGGGTGCAGTTGCCGCAAGCCGAGCCCCAACCCACTCCTGAATCACGCGCGGCCCGTTTTATTGGCTGGGAGATCACCTGCCTGGGGCTGCCGGCCAGTGGCCAGCCGTTTACCTCCGGGCAACTGCTGCAGTCGTTTGAGCTCTGGGCGGGAAACAAACCCCTGTTGCTGGAGAGCCTGCGCCTGAATGCCAGCGATCAACTGTTAATGGCGGGTGCCGCCGGTCTACAGGGGCGGGTGGCCTCGGCGCTGATGGTGGCTGGCCCCTTTGCGCAGGCCGAGCCGCTGGCTGATCTGATCGCGACACTGCGCGCGCAATTGGTGAACCCGGATAACCACCTGGGAGTCACCAGTCGAGGCCAATTTATTGTTATTCGCGCCCTGGGCGATAACGCCAATCAGCTGCGGCAGTTATTAACCAGGGCCTGGCAGTTGTTGCGCCCGGCGTTGTTAGAGCGGCCTGCGTGCCTGCCGAGAATATGGGCCTGCTAGTGCGGCATAGGCCCACTCAACATTGATGATCTGGTGAGCGAGAGTCATGGAACTGTTACCCAAAGAGAAAGATAAATTGCTGATTTTTACCGCTGCCTTGCTGGCCGAGCGGCGTCTGCTGCGCGGCCTGCAACTCAACTATCCGGAGGCGGTGGCCTATATCACCATGGAAATTATTGAAGGCGCCCGCGATGGCAAAAGCGTGGCGGAGCTGATGGCCTACGGTAAGCAGGTGTTGCGCGCCGATCAGGTGCTGGATGGCGTGGCGGAGCTGATTCACGAAGTGCAGGTGGAGGCGACCTTTGCCGATGGCACCAAGCTGGTAACGGTGCACGATCCCATTAATTGATTTTTAAGTTCGATAGGGCGCGCTGATGGCGGTGAGACCAGCGCATGGGCAGAGCAAGAGGCAAGATTATGATTCCTGGCGAATATCGGGTGGCACCCGGGCAAATTATTCTCAACGAGGGGCGGGCCACGGTAACGCTCACCGTCGCCAACAGTGGCGACCGCCCCATTCAGGTTGGCTCCCACTACCATTTTTACGAAGTGAACCCGGCGCTGGTGTTTGAGCGCAAACTGGCCCTGGGTTTTCACCTCAACATCGCCTCCGGCACGGCGGTGCGCTTCGAGCCCGGCCAGACGCGGGATGTGGAGCTGGTCGCCTACGCCGGCAAGCGCGAGATCTACGGCTTTCGTGGCGAGGTGATGGGGCCGTTACCGGCCACTGACGGAGGGCAACCCTAATGGCGACGATGGATCGCAACAGCTACGCGCAGATGTTTGGGCCCACCACCGGCGACTGTGTGCGCCTGGCGGATACCGAGTTGTGGGTGAAGGTGGAGCAGGATTTCACCGTCTACGGCGACGAGGTTAAATTTGGTGGCGGCAAGGTGATTCGCGATGGCATGGGCCAGAGCCAGGTGGTCAGTGCCGAGTGCATGGACCTGGTGATCACCAATGCTCTGATTATCGACCACTGGGGTATTGTCAAAGCCGATGTCGGCATCAAGGCGGGCACCATCGCTGCCATTGGCAAGGCCGGCAACCCGGATGTGCAGGCGGGGGTGACCATTAACGTCGGCCCCGGCACCGAGGTGCTGGCCGGCGAGGGCTCTATTCTCACCGCCGGCGCCATCGACGCCCATATCCATTTCATCTGCCCGCAGCAGGTAGAAGAGGCGTTGATGTCGGGTATCACCACCATGATTGGTGGCGGCACCGGCCCGGCCACGGGTACCAACGCCACCACCTGTACGCCGGGGCCCTGGAATATTGGCAAGATGCTGCAGGCCACCGATGGCCTGCCGATGAACTTTGGCTTTTTGGGCAAGGGCAACGCCAGTAAACCGGAGGCGCTGCGCGAACAGCTTGAGGCCGGCGCCTGCGGCCTGAAACTGCACGAGGATTGGGGCACCACCCCGGCGGCTATCGACTGTTGTCTGTCGGTGGCCGAAGAGTACGACGTGCAGGTGGCAATCCACACCGACACCCTCAACGAGTCGGGTTTTGTCGACGACACCCTGGGCGCCTTCAAGGGCCGGGTGATCCACACCTACCACACCGAGGGGGCCGGCGGTGGCCACGCGCCGGATATCATCAAGGCCTGCGCTTCACCCAACGTGCTGCCCTCATCCACCAACCCGACGCGGCCCTACACAGTCAATACCGTGGATGAACACCTGGATATGCTGATGGTTTGCCATCACCTGGACCCGAGCATTCCCGAGGATGTCGCCTTTGCCGACTCGCGCATCCGCAAGGAGACCATCGCTGCGGAGGATATTTTCCACGACCTGGGCGCCTTCAGCATGATCTCCTCCGACTCCCAGGCCATGGGACGGGTGGGTGAGGTGATCTGCCGCACCTGGCAGACTGCCCACAAGATGAAAGTACAGCGCGGGCCACTGCCTGAGGACGACGACAGCTGCGATAACTACCGCGTGCGCCGCTACATTGCCAAGTACACCATCAACCCGGCCATTACCCACGGCGTGGCCGACACCGTGGGCAGCATTGAGGTCGGCAAAATGGCCGATTTGGTGCTCTGGAAGCCGGCCTTTTTTGGCGTTAAGCCGGCCACTATTATCAAGGGCGGCTTTATCGCCGCCGCCCCCATGGGTGACCCCAACGCCTCCATTCCCACCCCGCAACCGGTGCACTATCGCCCCATGTTTGGCGCGCAGCCACTGGCGGCGGCGAAGACCTCGGTCACCTTTGCCGCCAGTGCCGCGGTGGCGGCGGATGTCGGCACCGCGCTGGGCTTGCAACGCACTCTGGTGGCCTGCAAAAACACCCGCACCATTGGCAAGAACGATATGGTGCTCAACAGCTGGCAGCCCAAAATCGAGGTCGACCCGCAGACCTACGAGGTGCGTGCCGATGGCGTGTTGCTCACCTGCGAGCCGGCCAAAGAGCTGCCGTTGGCCCGCCTGTATAACCTGTTTTGATAGTGTGAGAGGTGCAAACCATGTTGGAAGTTTATGAGCGCCTGGGCGATCACTGTCACGACCCAGTATTTGCTGAATTGGTGTTGAATCATGAGCAGCGGGACAAGGGCCGCCTGCGCACCCTGACCGCCGATGGCCAGGAGGTAAGAATCTTTCTGGAGCGTGGCCGGCCGCTGCAGGTGGGTGAATTTCTGCGTACCCACTGTGGCAAAACCCTACAGGTGTGTGGCGCCATGGAGCCGGTGGTCACCGCCCGCTGCGACGACTGGCTCACCTTCGCCAAGGCCTGTTATCACCTGGGTAATCGCCACGTGAAGCTGCAGGTGGGTGAGCTCTGGTTGCGCATCACCCCCGACCACGTGCTGGAGGAGATGATGCAGCTGCTGGGCTTGACCACGGTACAGGAGGAGGCGGTATTTGTGCCCGAGAACGGAGCCTATGGCGGCCATGGCCATCACCACCACTGATGCCGGCCTGCTGCGCCTGCTGCAGCTCTCCTCTGTGAGCCTGCCGGTGGGCGGCTTTGCCTTCTCCCAGGGGCTGGAGAGCGCCTGCGAGCAGGGCTGGGTAACCAACAGCGAAAGCGCCGGCCAGTGGCTGGCGGCGCAACTGCAACACACCCTGGCCTATTTGGATGTGCCGGTTTTTTTGCGCCTGCACGCCGCCCACAGCCAGGGTGATAGCGAGCAACTGCACTACTGGAACGACTACCTGTTGGCCGCCCGGGAGAGCCACGAACTGCATCTGACCGATACCGCCATGGGCCAGGCGCTGCGCCGGTTGTTGTTATCGCTGGCGGTGCCGTGCGAGCTGGATAACCCGTGCAGCTTCGCCGCCACCTTTGCTATTGCCGCCAGCTACTGGCAGGTGCCCGCGGCCACGGCGGCTATGGGCTTTTGCTGGTCTTGGCTGGAGAACCAGGTGGCCGCCGCCACCAAGCTGGTGCCCTTGGGCCAGACCCAGGCGCAACAGCTGCTGGGGCAGCTGCAGGGATTGATTCCCAGCGCTATTGCCACCGCCGAAACTCTGGCGGATGACGAGCTTGGCGCCAGCCTGCCGGCCCTGGCTATTGCCAGCAGCCTGCACGAACACCAATACACCCGGTTATTTCGCTCTTAGCGAAGCGACAACCACACGGAGTAACTATGAGTAACCCAGAGAGACCCAAACAGACCCTGCGCGTGGGTGTCGGTGGCCCGGTGGGCTCGGGCAAAACAGCGCTGCTGCGCTCGTTGTGCTGCGCCCTGCGCGATCACTACGACATCGCCGTGGTCACCAACGATATCTACACCATGGAGGACGCCAACTTCCTCACCCGCCACGAGGCGTTAACGGCGGACCGCATTATCGGCGTTGAGACCGGTGGCTGCCCGCACACCGCCATCCGCGAAGATGCCTCCATGAATCTGGCCGCAATCGACGAATTAAAAGCGCGCCACGGTGACCTGGATGTGGTGTTTGTTGAGAGTGGCGGCGATAACCTCAGTGCCACCTTCAGCCCGGAGCTCTCCGACCTCACTATCTACGTGATTGATGTCTCCGCCGGCGACAAGATTCCGCGCAAGGGCGGCCCGGGTATCACCAAATCCGATCTGTTGGTAATCAACAAAACCGACCTGGCGCCCTTGGTGGGCGCATCGCTGGAGGTGATGGCAAAAGATGCCAGGGCGCAGCGGGGCGAGCGCCCGTTTGTCTTCTCCAACCTGAAAGCGGGCCAGGGGCTGGACGAGATCATCCACTTTATTATTGATGCCGGCATGTTGCCGGAGAAGGCGTTGCCACCCGCCGTGGCGGTGGTGTGAGGGGGAATTGATGAAAATGATAACGCGTACAACCGTTGCCCTGGCGGCGTTACTGATGCCACTGATTGCGCTGGCTCACCCCGGCCATGGCCAGGGCAGCCCGATTATGCACGATGCCGAACACCTGGTTTGGCTGTTGGCGGGTTTGGTGGTGGTAACGTTGGTTTACACGCTGGTCAAGCCGAAGCTGGCCGCACGGATGGCGGCCAGGCAGCGCATTAATAAACGCTAGCACCTGGCCGTTTCGTTACCGCTAAGGGGGCTTTGCTAAGGGTTGGCGTCGCCCTTGGTGACGGTGTGGGTGATGGTATTGCTGTGGCTCGCGCCGCTGGCATCGACCACCGTGATCTCCTTGGTGAGTGACTTGGCCTCTCTATCCACACTGACATCCACCTCTGTCTCAACGCTGGCGCCGTTGCCATTGCTGCGGCTGATGCTGCGCTGGTAACCGTTCTCCGTGCGCACCACCTGCGCATCGCTGCTGAGTGTGCTGCCGTTAGCGCGCACGGTGGTGCGTTCCCGGGTGAGCACACCCTGGTCGGCATCAACGTTCACGCGGCTGTGCATCTCCCGGCTTTGGCCGCCGGGGCCGGTGGTTACCCGGTTGCGTTCAAAGCCGTTGGCACTGGTTTGCAGGTGGGTATTGCGGCTAAAGGTGCCGTGGGCGTTGGTCATGGTGGTGGTGTGGTTACGCTCACCGGCGTTGGCCTCCAGGGCGGTCAGTGCCAGCAACATGGGTAGAGCAATCAACAGTGGTTTCATAGTGAACTCCTTGGGGGGTTGTACATTGAGCGCTTCTCTTTGAGTGAACGTCTCTCTGTTAGCTAAAACGCCCCGTCTCCGGTTTGGTTGACACGCCTCGCCAAAAAGTTGGAATATCCCTCCGTTTACATCCACCACCACCGGCCTCGGGTCCAGGTGTTGAGTATGCCCAATCACGTTCGCCTGCTTGGCCAACCGTTACTACGCAAAGGAGATGCAGCCCAGCTTATGCTGACCACCCCCAGGGCTATTGTTGCCACCCTTTTTGCTGCCCTCCTGTTTTTACCCAGCCTGGTGTGGGCTGAATCGATAAAACCCTTCACCTCCGATGGCTGCAGTGTCTTTCCCGATGGTACCCCCGGGCAACAGCAGCTGTGGCTTGCCTGTTGTACCGAACACGATTACGCCTACTGGCAGGGTGGCACCTATGAGCAGCGCATGCAGGCCGACCTGCGCCTGCACGAGTGCGTCACCCAGGTGGGGGAGCCGGAGATAGCCGAGCTGATGTTGGCGGGGGTGCGTGTGGGTGGTTCGCCCTATTGGCCCACCCAATTTCGCTGGGGCTATGGCTGGTCCTATCCGCGTGGCTATCGCGCGCTGACCGACCAGGAGCTGGCCGAAATCGCCGATCGACACCGGGAGGTGAATATCTCCGCCGGTGAACAGTAATGCCACTACTGGCGCTGGTGGTTGGGCGGATCAGGCTCTGTGGTGAATCCTGGAGCGGGCGTAGTGAGTGGCAAAGGGAGGTTGTATTCACAGTAATGCTGGCCTGAACACAATAGCATTACCCATTTAAAAATTGCCGTACCTCTCCTTAAGAGGCTCTGGCAAATAACTATAAAACCAGCAACTTAGGGCAAACTATCATGCAAAGGAAAAAAACGTCACTGGGTCTATTAGGGTTTACGCTGCTGTTGGCCGCCTGTGGTGGTGGTGGTTCAGGCGGTGGCGACAAGGGTATCAGTACGATGGAGGATGCCACCGATGTCTCCAAGGCGTTTGCGGATGTCGCTAAGCAGGCGTTGGTTGGCGAGGCCTTTGATGGCCCCGATGTTGGTATCTTCAGTAAACCGGCGGCATCGGATACAGGTTTTAAAACGATTATTGCTCCGTCTATCCGCAAAATTGTCAATGAAGATGTTCCGCCGGAGACGGTATTTGGCGATTGCGGGGGCAGTAGTACCACCTCCGGCTCCGTCAGCTATGACGATGTCAATGGTTATCCGGTAACGGCCGATCTGCAGGTGAGCCTGGATAGCTACTGCCAAACACTGGATGAGCTCTACAGCATCACCCTGGATGGATCGGTGGCGGTGGTAGTTGATCTCGAGAGTGAGTTGGCGGGCAGCACAGAGGCGGAAGTGGACTACAGCTACAGCACCGATGCGCCGGGCCTGCCGCCCAGCGGCTCTTTCCGGCAGAGCGCCAGCTGCACCTTCAGTAATGGGGTCGATAACATTGATGACGATCTCGACTGCACCTACACCACCTATTACCAGGGTACGCGTGGCGAGTACGAAGCCACCGATATTGTCGTCACCGGTAATAACGACTCCGGTTACGATATTTCGGCAACGGTGGTTGATGCCCAGGGCAATAGCTTTGATGCCATGTTCAGTGGTCTGACCGTCTGTGCGAACGGCAATATTGGTTCGGGCAGTGGCACCATCAACTTTAACCAGGGCTCCATCGACCTTGAGTACATCAGCTGCGACGAGATGGTCATTACCTTTCAAGGTAACGCCGAGACGGTAGCGCAGTAGCGTGCCTTTTTTTAATCCGTATCGCCCAATAAAAAAGGCTGCAGTGAGCAGCCTTTTTTATTTACCCTTGTGACCCTTTTGTAAACAGCGGCTAATGCAGTCGCCGTTTGCAGAGTTCAGATTTAAGCGAGTGCCTCTGCGGGCATCTCTGCTTTTAATACTTCCACCCAGCGTGACAGGCGCTCATCGGTTTTGTCATCTTCGTTCACCCGGTCGAAGGGGAAGCCGACAAACTTGCCATCGCGGATCGCTTCGGAGTGGTCGAAGGTGTAGCCATCGGTGGGGAAGGCACCAATAAAGCTGGCGCCGCGGGCGCCGAATTTGTCGTACAGCACAGCCAGTGCGCTGACGAATTGCTCGGAGTGATCTTTACAGTCACCGGCACCAAACAGGGCGATGGTTTTGCCGCTGAAGTCGGGTTTGTTGATCTGCAGATCTTGTAACGGCTCTACCCAGTTGTACTGTACTTCGCCAGAACCCCAGGTGGAGCAACCGAAAAAGAGTATGTCGTACTCCAGGAATTCGTCGAGATCCATGTAGTCGTCTTCAAGGTCTTTAATGTCGCAGCGCTCCTCGCCGAATGCTGCTTCCAGTTTCTTGGCTACCTGCATAGTTGAGCCAGTGGAGCTGCCCACATAAATTCCAATTTTTGACATGACTGAATCTACCTCGCTAAGACTCGGGATCAATACCTGGTGAGCGACCGATACTAAAACCAAAACTGTGTGGGGGCAATTTGCGGAAATTTCAGTGGGAAGACAATTTCTGCCAATTTTTGGGGCAGCGGCGTTCGGCTGGAAAAGCGGGCTTGTTGCTTGTCGAACAAGGCGGATTTTGTTTGTAATCTGTTTGTGTACCAAAAATGACAATTTACTCGGCAAGTGCAAAGAAAGATAAATTGGATCTCCACTTCTGGAAGCTTTTGCACCTTTATGTTTCTTTGCTAGGCTTGGCGTGCACAAAAAAATAGCGGTAAATTCGCTGAATTAATCTAAGATAGTTTGATTTCAATCAATCAACTGGGTCGCTTTGACGGGAGAGACCGCCCCATGCCGTGGCGCTGGTTTTTAATCTGTCCACTGTTCTGCATTCTGCCAACCACTCTGGTGCAGGCAGCAGAGGCCGTGGTGCTCTGGAATCGCAATTTCGATACGGCACCGGTCGACAAGGTGCTGAGCCTGGCTTTGAGGAAAACCGAGGATCTGTTTGGTGCCGCCGAAATTGTGCGCAGTGCTGATATGGGCCCACAACAGGCTCTGGCCAAGCTCGCCGCAGGCGACGAGCTGAATGTGGTGAGCATGGCTACCTCGCCAGAGGCAGACGCCAATTTTTACACTTTGCGTTTCCCAGCGTTGCAGGGGCTGCTTGGGCACCGCATCTGCCTGATTCGCCAGGGCGATCAGGCCCGCTTCGATGCCGTAGCAACCGGCTACGATCTGATTCAAAAAAAGATTGCCATCTGTCAGGGGGAATCCTGGCCTGATACTCAGGTTTTGCGCCGCAACGGCCTGCAGGTGATTACCTCGCCAAGTTACAACGAGCTATTCAACCTATTGCAAGCGGGCCAGTGCGACTGCTTTTTGCGGGGCGCTCAGGAGCTGGTGCCCGAATATCGCAGCCACGCCGACAGCCTGGCCATAGAGCAGCATCTGGTGATCCACTATTTTCAGCCGGGGGTGATCTACGTTAACCGCCAGCACCCCGAGTTGGCGGCGCGCCTGGAACTGGGGCTATTGCGCGCCTGGGATGACGGCTCCTATCAACAGCTGTTTGATGAGCTCCTGGGGGAGGATCTCAAACTGCTCGACCTGCCCAACCGTCACTACATCCCACTGAATAATCCCTATCTATCAGGGCCGGCCCAATTGATACAGTCGCTGGAGCCAACCTGGAGTATGCCCACTTGGACGGAGTAATAAGCCACTCGCCTTGGCGCTCAACCGGGTGTTGGTTGCTGGCCGTTCTCTGCGCCTGCTGGTCATTATTGGCGGCAGCGGGTTCGCCGGACGTTGAGCCCATCACACCCGCGCCAACTCTCAACAGCAACGAGACAATCACCTATTGGTATCGCAATTACGATCTACCCTCCACTTATGCGTTGTTGCAGATGGCCCTGGCAATGACCGAGGATCTTTATGGTCCAACGCAAATTAAACGCAGTACAGAGATCAGCCAGGGACGCGCGCTGGCGGCATTGGCCGACCACCATTTTGAACAGGTGAGCGTGATGAACGTGGTGGTGGATGAACATCGGGAAGAGGCCAGCTCTCTCATTCCCATCCCCATCGCTACCGACCAGGGACTATTTGGTTATCGCATCTGTATTATTCAGAAGAAAAATCTGCCGCTGTTTGAAAATATCAACAGCCACTTGGATGTCAATGCCCGAGGTATTGTCTTTGGTCAGGGTGCGCACTGGCCGGATACTCGCATTTTGCAGGCTAACCAATTGCGCGTTGTGACCAGTGCCCGTTACGAAAATCTGTTTGATATGTTGAAAGGGGGCCGCTTTAACTGTTTTTTGCGCGGCGCCAACGAGGTGGTTGACGATTTAGCCTACGCCAACGACCCCAATTTAATCATTGAACCCAACCTCGCCTTTGTTTACCCCTCGGCCGCGCTCTTTTTTGTAAATAAAGCCGATGTGGCACTGGCGGCGCGCATCGAGCTGGGCTTGCGGCGGGCGATATTATCGGGTGCCTATGCCCAATTTTTGCGGGAGCACTATGCCAAAAATTTAGAGTTGTTGAATATCGACCAGCGGCGAATTATTCGCCTGAATAATCCTCTGATTGACCATTTGGGTCTCTATCAAACCAAGGATGCGCTGTTGTCGGAGGAGGGAAAAATAAACTATTAAGTGCGGCGCTGTTACAAGATGAAACGATAGCCGACAAAAATATAGTTACTGCCGTAATTAAAATTACTTTCGCTGGTGTGAATCGCCTCGTTGCCCATCTCCAGATTCATCTCCAAACGGCGCCAGGGGCGGTAGGTAACATTCAACGAGTAGCGCAACAGCTTTTGGGTATCGTCATTGGCGTCGAAGCTGATTTCTGAATAGAGCAATTTGGGAATCACCACCCACTGGCTGCCCAGGCGCAGGCGCTCGTTAAAGATCAGTTGTGTGGTGTTGCTGGTTTCACCCTGGGTGTGTTTCAAGCCGAGGGTGGTACTGTCGTTTAACCAGAGAAAATTATTAAACACCAGGCGGCTGCCCACACTTTGGTAGTGGTAGCTGTCCGGGCTGTTCCCCGTCTCGGGCAGGCCCAACAGCAGTTCGGCACTGGGCACATCGGTGAGGGTGGAGTCGTAGAGGTCGATAACCCAGCGGGCCTGATCATTCACCTCGGTGGTCACCGAAAGCGAAAAATATTGGTTATTGGAGGTGCGCAGCAGCGCATCGTCAAGCAGATTGGCCCGGTTCTCCTTGTTCGATAAATAACTCTCCAGATCCAGATCCGCCTGGCCAATTAAAATGTTGGAGGCGGTCAGAAACGGTGAGCGCTGCTGGCCGTAGGTCATGGCCAGTTGCAGGCGCTTAGTCACATGGGCATTGCCCACCACGAGAAGATTATTGAGTTCGGCAAAGGCGGTGTCGTAGTCGAGGTTGACGGCCGCCGAGAGGCGCGGGTTGTGAAAGCGGCCACTCAAACCCACGGCTTCGCGGTCGGTGACACTGTTCACCGTCTGGGTGATGAAATAGCCATTAATTTGCCACTGTTTGTTGAACTCATACTCACTGTTCACACTGTAAAAGTAGTGGTCGAGCTCCTCCAGGGCGTCACTGCGATAGACCGGCGTACCAGTGCTGGCGGCCACCCGCCACTGGTCGGTGATGGGGTAGCTTATCTGCACGCCATCGAAGGCGGTAAAGACACCGGTGTTGATCTCCCGTTGCCGGCCGAGCGCCGCCGCCAGACCACTGGCGGTGTGGTGATAGTTAAGCTGCAGGCGCTTTAATACCAACTCGTTATCGCCATCCTCAAGCTGGTCGCTGAGGTGGTAGCCGCTGATGCGGGTGCTCAACTCGTGGCCTTGAGTATGCCAGGTGGCACGCCAGTCCCAGTCGGTACTCAACAGGGAGAGCACCTCCTGGTCCGGCGCGTCGCTTTGGCTGCGCTCCATGGTGCGGTAGTACTGGCCGAACACGCCACGGCTGTAGAAGGGCGAGCGGCCGCGACCGCTGTGGCTGCGCAGGGGCGCGGGGTTGTCGTCGGCGGCAGTGGCCAGGCTGCGCTGGCGCTGCTCAATACGCTGGCGGCTGTTGCCGGCAGGGTAGGCTTCCAACAACTCTTCATAAAGGGCCAGCGCCTGCTGGCGTTCGCCCAGTTTTTCGTAGCTGAGCGCCGCCAGCTCCTTGGCCCAGTTGGCGGTGGTCTCATCGGCCAGGGCCGCCAGCAGCAGATATTGGCGCGCGGCCAGGTCGTAGCGCCGGCTCAGGTAGTTCTCCTTGGCCTGGTCCAGCAGCTGCTTCTGGTTGCCCACCACTCCCTTATCGGCGCGATTGTCGATGGCAAACAGCCACAAGTTATTGGCTGCCTGCTCATCCTGGCGCAACGCCGCCAACACCTGTTGGTGCTCCGAAGGCGCCACCTCCACCACCTTCTGTCCCGCCATGAAATAGCTGGTGGCCTTGATGAATTCCCGGGTCTCCTGCCGGCTGGCAAAAAAGCCGATTCTGAGTTGTGCCGTGGCACGGCTCGACTGCTGCTCGGGCAGGTAGAGCAGCAGGTATTGGTAGCTGTTCAGGTGTTTTTTCAGCGCCTCGAAATTGGTGCTGGTGAGGGCCAACTCTATGGCGAAGTGGTTGCGCTCATAATTTTCGTAGCTGGCGTACCAGTCGAACGGGCCGCCACTGGCCGCCCGGCTCCAGCCGGGTAGGAGAGCCAGCGCCATGATCGCAATCAGGCGCCAGCGTCCTTTAATTGAAGCTGGCGTCTTGTACACGGTGCTCGCCCGTTCGGAATTCGCGAATGGTGGAGAAGGTGGCATCGGTGTATTCGTGGCAGCTGCCACTGCAATCTTTCAGGTCGCCAGCGGTGTAGAGAATCAGCGGTGTATCCACCTTTTTGTGGGCACTTGGCGCGAAGTCGTTGGCGTGGCAGCCGGCACAGTCGGGCGCGTAGGCGGGGAAGCGCCAGGGAATGGTTTCGGCGTTGCTGGTGTGGCAGGCCGTGCAGCTTAGGCTGGCCCGGTGGTCGCCCGGATAGTTAGCCGTGCTGTGGACAAAAATATCGGGCAGCCAAGCGGTCTTGGTGTGGCAGAGGTTGCACTCCTGGTTCGTTTGGAAGTGGCCCGCGTCCTTGCCGGTGGCCGTGGAACCATTGTGGCAGCTGGAGCAGTCGCCGGTGATGCTGTCGTGGTCGAAGTTGGCCGGCACCCAGGCGACGGTGGAGTGGCAGAGGTCGCACTCGGCGCTGGTGGTGATGTGATCCGGGCTCTTGCCGGTGGCATTGACGCCATTGTGGCAGCTGGAACAGGCCGCAGTGATGCCACTGTGGTCGAAGCTGGCCGGTACCCAGGCGACGGTAGAGTGGCAGGTATCGCACTCGGCGGTGGTGGTGATGTGATCCGGGGTTTTGCCGGTGGCGGTGGTGCCGTTGTGGCAGCTGGAGCAGGCCTCGGTGATGCCGCTGTGGTCGAAGCCGGCGGGCACCCAGGCGACGGTGGCGTGGCAGAGGTCACACTCGGCGGTGGTGGTGACGTGATCCGGGGTTTTACCGGTGGCGTTAACACCGTTGTGACAGCTGGAGCAGGGCTCGGTGACGTTGCTGTGGTCGAAGCTGGCCGGTTCCCAGGCGACGGTGGCGTGGCAGAGGTCGCACTCGGCCGTGGTGGTGATATGGCCAGGGTCCTTGCCGGTGGCGGTGGTGCCGTTGTGACAGCTGCTGCAGCTGCCGATGACCACGCTGTGGTCGACATCGGCCGGCTGCCAACCAAACACGCGATGGCAGTACTCGCAGTCGTTGCTGGAGAGAATATGGTCGGGGTTTTTGCCGGTGGCGGTGGTGCCGTCGTGGCAGCTGATGCAACCGTCGACAATACCGCTATGGTTGAAGCGGGCCAGGTTCCAGCTGAGTGGCACGTGGCAATTGTCGCAGCTCTCATTGGTGACTATGTGGTCGGGGTTTTTGCCATCGGCGACCACCCCGTTGTGGCAGCTTTCACAGCTGCCCACCACCTGACTGTGGTCAAGCAGAGGGATGTCCTGCCACTCGCTCTCCCGATGGCAGGCGTCACAGGCGTCGGTAGTGGCGATGTGGGTAACCGGCTTGGGGGTGGCATTGATCAGGCCATTCAGGTTATGACACAACGCGCACTCGGTGGGGGTGCCTTTGAATTGGCCGTTTTTATGGCAATCCTCACAGGCGACAAACTGGTGGCTGCTGTCCAGGTCGAAGCCAAAACCGCTGTGGTCGAAGGTCTGCGTTTGGGCCGCCACCGAGGTGGCCCCCGCCAATGTGGCAATGACCAGAACCAGTAAGCCTAAGATCCGTTGCATGGGCTCTCCCTACTCGAAGTGCAGTTCGAAAAAGTTGCTGGTGTTGTGGCAGCGGTCGCAGTGGTCGCCAAACTCGCCGTTATGAATATCGCGTTGCCGGTGGCAATCGGCACACACGCCACTGGTTTGTGCCGGGTCGCTGTCGGGCTGGTGGCAGGCGTTGCAGGTTAGGCCGCTGTGCTTGCCGGTCAGGCTGAAGTCGGTCTGCTGGCCGTGATCAAACTGCCAAAGGCCCCAGTTGTTGGGGGTGTGACACTGGCTGCAGTCGTTGCCCAACCCGCCCTGATGTGGGTCCTGGTGGCTGTGGCAGGCGTTGCAGCTGCTGTCGTTAAGGTTGAACTGGTTGCCCACGTGGCAGCTCTGGCAGGAGACCAGCCGGTGCATACCGAGCAACGGAAACTGGCTGAGGTCGTGGTCGAAGCGGTTGGTGCTGGCCCAGCTGTCGGTGTTGTGGCAGGTGCCACAGAGCGCCATATCGGCCGAGTGGTGGACATCATCCGCCTGGTGGCAACCGGCGCAGTCGCGCGGCAGTGATTCGCTCAATGGCCCCCGGTGGCATTGGTTGCAGGTGAGTGCTTCATGGCGGCCGGTGAGCGGGAAGTGGGCGGCCAGGTTGTGATCGAACACCACACCCGACCAGTTCGCCACGCGGTGGCACTGTTGGCACTGCTGGCCAAACTGCCCCTGGTGAATATCATCGGTTTTATGGCAGCTGAAGCAGTCGGTAGGGGTCTCTTTTTGCGGGATTGCGCCGGTGTGGCAGGCGCCACAGCTGAGGCTCTGGTGGCCGCCGCGCAGCGGGAAGTCGGTGTCGTCGTGGTTGAACTGCAGCTGGTCCCAGCCCTGCTCGTTGTGGCAGCTGGCGCAGTCGCTGCCGTTGCTGCCCAGGTGGATGTCGTTGCTGCGGTGGCAGTCGACGCACTGTTGGCTGGCAAACTGGTACTGCTGGCCAAGGTGGCAGGCGTTGCAGGGCACCTCCTGGTGCTGGCCGTGCAGGGGGAAGTCGGTCTGGCTGTGGTCGAAGCTGAGCAGCTGCTGCCAGTGGTTAGTCTGGTGGCAGGCGTTGCAGTCGTCGGCCAGTTCCTGCGGGTGGGGGCTCTGCTCCTGGTGGCAACCGCGACACTGGCTGTCGGTCTCCCGCCAGGGCTGGTCGTCATTGTGGCACTGGTTGCAGGTAAGTAGCTGGTGCTGGCCTGTGAGCGGAAAGCGGGTGAACTGGTGGTTAAAGTTGTCGCGCATCATGCCGACTATGTCGGCCTCCCGCCCCTCGTGGTCGGTGTGACAGGTTTCGCAGCGGCCAGCCAGGGCGGCGGGTGACTGGCCGTGAAAACCGCTCTTGCTGGTGCGGTCGTCGGCAATATCGTCGTGACAGGCCAGGCAGCGCTCGGTGAGCGACTCCTTGGCAAAGGGGGTGTGGCAGCTTTCACAGTCGGCTTCGATATCGGCGTGGCCGGCAATCAGTGGCCCGGGCATCAGTATCTGTTGTTTGAGGGTAAGCTCCTCGGCGCCGGCCAGAACGCTCCAGCCAAGCAGCGCCGCCATAAAGCTGAATAAGAGTGTAAGCCGGCGCATCTTAATAGGCGTGCACAATATAGACGTGGATGGCGGCGGTGAGCAGCATCAACACAAAGATGGGAATATGCACCACGTGCCACAGCGAGAAGAGTCGCTCGAACAGGCGCAGCCCGGGCAGCTTGCGCAAAATGGCCAGCAGCGCCTGCTGGTCGGCGATCAGGCGTGACTGCAGCTGGCCCACAGCGCTATCGAGCGAGTGGCTGGCGAGCAGAGTTTGCAATTGGCGGTAGAGCTGGTTGGCGGACCGTTTTTGGCGCCAGTAGGAGAGGCTCGACTGTTGGCCGGCCATCAGCAATTGCTGAATGTTGTTGACCACCGCTTCGTATTGGCTCTGTTGGGCGGGCGTCTCGGCCAGGCCGGTGAGCTCCTGGCGCAGCAGCTGCAGGTCGTTCTGGGCTTCGCGCAGGCGAATGCGCTCGCCATACAGACCAAAGTGAATGCGGGTATAGATGAAGCGGCCAATCACGCCGCTGCCGGCCACCAGCAGCATACAGACCAGCGCCAGGGTGCTGTTGAGCGAGCCGAGGTGGTAATTGCTGTGAAACAGAATGCAGAGCGGGCCGACGATGCCGAGTGTCATGTGCAGCTGAAACCACAGTTTCAGGGGCAGCAGCCGAGCCAGCAGGCGCCAGCGTTTGCGCAGACTGTAGGTCAGCAGCAGCAACATGGCACTGCCGCCGCCAATGCCCAGCCAGTAACCGGTACCACTGGCGGCACTGAGGTAACCCTCATCGCGCTGCAGCCAGCCAAGGCCAATAGCCACTGTGGCCAGAATGAGCCAAAAGCTGGTGAAAAAGGTGCCAGAGTGGTTGCGCCAGCGGCTGGTTATTTTATCGGTATCGCTGGTGGAGACGAACGTCGACATGGTTAGATCTGCGCCTAATAAACCCCAGAAACCTAGTCACACTACCTTAAGAAAACCTTAAGGTTGGTGTGGTTTTTCACAGAGTTGTGATCCATATCTAAACCTCTGCAAATCCTTTTTAGCTGCCCAGGCCGGCTCATGTAGAGGCCGCTAGAATTGGTGGTTGACCTACTGTTTTGGGCTGTTGAACAGCCAAGGGTACCTCTGTTGAATAGTTATATTGTGATGCTGGCCGCGGTATTACTGCTGGTGATGGGGGCTATGGTCTGGCGCCAATGGCACGGCAACCGGCGGGCGCTGGCACGTATGGCCGAAGCCGAACAATCCGGCCTGTTGGAGCCGGCCAGCCTGCACCCGCTGATTGACCCCAACCGCTGTTTGGGCTGTGGCTCCTGCGTCAGTGCCTGCCCGGAGGGGCACGTTTTGGGGTTGATCAACCGGCGGGCGCAACTGGTCACCCCCTCGGCCTGTATCGGCCACGGCGCCTGCCAGAAGGCCTGCCCCACTGAGGCCATCACCCTGGTGTTTGGCACAGCCAGTCGCGGCGTCGAGATCCCCGCCGTCAGTTCCGATTTTGAATCTTCCGTGCCGGGGCTCTTTATCGCCGGCGAGTTGGGAGGCATGGGCCTGATCCGCAATGCCATCAGCCAGGGGCAACAGGCGGCCACGGCCGCTGCCGCCATGGCGCGCAAGCGGCAGGGCGGTGATTTTGATCTGATCATCGTCGGAGCCGGCCCGGCCGGGCTCAGTGCCGCCCTGGCTGCCAAGCAGAAGAAACTGCGTTACCTGGTGCTGGAACAGGACAGCATCGGTGGCACCATCGCTCACTACCCGCGCGGCAAGGTGGTGATGACGGCACCGGCGACTCTGCCGGGCGTAGGCAAATTCCAGTTTAAAGAGGCCAGCAAAGAGGCGCTGATGGCCTATTGGCAGCAGGTCGCCCAGGAGCAGCAACTGGCGGTCAAAACCGAGCAGCGGGTGGCCAATATCGAACACGATGCCGAGGGCTTTACCATCCACACCGAGCGCCAGCAATTTCGGGCGCGCACCGTGTTGCTGGCCATGGGCCGGCGGGGCACGCCGCGTAAGTTGGGAGTCGCCGGAGAGGAGCTGGGCAAGGTGATCTATCGTCTGCAGGAGCCGGAACAGTACCGGGGCCGGCGGGTGCTGGTGGTGGGTGGTGGCGACTCCGCCCTGGAGGCGGCCCTGGCCATCGCCGAGCAGCCGGGCAGTCGCGTTACCCTCAGTTACCGGGGCGACGCCTTCGGCCGCGCCAAACAGAAGAACCGGGAGCGTGTGGCCGAATTTGCCGCCGACGGCCGGCTGCAGCTGCTGTTGTCCTCTGAAGTCCAAAACATCACCGCCGATAGTGTTGAATTGAGCACTGTGGCCGGGCGGCAGCGCCTGGGCAACGACGACATTATCGTCTGTGCCGGTGGTATTTTGCCCACCCCCTTCCTGAAGAAGATTGGCATCCATGTGCAAGAAAAGTTTGGTACGGCGTAACGCGCCCCTGGCGCTTCTCTGCCTGCTGCTCAGTGGGCCGCCGGTGCTGGCGGCAGAGGCGGTGGAGCTATCCGGGGTGGATCTGTCCCGTGCCGCCAAGGCGGTGCGTTTGGAGGATTACAACACCGCCTTTCGCCTCTACCGGGTGGCGGCTGAGGCTGGCAGCAGTGAGGCCCAGTATCAACTGGCCAGTCTCTACCGTTTGGGGCGGGGAGTGGCGCGCGATGCCAAGGCTGAACGGCTCTGGCTGGAGCGGGCGGCCCAGGGCAGTCACGCCGAAGCCCAGTACAGCCTGGCGCTGCTGCTAACCGAACAACCCGCCCGGGCCCAACAGCTGCTGGAGCGCTCCGCGGCCCAGGGCTTTCTGCCCGCCCAGCGTTATCTGGCGCAGCAGCACATAATCACCGTCAGTGGCGACCAACCTCTAAGCCCACTGGCGCAGTGGTTGGCGGCGGCGCAGAAGAACCAGATTGGTCGTCTGCCCGAGCTGTTGCAGGCGGTCGATAACATCAACCAGACCGACCGCGACCAGCAGAGTGCGCTGTTGCTGGCCCTATCCGCAGGCAGCCGCGATGCGGTGCAGTGGCTGTTGCAACAGGGTGCCAACCCCAATCAGGTCGACCGCTTTGGCAAAAATGCCGGCTTTGTCGCCATCGATGCCGATCAACCCTGGGCTTTGGCACCGTTACAACACGCAGGCCTCAAGCTTAATAGCCAACTGGCCAACGGCGACACCCTGCTGCACTACGCGGTGCGGCGCCAGCGGCCACAGTGGCTGCAGCCATTGTTGGCGACGAATATTGCCGTTAATGCCCTGAATAGTGAGCAGCAGACCGCCCTCGACCTGGCCGAGGCCGAACTGCGGGCGCCACTCGTGGCCGCCGGCGCCAAACCCGGCCCTGGCCAAGCGCGCACCAAGGGCGGTGGTGAGCAGCGCTTTGCCGAGGAGTGGACCGGAGACGCAGTGACTGTCGCCGAGCTGGCGCGCCTAGTGAGCGGTGGCAATGTCGAGTTGGTGCGCAAACAGGCCGCAGCCCACCCGGCGCTGCTCGGCCAGCGCCTGGCCGATGGCTCCAATCTGCTGGCACCGGCTATCGCCCAGGGCGATGTCAGCATGGTGTCGGCGCTGCTCGACCTGGGACTGGATCCCGAGCAGCCGGTCAGCGGTGAGCTCTCCGCCCTGCAGTGGGCAGCGCAATCGGGCAAGGTTGCCGTTGCCAAGCTGCTGCTCAGCCGGGGTGGTAACGCCTATCGCGAGACGGATCAGGGGCGCGATGCGGTGGAGCTGGCGCTGATGGCCGGGCAGACCGGGGTGGCGGAACAACTGCTGCAGGCGCTTGGTCTGCACAACAAACCCTCGGCACCGCGCCTTGGCCGCTATTTTCTGGTGGCGGCGATGGCCAATCAAACCGCTTTTATTAAGGCGATGCCCAAGCCCAGTTCGCCGGTGGCGCGCGATGCCCAGGGGCGCAGTGCCCTCTGGTTTGCCGCCAACCACGCCAACGCCGAGATGATCCGTCTGTTGCTGAAAGCGGGCCTGATGGACGACCAGCCCGACCGCGAAGGGGTGACACCCGCAGCGGTCGCCGCCGACCGCTCCTGCCTGCCCTGCTTGACCGTAATGTCCGCAGAGGCCGACTTCAATCGACCGACCCTAGCCGGCAACACGCCGTTGCACTCGGCCGCCGCACGCAGTGACGATGCGGTGGTGGCGTGGTTGTTGGCGCGGCAGGTGGATGTGAGTGTGCGCAATCAGGCGGGGGATACGGCGTTGATATTGGCGGTAAAGGCCAACGCACTGCCAATAGTGAAGCGTCTGGTGGCGGCCGGCAGCTCGGTCAACCGCAAGAACAACATGGGCCTGTCGGCCAGAGATATAGCCAAAGACGGCGACCCGGAGATGGTCGCCGCCCTGCGTTAACAGCCCTTGCCGGATGGCAAGGGCTGCGGCCTTTAGCGAGGTACCGCTAGCGGGTACTGCTAGAGCGGCACTGCTTCAGTAACCACCAGTTGGATGAAATAGAAGATCTCACTGCTCCCGTCGCTGGCTCTGAGGGTAAAGTTGTAGTTACCCAGTTCCGTGGCTATACCGGAGATGGTACCCGCTTCGCTATCCAGGGTGAGCCCCACCGGCAGCTCGCCGTCTGTGATCGCCCAAGTGGGGGCCGTCAGGTAATCGGCCGCGAAGTAGAAGGTCGTCAGGCTATTCTGGTAGGCAACCAGATTACAAAATCCCTCCGAACCGGCTACGCAACCGGGTTCAAACACCTGGATGGTAAAGCTCGCCTGGTAGGTGTTGCTGTCATCCGCCGTAGCCTGCAACGTGAAGTCATAGCTTCCGGGGGATGCGTTCGGGTAGCCGGAAATTTCACCGGTGACGGTATCCAACGACAGTGATGTCGGTAGGGCACCCCCAGTGAGGCTCCAGGCCAGTGCTGTAATGCCACTCACCTCTGGCGTCCAGCTGTAGAAGGAACTTTGCAGGGCCACTGTCGGCACGCCACCGATACCCACCGGGGAGGTGACTGCCAGCTGATAGGCTGCCGAGGTGGCCAGATAGTTACTGTCGGCGGCTTTGCTGGCGGTAATAGTGGTGCTGCCGGCGCTCACCAAGGTGACCTCACCGGAGGCCGCATCGACGCTGGCCACGGCAGTGTCGCTGCTGCTGTAGCTGATGGCGCCACTGCCCGAACCGCCACTGGCC
Organism: Halioxenophilus sp. WMMB6; assembly: GCF_033283405.1. Taxonomy (NCBI): domain Bacteria; kingdom Pseudomonadati; phylum Pseudomonadota; class Gammaproteobacteria; order Alteromonadales; family Alteromonadaceae; genus Halioxenophilus; species Halioxenophilus sp. WMMB6. The sequence goes on from NZ_JAWMQR010000006.1 coordinate 42,477, forward strand.
AGGTTGGTAAACGCGGCCTCATTCAGCGCTTTGCTGATGGGGCCTGGGTCGGCAAACTGCAACTCAGCCTGCTGGCCGGGGTTAACCACCAGCGTCACCGCGAGTGTATCGCTGCCGGCGCTGTTGCTGGCTTCTACCACTATGCCGCCGAAGCTGCCCGCTGCGGTGGCGGTGCCGGAGAAGGTGCCATCGTTGAAGTTGATACCGGCCGGCAGGGTACCGCTTGCCGACCAGCTGCTGGCGTTGCCGCCACTGTTGCTGATGGTGAAACCGTAAGCCGTACCGACCGCAGCCGGGCTGGGCGTGCCGGAGAGCGCTGGCGCGGTGATACCGGCGAGCACGGTAATGGTGAACTCACCGGTTTCACTGCTGCCGCCGGCATTGACCGCGCGCAGGTTAATACCGGTGTGATTCGCCACCACGGCGGGTGTACCCGAAATCTCGCCGGTGCTGGGGTCGAGGCTCAACCAGTCGGGCAGATTGTCGGCCTCCCAATACTCTGCGGCTTCACCGATGTTGGTGGGGGTAAAGCTGAACGCCTGGCCAACCGCGACCGCAAAGATTTCACCCACTGGCACCACTTCCGGCGGCGCCATAAAGACACTTAGGGTGAAGGAGAATATCCCTTCCGGGCGGAAGTCGCCGTAGATGTCACCGAGCTCACCAAAGTAGTCTCCCAGTCGGGGGCCCACCGCTTTCATATAGACCAGGTTTTCGGTGTTGGCGTCGCTGGGCGTTGGTGTGCCGGTAATCTCGCCGGTGTCGGGGTTGAGCCCGGCCCAGGCGGGCAGGCCATCACCCTCAGCAATGATCTCCCAGTAGTCAACCGGGCCTTCGCTGTTGGTCGGCGTAAAGCTGAACGGGCGATTGACCTGCGCGGGCTCGGGTGTGCCGGCGGGCTTTGGCCCCCACATCACGCCTTGATCATAGCCGGCATAGGCTTTGGCGCAGTTTGCATCCTCGAGCACCGCCGCCACATTGGCGAAATAGAGGAGGGTGGGTGTGCCGTTAACAATCAGCCGTCCAGGTGCGCCGCTGGCGACACCGTTGTAGAAGTTCATGCCATTGGGTACCGCGCCATCTTCGTCGAGCACAATCACCTCATAGGGTTCCAGGCCACCAGCGTAGTCAAAGGCGGCGATGGTGATGGGGGTGGCGACGTAGAGGTAGGGCGGTTCAAAGGCGGAAAACTCCAGCGCCGGTGAGACCTCAATGGTGTCGATCACTATGTCGTAATCCTTCCGCGTGCCATCGCTGTGAAAGCTCTCCACATCCACCTGAAAGGTATAGCTGCCCGCCTGATTGGGGGTGCCCGTTAAGCGGCCATCCTCTTGCAGCTCCAGGCCCGGTGGCAGTGACCCGCTGACGACGGAGAGCGTGTAGGGGTAGATGGATTGCACCTTGATGCGCGGCCAATCGCCACAGGCGGCGTAGTTGCTGCCCTCGGTGGCGGTGTGGCGTAATTGATTGTCGACTTTGAATTCCAGATCCATCACCAGTGGAATATCGATGTGTGTGGGTTCGCTGAGATATTTACAGTAGACATCGGAGTCGATACTCGATGAGCGCTCACTGCCCTGGTCATCGACAAAGATGTAGTCGTAAGAGGCCTCGAAGCACCACAGGCTTTCAAACACTTCACCGCTGCTCGTCTCGCCGATGTTGCTGACGGCAAAGGTCTCTACCTGTGCTGTGGGACTGCCGACGTAGATGAACAGCGAGACCAGTTCACCATCGAAATCGGTGATGACATTGCCGTCGGTATCATAGGCAATCACGGCGTAGGAGAAATCGAAGAGCTCTTCATCTTTGGGGTACCAGTCGGTATTCCACCAACTGAAATGGCTGGCGGTAGCGCGCATGGCCAAGCCCACCGGGGAGTAGGGGCTGGCAATCACTTCACCTTCACCCTCGTATTGCCACAAACCGCTGGTTTCATTGAGCGACCAGAGCGGAATCTTGTCGCCGATTTTTACCTCGGTACCATTGGGGTATTGGCTGGCGTACATGGGCAGCTCGATGGTGGCGGTGGCACCTGGGGCCAGTTGCAGTACTTCATCGCCCTGCTGGAAGTGAAATTCGGTGGAGCCAAAGCTGGCGATGGGCACCTGGTTGCCATCTTCGAGCAGACCGGCGAAGGCGCCGGGGAAGGCCGCCAGGCCCAGTTTGCTGCTGATATCAACAGGCGTGATGGAGACCTCTATCTCGCCACCGACCAGGTTGCCGTCGCTGTCGACAAAGGCGTCGGCGGCCACCTGCACCCGGGCGCCATCTTTACCGACCACATCGGCCTCCTCCTCGGCGGCAAACGCTTTGGGCAGCTCGCGGGCCAGCAGGGCAATGGCAAAGTGGAGTGGAGCGTTCTGCTCCGGGGTGTGGAAGGGCTTAACCTGGACGGCAAAGCCTGTTTTGCTGAAGCTGGCCACCAGGTCGCTGTTGGTGGGTAGCTCTGCGATGGCAATCTGGCCATTGGCGTCGGTGGTTGCACTGGCCAACTCACTGTTGTCACTGGCTGAGCGAATGGTAACGGTAACCTCGCTAATGGGTGCCCCGACGAGATCGGTGACCTGGGCCGAGGCGCTCACTTTTTCCACGGTAACACCGCCGCCGGAGTCCTCCTCTTCATCGTCGTGATGGCAGCCAAACAGCAGCGTGGTGATAAACAGTAGCGCCAGTAACGGGCGCAGGTGTGTTAACAGTGACATGTGTGCTTCTCCCTAAGTTTTTTGTAAGCAGTCCAGGCGAAGATGAATTTCGCTCAATTAACTGGGGTTATCGGGTATACGGTTATTGGGTTTGAGGGTATTGGGTTTGAGGGTATTGGGTTTGAGGGTATTGGGTTTGAGGGTATTGGGTTGGTTGGGGGTGGCCGGTTCGGAGGGGGCGATACTGCTGGCCAGGTTACTTTGGAAGCAGCGGTCCGGTCCGCTGCGAACTTCCAGTTCAAAACCGGCCGCGCAGCCCGGCGGCTCGTTTGCCTCGTCATCTACGCCGGTTAGGCAGAGATCGTGCTGGCCCTGGTAATCGATGGCTAATACCGTGTTACCCGTGAGTGTCGGGCAGGCGTTGGCGGCGCGGTAGGTGGTCTGTTGTGGCCGGTAACAGCGCACGGCCGAATCGGTGAGCTGCAGCTCGTAGCCTTCGGTGCAGGTGAAATAGCGTTCGCTGTGGCTGGCGGTTACCAGTGTTGGTTTCAGCCAACAAAGGCTGGTGATGGTGATCAGCAGTGCGCCGCATAACCAAGGCCAGACTGTTAGCAGGCGGCTAAAAGTCTCCGGCATAGCTCTCTCTCCCTAATTGAGTGTGGTGCTCGACGGGGAGTTAAACAGAGCCGGTAGAGAGAAGCTTGAATCTAACCTGAAACTTTTTGAAAGCTATAAAAAACAATGGGTTATGGGTTTTTAACTGGGATGATGCTGTGCATTGCGGAGGGTGCAAATTGCCTGTGTAGCGAGCGGAGAGGGTTGCGCGGCCGGGCTAAGGGTAAATGTGGAGTGCCGGCGGCAGAGTTCTCTTTGAGACGTGAGCGCGTTAGGTGGTTTTAAAACCAGTGCTCAAATTTAATTAGCCCATGCCATAGCTTGCCTAAAAGCGATGGGAAAAGCCTGGGTATCAATAGCGCAACCAGGGCAAAGCCACCCAGCACCAGCCAAAAGCCGGTTGTGCCCAGAAAAGCGCCAGAAGGCCCTAGGTGTTTATTGGTGGCCAGCCAGAGTAAAGCGGCTGTGGGAGTGGCAAACAGGGCTGTGGCCAGTGGCCCCATAAGCGGCGCGATAATCGGCCCTTCGGAACGCATTTTTCCCGGTGCGTTTTTCTGAGCTTGCGGATCATTATTTCGCTTAGGCCAGCCAGCCATCGTCATTAGCGGGCCGAGTCCGGGTTAAATTCCACCATCATCTGGGCGTAGTCGTGGCGGCTGGCGCGGCCCAGTGTGTCCTCCTGGGCAAAGAAGTCTGCCCACGCCTGGTGACCGGCTGTCCACTCCTCTCCCAATTGTGTTTTAAGCGCGGCGGCTGCGTCGGCGGCCTGTTGCAGTCGCCCCTGCTGATGGGCGTAGATGGCCGTGATCATGGCGTAGGGCAGGCGGGCGTCGAACCACTCGTTGGTTTGCCGTTCGCTGACAAAGGGCTCAGCGGCGGTATCATCATTTTGGTAGAGGTGGGCAAGTGAGAGGATGGCCGAGGCGTGGGAGCGGACAAAGCTGAGGTTTTCACTGGCGTTGTAGGAGGCCTGGGCAATGGCCACCGCTTTCGGGTAGTCACTCTGTTTTAAGGCGATGCTGGCCAGGTCGTTGTCGACCAGTAACACCCCTTCGCTGTCGCCCAACTGCTGGTAGAGGTCACGCACTTGTGCCAAGTCGCGCTCGGCCGATGGGTAGCGGCCACTCTCCAACTTAACCCCGGCCAGCATATGCTTGCTGTAGGCCAGGTAACCTTTGGCGCCGACCTCGCGAAACAGCTGCTCGGCTTGGTTGTAGTGGTTGCTGGCCTGGTCATAGCTGTAGCTGCTGGTCCAGAGGGCGTTGCCCAAATTGAGGTGTGCCTGGCCACTGCGCAGCCGCAGTTGGGCCGCTTCATAGACCGCCACCGCCTGCTCCAGGTAGTCGATGGCTTTGGTCGACTCCCCCAGCGCCTGCCAGGCGGTGCCCTGGTTCATCAGCGCGTTGCCCTCCAGTTCCGGGTCATCCAGGGTTTGGGTTAGCGCCAGTAGCTGTTCGCCAAAGGCCAGCGACTGTTCCAAGTCGCCGGCGTCGTAGGCGATATTCGATTGCAGGCGGGTAAGGGCGTATTGCTGGCGGGTAGTCAGTGGCGCCTGCAACAGCTGTTGCACGATGGTGCCCGCTTCGCTGCTTTGGCCAACGCGGGTGAGGGCATCGGCTTTTTGGATCTCTGCCCAGGTAAATTGCGGCTCCTTCTGCAGGGCCAGCTCTAAATAGGTGAGGGCACTCTGTGGCTCACCCTGGTAGAGGTAGTCCATGGCCAGGGCGTAGTCCTGATTGGCCTTGGGGTTGCTGGTGTAGCCATTGACGGCGACCACCCGCTCCGGGCTTTTCGGCAGCAGGGTCTCCAGGGCGTGTTCGATCAGCATATTGGCGGAGAGAAACAGGTCGTTATTCTCAAACACAAAATCGCTGGTCTGCCCTTGGCTGGAGATCAGGTGGTAGCGCAGTTGCAATTGGCCATTATTAAAAGAGAGTGTCAGTGGCATCAGCTGGTCACAGCCGAGCTTGGGGCAGAGGGTTTGGAACAGGTCACCCTCGGTGCTGTTGGCGTCGAACTCGATGGCCGACAGCGAGCGCAGGGTTGAAGACATATCGGCCACTTCCAGCTCCGGGTACTGGCTCAGCTGGTCAATCACCAGGTTCATAATGCCGTATTTGGCCCACTGGTCGTGGTCGTCGCCGGTATTGATGGCCACCGGCAACACCAACAGCCGCCCCGGGTGCGGCTCTTGGCTATCAAAGCCCCAAAAATAGAGTGCGGCGCTGGTGATCAAGATAACAACGGCGAGCGTCAGCAGGCCCGCGCCCCATTTAGCCGGGGCTTTGTAGCCCTGACTGTTTAGGCCGCTGGCGGCGTTATCGCTGAAGGTGATCTCGATAGCCGGGTGAATACGGAAACCCTTGCCGCGGATGGTTTGAATAATAGCCTGGTCTTTGGCGTTTTCACCCAGGGCCTGGCGGGTATCGGAGACCAGACGGGAGAGGGAGGCATCGGTGACTATCTGCTGTGGCCACAACTGCTCGATGAGTCGCTCTTTATCGACATAGCTTTGGTTATCGACATAGCTTTGGTTATCGACATAGCTTTGGTTATCGGCAGAGTGTTGGTGATCGATCTGATTTTGGTTACTGCTATAGCTTTGGCAGAGCAGTATTTGCAGAAGATCGATGGTGCGCTCGGGGGCTTTGATGGCGGTGTCATCGCGCCGTAGCTCCCGCCCGCTGAGGTCGAGGGTTAGATCGGCAAAATGAATAAAACGTCCGTTGTTGGCTATCTTTTGCACGTTTGTAACTGTTTGGCTGAAACAAATTTACTACGCCGTCACTGTGCTGGTGGCACTCCGCCACGCCAGTTGCTACGGCCGCGAGCCTCCAGAGTACCGGAATTTGCTTTTCCATAGCAAGGTTGAGGAAATAGACGGCAGCGGCAGGATTGGCTCTGTCGGGCAAAGCTCAGATCGATTTGCCGGGAGTGACTCAACTTAGCGGGAGTGACTCAACCATTGTTGAGCCGCACCGGCAGTTTGTGGTCGATCGCGCAACAGCTGGCCGAGAGCTGGCAGCCATAGGCGAGGATCTCCACCCCGGCGGCTGCGGCCTCGCGCAGCGTTTGGCCATAGACGGCATCGATATGGTCTGCCGGTGAAACCGAGGTAATACCACTGTGCTGGACACAGAAAAAGAGTACGCTGCGATAACCCTCGGCCTTTAACGCCATCAAAGCGCGCAGATGTTTACTGCCGCGCTCACTGACGGCGTCGGGAAAATAGCCGAGGCCATCCGCTTCGCGCAGGGTTACGTTTTTCACCTCGACAAAGCAGTCGGGTTCACTGGCGCGGCCGTCGCTCAGCAAAAAGTCGATGCGGCTGTTATCGATGGCACATTTCACCTCCGGCTTGATGGTGCGATAGCCCGCTAATTCCGCGACCACGCCATTGGCAATGGCTTCAGCCACCAGGGCGTTGGTGCGGCTGGTGTTGATGCCGGCCAGGTCTCCGGTGGGGGTGGTGATCAGCTCCAGTGTGTTTGGGTATTTGCGCTTGGGGTTGTCTGAGGTGGAGTACCAGCAGGGGGTGCCGGGGGCTACGCAGTTTTTCATGGAACCGGTGTTAGGGCAGTGCACGGTGATGACCGAACCATCGGCCAATTGGATATCAGTGAGGAACCTTTTATAGCGCTTGATAAATGTGGCTTTGGAAAATTTAGGACTAAACTTCATAAGATGTTCGGTTTATTCGTAAACGGGAAGGCTGTGATGGCTCCGTTAGGGTCGAAAAATCTGATTTAGCTGCCAGTTGTGTGCCATTAGAGCAAAAATTGCTAGCACTGCCCTAGGGTTTCTGGTAGCTTCCTCCGCTCGAAAAAATGGACTTAAAAAATACAGAGGGGGCCGTATCTAAACAGGCCTGTGTTTTTGATAAGCGAGGCACAAAACCATGCCAAATTCATCCGCTGCAGACAAGATTTCCTCTCACGGGATCGAGCCTTATCAGCCGGCGCCCGGTGAAGAATACATGAATCCTGCGCAACAGGAACACTTCCGTCAGTTGCTTCTCGCATGGAAAGGAGAGCTGTTGGAAGAGGTCGACCGGACCATGAGCCATCTGAAAGATGAGGCTGCCAACTTTCCCGATCCCGCTGATCGTGCCAGCCAGGAAGAGGAGTTCAGCCTGGAACTGCGCACTCGCGATCGCGAGCGCAAATTGATTAAGAAGATCGACTCCACCCTGGAATTGATTGAAGCCGGTGACTACGGCTACTGCGACACCTGCGGTGTGGAGATCGGTATTCGCCGACTGGAAGCGCGGCCAACCGCCACCCTGTGTGTCGATTGCAAAACTTTGGATGAGATCCGCGAAAAGCAGGTTGGCGGTTAAACGCTTCTGATGGGGACCGAAAGGTCCCCTTTTCGCATCTGGATGATGCCACTGCGCAAGCATTGCCTGGCGGCATCGCGCCCACCACTGACTCTTCACCAATCTATCGGTTGCCATGCCCGTCAGTAGCAACTCCGCCGCCAGTCATTACGTTGGCCGTTTCGCGCCGTCGCCCACCGGCCCCCTCCATTTTGGTTCTCTGATCGCCGCTTTGGCCAGCTTTCTGGATGCCCGTGCCGCCGGTGGCCGCTGGTTGGTGCGCATGGAGGACCTGGATCCGCCACGGGAGCAGCCCGGCGCCAGTAACCTGATCCTGGCGGCGCTGGCCGGGCATGGCCTGGCCTGGGATGGCGAGGTGGTCTATCAGTCCCAGCGCCATGAACGTTATCGGGCCGCCCTGCAAAAGCTGCAGGCAGCGGGGCGACTCTATGCCTGTGCCTGTAGTCGTCAGCGGTTGTTGACGCTGGCGCAGGGTTACGATGGTTTTTGCCTGAAGCATCCGCCCAAACCTGGCCAGCCGGTGGCAATAAAATGCAAAGTTGGCCGGTTTGCCTGGCGCTTTGAGGATCGGGTGCAGGGCGAGATGGCGGAGAGTCTGCAAAGCCCGCAGGACGATTTTGTACTGCTGCGCAAGGATGGGCTGTTTGCCTATCAACTGGCGGTGGTGGTGGATGACCATGACCAGGGGGTCACCGATATCGTGCGCGGTTCCGATCTGCTCGACAGCACGGTCCGCCAGGCGTGCCTCTACAGCCTGTTGGATTACCCCAAACCGAGCTACGCCCACCTGCCGGTAGCCGAAAATCGCCAGGGGCAGAAGTTGAGTAAGCAGAACCATGCGCCGGCGTTGGTTGTTGATCAGGCCAGCAATAACTTGGTCTCTGCTTTGATCTTTTTAAACCAGCAGCCGCCTCGGGACTTGCGTCAGGGCTCGGTGGATGAAATTATCCGCTGGGCCATTGGCCATTGGCAGATCGACCGGGTGCCCAAGCAGATGGCGATCGTTAACGATGGCAGGTGAGGTTGTTTTGTGGGGGCTTAGGTGCGTTCTGAAAATTCGCTATCCAAACAGCGATTAATCATTCTGATTCTGGTGATGGCGGCTGTCTTTTCGCCGTCGGTGCTGCAGTGGATTGTCAATCCTCAGGGCGCCTGGTACCGCCCCTTCCTGCTCTGGGGGCTGGTCATTCTGGTCGCCTTCTGGTTACAACGCAAAGGGTCCTCCGGCGATGACCTTTGATCTCTCCACGGTAACCTTGGTACTGGTGATCTATGTCACCATGATTTTCGGCGTTGCCATCATTACCAATCGCGGTTGGATCCCAGACGCCATTGTTAACAACCCGATTATCTATATTCTCTCGCTGGGGGTCTTTGCCAGTACCTGGGCCTATTACGGTATCGTCGACCTCGCGTTCCAGTATGGCTACAGCGCACTCACCTACTACATAGGCACCGCCGCACTGTTTGTCTTTGCGCCGGTGACGCTGACGCCGATCGCGCAACTGGTGCGCCGCTTTAAAATTCCCTCGGTGGCCGATCTGCTGGTGTTTCGCTACCACAGCCAAGCGGTGGGCAGCCTGGTGACTCTGTGTATGCTGGTGAGCCTGCTGCCGCTGTTGGCGATGCAGATTCAGGCGGTATCGGAGTCGCTGGCGATTTTAACGCTCAACTCAAAATCGTTCGCCAAACTGACCAGCTATAACATCAGTTTCGAGATGATGGTGGCCATGGTCTACTGCCTGTTGTTATGCGTTTTCTGCCTGTTGTTCGGCGCCACTCGGGATCGCCACCGGGGCTTGGTGATGGCCATGGCCATGGAGTCGCTGATCAAGGTGTGCGCGCTGATGGCCATCGGCCTGGTGGCGCTGTTCCAGGTGTTTGGCGGCCTTTCCGGTCTGGATCAGTGGCTGCTCGACAACCCCAATCAGCACCAACTGCTGTATGAGTCGCTCAACGACAGCAGCGCCCATACTCTGCTGCTGGTGTTTATCGCCACCTCCCTGGCGCTGCCGCACATATTTCAATCCTCTGTGGTGGAGGTGCCGCTGGCCCGCTCGATGCGCATCGTCTCCTGGGCATTTCCACTCTTCCTTCTATTTATGGCATTGCCGATTTTCCCCATCCTTTGGGCCGGGTTTGAGCTGTCGGTACCACTGCCGGTGCAGTACTACACGCTGGGCGTGCCGTTACTGCTCGATAGCCCTTGGCTGACACTGCTGGCCTTGGTGGGTGGCCTGTCGGCGGCCACCGGTGCCATGGTGTCGATCACCCTGGCCAGTTCGGTGATGGTGCTCAACCACTGGCTGTTACCGCTCTCCCGGCTTGGCAGTCAGCGCGATCTGCGCCGGCGCCTGGTCTGGTTACGCCAGGCCACCATCTGCGCAATTTTTGGGGTGGGCTTTCTCTTCTATCTATTGGTGGGTGGTCAGCACAGCCTGATGGAGTTGGCGCTGGTGACCTTTATCGAAACCTTGCAGTTCTTCCCCGCCATTATTTCTGTGACCTACTGGTCGAGGGCCAACCGAATCGGCTTGATAGCAGGCCTCAGTGTGGGCAGTGCCATCTGGTTCCTGTTGCTGTTCCTACCGATGATGTTGAACATCAACCAGCTGGCGGTACCCTATTGGGGGGTGATTACCGTCGGCATTGATGGCTGGAACAACATCACCCTCTGTTCCCTGGGGCTGAATATGGTGGCCTTTATTGTGGTCTCGCTGCTCACCCAACAGAATGCGGAGGAGCAGTACAGTGCCTCCCTCTGTACCGAGAACGAGCTGACCCACCCGGTGCGTGTGATTCTCGATGTGCACAGCTGCGAGGAGATTAAAGAGCGGTTGAGCAAAAGCCTGGGGGCGACTCTGGCAGAGATTCAGGTGAACCGGGCAGTGGAGGAGTTGGGCTTCAGCCTCTCTGAACGGCGCCCCTACTGTTTACGGCGTATTCGCAACCGCCTGGAGACCAATCTGTCGTCGATGATGGGGCGTTCTGTGGCCAATGAGCTGGTCGATCGCCACTTGCCCTATCGCTTGCCGGATCAGACCAGCAATACCGACATCAACCTGATCGAATCGAGGCTGCACCGCTACCGCGACCGGCTGTCAGGCATGGCGGCTGAGTTGGATAATCTGCGCCTCTATCACCGCAATACGCTGCAGGAGTTACCACTGGCGATCTGTTCGCTGGGTCGCGACTTGGAGGTAATTATGTGGAACCGGGCCATGGAGGCATTGACCGGAATTGAATCGGCGACCATTGCCGGTTCGCACCTCTCCGATCTGCCTACCCCCTGGCGCGAATTGATTACCGCTTTCAGCCAGGGTGATGAGGCCCATCGCCAGAGTGTACTGGTGCGAGTGCAGGGGCGGGAGTGTTACTTCAGCCTGCATAAGTCGACCCTGCACAGCCCAACCTCTACCGGTGAAGATGACGGCCAGGTGATTTTGCTTGAGGATATTACCGAGCTGAAGCACCTGGAACATGAGCTGGCGCACAGCGAGCGCTTGGCTTCTATTGGCCGCCTGGCCGCGGGCGTAGCCCATGAAATTGGCAACCCGGTAACGGGTATCGCCTGCCTGGCTCAGAATTTAAAGTATGAGGTGGACTCCCCCGATGCCCTGGAATCGGCCCAGCAGATCCTCTCGCAAACCGATCGAATCAGCCGCATTGTGCATTCACTGGTGAGCTTTTCCCACGCAGGTAATCATGGCGGTGACTCTTTTCATCCGGTGGCGCTCTATGACTGTGTGGCAGAGGCGGTCTCGCTGCTATCGTTGCAGAAAGACAATATCCAAGTAGACTACTGCAATTTGGTTGGGCCGAGCGTGCAGGTATTTGCCGACGACCAGAAGCTGATTCAGGTATTTGTGAATCTTCTCTCTAACGCCCGGGATGCCAGTCAAGATGGTGACAAGGTGCTTATCGAAGCCCACGAGCAGGACACCGAGGTTGAAATTTGGGTGACGGACCAGGGCTCGGGTATTGATAAGGCCCATCTGGATCAAATTGTCGAACCGTTTTTCACCACCAAAGAGCCTGGGAAGGGTACGGGCTTGGGTCTGGCGATGGTGTACAGTATTATCGATCAGCACCAGGGCACTATTCGGGTGGAGAGCCCAATCAACAAAGAGAGCCAGACCGGTACCCGATTTATTATTTCGCTACCCACTGGCCTTGAATTTTTACAAGCGGATGACCTTCAAGCCGGGACGGCTGATTAATCAGCTAGCCAGTATGGCTGTTATTATCAGCCGGTGGTGACCACTGGTGTCGCCAGTAAAGGCGCTGGGCTGTTGCTGCCTGGGGCCTAACTGGCCATCGGCCCGTCGTGGCGAAGCCTGGCATGGTCGCTATGCCCCAGCTTCCCGCCCGCTATAGGTTATCGCTACACAAGACACTGATGGCCCAACGATTATTATGAGTAAAATTCTGATCGTAGAAGACGAAGTTATTATTCGCACTGCTTTGCGTAAGCTCCTGGAGCGCAACAAGTACGAAGTCTGTGAAGCGACATCCGTCAAAGAGGCCACTACCAAATACCAGCTGGCCGATTTCAGCCTGATCATCAGTGATCTGCGCCTGCCTGGAGCCCCGGGCACCGACCTGATCAAACTCTCCGGTGATGTGCCGGTTCTCATCATGACCAGCTATGCCAGTCTGCGCTCGGCCGTTGACTCCATGCGCATGGGTGCCATGGACTACATCGCCAAACCCTTTGATCACGATGAGATGGTGGCGGCGGTAAAACGGGTGATAGGCAAGGCCAATGAGAATAAACCCGGCCTGAAGAAAACACGCAGTAACAGCGCCACCATTGAGGGTATGATTGGCAACAGCGCGGTGATGCGCGATCTCTACGCCAAAATTCGTAAGATCGCCCCCACCGAGGCGACCGTGTTGATTCACGGCGAGACCGGAACCGGTAAAGAGCTGGCCGCTAAAGCCATTCACCGGCTGAGCCCTCGAGCCGGCCAGGCGATGATTTCGGTTAACTGTGCCGCCATCCCGGAGACGCTGATTGAATCTGAACTGTTTGGTCACGAAAAGGGGGCTTTTACTGGTGCCGCCATGATGCGCGAGGGGCTGGTGGCCGCCGCCGACCGGGGTACGCTCTTTCTCGATGAGATTGGCGAACTGCCGCTGGAGGCCCAGGCGCGCTTGCTGCGGGTGATTCAAGAGGGTGAAGTCCGGCCCATCGGCGCCATTGAGTCACGCAAGGTGGATGTGCGCCTGGTGGCCGCCACACACAGGGACCTGCGCCAGTTGAGCCGCGAGGGCAAGTTCCGAGAAGACCTCTATTACCGTCTCAATGTATTACAGTTGACCTTGCCGCCACTGCGCGAGCGGGGCAAAGATATTATCTCGCTGGCGGAGATGTTGATCGAAAAGTTCTGCGAGCAGCTGAAGGTCCCCCTGAAGACCCTCTCGCCGGAGGCGATACAGGCCATCAGTACCTACACCTGGCCGGGTAACGTGCGGGAGTTGGAGAACGCGATGCAGCGGGCTGTGATTCTCACCGACGAGGGCCAAGAGATTGGTCACGAGGTGTTGGATATCGATTTGGACCTGGTTCGCACCGATAATCGGGAGCCGGAAGAGGAGGGCAGCTCCCCCTACGAGCAGAGCGACACCCTCACCCGCAAGCCGGTCAGCAAACCCAACACCGACCCTTCGGAAGATCTTTCACTGGAGGATTACTTCCAGCATTTTGTTTTGGAGCACCAGGAGTCCATGAGTGAAACCGAGCTGGCCCGCAAATTGGGTATCAGCCGCAAGTGCCTGTGGGAGCGACGGCAAAAACTGGGTATAGAACGTAAAAAGACCCTCTCTTCCTCCAAGTAACCCATCTTTCTGATTTCACCCTCCTGGCCCTGGCACTGTTGCTGCCAGCGCTTCTCGTGTAGCGGCAGCCCAGCTCGCTCAATCACTCCATATGGCTAATGCTGAGAGCACGACTACTCGGCCTAGGCGGCATCGATTAGTCCGGGCTCGACCCTGGTGATCTGGTGATCTGGTGATCTGGTGATCTGGTGATGGGGGCTGCTGATTCTGAAGTTGATCCGGAATATGGCCCGAAGGCGGCCCGCTCGGGTAACACTTTATCGACCTGCGACCTATGGTAACACCGACTAAAGTGTTACCTGGTTCGGAACTGAGTAACATTTTGCGGGAGAATAGGTAACGAATTGAAAATAGCAATTCGGCATAAGAAAGAGTGAAATCAAATTAAAGCATTGAAAAATAAAGAAATTTTATTTTTGGCACGCTGCCTGCTTTATAGCAAATACATAACAACAATAAACAATAAGAATAAATAACTTAAGTAAACGACAAATTAGAATAAAAACAATAAATAATAATAAAAGAAGCTATAATAACAACAAGAAATAATAATAAAGAAAGTTACAACAACTAAAATTAATAAAAACTAGCGACAAACTAACTTGAATCTCGGAGAGAGTTTGCGACAAGCAAATACTGATGCATGGAAGCTGCCAAATTTTCTGGCGATATAAAAGATTCAAAGGGGAAGAGTATCTCTTCCCCTTTTTACTTTCTACCCCAACCTTTCCGCTCTACCTCACTTATTCAATCCAGTAAACACGCATCAATTGTGGTTGGTTGCCTGTAGACTTGATGTGCCCTAGGCTTTCCGGCCCATCTGATTGACAGGCCTGAAAATTCCCCGCGCTCTATTCCTCTGGTAGACTCACCGCCTTGATCAAAATGATGGCACCCAGTTAACTCTGGACGCCCCTAAATCTGCATAGACGAAACTCGAAGCCCGCATGCTAAAACGGTTTATCAACCTCTTTACCGGTGATAGCGGTAAACGTACCCAGACAATAATCCCCAAGGGCAAGCACCTGTTATCGAACAAAGATATCAGCCACAGTGCCCTTAAGGTTATCGACCGGCTGAACGAAGCCAATTTCCAGGCCTATCTTGTTGGCGGTGGGGTTCGGGATCTGCTTTTGGGTGGGCACCCAAAGGATTTCGATGTCGCCACGGACGCCACGCCGGAGCAGGTACGCAAGCTGTTTCGCAACTCGCGTATCGTCGGCCGCCGGTTCCGCATAGTGCATGTACGCTACGGGCGTGAAATCATCGAGGTGACCACCTTTCGCAGTCACCACCAGCATGAGCATGTTGGCGAAGGTACTGCTTCCCGCTCGGCGGAGGGTATGCTGTTGCGCGATAATGTCTACGGCGACATTCGCAGCGACGCCGAACGTCGTGACTTCACGGTTAATGCGCTCTATTTTCACCCCAAAAGTGCTGAGATCCTCGATTTTACCCAGGGTGCCAAAGATATAGAGCGGCGCCTGCTGCGCATTATTGGCGACCCAACCACCCGCTTCAAAGAGGATCCGGTGCGCATGTTGCGGGCAGTCCGGTTCGCGGCCAAATTGGGTTTTCAGATCGAAGAGAAGACCGCAGCGCCCATCTACAAGCTGGGTGGCCTGCTGGATAACATCCCTTCCGCCCGCTTGTGGGATGAGTGCTTGAAGCTGTTGATGGCGGGTTACTCCACAGCGGTCTTTCGCCAGCTGCTTGAGCGGGATCTGTTTCGCCACCTGTTCCCCGGCGTAGCCGAACAGATCGCTAAAAACGACCAGGTGGTGGTGCTTATTGAGAATGCCATGGCCAACACCGACAAGCGGATTCGGGCGGATAAGCGGGTGACGCCTGCCTTTATCTTTGCCGTGATGCTGTGGCCAGAGATTGTTGAGCGTCAGCAGAAATTGGTCGATAGTGGCGTAAATTTCAGCCAGGCCGCTATCCAGGCCCAGCAGCAGGTACTGCAGAAGCAGCTCAATCGTGTTGCCATTCCCAAGCGATTCACCAGCACCATGCGCGAGATTTGGGATCTGCAGTCACAGCTGCCCCGGCGCTCGGGTATGCGTGCCTACCGCACCTTGGAACACCCCCGTTTTCGGGCTGCCTACGACTTCCTGTTGCTGCGTGAACAGTCTGGTGAGAATCATCAGGGGCTGGGTCTCTGGTGGACTGAGTTCCAATTCGCCGACGCCGACACCCGCGAAGCCATGATCAAAGCCTTGCCTGCAGCCGGCAAGGGGCGCTCCGGGCGCTCCCGCCCAAGACGGCGCAAACCCGCCAACAGTAATCGCTCTACCACAGCGACTCCCGACCAATCTGAATAAGAGTTAGCAATGTCTGCTTCCCCCGTTTTAGCCTACGTCGCACTGGGCTCGAACTTAGATGACCCTTTGCACCAGGTGGAGATGGGCTGCCGCGCGCTAGCGGGCCTTGAGTCGACCCAGATTGTTGAGCAATCACCTTGGTATGTGACCAAAGCGATCGGCCCAGGTGAACAGCCCGATTTCATCAATGGCGTGGTGGCTCTGCAGACCGAGCTGGAGGCCGAAGCTTTATTGCGGGCAATGCAGGCCATCGAGCAGGCTCAGGGTCGGCAACGGCTGGTGCGTTGGGGGGCTCGAACTCTGGATCTGGACCTGTTACTTTACGGTACATTGACGATGCATAGCGAAACACTAACGTTACCGCATCCGCATTTGCACGAGAGAAACTTTGTGGTTTACCCTTTGGCGGACATAGCGCCAACGCTCACGCTACCCACCGGCCACCGGCTCGAGGAGCTGCGAGCGACGCTCGGCAGCGCGGGTGTTCGGCGGCTTGAGCCATAGTAATTGCAATTGAGGGGTAACCTTTGGATTACGGCTTTGGATTAAATTGGGATTTCAGAGGGGTGGAGCGGCCGAGATACATCGCCGTGGAAGGACCTATTGGTGTGGGCAAAACGACTTTGGCCCGTCACCTTGCTGAAACCTTCGGTTACCAGGTGCTTCTCGAGGAGACCGATAAAAATCCGTTTTTAGAAGGCTTCTATACCCAGCCGGGGCAATCCGCGCTCCCGACACAACTCTTTTTCCTCTTCCAGCGTATTCAGCAGCTGCAGGATGTCCATCAGGACGACCTGTTTGAGTCTGCCTATGTGGCCGATTTTCTGCTGGCCAAAGATCGTCTCTTTGCGGAAGCGACTTTAGATAAAGACGAGTTTCTGCTCTATTCCCAGATCGCCGACAAATTAAACAGTGATCCAGTGGCACCGGACCTGGTGCTCTATCTGCAGGCGCCGACCTCCATACTTATGGATCGTATTCATAAGCGTGGCGTTGGCTTTGAGCGGGCGATCAACCCCGATTATCTCGATCGTCTCAACGATGCCTACACACGCTTCTTTCTGCACTATGACCAATCCCCGCTGTTAATCGTGAACGCCAAGGATTTGGATCTGGCCAACAATGTTAAGGACTATAAGGCTTTGGTGGAGTACCTGCTGACCATTAAAAACGGCAGGCACTTCTATAATCCTGCGCCGTTGCTCTGAGTGTCTATGCGCTCCTTGCGGGCGGCCAATATAAAGAGAGTAAGCAACATGCCCTATGCGACCCCAACCACTGAGTCTGCGTTGAGTAAGCCCATCACTGTAAACAGCTTGCGCAAGTTTAAGCGAGAAGGGCAGAAGTTTGTTTGCGTCGCCCTCTACGATGCCCCCATGTCCGCCATGGCGCAAAAGATGGGGATTGAAGTTCTGCTGGTGGGCGACAGCCTGGGTATGACCGTGCTGGGCTACGACAGCACTATCCCTGTCACCATGGAACAGATGATCTACCACGTGGAGGCGGTTAAGCGTGGCAACTCCAAATCGTTGATCATGGGTGATATGCCCTTTATGACTTACGCCACGCCGGAGCAGGCGATGCAAAACGCGACCCGTATCATGCGCGCGGGTGCTCATATGGTGAAGTTGGAAGGCGGCGCCTGGGTGGCGGAGACGGTGCGTATGCTGTCGGACCGCGGTATTCCCGTCTGTGCCCACCTGGGGTTAACACCGCAGTCGGTCAATAAGTTTGGTGGTTTCCGGGTACAGGGGCGCAATGAGGATCAGGCGGCGACCATACTCAATGATGCCAAACTGCTGGATGAGGCGGGGGCCGATCTGCTGGTATTGGAGTGCGTTCCAACCGGCTTAGCCGAAGCCATTACCGGTGCCGTAGCCATGCCCACCATTGGTATTGGTGCGGGCCAGGGTACGGATGCTCAGGTGTTGGTGATTAACGATATTTTGGGGTTGACCGAGAAGCCGCCCAAATTCTCGAAGAACTTCCTGGTGGAGACGGCTTCCATTCCCGGCGCTCTGAAAAAGTACGCCGACGACACCCGTTCGGGCGTTTTCCCTGGTACTGAGCACACTTTCGGTTAGTAAGTAGCTGCTAATCTGACGGCGCAGTCAAAGTAAGGCTGCGCTTTATCTCCTCGCCCCTGCGAAAGAGTGTGACGGTAACGCTGTCGCCCGGCTTGTGGTTCTCCAGTAGCGCGAGCAGGTCATCGTGACTTTGTACCGGCTGGTCATCAATAGCCAATATCACATCGCCCAATATGGTTGCCCCCCAGCGACTGGTGGTGATGCCCTCAATGCCGGCGGCATCGGCTGGTCCATCGGGGAAGACCCTTAAAATGGGGATGCCAGGGATTTTGTTGTCTCGGGCCCAAGCGATAGGGGCGGCCTCGACACCCATCACGGGCCGGATGGAGTGCCCGTACTGGATGAGCTCCGGCACAATCTTGCTGACGGTGTTGACGGGAATGGCGAAGCCGATACCGATACTGGCGCCGTTGGGGCTGTAGATGGCGGCGTTCACACCAATCAGCTCTCCGGCGGAGTTGAGCAGTGGCCCGCCTGAGTTGCCTGGGTTAATGGCCGCATCGGTTTGAATTACGTTGCGGATGGTTCTCTGATTTGGCGCTTGAATTTCCCTGCCCAGGGCACTCACCACGCCCACCGTTAAAGTGGTATCCAGGCCAAACGGGTTGCCAATTGCCAGCACTTTGCGTCCCACCTCCAGGTCGTCGGAATCGCCCCGCATAAGCGGCTGCAGCTGATCCGCTGGCGCTTCAATTTTTAAGACCGCAATATCCTTTTCCGGCGCTAGGCCAACAATCGTGGCATCCCAGGAGCTTTGATCGGCGAGGGTGATCGTGATCTGGCGAGCGCCGTCAATCACATGGTAGTTGGTAACGATATGGCCGCGGCTATCCCAGACGAAGCCAGTGCCCGAGCCCTGCGGGCGACTCATAATATTGAAGGAGTAGGGGTCGCGCACCAGGGTGTTGTTGGTGACGAATACCACCGAGGCGCTGGCGTTTTTATAAACCGCAATATTGTTGCTTTCGTCAGTATCGAGGGCTTGCGCGGGGGCGGCTGCCAGCCCAATCCAAGCTGGTAGCAGCATTGCGGCAAGCCATGCGATGGGAGCAAACTTCATAGTATAAGCGGGAGTTAGTAGTCGGAGCGTTGCAAGGCGGCAATACGGTCGGCCAGCGGTGGATGGCTGGAGAGTAGCGAGGTGAAGCGCTCCTTAAACCCGCCACTGATGCCAAAGGCGTACATCGTATCGGGTAGGTCACTGGGAACCTTGGCTTGGGTTTCAGCCTGCAGACGGGCTAGGGCGTTAATCATTGACTGTTTGCCGGCTAATTTGGCGCCTGCGTTGTCTGCCCGATATTCGCGAAAGCGGGAGAAGGCCATCACGACCATTGAGGCAAGAATGCCCAGTACGATTTCGGCGACAATGGTGACCGCGTAGAAGCCGAGGCCATGTCCGCGCTCGGTTTTAAAGACTGCGCGATCTACCGCGTAGCCAATGATACGGGCAAAGAACATAACAAACGTGTTAACCACGCCCTGTATCAGAGCCAAGGTAACCATATCGCCGTTGGCCACATGGCCAATTTCGTGGGCGAGAACGGCTCGAATCTCATCTTTCTGAAAACGGTGCAGTAAGCCTTCACTTACCGCCACCAGCGCGCCGTTTTTGTTCCATCCGGTGGCGAAGGCATTGGAGGCTGGGGAGGGGAAGATCCCAACCTCCGGCATTTTAATGTCGGCGCGATTGGCTAAATCCTGCACGGTTTCAATCAACCAGCGCTCGTCGGCGCTGCGGGGTGATTCGATTAGCCGTGTGCGGGTGCTGAATTTGGCGATGGTTTTGGAGAGAAAAAGCGAGATCAAGGCGCCGCTGAAGCCGAACACGGCGCAAAAAATAAGTAGGCTGGTAAGGTTTAAGCCCGTGCCATTGGCTTCCAGATAATGGCCAACTCCAAGCAGGTTGAGAGTGATACTGGCTACGACCAAAACGGCAATGTTGGTCAGCAAAAATAAGCCAATTCTCATCATTTGTGTGTGCACTCCAATAGCAGTCTGGTTAACGCCCCGGTTGATGCCGGCGGCAGGAGAATCAAAACTGATAATAAGATGGGTGCGCGTTGAAAAAATTCAATAAAAAAAGCCACCTCGGGAAGAGGTGGCCTAAAACCGTGATTAGCCTGATTAAGGAGAAGAGACCACAGAAATGGCTCCTCACATCAGCTGTTGTGGGCAGCTGATTTTCAAATAATAACAAATCTCATTCGCATGTAAACTGTTTTTTGACAACAGTACTCAATTGCGAGTCGAGCCGCAGCAGGGTAACTGGATGATTGGCAATGTTATACGGACGGGCCGCTCTGCCAACGGGTTACATTGCCTGTCGCACACCCACTGAAACAGGTGGCTGCACCACATTTTGTGTTTTGGCGGCTTCAATCAGTTCTGCTTTTTCCTGAGGAGACAGGTCGTTCCAGTGCGTATCTTCCAGTG
This sequence comes from Halioxenophilus sp. WMMB6, assembly GCF_033283405.1. Lineage (NCBI taxonomy): Bacteria > Pseudomonadati > Pseudomonadota > Gammaproteobacteria > Alteromonadales > Alteromonadaceae > Halioxenophilus > Halioxenophilus sp. WMMB6. Next base: position 62,761 of record NZ_JAWMQR010000006.1, read on the forward strand.
CGCCTTGTAAGGCGTACAGCATCACCTTAGAGACGTTGATACCCCGGTGTTTAATACGCAGGTAGGTTTCAACCGCGCCCACTTTTTTCAAGTCATTAACACTGTGGATACCGACGGCGTGGAGGATATTGACGGAGGCTGCACCAATATTTTTAAGGTGGATAAGATCGGATTCGTAGACGTTCATTAGTCTTTGCCTTTAATCGTTATTATTATTGGACTGTTTTTTCTGCTTTTAAATAAAGTACAAGCGATGCTAGTTTGATATAGCAAAGCCTCATAATACACTTGTTGACAATTAGCGGTAAAGCCACTCTGTAAAGGGATTGAGCAATGCTGCAGTTGCGTTACCTTAGGTATCAATGTGTCCGGGTTCTCCACGAAATCGATACAAGCTCTCTCCTTCGAAAACCTAAGTGGCCAAACTAATGGCCACATTACCGCTTTTCAATATGGTGCAGCCAAGGCCGGTATTCTCCCGCAGGTGGCGCCGGCACTAAAAATTCTGGCAGATGCGGCAAAAGAAAGCGGATTTGAACTGGCCGTGGTAAGTGCCTTTCGCAGTTTTGATCAGCAGTTAGCAATCTGGAATGCCAAGGCTTGCGGTAAACGAGCGGTGTTGGATGTCAGTGAGTACCCGATTCCGCCGGGAACTCTGAACGGCTGGCCGTTGGTTGAGGCTATCCTGCGCTGGAGTGCTTTGCCAGGAGCCTCAAGGCACCATTGGGGGACGGATATGGATGTCTATGATCGTGCTGCGATGCCTGCCGGCTATCAGGTACAGTTAACCCAGGCCGAAGCCGAGCCAAACGGGGTTTTTGGTGCTTTCCATCAGTGGCTAAGTCGTTGGTTGGATAACAACCCCGATGTTGGTTTTTATCGCCCGTATGTAAAGCGCCTTGATGGGGATTGCCGGCCGTTTGGTATTGCCCCGGAACCGTGGCACCTGAGTTTTCGGCCGTTATCACAGCAATTAGAGGCCGAGTATGATCTGACGCAGCTGGCCCGCTTGCTAGAGACCAGTGACATCCAGCTGAAAGCACCGATTCTCGAGCACCTGGAAGAAATCTATCAGCGTTTCATAAAAGTCTGTTAATCTGCGCTGCAGTACCCATTCGACTGCCCTCTCCCTCTGGTTGAGAGGGGGAAAACCAAAGTGCCGGCGATAAATAGAGTAAAAGATGAACTCCTTCTCTCCTACCATCCAGGCTCCAAACCACCTGCTGGCAATCTGGCCGGGTATCCGTGCCGAGGCTCGGCAGGCAAGTATTGCCGAGCCTGGATTGGCGAGTTTTTACTACTGCACTATCCTCAATCACGCCAGCTTCCAAGATGCCATTACCTATACACTGGCCAGCCTGCTGGCGGGCCCCGACCTCTCTGCCATGCTGGTACGTGAAGTTTGCCAGGAGGCATTAGCGGAGCAACCTGGCCTCGAAGTACAGATGTTGCGCGATATTTATGCCTGGTATGACCGTGATGCGGCGTGTGACCAGTATATGGTGCCGCTGCTGCACTTTAAGGGGTTCCATGCTCTGCAGTCGCATCGCATAAGTCATTGGCTTTGGCAGCAGGGTCGTGAAGCCTTGGCGCTGTTCTTCCAAAACCGCATATCAGAGCGGTTTGGTGTTGATATTCATCCAGCCGCTCAGATGGGTTCCGGCATCATGATTGACCATGCTACGGGTGTGGTTATCGGAGAGACGGCTATCGTTCACGACGATGTCTCCATGCTGCATTCGATTACATTGGGGGGCTCTGGTTGCCAATCGGTCAAACGCCACCCAACCATCCACAAAGGTGTGTTGATGGGGGCCGGGTGTAAAATCCTGGGCAATGTTGACGTGGGTGAAAATGCCAAAGTGGCTGCCGGCAGCGTGGTGATTGAAGCGGTCCCTTCCGGGGTCACGGTAGCCGGTGTACCCGCGAAAATTGTAGGCAGGGGGCGCACCACTAAACCTGCCGAATCCATGGATCAATGCTTGCCAGACTGATAGCCCTATCGCGTAGTTGGAACTGGTTTTACTCAACAGGCCTGGATGTTTAGGTGTAAAATTCGCGCTTCTAACCAATTTAATCGGCTGACTCAGCACAATATTTTTTAGTTTTAGGCAGAAATCCTATCCAAATGCAATTCGACGGTATCGGAATGACCTCTCAGCGCACCCGTTTGCGCCTGATTGAGCGGTTGCGGCAGCAAGGTATTAAAAACACGCGGGTGCTATCTATCATGGAGTCCACCCCGCGCCATATATTCCTGGATGAAGCGCTCAGTCATCGAGCCTATGAAGACACTGCACTGCCGATAGGTCATGGACAAACACTGTCGCAGCCCTACATTGTGGCCAGGATGACGGAGCTGCTGTTGGAGGCTGTGCCCACTGCCCAGTCGGTGTTGGAGATAGGTGCCGGCTCGGGTTATCAAACCGCCATTCTGGCGCAGCTGTTCCCCCAGGTGTACAGCGTTGAACGGATCAAACCGCTGTTGGATAAGGCACGGGGGCGCCTCTCGCAGTTGCGGTTACGCAATGTCATCCTGCGGCACTCAGATGGAATTCTGGGCTGGCCTCAGGAGCGGCAATTTGATGCCATTCTTAGTGCCGCAGCACCCGCGGCTATTCCTGAAAGCCTGCTGGCGCAACTTGCGCCGGGAGGCGCTTTAATTATTCCTGTTGGTGATCGAGATCAGCAATTAACGCTGGTACGCCGGATTGAAGACACTTTTGAATCTGTCGTGCTCGAGCCCGTCAAATTTGTTCCCCTTTTATCCGGAATCACTCGCTAGGTTGCAGGCGACCTGCTGTTCTCTATTGGTCAAGGACGAAACTATGTCTCGAAATCTTAAAGATTACCTGCTTCTATTCGCGCGCGGCGTGGCCATGGGCGCGGCTGATGTTGTGCCGGGTGTCTCGGGTGGTACTGTTGCCTTTATTACGGGTATCTATGAAGAGTTGATCGATTCTCTGCGTAGTATCGGCTTGGTGACGGTGGTTACCCTCGTCAAGCGAGGGCCATTGGCTGCCTGGCAGGAGATCAATGGTAATTTTCTATTGGCTGTGTTTGGTGGTGTGTTACTCAGCCTGTTCTCCCTGGCCAACGTAATTGAATATGCATTGGCCACCTTCCCAATACTGGTCTGGTCCTTTTTTTGGGGTTTGGTGCTTGCTTCAGTTTGGCACCTGTCTCGGCAGTTGCGGCCGTTTACCGCTGGTGCGCTGCTCTGGTTCGGTGTGGGGGTTGCCTGTGCCCTGGCTATCTCACTGTTACGGCCAGTGGCGTTGCCAGGTTATTGGTATGTGATGACTCTGGGCGGTGCCATTGCTATCTGTGCCATGATTCTACCGGGTATTTCTGGGAGCTTCCTGCTGTTGCTGCTCGGCTTGTACCCCATCTTTATTGCGGCGTTGAGCGATCTGCAGTGGCTGCTGTTGTGCAGTTTTGCTATTGGTGCCGCCTGTGGGCTGTTGCTCTTTTCCCGAGTGCTATCCTGGTTGTTGCACCATTACCATCGGGCGACATTGTCTGTGCTGACTGGATTCCTTCTGGGATCTTTGAACGTGATCTGGCCTTGGAAACAGGTGGTTGAGACGCGAATTGATCGCCACGGAGAGGCTGTTCCTGTCCTTCAAGAGAATCTATGGCCTTGGCACTACAGTGAATTGGTTGGAGAGCCTTCCTATATAGCAGGAGCAATGCTAGCTGCTCTGTTCGGTTTAGTGCTGGTCATTGGTATAGAACTACTCGCCGTCACTTTATCTGACAAAACGGCTCGCTAAACAGAAATTTTGTCCTATTTTTAAGGGGTCCATTCTGGCTTATCGTCATCCCTGGCCGGTTTTGGGGAGTAAACTCGTACTAAAGTTTGAAGATTTCGTACTTTTTTACAGTTATTTTTAGAATCAATGCGCATACAACCTTGTCCAAATTGGAAAATTAGAAATAAAAAATATAACCAACTACTGAAGCAAGGCTGTCCGGTAGACTGTTATATGCTTTTCCAAAGGGGAGTGGTTTGGTGATAAGGCTGTTCAAGATCTTGATCGCCTCGGTTTTTTTGACCTCTTGCAGCTCAATTAAAAAGCCCGCTCCGATTGTAGATTTGCGACAACCACCCACCCGAGATATCACCACCCACACGGTTGCCAAGGGTGAAACCTTATACTCAATTGCTTGGCGCTATGGCCTGGACTACAGAATTTTAGCGAGAGCTAATAATATTGGCGCGGATTTCCGTATAGTTCCCGGGCAAATTCTATTTTTGCGAAGTGATCACCGTGCTGTATCGGTGACCCCGACAGTCGCAACCAAGCCTCAGCCGAAGGTTACCTCTCCTCCTCCAACGCCCGTCTCAAGTGTCAAAAAGACGTCAGTTTCTCGTTCAAAACCGTTGACGACAACAAAAACAACCAGTGAGAACGATTCTCATACCAGCGACAGCATCCGCTGGTCCTGGCCGTCTCCAGGCCCCTTGGTTAGCGGTTATGTGCCTGGAAACCCCGCCGCGGAGGGTATTGATATTGGGGTTAAAAAAGGGGAATCTGTCACTGCCGCAGCAGATGGAGTTGTTGTTTACGCCGGTGAAGGATTACGGGGATACGGCAAACTTCTTATCATCAAACATAACAGGCAGTTCTTGAGTGCTTACGCCCACGCCGATGAAATATTGGTTGAAGAGGGCCACCGAGTTCAAGCGGGTCAGAAGGTTGCCGAAATAGGTTCCAGCGGGACTGAAAAAACGAAGCTCTATTTTGAAATTCGCAAAGATGGCAAACCAGTTGATCCGATGCGATACCTACCCAAAAGGTAGCCTACTCAAAATAGTAGCTGGGTAATCGCTCGAAAAGACTTGTAGTAACAACAAAGAGCATTTAGTCCACGATGGTGAGAGTGTGCGGGCAAGTTGAAGTTGGGTTCATCATCACACTTTTTTTAGATCCGATACTGGAAGGGCTAGGACAATGGCAGTGACAGCGCAAAATTCTAAATACCAGGCTAAAGAAGAGAATTTGTCGGTTGTTCAAGGGTTGAACGACGACAACGACGAGTTTTTCGCCGAAGACGATATCAGCGAAGAATCGGAATCCGAAGAAGTGTTATCCTCGGCCTACAGTGAAGCCGAAGATGTTGGCAAGAATCTGGATGCCACTCAGCTCTACCTAAATGAAATTGGTTTCTCCCCCCTGCTCTCGGCTGAAGAAGAGGTCTATTTCGCCCGTAAAGCCTTAAAGGGTTGCCAGCCATCCCGCCAGCGCATGATCGAAAGCAACCTGCGCCTGGTGGTAAAGATCTCCCGCCGTTACGTCAATCGGGGCCTGGCTCTGCTGGATCTGATCGAAGAGGGTAACCTGGGCTTGATCCGCGCGGTTGAGAAGTTTGATCCAGAGCGCGGTTTCCGCTTCTCTACCTACGCGACCTGGTGGATTCGTCAGACGATTGAACGGGCCATCATGAACCAGACCCGTACCATTCGCCTGCCCATCCATGTGGTTAAAGAGCTGAATGTCTACCTGCGCGCGGCGCGAGAACTCTCACAAAAGCTTGATCACGAGCCGACGGCAGACGAGATTGCGCAACTGTTGGGTAAACCCGTTGAAGATGTTGAGCGTATGCTCAAGCTCAACGAGCGTGTTACTTCAATGGATGTGCCAATTGGCAACAGTTCCGAGAAAACTCTGGCCGATACAGTGCCGGATCAAAATCACACTGATCCATCCTCCCTGCTGCAAGACAGCGATCTCTGCCACAGCATTGATAACTGGTTGGGTGAATTGACCGAGAAGCAGCGCGAAGTGATTTCACGTCGCTTTGGCCTGCGCGGCTTCGAAATGAGCACTCTGGAAGAGGTTGGTCGTGAGATTGGCCTTACCCGTGAGCGAGTTCGTCAAATTCAGGTGGAGGCGCTTAAGCGTCTGCGTGACATTATGGAATCCCAAGGTTTGGACGGTGAGTGCCTGTTCAGTGCCTAATCGCTAGATTCTCCAGCAGCACCTTAAAACCGCGCCCAGGCGCGGTTTTTTTATGTTGTCTGCCCGCACCAGGCGACTTTGGCCGCCGCTAAGGTGATAATCCCTGCAACCGTTAGCACGGCTCTATTTGCCTCTATTCAGTGTCAGTTAAAGCGCATGTCCAGTTCCGATCAGCCCCAGTATTGTTTTACCCCCGTGGCCGTGCTGCGCTCGGTATTTAAAGAGAAGTTCGCGGTACCTAGGCAGAGCGGTCTGGCTCCCCACGCCACAGCTACCGTTGAGTTGCTGCCGCCCTTTGATCAACCGGACTACATCGTCGGAATTGATGGCTGCAGCCATTTATGGCTGCAGTTCGTGTTTCACCTGCACAGCGACACCACCCCGCGTGCCAAGGTGCGGCCGCCGCGTTTGGGGGGTAATAAACGAGTGGGGGTATTTGCCACCCGGGCACCGGTTCGGCCCAACCCCATCGGGTTGTCAGTGGTGCAGCTGTTGTCGGTGGAGCGAAGCTCCGGTGGTTGTAAGTTGCATGTAGCGGGGGTCGACCTGGTTGATGGTACGCCCATTTTGGACATTAAGCCCTACGTTCCTTACGCCGATAGCATCAGCACCGCCTGTAACGAGCTCGCCGGACAGCCACCAGCCACGCTTGAGGTGGTGTTCAATTCGGCTGTTAACGAGCTCTTGGGCCAAGTAGAGGCCGGCTACCGCAGCCTGTTGCTGGAGGCCTTGGCGCAGGATCCGCGACCGCAGTACACAGTGCCGGACCCGGATCGGATATTTGGAGCCCTGATTGGGGAGTACAACGTGCGTTGGCGCTACCAGAGGGTGGCTGAGGGGCTGGAGGAGCGGTGGCAAATAGAAGTGATTGAGCTGGAGCCTGCTGCGGGCCAACACTAGAGTTGGGCTTTGGGCAGGAAATTTGGGCAACAAAAATGCGGCTGAAGCCGCATTTTTTAATTAACGCTCGAGGTACTGAAGCTTGCCTTCAACACCATCCCACTCGGCGTGGTCGGCTGGGGGATCTTTCTTCTCGGTAATATTGGGCCAAACTTCGGCGAGCTCGGCGTTGAGTTCCAGAAATACCTGTTGGTCTGACGGGAGTTCGTCTTCCGAGAAGATGGCTTCCACGGGGCACTCAGGCTCACACAGGGCGCAGTCGATGCACTCGTCGGGGTGGATTACCAAAAAGTTAGGGCCTTCGTAAAAACAATCGACCGGACACACTTCCACACAATCTGTGTGTTTGCATTTAATACAGTTATCGCCAACGACGAAGGTCATGCTTTGCTCCCATGAACTGGCGGGTGGATTTGCGAGCGCCGCATTTTAGCAAGAGTTGGCAAAAAAATGCACACTCTTTTTCACCCCTGCCGTTTAGGCTGAATCGGCCTGCTGCCGAAGTTTGTAGAGCCACTCCAACGCCTGTCGTGGGGTGAGATCGTCCATTTCCAACGCCTGCAGCGTCTCCACCACCGGGTTGGGCTCGGCGGCGGCGAAGAAGTCGGCCTGAAGTGGATTCTCCTTGCCGGCACCGACGCTGAGTGAGTGGCTGCCCGGGCTGCCGCTCTCCAATCGCTTCAGCTGGATTTTGGCCTCTACCAACACCTCGGCCGGAATGCCCGCCAGTTTGGCCACCTGCAGGCCGAAGCTCTTGCTGGCCGCACCCATTTGAATGTGGTGCAGAAACACAATGTTGTCGCGGTGCTCAGTGGCATCCAGGTGGACGTTGATTACCCCGGTAATCAGCTCCGGCAGCTGGGTTAGCTCAAAGTAGTGAGTGGCAAACAGGGTGAAAGCCTTCACCTTGCTGGCCAGGTGCTGGGCGGTGGCCCAGGCCAGGGAGAGGCCATCAAAGGTACTGGTACCACGCCCCACCTCATCCATCAGCACCAGGCTGCGGTCGGTGGCGTTGTGCAGAATATTAGCGGTTTCGGTCATCTCCACCATAAAGGTGGAGCGGCCGCCGGCCAGATCGTCGGAGGAGCCGATGCGAGTGAAGATGCGGTCGATCAAGCCGATACGGGCGCTGCTGGCGGGAATGTAGCTGCCGACGTGGGCCAACAGTGTGATCAGGGCGCATTGGCGCATGTAGGTGCTCTTACCGCCCATGTTGGGGCCGGTGATAATCAGCATACGCTGGTTGTCGTCGAGGCTGATGTCGTTGGCGACAAAGGGGGTGTCGATCACCTGTTCAACCACAGGATGGCGGCCGCCAACCACGTCGAGACCCGGTTCGGTGGTCAGTTCCGGGCGGCACAGGTTCAGGTTTTGCGCCCGCTCTGCCAGGCAGACGATGACGTCGAGTTCCGCCACGGCCGCTGCCGATGTCATCAGCGCGGTTAAATCCTCATTGAGCCGTTCAACGAGCTCCTCGTAGAGCGCCTTCTCCCGAGTCAGAGCCCGGCTTTTGGCGGATAATGCCTTGTCTTCAAAGGTTTTCAGCTCGGGAGTGATGTAGCGTTCGGCGTTTTTCAGAGTCTGCCGGCGTTGGTAATCCATGGGCGCGGCTTGTGACTGTCCACGGCTGATCTCAATGTAGTAGCCGTGAATACGGTTATAGCCCACCTTGAGGGTGGATATGCCCGTCCGTTCCCGCTCGCGGCTCTCCAGGTCTACCAGAAACTGGCCGGCGTTGCTGCTTAAGCCTCTCAGTTCATCCAGCTCGGCATCGTAGCCGGCAGCAATAACGCCGCCATCGCGAATAACCACTGGTGGATTCTCTTCAATAGCCTGGCTGAGCAGCGCTACCCAGGTGGGGAATTCACTGATGTTCGCCGCCAGTTGGGTGAGGTGCGGTGTGCTATGGCTGGCCAGCAGCTGCTGGATCTCCGGATAGAGCGCCAGCGAGTGACCCAGCCTCCACAGATCCCGGGGACGGGCAGAGCGCAGGGCGACGCGGCCCAAAATGCGCTCCAGGTCGCCAATATCTTTTAACAGCTCATGTAAGGGTTCGTAGGCGTAGTTATCGAGCAGGCTGGCGATCGCCTCCTGCCGCTCCACCAGTGTGGCCAGCTGGCGGATGGGGCGGTTTAACCAGCGCCGCAGCAGCCGGCCACCCATGGCGGTGGAGCAGTGGTTCAGTACTGCCAACAATGTGTGTTCTTCGGAGCCGCTTAAATTGCTGTCGATCTCCAAATTGCGGCGGGTGGCGGCATCCATGGCGACCGCCTGATCCCGGTCTTCCCGGATAAGGGCTGTGATGTGAGGTAGGGCGGTGCGTTGCGTCTCCTGGGCATAGGCGAGCAGGCAGCCGGCCGCACCAATCGCCAGGGGCAGCTCCTGGCAGCCAAAGCCGGCCAGGTCCTGGGTGCCAAACTGCTGGCAGAGCAGGCGGGTGGCGGTTTCGGTATCGAACTCCCAGGGCGCGCGCAGGCGTACGCCGCGCTGGCCCTCGGCCAGCGGGTTACCGGCAGTACTGTCGGGTAATAGCATTTCGGCTGGCTTTAACCGTTGCAACTCACCGAGTGCGGCTTCCAACCCGTTAACCTCGAGCACCTGAAAGCGTCCGCTGCCGATATCCAGGCTGGCGATGCCGAATTGGTCATTATGCTGATTGACCGCCACCAGCAGGTTGTCGCGGGACTCATCCAGTAGCGCTTCGTCGCTGATGGTACCTGGGGTTACCACCCGCACCACCTTGCGCTCTACTGGCCCTTTGGACTCGGCTGGATCGCCAATCTGTTCGGCAATGGCGACGGAGACCCCAAGCCGAACCAGTTTCGCCAGGTAGCCTTCGGCGGCGTGGTAGGGTACTCCCGCCATGGGGATGGGTTGGCCGGCAGATTTGCCGCGGGCGGTAAGGGTGACATCCAGCAGTTGCGATGCCTTTTTGGCATCGTCGAAAAAGAGTTCGTAGAAATCCCCCATGCGGTAGAACACCAGTTCGTTCGGGTGTTCGGCCTTGATGCGCAGGTACTGTTGCATCATGGGCGTATGCTGGGAGTGATCGGCATTCGACATGGTTTGTAATTCTAAAATTGGCTAAGGACAAAGGGCTGGAGTCTAACGCAAACTGGTGAGGCTGGCATCTGGGGGGGCGGTATTGCGCTGGGTAAACTCGGCTGCGAGTGACGGGCATTGCCCGTGATCGTGTGCAATAGCCGTCATTACCGCCGATTAACACGCCATGCATAGGTGGCGGCTGGGACAATCTTGCTGATATTTGTGTTGGCATCACCGCTGTTTGCGATTGTTGTGGCCGGGCTGCGCCGCAGACATTATTATCGATCAATGCTGGCGGCAGGCTGGGTGCAGTAACCCATCCTCCTGCTTTTTGATCAGGATTTGCCGCCAAGGGTGAGCTGTGCGGATTGGCCAGGTAGCATCGTATCTGGTATCAATGCAACCGTGCCTGCCTTAGTTGTAGACTTTTTTATTTTATTGAAGATGAAAACAACCTCTGAAACACTGGCTCTGCAGCTGGGTAAGCTGCTGTTGGCCAAGCAATTGAAAGTGACCACCGTTGAGTCCTGTACCGGCGGTGGTGTTGCCACTGCCATTACCGGTATTTCCGGTTCCTCTGACTGGTTTGAAATGGGCCTGGTGACCTACTCCAATTCTGCCAAGCAGAAGTTGGTGGGGGTGAGCCCGGCGAGTTTGATGGCCCACGGCGCGGTTAGTGAAGCGGTGGTGAGAGAGATGGCGGAAGGCGCACTGGCGGTATCCGGCGCTAACCTAGCCGTAGCCATTAGCGGTATCGCCGGTCCAAATGGTGGCACCGATGAAAAACCGGTGGGTACGGTCTGGTTTGCCTGGGCGACCGACTTCTCCCCTGAGGTGGTGGTAGAGCATCATCTGTTTCATGGTGGCAGAGCGGAGGTGCGCTCGCAGGCGGTGATGGCCGGGCTGCGCGGGCTGATTGAGCTGCTCAATTAAACGACTGGATAACACAAATAAACTACTGGATAAAAACACACGTACTGTTTTCATATACAGTATTGTGTGTTAGCCTACGCGGCATCATCCAAGATCCCAACACTCGAGGTGTGTAATGGACCCCAATAAAGAGAAGGCATTGTCGGCGGCGCTGTCGCAAATTGAGCGTCAATTCGGTAAGGGCACAGTAATGCGCATGGGCGACCGAGAACAGATTAAGGTCCCTACCGTTTCCACCGGCTCCATTGGTCTAGATGCCGCTTTGGGGGTGGGAGGCTTGCCGCGTGGGCGTATCGTTGAGATCTACGGTCCTGAGTCCTCCGGTAAAACCACACTAACCTTACAGGTTATCGCTGAGGCGCAGAAGCAAGGTGGTACCTGTGCCTTTATCGATGCGGAACACGCTCTGGATCCAATCTACGCCGAGAAGTTGGGTGTTAACGTTGACGATTTGATTGTTTCGCAGCCCGATACCGGCGAACAGGCCCTGGAGGTCGCTGATATGTTGGTGCGTTCTGGCGCCATTGATGTGCTGGTGGTCGACTCAGTTGCCGCACTCACGCCCAAAGCGGAAATTGAGGGCGAGATGGGTGATCACCACGTGGGTTTACAGGCCCGCTTAATGTCCCAGGCGCTTCGTAAAATCACCGGCAATATCAAGAATGCCGGCTGCTTGGCGATTTTCATCAACCAGATTCGGATGAAAATTGGTGTGATGTTTGGCTCCCCGGAAACCACCACCGGCGGTAATGCGCTCAAGTTTTACGCTTCTGTCCGTTTGGATATTCGCCGTATCGGTTCCATCAAAGAGGGTGAAGAGGTTATCGGTAACGAGACCCGGGTGAAGGTTGTTAAAAACAAGGTTGCCCCCCCCTTCAAGCAGGCGGAATTCCAAATTCTCTATGGCGAAGGTATTAATCTCCTGGGTGAAATTATCGACTATGGTGTCAAGCTGGGGCTGATCGAGAAATCCGGTGCTTGGTATAGTTATCAGGGCGACAAGATTGGTCAGGGCAAGAACAACGCCATGCGCTTCCTGAGAGAGAACCCAGAGATCACCAAGGTTATCGAAAGCCAAATTCGGGAACAGCTGCTTCCGGAGAGCTCCAATAACTCTGAAACCGAAGAGGATGTCGAGCCAATTGAAGCCTGATCAATCAGGTAATTCCAGCCACTGGAGTTTGCCGGTGGCTGTGACTGAGTCTCCTCGAGTGAGGCCCGGGTAGTAAGCGTAGCCCCGGGTTTTGTCATTTAGCCTAAACGCACTTTTTAAAACCCCGCCAGTGGGGGAAGCCGATGCAAGGGTTTCGATGATGCAGGGGTTTCAATAAAGTGAGCAATAAATTCTCTACCTCCCTCTCTGAGTCATCCGATTTAAGAAGTCGGCTGCGCAATTACGCGCTAACGCTGCTCGCCCGTCGCGATTACCCCTCAACAGAATTGGCCGGCAAACTGACAGTAAAGTTTGGCCAACAATTATCCGCTTCCGAAAATGTATTGATAACCGAAACCTGTGCTTGGTTGGAGGAGCTGGGTTACGTCAATAACGTGAATTACTGTCGAATGTTTATTGAGGCGAGCCAGGCCAAGGGGCGGGGGCGGCTGCGTATTGTGCAGGACTTAAAAGCTAAAAAATTGCCAAACAGCTTAATTGAGTCGGTTATGCAGGAGGCAGAAGCCGATTGGCAGGCGTCGGCACTCGCAGTTGCCCGTCGAAAGTTTCGACAGCCGCCAGAGAGCCCTGCTGAGCGGGCGAAGGTCTTCCGCTTCCTGCAGTATCGTGGTTTTAACTCCAGTGAAATTACAGAGGCTCTAAATCGATGGCGGGCTGACGATGATTTGGATTGGCAATAACTGAATTGGCGATAGATAGTGCGCCGGGCTGGCTGTTGTGCAGGTGCAGGGATTAACGCTGGTAGCAACCACCCATAGCGGCTGGTTGCGGTGAATGGAAAAGCAGGTGGTGATTGGGCCGCGTGGGTGGTAACCAGCTTCGAGACTCCTTCCACTGCTGCCATATCCCTGTGAGCCCTGTGTGGCTAATTACTCCTCTTATTTCGCCCGTGTAGCGGCCTCCAAGGGCAGAAACTTTTTGTCTGCGGGAGTACGACAATGGTCGATATTTGGCTTTTTAACCGGGCTAACTATGGAAAAAATCGACTATTGGGATAATAATCAGCAGCGTTGATCACATCTGGCTACAATTCTGACTGGATTGATACTCTTTAATTTTGAAAAGTATCAGCACGTAACTGTGTGTTCGTTCCACTGGATCGAGATTTACTCGTCGAGCTCTACTAGTCGAGATCTACTAATAGACCCGGCTCATAGTTCGATGTGGTCCACACCTGGTTGGCACCGTATCGTTTAGTTGACCGGTTATCGTTGTGCTCAAGAGTCTATCTACAGAAAGTTCCTGTGGCTATAGAAGACTCAACTAGCCACAGAGCGCAACAGACCGTAAATCGCTCCACTGAAAAGAACAAGGGAATCGCTTTGCGCAAAAGCACCAAACAAGCAACCCGCGAAGCCATTTTGGCTGCAGCTCGTACCGTATTGGCTTCGGACGGACCAGAGGCTTTGAGTCTCTCGAAAGTGGCTAACCTTGCCGGTATCAACCGCGGCACGGCCTACCAACATTTTGAAACTCGGGAAGATCTGATTAAGGCGACTGTTGCCTGGGTCAGTGAGCATCTCTCCACCAAGGTGTTTGGCAGTTACGTGGATCAGGATGGTAATTTGGAGGCCATCAAGCAGCGGCCGGTGTATGAGGTGATCGCTGGTTTGGTGGATTTCGCAGTGGAAAACCCCACTTTGGGCCGAATCTGGCTGTACGACGTGCTGTCGTCGGATAACCCCAGTGAAGACCTCTTCTTTCGCCAGTTCAAACAAACCACCGCCCAGTTGGCCCAGAGCAAATACAGCCAGGACAATATCGATGTTGAGGTGTTGTCGGTGATCATGTTGGCCGGCTATTTCCTTTGGCCCGAGTGGGTTACTGCCCATGCCAAAACCGATGACGAGCGCCAGAATATGACGGCTCGTATGCGCCGTGAGGTACTGCGGCTGTTCCTTCATGGTGTGCTGCGTGCCGACGAGTTCCCGCAGTTGGAGTCCCTTCTGGCGAGCGAATTCGAAAAGGGCTAGACGCCTATCCCCATCTACTTTTGCTAAGAGTGGCCAACCCTGGCCACTAATTGGCGGGATGCTCCTGTTGGCTCGCCCCGGTGCTGTCACCTATCCATTATCCTCCCAGCCCTGCCTCTGGCCGTTTTTGTAACGGCTAATGGCTGGGCATGGCTCCTCGGCTGTTATATAGTGATCAACAGTGGTGTACATAAACTGGTGCGCCTCAATAAATAGAACGCCAGTTGGCAGTGGTTTGAGAGGAGTTGGTGGTATGACTGATATTGTTAAAGTGGCGGTAGTGACTGGCGGCGCGTCGGGTATTGGTGCGGAGATTTGCCGCTATCTGGCCAAAAGTGGTAGTGATATCGCGATTTGGGATCTAAACGAAGCGGCTATGGCCTCAATGGCGGCCGAAATCACCGCCATGGGTCGCCGGGCAACTACCTGTGTTGTCGATATCTCCAATCAGGAGTCGATTGCTGCGGGAATCGCCAAGACTCACGAGGATCTGGGCTTGGTAACCATTATGGTCAATAGCGCCGGTATTCACGCGACCGGACCAATCATGGAGATCGACGAGGCAACCTGGGACAAGGTAATGGCGGTCAATTTGAAGGGGGCTTTCCTGGTTACCAAGGCAGTAGTACCCGATATGGAAGCCGCGGGCTGGGGTCGTATTATCTACATCTCCTCCTCCAGCGCGCAGACGGGATCACCTGACATGTGCCATTATGTGGCCTCCAAAGGGGGGGTGATTGCGCTCACCAAAGCGTTGGCGGTGGAGCTTGGGCCAAAAGGGATTACCGTTAACAATGTGCCGCCCGGCATGGTTGTAACGCCAATGCTGCGTAACCTGGAAGGCAATGGTGGTATTCCCGGTGGAGTAGAGGCTATGGCCTCCAGGTTGCCGGTGCGCAAGGCTGGTCAGCCGGAAAATATGGCAGCGGCCGTCGCCTTTTTGGCCTCGGAAGAGGCGGGATACATCACAGGCCACACGTTGAGCGTCAACGGCGGTCGTTATTTCAACTAATCCGGCGTCGTCACTGTGCAGCCATCAGCGGTAACGCTGGCGGCTGTGAGTTCGGACCCATCAGCGCAGATCTGTACAGTCAATGAGTGAAGAGAGTAGTTTACAACAACCTGAAGCCAACCCTGGGCAGCCAATAGTGATCACCGTGGTAAGAGGTGATGATCGCTATGAATTTGATCGGGAGGAGGGGGAAAGCCTGATGGCCGCCGCCGACCGGGCGCAAATTCATCTGCCTTCATCTTGTCGCAGTGGCTATTGTGGCACCTGCATGGCCCGAATTACCGAGGGCGAGGTAACCTTTGACGAAAACCACGCCCTGGCCGGTAAGGTAATGTCCGAGGGTTATATTCTGGTGTGCCAGGCAATCCCATTGACTGAGCGGGTAACCATCGAATACGAATTTTGATGCAGCTCAATCAGATTTCTTACCAGCCCGGTTTGAATCCGGGTATACAACGGGCTGATAAAGAGCCGAAACGAGATGCCACTCATTTGCTAAAACGATAAGAGATAAAATCAGACAAGTGGCAGTGTTATTACACCGGTGCCGGTAGCAGCCTAGGTTTTGCAACCGCAGTAGAGTTGGTGGCTGCTGTTTACAAGGTGCGGGCGTTGGCCGTGATACCGGTAAGCTGGAGGTGTTGGCGATAGAGGTTGGCGGCCCGAGCAAGGTTGTCACCCTGCCGGTCGATATCGCCAATGACGATGCCTCTGAATGGATTGTCGGTAGCGGTATGGTGCTTTTGGGGTGGAGCGGTTTGGAAAAGGCACCCTTCAGTCATGCCGCTATCAGCCCGCCCAAGGCCCTGTGCGACACCGACCACGATTTCCTCGATTTTCAATGCCGGCTTGATGCTGTGCGCCGTATCGTTTGGCGCGTGATGCAATCACCCTTATGAAACCAGGTTCGGTCACCATTAAGTCAACTCAGTCTTCTTGTTGATGGGTGGCCGTTACCGCGGCTCCTGGTCCAGGTGCAAGGCTGGTATGAACGGCTTAACTTAGCAATCGCCTGCCGCTAGGCTCCGCAGGGTATTCGCGGTAACGCGGTGGCACCTGGAGTAACCGTCACGCCTATGACCAAAGGCCGTTATGGCAACCCCATCTCTCAGTCGATGAACCAGCAGATGATCCCCAGTCCGCGCCTGGGTGCCGTGGTGGATATTGCCGCTACCATTGCCTGTTGGTATTCACCGGGCGGTGAATTCATCAATGGCCAGGTGATTGTGGTCGATGATGGTTGGTCAGCCACCAAGTATCTCTCTGGCTTCGGTTTGAACTCCGCTAGGGTGATGCCCAAAGGTCACTTGCCAGCCGAGGTTTGCAATTGCGCCACTGGCACTGTAAAAGCCGGGTAAAGCTTGGTAGGCTACCCGGCTTTTTTACGTCTATGGATTAGTGGTGGGTTCTGCCGACAACGGAACCTGCGCAGGGCTTTAGCCCAAAAATAGCGTAGTCGCGCCGTGTGCAGCACGGCCTGTATGACTAGGAATGGAGTTTTTAATGTTGAACACAAAAGAATTTCGCGATGCGCTCGGCTGTTTCGCCACTGGTGTCTGTGTCGTGACGACTACTCTGGAAGATGGTACTGCCATTGGCATGACCATCAACTCCTTCTCGTCGGTTTCGCTGGAGCCTGCACTGGTTTTGTGGAGTATTCAGCTCTCTTCGGAGTGTTACGAGACGTTTAACCAGTGTGACAAGTTCGCCATCAATATCTTGTCTGCGCCGCAGCAATCACTCTCCAACCTTTACGCCAAAAAGGGCGGCCATCTGCTGGAGACAGGGCAGTTCACCCTGGGCAGCTCTGGTAGTCCACTACTGGAGGACGTAATGGCCACCTTCGAATGCCGCACCTGGGCAAAATACCCCGGTGGCGACCACACCATTATTATTGGTGAAGTGGATAACTTTGTTGTGGGCGATACTAGTTCGCCACTGCTGTTCTACAAAGGAAAATACGGCCAGTTGTCCGAATAAAACGGAGTCACCGGTGATTTGTAGCTACTAGTCCGGCTACAAATCGCCAGCGATCTTAATAAACCTAGCCTAAGTGGGCTTCGTGAGGCTGCTTGATCGGGCTTTCAGCGCTGATCGCCAGCAGTTGTTTGTCGATGGCGCGTAGGATTAACCGCCGGCTGATAATCCCTATCACCCGCCCGTCATCATCCAATACTGGATAGGCTTTGGGTTTCTGTTTGAGCATCTGCTGAGCAAGGCTGAGCAGGTCGTCGTCTTCAAGGACAGTCAGCACCTCGGTTTTCATTACGTCGGCCACCTGCGCTACCCTCTGGTTGTAGTAAAGCACCTGCAGGGCAGAGCTCATACAATCCTGCTCGGAGATCCAGCCAACCAACTCCCCACTGGCAGAGATCACCGGCCCGCCAATCGCCTCGTGTTTCAGCAGGTCTCTAACAGCTTCCACCACCAGCGCGTTAGGGTTGAACTTTACAAATTCGGTGGTCATGTAATCTGCAACTTTCATGGATTCCATAAGCGTGTCCCTTTTAATTTCTTTCGTTGTTCAGGTCTGATTGCTTGTGTGGCCAATTACTAGTGGTCGATATTGCGTCGGTAACAGAAGGATCATGAATTAAAGTTTGGGCGAGCTCAAGCCTGATACCGCTTCCATCCTACCTAGACTCAGCATTGGTGGCGCGTGAGAATTCTATCTGCCGGCACAGTCAATTGTTTAAGCAAATAATCAGCCAGATCCTGGGGGTAGTGCTGCTGGCCAATCGCTTTTGTCATCGCCCACAGCCAAGCGTCACGGCCGGCATCAGTAATGGGTAGATGGGCGTGGCTGTTAATAATATCGATGGGCCCATAACGTTCGCGATAGAGCTTGGGACCGCCCATCCAGCCACTCAGAAAACGGAACAGCTTGTCCCGGCTTTCGGTTAAATCGTTGTTGTGCATCTGATGCAGGGCTTCGGTCTCTGGGCTGCTGGCGATAATGTCGTAAAACGCATTCACCAGGCGGTAAACACCGGCCTCTCCGCCCACTGCTCTGAAGGTGGCGTCACCCACACCGTAGGTTTGCACTTCGCTCACTATACTCCCTCGGGTTTATTGGTAGTACCAACAGACCAACAATTGGTCACCGTCGGCTGACTGCGCTTTGCGGATGGTTTTAACTATTTGGCTGCCAGCCGGTAGGCCTGTTATCGCATAGACAGAACGCCAACTGTTTGATTTATCGCAGTCTCCCGGCACTCTCGCCTGGCAGGCGTGCTCCACCAGTCTGGGCTGGCAATCAGACGTACCGCAGGCCAGTGGCCGCTGTTGAAAATAGACCGGTTGTGGGAATTGGTGGCAGGCGACCTTGGTGGCTTCTGGCGTGGTCGAACTGGGGGCAAGCGGGGAGCCGCCGGTGGCCACAGCCAGCAGAGACAGTGCCGATGCCAGGGCCGGTCGCCGCCAGAACGTTATTTTATCCACTGGCTGTCGACCTCAACGGCGAGCAACTCGGCGCTGACGCAGGGCCGGCCCTCGCTCCACAGTTGGCACTCCAGCCGGGTTTTGCGTGGTTTTACGGTGATCACCTTGGCGCGCAGTTCTACGGTATTGTTGAGGCTCACCGGCCGCAGATACTTCAGGTTGAGTTCACCGGTGGCAAACCAGATGGTCGGTTCGCTGCCAATAGCCCGATTCTGCCGCCGGTAGCCGTCGGCGATGGCGGTACAGACGCAGTGGCAGCCGATAATGGTGGCGATGATGCCGCCATTGAGAAATTTGCGGCTGCCCGACATGTGCTGTGGGCTGGGGGTGAAGCGGCAAATCGCGGTCTCCGGGTCCTCATTGGACCAGAAGCTCTCAATGCCGAGCCCATCGGGGTTCTCCTGGCCGCAGCCAAAACAGGGGTTGTGTTGAATCTGTTTTTGAAAGCTGAGCATTCTGGCTGCCCTCGTCAGTGGCCTTCCGCCTGGGGAGGTGGGTTTTCAGCACTGCTGAAAATCAATACACAGTTCGACAACTTTATTGGACGCTTGGTTTAGCCCGCAACCGAACGACCGGCGTTTGGCAAGCAGTCGGACGCCCGGTGTTCAGCCAGGGACCGGGTACCCGTCTTATAGGCTGGGGCCGGATTCCCGGCTAGGGCGCTAACAGGCGCGCTAATATCCCTTCGTAAACCGCCGAGATGTGGTCCAGGTCGGCGATGCTGACATGCTCATCCAGCTGGTGAATGGTGGCGTTGATGGGCCCAAGCTCAATCACCTGGGTGCCGGTGGGCGCGATAAAGCGGCCATCGGAGGTGCCGCCGGCGGTCGACAACTGGGTTTCGATACCGGTAACCGCCTTAATGGCCGATACGGTAGCGTTGACCAGTTCGCCGGGTTCGGTGAGGAAGGCCTCGCCGCTTAAGTGCCAGTCCAGCTGGTAGTCCAGGCCGTGTTTGTTGAGGATTGACTCAACCCGCTCGATGATCTGCTGGTAAGTGAGCTCGGTGGAGAAGCGGAAGTTAAAAATGACTTTAAGGGTGCCGGGCACCACATTGGTGGCACCGGTGCCACCGTTGATGTTCGAGATCTGAAAACTGGTGGCGGGGAAGTAGTCGTTGCCGTTATCCCATTGTTGGGCGGCCAGCTCCGCCAGCGCCGGCGCCGCCAGATGGATAGGGTTTTTGACCTTGTGCGGATAGGCGACATGGCCCTGCACCCCTTTGACTGTCAGCCAGCCACCCAGGCTGCCCCGGCGGCCATTTTTGATCACATCGCCGGCCAGGTCGGTACTGGAGGGCTCGCCCACCAGGCACCAGGTGATCTTCTCGCCACGGTTCTCCAACCACTCCACCACTTTCACCGTGCCATAGTCGGCAGGACCCTCTTCGTCGGCGGTAATCAGAAAGGCGATACGGCCGTTGTGGTTGGCGTGTGCTGTCACAAACCGTTCGCAGGCGGTGACCATGGCGGCCAGGGCGCCTTTCATGTCGGCGGCGCCGCGGCCGTAGAGCATGCCCTCGTGCAGGGTGGGCTCAAACGGGGGGAAGAGCCAGTTCTCTTCCGGCCCGGTGGGTACCACGTCGGTGTGGCCGGCGAAGGCGAAGATGGGGCCGCTGTCGCCGCGCACCGCCCATAAATTTTGCACCCGCTCGCTGCCCTCGCCCCAGCTCAGAAACTCACAGTGGAAGCCGATGGCACGCAGCCGTTCGGCCATCAGCTCCTGGCAGCCGGCGTCCTCCGGGGTGATCGAAGGACGGCTGATCAGGGCTTGAGTAAGTTCTACCGTGGCAGAGAGGTTGGTCATTTGCGCGGGCACCTAACTTAGTTGTGAACGTGTAAGGCTTCGTTGAGTTGAATGGCGGTCTGATTGGTTTTGCACTCCACCGCACCGGTTACGGAGTTGCGGCGAAAGAGCAGGTCGTTCTGGCCGGCCAGGTCACGCGCTTTGACAGTATCCACCACCGAGCCGGTGTTATCGAGCAGGGCAACACGGGTGCCGGCGGTGATGTAGAGGCCAGCCTCAACAGTACAGCGGTCACCGAGCGGGATGCCGATACCGGCGTTGGCGCCCAGCAGGGAGCCTTCACCCACGGAGATAACAATGTTGCCGCCGCCGGAGAGGGTGCCCATGGTGGAGCAGCCGCCACCCAGGTCGGAGCCCTTGCCGACAAACACGCCGGCGGAGATGCGGCCTTCAATCATCCCTGGGCCTTCGGTGCCGGCGTTAAAGTTGACGAAGCCTTCGTGCATGATGGTGGTGCCTTCGCCCAGGTAGGCGCCCAGGCGCACGCGGGCGGTGTGGGCGATGCGCACACCGGTGGGGACCACGTAGTTGGCCATTTTCGGGAATTTATCAACACAAGAGACTTCCAGCTCTTCGCCGGCCAGGCGGGCGGCCAGCATTTTTTCGGGCAGTTCGCTCAGGTCGATGGCGCCTTGGTTGGTCCAGGCGACGTTGGGCAGTACCGCAAAGATGCCGCTCAGGTCCACGCCGTGGGGTTTCACCAGGCGATGGGAGAGCAGGTGCAGCTTGAGGTAGGCTTCAGGGGTGGATTGTGGACCGCTATCCTCGGCCAGCAGGGTGGCTACCAGTGGCCGTTTGCTGGTGGTGAAGCTCTGGGCGATTTTGGCCAGTTGCTCGTCAATGCCCTCCAGTGCGCCGGCCAGTTGCGCGGCTTCGTCTGTGCCGAAGGCGATCGCCTGATTGCCGCCCTGGTAACCCAATACCTCGGCCACGGCGGTGGCGACGGCTTCGCTGGGGTTATGCAGTGGTTGCGGGTAGAAAACTTCCAACCAGCTGCCCTGGCTGTTTTGTGTGCCTACGCCCAGGCCTAAGCTGAAGAGAGTGGTCATGGTGCTGTCCTATTCTGTTCGTTTGGTTAATGCCACTGCTGCCGATGGCGCAAGCGGTGGTGAGAGTGAGTGGCCGGCTGACTAGCCCAATAGCTGTTGGTAGTTGGCGGCGGAGAAACCCACCTGCCGGCTGCTGCCGGTATCCAGCAGGGGCCGTTTGATCAGGGTTGGGTGCTGGCAGATCAGGGCCGCAGCATCGGCGCCCAGGGCCTGCTCGCGTTCGGCTTCAGTGAGCTGTTTCCAGGTGGTGCTGCGCTTGTTTACCAGGGTCTCGGCGCCGAGTTCATCCAGCCAGGCTTGAACCATTGCCGGTGTCAGTCCGTCGGCCCGAAAATCGTGAAATTGGTACTCTAGCGCGGCTTGTTCCAGCCATTTGCGCGCCTTTTTGACGGTGTCGCAATTGCTGATGCCATATAAAGTCAGCATGAATTCCCCCTTTATGCTGCTTAAATTTGCCACTGGGGGCAAAAAAGGTCGGGAATAATAGCAAAGTTTCCGCCTGCGATCACAGGCTAAGGGGCGATTGCCGGGATTATTGGCGGTTAGGCCTTGAGTGTCTTTTTCGGGTGCTTGCGGGTGGGGTAGCAGGTTGTGCAAATTTCACACACCCGGCCATCGCAGCCACGGGCGCTGCAGTATTCGCGGCCGTAGTAGATGATCTGCAGGTGCAGGTCATTCCAGCGCTCTTTCGGGAAGAGCCGTTTCAGATCTTTTTCGGTCTGCGCCACGCTCTTGCCGTTGGTCAGCCCCCAGCGTTGGGCCAGGCGGTGAATGTGGGTGTCGACGGGAAACGCTGGTACGCCGAAGGCCTGCGACATCACCACACTGGCGGTTTTGTGGCCCACCCCCGGCAGCTGTTCCAGGGCTTCGAGGTCGGCCGGCACCTGGCCGTCGTACTCCTCAACCAATATCTGCGACAGGCGGGCGATGGCTTTGGACTTCTGCGGCGAGAGGCCACAGGGGCGGATAATGGCCCGAATGGTCTCGGCTGACTGCTGGCTCATGGTCCAGGGATTATCGGCCAGCTGCCACAGCGCCGGAGTCACCTGGTTGACCCGCTCGTCGGTGCATTGAGCCGAGAGCAGTACCGCTACCAGCAGGGTGTAGGGGTCGGTGTGGTCGAGGGGAATCGGCGGCTTCGGGTAGAGTTCGGCCAGCTTAGCCAGAATAAAGGCCACCCGCTCGGCTTTGCTCAGGTTGCGGACGGCGCCGGTGGCCGGTGGCAGCTGGCTCACTGCGCCAGCCCTTGCACGAAGCGTTGAATCCGGTGGGCGGCTTCCAGGCACTCCTCGACCTCCGCCACCAACGCCATGCGCACATGGTTCACGCCCGGGTTGGTGCCCTGGGCGGTGCGCGCCAGGTAGCTGCCCGGCAGCACGGTTACGTTTTCGGCGGCAAACAGTTCGCGGGCGAAGGCCTGGTCGTCGATGGGGGTTTTGGCCCAGAGGAAGAAGGCGGCATCGGGCTTTTGCACTGCCAGTACCGTCTGTAACACCGGCAGTACCTGCGCAAATTTCTGCGCGTAGAGCGCCCGGTTGGCGGCCACGTGGGTTTCATCCTGCCAAACCAGACTGCTGGCCGCCTGAATGGTGAGCGGCATGGCGCAGCCGTGGTAGGTGCGGTAGTGCAGAAAGGGGGTGATGATGGCTTGATCGCCGGCGACAAAGCCCGAACGCAGACCTGGCAAATTGGAGCGTTTCGACAGGCTCTGAAAGACCACGCAGCGACGGTAGTCGTGGCGACCCAGCTCTTCGCACACGGTGAGCAGGCCGGTGGGCGGCTGCTCGAAGTGGATTTCGGAGTAGCACTCATCGGAGGCGATCACAAAGTCGTAGCGGTCGGCCAGCTCGATCAGCTCACGCAGCTGTTCGGCGGGCATTACCGCGCCGGTGGGGTTACCCGGGTTGCAGAGATAGAGCAGCTGGCAGCGCTGCCAGACGGCCTCGGGCACCTGCTGGTAGTCGGGCAGGTAGCCCTGTTCAGCGGTGCAGTTGAGGTAGTAGGGCTCGGCACCGGCCAGCAGGGCGGCCCCTTCGTAGATCTGATAGAAGGGGTTGGGCATCATCACGATGGGCTGCTGGCTGCGGTCGACCACCGCCTGGGCGATGGCAAACAGCGCTTCGCGGGTGCCATTGACCGGAATTACCTGGCTGGCATTGAGGTGGCTCAACTGGTAGCGGTTGCTCGCCCAACTGGCCGCGGCCTCACGCATGGCCGGTGTGCCACCGGTGACCGGGTAGTTGCTGAGCAGGTCGAGATTGTCGCGAATGGCCGCCAGGGCAAATTCCGGCGCCGGGTGTTTGGGCTCACCGATGGAGAGCGAAATGTGGGGGCGGTCTGCCGGTGGTGTGATACCACTCTTCAGTTCAGCCAGTTTCTCAAAGGGGTAGCTGTGCAGCCGTGTTAAATCAGGGTTCATGGTGGGTGTGGGTGCTCTAGGCCAATGCTTGCGCGTCTTGCGCTTGGTTCTGTTCGTCGAGCTGACGGCGGATTTCGGCCTGTAGCTGCTCGCAGTGGTTCGGATCGCTCAGGGGCTCGCCGTTGAGGTCGGAAATCATAAAGACGTCCTCCACCCGTTCGCCGAGAGTGCTGATGCGGGCGCTGGTGAGGTGGATACCCTGATCGATAAAAATCTGGCCAATACGGGCCAACAGGCCGGGGCGGTCGGGGGAGATCACCTCCAGCAGGGTTTGGCCGCTGATCAGGTCGTTATAGATGCCGGTTTGCGTGGGAATACGGAAATGTTTCAGCTCTCTTGGCGTGCGCCGGTGGATGCTGGCCGAGTCGTCGGTCTGCATGGCCAATTCCCGGTTGAGCACGGTTTTGATCTTGTTCAGGCGGATAAGGTCGTTGCCGATGGCGCGACCATGCTGGTCGAGCACATAGTAGTGGTCCACCGACACTCCCGAATCAGACTCGTAAATACGTGCCTCCTGAATGTTGAGGTTCAGGTGGTCCAGGGTGGAGGCCGTGGTGGCGAACACGTTTTTCCGATTCTGGGTGCGGATGAATATCTGGGTGGCACCCTCGGTGTGAAAGCTGGTGGAGGTGTTAAAGGCAATGACGATATCGGCCTCTTCCGCCTCCAGTACCGCCGCCGTCTGCCAGGCGATATCCAGGTGGTGCTCGCGAATAAAGTAGTCGTCGTTGATGTCGCCCCATACCGCCCGCACCTGGGCTTCGGAGATGGATCGGTCGGCCAGCTTGAACAGTGCCAGCTGCTGAGTCTCGTCGACGATATCCTGGCGGTCAACGGGGTTCTCCAGGCCGCGGCGCAGCACGCGCTTGGTCTCCATGTAGAGCTGGCGCAGAAGCGATGCCCGCCAGTTGTTCCAGATATTGGGGTTGGTGGCGTTCATGTCGGCCACCGTCAGGGTGTAGAGGTAGTCCAGGTGTTCCTGGTCACCCACCTCCAGGGCAAAGTTGCGTACCACCTCCGGGTCGGCGATATCCTCTTTTTGCGATACCGACGACATCTTCAGATGCTGCTCCACCAGCCAGACAACTAAATTGGTGTCTCTGCGCGTTAACTTGTGGCGTTTGCAGAAGGCTTTGAGGTCTTTGGCGCCCAGCAGTGAGTGGTCGCCGCCCCGGCCTTTGCCGATATCGTGATAGAGCCCGGCCAATACCAGCAGCTCCTGTTTGCGCAGGTTGCGGTAGATGTGATGGGCAATGGGAAATCGGTTTTTGGCCTCGCTGTCGCCAAAGGTGTGAATGTGCTTAATAACGTGCAGGGTGTGGGCATCCACGGTGTAGATGTGGAACAGGTCGTGTTGCATCTGCCCGGTGATGCGGCCAAATTCGGGCAAATAGCGGCCCAGTACGCCGTAGCGGGTCATGCGCTTGAGCACGGTGAACAGATCGAAGGGCGACTTGAGCAGGCGGTAGAAGAGCTCAATGTGCAGTGGCTTGTTGCGGTAGTTTTCGTCGATCAGATCGCGGTTTTCGCGGATCAGGCGAATGGTGGCGGCGCGCACCCCCTGAATATGGGGCATCGAGCCCATCAAGACGAAGATCTCGAGCAGCGCCGAGGGTGACTCTTCAAACACCTTGGGATGGGTCACTTCAATGTAGTTGTTGGCCAGCCGGAAGCGTTCGTTGATGGGGGTGATTTTCTGATACTCATCCTTGTGCAGGATGGCCTCGCTCAAGTACTGTAAAATCACATCGTTCAGTTCGCGCAGTGACAGCACCACCCGGTAGTACCAGTGCATAAACTGCTCGACCGCCAGCCGTTTCTCGGAGTTGCTGTAGCCGAACATCACCGCCAATTCGGTTTGGTAGTTGAACAGCAATCGCTCTTCGGAGCGCCCGGCCAGCAGGTGCAGGCCATAGCGCACCCGCCAGAGGAACTCCTGGCCTCCGTGTAACACGGCCAATTCGCGGGCGGTAATGAAGTTTTGCCCTTCCAGGTCGGCCAGGGTTTCGATACCGAAAAAGCGTTTGGTTACCCAGCAGATGGTTTGTATGTCGCGTAAGCCGCCGGGGGCATTTTTGATATTAGGCTCAAGGTTGTATTCGGTGAAGTTGTACTTCTTGTGGCGCTTCTCCTGCTCCGCCAGTTTGGCGGTGAAGAAGGCCTCTGCCGGCCAGATTTTATCGGGGCCAACGGCGGCTTTGAGACCGGCCGCCAGCCCCTTGGGGCCGACAATGGTGCGGCACTCCATCATGTTGGTGACGATGGTGATGTCGTCCTTGGCCAGGCGGGTACACTGCTCCAGAGTGCGTACACTGTGGCCGATATCGAGGCCGATATCCCACAGCAGCATGACAAAGGCTTCAATATTATGTGCCTGGGATTCAATACACTCCTCCTCAAAGAGGATGAGGATGTCGATATCCGAGTGGGGGTGCAGCTCTTTGCGGCCATAGCCACCCACCGCCAACAGGCCGCACTGTTCGGTCCATAGGAACTGGTGCCAGGCGTAGTGCAGCATGCAGTCGACAAACATGGCGCGCTCGCTAACCAGTGAGCGGATGCTGGCACCGTCCCAAAAACGCTTGTTGAAGTGGGCGTCGGCCGCCGCCAGGGCATCTTTGAATATAGTGACCCGCTCCTGGCTGTTGGCCAGGTTTTGCCGAAACTTCTCCTGGTCAAAAAATACCAGGGGTGACTCAAAATAGGGGGGCTGCACTAAAAGCTTTCCTCGCGACGGGCGGTCAATACCTCTACGCCATCTGCGGTGACCGCCAGAGTATGCTCCCATTGGGCGCTCAAGCGGCCGTCACGAGTCTCCACCGTCCAGCCATCTTTCTTCAATTTGGTTTGTGCTTTGCCGGCATTGATCATGGGCTCAATGGTGAAGGTCATCCCTTCCACCAGCTCCATGCCGGTGCCGGGCCGGCCGTAGTGCAGCACCTGGGGCTCTTCATGAAACTCCAGGCCGATGCCGTGGCCACAATATTCGCGCACCACCGAGTAGTAGTTCTTCTCGGCGTGGGTTTGTATGACGTGGCCGATGTCGCCCAGACGGGTGCCGGGGCGTACCAGCTCAATACCTTTATAGAGGCACTCCTGAGTGATCTGCACCAGCCGCTCAGCGTGGGGGGCGATTTTACCGACGGCGAACATCTTACTGGTGTCGCCGTGGAAGCCATTGTGAATGACGGTGATATCCAGGTTGACGATGTCGCCCTCTTTTAGCACTTTCTTCTCGGAGGGAATGCCGTGACAAACCACCTGGTTGATGGAAGTGCAGATCGACTTGGGGAAGCCTTTGTAGTTGAGGGGCGCAGGAATGGCTTTCAGCTCCTGCACGATAAAGTCGTGGCAGAGTCGGTCGAGCTCGCCGGTGGTAACCCCCGGTTTAACGTAGGGGGCGATCATTTCCAGTACTTCCGCTGCCATGCGGCCGGCCACTCGCATCTGGGCTAACTGCTCGGGCGTCTTAAGCGAGATATTGCTCATAGGGTTTCTAAATAGTCGTTTTATGTTTCATGGGGCGATCGATGGCGCCGTCAGAGGGGCGGGGAATCGATGGCTGCTTTGCGTTTAAATCAATGCTTTACGTGCAAACAAAATAGGTGGGCGGCACCCAAATAGACCAGAGATTGTAAACCATGGGTGGCGCTATCGATAGTAACTGGCCCGAAGCCGGGCATAAAAGAAAACTATCAGTAGTCACTACGGATGTATCTCCATTTGCGCTGTGTGGCTTTAGACGGCTTATCTTAGAGTGGTATTGGTGGGCGCGTTGTGGTATAAAGCGCGCCTCGTTTTGGGTGGTGCGGGGTTTTCGTGCTGCTCAGGCGACATTAAAGGTAACTAATCGTCACACATATACCGGCACAATCGCCTGGGTGCTCCCGGTCAGCTATCCGCTCTGGGAGTTGGCGCTTTGGGGTATATGGAGGCCTAACCCAAGACAATCAGGAATTCAAAATGCCACAAGTAAGCATGCGCGATATGCTGCAGGCCGGTGTCCACTTTGGCCACCAGACCCGCTACTGGAACCCCAAAATGAACCGTTTCATCTTCGGGGCCCGCAACAAGATTCACATCATCAACCTTGAGTACACTGCTCCAGCTTTCAACGAAGCCCTGGAAATTGTGCGTAAAATGGCCACCACCAAGAAGAAGATTCTGTTTGTGGGTACCAAACGCGCCGCCCAGAAGAGCATTCGTGAGCAGGCTGAACGCGCTGGCCAGCCTTACGTTAGCCACCGTTGGTTGGGTGGTATGCTGACCAACTACAAGACCATCCGTGCTTCTATCCGTCGCTACCGTGAGCTTGAGGCTCAAAGCCAGGACGGTACTTTCGAAAAGTTGACCAAAAAAGAGGCCCTGATGCGCACCCGAACCATGGAGAAGCTTGAGCGCTCCATCGGTGGTATTAAAGATATGGGTGGTCTGCCCGATGCGCTGTTCGTTATCGATGTTGAGCACGAGCGTATCGCCATTCAGGAAGCCAACAAGCTGGGCATTCCGGTTATTGGTGTGGTTGATACCAACAGCAGCCCGGAAGGTGTTGATTACGTTATCCCTGGTAACGACGATGCTATTCGCGCAATCAAACTCTACACCAGTGCTATTGCCGACGCCTGTTTAGAAGGTGCAGCCAACAGCCAAGCGCCAGCCAAAGACGAGTACGTTGAAGCTGACGATGGTGAGCCCGCCGCCGCAGGCGAGTAAGCCTCTGCCGCAGCGTCCGCTGTCATATGGGTGGCATGTGGGCGCGCTATAAACCGGCACAGCCAAAATAGAGTCAGCAAGAGGGGCGCATAGCCCCTTTTGTTTAACAAACAACCAATTCTTTACATGAGGATAGGACAATGGCAGCTTTTTCTGCAGCCTTGGTAAAAGATCTCCGTGAGCGTACCGGCCTGGGTATGATGGAGTGTAAAAAAGCATTGACTGAAGCCGATGGCGATATCGAACTGGCCATTGAGAACCTGCGTAAGGCCAGTGGCCTGAAAGCCGCCAAGAAAGCCGACCGTACCGCCGCAGATGGCGTTGTGGCTGCCCGCGTTGCCGAAGATGGCAGCTACGCGATTGTTCTGGAAGTGAACAGTGAAACCGACTTCGTCGCCCGTGACGAAGGCTTCCTGGGATTCGTGGGCACCGTGCTGGATAAATCCTTTGCTGATAAGCAAACCGATATCGCCGCCCTGATGGCTGGTGAGTTGGAAGATGCCCGCGAGAAGCTGGTACAGAAAATTGGTGAGAATATCACCGTACGTCGTATCTCTTTGGTGGAAGCCAATGGCGGTGCCGTAGGTATCTATGTTCACTCCAACAACCGTATCGCTTCCGCAGTACAGGTCTCCAACCAGGACTCAGATCTGGCCAAAGAGATCGCCATGCACGTGGCCGCGGTTAACCCACGGGTGAACAAGCCGGAAGATATGCCGCAAGAACTGCTGGAAAAAGAGAAAGAGATCATCAAGGCTCAGCCTGACATGGCTGGTAAGCCAGACAACATCGTTGAGAAGATGATGGTTGGCCGTATCAACAAGTTCTTGAAAGAGAGCAGCCTGGTACAGCAACCTTTCGTTAAGAATCCCGATGTGACCGTTGGTCAGCTGGCGAAAGATGCCGGCGCCGATGTGGTTGGCTTTATTCGCCTGGAAGTGGGCGAGGGTATCGAAAAAGAGGTGGTGGATTTCGCCGCTGAGGTAGCTGCTCAGGTAGAAGCCTCCAAGTCTTAAGTGACGCCCATTAAGGTTGCGGGTGCCGCTATCGCTACGGTGCCTGGCCCGTACCTAAAAAAGGAAAGCTCTGCTTTCCTTTTTTTTTGCCCGGTGCTCAGCGATGAGTGGCTGTGGTTGGCGTGTCTTAAGCTTTACGAAATGTTTGGAATCATACAAGTTAAAGACAATTGGCTTGTGAAATTGAGCTGGCTTCCTGGTACACTGCGCTCAATTTTTATTTGGTGGAGCAGAAAAGGATGCCGTCGGCCCGGGATAAAAAATACAAACGTATATTGTTAAAGCTCAGTGGTGAGCAACTGATGGGCGAAGAGGGGTTCGGCATTGACCCCAAAGTACTCGATAAAATGGCGCTGGAGATTGGCCAGCTGGTCGGTATCGGTGTTCAGGTCGGGCTGGTGATTGGTGGTGGTAACCTGTTTCGCGGCGCGGCCTTGAGTGCAGCTGGTCTCGACCGGGTCACTGGTGATCATATGGGTATGTTGGCCACTGTGATGAATGCTCTGGCCATGCGCGACGCATTGGAGCGCTCTAATATTAGCTGCAGTGTGATGTCGGCGATTCCCATGAGCGGTATTGTCGAGCACTACGACCGCCGCCGGGCAATTCGCTTTTTGGAGGCCGGTGAAGTGGTGATTTTTGCCGCGGGTACCGGTAATCCATTTTTTACCACCGATTCAGCCGCCTGTTTACGGGGTATCGAGGTTGAGGCCGATCTGGTGTTGAAGGCCACCAAGGTGGATGGCGTCTACACCGCCGACCCAATGTTGGATCCCACCGCCGTGAAATACGATCGCCTCAGCTTTGATGAGGTGCTGGCTAAGAAACTGGGCGTGATGGACCTGACCGCAATCTGCCTGTGTCGCGAGCACGACCTGCCGGTCCGGGTTTTCCAAATGGACAAGGTCGGCGCACTGTTGAACATCATTACTGGAGGTTCTGAGGGCACGCTTATTGAAGAGAGCAGAGCCTCCGCGTGAGCCTGCGTGCCAATAGAGTTGGAGAATTACACCCATGATCAATGAGATAAAAAAGGACGCTGAAGACCGGATGGGAAAGTCGGTCGAAGCGCTTGGACACAACTTCAATAAAATCCGCACCGGCCGGGCACACCCGAGCCTGTTGGACGGTATCACCATCAACTACTACGGTAGCGATACCCCATTGAGCCAGGCCGCCAACGTCAGCGTTCTTGATGCCCGCACCCTCTCCATCAGCGCCTGGGACAGATCCCTGGTGCCTGAAATTGAAAAAGCGATTATGAAATCGGACCTGGGTTTGAATCCTTCCACCACCGGTGAGCTGATTCGCATCCCGATGCCGGCGCTGACGGAAGAGACCCGTAAAGGATTTATCAAAACCGCTCGTGCCGAGGCGGAGCAAGCTCGGGTTTCCATCCGCAATATTCGCCGCGATGCCATCAGTGAGTTGAAAAACCTGCAGAAAGAGAAGGAGATCAGTGAGGACGACGAGCGTCGCGCCGCCGACGAGGTCCAGAAAATCACTGATAAATATATCGCCAAGGTCGATAGCGCCCTGGCTGATAAAGAAAAGGACTTAATGGAAATATAAACGTTGCGCAGTGCCGTAACGTGGAAGAGGTAGGCGTGACGATAGAACCATTGAAGCACGTTGCCATAATAATGGATGGCAACAACCGCTGGGCAAAACAGCGTGGCATGCTTGGTAGTAGTGGCCACAAGGCGGGTGTGGAGCGTATCCGTGATGTGCTGACCGCCTGCACCGACCATAAAATCGAAGTGATTACCCTGTTCGCTTTCAGTAGCGAGAACTGGCGCCGCCCGCCAAAAGAGGTAGAGGCATTGATGGGGCTCTTCCTCAGCTATCTGCGCCGAGAGGCGAAAAAGCTCAATAAAGAAGGTGTGAGAATTCGTATCATCGGTGATCGCACTCGCTTTAGTGGCCGTATACAGCAAGCCATCGCCGATGCCGAGTCGATTGCCAATAGCGGCGACCGAACCTTGGTGATTGCAGCCGATTACGGTGGCAAGTGGGATATCGCCAACGCCTGTAAGCAGCTGGCCGAACAGGTAGCCAAGGGCGAATTGGCGCCTGAGGCCATCGACGAAGAGCTGCTTAATCAATACACCAGCCTGGCCGATATGCCGCCTGTGGATCTGTTGATTCGCACCGGTGGTGAGCTGCGCATCAGTAATTTTCTGTTGTGGCAGTGTGCCTACGCTGAGTTCTATTTCACCGACGTCTTTTGGCCCGATTTTGATGCCGCTGAGCTGAAAAAGGCCGTCGATAGCTTCTATACTCGCCAGCGCCGTTTTGGTGGCCGTGTGGAAGATCAAAAGAGTTCGGGGATCGCGAGTGCTTAAGCAAAGAGTCATGAGTGCCGTGGTTATGGCACTGGTGTTTCTGGGTGTCCTGTTCTATCTACCGCCGGGTGGTTTTCTTATCTTCATCTCCCTGGGCACCGCTGTCGGTGCCTGGGAGTGGGCCAACCTGGCAGGTATCTCCATTCGTTACAAGAAAGCAGGCTATCTGCTCCTCGTGGCGGCCCTGGTACTCCTCTGCAGCTGGTTTCTGGCGGTGGACACCCACTTCACCTTGCACAATGAAGCCGGTCTTAAATCCCTCTTTTTGATAGCGCTGTTTTGGTGGTGTGTTGCTCTGCTGTGGGTGCAGGGCTATCCCTCCAGTTCCATTTTATGGGGCTCCACCCCGGTCCGCCTGGTGATGGGAGTGTTTGTCCTGGTGCCTACCTGGATCGGTTTGCTCTATATTCGGACCCTGGATCAAGGCAGTTGGCTGGTGCTGCTATTGGTGGCGGCGGTCTCCTTTGCCGATATTGGCGCCTATTTCACTGGAAAGCTGATTGGTAAGCGCCGACTGGCAGCTTCGGTTAGCCCTGGTAAATCCTGGGAGGGCTTTTTGGGCGGCTTTGCGGCCAGCCTGTTGCTGGCGGGGGTTGTTGGCCATTTTTGGGCTCCGTCGGATCGCCTTTGGATGCTGCTGTTGGTGGCTCCCGCCGCGCTTATTTCCGTGCTGGGTGATCTACTCGAAAGCATGGTTAAGCGCCACCGCGGTGTCAAAGACAGCGGTCTGATTCTGCCTGGACACGGTGGGGTTTTGGATCGAGTTGATGGTATGACCGCCGCAGTACCGGTGTTCGCGTTCATTCTGTTGATCTCTGGGATGCGTTTTTAAAGACGGTTGCAGTGTCAGCTGTATGACCGGTCATAGGACAAATTAATGCAAAAAATTACCTTATTGGGCTCTACCGGATCGATTGGTCGCAGTGCGCTGGACGTTATCAGTCGCCATCCCGATGCCTACCAGGTATTTGCGTTAACGGCAAACAGCAATGTCGAACTGCTGGTGGCCCAGTGCCAGCAGTTTCGACCGGCGGTCGCGGTTATCAAGGATGACACGCTTGTCGATCAGCTTGCGGAGCGGCTGCAGGCGCTCTCGTTAGCGACTGTGGTGTTGTCTGGTGAAGCCGGTCTTTGCCAGGTGAGTAATGCCAATGAGGTCGATACCGTACTGGCGGCCATTGTGGGGGCGGCTGGCCTGGAGCCAACCCTGGCGGCGGTTAAGTCCGGCAAACGGGTACTGCTGGCCAACAAAGAGTCGCTGGTAATGGCCGGTGGTCTGTTTATGGATGCCGTTGCCACCAATGGTTGCACTTTGTTGCCCATTGATAGTGAACATAATGCTATCTTCCAATGTCTACCCAGGAACTTCGGGCCTCTGGCCGAGGTGGGTGTCGAACGTATTCTGCTGACTGCATCGGGTGGGCCATTTCGCACCACCCCCTTGGAGCAGCTGCTATCGGTTACTCCCGATCAGGCCTGTGCCCACCCTAATTGGTCCATGGGACGGAAGATTTCGGTCGATTCCGCCACCATGATGAATAAAGGCCTGGAGCTGATTGAAGCCTGCTGGCTGTTTGATGCCAAGCCCGAACAGGTGCAGGTGGTGATCCACCCGCAGAGTGTGATCCACTCGATGGTGCAGTACACCGATGGCTCAGTATTGGCGCAGATGGGCAACCCGGATATGCGCACCCCCATCGCTCATGCTTTGGCCTGGCCAAGTCGAATTGACTCCGGGGTTGAGCCGCTCGATCTGTTCGCGGTGGCCAGGCTCGATTTCGAGCCGCCGGATCTGCGCCGTTTTCCCTGTCTGCGGCTGGCGATGCAGGCGGCAGAGGCGGGCAACACCATGGCGGCGGTGGTGAATGCCGCCAATGAGGTGGCTGTGGAGGCCTTTTTGCAGGAGCGTATCGGCTATATGGCGATTGCTGAGGTGATCGAGGCGACGGTCGAGCGGGTGGCTATGCCGGTGGCGAAGGATCTGGAGACGGTAAAAGCGGTGGATTTGCAGGCGCGAGCCAAAGCGGCAGAGGTAATTGTCCGGGGTCGTCAAACGATAGGGGTTCCTCTGGCAGGACTGGAACCCGCTCCCTAACTCAATTGTAGAACTTGCTATGTTGACGCTATTTTGGTTTTTGGTGGCCTTAGGCATTTTGGTTACCTTCCACGAATTTGGGCACTTTTACGTTGCCCGCCGTATGGGCGTGAAGGTATTGCGCTTCTCCATTGGCTTTGGCAAGCCGTTTGTTACCTGGCGCGATAAGCTCGGCACAGAGTTCGCCATCGCGGCCATACCTCTGGGCGGCTATGTCAAGATGCTGGATGAGCGTGAAGGCCCAGTGGCAGATGAAGAGCTGCAGAACTCTTTTACCCGCAAGAGCGTCTGGGCGCGCATTGCCATCGTCGCCGCGGGCCCCCTGGCCAATTTCGTACTGGCGGTGCTGCTCTTTTGGGTAACCTTTATGCCGGCCCGCTACGAGGTGGCGCCGGTGGTGGGCAGTGTGATGGAAGGCTCCGTTGCCGATCAGGCCGGGCTTGAAGCCGGCCAGGAGATCATCGCTGTCGATGGCAAACCGACCCCGAATTGGCAGACCCTGAGCCAGGCGCTGTTGCACCGCCTGGGTGAGTCGGGTGAGATTGTCTTTACGGTGAAATACCCGGACTCCGACCTGGAATACCTCAACCAGGCCTACCTGGACAACTGGCTGAAAGGTGATCAGGCCCCCGACCCCTTCAAAGGTTTGGGGTTGGAACTGTTCCAGCCGAAGAGTGAGCCACGCGCCTCCGGTGTGGTGGCCGACTCACCCGCGGCCGCGGCCGGAGTGGTTGCCGGGGACCTTTTCGTTGCCGCCAATGGCCAGCTGCTGGCCACCGGCCGGGATCTGAGCAATGCCATCGCCGGCCACGCCAATGTTCCCATTACCTTTACTGTGCTGCGCCAGGGGGTGGAGCAGGACCTTGTGATCACGCCTCGCAAACTGGAGGCCGATGGCGAATCTTTCGTCGGTATCGGCATTCGCTTTCCCGAGGCCAGCTGGCCGCCGGGTATGTTGCATGAGAAGCGCTTTTCAGTTCCTCAGGCGTTTGTTGCTGCAGTAGATAAAACCTGGTCAACCAGCACAATTGTGTTCGTTTCCATCAAGAAACTGATTGTTGGTGAAATCTCGACGAAAAGCTTGAGTGGGCCTTTTACCATTGCTAAAGTGGCGGGCGATTCCGCCAAGGCCGGCTGGATAGTGTTTGTCACCGTGTTGGCGTCATTGAGCGTTAACCTGGCCGTACTAAATTTACTGCCTATCCCGGTGTTGGATGGGGGCCATCTGCTTTTCTACTTAATTGAAGCGGTGAAGGGCAAACCTGTATCACAACGGGTGCAGACCATCGGCTACCAATTGGGCCTGTTTTTGGTAGCTGGCATCATGATACTGGCGTTTTACAACGACATCGTCAGTATTTTTCAGGGGCGATTATTTGGGCTTCCGACCTAACCTGACGGTGGCCGGCGGATGTTCGCCACTCTGTTGGGGAACCGCCGCTGCTGTTTGCTATCCAAAGGCAACGGCTTGAAGTCGGTTACCAGGGTAACCATCGTTTAGTTATTTTTTCGGGTTAACAATCGTCTACCAATTATCCATGCCAATAATAAAATCCAACATCTCTCCTCTAGGCTTGGGCTCATTTATCCGTCGGTTCAGATGCTCCGTTGTTGCGCTATCTGTCTCGTGTACATTTCTCTCTGATTGATCTTTCCATTACTTATGAGTCGTCTGTTTATCTGTTGCGTATTCTCGCTGTTGTTTTCTGTCGCTGCCTCGGCTGAATCGTTTCGTGTCGACGACATTCGTGTCCAGGGCTTGCAGCGAGTCTCTGCCGGTACGGTGTTTGCCGCGTTGCCAATACAGGTGGGCGACCAAATTGAAGAGGTGGATATTCAGCGCCTGACGCGCGCGCTGTTCCGTACCGGATTCTTCGAAGATATCGCCATCGGCCGTGATGGCAATGTGCTGGTGGTTGTGGTTGCTGAGCGGCCAGCCATCAGCTCCATCACCCTAGATGGTAACAAGGCGATTAAATCTGAGGATCTGCTGCAGGGCTTGACCGATAACGGTCTGTCGGAAGGGCAGATCTTCAAGCGGGCGACGCTGGAAGGGCTAACCCAGGAGCTGGAGCGTCAGTACGTTGCCCAGGGGCGCTACAGTGCCAGCGTCGACGCCGAAGTGGTGCAACTGCCGCGCAACCAGGTTGAGATTAAAATCAACGTGGATGAAGGTAAGGTTGCCAAGATTCGCCACGTTAATGTCGTGGGTAACCACCAGTTTGATGAGCAGGAGCTGCTCGATCTTTTTGAGTTGGGTACCGGCGGTTGGTTCTCCTGGTTCAGCAGCAAAAATAAGTACTCCAAGGAGAAGCTCTCCGGTGACCTGGAGCGGCTGGAGTCCTTCTATCTGGACCGCGGTTACCTCAAGTTCAGTATCGACTCCACTCAGGTCTCGTTGAGCCCTGATAAAGAGGGCGTTTATATCACTGTAAACATCACCGAGGGCGATGTTTACAAAGTGAGCGAGGTGGAGCTGGCGGGTGATCTGGTGGTGGATGAGTCGATTATCCGGCGCCTGATTCTGGTGAGCGAAGGACAGAACTTCTCCCAGGTATTGATGACCACTACCTCCGAATACATTACCAAACGCTTGGGTAATGAGGGCTACACCTTTGCCGACGTGCGCGGCATTCCCGAGCGCAACGACGATGATAAAACCGTAAAAATCACCTTCTTTGTCGACCCAGGTAAACGTGCCTACGTTCGCCGGATTGATTTCCGTGGTAATACCAAGACTTCCGATGAAGTATTGCGCCGGGAGATGCGGCAAATGGAGGGTGGTTCCGCCTCTACGGCCGCCATCGAACAGTCCAAAGTGCGTTTGGAGCGGTTGGGCTTTTTCAAAGAGGTTAACGTTGATACCCGCGAAGTGCCCGGCAGCTCTGATCAGGTCGATGTTGAGTACACCGTTGAGGAGCAACCCTCTGGCAGCATCGGTGCCAGTATCGGTTACGCTCAGGGCACCGGTCTTACCTTGGGTGCCAATGTTCAGCAGGACAACTGGTTCGGTACCGGTAAGTCGGTGGGCTTTGCCTTGAGCCGCAGTAAGTACCAAACCGTTTACAGCTTCAACTTTAACGACCCCTATTTCACGCCCGACGGCGTCAGCCGCGGCTTTAGCGTCTATCTCCGCAAGCGCGATTTCGGCCAGTTTGGTGTGGCCACCTACAACACCGATACCTATGGTGCCAGCGTTAGTTTTGGTTACCCCACATCGGAAATCTCCCGGTTGAGCATGTCGTTTGGCTACAACAACATCGCCATCGATACCGGTGCCGCAGCGGTACAGGAGATTCGCTCAAGCCCGCGACTGCTGGAAGGGGACCTGGTTAGTCAGAGCTACGTTACCCAGGAGATCGCCGATCAGATCGATCTGCTTAACAACGATCTGGTGGATGACGTCAATGGTGACGGTATTATCGACCAGTCCGAAATAGATCTCTTCCTGGACTCGGACGGCAATCGCACCGATGAAGCGACAGATGGCACTATCGATCCCTACGACTACACCGACCTCGACACCCGCTTCCCAAGCAGCGACCCGGTAGTGGTATTGCGTAACCCATCCGGCTTCATCGACAAAAACGGTGACAGTTTCAATATGTTCACCGTTACCTTGGGCTGGCGGGAGTCGACCCTGAACCGCGGTCGTCTGGCGACCCGGGGTGCTTCGCAATCGATTTCGCTGGAGGCGAGTGTGCCTGGCAGCGATCTGGAGTACTACAAGTTCATCTACGATGCCCAGTACTTCCAGCCATTGACCCGGGATTTGACTCTGCGTCTGCGCACCCAGCTCGGTTACGCGGACGCCTACGGCAACACCACCGAGTTGCCCTTCTTTGAGCACTTCTATGGTGGTGGCTTTGGTTCGGTACGGGGCTTTGAGCGCAACACGCTGGGACCACGGGCCTCGCCGGCTTATGCCTACAACACGGTCTATCTGCAGGCGCTCGACAACAATGGCGATGGGATAGTGGATCAGTACGATAACCTGGCTTACATCATCGACGACGAGACCGGACAACTGTCCACTCGTCAGATTACCCGCAGCGATAGTCCCTTTGGCGGCAATGTCTCGATAGAATTTGGTGCCGAGGTGCTTTTCCCGCTGCCCTTTATCAAGGATCAGCGCTCGTTACAGTCGGCCTTCTTTATCGATGCGGGTAACGTGTTTGATACCAGCTGTGCTGAAACCCAGCTCAACTGCTACGACGTTGACCTCAATAAACTGAGCTCTTCCTTTGGCTTGGGCTTAACCTGGATTACCGGTTTTGGGCCGTTGACCTTCAGTATCGCCAAGCCGATTAAGAGCCAGGAAGAGGACAAACGGGAGTTTTTCCAATTCTCTCTGGGTACCGCTTTCTAGCGCAGCAGGGCTGATTGGGGCAAAAACGGATAAAAATTTGGGTAAGGGAGTAGAACCGCTTGCCTGACAAGGCCATAATGCCGGCCGTTTAGTGCGCGGCTGTTGCTATGGCCTTCACGGTTCGACCCTGGGTCGGCCTTTAATACGCACCCTTATCAAGGAGCTAAATCAGTGATTAACCTTAAAACCATTTTTGCGCTGGCATTGTTGAGCTTGGGCTCTGTGCCCGCCTTTGCTGCCGGCAAAGTCGTTATCTTTAACTTTGAAAAAGCCATTTTGAGCACCGAAGCGGCGAAAAAAGTGAGCGCGGATCTGCAAGCCAATGCCGAGTTTGCCGCTATGCAAGCCAAATACGAAGGCATTGTTGCCGACCTGGAAAAGCTGCGTGATGAGCAGATGAGCAAGGGTATGACCTGGAACGCGGATCAACAGGCTGAGCACCGCAAAAAGGTAGAGTACCTGCGCGCCGATCTGGAGTTGGCCCAGAAGAAGATTCAAGCCGAGCAGAACGCCGCTGTACGCAGCCTGCTGGGTGAGTTCGAAGGGAAAACCAAGCAGGTATTGAACGAAGTGATTCAGGCTGAGGGCATCGCCATCGTGCTGAACGCACAATCGGTCTACTACGCGGAGCCGAGTGCAGATATTACCGCGATGGTTACTGAAAAACTGAACAAAATGAAGTAACAGAGCTGCGGCAAGAGCTCAGGCAAAGGGTGTGAGCGATTGATTTCACTGAGTGAGTTAGCCAATCAGATTGGCGCTGAATTGAGAGGGGATGAGCTCTATGCTGTCTCCGGCTTGAACACACCGGATCAGGCAACGGCTGCCCAGGTGGCGTTTGTTGCTCGCGCCGAGTTTCTTCCGCAATTAGCCGGCACTAAAGCTGGTGCTGTTATTCTTACCCAGGCGGGAGCCGAGGCGTCTGGCTTCCAGGGCAACTGCCTGCTGGTCGATGATCCCTATCTTGCTTACGCCAAAGCTAGTCGATTGTTTGATCATCACTTTCATCGCCGCGGCGCTGGCGTTCACGCCTCGGCGGTGGTGGCCGATGGTGTTGTGCTGGGTTCCGACGTTCAGATTGGAGCCAACGCGGTGGTCGAGAGCGGTGCGGTTATTGAGTCTGGTGTGGTGATTGGCCCCGGCTGCTTTATTGGTGCCGATACCAAAATTGGTGCGGATACCCTGCTGCACGCCAACGTCACTATTTATCATCAAGTGGAGTTGGGTAAAGCCTGTGTTATTCACAGTGGTACTGTACTTGGCAGCGATGGCTTCGGGTTCGCACCATCGCCCGCTGGTTGGGTGAAAATCCATCAACTCGGTCGAGTCATCGTTGGTGACCGTGTCGAAATCGGGGCGAACACGGCGATCGATCGCGGTGCTCTGGGCGATACGGTAATCGCCGATGGTGTGATTATCGATAACTTGGTGCACATCGCACACAATGTCGCGGTGGGCAATAACACCGCTATTGCCGGTTGCTGCGGTTTTGCCGGCAGCACCAAAATCGGTGCGAACTGCACCTTTGCCGGCCAGGTAGGTGTCACCGGTCATATCGAGATCACCGACAACGCTCACTTTATGGGTAAGGCGATGGTAACCAATTCTGTCACCGAACCGGGTGTCTACGCCTCTGGCATTCCGCTGGCCCCAGTGAAAAAATGGCGTAAAAATGCTGTCCGCTTCGGGCAGTTGGATGAGTTGGCCCGGCTGCTCAGCCGCCTGGCAAAGAAGCTGGGCGAGTAACTTCCTCCCGCCCGGCCACACAATTTCCCTGCAACACTCCCGCTATTGGTTAAAGGCAATGGGCTAATTCTATTTGCTATGAGATAATTGCCCGCTTACCGGCTTCATAAGCCAAGCATCGATTGGCCCCTCACAGGCCATTCATTAGGGGAACGATTAAAGGCCGTTTGTATGATGGATGTGAATGAAATTAAAGACTACCTGCCGCACCGGTTTCCATTTTTGCTGGTGGATCGGATTGTAGAGCTGGTGCCCAACGAGTCTATCGTTGGCTATAAAAATATTACAATTAACGAAGATGTATTTAATGGTCACTTCCCATCCGTTCCCATTTTTCCTGGGGTAATGATTATCGAGGCGCTGGCCCAGGTGTCTGGTGTGCTTGGTTTCAAATCGATGGATAAAACGCCGGAGGATGGCTCTATCTACCTGTTTGCCGGGGTCGACAATGTCCGTTTTCGTCGCCAGGTAATACCGGGCGACCGCCTGCAGCTGGCTTCCAAAGTTGTTTCTGTAAAGCGCGGTATCTGGAAATTTGATTGCGTCGCCTCCGTTGATGGCGAAACGGCCTGTTCCTGCGTGATCATGTGTGCAGATCGAAAAGTTTAGATTAATTGATGGATTGGAAAAGAACTGGTGAGCTTGATAGATCCACGTGCCATCATTGATCCAACCGCGGAGCTGGCCGAAGGTGTTACTGTTGGCCCCTGGTCCATTATTGGCCCGGGCGTAAAAATTGGAGCCAATACCATTGTCGAATCCCATGTGGTTATCAAGGGGCCGACCACCATTGGTGAACACAACCGAATTTTCCAATTCTCGACGGTAGGTGAAGATACCCCCGATTTAAAATATCGCGGCGAGCCAACCACGTTGGTTATCGGTGACGAAAACGTTATTCGAGAGGGTGTCACTATCCATCGCGGTACTGTTCAGGGCCGCAATGAAACCAAAATCGGTGATCGTAATTTGATCATGGCCTATGCCCATATTGGTCATGACAGCGTTATTGGTAGCAATTGCATCCTCGTCAATAATGCTGCTTTGGCAGGCCACGTTCATATCGATAATTGGGCTATTTTGGGCGGCTATTCTCTGGTACATCAATTTTGTTATATTGGCGCACACGCTTTTACCGGCATGGGTAGTGTCATTGGCAAAGATGTACCGGCCTATGTCATGGTTAATGGCAATCCCGCAGCGGCAAAAAGCATCAACAAAGAGGGGCTGCGTCGCCGCAACTTCAGTAAAGAGCAGATTGCCGCCATCAGTACCGGCTTTAAAATTATTTATCGTCGCGGGCTGACTGTCGATGAAGCGGTTGCCGCGCTGACCGAACTCGCCGCAGAAGAGGATTGCATCAACGCGATGATCACCTCTTTGGATGTCTCCAATCGGGGCATAGTCCGCTAGCTATGCCGGCACCACTGCGAATCGGCGTGGTGGTGGGTGAGCGCTCGGGAGATATCCTGGGTGCTGGCCTGATGCAGGCAATTCAAGCCCGTTTTCCTGATGCAGAGTTCACCGGCATTGGTGGTGAACAGATGCTGGCCATCGGTTTTAAATCTCTGTTCGATCAAGAACGATTAGCGGTGATGGGCTTAATTGAACCACTGAAACGCCTGCCAGAACTGTTATCCATCCGTCGTCAGTTATTCAACCATTTCGCCAATAATCCTCCCGACCTGTTCATCGGTATCGATTCGCCCGATTTTAATCTCGATTTAGAGCTGAAACTCAAGCAGCAGGGCG
This sequence comes from Halioxenophilus sp. WMMB6, assembly GCF_033283405.1. NCBI lineage: Bacteria > Pseudomonadati > Pseudomonadota > Gammaproteobacteria > Alteromonadales > Alteromonadaceae > Halioxenophilus > Halioxenophilus sp. WMMB6. Next base: position 104,515 of record NZ_JAWMQR010000006.1, read on the forward strand.
TTACCACGGTACATTATGTCAGCCCCTCGGTTTGGGCATGGCGGCAGGGGCGCGTCCATAAAATCGCCAAGGCGGTCGACCTAATACTCACGCTATTTCCCTTCGAGGCCGATTTTTACCAGCAGCATGGGGTGCCGGTGCAATTTGTTGGTCACCCGTTGGCGGATGAACTTGCGCCGGTGGCCGACAGTGGTTCGCTGCGCGAGGCGCTGGCTATGGAGCCTGACTCAACCTACTTGGCGCTACTGCCGGGTAGCCGGGAGGCGGAGGTGCGTCTGGTCGGCCCGCTGTTATGGCAGGCGGCCGCTTTGTGTTTGCACAAACTACCCAATTTAAAATTTATTGTACCGGCGGCAAACAGCGCTCGGCTTGAGCAGATTCATGAGCAGTTGAAGGGTTTCAGTGAGCTGCCCATCACCGTGGTTGCCGGGCAATCGCAACAGGTAATGGCCGCGGCCAATGCCGTGGTGATGGCTTCGGGTACCACTACGCTGGAGGCGCTCCTGCTGGGTAAACCCATGGTGGTGGCTTACCGGATGGCCTGGCTCTCCTACAAAATATTGTCGAAGCTGGTTAAATCGAAATACATCAGCTTGCCTAATCTTTTGGCGGATCAACCTCTGGTGCCGGAGCTGATCCAACATGATGCCACGCCCGAGGCAATAAGCGCGGCGATATTGCCACTGTTGATCGACGGCGACGAGCGCCAGGTGACATTGGCTGAGTTTGACCGTATTCGAAAAAGCCTGGCGTTAAATGCCAGCACACAGGCGGCCAGCGCAGTTCTGCAATTGATTGGCCGGTAACGTCTCACTCAAAAATAATTTAGAAACTGTAACAGGCAGATATGTTATGACGCTGAAACAGAGCTCACTCATTGCGGGTTGCGACGAGGTCGGTCGAGGTGCCGGTGCCGCTGATATCTATATTGGCTGTGTAATCTTGGATCCGGCAAAGCCGATTGCCGGCTTGCGCGATTCCAAAAAGCTGTCTGCCACCCGGCGCGAGCAACTGAGCGAAGAGATCAAAGAGAAGGCCCTGGCCTGGTCTATCGCCACCGCCAATTTGGATGAAATTATCGAACACAATGTGTTGGGAGCAACGCTGCTGGCGATGAGTAAAGCGGTGGCTCAGCTTTCAGTGACCCCAGAGCTGGTTTACGTGGATGGTAATAAGGCTCCCCAATTGACCGTGCCGGTGGAGACCATTATCAAAGGCGATGACAAGGTGCCGGCAATCAGTGCCGCCTCTATAATTGCCAAGGTGGCCCGGGATCAAAAAATGGTGGAGTGGCACGATCACTATCCCGAATATGGCTTTGATAAACACAAAGGCTATTTAACACAACTACACCTGCAGGCGCTGGAGAGCCATGGCCCTTGCCCTATACACCGGGTTACCTACGAACCAATCCGCCGGGTATTACTGGAACGCAAGGCTAAGAGCGACCAGTTGGGCATGTTCTAGCCGGCTAGTTTGCCTGCTGATTAATTAAATATTGTTGTAGCCTCTGCCCAAGCTCCACGCTGGGCAGTTCAAAGCAGCCCACCCGCGCAATCGGGAGCACCCCTATCAATGAATTACAGAGCAACAGTTCGTCGGCGGAGTAGAGTGTGTCGAGTGGTATGGGTTGTACACGGGTGTTGATCCCCAACGCGGGCGCTACAGTCTCTATAATATGGCGACGCATCACCCCGGCAACACCGGCGTTGGTTAGGTTGGGTGTTAGCAGGTCACCGTTTCTGGCCAAAAAGAGATTGGTCGCTATCCCTTCAATGAGCAAACCCTGCTGATCGGTGAGCAGCCCTTCATCGGCAACAGTGCCGCCGAGCTCCCTTCGCGCCAACACCTGTTCCAGGCGGCTAAGATGTTTAATGCCGGCGAGCTGAGGTTGCCGGGCCAGCCGTAACTTGCAGAGTTGTACCTGCCCAGGCGATTGCTCAACAAATTGTGGGTTGCTACCCGGATACCAACAGTAGTAGCAATCGGGTGGCAGATTGCCCGGGGTAGCGTAGCCTCTGGCCAGCCCTTTGCGCACCACCACAATTTTAAATACCCCATCACTTGGCTTACCCGGTTGTGCAGTGAATTGCTCAATTTGGGTTAAGACACTACTCAACTCGCGGCTAAAGGCGGGCTCCGCCAACACAATTCCCAGCTTGCTGCAGTCGGCCAGCAGTCGCTCCTTATGCAACGCCAGCAGCCTAGGCTTGCCGCCGGTAACCGCAATGGTTTCAAACAGACCATCGCCATAATTAAAGGCGCGGTTGTTAAAATTTTCAGCGGCAATGGCCTGGCCATTCAACCAAATATGGGACATGTGCGTTATACCCGGGTAGGTGGCTGATGGTGAGAATAGATTTGCCATCACTGCCAATAAGTTTCTTCAGGTTCGGTTAAGTTTACCACTGTTTTAATGCCGGGCTTGAATTTGGTTGTATTGTCGTTAGGAGTTTTTATGCCGGGTAAGTTGTTGTTAAAGGGAGCATTAACTGTAGTTTTTGCATTGGGTATGGTTGCCTGTGGCGGGGATGATGGTGGCGGTAGCTCCGACCCTGGGTATTTTCGCTTTGTCAATTTATCGGCTAACTCGCCCACCATTGAGTTGGAGATGGATGAAAACAGTTATTCTAAACGCGACTTTGGTGAATCCAGCAGTTTGGCCTCTATGGATGCCGACACTTACGAATTAAGCTTCAACCAGTTGTTGCCCAACACCGAGGATGATCAGTTTGTATCGGACTCCGATATTACCGTTTCGCAAAATGAGATCCTGACCTATATCGTCTACGGTGATGTTAACAGTATTGAAAAGCTCACCATTACCACCTACGTCGAAGATATTTTTGATGATGACTATGACCTGGACTTGGGGCGATTACAGTTTGTCCATCTGGCCCCTGAATTAGGTGATGTTGATATTTACCTGGTGGATGCCGGTGATGATCTGCTCAACCAGTCTTCGGAGCTCTTCTTAAGTTATGGCGATGTTTCGGATGCTGCCGATTTTGATATTGGTGATTATAAAATTATTGTGACGGCCGCTAATTCGCAAACCATTCTACTGGAGTCCGACAACATCGATATCGACTACGGTGAATCGTATATCTACTGTTTGGTCGAGGTTGAATCGGTTACCAGCGATCAACCCCATTATTCGTTGGTGGAACTGGACGAGGGTGCTTCCCGCGTTTATGCCAACGATGCCGAGCCGGCTCATATTCGCTTTAACAACGCGATTGCCGACATAGATGCAGTGGATATCTATCTTGATGCGGTTACCGGTGAAGAGGCTAACCTTGTTTTTGCCGGGGTTGAGTTTGGCGATATTTCGGGTGAAGCGCGCATCGATATTAAAGACGTCGACCGGGGCGATAGTCATGAGCTCTACATCACTGCGGCCGGATCTACAGAAACTCTTGAAAGTTTTGATATTGATGTTGATACTGACAGCCAGATGCTGATTACCGCCGCCGGGCTGATCTACGGTACCAGCAGTGAACGTGTGCGCTTGAATACCGTGAGTGAAGATCTGCGTGCGATTGATACCCATGCGAAGTTGATCTTTACCCATGCCATTGGCCAGGAGCGGGACGACTCCCTTGAATTTCTGGTGGTGGAGCACGGCGATGATCCCGATTCATTTTCACCGCAAATTACTATTGGTTACCTCTCTTCCAAAGAGTATGAAATTGAGCGCGGTGATTATGATGTTTATGTTTACAATGCCGATACAGGCAGCCTGCTACTTGAGCGCGAACTGAATGGTTTGGATAAAGGCGATGTTATTAATTTAACGGCAACAGAGGCGGAAGGTGGCAGTACCCCCTATCAACTCAAGGAAGTCGAAAACTGATGTTGGTGTAACAGGCAATAATGGCGTAGCAAAAAGCCACCGGCCGTTGCGACTGTTACTGATGAGTAATCGGCAGGTGCTCGCTGTTACGCCCCAATTGCAACTGGGTAATGAATTGTCGGATGAGTGGGTGTTGATTGATTGCCAGTCAGCACCCCCGGCCGTATCATCCGACACAAGCCTCGCTACAGATTTGGCTGCCACGCCCGCGCAGGAGGCTTTCCGTTGGTCTAAGTTTGTGAGCCGGCGTCGAAATAAAAAAGGTAGTAAGTCGCAGGGTTCGAACTGGCAGATGCATTTGATCGCAACCGATCAACAGCAGCCGTTTATGGCCGAGGTTGCCGCTAACCACAATGGCTCTCCCTGGCTCCTTTTTATTCACGGCAATAATCAAACGCTAGCCAGCAGTTTGCGCGCCTGCCGAAAATTGCAGAAAAATTTTGGCGTCAATGTAGTTCTCTTCTCCTGGCCTTCGCGCAGTTATTATCCCCGCTCACTGCACTTCCTGGCGGCATCGCTACTTTTTACCCTGCACCCGTCCACGCGCTCAATAGCCCGTATTGCCGCAGCGAAATCCATTCACGAGCAACAAAAGCAGTACCAACAAGCGCGTAAAATTGCCGAACAATCGGTGCCGGCCCTCGGCCACTCTCTGCACATTCTTCACCGCCACCTTTTACAGCCGTTGAGTGCTGAAGGGGTCAATTGTCATCTGCTGGTTCATAGCCTGGGCCACTATCTATTGCAGCGCTTGGCGAAGGAGGGGGCTATGGTGGGCGATTGGCAATGCCGTTCCGCGATTTTTCATCAAGCGGACTTGGCCGCTGCGGATAGTTTAGAGTGGCTGGATGATCTCCCGTTTATAAATAGAGAACGGTTGTTTGTTACCCACAATCGGCGCGACTATGCGCTCTTTTTTTCTGGTCTTTGGCACAACAATTTTCACCCCGGGAAGGTCTTCTCGCGCTTGGGTAATGGTATGCAGGTTGATATCAGCTACCCCTTCAATTTAGTGGATTTCACTCACGAAAAAGGTGTTGGCTTAAGACACGCTATTTTTTGGCGACGGGATTTGTCTCCAGAGCTTAAACAACGTCTGCTGTCGTTATTGTCTTAATCGGGCGACCAAGCCACCGTAGAGTTAATGCCTGTTGGTTGTTACAGGGTTAGTTTTTTATACATATGCCTCGCCTAAGAAATTACCTAAGAAATTAATAGACCCTTTCCCCCACTCGGGCTGTCCGGGCCCTCGCCTAGGTGATTGCCTGGGGATTAACCCCTGGATTAACCACGGGTTCACCAAGTTGCCCTGCAAGTTTTTAGTCTCGATTGTATAGAAGTGTAAACCGCGCCCTTTGCTGAAAAGACGCGCAAATAATTTGAGGGGGCTGAAGCAGTACTCGTCAAACATTTTTGTGGTAACCGGGATGCCAGAGTTCGGTTGCCTCTTACGGCCTCTTTTTTCTGTTCTTTTTTCCGGTGTGGCCGGTAACAAGGCCGGTAAGTTGTGGGTATCGCCGCAGGGACGTTGAGCTGACCGCTTGCTGGGCGAGCCATTAATAATAAGTAAGTTCGTTGTACAAGGAGTACGGAAGCAGTTCGCAGGGTGTGTCAAAAAGTTAGCGCTCAAATTTTTGACGGGCGCGCTGCCACTGATCTGATTCCGTTGTCATCAATACACTTCCAATTTTGGTAAGCATTGGGGGACATGGGGAACAACTATGAAAACAAGATTATTTACCGCAGCCACGTTGACGGTAGCTCTCTTGGGAGGGGTGTCAGCGCAACCACTGATTGCCGCGCAATCAGACGCGGATGCTCTGGTGGCGGCCGCTACGGCCAAGGCTAACCCATCGGTCAAGCGCATTAACGAACGGGTCTTTACGCCCGAAAAGGGCGTGGTGGGCGAACAAAAATATATTGTCCGTTTTGCCGAAGAGCCACTGGCCACCTACGACGGTAGCATTCCCGGCTTGGCGGCTACCCGGGTGGAGAAGGCGCGTAAACCCGGCCAACGTTCGGCCGCGCGATTGGATGCCCACTCAGCGGCAGCTCAATCCTATCTCAGTTACCTTAAGCAGCGTCAGGCGGATATGGAAACCCGTATGGACACCCGCCTGGGGCGCAAGCTGGAGGTTAAACGCCGCTACCAGGCGGTGCTCAATGGCATGGCCGTGCGTATGACCCAGGCCGAGGCCGAACGCCTCTCCACGATGCCGGGCATTGCCAAGATCCAGCGCGATGTTGAAGGTTTCCTGGAAACGGATCGCGGCCCTACCTACATTGGCGCCGCGCAACTTTGGGCGGGCGCCGTCGATGGCATTGAAGCCAAGGGGGAGGGCGTTGTCATCGGTGTAATGGACAGCGGTATTAATGGCGATCACCCCTCCTTTGCCGCCGTCGGTGGCGACGGCTATGAGCCTGTCAATCCGCTGGGCGATGGTGTCTTCCTGGGCGAATGTGATCCCGGCAGCCCGCAGTACAACCCGGCCATCGAATGTAACAACAAGTTGATTGGCCGCTATCTCTTTATTGATGCCACACCCACCGAGACCGATTCCGAAGATACTGATGGTCATGGCAGCCACACCGCGAGTACCGCCGGTGGTAACTTCACCGAGGCGCCGGTGTTTGATGCCGAAGGCACGCCGCTGGGGTTGACTCTGGAGATCTCCGGTGTTGCCCCTCATGCCAACATTGTTGCTCTGCAGGTGTGTGCGCCGAGCTGTTTTACCAGTGACCGGATTGCCGCTCTGGACCAAATTCTGCTGGACGGTGTGGTCGATGTAATCAACCACTCCATCGGCTCCAACGTGCCGGTCAACATCTCCCCCTGGGAAGACGCCATGGCTCTGGCCTGGTTGTCGGCCCGGGCGGCGGGTATCACCGTTGCCAATTCGGCCGGTAACAACGGCCCGGCGCCCGCCACCTTGGGTAGCCCGAGTGCGCCCTGGGTAACCAACTCCGGAGCTTTCACCCACGACCGCGCCATCGAAACCAAATTCCTGACTGGTTTCAGCGGTGGTGATACCACTCCGGTCGATATCGAAGGCCGTGCGGTAACCGGCGCTTATGGCCCGGCAGCGGTGGTTTTCGCCGGCGACTACAGCAATGGCGATGCCGACCCCCAACAGTGTCTGACGCCTTTCCCGGCCGGTACCTGGACCAACGGTGAAATTGTTATGTGTGAGCGCGGCGCCATTGCCCGCGTCGACAAATGTATCAACGTGCGCGACGGTGGCGCGGCGGGTTGTATTCTGGCCAACGTGCCGGGTGGTGCCAGCTCGCTGAATAACGATGCCCACGTCATTCCCGCGATTCATGTTGACGCCGATTCCGGCATCATCATTAAAGATTGGCTCGCCTCAGGTGCCGATCACATGGCCGCCATTACGGGTAATCTGGTGCCCTTTGGCGCCGACCCGGCCAATGGCGCTATCGCCGCCGATTTCACCTCCCGCGGGCCCAATCTGAGCCAGGACTATCTGCCCATCTCGGTGGGTGCGCCCGGGGTCGATATTTACGCCGCCATGGCCAATGGAGTGGAGTTTGGCTTCCTGAGCGGTACCTCCATGGCCAGCCCCCATTCGGCCGGAGCCTCGGCGCTGCTGAAACAGGTACATCCTGACTGGACCGATGCTGAAATTCTCTCCGCTCTGGCCACCACGGCCAACTACAGCGGCGCCCGCAAAGAGGATGGCACCACTCCGGCTGACCCATTCGATGTCGGCGGCGGTGTGATTCAGGTGGCGGAAGCCGCCAGTGCCGGCCTGCTGTTGGATGAAACCGTCGCCAATTTCGAGGCGGCCGACCCCAACCTGGGCGGTGATCCAAAAACTCTGAATGTGGCCGGTATGGTGACTCGTGCCTGTCTGCTCACCTGCTCCTGGACGCGAACCCTTGAGGCGACCACAGCCGGTGATTGGACGGTATCCACCAGCGACGCCAACATCACTGCCAACCCGGCCAGCTTCAGCCTGGCGGCCGGTGAGAGCCAGGCGGTCACCATCAGTGTTGATAGCACTGGCCTGGACGACAGCTGGCACCATGGTGTGGTGGTCTTTACGCCGGCCGGTGATCTGCCAGAGCAGCATCTGACGGTCTCCTACGTGCCCTCCTCCGGTGAGATTCCCGATGAAATTACCGCTACTGCGGTGCGTGATGCCGACTCGGTGCTGGTCGCCGGCCTGACTGCCATTGAGATCAGTGACCTGCAGTTGACCGTCAGTGGCCTGGTGGCGCCCACCGAAACCGCGCTCTCTCTGGCGGGTGATTCCGACAACAGCACCCCGTTTGACGACCTGGGTGATGGTGTCTATTACACCCTGCTGACGCTGGATGAGTTCGCCGCGCGGCTGGTGGCCTTTACTGACGACGCCACTTCGGAGTCCCCCGATGTGGATCTCTACGTGGGCTACGATGTCGATGGCGATGGCCTGCCCGGTGCCGGCGAGATTGTCTGCATCAGTGCCACCGCCACCGCCAGTGAACGCTGTGACCTGACCGGTGTGATTCCCGGCAACTGGTGGGTGCTGGTGCAAAACTGGGGTCCATCGGCCACCGCGCCGGATGCGTTGGTGTTGAGTACCGCCGTGGCCGGCGAGGATCTGAGCAACCTGCTGGTTGATGGACCGGTGGCCGTACCCGAACTGACACCGTTCGACCTGCGCCTAATTTGGGACCTGCCCAACTCCGCACCGGGTGACGTCTTCTACGGTGCCATTGCACTGGGGTCGGATGCTGCCAACCCCGGCAATATTGGCACGATTCCGGTCACCATTACCCGTGGCGAAGATGACGTCAGCTTCGCGGCCAGTACCAATGCGGCGATGGTCGGCGACAGCATCAGCTTTGTGGCTGAGGTGGCGCCCAACTTAACTCCGGAAGATCGCACCTACGAGATAATCGCGGCCATTCCCGAGGGCATGACCCTGGTGCCGGAGTCCATCACCGGTGGCGGTACTGTAGTGGGTGACACTATTGTCTGGAGCTTGGCCATGCCTTCCCTGGCTGATGCCGAGCCCAGCTATGTGGCGGTAACCAGTGAAGAGGATCCGGCCTGTGCCATGCCGTTCGCCACCAATGGCGGTTACACGGATCTGGAAGCCTACGGTCTCTTGCCGGATACCACTGTCACCGGTGATACCGTCTCCTACTCGGCGTTCTCCGGCCAGAACTTCAATTTCTACGGCCGCAGTTTTGCCGGCGGCTTTAACTTCACCGACGACGGCTTCGTCTATTTCGACTCCAGTGCCGGCCCCAACCCCTGGGTTAACACCTCCATTCCGGACAGTGCCGAACCCAACGACCTGATTGCCGCTCTCTGGCGCGACATGATTATTCCCACACCCAACGCCACGCCCGGCTCGGTCGTGGGGGTAACCCTGGCCACCGCCGGTACGGAGATGACGCTTATCGAGTACGACAACATGGAGCTATGGCCAGGTGGCGGTGGTGACAGTGTCGACTTTGGTATCGCCATCGCCGGTGTAGTCGACGATACCCCGGGGGCCTACGAGATCATGACGGCATTCGACAACGTCAACATTGCCGCCAGCTTCGGGACTATCGGCGTTGAGAACCATGACGGTAGCGCCGGTACCCTGGTGGCCTACGACGATGTTGCCATCACTAATGGCCTGGCCATCTGTTACGACCTGGTGGCGCCCAGCTACGAGCCGGTGGTGCTCAGCTTTGAAGCGACCGTGGCAGCCGGCGCGGCGGGTACCGATCAAGTTGTGGCGCTGACCAGTAGCCTTGACAGTGTCGGCAGTGAAGCGGTTACCGAAACCGAGGTGATCTCTGTTGAGGCGGTGGCTGGGCCGGTTTATAGCGGTGCGTTTGTCGGTCAACTCAGCTATACCGATGAGATCTCCATTACCTCCCGTGTACAGTTGCTGTTCCAGCTGTTTGCCGATGGTGAGCCGGTGATTGAGCCGCCGCTGGTCTTCCACCTGGTGGATCAGGATGGCAACACCTACGACTTCAATGCCTATGTGCTTATGCGTCGGGAACTCTACTTCTACAATGTCAAAGCGCGCGCCTTGGGTATCGGTGACTACACGGTACAGGCGGTGGTTAATGGCGAAGTGGTGGCAGAGGATAGTTTCTCGATCGTGGGTAAAAGAAAGCGATAGCTTGGTGGCCTATGGGGCTTCGCAACGGAGCCCCTGCAATACCCTAGAAAGCCACTCCTAAAAACAGCAATAGAAATCACGACAAGGCGCTCTCGAGCGCCTTTTTTTATGGCCGTTGCTTTGTAATTCGGCGCCCTGCAGCGGCGATGGGACCGGCTTTTGCAGCGGTTGGCTGGGTAAACGCTAACCACCGCCTGGCTGGGGCGGACGATGGCGAGTTGTCTCTGGCAGATATGGCTTGCACCCGGTGCGGCACAGCGGCTGGCGCCGGGCTGAACCGGCTTATAATCTGGCCCAATGCAGCTCTGGGTTGGTTATGAAGTTGGCCAAATGGGCGGCAAACAGGGGTGTTAGCGATAGAAGGGGGCCATTTCCGCCCTGGCGCGGTTATAATGCCGCCCTTGCGCTCTTTGAGGCTGCACTGCTTTGGTGGTCGCAGGCAATAGAGAGTCCCCCAGAGAGGGGGTGAGGCCTTAACGATTTCCGCCTGCCGGATAACTAAGGGGGAGGTCGTTAAGCACTGATCGTTTGGCCAGTGTTACCGATGGGTGAGGCCTACACGCACAGGTTTTCACAACAACGGATTGCGATTTTTTGCAGTTCTAAAAACGCTAAAAGAGGAACAATTATGGAGATCAAAGGTAAAACGGCTATTGTCACCGGTGGTGCATCGGGTCTGGGTAGAGCAACCGTTGAACGCTACGTGGCGGATGGCGCCAATGTGGCTATTTTCGATCTGAACGAAGAGGTGGGTACTGCCATGGCGGCTGAGCTGGGTGCTCAGGTGGCCTATTTCAATGTGAACGTGGCTGACGAAGCCTCTGTTCAGGCGGCGATTGATGCTGTTGTCGCCAAGTTTGGCGCTCTGCACATCGTTAACAACTTTGCCGGTATCGCCCCTGCCTGCAAAACCCTGAGCAAAAAAGGTCCGCACCCACTCGATACCTACATGAAGGTGGTTATGGTCAACCAGGTGGGTACCTTCAACGTGGCCCGCTTGGCTGCTGAGAAGATGGCTGCCAATGAGCCGGTCAATGACGATGGCGTACGTGGTGTGATTATCAACACCGCTTCTGTAGCCGCCTATGAAGGCCAGATTGGCCAGGTAGCCTACTCTGCCACTAAAGGTGCCGTGGTCGGTATGACTCTGCCGATGGCCCGTGAACTGTCTCCCTATGGTATTCGCGTCAACACCATCGCCCCCGGTCTGATCTGGACTCCGCTGTTTGAAACCATCGATCCGGAATACGTTAAGACCCTGGAGGCCTCTGTGGTCTTCCCTCATCGTTTGGGTAAAACCAGCGAGATTGCCGCCCTTGCCGCCCACATCGTGGCCAACGACTACATCAACGGTGAAACCATCCGTATGGACGCCGGCGTGCGTATGCAGCCCAAGTAAGTTGGGTTTCTCCGCCGCTAAAAAAGCCCGCCCTGTGCGGGCTTTTTTTATAAGTGGCCAGCCGGCGACTGCGAATCCAACCATGGTCGTGTTGGCAGGCGGATGGCGCTGGGTTAAAAAGCTATCAGAATTGGCCGGGCCGGCTATTGTGCTTACCGGCCTGGGCTCTAACATCGGCTCTTGGTGGCAACACAGGCCGACACTGATCGGCTGTTGCGCCTGCCCGTTATTCAAGCGCCGCTCAAATAATAAGAGGTTAACTCATGAGTGAATTTGAAAGCCTGCTCTACCGCGTTGAAAATTCGGTATCCATCATTACCCTCAACCGCCCGCAATCACGCAACTCGCTTAATTTATCCCTGCGCCAGGAGCTGATTGCAGCCGTGCGCCAGGCGAACTGTGACACCAGCGTGCGGGTGGTCATCGTCGCCGGTGCCGGCCAGGGCTTTTGCGCTGGTGCCGACTTGAGTGAAGAGGCGGAGGGCAGTGATCAGGATGGCTGGTCGACGCGGCAATTGCGCTATGAATTTAACCCGATTATCGATGGCATTCTGACTGCGGAAAAGCCCTATATCGCCGCGGTGAATGGTGCCGCCGCCGGCTTTGGGGCAAGCCTGGCACTGGCCTGTGACTTTACCGTTATGGCCGAAGATGCCTACCTCTACTCCGCCTTCGGCAATATTGGCCTGATTGCCGATGGTGGCCTGCACAAAATGTTGAGTGATTACATCGGTTCGAAAAAGGCCTATGAGATGATCGCCCTCTCCCAGAAATTAATGGCTGAGGAGTGTTACGAAGCGGGCATGGCCAACCGAATAGTGCCGGCGGAACAGCTGCTGAAGGAGGCGTTGACGCTGGCCTTAACGCTGGCCCAAGCCTCACCACTGGCTTTGCGTTATTCAAAAATGGTGTTGCGTGAAGCCAATGCGGCCAGCGTCAGTGAGATTGCTGAGTATGAAGCCCAGCTACAAAATCACTGCGTGCGCAGTGCCGATTTTAAGGAAGGCATTACCGCCTTTTTTGAAAAGCGGCCGCCCCGTTTTCGCGGGGCTTGATTTTGGGGCCGTTGCCGATCTTGTTCGAGAGACCGGCTGCGAGGGGTGTAGCATCGCCACCTGAAAATCCATGCCCGGGGTCAGGTGCACCGAGCCTAAGTGCACTTGCTCGTTCGGCTGGTTAAACCAGTTGTCTGACACTCCACCGGTGAGTGAAGCGTTAATTTATCGCAAAAACCTTCGCGACCATGTGCTGACCAGTCGCCACTTTGCCACCTGCTCGTGCTATCAGCTGCAGATTCCCCTAACTGATAATACTGAGGGTTGGAACAGTTTGACTTTCTAGGCAGAGCTGGATAGCGTCCTGCGCCAGAAGCTGTAGCAAAGCTGGTGACTGGAGCGAGCACTGAAAGGCGGATTGCACTGCTGTGCGCTTTTGTTTGCGAGCCCATGCAGTACACTAATCTGTTCCTGGTGGAAGTCGAACACGTTGCCCTGTTTTGGCGATACCAAAGTCAGCGTGGATATCCCCTGCTTCTGCGATATGCTGACGTCTTCCAGACTTAGAATAAGGTTAAAAATAAGGGCGGTGGCTATGTTAAGCAGTGAGCAGATCCTGTATGTGATTGTTGGTTGTCGTATCGTTGGTTTGGCATGAGATTATTTTTCAAGCATTCAATAATTTTCTCCTTTTGGTGTGCGCTGGTTGCTTTTATCAGTGTTGCTAGCCATGCCGATGTTCCGGTCAATGCCGAGACCAAGACAGAGACCAATACCAAGAATCACTATGTCGGTTCCCAGAGTTGTGCCGGGTGCCACCAAGGCGAATTCGAGAGCTGGCACCAGTCTGACCATGCCGCTGCGATGGCCGTGGCTGACAGCAACAGCGTGTTGGGAAATTTTGACAACAGCACCTACGACTATGCCGGTAAGACCTCGACGTTTTTTATTCGAAACAATGAGTATTGGGTCAATACAGAAGGACCGGATGGCAAACTGTCTGATTTCAAAATAAGTTACACCCTGGGATACAAACCTCTGCAGCAATATGTAATTGCCTTCCCCAACGGGCACTACCAGGTACTGGGTATAGCGTGGGATACACGCCCTGGCGAGAAGGGCGGTCAACGATGGTTCCATCTTTATCCGGGGCAGGCCGTCGATTCCGAAAACCCGCTCCACTGGACGGGGCCGTATCAGAAATGGAACAGTCGCTGTGCGAGTTGCCATGTTACCGGTTGGTCAAAAAACTTTGATCCAGACTCGAATCAGTATCAGTCCCAATGGCAGGAAACGGGAGTCGGATGCGAAGCCTGTCATGGCCCTGGTGCACAGCACATAACGTTGGCGGCAGGTGGATTCGAAGGTGTCGATAACAAAAGCATTATTTCGGTTCCGGATTTGGGCTCCCACTGGCGATTTGACGGCAACTCCCCTATTGCACGCAATGAATCGACGGCGAGCGATCAGAACAAGGAGCTGGACCTCTGTTTTGGTTGTCATTCACGTAGAGGGGCCATGGCGCCACACCAGCCCGGCGATAATTTTCTGGACTCCTATAGCCTGGAGTTGTTAGGGCAGGGGCTGTATCACGCCGATGGTCAAATTGAAGATGAAGTATTCGTTGCCGGTTCCTTTTTGCAAAGTGCCATGCACCAGGCCGGTGTTGTCTGTAGTGACTGCCATAACGTACACAGCGGTAAACTCAAGGCGGATCTTAACGGCACTTGCTTCCAATGCCATTCGGCCCCTCTATTCGGTGTTCAGAGTCATCATAAACACAAGGATGGTAGTGCAGCCGCCCAATGTGTGAGCTGCCATATGCCTGAAACCACCTACATGGTTGTCGACCCACGCAGAGATCATAGTATTCGTATTCCGGATCCGGCCTTGTCGCAATTGACAGGAACGCCGAACGCGTGCAATAGCTGTCATAGCGACAAAACCCCAGCTTGGGCTGCGGATGCGGTTGAGCGGTGGTCGCAGGAAAAAGAGGTATCTGCCGGTCTTACGCGCGGTGTGAGTGTCTATCGTGATCTGGCCCGTAGCCGGGGCCATGATCTCTTGGCCAGAACTAAACAGCAGCAATTACTTAAAGACAGTCAGGCCCCCGGAATTATACGCGCCTCGGTACTGGAACAATGGCTGCCAACACAACAACAGGACGTATTGATTCTCAATAGGCTACTGACTAGTGATGACCCGTTGGTCAGAGGGGCAGCCTGCCGCAATTACAGCGGATTGCCTGTCGAGATGCGCAAAGAGGCCCTGTGGCCGCTGCTGGACGATGCCGTAAGGTGGGTGCGTCTTGAGGCTTTTCGGGCCCTGTCCGACGTCAATGTGAATGGCCTGAACTTTGTGCAGAAGCAGCAGTTTTCCAAAGCGCGACAAGCCTATTTTGAGGCGCAGAAAGTGAGTGCTGATATGGCACAAAGCTGGATGAACCTAGCAGCTGTACACCTGAATCAACAAGAATTGGCAGAGGCGGAAAAAGCCTATCGTAAAGCTCTAGAATTAGAGCCGGATTTTATTCCCGCCTGGCTTAATATGGCGGATCTTTACCGGGCGACAAATCGTGACTGGCTGGCAAAAGGGTTGCTTCAAACTGCCTTAACCAAAGCTCCGGATGATGGCGGGGCGCATTTTTCAATGGCGATGCTGTTGATTAGGCAAAAGCAGTATCAGCAAGGGATTGATGAGCTTAGCGCGGCTGTGAAGTTGGAACCTACCAACGGCCATTATGCTTATGTGTTCACCGTTGCCCTTTACGATACCGGTAAAAAGGATGAGGCGATCCGGTTTGCCGAGCGCGTCGTCGATGGATTGGATTCATCCTTACCGCTGCTGGAGTTCCTCCGAGACCACTATCTACGCGTTGGAAACTTGGAAAGAGCGCAAGATCTGCAAAGTCAAATTGAAGCGGCCAGAGGCTAGGGCCGTTACCACGCCTTCGATCATCACTGTTGAGACAATAAAACATCAATCCAGGCGCGAGTAACGTGGCTTGTATTCCAAATGCGTGGTGAACAGCAGCGAGTGGTGCTTTATTGGCCGCAGCCGGTAGGGTTGGAGACATTTTTCCCGGCTGTGATTTCAGCTAGGGCCTGTTAACACTAATTTAGCACCTCTGTTGAGCTTGAAATGAGCTCGATCTAAGCGCGAGCCGCGTAGTTTGGTGGGCCCAAATCAGCGGTGAGCAACAACGAGCGAGCTCATTTCAGGCTCAACCCTTCGGGCTGGGGCCAGTTTTTTTGCCCAGCGTTGTTACCAGCCGCTTATGTAGGCCCACTACATGGCACGTCTGGCGCCTAGCTGGACAAAAAACTGACCTCCAGCAGTGGCGCTAAATTAGTGTTAACAGGCCCTAGCACGGGGCTGAATTAGTGGTTGTCACTGCATGCGCAGTGCCGATTTTAAGGAGGGCATTACCGCCTTTTTGAAAAGCGGCCGCACCGCTTTCGCGGTGCTTGTCCGTCGGGAGATTGATCGGAATGTGATTGACGGCGCTAGAATAGGTCTGGTGCATCACGCTGCTGTCTGTCGTTATCCTGCTGGCTGTAGTTGTACTGCTGAATAACCCTATCGAAGTTAGTCACGGTAGCGCGCAACTCCTGGGCCGCTTTCGCCAGTGAGGTGGTCTCACCGGCGCAATGGGTGGCCTGTTGGGCCATGGTCGCCAAGTTACTGTTGATATGCTGTGAGGCCGAGCGCTGCTCATCGGCCACCTTGGCAATGGCGCTGTTGAGATCGGTCATGGTGACCACTGCGGTGCGAATATGGTCGATGGCGTTGGTTGCCTGCTCTGCCAGCAGCGCGGTATTTTGTGTTTTCTCTACACCGCCATTCATGCTGCTCACTGCTTTCGAGGCGGACTCCTGGGCGGAGTGAATAATCGCACGAATCTCATCGGTGGAATGTTGGGTTTTCTGGGCCAGGGAGCGAACCTCCTCTGCCACCACGGAAAATCCCCGGCCGTGTTCACCGGCCCGGGCGGCTTCAATGGCGGCGTTTAGGGCCAGCAAATTGGTCTGCTCGGCAACACTGATAATCACATCCAAAACCGCACCTACGCCAGTAACCTGCACCTGTAATTCAGTGACGGTGTGTGCCGCCTGGGTGATCTCTTCGGCCAGTTGTGTCATGGCGGCGTGGGTTTGGTGAATAACGGTCTGCCCGGTTTCGGTATGGTTGGCGGCCGCCTGGGCTGCAGAAACGGCGCTGGTGGCGTTGTGCGCGACATCGTTGATGTTGTCGTGAATTTGCGCGGTGGCCACCGAAGAGTTGGCCATAGATTTGTCGATAAGGGCGGTGAATTCGGCAATCTGGTGGGTGGCCTCTCCCACATTATTGGCCATGTTATCGATCAACAGGGTCGACTGCTCGAGCTCAACCAGCATCTCCATAATAGCCCGCCGCACCCGTTCCATAGCCAGACTGATTTGGCCCAGTTCGTCACTGCGGTTAAGGCTAATCTCACCGGTAAAATCCTTGCGCTCCAATTTCAAAAAGGCCGCGAGCAGACGCTTGGTTGGCCAGATAAATTTCACATTGAAAAAGAGAAAGGTACCGATCAATACCAGGACCAAGGCTATAAGAATGGCGGGCGCAGTCATCTTTGCCGCCCGGCTGGCTTTGTTGATGGCCTGGTCAGATTGGTCTAGTGCTTCCGTTAAGATCAGGTCGGCGGTGTTGCTGAGCAGCTCGGTGGGTTCCCGGTCTATGCCGCGCACATGGGCATCGGCGGCAGTGGCATCGCTGCTTGCCACAAAGATTTCATAGCCCTCCTGGTAGGCCCGCATCATGGCCGAATAGGCTTGTTGGAAGCGCAGCAGGTTGCTGTGTACCTCCGGATTTTGGGAGGCCTCCGCCAGCTCGTTGGCGCGGACACTGATCTCCGACTCCGCCTTCACAAAGCGTGACCAATATTTTTCCCGGTCTTTGGTCACGTTGCCGCGCAGCAGGGTGTTCTTCCACTCCTGTACCTGAATTTTAAAGTCGATATTGAGCTTGAGAATCTCAGTGCCCTGTTGCATGGGCCCCTTCAGCAAGGTGGCAAAGGTGTCGCTGCTATTGATCTGCTGGTGACCAATAATGAGGGCAATTAGGGTTACGATAAAAATGCCGCATACCAAGACCAACATCAGTTGATTGCGGATGGAGCGGCGGAAAAAATCGGAGAAGGGCATAGAGTGACTGCTCTCTAAAACACTTGTGGATGGCAATGGTGTGATTTCTGTTTGCCATAATGTGTGGCAAAACGTTTTCGGTCAGAAGGGTAAGCCGGTCTGAGCCGCATATTCCAAAAGCAGGAAGCTAAAAGTTAGAGGTTTGAATTGTTCTATAGAGCCTCAATTCATCGCTCTTTGGCAATGGTAGGAATTATCTGTTTAGCGTAGACGTTAAGTGAGTTTTGGATGTTACATTTTTATTAAATTCGGCGTGCACTGCCACTGCCAGAGAGCGGTGGCGACAAAGGGCGTGGGTGGGAAAATAGACGCAAAAAAGCCACTCACTTGCGTTTTGATTGGTGAGTGGCTGTGACGGGATTAACTGCTGGGGTTAATGGGCGGCGGTTAAATAGTGCTGGCGAATCTGCTGCAGTTCGCTGTCGGTGACATTTAACTCCTGCTGAATATACGCCAGTGCCGAACCGGATTTGGCCTCCATGGCGGCGAAGGTCGCCTCCAGATAGGAGCGGCGTACCCCCACCAGTGGCGCCAGGGTCTCTTTTGGAAAACGGGCCAACAACTGCTGCATGGGATCGCTGTTTTCCTGATCACTACTCTCCTGCAGGGCACTGCGGGCTGATGGTCGGTTGTAGTAGGCGTCGGAGAGCATAAAGTCATCGATGATGGTGTCGCGATCCACTCCCAATACGGTTAGCAGCAGTGCCGCGCCGATACCGGTGCGGTCTTTGCCGGCGGTGCAGTGAAAGACCAGGCCTTTGTCATCGGCGGCGAGGCGGTCAAATAGGGTGGCAAACTGCTGTTGGTGGCTGGCCAAAATCCGCGGGTAGGTATCCCTCATAAATTGTTCCATGCGCTCGGCATTGATGCCCGGCTCGCGCAGCACTCGACCAAACTCACCCATATCCAGGTCACTATCCCAGGCAAAAATCTCCGGGGCGGGGCCCTTCCAGTGGGTGGGTTCAGCTTCACGTTCTGATGCGGTGCGCAGGTCGATGACGGTATCGATATTGAGGCGCGCCAGGGCCAGATAGTCGTCATCGGTCAATGCCCAAAGTGCGCCAGAGCGAAACAGCTTGCCCCAAATCACCTGCTCACCATCGCTGTTGGTGTAGCCACCGAGGTCGCGAAAGTTCTTGCCGCCGGCCAGTGGCAGCCAGCGGCTGGCCGCTTCATCAGCCTGGCCCGCTTGCGGCACCACCTTGAAGTAGTAGCGGGCCACTTCGTGTTCGGGTTGCCACTGGAATTGGCTGCCTTGCCAGTCGTCGGAGAGTAGCTCGCTGTTGCTGAAGTCCCAACTTTCCGACACAAATATATCGACCGGTTGCTCACTGGCTGTGGCCTGCCAACTGAGCTGGTAGCGCTGTTCGGCCTGGTCGAAGCTGACGTGTAGTTGGTCGATGTTGTTGGTTTGAATCTGGGTCTCTGTGCAGGCGCTAAGCAGGCCTGCGGCAAGGGCTGCGGCTAGCAAGTGTAGCGGCGCAGAGAGAAGGCGTTTCATGGTTAGTATCCGATTAATATGCGTGAATTTTCCGGCAGTCGCGCGACTGCCGGGAGTGGTCTGACCTGACTGTTCCGTGCTGGCAACAGCGCGCTAGAAGTTGATGCGAACACCGGCCAGGTAGCGGCGGCCGTAGCGCTCCACCTGGTTGGGGGTGGCACTGCTGCCCTGGTAACGCACATCGACGGCGTCGGTCAGGTTATTGGCATTGAGGTAGAAGCTCAACTCGGCACCGTAGATATCCATCGGCAGGGTGTAGCTGATGGCCAGGTCCATGCGCTCATTCTCATCCCAGTATTCAGCAAAGTCGCTGGACTCGGTGACCGTTAACCAGGCATCCCGGTATTGGTAGTTCAAGCGCACGGAAAGGCCGGCCACCTCGTAGAAGAGCGAGGCGTTGTAGACCATATCGGAGGTGCCGGGCAAGCTGAATTTTTGTCCCTCGCGAGTGGTGAATTCACTGTCAAGCAGGCTCAGGTTGCCGCTAAAGCCTAGGCCGGCCAAGGGGTTGTCGAACTCCAGGTGGAAGAGATCAGCGGCCTGGGTAATAACGTTGAATTCAACTCCGCTCAGCTCGCCATCTTTGCCGTTAACGGTGCCGACGAAGTCCCAGGTTTCGCCCGCCGCCGGAGCGTAGTAGATGCCTGGGTCAATGGTGGAGACCGCCTGGTAGATCACATTGTCGATGGTGCGATAGAAGGCGCCCACGGCCAGCAGAGAGCTGTCACCCAGGTACCACTCGTAGGCGATATCACTGCCCCAGGCCTGCTCCTCCTCCAGGGCCGGGTTGCCGCCGGTGATCGCTTCGTTGATGACATCGACGGAGGCGGAGGCGCGCCACTCGTTGTAGGTGGGGCGGGTGATGCCGGAGGTCAGTGACAGGCGCAGCTTCTGGTCGTCGGCCACGTTGTAGTTCAAGTGCAGGCTGGGCAGTACGTTGGTGAAGTTGTCGCTGTAGTCGGCGTCCGGTCCGCTGGCGCTGTAGTCGGTGTACTCCACGCGCACGCCGTAGTTGAGGCTACCCCAGTCGAAATGGGTGGTGCTCATGGCGTAGACGGCGGTGATATCTTCGTCGATTGTCACCACTTGGTCGGCACCGACGCTACCTTTGATGTCGGCACCGGTTGCGCGCCAGGCTGATAACACACCGGCATTGTCGTAGTAGGTGCCGCCCACGGTGTTGGTGAAGTCGGTCTCCCAGCTGCGGCCGGTGTTAAAGCTGTCGATATCCACTTCACTGGGGAAGCCGGTAACGGTAATCGCTAAGGCGTGGCCATCGGATTGACGCTGATCGCGCACCAGGCCCATCTGCACACTGTGGTCGAGGCCGGCAAAGTTAACATCGCGGCTGGCGTCAAATTTAAACTGGTTTGACTCCACCGAGAGGCTGGAGGTGATGGGCAGGCCGATGGTGGCGGCGTAATTGACATCCGACAGCGCCATCTCGGTTTGGGTCATTGGCTGGTAGAGGAACAGCTTGGGGTTTTCCAGATTGCTGATGTCGTACTCAGCGGCGGCGGTGCCGTAAACACTGCGAACAATGGGCAAATACATATCGTACTCGGTTTCGGTGCGGCTCAGTCGGGCCTCCAGCAGCCAGTCGCCGGCCTGGTAGTCGAGGCCCAATGTTTTGGCGTCGGTGGAGTTGCTGTACTCGCCATCCTGCAGCATGCGCTGCACCTGAATAATGGGTTGGTAACCGCTGTTGCCGGGGGTGACATCGACAAAATCGCCCAGGCCAAAGACAAACTGGTTGCGGCGCTCGTGATCTTTGAATTCGCTGTAGAGGCTGGAGACAAACAGGCGGCTGGCGCCATCGTCGAAGCGGTATTCAAACTGGCCGCCGTAGGATTGGTTCTCACGCTTCACCTGGTAACTGCGGAAATCCATATCGAGGGGGATCAATCGGCCATCGTCGGCCTGTTCGAGCTCGTATTCGCGGTTGTCGGTGAGCTGCTCGCGGCTGTCGTCCGAACCATAGAGCATTACGCCAAACTGTTCATCGGACCAGGAGGCACGCAGGCTGTTGCTCTCCACATCGCCACCGCCCAGATCCTGTTCGCCCCGGCCCATATTAACCGCCAGGCCCAGCCCCTCTTTGGCGAAGGGGTCGAAGGTTTCGATATTGATATAGCCGGCAATCGATTCGCCAGGCATGCTGGCCAGCACCGCTTTGTTGGCCTCAATGCGGCTGGTAATCACCGATGGGAAGCTGTCGAAGCGCGGTACCCGGCCATTTTCCGCCCCCGGCAGTTGCAGGCCATCAATGGCCAGTGAGGTGTAGCGGAAGGGGGCACCGCGGAAGTTCAGGTAGCGCGCCTGGCCCTGGTCACGCTCCACGGCGAGGCCCGGTACCCGCGCCAGGGAGTCGGCCAGGTTTTGGTCGGGGAAGCGGCCGATGGTGTCGGCGGAGACAACATCCACATAGTTGTCGGCCAGTCGCTTGGCGAGAATCGCGGAGCGTTGGCTGTCGCGAATGGGCGAGGCCAGTACAGAGACCTCCTCTAGGCCGATAGGCAGTGTCGATTCCGATGTGGTGTCGGCAAAACTGACGCCTGTGCTTAGAGTGGCAGCGATGGCCAGGGCCAGTTGGGATTGTTTATAGAGAGCCATGGTGGGTCCAACCTCGTGTGTGGTTCAAAGTTGGCGGCAAGCTTGCTGTTGTACTGTGTCACTTTTGTTAATTCGAGATTTTTTCCTGGAAAGAGATATCTCTAAAAAATAACTCGCTGATTATGTTGAGTTTTTTATTTTTCTGGCGGTGGCCAGTGAATAATGATTCGGCTCTCGCCAGGGGCCAGGCGATAGCGGCTACGGCCGGTTTTGAAATCCCTTTCGGTCTCGAACAGGTAATCCGCCGCCAGCTTTTCACCCAACAGCTGCACCATCTCCTCTTTGATTTTGTTGCGGTTCTGATCGACCGTTTTCGCCCGCAGGCCGTGTTGCTGCAACTCGTTGAGCGCTTTGCGGTGGCCTTGATACTGGCTCATCAACTGTTGCAACTCCTCGCCGAGCTCCGTGTCGGGGCGGTTGGCTGGTGGATTCATCACCCAGCCGCCGTCCCGGTTTAGCCGACGTCGTTGGGCGTACCAGAGGTAGTAGCAGTAGGGCGTTTTGGTGAGCGGGATAAGCAGGCCGTGAATCCATAATTGGTTTTCCTGCGGCTTCAGTTGCACGCCGGGTTCAGATTGGGCTACATCGAGGGCGCTCTCTAAATTGCCATGGTTATCGGATAGTGCCAGCTCAAACCAGGCCAACTGTTCGGGGCTGAGCTGGCCGAAAACCGGGCTCTGCAGCAGTGGCTGTAGCCTATCAATTGTTACAGCGTGCGCCTGCCACAGGCGCCGCAGGCAGTCGTCCTGCTCAGGCGGCAGAGCTCGAATATTGCGGGTTAATTTGAGTGCGGCAAAAAGGCCAGTGGCGTTTTGGCTGAGTTGCTCTAACCAGTAGCCCCGCTGCCGGCTGATGGGCCGGGGAGCAATCAGCAACAGCAGAGACAGGGGCAGGGCCAAAAGCGCGCTCTGCAGGCCAATGCGCCGCCAGGGGCTAAGGCTCTGCACGGCGAGCAGTGATCGGTATTGGTTGTCGCTGCTTTGCCAGGTAACCGTGAGCTTCGCCGAAAGCGGCCACCAGGGGCGGCTGTCTGTGTCGTACAGAGCCAGCAGATAAACCTGCAGGTTGGGGCGGCTCAAGTATTGGGAGAGATCCTGATTGGTACGCTGGATGAACAGTGCCTCGGGATTGTCGCCCGCATAGTAGTCCAGCTTGGCCTCGGCGATACGCCCGGGCAGCCAGTCGGCGATGGTCTCGGCCACCTGGTGACGAACCGATAGCTGATAGGCGAAAACACTGACCGCAGTCAGGCCGATACAACAGGCCAGCCAGGTGCCGATCACTTTTTGCAGTGGTTGAATCAATCGAATCATGGGCAGTTGTCGGCGTCGACGGCGAATTGAGAGTTCTTCAGGTCGGCGCCAATTGCGGTGATTAATGGGGTAAGCCCAGTCAGCAGGGTGCAGTCGAGGGCTCTGTCGCGGTTCTGGCGGGCGTACCAGTGGCCCATGGGCGAGCCGTTGTCGATGGTGGCCCAGTAGAGGGATCGATCCCGGCTCTCTTTTACCAGCCACAGGCCATCACTGATCAGATCCACCTCTCCGCTCCAAAATGCCTGGCGCAGCTCGTAGTAGCTGGAGTAGTAGACGATTTTGGCCCGGCCGAGATCGACGCCGAGAGATTTCATCTGGGTTAACGGCAGCAGAAAGTGGGAGTTGCTCTCCAGGTCCTCCAACAGGCCAATCGAGTGCTGATAAAAGTACTCCTTGGTTAACTCCGGTTGCCCCTTCAGACTGAACCAGGCGACCTCGTAGCTGGGCAGTTTGACGATGGGTTGGTAGTACTGCTCCAGGTTGGGTACCAAGTGTTGGACGCGGCGGTCCCGGCTCCAGAAGAGATCGTAGGTTTCGTCGACAATATCGCGGGCAGAGAGCTGGTCGCGGTGCAGCCAGGTAACCTCAATCTGGCTAAAGCGGTTGGCCATCGGCGGCGCGTTGCAGAGCTGGTTGGCGAGTTCTTTGGCCCCCCGGTTTGAGACAGTCAGTACGCGAAAGCGCGGGAGTTTCGGTTGCGCCGATGGCGGTGTGCAGCTGACCGAGCGGTAGTCATGAATTGAGGCAAGCGCTGTCGCGGAGATTTGTGGCTGGTTAATGGCAATGGTGCTGAGGGCCGCCGCCATCAGCAGTAGGGTTAATGTCAGGTGATAGAGCCAGGGCGACTGCAGGCAGGCGATGGCGACCTTGTTAATACTGGCCCTGGACATGCTTCCCCTGTCGAATGGCAAATAATAAATGAAGGGTATGTATCAGTCTCAGGTGACAGATTTATTACGGTGGTGGTATGGAGGGTGGTTTATCGCCTGGTGCTGGTGTTGAAACTTAACCGGCGAGTGGTGACCGTAGGCATCGCAAGGTTTTTTTAAGGGCTGGCTATGGCTGGTAATTGTTGGGGAGTAAGCAAGGTGGGGCTGAATGAGTGAATGCAGGCAGTGGTCGAGCACCGGTTTGGATATTCGACTCTAGTCATTCTTCTGTAGTCATTCTACCGCGGGGTTAAGTTCGCTCTTGCGAGATGAACTTAACCCGGCCAGGGCTGCAACAGAGGCTAGCAGCCCGTGGCCGGTTGGCGTAAACGACCGATTAAGCGGCAGCTTCTGCTTCTTTGGCTGCGGTGGCCAGACAGCTTGGGCAGTAGTTTACGGTGTAGAAGTAACCGGCCGCTTTTTTGAAGGCCGCTTCTTTGGTAGCAAAGGAGCCGAGGTATTTGAAGTCTTCTACTGGAGCAATGTGGCTACAATCTTTGTCATGTACCAAGTGGCCTTCTTGTTCAGTAGTTTGTTCTTTAGCAACAAAAAACTCTGCCATGATCTTCCCCTATCTTCGAATTTGGTATTGAAATTGTTGCCACTCAACTGCACGGTACTGATTGGGTGGCAATCGACGGTTGTTACCGTCACTGTTAATAGTGCGAAACCCATGCCGCGCTTAAAATCAATCACCATAACCATAAGAAAGTTGAGGTAAATCAAGCGTTTTGGTCAGTCTGCCAATTGGTTGAGCCAAATCAAATTATTGTCGTAAGTTGATCTAAATCTAATTTTGTCGGATTTGTTGTTGAATGTCCGACACTCCCATGCAAGTGAACAGGCGGTTTTCTTCTAATAAATGAAGCCGATAAGTGCGTAGATGACTCGAGACTCAGAGGTAGTCCCGGCGCGGCCAGCCGCCACGCTGATACTGGTGCGGTCGGCCGAAAGCCAAGCTGATGAGCTGCAACTGCTGATGCTGCAGCGTTCCACTGATATGCGTTTTGCCTCGGGGACCTGGGTGTTCCCTGGCGGGGCGATCGACCCCGAGGATTATGACGGCGCTGTGGAGCCACTCTCCCCCTGCGACAATCCAGTGCACAGTGCGGTGATAGCGGCGGCCATTCGGGAGACGGTGGAGGAGTGCGGGTTGGATGTGCGCCAGCGGACGCTGGCGTATTTCGCCCACTGGACCACGCCAGAGCTTGCCCCCATCCGCTTTGCTACCTGGTACCTGATTGCCGAGGCGCCTGCCGGGCAATTGGTGAAAGTGGATGGTTTTGAGATTGTCGACCATCGCTGGCTTACCGCCCGGGAAGCGTTGGCGGAGTATCGGCAGCATCGCTTTCCGCTCACCCCGCCCACGTTTATTACTCTGTGCGAACTGGAGGGCTTTGCCACGCTGGCTGAACTGGTGCAGTTTACCAGCCAGCGGCCGCCACCGGTTTGCCTGCCGAAGAGGATTAAACGGGGTGAGGAGTTGGTGCTGCTCTATCCCAATGATAGTGGTTATGAGAGTGGTTCACTCGATCTGCCGGGGAGGCGGCATCGAGTGATTATGGAAGCCGGGCAACCGTATCGCTTGATCGATTGCCCGTGATCCACTGCCTTTAGTAAGGAGAGGCTATTGAGGGGGGTTAGCCGAGGAAGGCTTTGGGGGCGATGCTCTCGTCGGCCAGTTTGGCGATATCCACTTCAATGCCTTCGCTCAGAATCTTCTTGGCGACCATAAACTCAGGTGGGCGGTTAACGCAGTCGGCGGCAATCAGTTTGCCTTCGCGCAGGTAGAAGGCGGCGAAGCTGCGGCCGCTGTCTTTATCGCCGCGAATCACCACCTGATCGTAGCCCTGGCTGAGGCCGGCGATCTGTAGCTTCAGGTCGTACTGGTCGGACCAGAACCAGGGCAAGGTGCAGTAGAGCTTCTCTTTACCGCAGATACTGGCAGCGGCGGATTTGGCCTGATCGGCGGCGTTGGGCACCGACTCCAGGCGCAGGCGAATTTTGTAGATGCCGTTGTAGTGGTTGGTGACATCACCGGCGGCGACGATATCCGGGTCGTTGGTGCGGGCGAATTCGTCCACTACCACGCCGTTTTCGACCTCCAGGCCACACTCCTGCGCCAGTTCGACGTTGGGGATAATGCCCACGCCGATGACCACCAGGTCGGCCGCGTATTCACTGCCATCGGCACAGGTAACCTTCTCGACACGGTCACCGCCAATAAACTCAGAAACGGCCACGCCGGTTTTAATGTCGACCCCCTCTTCGGTGTGCACGCGGGTGTAGAACTCAGACAGCTCCGGTGCGGTAACACGGGCCAGCACCCGGGGGGCCATCTCCAGCACGGTAACCGACATACCCAGTTTCTTTAATGACGCCGCGGTTTCCAGGCCGATATAACCACCGCCCACAATCACCGCCGATTTGCCGGCGACCACTTCGCCGCGAATGCCATCGACATCTTTCAGGTCGCGCAGATAGTGAATGCCGGCCAGTTCAATGCCAGGCAGGCTGACGGTGCGCACGCGGGAGCCGGTACACAACGCCAGCTTGTCGTAGCTCAGGGTTTCGCCATTGTTCAGGGCGACGGTTTTGGCGGCGCGGTCGATCTTCTCAACGCGTAGGCCGAGACGAAACTCGATCTCTTTTTGTTCGTAAAAGTTGGGCTTGCGAATTAATAGTTCGTCGGCGGACTGATCGCCCGAGAGGTAGGCCTTGGAGAGTGGCGGGTGGTTGTAGGGGAGCTGCTGCTCATCGCCGATAACGATAATTTTGCCTTCCCAGCCCTCCTGACGGAGTGAGGCGGTGAGTTGCGCAGCCGCGTGGCTGGCGCCGATTACGATACATGTTTGCGTCATAGCAGTAACCCTGTTGTCTCTCTTTTGTTATTTGGTGCACCACTCTAGTGGTTTAGGCTGGGTGCGATTTGATTTTGGTCGAAAGAGTACAATGATTTAGGTTCTCATTTGGTATCATTTTCGGTCAAATAATTAGTATTTAAGGCCATTAATGGGTATCATTTTCGGCCATGACTAACTCTGTATCTCAAGAGATCCCCTTCCTGTCGGCACGTATCGAGCGCCTCTATCGTCTGTTGACCAGTGAATGTGAAGGTGTTGACCTGGCTCAGTTGGGGGTGGATGCCGGGGTTGGTGGTGACTGGTGGTTGCGGGCTGAGCAGCTGGAGATGCGCGACTACTACCGCCTGGTGCTGTTGTTGTCGAACGAGCAGGTGCCGGATATCGCCCTGCGCCTGGCCCGCCTGCTCAGCCTGGAGGACTTGGGTGTGTTGGGCTATGCCATCTGGTCTTCGGCGAGCCTCGGCCAGAGCCTGCAACTGCTGATGCACGTGGTTGAACGCCAGCACCCCTATGTACGCCTGCGCTTGCGGGTTGAGGGGGGGCTGGCGCAGTTGGAGTGCCAGGTGCGGCCAGCGGGCTCCGGTTACTATCGGCTGCTGATCGAAGAGAGTTTGGTGTCGCTCTGGTTTTTGATCCAGGCGCAGCTGCCCGAAGGGCTGGCCGCGTGTGCTAGTTACGTGCATCTCACTTTCACTGCGCCCCCCTACCATTGGCGTTATCAGCAGGCTTTCCGGTGCCGTGTGAGCTTCCAGCAGTTGCGCGCGGTGCTGGCGTTTCCCACCCAGTGGCTGAGTGTGGCGGTGGCGCCAGGTAATCGTGCGGCGGTCACCCAGACCCAGGTGCAGCGCCTGCTGCCCCACCAGCGCCAGGATTTTGTTTCACAGGTAAAAACCCTGTTGCTGGAGCACCCCAGCGAGTGTGCTTTCGATATGGTGAAAACCGCACGCTACATGGCGGTTTCCGAGCGCAGTCTGCGGCGCTACCTGGCGCAGGCGGGGAGCAGTTTTCGGGCCCTCTGCCAGGAGGTGCGCATCACCTTGGCCAAGGATTATCTGTGCAATACCGACCTCTCCATTCAGGAGATCGCCTATCAACTGGGCTATGCCCAATCCAATAATTTCTATCGGGCGTTTGGCAGCAGGGTGGGTGTTACGCCGATGGAGTTTCGCCGCAATCGGGGTGAGGTTAGCCAATAACCTGCTGTTTTGGGTAGGCCCTGGAAGGCGTTGTCCTGGGCTGCACAGATGGGCGAAACAGACGGCTGGATGGTCGATTAGCACTATCTGTTTGGGCTCTACTGCCATTGACCTAGGCGACTTAGCCATTAAACTATGCCGCGGTTCGCGCCCAGGCTATCCCTGGTTTTGAGGAACCGGGTGAACAACCTTAAACCTGTCGAGCTGTGCTCGTATCGAATATTAATTTTTAGAACAATTGGGTTGGAACTATGACACGTGAAGCCATGGAATATGATGTTGTGGTGGTGGGCGCAGGCCCGTCTGGTCTTGCCACGGCAATTAAACTGCGTCAATTGGCCCAGGAAGCAGGCCAGGAGATCTCCATTGTGGTGTTGGAAAAGGGGTCTGAAGTCGGCGCACATATTCTGTCCGGTGCCGTCATTGAGCCCCGTGCCTTGAATGAACTCTTCCCCGATTGGAAAGAGAAGGGCGCACCGCTGAATAACGAGGTGACCCACGACGACGTGCTGTTCCTCACCTCGGATCAAAAATCCCTGAAGATGCCCAATCTGTTTGTGCCCAAACCGCTGCACAACGATGGTAACTACATCGTTAGTCTGGGCAATGTCTGCCGCTGGTTGGCCGAACAGGCCGAAGCCATGGAGATCGAAATTTTCCCAGGCTTTGCCGCCACTGAAGTGCTGTTCAACGAGGATGGCAGCGTTAAAGGTGTCGCCACGGGTGATATGGGTGTAGCGGCCGATGGCAGCGAGAAAGACACCTACATGCCGGGTATGGAGCTGCACGCCAAGTACACCGTATTCAGCGAAGGCTGTCGAGGCCACCTGGGCAAACAGCTGATTGCCAAATTCAACCTCGATGAAGGTAAAACGCCGCAACACTACGGTATTGGTATCAAAGAGCTGTGGGATATCGACCCGGCCAAGCACAAGCCTGGCCTGGTGGTCCATGGCCTGGGGTGGCCGTTGAGCGATTCCGGTACCACCGGTGGTTTCTTCCTTTACCACACCGATAACAATCAGGTGACGGTGGGTTTGATTACCGACCTCAACTACAGCAACCCGCACGTTAGTCCGTTTGATGAATTCCAACGCATGAAACACCACCCGGAGCTGGCTAAATATCTGGAAGGCGGCAAGCGCGTCTCCTATGGCGCCCGCGCGGTGGTGAAAGGTGGCTTAAATGCCCTGCCGAAAATGACTGTGCCGGGTGCTTTGCTGGTGGGTTGTGATGCCGGTACCCTGGTCTTCTCCAAAATTAAAGGTACTCACACCGCGATGAAATCCGGCATGTTGGCCGCTGAGACCATCTTTGAAGCCCTCTCTGGCGGTGATACTGGTGGCCAGGATCTAACCCAATACGACACCAAGTTCAAAGCCTCCTGGGTCTATGAAGATCTCTACAAAGATCGCAACTTCGGCCCAGCGGTACACAAGTGGGGTCCATGGCTTGGTGGCGCCTTCAACTTTATCGACCAGAACATCTTTGGCGGTAAGCTGCCCTTCACCTTGAAGGACGAGCACAAAGATAACGAGATGCTGAAGCTCGCCTCTGAGTGCCCGAAAATCGACTATCCCAAACCCGACGGCAAGCTGAGCTTCGATAAGCTCTCTTCGGTGTTCCTCTCGAATACCAACCACGAAGAGGATCAGCCCTGCCATCTGACCTTGAAGGACGCCTCCGTACCCATCGCCATCAACCTGGCTAAGTACGATGCCCCGGAACAGCGTTACTGCCCGGCGGGGGTTTATGAGATTGTTGCCGAAGGGGAAGAGGAGCCGCGTCTGCAGATCAACTCGCAGAACTGTGTGCACTGTAAAACCTGTGATATTAAAGACCCAACGCAAAATATTGTCTGGGTGGCTCCGGAAGGGGCGGGTGGTCCAAATTATCCCAACATGTAACTTGCAGTTCCGGCGGCTTGCCCGCCTTGGGCGAGCACTGTTCGGTGGGCTGTTGGCTGCGGCCAGTGCTCTGCCAGCACTGGCGCTGGAGTTTAACCAGCCGGTGCAGCAGGGGGCGGTACTGGTTGGCCAGGTTGAGCCGGGCAGCCAGGTACGCTTTGGTGAGCGCAATCTCACCGTCTCGGCCGAGGGCTATTTTGTGATCGGCCTCGATCGGGATGAGGGTGACTCCATCACCCTGTTGGTGAGCAAGCCCAATGCTGATGGCGAGCGAACCATGCAGGAGTACAGCTTCCCGGTGCAACAGCGGGAGTACCGTCTGCAAGAGGTGAATGGTGTACCCCAGCAGACGGTCACTCCGGATCCAGAACAGGTGGCGCGGGCCAAGAAAGAGGGGCAGCTCGCCTGGTCTGCCCGTGCTATCAATTCCGACCTGCAGTTCTACCGCGCCCAGTTTCAATGGCCCCTCGTCGGCCCTATTACCGGTGTCTACGGTAGTCAGCGTATCTACAATGGTGTTCCCAAGCGCCCCCATTACGGTGTCGATATCGCCCGGCCGACCGGTACCCGGGTGCACGCTCCCGCGGGTGGCAGGGTTCGCCTGGCCTACCCGGATATGTTCTACTCCGGTGGCACCCTGATTATCGACCACGGCCAGGGGCTCACCTCCTCCTTTATCCACCTCAGCAAAATTCTGGTGGAAGAGGGGCAGATGGTGGCTGTGGGTGATGAGATTGCTGAGGTTGGGTCCACCGGTCGCGCTACCGGCCCGCACCTGGACTGGCGTATGAATTGGTTTAACAATCGGGTGGATCCGGCGCTGTTGGTCGGCCCCATGCCTGCACTAGAAGAGTGAAGCCGACGATGATCGACAAGAAATTGCTGAGTATACTGGTCTGCCCTGTCAGCAAAGGGCCCTTGGAGTACAACGCCGAGGCACAGGAGCTGGTCTGCTGGCAGAGCGGCTTGGCCTACCCCATTCGTGATGATATTCCGGTGATGCTGGAAGGTCAGGCACGTACCCTCAGCGAAGAGGAGCAGGAGTCCCATCGGGCGAAATTAAAACAACAGGGCGGCGCATAACGCCCCATCGCAAACAGAGGATTTGGAAAGCATGAGTGAGACAGTCTTTGGCAAAATTATCGCCGGCGAAATCCCCACCGATAAACTCTATGAGGATGACGACTGCATCTGCATTAAAGACATCTCGCCGCAAGCGCCTACCCATGTCCTGCTGATTCCCAAAAAGGCTATTCCCCGGCTGGTGGATGCCACCGCGGAAGACCAGGCCATGCTCGGCCGCCTGATGCTCAAAGCCGGCGACATCGCCCGCATGCTGGGGGTGGATGAAGCCTTCCGCTTGGTGGTCAACAACGGCGCCGGTGCCGGCCAGACGGTATTTCACCTGCATCTGCACATTCTGGCCAACAAACGCTTTGAAGAGGGCGATGGCCTGGGCTTGTAAAGCCGGCTTGTCGCCTCAATCCTTTACTATTCAACGGGTAAAATTTACCTCTCGGGGCGGGAGTCGCTATACTGTGCGGCTTCGTCAGACCGGGTGGCGGTGAATCGCTCCTAAAACCCGGCAAACTTCCCACTGTTTAAGAATCGGTTTATGAAAAGCGCTGATATTCGCCAAGCTTTTTTGCAGTTTTTTAAGTCCAAGCAGCACGAGATTGTGCCCTCCTCAAGCCTGGTGCCGGGCAATGACCCCACTTTGCTGTTTACCAACGCTGGCATGGTGCAGTTTAAGGACGTATTCCTGGGGGAAGATCAGCGCCCCTATAACCGCGCCACCAGCTCCCAGCGCTGTGTGCGTGCCGGGGGTAAACACAACGACCTGGAAAACGTCGGTTACACCGCCCGTCACCACACCTTCTTTGAGATGCTCGGCAACTTCAGTTTTGGGGATTACTTTAAAAAGGACGCTATCCATTTTGCCTGGGAGTTTTTGACCAGTGCCGAGTGGATGGGTATCCCCACTGAGAAGCTCTCGGTCACCGTATACGAAGAGGATAACGAGGCCTACGAAATCTGGCGTGATCAGATTGGTGTACCGGTTGAGCGCATTATCCGCATCGGCGACAACAAAGGCGGGCGCTACAACTCCGATAACTTCTGGGCCATGGGCGACACCGGCCCCTGCGGCCCTTGCACGGAGATCTTCTACGACCACGGTGCTGAGATCTGGGGTGGCCCTCCGGGTAGCCCAGAGGAAGATGGCGATCGCTTTATCGAGATCTGGAACATCGTCTTCATGCAGTTCAACCGCTCCGCCAGTGGCGAGATGGCGCCGCTGCCTGCGCCGAGTGTTGATACCGGTATGGGCCTGGAGCGCGTCTCGGCGGTGATGCAGGGGGTGCACTCCAACTATGAGATCGATCTTTTCCAAAATTTATTAAAGGCTGTGGCCCGGGAGACCGGCGCCACCGATATGGAAGACAAATCCCTGCGCGTGATTGCCGACCACCTGCGCTCCTGCGCCTTTTTGGTGGTTGATGGCGTGTTGCCGTCGAACGAGGGCCGCGGCTATGTGCTGCGCCGGATTATGCGTCGTGCCATTCGCCACGGCCACAAACTGGGCCAACCCCAGGCCTTCTTCCACAAGCTGGTCCCCGCACTGGTGGCGGAGATGGGGGATGCCTACCCCGAGCTCGTGAAAGCCGAAGAGCAGGTGGCAAAAGTGTTTGCCCTGGAAGAGGAGCAGTTTGCCAAAACCCTGGAGAAGGGGATGGCGGTGCTCGAGACAGCCCTGGCCGAGGTGCAGGAACAACAGCTGAGTGGTGCGGTGGTTTTCACCCTCTACGATACCTACGGCTTCCCCCTCGACCTGACCGCCGACATCGCCCGTGAGCGCGGTCTGACCATCGACGAAGCCGGCTACGATGCATTAATGGAGCAGCAGCGCCAGCAATCCCGCGCCGCCGGCCATTTTAAGGTGGATTACTCCGGCGTTATTAAACTCGAGGGGGCCACCGGTTTTCTCGGTTACGACCGCCTCACCGATGCCGGTGTGGTGACCGCCCTTATAAAAGAGGGTGAACAGGTCGAGAGCCTCGCCGAAGGCGATAGTGCCCTTATCGTTCTCAACCATACCCCCTTCTATGCCGAGTCGGGCGGCCAAGTGGGTGACACCGGCTACCTGCGCGCAGAGGGGGTGCTATTTGAGGTGACTGACTGTACCAAGCAGGGCAGTCATCATCTGCACCATGGCCGTCTGGTGGAGGGTTCTCTTTCGGTGGGCGACAAACTGATGGCCGAGGTCAACGGCAATGTCCGTGGCCAGACCGCCGCTAACCACTCGGCCACCCACCTGTTGCACGCCGCGCTGCGCACCGTTCTGGGTGATCATGTCAGCCAGAAGGGCTCTTTGAACGATTCCCTGAAGCTGCGCTTCGACTTCTCCCACTTCGAGCCGGTAACCAAAGAGCAGCTGAAAACCATTGAGGCGATGGTCAACGAGCAGGTTCGAGCCAATACGCCAGTGAATACCGCGGTGACCGATATGGACAGCGCGGTGGAGATGGGCGCTATGGCCCTGTTTGGCGAAAAGTATGGTGACCAGGTGCGCGTGCTCTCCATGGGGCGGGATAACTTCTCGGTGGAGCTGTGTGGTGGCACTCATGTGCGTCACACCGGTGATATAGGTCTGTTGCGCATCACCAGTGAAGCCGGTGTAGCCGCTGGTGTGCGCCGAATCGAAGCGGTGACCGGAGCCAATGCCCTGGCCTTTATCGATGAACAGGAAACGCGCCTGCAGAGTGTGTGCGAGCTGCTGAAAACCGGTGCCGATAAGGTGGTCGATCGTGTCTCTGGCCTGCGCCAGGAGTTGCGCGACCTGGAGAAGCAGCTGCAGGAGGCTAAAGCCAAGCTGGCTGCCGCCGGCAGTGATGACCTGATCAACCAGGCCCAGGACGTTGCTGGCGTGCAGGTGTTGGCCGCCAGCCTGAATGGGGTCGATGACAAATCCCTGGGAGAGATGGTCGACAAACTGAAAGATAAGCTGGGCCAGGCGGTGGTGCTGCTGGCCTCGGTGGAGGGCGACAAGATCACCTTGATTGCCGGCGTAACCAAATCCCTCTCTGGTCGGGTAAAAGCGGGTGATCTGATCAAATTCTTCGCCCCGCTGGTCGATGGCAAGGGTGGCGGCCGGCCGGATATGGCCCGCGGTGGTGGCACCAATGTCGCCGCTCTTCCAGGGGCATTGGCGCAGGTAAACGACTGGGTTGCCAGCCAGCTGTAACGGTGCTGACCGGGCCACGACTTTCGTCGTGATACACCTTAACTTTTGCTTTGCTTTAGTGTTTAATGCGCGCCTCGTTATGTTTCGGTAAATACCGGTAGTGGGCCCGTAGCCCGGGCAAGCTGAGAATTCTCAATGAGTTTATTCGTGCAAAAATATGGCGGAACCTCTGTGGGCTCTCCCGAGCGCATCGAAGCCGTCGCTGATAAAATCGCCAAATTCAAAGCCGAAGGACACGATCTGGTGATTGTGGTCTCCGCCATGAGTGGTGAAACCAACCGCCTCATTGAGTTGGCTAAGGCTATTACGTCTGAAGCCGAACCCCGTGAGTTGGATGTGCTGGTTTCCACAGGTGAGCAGGTCACTATTGCACTGTTGTGTATGGCGTTGCACAAGCGTGGCATTGGCGCTCGCTCTTACACCGGCCAGCAGGTTCGTATCCTGACCGATAACGCCCACACCAAGGCCCGTATTCAAGAGATCGACGATACCAATATTCGCGGTGATCTTGCCGCAGGCCGGGTTGTTGTTGTCGCCGGATTCCAAGGGGTGGACGAGAATGGCAATATCACAACCCTCGGCCGCGGTGGTTCGGACACCACCGGTGTTGCTCTGGCGGCCGCGCTGAAAGCTGACGAGTGCCAGATTTACACCGACGTTGACGGCGTTTATACCACTGACCCGCGTGTTGTCGCCGGTGCCCGTCGCCTGGAGAAGATCACTTTTGAAGAGATGCTGGAGATGGCCAGCCAGGGCTCAAAAGTGTTGCAGATTCGCTCCGTGGAATTTGCCGGTAAGTACAACGTGCCCCTGCGAGTGCTCTCCAGTTTTATTGATGGCCCAGGCACGCTAATCAGTTTAGAAGAGGATAACTCCACCATGGAACAAGTTGTTGTTTCCGGTATCGCCTTCAACCGCGATGAGGCCAAGGTCACTATCGTCGGTGTGCCCGATACACCGGGAGCGGCCGCTCGTATACTGGCACCGATTGGCGAAGCCAATATCGAGGTCGACGTGATTGTGCAGAACATTTCTGCCGATAACACCACAGACCTCACCTTTACGGTCAATCGTAACGATGTGGAGAAGGCCAAAGCCATTCTCAACTCTGTTGCCACAGATTTAGGCGCACGGGAAATCAAAACCGACGCCAAAATTGCCAAGGTCTCCATTGTTGGGGTGGGTATGCGTTCCCACGCTGGAGTCGCCTCGACTATGTTCTCCGCCTTGGCAAAAGAGAACATCAACATTCAGATGATCACCACATCTGAAATAAAGATTGCCGTTATTATAGAAGAGCGCTACCTGGAACTGGCGGTTCGAGCATTGCATTCAGCCTTCGATTTAGACGCCGAGCCAGTTAAGGAATAGCCAAAAACAAAAAAGGACTATGCCGCCGTTAGAAAATGGTCCGATGTCGGGTTTTAGGGGTAATAAGAGTGGATTTTCATGTCCATTCAGTGGTATTGATAACGAATTGGTAGTTTTAGCCTGACTTTTGACAGGTAAGAAAGCCAAAAACGGAATCCCGTTAGAGGATTTTGTGTTTAAAAGAGCTTAGTCTTACTAATCAAAAGCATAGAGAGAGCTGGTT
Organism: Halioxenophilus sp. WMMB6; assembly: GCF_033283405.1. Classification (NCBI taxonomy): domain Bacteria; kingdom Pseudomonadati; phylum Pseudomonadota; class Gammaproteobacteria; order Alteromonadales; family Alteromonadaceae; genus Halioxenophilus; species Halioxenophilus sp. WMMB6. The sequence goes on from NZ_JAWMQR010000006.1 coordinate 140,248, forward strand.
AAGTAATTTATCACTCATGTTGCTGCCGGGAAGCCAAGTAAGGTGAATCAGCAACAGCGAGGGTGGCTCGTTATCAGTGATCCCAATTAGAGCTTCCTTTGAAAAAGCAGGAAGAAAAGGAGAAAAACCTATGTTGATATTAACCCGTCGGATTGGCGAAACTCTGATGGTTGGCGACGATGTTACCGTCACTGTATTGGGAGTGAAGGGCAACCAGGTGCGTATTGGGGTTAATGCTCCGAAAGAGATTGCAGTGCATCGGGAAGAGATCTATCAGCGTATCCAGCGCGAGAAAGAGCAACAGGAATCCAAGTAGTTAACCACTGCTTAAGGTTTGCGAGCCTGCTAGCTACGTCTGTTGGGAGCTGTCTATGAAGTTTAAACGGTCGGGCTTATGGCCATATGCAGGGGTAGACGAGAATAGTGTTTACCCAATCATCAAAGAGTAGTAACTAAGTCTTTGAATTTGCGGCGTTTGTGGTATTATGCCGCCCACTTTTTGGAGAGATGGCCGAGTGGCCGAAGGCGCTCCCCTGCTAAGGGAGTATACCCTAACCCGGTATCGAGGGTTCGAATCCCTCTCTCTCCGCCATACAAACAAACCCGGCTTTATGCCGGGTTTTTTGTTTGGCGCTGAGGCGGGGAGATGAAGAAGCATCTGTTCGAGTAATCGCCTGGAGCGATTACTACCGCCACAGGCGCCCGCAGGGTCGAGCCCAGGGATGGGCTCGAGTAAATCCCTCTCTCTCCGCCATACAAACAAACCCGGCTTTATGCCGGGTTTTTTGTTTGGCGCTGAGGCGGGGAGATGAAGGAGCCTCTGTTCGAGTAATCGCCTGGAGCGATTACTACCGCCAAAGGCGCCCGGGCCGTCTCCTTGCCGATGCCTGAACTGGCGCCAGTGTTGACGGCGGTGCGATCATTCATGGCTCTACTCCCTGGACGCCGTCTTCGTGGGCCATCCAATGCACGAAGCGGTGCATGGGGTACATGGCATCATGGGGGTTGCCGATGGTGGCTGGACCGGCCTCGCCCAGATGGACAATTCTCTGGGCGCCGCCGCTGGCCAGTCGGTCGCGGTAGCTGGCCATGCGCTCAAAGGGGTAGAAGCCCACCGTTTGGGTGGCGACGTTAATGTACTTCACTGCGTCATCGAGGGAGTCGACTCGCACCACGTTGGCGGTTTTATTGATGGGGTGAAAATCCACCGGCTCGTCGGAACGAATTACCACACCCCGGCCATCGGGTTTGCCAAACACCCGGTAGTCGTCATCCATCAGCATCATCATCTGAATCTGCTCGGCGAGCTCTATCTCCAAAGGGCGGATATCGCCAGAGACTGCCGCCCGCTCGGCAATGCGTTGATGCAGCAGCCCGCAGAAGTGGTCGACCTCGGCCTCACTGCCCTCCACAAATTGAAAGCGGCTGGCGACACAGGCCTCTTGATTCAACGTCATCACGTCTGCCGAGGCGAGGTCTGCCGCGAAGGCCAGACTCTCTTCGCAGGCGAATGCCTCTCTGCCCACCATGGAGATCGATGTTTTCGGGTCGAAAGAGATCAGTTGAAAGCCGGGCCCGAGGTGCTTCACGACATTGTTAATGGCGTCACCGCCACCCCAGGCTACGATCTTGTCGAAATACTGTGGCCGATAGAGGCTGCTCTCCACCGCTTCATCACCGCCGCGCCAGTAGACCGCCGACATGGATTGCACAATCGGGTGATTGGCGTCGATGGCAGCCATAGTGCGCAGGATCGCGACCATGGTGAACGGGTCTGCCGAGGACATCTTAAAGAGGTTGATCGCCTTGACCATGGCCCCCTGGGCGATGGACTTGACCGCAACCCCGGGGGAGTTGCCGGGCAGTACGTGAATCAGGCGCGGAGCAAAGGCGCGCACAAAACTCTTGCGGCCGGTGAAATCCTGCTTTGGCACCCACTCGTCCAGCACCTTGGGGTTAGGAAAGTTCTGCTCCACTTCGGCCATTAATATGCGTTTATCGAGGTAGGCAGTGGCGTGGCGGGCGGTAGCCTCTACCACACTGCGCGGCAAAATGTGGGTTGCCGTCATGCGATCAAAGCACTCCTGCATAAAGGGGTTGGCAGGCGAGCGCAGCCGCTCGCCAGTCTCTACCAGGAAGTCGATGATCTCAGCCAGAGGGACATTCAGCAGCGGTGGCACCTCCGTGCGCGGGTGCACCAGTTGATCCAGGTCCAGGTGGGGTGTGGCAAAACTGACGCCAAGGTCCCGGGAGCACTGAATGGTATGGTTGCCCTCTACCAGCGTGCCGCGAATAAAGTTGGGGGCGGAGACAACCGCCTCGTTGGTGGTGTTGGCTAGTGTTTGATTGCTCATGCTTCACCTCGCACGTAGGCATCGACAGTACCGGCGCAGCCAATTTTGTCATCACCTTCCAGGTCGGCGTAGCGCACGATGTTGTCGCGAATGGATGGGCTGCGCGCGCCGCAGGCGCAGGGGCGAAAATCGATGCTTACCTTATCGCCGGAGATAACCCCGCCCCAGCGGCCATCAATGGAGAGGTCAAAAAAGGCGGCGCGCCCTTCGTACTCCTGCTCCGTTATCGGCAATAGCTCGTCGCCGGTTTTGTTGAGGATCAATGGCACCACCCAGGGTGGCAGATGGTAGCGGCCCCCCTCCTGGCAGCGGGGCATGCCGGAGTGAAGCTCCTGCATACTGTAGTTCTGGTAGTTGCGCTCTGGAGCAATGTTGAAGGTTTCGTAGACGAACGTCTGGTAGTCATCGGGCAGTTGTGCGCGTTTCAGGCCGCCGCCCACATAGAAGGAGTTCTCCGGGTGGAAGTCTATGGCGCTGTAGCCGAGTTCGCGCACCGCTTTCGCCACGGCGTAGAGGTTGGCCCAAAGACCGCTGATGTGCAGTTTGTCATCCCGGTACGCCACCAGTGCCTGGGCGGCTATACCCACAGCGGCGTCCATCGACTGTGTGCGTTCGGCAGAGGTTGCCTCATAACGGGCCAGGTCACCGGGTTTGGCCGTGCCATCGGCGATGGCTTTGCGCAGTACCACCATCTGCGTTAAGGCACCCACGGTGAGCGGCGGCACCGGGTAGGCGAAGGGTTCCAGGCTTGGGTCCTGCAGACCGGACAGGTAGGAGTCGCCCGTGGCGGTATTGCGCGGCACCTGGGCTACCGGTGCCAGGCCCATAATGCGGCGGTCTCTATTGGGTTTAACACCAGAGCCCCAGCTGTAACTGGTGATCGCCTCTTTACGGCACCAGGCCATATCTTGGGCCGAGGCGACCAGCATGGCGCTCTTGCCTGTGGTGCCGCTGGAGCAGGAGACAAAATGGCCTCCTGCTTGCAACTGTGCCACCCAGTCATCGATGTCGGTAACTGTGCTGGCGTTGATGGCGGGCACTCGGTAGGTAGCCACGGTGTCCAGCCAACGACCAAGGCGATCCCACTTTTCGTTTATCAGAAATGACTCGGGGTAGCTCTTGTAAGCCGTATGGGGGAAGAGCAGCGGCACTACATCCTCCAGGCGCGAGATCTCTTTAATGCCTGACTGGTCGGCGCGATGGCCTAGTAATTTGATCTGGTCTTTGCGTGATTGGAAGCGCTCATTTATTGCGGCAATTTGCGCATACTGAACTTCGTGGTGAGGAATGTCGTAGCGAGAATCTTCATCTACCAGTTGCGTCAGCCTGTTGACGATGTTGCCCATGGTATTTCCCCTTTGTGTAATAATCGGGTGGTTTGGGGTATTTAATGATACCTATGGGTTTCATTATTGCTCTGGTTGCAGAGGAGTGCAAGGCTATTACTGCTAATCAACAATCGGCATCCCGCCGTCCTGGGTCTGGCCGACCCACCAAAGAGGAGGCTGCCCGGCGCCACGAACAGATGCTGGAGATGGCTATCGACTCGTTTCTGGAGGCGGGTTTCGAGAACACTCGGGTTATTGATATCGCGACGTCGCTGGGTATGTCCAAGCGTACTGTCTACGCCTACTACAAGGATAAAGACGCGCTCTTTATCGCCGCAGTGAAGCGTTTGATCGAGCGCTACACGGTACCCCTGGAGGCGTTACAGGCGGTGGAGAGCGATGATGTAGAAGAAACGCTTTGTGCGGTTGCCCGCATTCGTATTGCTAATGTGGCCACGCCCACGGGTATCAAGTTACAGAGGATCTTAAGCGCGCAGTCACATCGGTTCCCAGAGCTCTTACAGGGGGCCTTCATGGCCAGCACCGAGCCGACCATGACGTTCCTGTGTGACCTGTTTAAGCGCCTGGCGGAACAGAAGCGCATTCGCACTCTGGACCCAGACAAAGCCGCCACGGCATTCTTAAGCTTGGTGGTGGGTGGCCCGGCCCGGTTGATTGTGATGGGCGGCACTATGGATGAGGCGGAGGTAGAGTCGAGGGTTCAGTTCTCTGTAGACCTGTTTTTAAACGGGCTGCTCAGCCGTTGAGTGGCCTGGCGGTTATTCAGGGAAGCGTGGCGATAAAAAAAGCGGGCATTACGCCCGCCTAAATCCACTAGGGTGGGGCTTGCGCCCCTGGGTTGGTTGGATAGGCTATCCAACGATGTCACCTTAGCAATGTCAAAGTGAATCCCAACTGAACGGACGTGTGGCCGCTGAAAAAATAAACGATGAAAAAAACCTGATTTTTGAAAGAGATAAGCTATTGACGGACAAAGGTTTACTCATTAGTATACGCGCCTCTTCCGCACCTACTGGAAGAGAGATTACGCACTCGTAGCTCAGCTGGATAGAGTACTCGGCTACGAACCGAGCGGTCGGAGGTTCGAATCCTCCCGAGTGCGCCATTTCAATATTCGAGCCTGAAATACCACCTAAAGCCTTGAAAGGTAAGGTGGTTTCAGGTGTTCGAAAACCTTCTCCACGAACATACGCCAATCTGTCTGCAAAAGTGAGTTTCATCACTGCATGACGGTCTTCCATTCGCTCGGAAGCCCAGAGTTCATGCGGGTTTGCGAGAAAATCCATGGCGGTTCGAAAACTATCGTCAAAGTCTCTGATCGGACGACCGCATTTAGCGATCTTTTCCTGCATAACCTGCTTATCCAGTTGAAGCTGGCTGATGCGTTTTTCGTAGGCGCTTACCACGGTGTTATCCTCAGCCTCTACGATACGATCCAGCAATTGTTCGATCTTGCGCTCAGTCTTATTGATCTCCAGCTCCAGGGACTTGCTATGGCTTTTCTGGAAGGCCACACGGTAATCCCAGAGGTCTCGGAACATATCTTTGGCCAAGCCAAAAAGCTCAGGCGTTGGTTTGAGTGACATAAGGAATTGCTCAAACTCACCCTCGATCACATCGCGGCGAATAGACTTGCGGTAGTGGCTACAGCCTTTCTTGAAGCACATATAATAAGGATGGCGTTCATTCTTACCCTTCGACCAGCAGGCCGTTAAGTTATGGCCGCATTCGCCGCAGGTGACGAACCCGCGCAATGGGAAGTCCAGGTTTATATCTTTGCGTGCAGGTGTCTTGGCATTGGTATTCAAGCGATCCTGAATAGTTTTGTATGTCTCCAGGCTGATTAAGCCCTCATGCCTGCCAGGACGCAGCGAAACCTGCCAATCCTCTGAATCCACATACCCGGCATATAAGACCTTCGTTAGAATGTCGTGAACCCGTTGGTTATGAACATAGCCTTTGCTGTCTCTGGGAAACTCAGGGAAGGATTCCAGGAAGCGCTTTACTTCCACCTGTAACTGAAAGCGTCCGGAGGCATAGCCCTCCAGGGCTTCTTGAATAATGGTGGCGAGTGGTTCGTTCCGAACTAGGATTTTCCCTTGGCCGGAAGTCTTCTGATACTTGTAGCCCACCGGAGCCTGAAACACCCAATAGCCGTTCTTGAGGCGGGATTTCATCCGGTTAAGGGTTTGCTCAGAGTTCTTCTGACGTTGGTGCTGAGATACGCTGGCCAGCAGGTTCTCCACCAGAACACTGTCGGAATCATCGCCAAACTCAATGGAGGGCGATTCCAGCGTTGCCCCCGCCTTGGCGATAGCGCCTCTGAGCTGGAGGTGAGCATCAAGCCCACGAGCCAGCCTGGAAATATCGTCAATAATGGCCACACGCGGGTTTTTGCGGTGCTTGCTCAAATGCTTGAGCATATCCTGCATACCAGGGCGCTTGATCAGGCTACCGGAGACATCATCGGTAAATACCGCTTCGACCTCATAGCCCTTGTATTTAGCGTATTCGCGGCAGCGCGTCTCTTGCGAGCCGAGCCCATCGCCCCGCGTGGTTTGGGTTTTATTGGATACCCGGCAGTAAATGACTGCCTTTGTTACGTTACTCGACATCTATAACTCCTTTTGAGTTAACCTGCTCATCATCACGGTTAACACCATGAGCGAGGGGCTCAGGCTGCTTTTCGTCCGAGGATGAGAGTATCTGAATTGAATCTACCCCAAATCCCAGGTCAACAAAAGCCGCCATTATCAGCCAAATGGTTTTCAATAATTCAACCCGCTCTGCTTCACTCAAGTCAAAGTCTTTAATGTGATTTCGGTACTTATCCACATCGCATTTAGGAGGCTCGACCATTGGCTGCTGCTGAGCGGAAACCCAGTGCTCGTTCACGTCAATTTTCGTTTCGTCAGTCAATGTTCTTCCTCCTTTTCGACAGACAGATCACCAAATTCAAACGGGTGATACGTATAGGAAGAAAATAACTGCGCCATGGCGCAATGCAGCAATCCGAGCATAAACTTTCGTTTGCGGAGGACATCGGCGTAAGTTTGGGACTTACGCTGCGCAGTGTATCTAAATTCATATTACGGTCTCACCTGTTAATAAATTCTTAAATTCTTTCGTATAGGCAAATTTTTTAGCGCTCGAAAACTGGCTCTGAGCGCCGAGTTTGTTGCGCCGAACTTTCACGTTGATTCGATAAATACGCCATTTGTGCGTCTCGTTGTTCCTGAATCCAGGCACGATCAAAGAAAGATTTTTTAACTTCGCAACAATTTTCCGGCTTCATTTCGGGAAACGGCTTTTGCCGTTTCACCATTTTTGATCCACCGTCAGAGTCATCACGTTGCCAAGCATCCTCTTTCAAAACCGGATTCTCAGATGTTCGTTGTTGGTTACTGTTTGCAATTTCAAAGTCGCGACTTAATGGCCCCGCCCGCCGAAGGCAGGCAGGGGCTTGTTCACGTAAACTAGGTTCTTGCATGGAGTAACTCACGTAAGCGCTAGTGCGCTCGTTCGCGGCCACGGCTCGGTCTCCTGTTCTGATCCTGCTCAGAACGTGCTTCCTGACGTTCGCCTTCGTATGCGTTCATGCGCTCCTCACGTAATTCTCTAATTGTGAGGCGGCCATCAAGTGGAATACTGTCGAGCTGAATATCCATGCCTTGCCCGTCGCGGTGCTCCCAGGCTGCGCCGACTTTATTCCAATGGCCTTTACCGTCTTTGCTATCGCGCACGGAATACGCGATAAAATCCGGCTTGCGCCCAACGCTATCGTTTTCTTTCTCACTCATAATCATTCTCCAAATGCCTTCGCGTTCATTGAGTTTCAAAGGCCAGCCGAAGGCACTTACTGGCCAACGAAACGGCTCTATCTTTTGGGAAATTCACGGCTGTCGATGATTTTGAAAAACGGGCATTCGCCCATGGCCACGTAGTGGACGAAACCACGAGAGCCAAGGTACTGGCAGCTCAGCATGTATTTATAAGAGCCGCGTTGCTCATAGGTGTAATTCAAAAGCATGTGCGGCCCCACCGGAGAGAGAATAAATGCTGCAATCAGCAGCAATGGCCATCGCTCTAAAATGCCAGCAAGACTGCGGAAAAAACCTGCAACAATTTTTCCCCATCGAATTCGTTTTGGTTTGTAGTGACTCATTACGCACACTCCTTAACTCTGTCTGAGCTTTACTTTTTTGAGAAACGGTTTGCCGTGGAATGGATTGATGCCAGCCTGTTTTCGCCATGGATGAACTTCACCGTAAGAAATCGGTTCAATAAGCGCAGGCTGTGATTGCCTGATAAAAAGCAATCCGTGTTTGGTTTGCCGAACTTCGGCTGGTGTCATGAGCGGTCTGCCAGCTTCGCTGGTGTTTTCCTGCAAGCCGTTTTCGCTTGGCGATAATCCGGCGCTCATAACGCTTTGGCTGCCCAATAACTGGCTGATCATCTCCAGCGTTTTGGGTGAACGCTGGCCAGGGAGGAATTGTTTTATTTCCGTTTCGGAAAGCAGTGTTTCTACCGCTGTTTTGCCGTAGGTTTTTTCAAAGGCAGAAATGTCCTGGAAAATAATGTGCAGCAATAAGCCGTAAGAGCGACCCCAGGTGAGCAGATTTTCCAGGCCGTGAATTTTGTAGTTGGTGGCTTCATCCATGATGAAATACACGCGCACGGATTTATTCTCGTGGCGTTTAATGGCGGTCATGGCGCACCATTGTATAAGCCCGATATAGCTTTTATACGCCTCCATGCGGCTGGCATCGGCAACGATAAATAAGCTGGTAGGCGTATCTTTAGATTTTAGGTCGTTCATCCTGAAGCTTGAGCGCCGCATTGCAGGTGCAAGCCTGCCAAACGCAAAAGGCGCAAGAGCTTGTTGCGCTCCACTGATAAAAGAGTCGAAGGTTCGGCTTTCGCCGTTACCCATGAGAGCAAGCAAGCCTCTGGCTTGCGCTCGTACCCATTGAATAAATTCCGCTAAATCGGCAGCATCATGGATTTGTGCCCAGGCACAGCTTTCGATGGGCATCGGCCCATCTGGGAGTGGATTACCTTCCAGATCAATTCCCACCACCCAACGAAGGTTATGTTCAAGCGCTTCACGATCCTCGATCAGCAGCGCCACAGATGACAGTGTTGCATCGCGGCCTTCGATCATGGTTTCAAGAAGTTTGGCAATTCCAATGCAGTGCCGTGAACCTTCGCGCCAATAGGTATTCTCACCATCGTTTTGTGCAGGCTCAGGCAGAATTTGTGCGCTTTGTTCTCGAAGGTCATCGGGAACATCACGCAAACCCCCAGGCCGCTCAAGATCATCAACGATGATATCGAGCGGGTTATAACAATCACTCTCTCCAATAATGCTTTGCCACAATCCGCCAGGATTGAGCACCCGCACTTTCTCGCCACGCTTTTCAAGAGGCTTTTTCAGGATGCAGACCAACTCACCTTTGAAGTCACTGAAGACTTTTGACTGCTTGATCGAAAGGCCATTGGTAATAACGCTGTAAATTCCCTTACCTGATCCGGCAGGCGCAACCGTTAGTGCATTGGATGCATAGTCGCTGAAGATAGGGCTTTTACCCCCGGTGGCCATTCTTCCCCAGAATGGTCCGGTCAGCTTTTTACTGAATTCTTTCTTGAGGTCTTTCTCAGTAGCCCAGCTCGCCGTTCCATCTTTGCCAGTAGCCTGATGGGCACTTGTCCATTCAAAGAAGCGTGCAATAAAGGTAAGGCAATGAATGACAATGCGCAGCCCCATTAAAGCGGTTACGCCATACAAAACCGCAGGTAGCCATTGCAGTTCACTGCCAACATATAGCGGCCCCACTTGGAAACAGCCCCAGGCCAATAGGCCCGAGACTATAACCAAGCTTGGGAAGTGATCGCCGAGCGATTGCCGTTGCTGCATAGCGCTAGCCCTCGACATAACCATGCCGAATGCGAATAAGGCTGGGTTTGTCTACGCCATTAGCGCTGAAGTAGTCGCGCCAAAAACGGCTCAACTCTTCCTCGCTATAGCAATAGCTGAATTCGCCTTGCCCATAGCCATGGCGCTGAATCATCAACAGCTCAACATCAATGCCTTCCATGGAATCCGGCTTCAAACGACCGTAAACAGGTCGTTTGGAAAACACGGAGAATGGAGGCATGTCGTTTTGCGTTCGGCAAAACTGCACGCTATCGCTGTTCTGAATCAGGTCACTCACGACAATTAGGCGATCACCAGGCCGCAAAGGCTGGAAATGGCGAATGCCTTTGACCATCTCCAAAATGGGCGACTGATAACGCTGGCGACTAGCGGCATCAGGTGACAGCACCGAAGCAATGGCAGGCGCGAACACCTTTTCGTAGAGCCGCTGCTTTTGCTTTGCCAGGAAGCCAGCGCTTGCGCCTTCTGCATTGACTGCTTCCAATTCCGCAGCACTGGTTGCCTGCCCACAAACATGGAACCGGGCTTTGGGTACAGAACCAATCTGATCCTCAGCCGTTGTCACAACACTCAAGCGTTCATTGAAATCCAAGCTTTTATAAAGCTGATCCAAATAACGCTTGAGTGAGCGTGCCTGTTCATCATTGAAACGCGGCTCACTTACATCCAACAGCACAACCGTTTGCGGTTGCGGTGCATTGGCAAAGCAGCCAACTTGATCGGCAGTGACTTTGCCCATGGATTGCCAAGCCATGTATCCCATACCGCCCATGGCAACAGCCAAGGCGCTTGAGAGTGCAGCAAGTTTCAATGGGTTATTTCCGCGAGATCGTCTTCTCATGGCTTCTTACCTCCAGTGGCGTTAAGAACATCGTTAAAAATCAGGGAGAGCCGCTTAACGGCTTGGTTTTTTTCGATCAGTAATTCGGAGTGAAAGGCCCGCGCCTCCGGGCAGGCGCGAAATGCAGGGATTTCGAAGTCCAGGTATTTTTCAAAGGAAACCATCCGATTGAGCGCATCCATCGGAATATCCTGGTCTTCGCCAGAAATGCAGTTGTAGGAGGTGATCAGCTCAGCCAGCTTGCCGCGACACTGGTTTTCAGCCTCTTTGGCGCTTTCATCCAGGTGACGCTTTGCTTCATGGCAAGCGGAGACAGCCTTGTTGTATTTATCAACCGACTTCTTCTTGGACTCTACGGCTTCCTCAAGGGACTTCTTGCAATCATCGAAATGGTCGTTGACCTCATCCTTGTAAAAATCAACGGTATCGTGAATGTCTTCCTTGGCCGCTTCTTCGGCGCGTTGCAAACGACCGATTTCAGGGTAAGGACAATCGAAGCTATGAATACCTTTGTGGAAGGCAAACACGCTCATGCAGCCACCCATCAAAATCAGGAAAATGGCTTCTGGTGTTTTCAGCATTTCCAGATAGGCAGGCAGGGAATGATGGACTGCATCGATGGATTCTTGGGTGCGAACAAGCCCCACAGTCAGATGGAAAAACACCATCACCGCGATAAAGCCAATGAACTGCACTCTGGCTTTGTTGCGCTTGCGGCGAAAATATTCATCGTCGCTATCCAGCGCATTCTTGCCGTAATCGCGATACCGACCAATGAAAAAGCCAGCGCTTGCGCAGGCCGCAACATTGGTCATCGAGATCAAGAAGCTGGTAACGAGTGCCGCCGTTGGCCCGGCCACCATATGGGCGTTACCGAAAAACGCCGCATTGATAATGGATTCACCGAATACGGTCAGCAGCAGCACCAGCACGCCTTGAAGCACCGGAGGCGCTTCATTGGTTGACACATAACCATGACGTAGCTGTGCCGCTTGCAGCGATTTTTTGGTAAAACTGTGTGCCTGGGCCTTATCGGCAATGTCTTGCGAGGCGCAGGCGTAGAGATATTCCAAATCCTCACTGCGTGAGATTGGAATCTCGTTCTGGCCCTCAAGCTCAGGGTTGAGCTTTTCCGCCTTGGAACATTGCTGCTTTAGGGCAAACAGCTTTTGCTGGATTGGCCTCTCATGGTCTGAGAGGAGCTTTTGGAATTGGCCATCTAATTTCTGGCCAATGATGGCTTGAATGCCAGTTCGGTCGAATGCGCTCATAGTAGGCTCCGGCAAGGACTAAGTAACAGCCACATATGTGACTGGCCGTTCGGCGTTCACCGGGCGCAATACCCCCTGAAAGCCAATGTTTGCTACTATGCAGCTTCAGAAAACGAACAAAAAAGAACACAAAGTGCGAATAAACTGCGAATACTGGGTTAGTTGGCCGAGATATGAATCAGAAAAAAGCGAAGGTTCTGATCAAGGACTATTTGAGAGAAACTGGCCGCAAGGGTGTAACCAGCCTGATGCGGGACTTAGCAAAATTCGAGGGCAGCAGCATATTCTCCAAAAGAACGCTGGAATTATGGCTGCAAGAACAAGACAGGCAGCTTGATGATCGCAACTGGGATGTCGTAAGCCGTTTTATTGAGTCTGATAAATTCAAAAGCGTAGTTCCCTATATGAATGAGGGAAGCGCTAATGAGCGTTTGAAACAGGTTGCCGAAGGTTTTATCGCGCTCTATGGGAAAATCGAGCATCCCGATGGCATGTATATTCTGCCTTCACGAATTCAAGAACAGGGAATGATTGCCGTTCGGGAGCTTGACGGAAATTGGGAGAACATCCCGAACCAAGCAGATCGAGATGTTCCGCGCACCATTTGCAAGATGGAGCCCATCCCCGGAACACGGTATGCAAAATTCGCTTATTTAGCGTTATTTCGTTCACGGCAAATTTCAGCAACAGGCTTGGTCATCTACCTCAATAGTGATGAGCTGAAAGAATACGACTACTGCCATATGTTTGTGTTGCAGTTATGGCGGCGGCGAGACCCACAGACAGGCTCGAACATGCCTGGCGAACTGACCTTTCTGATTGATGGAAAAGACCAGCCGGAATTTTCTATATCCAGTGTTCTCAACCAGTATTTCTACAAAAGCGATGACCCCATCGTGACCAGGGGCGGAGTGAAATACGAAGCCACAACAAATCCTGAAACCGATGAGATGGAGCTGAGAGGGAAATTATCTGCGAAGCAGACCTTTAAATTTGGTTTTAATGAAGCGGCTGGAAGCACCGTTTTGCTGAAGAAAAACAAAAGCCCATTTCCAGAAGAAGAGAAAATTATTGATCAATTGCTAGAGGACGTGCTACCCCATGGCTATGCCTAAACCAAAACTGTTTGGGCGGAAAGGGACGTCAGTGCCGCCAGAGGTGCCTAATATATTTTTAGCTGCTGAGAACAATGATGTTAAGGCGCTCGAAATTGCTCTTCAGCATTACGATGTGAATGAGCAGGATGAGAGTGGCTTAACCGCACTTCATTATGCCGCCAGCACATTAGCTAACCGCGCAATTGATCGCTTGCTCAATGAACCAGGGATTGATGCTTCCATTGCAGACGACTTTGGCAGAAGTGCTGCAACCGTTGCCTATGAGTGTTGGAATGATTTAGCAGATCGCGTCGTCGATAAACTCAATCCTCATTGTTACCCCTGGCTTTACGAGACACCGGAAGACCCGGTGGCTCCATAAAAAGAGGAACATCCATAACCCCAGTCGCCCGTTGAACCAAGTCTTTTTGCAGTGCAAAAATCGAACAAATCTGCGGGCTAGGCCCCAGAGACGCTGGTGATAAAGGGCGACCGCAAGATGTGTATGTACTACGTTCATACCATCTTGGCAGGGAGATCACTGCCGTTCTCCCGTGCACCCTCTGGGCCGCTCTAAGCTTCCCTTGGTTCCTATCGGAACACTGCGATCAGGCAAGAGCTGGTGTGGTGCTTTCACGGCATCGAGCCATTCCAGCACCAGCAAACGATTGGCCGTTTGATCACCACTTGGGGAGCCTCCGAGCTACCCCAAGACCCCATGGCAAGGTGGAGATTTCAGTTCTCCCCCCTTTGATCCCCCATCGACCACTGGGCATTTCATAGCCCCTTGGAACCCTAGACCAACCGTGCGCCGATTGGATGCCGTGAGCGTTTCGCCGCTCAACCCCGACCCCTGTTTCGCCAGTGGATGACGACCAAGGGAAGCCCTTGGATGCTATAGCAGACAGTTCAATCCTATCCAAATTCCCTATCTATCACCTTGCTAATCAGGCTTTATTGGGCTAAACCATTTCAATTCCTATATAATCCGTCTAATTCATATTTACATCATGCATATCATGTGTAACTTATGTCGGATGTTGCTGGCTTGACCTGAATAAAGAGGAAACCAAGACATGCCTAATCGGTGGCTATCCGTTGAGGAAATCAGTGAATACCTGGGCGTGAGTAAAGACACTATCTACGCGTGGAGAAGCAAAAAGGGATTGCCCGCCCACCGAATAGGTCGCTTTTGGAAGTTCAAAACCGATGAGGTCGATGAATGGGTTCGCTCTGGCCAAGCCGCCGAGCCTGATCCAGAAGATGTCGTAGATGACAAAAGGAATTGATAGGAGAGCGTGAGTTCACTATTTAGGGAATGGGTTAAATTTTGAGTGCTTTTGTGGAGATTGTTGAAATATGACGATGGCTTGTATTGATTTGTTTTGTGGGGCTGGTGGTTTGACGCATGGTTTCGTTAAGGAAGGCCTGCCAGTGGCTGCGGGAATTGATATTGATGATGCTTGTAGATATCCCTATGAACAAAACAACGAGTCTGTATTTCTACAAAAAGACGTGAGTGAAGTTTCAGCGGAAGATTTAGAACAATTTTTTGGCGACGCCAAAATCAGAATACTTGCGGGCTGTGCGCCCTGCCAACCTTTCTCAACTTACTCTCAACGATACGATCTGAATAGAAATGAGCGGTGGGGGCTACTATACGAATTTGCCCGTTTGGCGGAGGAAACTCTGCCGGAAATCATCACAATGGAAAATGTACCCAGCGTACAAAAACATGAAGTTTTCCCTGATTTCGTTCTGCATTTGGAGAATCTGGGGTATCACGTCTGGTATCAAGTTGTAGACAGCACACACTATGGTGTTCCGCAGACCAGGAAAAGGATGGTGCTCTTAGCTTCCTTGTATGGCCCTATAGAATTGATAGAAAGAACACACAAGAAGCCAAAGACGGTCAAACAGGCAATAGGTCGTTTGAAACCCATTGCTGCTGGTGAAAACGCACCTAGGGACAGACTCCACGTTTCAGCCACATTAAGTGATATCAATTTGAAACGCATCAAGTCATCTAAGCCTGGGGGCACTTGGCGTGATTGGCCCAAACACCTTATTGCAGATTGCCATAAGGAGAGTTCTGGCAAAACTTATCCCAGTGTCTACGGGCGGATGGAGTGGGATAAGCCTGCACCAACTATGACTACTCAATGCTATGGCTATGGTAATGGGCGTTTCGGCCACCCCGAACAAGATCGAGCTATCTCGTTACGTGAGGCCGCAGTCATACAGGGATTTCCTAGAAACTACAAATTCGTAGAAAAAGGAGGCCCGGTTGAATTTAGAACGTTAGGTAGATTGATCGGAAATGCCGTTCCTGTTGGTTTAGGACAGGCTATTGCCAAGAGCATCAAGGCACACCTGGAAGCACAGGGTTTGATCGAATAATTATGTGAGGAAGCCAAGTGGCTGATGGAATGACGAATGTAGCCAGAGAAACATTTTCTACTCCACCTGAGCCGGGGCAACTGGTAGAGGTGCGCCGCCGACAATGGATTGTGGCCGATATTCAGCGCTCTCAATCCATATCTAATTTCACGAATAAACAACATTACGTCACATTATCATCGATTGATGAGGATGGTTTGGGCGAAGAATTGGAAGTCGTTTGGGAAATAGAACCAGGCGCTCACGTCATAGAACGTAAAGGACTTCCTTCCATCACGGGCTTTGATGCGCCTGAACGACTTGACGCATTCCTCGACGCAGTTCGCTGGGGTGCTGCAACCAACGCCGATCGAGGTTTCCTCCAGGCTCCCTTTAGAAGCGGAGTTAGTATCGAAGATTTCCAGCTTGATCCACTTGTGAGAGCAATAGACTTGGCTCGCGCCAACCTACTTATTGCTGATGACGTTGGTCTTGGTAAAACCATTGAAGCCGGATTGGTGATACAGGAACTACTGCTGCGGCATCGAGCACGGAGTGTCTTGGTCGTTTGTCCAGCGTCACTGCAAGAAAAGTGGCGTGTTGAGATGCTCGAAAAGTTCGGTTTGGAATTCAAAATCGTCGACACCGATTTCGTCAAGCGATTACGCCGAGAGCGAGGCATCCACGCAAATCCTTGGACTTCTTTTCCTCGTCTTATCGCATCCATGGACTGGATGAAAAGTGGTGAAGCGCTGCGTCTCATTCGAGATATTTTGCCCGTTCACCCAACATATCCACGAAAGTTCGACATTCTCGTCGTGGATGAGGCGCATAATATCGCACCCTCGGGTTCGGGAAAGTATGCGATCGAAAGCCAACGCACGAAGCTTATCAGAACACTATCACCTCACTTTCAGCATCGCCTGTTCCTAACTGCAACTCCCCATAATGGCTATACGGAGTCCTTTACGTCCTTACTTGAGCTATTGGACGATCAACGTTTTGCGCGAACGGTATTGCCAGATGAGGCGCAGCTTTCACAAGTAATGATCAGGCGGCTAAAAACAGATTTAGTAGACAAGGATGGAAACCGCCTGTATCCGACGCGGAGTTTGCAAGCTCTCAAGATTGATTACACGGAAGGCGAACGAGAAATTCACAGGTTGTTGGAAGCCTACGCGACTTCGAGATTGAGTTCGGCTGAAACCGGACAGGCAGAATTCGGTACTAAATTTATCAATAACTTGCTAAAGAAACGGCTGTTTTCGTCACCCGCTGCCTTTGCATCGACTTTGGAAAAACATGTAGAAAGCATTCATTCTGGTCACCAGAAGAAAAAAGATGCTATCGACGATAGGATATTGAGGAAGGTCATAGCAAAATCCCAGGAGGACTATGCGGATGATCGTACATACGAAGAAGCACAAACTGAAGCAGTTGAAGAGGCAAGTCGCCGAGTTCCACCTCTGACGGAAGAGCAAAGAAATATACTTGTGCCAATGCGCGAATGGGCGCAGGCATACATGAATCGCGTCGATAGCAAAGCCCAGGCGTTGATCGACTGGATCGAAACTCATCTGAAAAGTAACGACGAATGGAATGACAAGCGCGTCATTTTATTTACCGAGTATAGAACGACGCTCGACTGGATTCAGAGAATATTAGCTACACATGGCTATGGTGGTGATCGACTATCCATACTGCACGGGGGTGTTGATCACCAGGATCGTGAACGGATCAAAGCATCTTTCCAAGCCCACCCGCAGCAATCACCCATTCGAATTTTGTTGGCAACCGATGCGGCGTCTGAAGGTATCGACCTTCAAAATCACTGTAATTACCTTATTCATTTAGAAATACCATACAACCCTAATGTCATGGAGCAGCGAAATGGTCGTATTGACCGTCATGGACAACGTGAGAAAGAGGTTTTCATTTGGCATCCTGTAGATGCGGATACATCCAAGGGCGCTGTTGGTGGACATGCTGATGACATTCTAAGAGCGCTGAGAAAGATTGATTCAATGCGTCAGGACTTGGGGAGTGTAAATGCTCTGATAGAGCCGCAAATCTCTCAAGTCTTGGAAGGAACAAGAAGCAATCTCGAAACGAAAGCCGCAGAGAAGCAGATGGAATCTGCCAAGCGTTACATGCGAGCTGATGCCCGAATGCGTGAACGCATCGAAAGATTGCACACCCGTTTGATAGAAACCCAAACAGACTTCCATTTGACGCCCGATCGTATCCAAGCCGCAGTCGAAACGGCGCTTCAACTTGCTGAGAAGCCAGCGTTGAAGCCAGTCGAATTATCTGATGCGCGACCAGGCACAGTATTTGAAATGCCGCCATTGTCAGGTTCTTGGGCAAGATGTGCGGAAGGGTTGGAACATCCGCATACCCATGAAATACGCCCGATTACATTTGATCATGACGTTGCCAAAGGCCGGGATGATGTTGTCTTAGTACATATGAATCATCGCTTGATTCAAATGTGCTTGCGGTTGCTTCGTGCCGAGGTGTGGGCTCAAGAAGACGTAAAGAAGCTGCACAGAGTTACGATCAAAACTTTGCCAGAGGGTCAACTTGAAAGCCCTGCAATCATTGTCCTGTCTCGTTTGGTTATTACTGGCGGTAATCATCATAGGCTTCACGAAGAATTGATTGAAGCAGGAGGATTCCTTGGAGAGAAATCATTCAGACGTGAAACGCGTGTCAATGAAGTCAGACGTTGGATGGAAGAATCTACGACATGCAATATCAGTGATGCAACCGAACAAGCATTGAGAACAAGGTTCGATCGATATTTGGAGTCCGTGCAGTCGGCAGTCTCTAACCGTGCAAAAGAGCGACTCAAAAATCTGGTTAATACTCTGAATACTCAAAAAGATAAAGAGATCAAAAATATCAACGAAGTCCTGGATGAACTCGAACGAACCATTCTTAACGAATTATCCGAGGATAGGTCTCCTGAACAGATGGAATTGTTTAGCGATACAGAGCGTACTCAGCTAAAGCGTGATATTCAGGCCTTGGAATCCAGATTAGCTCGTATTCCAGAAGAGCGCAGTTGCGAAATAGAATCCATTGAAAAACGTTTTAGCGATCCAAGCGAACATACCTTCCCAGTTGCCGTGGTCGTTCTGGTTCCTTCTAACTTGGTTGAAGGTAAGGAGTAGCGACTTTGTATCAAATGAAATTGCATGGCGAATGGTTATCTTTACTGGATATTTCTGGCCCATTCCTTGCCGAACCTATACTTGAATCCCATTTCCCCCAGGGTTTGGATCAGCTCGATCCAATAAAAAAGAAAAGAATACGCCAGGCTTATGAGGAATGGCGCGATGCCAAGGATAACGATGACCCACTAATGGCCGAGCTTCACAAAGCTTGGATTGATCTTGTTCTCAAGCAAGGCCTCGAGCTGGACGAAGACGACAATGAAGATGTTTTGAAGCCCGCTTCAAAGGTTAACGAAATTAAGTATGAAGCTTTGGAGCATGGTGTAGTTATCAGGCCTACCTATGCTGTAGTTGCTGGAGATGATAAACCACCCAGCATGTTAGTCGAAGTTTTGTCTCCAGAAATAGACCTAGAGGCAGTTAACAAACAAGATGGCTGGTCTGCAAGCTCAGCCGAGCGGATGCTTCAACTATGCCGAGCCAATAAGGTGCGCTTGGGGCTTCTAACCAACGGTGAGCAATGGATGCTGATCGATGCCCCCGAAGGTGGTGTTACAACCTACGCAAGTTGGTATGCTCGGATTTGGTCGCAAGAGCCTATAACGCTTCAAGCCTTCGTCACTCTTTTGAGTATTCGCCGTTTCTTCCTGGATGAAAGCCAGCAACTACCAGCCTTAATTGATGAATCCCTAAAACATCAAGACGAAGTAACGGACGCTTTAGGTGATCAAGTTCGACGCGCAGTCGAAGTATTGGTACAAGCGCTAGACAAAGCCGATCAGGATCGTGATCGCGAATTGCTGAAAGATGTCGAGCCCTTTGAATTATATGAGGCTGGATTGACGGTGATGATGCGGCTTGTATTTCTGCTCAGTGCTGAGGAGCGTGCTTTATTGCCAGTCGACTCTCTGACTTATGAATCCTATTACGCCGTTTCCACACTTCGTATGCAATTGAGGGATCAGGCAGGTATACACTCTGAGGAAATACTTTCGCACAGGCGCGATGCATGGTCTCGCTTGTTGGCCATCTTTCGGGCTGTCTACGGCGGCGTCGACCACGAAACGCTAAGCATGCCTGCTTTGGGAGGATCACTCTTTGATCCCGATCGCTTCCCATTTCTTGAAGGCAGAGAAAAAGGCTCCAATTGGCGTTGTGACCCTGCCAGACCACTGCCAATCGATAATCGTACCGTTCTGCTTTTGTTGGATGCGATCCAGCTATTCCAAGGTAGAACGCTTTCCTATCGTGCATTGGATATCGAACAAATTGGTTACGTCTACGAGGGCTTGCTTGAGCGCACGGTTGTTCGGGCAAAAGATATCACACTGGAACTGGATGCCACCAAAAAGTCCAAGCAGCCTTGGGTAACTTGGGGAGAGCTGGAAGATACAAGATTGAATGGTGATAAAGCCGTTGAAGAATTGTTGGTTGAGCGCACGGGCAGCTCCGCTTCGAGGATCAAGAATGACCTGAAGAAACCAGTAACCGATGCTCAAAAAGAGCGGTTACTGACGGTCTGCCAGGGTGATCAAACGCTGCGTGATCGTTTGGCCCCTTATCATCACCTGCTACGCATTGATCCTTGGGAATATCCACTGATATACCCAAAGGGTGCTTTCATGGTTGCGACAGGAACTGAGCGCCGTGAAACAGGAACGCACTACACGCCAAAATCACTGACGGAAAGTATCGTCGAAACGATTCTTGAACCTGTGGCCTATGTCGGCCCAGCTGAAGGCAAGCCCCGTAATGAGTGGCAGCTGAAGTCATCGGCTGAGTTGCTAGAACTAAAAATTTGCGATCCGGCCATGGGTTCCGGGGCATTTCTCGTTCAGGTTTGCCGCTGGCTGTCTGAACGTTTGGTCGAAGCGTGGGGGAGCGAAACTGGGCATGGTAAATTCATCACCGTTGATGGTGAAGCACTGGATTCTGCAGGTGGTTCAGAGCCGATGTCGTCCTCGCTGGACGAACGTTTGTTGATTGCCCGTCGTCTCGTAGCTGAAAAATGTCTTTATGGTGTTGACCTCAATCCGTTGGCCGTTGAACTGGCGAAGCTTTCCATCTGGCTAATCACACTGGCGAAAGGCAGACCTTTTGGATTCCTTGATCATAACCTGCGCTCCGGCGACAGTCTGCTTGGGCTGCACAAACTAGAACAGTTGACGAGGTTTTCGCTGCATCCGGAAGAGAAGCACACCGCTTCCATCTTCGCTTCCAATATTGAATCAGCGGTCAATGACACATTGTTGCTCCGCAAACAGCTCCGAGAAATCCCGATTCGGGATATTCGGGACGTTGAACACATGGCACAACTGGATCAGCAAGCCCGACAGAAAATTGAACAAATGGAACACATAGCGGATGCCATGATCGGCGAGGCCTTAGCTGCCGGCGGCAATCAGCGAACCATGGATGCTTCCATGGACAACCTTTCCTCATGGGCTGCTGCCTATATTGAGGGTGACAATGAAACTGGGTGGAAGATTATTACTGAGGCGAGAAAGTCATTGAGTAGAGATCTTCCAGCAGGAAAGTCACCCCGGAAGCCCTTTCATTGGGTATTGGAGTTTCCGGAGGTGTTCGAACGAGGTGGGTTCGATGGTATTGTTGGGAATCCGCCCTTTTTAGGAGGAAAACGCATAGGAACTGTGCTTGGAGAAAGTTACCAATTTGGTATTAAATCTCTTTTTGATAACACAAAAGGAGCCGCTGATCTCAGCGCATTTTTCTTCAGAAAAGCATGCTTGTTGTCTGGAAGTGAGAGCTGCTTTTGCTTTATTTCAACCAATACAATTGCTCAAGGTGATACCAGAAAAGTTGGTTTGGAATACATGATAAAGAACGAAAACTGCACGGTTTTCAATGCCAAAAATTCAACCCCGTGGCCTGGAAAAGCTGGTGTCCACATAAGCGTTGTTGCACTTAAAAAAGGAAGGTGGGATGGGGAAATTTATCTAGATGGTAATACGGTAGCCAATATATCCAGCTCTTTAGAGGAAGAAACTGATTTTAATGTATTTACTCTTGCAGAAAACAAAGGAGGTATCGCTGAAGGAATAAAAATACATGGCAATGGATTTCTAGTTGATGAAAGTGAATACAATAATCTCGTAAAGATCAATCCAAATAATAGTTCAATATTGCAGCTCTATTTGGGGGGAGAGGATATAACTGATAACCCTTCTCAGAGAACGGTAAGATATGCAATCAATTTTGGGAATTTTGATAAAGAGCAGGCAGAAGGTTTCCCAGAGCTTTTTGACATTGTGACAAATCGAGTAAAACCATATCGAGATGGATTAAAGGGCCAAATTCATGAAAAAAGGTATTGGATATTCTGGGATAGAAGAGAGGCTTTCTTTGATCAGTTAGATAAATCAAAAAGAATACTTGTCTGTTCAGGAATTGCGAAATATCTAGCTCTTGAATTTGTTCAGTCAGATGCAGTGCTTTCGCAAAGGTTAAAAGTTTTCAAGTTTCAAGATTACACGCATTTCAGTGTGCTGCAATCAAACTTGCACGAATCATGGATTAGGAGGAACAGTTCTACTTTGGAAACTCGATTGAGTTATTCAAATAGGGATGCTTTTGCGACGTTTCCATTTTGCAGCTATTCCACCCTCCTCGAAGAGGTAGGAAGATCATACTACGAATGCAGAAGGGAAATGATGTTGAAATATAATGAAGGTTTAACATCAACATACAATCGTTTTCACAATTATGAAGATAGTTCAGCAAACGTGGATAAATTTAGAGATTTACATGTTCAAATGGACACTTCTGTAGCGGCCGCCTATGGCTGGGATGATTTAGACCTTGGTCATCGATTCCATGAAACAAAACAAGGTATTCGTTTTACCATTTCCGAGGAGGCTCGACGTGAGGTCCTGCGGCGCCTGCTCAAGCTAAATAATGAACGCTATGATGAAGAGGTCGCCCAAGGGCTGCACCACAAAAAGAAGAAGTCGACTACCCGCAAAACGAAAACATGCTCGGCCAAAGACGACCGAAGTTTAAATTTGTTCGGAGATTAACTTGAAAATATTTCCGTACGATCAACTCCCAAACGCCGATCTCGTAATAGATGCGATTTACGAAAGCACGCATGATGGACAGCTTTCTGGTGAGGCGCTGAACGCCTTGCTTCCTGGCGTAGGAAATCAAGGCGGGTTTCGTCCGGCAGGCAGAGGTGAAGATAAAAACCTAGTTGTGCTTTTTACTACTGGTGAAGATAAAGATTGGCCAGATACCCTGGACCTTAATACTGGTCAGTTTGTTTATTATGGTGACAATAAAACGCCTGGGCATGAGTTGCATGATACGCGAAAAGGTGGGAACAAAATATTAAAACGTGCGTTTGACCTTTTACATTCAGATATTGATATGCGAGAACAAATCCCTCCGTTCTTGATATTCAAAAAATACCCGACAAAAGATGGTGCAAGGTCCGTTCAATTTAAAGGTCTGGCCGTACCAGGCTTTATGGGGATGTCTCCATCGGAAGACTTAGTGGCTGTTTGGAAGACTTCAAATGGCCAGCGTTTTCAAAACTACCGAGCTGTTTTCACTGTTTTAAATGCGCCCACAATTGAACGGTCTTGGTTGACAGCAATTTTGTCTGGTAAGGCTATGCCTGAGAATGAGCCTTATGCTTTCAAGGTTTGGAAAAATAATGGTCATTATCAACCTCTCCAAAGTGAACCTACAACTGTAATTCGCACTGAGCAGGAGCAAATACCTGACACGCAACTCAAATCCGAAATTCTTGATGCAATCTGGAAGCATTTCGACCACGAAGAAGATTCCGAAAAAAGACGCCGTGCGCATGTGTTTGAACATTTTGCAGCAAGGGTATTTCAAATGTTAGATGGTCGAGTGCTCATTGATGAAGTCACCCGTGGCGCTATTGATGGCGGAAGGGATGCTTACGGGCGCTACATTCTTGGGGTTCTTTCTGATCCTGTATATGCAGAGTTTTCGATTGAAGCTAAATGTTATAGACCCGTTGCCAAAGACAGGCCAGGTAATCGTGTGGGGGTTAAAGAAGTTTCTCGGCTTATATCACGAATACGTCACAGAGAATTTGGCGTCTTAGTAACGACTAGCGTTATTCATAAGCAGGCTTACCAGGAAGTTCGAGAGGACCAGCATCCAATAGTTTTTATTTGTGGTAAAGATATAGCAGAGATTTTTATCAATGCAGGTTTTAATACTATAGAGAGAGTAGTCAATTATTTGGAGCGGGAATTTCCTGTGTAGGATCAAGAATGGATAACGTGAAAAATCGCAATGCTTGGTTAGTCGTTAAGAGTGGAAATTCTGCTGGTAACTCGCAGGTTTACTCGTTGCAACTAACCGGAGAACGCTCTAAATTTCAAGCCGTTCAAGAGGCTGACTGGGTGCTGGTTTTGAATGGTTCGAGTGAAGCCATAGCAGTCGGTCGAGTTTATCGCGTTCGCTCAGTTCTTGAATCTACTACTCTTTACTTCGACAAATACTTTTCCTTCGAAGCGCCAGCGTCATTGGTTAAAGCCAATATTCCTGCTCCGGGCGCACAAATTTCTCGATTACAGTGGACAGACTTTGCAGAAGGCTTGCCAAAGTTAAGTGGTGTAACGCTTGCCGATATCCCACTTGTCGATGATCAAGCCTATATCCGTGAATTGTTACAGCTAGCTGTGATGGATGACCTCTTGGGGCCTGCCAATGGGCCTTACGAAGAAATCATTGATATGAGTGTGCGGGACCGATATCTCGTAGGTAAGCTGGCTCCTCGTGATAGCAATAAGAATGACTGCATAGAAAGTTTAAATGGACCTCTCGCAAACCAAGAGGAAGAAACGCCAGATGAAATTATTGGCGCTTCAGATAAGAATGCCCCCAATCGATTGAGCCACGAACCAGGCGCTGAATTCAATTCCACTACTGGAAAAGTTGAGCCGGAGGCTGATAGCGCAGATGAAATTGATGCAGCAAGCAATCAATCATTGATCCCTTCAAGTATGGGGATCACATTTTGCGTAAGCGGTGATGTCGATGCAATCGAAGTGGAAGCATCTTGGGGCCGATACGAACGATTTTATGATCATGAGCACACCAAGCCCATTAAGCGCAAGATGAGCGCAAATGAAATCGAAGCCTATAAAAATCGGCAAGGTCTCGACAGTGTCGCAAGTGTGGCTTTAGGTTCGAAGAATGCTGCGGGTGAAGAAATGTTCTCGGTTGAATCTGAGGCGAAAACCAAAGTTTGGAAGCGGATTCCTTGTGGTGGCCCCATTGTCTTGCCAATGACTGAAGGAATCATTCCACATCAAGCGCCTGATAAAGCGCACTCAGGCGTGCGTATTCAAGGAAGTATTCGAGCGAAGAACGCCAATGGAGACCGTTTGATAACGCTCTTTCTAGTCAATGCGCAGGAGGAGCCAGAGACAAACAAGGATTCTGCATGGTTGTTCCAACCCGAAATAAAAATTCGCGCACCAAAAGATGCAAAAGACAAGGCGATCTTTAGGCGCAGGCCTTTAGCTCTCGGGGATTCCGACGACGAAGAGCGCAAGTCTCTTGAAATGGTCTATCGCAAGAAGGTCGAGTTCGCAGTTGGTCATGGTGCAGCAGTTCATGCGATTAGCGACAGGCAGAATGTCGAGCAAGCAACCGAAATACGCACGGTCATAATGCCGCAATATGAAGTTCCAGTAACGGAGACGCCAGGATTAAATCCTGACGACCGAAAGGCTATGCAGGAGATGATCGAAAAAGGTTATCTTGATATGCAGAACTTAGCCGAAATGGAGCGCGATGAGCTTGTTTCGGCACTGACGATGCTGGCCGACGACTACGGTGTTTGGATTGGTGAACAACGTAAACGTATCGGAAAAGACGTTGAGGGATACGATCAGGAAGCCAAGGATGCTCTGACTAAGTGCGAGGATATTCAGCGTCGTCTTGAAGAGGGAATTAAGGTTTTGGCCGAAGACGATCATGCTTTGAAGGCTTTCCGAACCGCCAATCTTGCAATGGCCAATCAACGCATTCGCAGTATGTATGCGCTATCTCAACGAAGAAAGCAGGACAAGACGCTGGCAGATTTTCAAGTGCGCAAGAACCGCTCTTGGAGACCGTTTCAGTTGGCCTTCGTGTTGTTGTCGATTCCATCACTTGCTAACCCGCAGCACAAAGATCGAACCAAGCCCATCGAAGCTTACGCTGATTTGTTATGGTTCCCTACAGGTGGTGGTAAGACCGAGGCCTATCTTGGTGTTGCAGCCTTCACCATGTTCATTCGTCGCTTGCAAGGAAATCTAGGTGGCTACGATAGTACGCGAGGCTTGTCTGTGGTTATGCGCTATACCTTGCGCTTATTAACCTTACAGCAGTTTCAACGAGCTACGACTTTGATATGTGCTATGGAGGTGTTGCGTCGTGATGCTCTTGCCAATGGCGATGAGTCATTGGGTAAGGAGCCATTCACTATTGGCCTATGGGTAGGCAACAAAGTAACACCAGGTACGACAGAAGATAGCCATAAAGCGATTCAAGACATTCGAAACCCTGATAAGTGGGATGCGGGGAGTTCTTCACCCGCTCAGCTTACCAGTTGTCCTTGGTGCGGAGGCGAAGTAGCACCTGGACGTGATATAGAAGTAAATAGATTGGCGGGACAAACCACGATCTACTGTGGTGATAAGAAAAGCCATTGTGATTTCTCACGCGGTAAATCCTCTTCCCAGCCCCATCCAGGTATTCCTGTAATGGTGGTAGATGAAGAAATCTATCATCGACCACCAACCATGATGATTGCGACGGTCGATAAGTTCGCAATGATGGCTTGGCGCGGTCAAGTTCGCACGTTGTTCGGTAGAGCTAATAGGGAATGTCCGCGTCATGGGCTACTTTGGCCAGATAGTGATTGCGAAGGCAATCATCGAGCAGCCAAAGGACTCCCTGCAACAAAAGTTCGGTCAATCCTACCGATACGGCCACCTGATCTGATCATACAGGACGAGTTCCATCTTATTAGTGGGCCTCTAGGTACAATGGTCGGTCTATATGAAACGGCAGTAGATGAATTGGCAACGTGGGATTTGGAAGGCTCAAAGGTAAAGCCAAAAATCATTGCGTCCACCGCGACTGTTCGTAAAGCGCCTGAGCAGGTCAATGGTGTTTTCATGCGGAAGGTTTCAGTTTTTCCTCCGCACGGTTTGGATATTGAAGATAACTTCTTCTCGGTGCAGCGACCTATCGAAGAGAAACCTGGTAGGCGTTATCTCGGCGTATGTTCACCGGGTAGTTCACGACCAGCCATGCTAATCCGTGTCTACACGGCTTTCCTGACCGCTTCTCAAGGCCTTTTCGAGCGCTTTGGCAGTGCTGCTGATCCTTATCTAACAACTGTTGGGTACTTCAACTCTCTGCGTGAGCTTGGTGGAATGAAACGTCTTGCAGAGGACGATGTTCAAACTCGATCTTATCGGGTGCAAATGAGTTTGGTTGATCGGCCTGGATTGGCTCAGCGAAGTGTTCAAAACATAAGGGAGCTGACTTCTCGCGTTTCTAATCAGGATATTCCGAAATATTTGGATCAACTGGAAGTTCCGTTTAAAGCCGATTTCGATTCCTCAAAAGGTAAGTTCGTAACCAACTGGCAAGAGGGTGATTCACGGGCTATTGATGTCGTTTTGGCGACGAACATGCTGTCGGTGGGTGTCGACGTAAATCGTCTGGGTTTGATGGCTGTGAATGGTCAGCCAAAGGGAACGGCGGAATATATTCAGGCTACCAGCCGTGTCGGTCGTCAATTTCCCGGTTTGGTGTGCACGGTACTCACGTGGGCTCGGCCAAGAGATTTGTCACACTATGAAACGTTCGAGCATTACCATGCGACATTCTATAAACATGTTGAAGCGCAGTCGGTAACGCCTTTTTCACCGCGAGCCATGGATCGTGGTTTAACTGGTGCCATGATTAGCATCATGCGGTTGGAAAACGATGCTCTAAATCCCAATCCCGGAGCAATGGCAATGAGCAAGGCTGATTGCACTGAGGCGAAATCCTCCACGGATATTATTACCAATAGAGCATGGTGTGTGACAGATCGGTCGGATATCCAAGCGCTTGCTAAATCTGAGTTGAAATCTCGCTTGGATGAATGGTCTAAAAAAGCAGGTGTGGGTGGCCGTATCTTAGGATATGAAAAGCGAGGCCCAAATAAAGACACTATGGCCGCTTTGATCCAGTCCCCAGGTATAAAAGCATGGGATGATTTTACCGTTCCAATGTCCATGCGTGAGGTCGAGCCTGGTGTAAGACTGGTTATGAATACCCGAAAAATCGCAGACGCGCCTAAGTGGAATCCAAGACCAATTAGTGATGATGAAGATTCTGATCAGTCATCCTCAGATGATACCAAGAAGAAATCTCAAGTCTCTTCGGCTCAAAACGTTCCTTTAGCGGATATCGTTGGGGGCAAATATAAGCAAGGTGAAATCATTGATATTGAGATTGATGGACACCCCAAAAAGTTGATTGTCTCGAACTCGAACGTTCAAAAGCCAAAGAAGAATAGCTTTACGGTTTTGTCGATCGCTGGCGTTCAACAAGGGAAGTTCCCAAAAGGCGTGCTTGCCGGAAAGCTAAGCTGGTCGGAGTTGCAGGATGAAAACGGAAAGTCTCTTGTTCGTGTCAAGCTGAGATATCCTGGAGCAAATTCATCTTTCGATTTGACACCTGATGAATGGTCGTCCGTTACTGTTCACGCTCAGGAAGCATAGGATTTGGTGAAATTGATATGGCTAGGTTAGTACCCAGTATTGCGGTAGAAGATATTGAATTAAAGCCTGAGCGAGATGTTGCTTCAGTTCTTATAGATCAGCTTCCGAATAACGTTACCGTTCTTCATAGCTATCCGTGGCTAAGGCCGGATCGCAATGATAGGACTGGAAAGGTGACACTTATCGAAGGCGAGGCTGACTTTTTAATCGTTTGGCCGGAAATGGGCATCCTTGTTATCGAAGTGAAAGGTGGCACTATAAAGTATGACGCTGATACACGAGGATGGTTCCGCGTGCTTGGTCCAAACGACAAGGCAATTACTGACCCATTCGAGCAAGCTCGAAAGAATACACACCAAATCGTGGATTCGATAAGCACCAAAGTTTATGGAGGTCAAAAGCCTCCATTTTCGTTTGGATATGCAGTGATATTTCCTGACTGTATCTATAACGGTGCACTACCGCCTGGAGCGGATTCAGCCATCACTTTATCCTCAAAGGATTTGAAAGGTATATCCGAAAAAATAGCGCGTGCCCTTCGTCAATGGTCTAGGACAGCTACGCCATATGAGTTCAGCAAAGATGAGCTTTCAAAAGTCCAACGCGCAATCCTCCCCGCATTCAACATTCTTCCCGTGCTTTTCAGAACGATCGAAGAACAAGAAGAGAAGCTACTTAGGCTGACCGAAGAACAAATTCGGCTGCTCACCTTTTTGAGTAACAACAAACGAGCTGCTATCGAAGGGGTTGCCGGCTCCGGCAAAACGATGTTGGCAAAACGCCAAGCCGAAATCTTTGCGGAAAGCGGCAAGAAAACATTGTTCGTTTGTTACAACAAGGAACTTGCCACTTGGTTGAAGCAAGGCGTTCACAGTGAGATGAAAGACCTTATTAACGTATATCATTTTCATGGATTATGCGCCCACTTGTGTAAGAAAGCAGGCATCAGATTTTCCCCGCCTGAACATGATAGCGACACCTTTTGGAAGGAAGAAGCGCCGAACCTCCTATGGGAGGCTGTCGAATTCGTAACTGATAGATATGATGCGGTTGTAGTGGATGAAGCACAGGATTTCTACCCTGATTGGTGGCAGCCTCTGGAATTGCTAAATACTGATGAAGAGGACGGGTACTTGTATGTCTTCTACGACCCAGCTCAAAACCTCTTCAACAACGGAAAAGTCTTTATTCCAGCAATGGGCGCGCCTTTTCTCTTGCCAACAAATTGCCGCAATACCAAAAAGATTTCAAACACCTGCTCAACGATACTGGAAAAGGAAATCGCCACGCATCCTCAGGCACCAGAGGGTGTTGCCACAGAATTTATCCTGGATAAGAAACATAAACTTCCTTCGGTGGTAGATTCCATCATTAAAAAGTTGGTTTCGAGCGACAAAATATCCAATTCCCAAGTCGTGATCTTATCTCCATCAAAGTTCATGAATTCTTGTCTGAATGGCCAAAACAAAGTTGGTGGGCAGCCACTGATCTTTGATCCTATGGAGTGGAGAAATGGTGCTGGCATTTTGTTTTCAACCATTCGCTCTTTCAAAGGATTGGAAGCAGATATTGTTATTCTTATTGATGTCGTAAGACCGGGGTCAATTGAAAATTTCAGCAGTTCAGATTTTTATGTGGCTTGTTCTCGGGCAAAGCATTTATTAAAGATTATTTCTAGCGAAGATATTGAGGTATTAAATGTTTGAGGTTCGATCATGAACGATAAGTCACCCGTTGGAGAGGTTAGACCAAGCCAGTTGCTATGGACATATGGCCCTGGCGCTCTCATTGATCTTCCTAGCATCTCCGTTGTGACGCTAGGAATAGATCAGTGGGAAAAAGACCGCTGCCCTCCGATCGAAGAGGCCCGCTTATTGGCTGCTGTGAGGAAAGTGCTCGGCCCTCAAGTTGATACTCTCCGTATGCCGCCGTTTCAGAAAAGTGAGCAAGTCGACGTTTGGTCTGCGGAGGCTAATATTGGGGTTCCTGTACGGCCTTTCCCTCGCTGGCTCCGCTGCGTGAAATGTGGACTTCTCTCGGAATACGATATTGATCTCTTCGAAATAAAGGAAAATCGATATCGTCCAGAGCAAACACGCTTTGTTCACAAGGCCTGCAAAGGGTCTAAAGGTGATCTTCCTGCCAAAGATGCTGATGCTGTACCTGCACGTTTCTTGTTGGCTTGTCGAAACGGACACTTAGATGATTTCCCTTGGCATTACTTCGTGCATAGCGGCCCTTCGGACTGCAAGGGCACATTACGTTTCTTCGAAAGCGGTGCTTCTTTGCAAACTGAAAACCTTTGGGTGAAATGCGATGAGTGTGGCGCTTCAAGAAATATGGCCTTTGCTTTTGGCCGCGAAGGTAAGGAGAACCTTCCAGGGTGCCGTGGTAGGCATGCGCACTTGGATTTGTTTGAGGAGAATTGCTCTGAGGAAGCGCGAGCCGTTTTGCTTGGGGCAACCAATGCCTGGTTTCCTGTTACCTTATCTGCGCTGGCAATACCTTTAGCAAAAGACCCAATATCACAATTAGTGCAGGATGGTTGGGATTACTTTCAGGATTTAGAGTCGGAAAGCGAAGTTGCAATTACCGTTAAAACTTTGAAAAAAACAGGAGCATTACCCGGAATAGATAAGCACGATGCAAAAGCAATTTGGGAAGTCATAGAATCCATCAAATCTGGAAAAGCCACTGACTCAATATCCGAAGCGGATATAAAAGGGCCGGAATGGGATGTTCTGATTGATCCAAATCCTCCTACGGATTGGCCACATTTCTTGAGTAGAAATGTTGAGGCTCCGAAAGGTTTTGAAAATAAAATAAAGAGTGTTTTGCTTTTGGAGCGGCTTCGTGAAGTAAATGCTTTGGTGGGATTTACCAGAGTTGAAGCTCAGGAAGGTACTATTGGTAATGGCGATGGACCAGAAATGGCGAGCCTCAGCCGGACGCCGCCTGACTGGGTTCCTGCCAGCCAAGTTCACGGCGAAGGCATCTTCATTCGTTTCGACGAGGATGTATTGACTAAGTGGGAAAAGCTGAGTGCTGTAGAGGATATTCGCAGCAAGCTATTCGAAGGTCATCAAGGTTGGCGAAATGCCAGACGACTTGACCCTGACGAAGATTTTCCTGGTGTGCGTTATGCGATGCTTCATACGTTAGCGCATCTTCTCATAAGGGAATTGGCGTTGGAGTGCGGATACAACGCGGCGAGTATTCGTGAAAGAATTTATGCGGACACCGAAACTGGCGACCCTCAAGCTGGCGTATTAATTTACACGGCAGCAGCAGATTCCGATGGCACATTGGGAGGCCTTGTTGATCTTGGAAAACCTGAGAATTTAGGAAGATTGTTAGGACAGGCTCTTAACAGAGCCAAGATTTGTTCTTCTGACCCATTATGCTCAGAGCATCATCCTGGCAAGGATAAGTCATTGCACGCTGCCGCTTGCCACGCATGCAGCTTCGTTGCTGAAACATCTTGCGAACGAGGCAATCGTTATCTAGATCGCACCTTGTTGGTGTCTACACTCGAACGTACGGATGCGGCATTCTTTGATGACTGTTGATATGAATTCATTGCTGAAATCCATATTTGAATTGGTGGAACAAGTTTCTCCTAAGAAGCTTGAGCAAGTCGCTGACCATATCGCATTGCTTGAATCGAATTCGACCATAAAATCAACAGATTTCTTTTCAACGCCAGCAGCAGGCAGGCTTTTCGATAAGGTCATCAATGAATGGCGGAGTTCGGATATTTCTGCCCAAGAATTAGCTGGAATGATTAGGGGTGCGAGCCATGCGCTCAACATGGCAAAGAATGAAGTTTCCACTGAATTGATTTGGACTGGCCCGACGACGCCAATAGTCTCGACTCGAAGAACAGAGCAAGCACTCATCGAAGTAATTGATAGCTCAGCTTCTAACTTGTTTGTAGTAAGTTTTGTTGCGTATGAAATCCCTTTGTTTGCTAGCGCAATCGAAAATGCTATAAATCGTGGTGTAACAGTATCATTGCTTTTGGAATCCTCAGACAAGCATGGCGGCTCAGTTACCATAGATGTGATAGGGAAAATGAAGCAAGCTTTACCTGGAGTAAACCTTTATTGCTGGGAGTCCAAGGATACAGAATTCGAAGGCGCAAAGGTGCATGCGAAAGTGGCCGTTGCTGATCACAAAAAGTGCTTTATATCTAGCGCTAATCTTACTGGTCATGCGATGAATAAGAATATGGAAGCGGGTGTCATAATCACTGGAGGCCATGTGCCTGATAATTTGCATCGTCATCTTGATGCGTTAGTAAAAACAGGCGTAATTGAAACAATAACATAGTTTTTCCACCTTGCTGCAACCGTTGTTTCAAGGGCTGAAAGCCCTTGAAACTAATTCTCTTTGAATATTTTCGATTGAGGCAAGTGCATTGCGGCGCTGATGAGTATCAGAGTTGCTTTTAGCGAGTTCGTTAAAAGCGTAACGCAGTAATGCATGCAGCTCATTTTCATTCAGTTTTGCCAATTCAAATCGCGTAACGAGTTTCATTGTTACCTCCTTCAGTTTGGAGGCCGTAAAACCTTTTCACGGCCTTTGATGGCCGCGCATTTGCGAAATAAAGCGCATGGGAAGTTGCACCCGATCCGGTGCGGATCAGGTCAAAACGGATGTGGAGAAACCTTTAGCGTTTGCTGCTTACCAGCTTTGTTTTCTGCTCTGGCTTCAAAGGTGTCCGGGAATAAGGCGTTATGGTGTTCAAGTTGAAGGGAGGAGAGATGGAATTGTTATGCGCCAGTTTGAATTTGGTAAAAAAGTAAATGTGTTTGGGCGTTTCCCTTCGGGCCGCGCTTTAACGCCTTCGCTAGTCGCTCATCCCTTACGGGACTAAAGGGCTAGCAATCGCTAACGTATAGAGGGGCGTTGCACCCCCTCAAAATAAAGAAAAATGACGGTTTCCATTGGCGCTAACGCTGATGGACCCTCCGCAATTTTTCCTGATTTTTTCACCCCCGCCTAGTCGCCCTAGTCGGCAGAAGCGCAGGCGCAGCGCTTGCGCTTTTAAACTGACAAAGAAAGGGTGAATATCATGTGTGAACCAAGAATCTACGTTGTTGATTTGGCTGCTTACAATAACGGAAAATTGCACGGTGTTTGGATTGATGCCGCGCTTGAGCTGGACGACATCCAGGAAGCCGTAGCCAAAATGTTAAAGGCAAGCCCGGAAGGCTTTGCCGAAGAATACGCCATTCATGATTATGAAGGTTTCGGCTCTTACCGCGTGAGCGAGTATGAAGGGCTGGAATCCGTTCATGAGGTGGCTTGCTTTATCGAAGAGCATGACGAGCTGGGCGCGGAATTGCTGGCACATTTCAGTAGTATTGACGAGGCCCGCACCGCTATAGAAGAAAATTATTCGGGCTGTTATGAATCTGTTGCTGATTTTGCCGAGGAGTTAACCGAAGATTCCGTGCAAATACCGGAAAGCCTTGCCCGGTATATTGATTACAACGCGATGGCCTACGACATGGAAGTTAGCGGCGATATTTTCACCATTGAGCTGGGACACAGAGAGGTGCATATATTTTGGAGCCGTTAACGCGGCTCCTTTCTCTGGTTAAATTTTAGACTCATGGTTTTCGCGGGCTTGCGCTGAAAGCCATTTAGGCTTTCAGCGCAAGATGCCTTCACCCTTTGGCAAGCGCGAAAGCAAAAAGCCGCCAGTTTTGCTGGCGGCTGAATATTAAGTGATCACCCCTTAAGGACACTATATTTCCGGCTCATGCCCACGATCTCGGCTTTTATCACGTTTTGGCGCGGGCTTTCGTTCCTTCTCGTGCAGCTCTGAGCGCTTACGGTATTCATCCTTCAGATTACTGGATTTTCCAGTTTTCAAATCCCGGTAATCCTCAATATCCTGGCGTAACAGCTCGATTTCCAGCTCATGAGTATGGATTTCGCTGCGCTGGCGCAGGCTGAGCTGCTGGCGTTGTTGGATATGCTTGAATATCAGCTCATCTTTCTCCTGCCGATCACGCTGGAGGGCAACAAGCGCATCGCGTTCATTTTGGCGTTTTGTCTTTTCGTACTTACCTGTAAGCCGATGCCAGATACCCATAAGCCCCTTGGATAGGCGCTGTGATCGCTCTTTTGTTTCAGCATCCCAGCGTTTGCTGTGGGATTGCTCCAAAAGTTGCCGCTCTTTGCGCTGTTCTTCGACTAGGCGCTGGCGCTTGAATTCAAAGGCTGCTGAGCGTTTGGTTTTGGTTGCCTCAGCATCGGCAAGGTGCTGCTGAAGCTTTTGGGACATATCCGCCGCGATTTTGGCTTTCGTTTGCTCAATAGATGGCAGCGTTTTCTGATCACCCAGGCGATCACGAACTTCCTTGGTTTTTACCCCTGTATATCTTGCGACAGCATAAGTTTCACCACGGTAATCGACTGCAACAAAGCCGCGCCGATCACCACGAGCCAGAACAAAGCCCTTGCTGTGCAGAGCTTGAGAAAAGGCATTGCAGTTATCAGAGATAGCCCAGCATTCCTGGAAAGTGCGCTTAATCTCTTTAGGGCTTAGCCCCACGCGGCGGGATTGTTGCCATTCCTCACGGCTGAAGTTGAGAGGGTTCCGATCCTTGCGGTCTATGATGCCTGGCGGAATTTTCCAGCCATGCTCCAAATACAGCTCCCTGGATAGGTCTTTTAGCTTCATTTTGTAGAAAGGCAGATTGATAGCCTTCATCTCGTCTGTGTCGATCCTCGACCAGACCACATGGGCATGGCGGCGGCCTTCTTTCTCGTGGAATACGACTGCGCGGGGCTGATCTTCCAGGCCGAGCTTTTGTTCTATCTGCTCGATAGCCGTTTCAAACACCTCAATCGGCACGCGCTCATTTGGTGGCGGGCTGAGGCTGAGGGAGAAAAAGGGCTGTTTTGCGCGAGTACCCTTGCTTACGGCATGGATTTCATTGAAGGCAGAGGGCAGGTCTTCAGACATAAAGCCCCGCAGCTCATGAACCTCGACATGTTCATTGTCTTCGGTTTTGAGCAGATGAGCCGCGAGCTGTTTACCGCCTGAGCGCTGGCTTCCCTTCAAAATCATGGCTACACCTCCGAGGAGTAATAGCCCAGAGCCTGCATAAGCAATATGCGCATGGTTCTTACATCGTCACAGGCATTTTGGAGTGCCTTTTCGGTATCCGGTGTGACTGGCAAGGAGCCTGAATTGGCTGCTTTGGCAAGTTGGTTGACGTTGCTGGCAAGGCGGGATTCACCCAGTTTACCCAGTAATTCACCCAGGGCTTTTTCGTCTTTTAGAGGCTTTCTGGTGCGGCTGCGCCGTTTTCTCGGCGCTTCTGTGCCGCCAAAGAGCTTCGAGCGAATATAGGCTCCCAGAGGACGATTGCCAGCCGATTGTTCCAGGGCAGCGCGTTCCTCAAAGGTCAGTCTGAGCGAGAATGGGGTTGGTAACTTGCTGTTTTTGTTTGAGTTTGTAGGAGGAGTGCTCATTACGCCACCTCCTTGAAGAATGGTGCATACTTCTTGAGAAAGTCATTCCATTCCTCTAATGTCTGGAAAAGGCGGTTCGAAGTTTCTCCTTCGAAGTGCGCCATACAAAAAAGAACCCGCCCTTGTGGCGGGTTTTTTGTATTTTGTATTTGGTATTTGGTATTTGTGCAGTGTGCACCTCCACGGGTTCGAACAATCGCCTGGGCGATAATTGCTCCCCGGCAACAGCTTCTGTGTGGTTCTAATAAGTTACCTCCTTGTAATCATGCCATCGTCATTCATCCGCAGCGGCTACCCGCATCCATGGTAATTGAGCGATTTGTTACTGCCGAAGGCACCCAAAGGGTGGAGCAGAGGGAAGTGCCGCAGTGCATCCTACCCAGTGCGCCATAGGAAAAGAGCCCGCCCAAAGGTGTTTTTTTCCTGAATTTGTGGGTATGGCGTGGGTGCTATCGCCGGCCGAAACTTGCTTCCCGGTAACTGCTCCTGTGTTACTCCTATCTGTTACCTCCTGTAACCGGTTGCCGGTATTAACCCAGCTAAGGTCGTTCAGCGAAGTCCGAGGCTGAGGTCCCGTGCTGCCTTGAGTAGAGACTAGGCAAGGATCAATCCGCCCGTGTGCTGATATCTCTTAACACCTGTGATTGACTTGCCCCCCCCCCCGTGGTATTGCGCGGAAAGAGTGTTCTGCTTTTTTACTGCCCGTAGTTTATGTAGCCTCCACAAGATCGCAAATCAATTAGTGTTTCATGACGAGCTACCCCTTGTGCCAAGGCTAGATGCTGATCTTTTGCTGGGAGAGTACTTATAAATACCGATCTGAAAATACCCGGCAAAAAAGAATGATGTACCGTTTACGAGGGTGAGGTGGTTTGTTGGGTTGCCGCTGCAACGTTCTGAAAAATGACCCGACTAATGTCTTGTTACCAGGCAAGCAGTAAAGCAAGCTGCCCAACAGAGGATACGGCAGGTTAATAGCTGCATCGCCTCAACCATAAAGATGTTCACATTAAATCTGTGCTGGCTTCTCATCGATAGTTAATAGCGGATATTCCATAATTGCAGCAGATGGTATGAGAAATTATCTATTGTGCAATTATGTTCAGTACAGATGAATATAGATGAGGCTTGTTGACGGATTGCGTTAGTAAAACAGGGCGGATAACCAAACGAACTGAAACGGTTAAATTGTCATAAATATTTGGTGGCATTGTTGGAGTATCTACTGCGCCGGCATGGTTTTAAAAAAGACTAAATTGGTACTGTTCCAATACAAAGTTAATAATTTATCTATTGCATTCTATTAAGGTGGCAATAAGAGCCAACTTACAATGCCGGTTTGTACGGTTATGTCACACTCCCAACCTGATCGACTGTAAAGGTTTCAGGCTTCTCAAATAAGATCTCGATTGTAGCGCTCTGTTAAGCCGCGTTGGCGGCGGCTATTAAATTACATGAGTTCTTAATATCCAAAACTGTTTCGAATGAATCAGAGTCAACACTGTTGATATAAGGCTGGCTTTGGATTATTCGCTCTGTAATAAAAATATTTTTAGTTTAAGGATACGCAGCTTGTGTTAGCCAGGGTGTAAATATGCCCTAATTATTAGCGCCTGTCGTTGGTTGATCGCTGAGTTGGTCAGCGTCTGGGTGGCGAGCAAAAACTTGATTAAGTGTTGAATCCAGTAGTGGCTTGTTTGCTTTCGATGTCCTTCATTATTAGAGCATGCACTGGGATTAATAACACTCAAAATATGTCTGTACAAATACTCCTTTTATATTAAAAGCCTGTCAGATAACGGCAATGTCTTAACCCGTAGCAAATAATCACACTGCTTTGCTGTTCGCCTTCTGGGATGTGTCCATATCCCTTACTCCGTAAGGGGCGCTCCTTCAATTTTGTTACTACCTTATTTCATTTTTCACTCTAAATTGGGAGCCGCAGGCACGTGGTGGGCTTTCGTTGGGTAAGTT
This sequence comes from Halioxenophilus sp. WMMB6, assembly GCF_033283405.1. Lineage (NCBI taxonomy): Bacteria > Pseudomonadati > Pseudomonadota > Gammaproteobacteria > Alteromonadales > Alteromonadaceae > Halioxenophilus > Halioxenophilus sp. WMMB6. The sequence continues at coordinate 177,897 of NZ_JAWMQR010000006.1, forward strand.
GATGCAAGCCGACCATCAATTAATTGATTGCGAACTATTACGGAAAAAAACGATGCTGAGTAAGCAGGTTCTGTTGCGATTAAGGTGGCGCTTTGCATCGAGTAGAGTCCCTTTCAAGTGACTTTTATCGGCCGGTTTGGGAAGTTCAAATAATTCTGAACGGCTTTCGGTGGCTACTATTGGTAACAAATCATCCAAAAGGTTACTGTCCTACACGATTGCATATAGATGATCGTAATTAAATGGGTGGAAAAATAGCGTTTGATAATTCGGTTGTTTATATAGTCAATTATATTGACGTTAAATAGGAAAGAAGCTTGACATAAATAAGGCCGCTGGGTTTACAATAAGTTCAGTCGATTAAGCGAGTAACCGGCTTCCATAATTGGAATATCGATTTTAAAAATAGATCTAATAACTAGAGTAATGAACATGAAACAAACCACTATTTACTCAGCCATTGTTTTGGGAAGCCTGATTCCCACCTTAGTGCAAGCTCAAGCTGGTGCAGTTCTTGAGGAAGTTATCGTAACTGCTCAGAAACGTGAGCAATCTATGCAGGATGTACCTGCGGCTGTTACTGCGTTTGGCGAGTCTCAACTTGAAGCCAACGGTATCGGTAGCCTGGATGGCATGAATGCGATGGCCCCCAACGTAATTGTTGAGCCAGTGGGGTTATTCCCACAGTCAGCCGTATTCTCCATTCGTGGACTCTCTTATTTCGACATCGCTTCAGAGAAGGACCCTACAGTAGGCGTGGTGCTGGATGGTGTTAACCAGCCGCGCAACCTGGGTACTCTCATGGATATGTATGATGTGCAGCGAATTGAGGTGCTGCGCGGGCCGCAGGGTACACTGTTTGGCCGTAATAACATTGGTGGTGTGCTCAATGTGGTCACCAAAAACCCGGGTGATGAGTTCGGTGGTGATATCCGGGTTACTGCCGGAGACTATGGCCGGCGTGAGCTTCGTGCCGCGGTTGATGTACCTATCGGTGAAAATACCGGCCTGCGAATTTCTGGCCTCAAGCGTAAGTACGATGGCCATTTCGAGAATGGGGTTACCGGCAAAGACCTGGGTGCGGAAGATGTTGAAAGTATCCGCGTGAAATTGTCCCATGATTTCAACGATGATCTCAGTATGCTGCTGACGGTCGATGATATTACCGAGCGCAGTGAAGGTAATGGTGTGGTCAATTTCTCCAAGCCTGACTCTAACCTGGCTCAATTGGGCTACCCTGCCAACAACCCAAATGATCCCTATACCGTCTATACCGACCTGAAGCCTATCGCCAACCTGGATACTACAGGTGCGACCCTTGAGCTCAACTGGGAGTTGGATAGCGGTACGGTTACCTCCATTACCGGCTGGCGTAAAACCGACGATGAGACGCAAACCGACTTCGATGGTACTACCGAGACTATGTTCCATGTACACCGAACACAGGAACATAAAATGTGGACTCAAGAACTCCGTTTTGCCTCAGATTTTAGTGGCCCGGTAAATTTTGTTGGAGGTTATTTTCACTCCTACCAGGATTTTGATCTGACCAATGATCAAGCTATCTATCTCCCCCTATTTGGTGTGCCTGTAGACATGGTAGTGCTAGGTAGTACACCGGGTGCGCAGGAAAACGTCAGTGATGCGCTGTTTTTCCAGGGTGATTATGACCTGAATGACAAATTCACGCTGACAGTTGGTGCGCGCTATACCGACGAAAGCAAGACCTTCTCCAATAGTTTTGCCGATGAGTTAGAAAAGGACTGGCAGAACTTCTCGCCAATGGCTCGTGTCAGCTATCAGTGGGATGAAGATATTAATCTCTACTTCGGCTACACCACCGGCTTCCGCAGTGGCGTCTTTAACGCCCGCGCGGGTACTGCCACGTCAATTGGTCCAGCCGATGAAGAAACAGTTGAGAGCTGGGAAGCAGGCATAAAATCGTCGCTCTTTGATGGCTTGATGCGCTTTAATGCTGCTCTCTTTTACAGTACCTATTCTGATATGCAGCTGACCTTTGGCCGTCGCGCTCCTGGCACGGACACTTTCGAAACCGTAACGGATAACGCCGGTCAGGCCACTATTCAGGGTGTTGAATCTGAGCTGAGCATGCTTGTAACCGACAACTTATCCGTGCAGTTTATTCTCGGCTATCTGGACGCTCAGTTTGACAAGTTCACGGCTGATTTGGAAGGCAATGGTACCGTCACTGATAATACTCACTATGACCTGCCATACGCGCCAAGATGGACCAGTACTTTGCAGCTCACCTATGATCTGCCGGTCAGCTTTGGTAACTTTAACTTCCACGGTGGGGCTACTTTTACGGATCGTTACCTGACGACCAGCCTGAAAGATGAAGATGTGTTCTATCGTGACGCGCTAACGGTATACAACGCTCGTATTACCTTCAGTGACCCTGAAGAGAAGTACAAGGTTGCACTGTATGGCAAAAACCTGTCGGACGAGCACGAGAAGTTAAATGCCTTTGAACTTGGTACTAACTTCATGCAGGCAGGCTCCTATATGCCGCCACGCAGTTACGGAGTTGAGTTCACCTATAGCTTCTAAAAATTTAGAGTTATAGCTATCGATTGTTGAGGTCAAGTCTCAACGCCAGACCACAGGGTTACAGCAGTAAGTGAAAGTAAGTTGTAAATTCACTGGTAACACTGTGGTCAGTCTGACTCAGATTAATCCGGTTTTATCCTATCTGTGATGTATGACTCTATGGCTACATCCAATCTTTCCGCCAATCAACCGGGAAGCCCAAACCGGCACAGCACAGTTTGTGCCGACAATGTGGCTGTCATTACCGAGAGGTTGGTGATTTTTCCTCTCTCCACCTAAGCACTCGAAATATCTATTATGGGCCAGATAAAAAATCTCGAAGTTGTTACCGATAAACTGCAATTTCCCGAGGGACCCATTGCCATGGCAGACGGTTCTGTTTTGGTGGTGGAAATTCGCCGCCAAACCTTGAGCCGGGTAACCGCCGATGGTGCCATTCAAGTTGTGGCAGAGGTTGGTGGCGGACCGAATGGTGCGGCTATTGGCCCGGATGGTGCTGTCTACATCTGTAATAATGGTGGCTTTGAGTGGCATGACGTGGACGGTGTTACTATCCCTGGGCACAGGCCACATGACTATGTGGGAGGTTCCATTCAGCGGGTTGATCTTCACACTGGCGAGGTGACAACGCTCTATACGGAGTGTGATGGCGAACCGCTACTGGGGCCAAATGATCTGGTATTTGACCACACTGGTGGTTTCTATTTTTCTGATCACGGTAAATCGACCGCCCATTACCGAGAGCATGGGGCGCTTTATTACGCAAAAGCCGATGGCTCAAATATCCGTAAGCTGGTAAGCAATATGCTCGGCCCAAACGGTGTTGGCTTATCGCCCGATGGCAAGCGTTTGTATGCCGCGGAGACGCCAACCAGCCGACTCTGGGAGTATGAATTACACGATCACGGAGTACTCGCGCCGCCGCCGTCTCCTTTCCAGGCGGGACGTCTGGTTTGTACCTTGCCCGACTACTGTCTGCTCGATAGTTTAAAAGTGGAGCAGGGCGGCAATATAGCGGTTGGCACCTTGATCAAAGGGGGGGTGACGGTATTCGGCGTGGATGGATCACACGACTTTATTGGCTTCCCGGATATCGGTATCACCAACATCAGTTTTGGTGGCGACGATATGTGCGATGTATGGGCGACAGGATCATCCACCGGAAAACTCTACCATTGCCGCTGGCCTCGTCCAGGATTGCCTCTGGCCTACTCCGCCTGAATGGCTGGTTAAATCGTTAACTGTTTAGAGCGTAAACTGTTAGAAACCTAAGATCCTATCGGGTCCAATTCTCTCAGATTCTAACTACTTGAGCTGTGGCCCAGATATTGGGTTGCACGGCTAATTTAGTTGGGCGTTCGTTGGCTTTAGGTGGGAAATTATTTGCCAAACACTGGCGGGCGTTTTTCAAAGAAGGCGGATTTAGCCTCGGCGAAGTCACTGCTCTGTTCACACCGGTATTGGGCTTTGGCTTCAGCTGAGACCATCTCATTGTAAGGCTGCTCGCAGGCTTGCTGTAACAGCTGTTTGGACAAGCTAATTGCCAGTGGGGCTCGCTCGGCAAGTCTCTCGGCCATGGCTAAAGTTGCCTGTTCTAAGCTTTCCGGTTCTACAATCTCGTTACAAAGTCCCACTTGTTGACACTGGAGGGCTGTAAGCTGTTGGCCTTCGGCGATCACCTGTAAGGCACGTTTGTAACCGAGTTGTCTGACCAGCAACCATGATGCTCCGCAATCAGGAACCAATGCCATTGTCGTGAAGGCAAATGAGAGGTTGGCGTTGCTGCTCATAAGGGTCAGGTCGCAGACCAAGGCGAGAGAGGCACCGGCGCCTACGGCGGTACCGGTCACAGCAGAAATGAATAGCTTTTCTGATGCTAAAATCTGACTTAAGAGCGGCTTATAGAGATTCTCAATTAATTGCTCAGCATTTTCGATATCGGGATCATAGACATCGGTTAGATCCGCGCCGGCACAAAACAGGCGGCCTCGCCCCATCAACACAATAACCCGGGTTTCGGGGTTGCCGTTAATCTCTGTTACCGCAGCGCTAAGCTCGCGTACAAATTGACAGTTAAGAGCGTTACGCCGCTCCGGGCGATTCAACCAGATAATTGCAACATGATTTCTATGTTCAATTTCTATATAACGAAAACTCATTGAGTAACGCCTTTTTTGACAATATAAATCCATGAGGCTGAACCTCATACGGGTACGTGCGCTGAGTCTAGTCAATCATCAATACAGTAGTATGTCAATTATATTGACAAAAATAGCTGGGTGTAATTACTATCTAACAACTGTAAATGTTATTAACAATGGCGTCGGCGGTTAGTGGTTCCGGTGATTTTAGTAAACCCCTATCTAAGTTACGAATAAGCCACTGATAGTCCGTGTAGATACCGGCTAACACGGTTACGAACGGGCGTGCAGCCCATCTGACCCAATCTGGAGATATAGGTATGGCTCGTGTACTGGCAATAAAGTCAAGTTTGTTAGGTAGTGATGGTAGTTCTTCGCAACTGGTTGATGAGTTTTTGTCGCTTTGGCGGAATACTCACCCAGAGGATAAAATCACTGAGAAAAATCTGGCTGAGGATCCGGTGCCGCACCTGGATCTGAATACCTTTTCTGCGTTCATGGTTGCAGGCGATAAGCGTGATGCGGAGCAAAATAAAGCAACGGCGCTATCGGATGAGCTGACGCAGCAATTTCTTGAAACTGATATCGTGGTATTGGGTGTGCCAATGTATAACTTAGGAATCCCATCGGTGCTGAAGGCGTACTTCGACCATATTGCGCGTGCGGGCCTCACATTCAAATATACCGAGGCTGGTCCGGTTGGCTTGGCGGGTGGCAAAAAAGTCTACCTGCTGTCTGCCCGGGGCGGAATTTATCAAGACAGCGCCTGGGATTTTCAGAGCACTTATATCAAGGGTATTCTTAATTTTATGGGTGTTACTGATATCACATCGGTCTATGCAGATGGGCTTGCTATTAGCCCTGATCATAAGAAAGCCGCTATGGATCAGGCGTTGCAGGAAGTTAGAGATTTGGTGTGACCATTGTGTACAGCTATTGATGCGGGGTAGAGCGCTTAGCTACCCTCTCTAAACTAAGAGCGCATTGAGGCGCTCTTTTTTTAAGGTAAAAAAAAACCAGCAAATCAAAGTTGATATTGCTGGCAAAGGAAATAATCGGAGATCAATGATATGAAGCGGCATCGGGGCTGCTCCATATAGTTATGTTAGTTAAAGTGCTCAATAATGTCAATTAAGTTGACAATAAATCTGAAATCATCGAAACTGCTTAGCATCGGAAATAAACATAAATTACGCGCTGAGATCAGCACGTTAGAATCCACGCGAATGTTCAGAGGTGACCGCAATGCTGAAGAGAACAGTTTATAACGAAGAGCACGAAATGTTTCGTGAGGCATTTCGGCGCTTTCTGGAGACTGAAGCCGTTCCCCACCACGACGAGTGGGAAGAGCGGGGGATTGTGCCGAGAGAGTTTTGGCTGAAGGCGGGTGAGCAGGGCGCTCTCTGTCCACAGGTGCCGGAAGAGTATGGTGGTGTGGGTGGTGACTATCGCTATCTGGCAGTAGTCAATGAGGCGGCTGCCAGTGCGGGTATTACCGGTGTTAACTTCGCCGTGCATTCAGATATCGTCTCCGGATACCTGTTGGCTTATGGTACTGAAGACCAGAAGCAGGCCTGGCTACCGCGTATGGTCTCTGGTGAGGTGTTGGGTGCAATTGCCATGACTGAACCGGGTACCGGTAGTGACCTGCAGGGTATTAGAACGACCGCTCGCCGGGAAGGTAATGAATATGTGATTAACGGTTCAAAAACTTTCATAACGGCTGGTCAACTGGCGGACCTAGTAATTGTGGTCGCCAAAACCGACCCGGAATTGGGGGCAAAGGGTATCAGCCTGATTTTGGTAGAGGGGGATCGGCCAGGGTTCCAGCGTGGCAAAAACCTCGACAAGATCGGCCTCAAGGCGCAGGACACTTCAGAGCTATTTTTTGATGACGTACGAGTACCGGTAACCAATCTGCTAGGCGAAGAGGGCCGTGGCTTTGCCCAGCTAATGAAGGAGTTACCCCAGGAGCGTTTGGCTATTGCAGTAGTAGCTATGGCGTCATCACAGCGCGCATTTGATTTAACCTTGCAATATGTTAAGGATCGCCGTGCGTTCGGTAAAACTGTATTTGATTTTCAGAATACCCGGCATCTTTTGGCTCAGCTTAAGAGCGAAATTGAAGTGGGCTGGGCGTTTCTGGATAAGTGTATCGAGGCTCACCGGGTCGGCGAACTGGAGGCTCATGAGGCCTCAATGGCTAAATTATGGTCCAGTGAGTTGCAAAATCGGGTAGTTGACCGATGCCTGCAGTTGCATGGCGGCTATGGTTATATGCGTGAGTACCCCATCGCAAAAATGTTTGTGGATTCCCGAATCCAAACGATCTATGGCGGTACCTCAGAGATTATGCGGGAGATTATCTCTCGTACCTTATAGAAACTGGCTTGCCAGAAGCGCAAACCAATCTTAGCGTTTGCGTTGCCAGGCTGTTGCTGGTTTAACCTTCTTGTGTGTGTTCCATTATGTGAGTTTCGGCCGCTTAGCGGCCTTTTTTTAGCGTGCTAACGCACTATCCAGCCTGAATTAGATAGTCTGCAACGGCGACCTCTTTCATTATCCTCCAGAAGTTCTGTGACGCCTCGCTGATGTGAGTATGCTGACGATAGATAAGACCGTAACGCAAAAACTGCGGCCCGATCATGGTGATAGGCAGTTGGGCCAGCTGGCCACTGACTAGTTCATTGTGGTAGAGCGGAGTTGGGGTCAGCGACAAAAATCGGCTTTTCATAAGCAGGCTGCGAATTAGCAGATGATTGTCACTATTGACAATACTTTTCGGGGCTGGGAGGTGAGCCGCCTCAAAGGCCCGCTTGAAATCCTGGTTGGGGCGGGTCCCTTCCAGTGAGACTATCCAGGGGTGGTCAAGCAGGTCGGCGTGCGTGATGGAGGACTGACTCGCTAGTGGATGCTGTGCACTGCAGAGCACGGCGATTGGTGCATCGAATAGCGGCCGTTGAATTAAACCAGAATCTTGAAGGGCGGGATTAATCGGGGCTATAGCAAAGGCGAGTTCTCCTAGAACAACCCGGCTGATTACCGTATCAACAACATCACCGATCACCTGTAGGTGAATATTGGGGTAGCGGGCAGTGAACGGTGGGATCACCTGCGGTAGAAAATAGGCGGCCGGAACGGCCGTGGTTCCTATCGCTAAGGTCTGGTGCTTGGCTTTACTTTTAATCTCTGCTTTAACGTTGTCGAGATCGGTTAGTGCCGCTTTGGCCCGATGGAACAGTGCGTTGCCGAGCTCTGTTATCTCGACGCCGCGGGCACCGCGGATGAGCAGCGGTGTGCCCAGTTCCTCCTCCAGATCTTTAATGGCTTTGGATACAGCTGGTTGGGAGATGCAGAGCTCTTCGGCCGCCTGTTTGAAACTGCCGGTTTTAACGGTGGTGACAAAGTATTTTAAGTGGCGGATATCCATAGGGAGGTATAACGAAAAGTTTCACCTTATCAGAATATATTACTTTTGTGAAATCGGAAAATAGATTACATTGTAAATCTAGTTGACAATAATAATGTCAGGCCAGAATAAAAAACTAATAATTTATTTGAAAGGTGAATATATGGCAGCTTATGGTTACGTTAAATTCTTTCATATCTTCTTTATGGCTATGTGGGCGATGAGTGCCGTCGGTGCTTATATATTCTACCTGCGAGCGACCATCTTCGAAGTGCGTGATAACCCTGAAAACGAGGAGCTAAAAAAGCGTTTGGTGTGGGCATACGAGCAGTTCGATAAAACCGTTATTCTGGAACATATCGCCTTTCCGTTGTTGTTAATTACCGGCGCTATCTTGTATTACCTGGGCGGCTGGTCTTTGGCTCAGCACTGGTTGCTGGTGAAGTTGGTTATTGTGATTGGCTTTTTTATCCCTCTGGAACTTCTCGATATTTGGATTTCTCATATTTTGGGGCCTCGCATCACCCGTCGTCGCAATGAATTTCCTGACGAGTGGAATAGTGGTCGCGCACTGCACCTGAAGTTTCTGCTGAAGAGTTCACCAATGATCCGAATTACAGTACCCATTGTAATTCTGTTGGCTGCGGCCAAACCGGTACTGTGGTGATTGTTGAACGCCGTGGATAGATGCCCCGCTGGGTACTATTGCAGCCATTGGCGCAATCAAGTTGGTAAACAGCGGTCATATCCATAACTAATAATAAGGATCAAAGCGATGTTGTTGAGTAATCAATGTTCATGGCGGGGAGGAGTGCTTAAGGCACTCCTTTTTCTGTTGTGTGGATTAACCACTGTTACTGCCAGTGCCGATTCGGATGAGCACTGCCCAGGTTTCCAGGCCGGGGAAAAACGCCTGTTGTGGGGCGATCTTCATGTGCATACCTCTTATTCGCTGGATGCCTATGCTTTTGGGGTGCGTCACACGGGGGCGGAGGCATTTTCATTTGGTCGCGGCCAACCCCTTTTGGAACGCGATGGCAAATCGCAAATTGTTATCGACCGGCCGCTCGATTTTATGGCGGTAACGGACCACGCTGAATCTTTTGCGGTGATCTATCTGTGCACAGATCCAGCCACGTCCAATACACCTTATTGCCAAGCCATTCGTGAACAGAGTCATCCGGCTACCGCCTGGAATATTTTCCGTAACTATCTGTTGCCGTTAATCACACCCAGCCAGCCTACCCAACCGGCACCGCTGTGTGGCCCCGGCCAGGAAAATTGCGAGCAGGCGGCCATATGGCAGTGGCAGCGTGCTCAGCGAGAAGCCAATGCGGCAAACGATCCATGTGATTTCACCGCGTTTGTGGCGCAGGAGTGGTCGGCAACACCCGGTGCTGCGCACATCCACCGAAATCTGATATTTCGTACGGAGAGCGTGCCAGACAAGGCGTTTGACTATTTAACCTATAACTCTCCGGAAAAATTGTGGCGCGCCCTACAGACACACTGTACCCCTGAGGCAGATTGTGATGTGTTGGCAATACCGCATAACAGTAATCTTGCGGAGGGACTGGGCTTCGACGTTGAGCACGCCGATAACCAATCACTTAAGTTGCGGGCCCATTATGAGCGTTTACTTGAGGTCCACCAAAGTAAGGGTAGTAGCGAATGCCTGCCTATAAGTTGGACCGACGATTCCGGCGATTGTGGTTTCGAACGGGTATTATCAAGGGAGACTCAACAAGCCCTGGCGAAGCAGAGGCAAGAGGCTGAACAGGCTTGGCAGTCTTTGCGTTCAGGTTATGCCCGCTCACTGCTTGAACGCGGACTGGTGGCTTATGATAAATCCGGCGATGCCCGTATTAACCCGTTACAGCTTGGTTTAATCGGCTCCACCGATACCCATGTGGCTGCGCCTGGGTTTGTGGCGGAGGATACCTGGCGTGGTGATGCTTTTGGTTGGGGCGGTGCTGAGGAACGCTTCCAACGTATAACCTACAATCCAGGTGGCTTGGTGGCCGTTTGGGCGGAAGAGAATACCCGTGATGCGATTTTTAAGTCACTGTGGGATCGGGAAGCCTATGCAACCAGCGGGCCGCGGATTGGCTTACGGGTGTTTGCTGACGACGAAAACAAAGCCCGATGTAGCAGTGCTGATGCTAGTGCTATCGGAGGCGTCCCCATGGGTGGTGTGCTGCCTGATAACGAGAGTGGTTCGATGTGGTTAACCGTCATCGCCCAGCGCGATAAAACACCGTTGCAGCGCATTGAGGTGATCAAGGGAAGCTTGATAAACGGGCAGGTGGAAGAGCAGGTGATTGATATTGCCAACAGTAAGAAGGGCCGCAAAAACTGGTGTGTCTCCTGGCAAGATCTCAACTACCAAGCCGATGTCCCGGCATTCTGGTATGTGCGTGTGCTTGAGAAGCCAACACCACGATGGTCAAAGCGGGACTGCGAAAAGGCTGATCTGTGCAAAAAATATCCTGAGGCAGATATCGCAATCCAGGAGCGAGCATGGTCCTCTCCTATCTGGAATCATCCCGGCCATAATTGAGCTCTATTAACTCTGGCCGTAGGCGTGACCACTTTGTGGTCACTCATCGGCTTGTTCCTAATCAAAAAGGTCCGTTTATGGGCCTTTAGCTTTCCTCTATCTTTCCGTCCCTGTATATAGCCTGCCTGTGTCATCCTGCTTTGTGGCAAGAGCGTGGCCATTTTATATTAAGCCGCGATCGGTAATAACCGTGTTGTAAACTAACGGGTCCCCTATTGCTATTAAACCTCTTGTTGTCTGCGCACAGCGCTTGCACCTCACGGAGCGGGTTGCGGGCAGAGAGTTAACGGGGATAGCACTGAGTGAAAATAGAGTCGGCAGTTAAAAACATACGCCATCAATTCACTGGGGATAATTGGGCTGAAAAATAGCGTAGATAGATTGGTAGGGAAGTTAGGAGTGAAAATCGCGAAGAGCGCCGAGGTGTCCCGCCAGAAGAAAGTCAGGCGGGAAATCAGGTAGATTAAAGATTCATAGGGGGCAGGCTAGTGGCGCAGTGAGAACCCGGCTGGGAAAAAAGAGCCACCCATTACGGGTGGCTAAACCAAGAGGTAACGGTAGGTAAGGGCTGATACGGGCTGATACGGTCTTAGCTCAGCCCCTGTTCTGCCATCCAGCCATTGCAGAGCTCGATCGCTTCTGCCATTTTCTCCGGTTGCCCGAAGTAGTAATGGTTGGCACCTTCGATTATGACAAACTGCTTGTTGCTGTGAGGAATGGCATTGAACAGCTTGTGCGTATGCTCTGGGGTAATGGCATCATCGGCACCATTGCCAATAACAAGGGCGGGGATGCTGATTTTACTGGCACACTCCAAACCGTTGACGTTACTTTCGTCATAACTCCATTGCGACAACCAGCTACGCAGGCTCGAATAACGGGCCAGGCCAATGGGGCTGTTATTCACAACCTGAGGGTCGCCCAGGAAGCACCAGTTAGGTTTGCGGCCATTGGGGTCGATGGTCGGGTCTAGCCACTTGGGCTCGGCCATAGTGGAGTGCACAACAAAGGCGAACTCGTCGTTGGGGCGGCCGGCATCACGTAACTGCTGTAGTTTAATCTTCGCCCAGCGGGTAATACGGCGATTGCGCTCAATCTGGGCAGCGCGGAACTTCTGCAGAAATTCATCGCTGTAAGGGGGTTGGTTGGGGTTGCTTGGATTATAGATATCCAATTCCGGATCGCGTACGGACGGATCGTGCTCGTCGATAACAGCAGGATCAATCCATTCTGTCATGGTGTGTGATCGGCTCAAGTGCGCGGCCAGCAGCATAATGCCATCGGCAGGAATAAAGTTTTGCGCAGTCAGGTCAACTGGGTCACCCGCAGGTGTGTGGGTGATGGTCGGGTTTTCAGCCTGGCTTTGATAAAACAGAGAAAGCGAGCCGCCACCACTCCAGCCCGCCAAAACCACCTTGTCGTAACCCAGTCGCTCTTTGGCATCACGGATACAGGCGCCCATATCGATGGCGACTTTTTCCATAATCAGCGAAGTATCGTTATTGGGATAGCGGCTTTGACAATAGATAACGTGGTTGCCGCCCTTGGCCAGTGAGTTGATCATGGGCAGGTATTCACCACCGCCAATGGGGTGCATAAATATCACCACTGTTTTCGACTCTTTGCCAACCGGTCGCAGTAGGTGGGACTTGAGTGTGGTGATACCGATTTCACCGCCATAAGTCTCTTTAAATGGACTCTGCTCTTTGAAGGTAATCAGGTAAGGCGTTCGCTCGTATTTATATTTAACGTTATTCATAAAACCTCCCAGTTATTACTTGCTGGTTGTAGTGTCTTTGCCGCGCATATCCAGCGCTGCTTTTCCAAACCGTTGCTCTTTAATGGCTCGGGTGTCTTTAGTCCATTGCGCAAGAACCTCTTTGACGACGGCGGCCTTTTTCTCGATGATTTCGCCAGCGTTCTCTTTCAAGCAGCAAACTTCTACCTGTAAACCGTTGGGGTCGTACATGTAGATGGAATCACAAAAGCCGTGGTCCCAGGGGCCAAGACAACTCTTGCCATGGCTCTGTATGCGCTCTTTCCAGGCTTCCAATTCAGCGTAGGAGTTAACCTGCAAGGCCAGGTGTCGGTCGAAACTATCCGCTTTGGTGAAGTGCTCTTCGGTGGCAACATCTGGCTGGTCAAAGAAGGCAATATAGTTGCCATCGCCAAGCAGAAAGAACAGATGCATATATTTGCGCGCTTGTCCCTTATCGCTGGCCAAGCCGAAGTCGATCTCTTCCACTAAGGCGAATTGTAGCGGTAGGCCGAGCACGTCCTCATAGAACCAGCGTGTTTGTTCCGCATCGCGACAACGATAAGCCGCATGATTGATGTTATTTAGTGTTTTTAGTTCGGTAGTCATCGGCTGTCTCTCATGATTTAGGTAGACGGTATTATGATGTTCCCGGAGACTGTAAGTCTCACCTCAAAGAAAGTCAATAAGATTGACAAAAAATGAGATAAGGAAATAAGCTGGCCCGGCTTTATAAAAAATTATATAGTCAACTAGATTGACAAATATCGACCATTCGGTAGTATGGCTCTATTAATAAATGGGGTGGTGTTTCTTGGCTGCTTGGGTTGTGCTATCGCCAGCCAATATCACCTATAAATTTTTAGTCTGGGTAGTGGTGTTAACGCTAGCTGGGCAGAGCAAGAGTGTGAATTATGTATATCGTAGAAGCGCTACGTAAAGCTGTTCAGAGTAAACCTCAGGGCTTGGCAACCGTGTACGGCGACCGGCAACAGACTTGGGCCGAGTTTGGTGAGCGGGTGCAGAGACTTGCCGGCTGGCTACAAGCCAGTGGCCTGCAAGCTGATGACCGGGTGGCAATTCTATCTCGCAATTCAGACCGCTATCTTGAGTGCCAGAATGCCATCGCTTGGGCCGGCGGCATTTTTTCCCCGCTAAACGCACGCCTTCATATTAATGAGCTAATAAAACTGATCAATAACCTGGAAGCCAAGGTTATTTTTGTGGATGACCACTTTTATAGTGAAATTCTCTCAGTAAAGGCTGACATAAACAGTTTAAGTTATATTGTGGCCATGGAGCGGGTTGCAGACGCCGATGCGCTACAGATGGATGAGTTGATTGCTCAATCCAATCCGGCGCCATTCGTTGAGCGCGAGTTGGATGATACGGCAGCCATCTACTACACCGGGGGTACCACAGGGTTACCCAAGGGCGTTATGTTGTCTAACCGGGTGCTGGCTACGTTCTCCTCCAATCTCGCTTTGGAGCTGGAGTATCGTTCCGATTCGGTTTATATCCATGTTGCGCCTATGTTTCATTTGGCCAATCATGGCGTATTCGTGGTGACTCAGCAGTGTGGTACCCACATATTCATTGATCAGGTCGAGCCGTTAGAGGTATTGCGCTTGATCGAACGTTACCGAATTACCCACTGTATGGTGGTGCCCACTATTATCCAAATGCTAACCCAGGCTGCGCAGGAAAATCCCGATATGGATGTTACCTCATTGCAGTTGCTGGGCTATGCCGGATCACCCATGCCAGTTGAGTTGGCCAAAGAAGCACAGCGTATCTTCCCTAAAGTGGGTTTTGTTACCGGTTACGGCATGACAGAGTCCCCCAACATTACCACGCTCAGCCGAGGTGATACGGACTTGACGGTACCCAACAACAACCGCGCTAAATCGGTTGGGCGCCCCTATCCTGCCGTTAGCGTTCGTATCGTCAATGATGTCGGCGAGGTCCGTGCCGTGGGCGAGCGCGGCGAGATTGTGGTGCGCAGCACCACGGCGATGAAAGGCTATTGGAAAAACCCGGAAGCCACAGCTGAAATATTTGCCGGTGGTTGGTTACACACTGGCGATATCGGTTATTTCGATGAAGATGGCTTCCTGTATATCTGCGACCGCCTGAAAGATATGATTATCTCCGGTGGCGAGAATATCTATTCCAATGAGGTGGAGCAGGTTATCTACCGGCACGAGGCCATAGCCCAGTGTGCGGTTATTGCTGTGCCGTCGGAGCGCTGGGGTGAAGCTGTGCATGCTGTGGTGGTGTTAAAGCCGGGGGCGGTGTTGGAAGAGTCTGAATTAATCGCCTTCTGCCGTGCTAACCTGGCCGCCTATAAGTGCCCAAAAAGTGTTAGCTTCTCTGCCGACCCTCTGCCCTTAACCGGTGCCAATAAAATTGATAAACGTGCACTGCGTGAACCTTATTGGCAGAACATGGCCAGTTCTGTCAACTAGCCTTGCTGCCTCGCTGTAGGAGGCACTGATGCGATGGGCACTCAACCAAGCCTGCTGCCGGGGTGACTTATCCCCGGTAGCTCTGCTCCCTTGCTGTTGTCACTGATAAGTGGCCACCTCTGACTGGGTAATTACCCCTTTCCTGACCTAACGATTGGACCCTTTGAATTCAACTGCCGATCAGTAGATGGCCGCTGACTGGTCACATCCGGCGTATTGCCAAAGCGGGATTGCCCATAACAACCAACGGGTTGGTGGCACTGTATCGAAAGCAGAATGTAGGCGAAATAGTACCCTCTGGCTCCACCCCTAACTACTGAATAGTTGCCCCGGATTGAGCCTGGCAGTGGTTGTTATTGCGCTTTGATATAAATGGTTTAATTGTCATTTCGGTCAATTAAGTTGACAGACTTGATTCCCGTTTTGATTTGGTATATTGTCAATAAAATTGACAATATACCTGATGGTGGCGCAGCGATATCGGCCTGGCAGTAATGGTGAAAGGGCGCGCCCCATCATGACGCGATCATGAGTGGATCTGAATAATAAAAGGTACCTGATATGTCTGCCATCAAGGCGCCCGCATGGGCAGAAACCCGAGCCCGGGTTAAGAAATTTCTTGAAGAACGTATTTACCCCGTCGAACACATTTTGCATGGCAACGATCGGACATCGGCCAATATGACCATGGCTCGATTGATGGACGAAGCCAAGGCCGAAGGCTTGTGGGCATTGGGTCATCCCAGGGAGATTGGCGGGCAGGGCATGCCCTTTATGGATTACGTTTATGTCAACGAAGTGATTGGCCGCTCTGAGCATGCGCAGTTGGTGTTTGGTACCTACACCCTGCAGGACTCCATCATGCTCAACCAGTATGCATCACCCCAGTGGCGAGAGCAGTTTCTGCGGCCGTTGGTAGAGGGTGAAATTCTGCCAAGTTTTGGTATGACCGAACCTGACGTTGCCTCATCAGACCCAACCCAACTGCAAACTGTGGCCGAGTTGGTGGATGGTCACTGGCTGATCAATGGTCGCAAGTGGTTTACCACGGGAGCCGACAAAGCCGCCTACACCACTGTAATGTGCCGCACAGAACCCGATGCGCCCAAGCACTCGGCGTTTAGCATGATCATTGTCCCCACCAATACCCGCGGTTACAACATCCTGCGCGATACCCCAATTTTGGGCATGGCCGACTCTCACTTTGAAGTGGAGTACGACAACATTCGCGTGCCCGAGAGTAATATTCTGGGTGGCCGTGGTGAAGGCTTCGTGATTGCCCAGCGTCGCCTGGGCCCAGGCCGGATTTTTCACTGTATGCGTTGGTTGGGTCAGGCTCAGCGCGCGTTCGATTTAATGTGTCATCGCCTGCATCAACGCACCGCCTTTGGCTCCTCTCTGGCCGACAAGCAACTACTGCAACAGCATGTTTTTGATTCCGCCACGGAAATTCGCGCCTGCCGGCTGCTCACCCTGGATGCGGCACGACGCATCGATGCTGGTGATGACGCCCGGGTGGAGATTGGTCAGATTAAAGTGGTTGGTGCACGCATGCTGCACAATGTTGTCGACCGTGCCTTGCAGGTCTATGGCGCCGCCGGTCTCACCGATGATACCCCGCTGAGTCGCATGTATCGGCATGCCCGTGAAGCGCGAATTTACGATGGACCGGATGAGGTTCACATTCAATCAACGGCCCGTCGTTTGCTGAAGTTATACCGCGATGGTGGTGCCGGTATCGATTTTGGCGAAGACGACGCCAAGTTTGGTTTCTGAGGTGAGCGCTGTGGACAATAACCAAATTCTGCAGAGATTAACGGCCGTTGTTGAAAAACACCTGGGTGCGGTAACCATTGATAATGCCCGGCCACTTACCGGTGGTGCGGCTTCGTCCACCTGGAAGTTTGATGTAGTGGGTGGCGATGGCCGCCGTTCTCTAATTCTGCGCTGTGCCGAAACCGAGGAACAAATTTCTACCGGCTTACAAAAATCTTTAGAAGCGCAGGTACAGCAGGCCGCATTCGTCGGTGGTGTTCCCGCCGCTGAAGTGCTGTTCACGCTGGCGCCGTCGGATCAATTGGGTGACGGTTATGTTATGGATTGTCTTGCCGGTGAGTCGATTCCGCGAAAAATTTTGCGCAACAAAGAGTTTGATTGTGTGCGCCCGAATCTGGCTGCGCAGTGCGGTTCGATTTTGGCTCGCATCCATGCGCTAACACCTCCTAAAGAGTTGTCGGTACTGACCGCCGCCGAACAGATTCGTCGCCAGGCGGCTGATTACCGGCAATACAATCAGCCGCTGCCGGTGTTTGAGCTGGCGCTGCGCTGGCTGGAACGCAATCAACCGAAGCAAAACAATCTCACATTGGTACACGGCGATTTCCGTAACGGTAACCTGTTGGTGACGCCCGAGCAGGGCATCAACGGCGTGCTCGATTGGGAGCTGGCTCATCAGGGTGATCCGATGGAAGATCTGGGTTGGCTCTGCGTCAACTCCTGGCGCTTTGGCAATCGTCATCTGCCGGTTGGCGGATTCGGTAGCCGCGAAGCCCTGTTCGCCGCCTATGAGCAAGCAGCGGGCATAAAGGTAGACTCCAAGGCCGTTCATTTCTGGGAAGTGTTCGGCGTGTTGAAGTGGGGTGTAATCTGTCTGTTTATGTGTAAAGCGGATATGAAAAACGATATCTGTTCTGTTGAACGTGCGGCCATTGGCCGGCGTGTTTCCGAAACCGAAGTGGATTTGCTGACCTTGCTGGCGGCGGGAGTAGAGTCATGATTGAAGAGATTCCGACAGTCGGTCAACTGCTGAAATCTGTCGCGACTTTGTTGAGCAATGAAATCTCGCCGGCATTGGCACAACAGGATCTGCAATTCAAAGTGCGCATCGCTGTGAATGTGTTGGCCATTATCGAGCGCGAGTGGCAGCAGGGCCCGCAGGTGGCGGAAGAGGAAGTGGCGATGGTCAATGCCTTGCTCGGTACCGACAACCACGACCTAAAAGCCCTGCGCGCCGAGTTGGCCGAGGCAATTATGAATGGCCAATACGATGATGACCTGAGTGCTCTGGCCACGCGCCTGTTGCCCAATGCCTGTAGTCGATTGTCTATCGACAACCCACTCTACTCAACGCTGCTTGAGTTACAAAAATAATTTGCCGCCTACATTACTTAAATAACGAAGAGTGCAAGCCATGAAAGCCTTATCGAATATCACTGTTATTGATCTCACCCACATGTTGTCTGGCCCCTATGCCGGCATGCTATTGGCGGATTTAGGTGCGGACACGATTAAGGTGGAACCTTTGCGCGGGGAAGCCACCCGTGAACTATTAAAAAATTCGCCCGAGTACTCCCGTGAAGGGATGGGTGCCTATTTTCTGACACTCAATCGCAACAAAAAGAGTGTGGCGATTGATCTTAAGTCAGAGCAGGGGCGTGAGGTTTTTTACAAATTGGTCGAGCAGGCCGACGTGGTGCTGAATAATTTTGGCACCGGTGTACCAGAGCGGTTAGGTATCGATTACGAGCAGCTGGCCAAACATAATCCGCGTATTATTACCTGTTCCATTACCGGCTTTGGTGAAACCGGCCCGGACCCAAAACGCCCAGCGTTTGACCTGGTGGCGCAGGGCATGGGTGGTGGTATGTCTATCACCGGTGAGCCGGGTGGTGAACCTTTGCGAGCAGGCATTCCCATTGGCGACCTCGGTGGTGGCGTGTTTGCCGTGATTGGAATTTTGTCAGCATTGCAGGCACGCCAGCATACCGGGCGTGGCCAGCACGTTGATATCTCTATGATGGATTGCCAGCTGTCGCTGCTCAACTACATGGGCACCATGCAGTTAATGTCCGGCATTGATCCCGGCCCGATGGGTAACAGCCATTTTGTGCATGTTCCCTATGGCACCTTCAGAACAAAATCTCGTTACCTGATTATTGCGGTCCTGTCGGATAAGTTTTGGGAAAATCTGGTCGAGCTGCTGGATGATGACGATCTCCGCAATCCGGAATTTGCCACTCAGCCTGGCCGCTGGGCCGCACAGGGTTTTATTAATGCCCGTATTCAGGAACATTTTGATCGCGAGCCGTGTGAATACTGGTTGCAGAAACTCGGCGAGTACCGAATCCCCTGTGCTCCGGTCAATAAATTCTCCGATGCCTTTAACGATCCCCAGGCCCAGGCCCGTAATATGGTGGTGGAGGTGCCGCTGGCCACCGGCGAAAAAATTCGCCAGCCTGGCAACCCGGTGAAGTTCTCCGATACCAACGAAGAGAGTTACAGCACACCGCCTACCATTGGCCAGAATACCAATGAAATTTTGTGTCAGCGTTTGGGCTTGTCTGTGGAACAGGTGGAGAAGTTGCGCGGTGAGGGTGTAATTAATTAAATAACTGGCCGGCTGTGGCTGTCACTCAACCATTTGCGTTTACCTTTTAATTAATGACTGCAAAAGCGGGTACCGTTGCGATAAATAACGGTGCCTAACTGCGCGCTGCGTTGCTGGTGACTTTGGTTTGAGATTGATAACCTGCGGGTCGTCATGAGGATCGATTTATGAGCGATATAATAATTAACGAAGTTGGCCTGCGCGATGGTTTGCAGAATCAGTCGTGCCCCATCACTACCGACGACAAGCAGCGTCTGTTCAGTTCGCTGTGGAATAGCGGTCTGCGCAATTTTGAGGTGACCAGTTTTGTGCACCCTAAGGCGGTACCACAGATGGCCGATGCCGAGGCGGTTATGCAATTCCTGCCGGACGCCGACGATGCCGAATTTACGGTTTTGGTACCTAATCGTCGCGGTTATGAGCGGGCGGTGGCTGCCGGTGCCAAGGCGGTGGCGGTGGTGTTGACTGCAACTGATACCTTCAATCGGCGCAATATTCAGATGAGCCTGGAGCAGGCGACGGCAGTCTGTCGTGAAATTATCGACGCCGCCGGTGGCGATAATATTTATGTTCGCGCCTATGTCTCGGCTGCCTGTGGTTGCCCTTATGAGGGGCCGGTATCCAGTGAGCGTGTTTTCTCACTGGTCGATGCAGTGGCCCAGGCCGATGAGATATCCATCGCTGATACCATCGGATGTGGTGGGCCGCGGCAGATCAGTGAGCTGATGACACCGCTGGTTGCCGAGTATGGCTGCGAGAAATTTAATCTGCACTTACACGATACGCGGGGCTTGGCGGTGGCCAATGCCTGGGCCGGTTTACAGGCTGGGGTGCGTCGTTTTGATGCCTCCATCGGTGGTCTCGGTGGCTGTCCGTTTGCGCCGGGTGCTGCTGGCAACCTGGCCACAGAAGATCTGGTGGTGCTGTTACATCAGTGCGGTTACAGCACCGGTATTGATTTAGAAAAATTACTGCAAGCCATTGTTGTTGCTGAAGAGATTGTCGGGCACCCATTGGGTGGCCGCTCGCGTAAGTGGTTGCAACAGCAGGACCTGGGTTCCTGCCAGGTTTGATGCGATAAATATTTCATGTGCTGTTTTTCTGGTTAGGAAAATAAAACAGTAAATTTTTTGCTGGTGAAATAGGCCAACATAAAACTCGGTGTGGATCATTAGCGCACCTCTTTTTCAGAGTTAAAGTAATGGGAAATATAAAAATAAAATCCACGGCTTACCCCTGGTATGTGGTCTTCGTTTTACTGTTGGCCTATACCGTCAGTTTTATTGATCGCCAGATTCTCACGCTATTGGTTGGCCCCATCAAGCGTGATCTGGGTATTAGTGATACCCAGATGAGTCTGCTTATCGGCTTATCATTTGCGCTGTTCTACACCGTTATGGGCATGCCCATCGGTCGAATTGTCGATAGCCACAAACGCACGCGTATTATCACCATTGGCATTGTGGTCTGGAGCTTGATGACCGCCGGTTGCGGTTTGGCTCGCTACTACTGGCAGCTGTTCATTATGCGCATTGGCGTGGGAGTGGGTGAGGCGGCGCTATCACCGGCGGCATTTTCCATTATCGCCGACTATTTTCCGAGAAGCCGCTTAGGGTTGGCCAACAGTATCTATAACAGTGGCGCCTATGTGGGCGGTGCCATCGCCATGATGGTCGGTGGTCTGGCGGTCAGTTCACTGGATGGTATGGGCACTATCAAGCTGCCGGTTATGGGTGAGATCTTCTCCTGGCAGCTGGTCTTTTTAGTGGTGGGATTGCCCGGTTTTCTGGTGGCGCTGCTGGTGAAAACGGTTAAGGAGCCACCGCGCTCCGGTCATCTGGCCGAGCACGCCAATGGCATTCCCCTGTCACAGGTTCTGTCGCACCTAGCCCCGCATAAATCCACGCTGTTCTTCTTGTGTATCGGCTTTGCCCTGAGTGCGTTGGTTGGCTATTCACTCACTGCCTGGATACCCACTTTTCTAATCCGGATTCATCAAGTGCCCGTGGCCGACGTCGGCCTCTATGTGGGTTTGATTTTGGTGTTGGGCGGTATTGGCGGGGTGGTTCTGGGCGGACTGTTGTCCGACTGGATGGTGGCCAGGGGGCGATCCGATGCCCGCATGCGTACCGGTCTGCTGGCCATGTCGCTGGCGTTAGTGCCGGTGATCAGCTTCCCACTGGTCGAAGATTTGACGCTCTGTCTGGTGTTAATGGCGATGGCGATTACCATGCTCACCTTCCCCATGGCTTGCGGGCCGGCTGGGTTGCAAGAGATCTTTCCCAATCAACTGCGCGGCCAGATAACCGCGTTCTACATGTTGGTGGTCAATCTCATTGGCATGGCCTGCGGACCAACCCTGGTGGCGCTACTCACCGACTATCTCTTTAGGGATGAGATGGCATTGGGCAAATCGCTGGCTGTGTGTGGTGGTGCAGCGGTGGCGATAGCGTGGCTGATGTTTGTGTTGGGGATGAAACCGTATCGGGCGAGTGTGGAATATTTTGGGAAAACGGTCGGCCTGAATGCCAGTGTCTGATTAGTCGGCCATTGATTTTATTAAAGAACGTATCGTGTGGAAAAATTATGAAAGATATTTTTGATCTTACTGGAAAAGTGGCCTTGGTAACGGGCGGTGGCACCGGCCTGGGACGCGAATTTGCTGTCGCACTCTGTAATCGTGGGGCACGGGTCATATTGGCGGCACGCCGGAAAGAGAAATTGCAGGATACCGTTGACTATCTGACTGAGCAGGGGTGGCAGGCAACCAGTGTTTGTATGGATGTGTGTGATCCTGCCAGTGTCGAGCAGGCCTTTGCAGACACCGCCGCCTTTGGTGTGCCCGACATTATTGTCAATAACGCCGGAATACTTGCCGAGCCAAACCTATTGGATCTGGAAGCGGATGAATGGGATCAGGTAATGGCCACCAACCTCAAAGGCGCCTGGTTGGTGGCCAAAGCAGGTGTCCAAGCAATGATCAAAGCCGATAAAAAGGGCGGCAGTATCATCAATATTGCTTCCATTATGTCTGTCTGTGCGCAAAAGGGAACCGGTCCCTACGCGGCCTCCAAAGCTGGTCTGGTGCAGCTGACCAAAACCATGGCACTTGAGTGGGCACGCTTTGGTGTGCGTGTGAATTCCATTGCACCCGGCTATTACAGTTCCGATATGGCGGATGAATATCTGGCGACGGAACTGGGTAAGGCCATGCTCAGACGCATCCCCATGCGCCGCCTGGGTGACGGCATTGATCTGCACGGGCCGTTACTGCTACTTGCCAGCGACGCTTCCGCCTATATGACGGGCAGCGTGATTACGGCGGATGGCGGTCACTCCATGCCGATGACCAACTAGGCTCCCGCACCGAGTTCGTTCCGTGTTCTGTCCCGGCGGCGGAATGACACCATGCAGGAAAATCGTTAGAATCCAGAGTTTAGCTTCATATGGACATCAGAAAGATTCAGATCATGGCAAAGAAGAAAATTCAGCTAGGACAGCTTTTACTGCGCGGGTTTCACTGGATGGATGATGGCCTGCAGCGCGGTTTACAATCCAAGGGGTGGCCGGAAATCACACACGCCCAATCCATGTTGATCATCGCTGTGGGCGAGGGCATCAATCGACCTTCGGATATTGCCAAATATCTGGGGGTTAGCCGTCAGGCGGTGCATCAGTCACTCAATGAGATCGTCAAAATGGGCATTCTTGAGATGCTGCCTGATCCAACCGATGGCCGGGCGAAGGTGGTCAGTGTTTCTGAAGACGCGCAGCCGATGGTGATGGATGCCCGTAAGGTCAATAGCAATTTGGAAAAGAGCCTGGCCAAACAGCTGGGTGTAGACCGGGTTAAGATGCTGCGCGAAATTCTTGAGGAAGATTGGGGTAGGGTGGATTAAGGCGGTTTATCTCCTGCAATGACCATTACCCGTAGTGACAACTAGCGAAGCGGAAAACTCGGCACTAAACAGGCGACTTTAATAGTCGCCTGTTTTACTTTGGCGGGCAGGTTTTAGTGGGCTTGCACAAGCCGCTCTCTCTCAATGGCTTAAGCCCCTGCGCCCTTGGCGGCGGTAATTATGGGGCGTTACCCCGGTCCAGCTGCGGAATGCGCGCACAAAGGTGCAGGATTCCGAGTAACCCACCTTATAGGCAATGGTCTCAATGGTGTCGTCTGATTCCAGCAGACTGTGGATAGCGATATCCCGTCGCAGTTGGCTCTTCAGTTCGGTGTAGGCCACGCCCTCCTCTTCCAGGCAGCGGTGCAATTTTTTGGGGTGTATCCCGAGTTCACCTGCCAGCTCCTCAAAGGTCGGCAGCGCGCTGAGGTTACGGCTGAGCAAATCTCTTACTCGCGCTTCCCAGCTCTGCTGGTTGTATTGGGCCCGCAATATATTGAGAGTCGGGCGACGCAAATATTCGGTGAGCTTCTGGGGGGAGTTTTTTACTGGCATCTCCAGCAACTGGCGAGGCAGCACCAGCTCACTGAGTGGTGCATCAAACAGCATTTTGGAACCGAGAAAAAGCCCACGATACTCGCGGCTGTAGATGGGCTCGGCAAACCCAAAGCTGGCGTAGTCGAGCGGAAGCTTGGTTTCAGTGAGCCAATTAGCGAGCCGGTAGCAGGAGAACATAAACAGCTCATAGGCATAGGGCTCAAGCTCTGTAATTTCGTATGGTGATAAAAAACGCACATGCAGGCGATTGTTCAAGGTCTGCATTTCAATCCGCGGCCCACCGTTGATCATGCCATAAAACTGGCAAAACCGCTTCAGTGCCTGGCTCAGGTTTTTGGCCTGTAACGTCCAGTGACACATGGCCGCCCAGGCTCCCAGATTAATCGGTGCGCGGCCGTAGCCCAGGTACTCATCATTCATTCCGCGCATGGTAACTGATTGAATTAACGCGAATTGTTCCAGTGTTACCCGGCTGCCAGGCTCGCTCAGCAGGCGTGGAGCAATGCCTGCCCGCAGGAGCAGTTTGTCGCTATCGAGGCCGGCGTCTGCGGCGTGTTTGATGACCGCTCTCACAAAATGGCTGCTGATGGAAAAATCCTGCATGGCAAGCCCTTCTCGTCACTTCTAGATTCAGTGCATTATGTATAAAAATGCATATTTATGTCCAATATTATCATTTTAATTGTCAATATAGATGACAAAATTGCCTCGTAAACCAAATTGACGATTTCCATGTGAGATCAGTATCTATCAATCGGGGTTCGCTGCGCAGCAGCGACAGGAAAACACCATGACAGAAACAGCTTATATCTACGATGCCATCCGAACCCCTCGCGGTAAGGGCAAGAAAGACGGTTCCCTGCATGAGGTCAAGCCAGTGGCACTGGCCGCCGGGCTGCTGCGCGAGCTTGAGCAGCGCCATAACCTGGATACCAGTCGCGTTGACGATGTGATCCTCGGTTGTGTTACGCCGGTGGTGGAGCAGGGGGGCGATATTGCCAAGTGTGCGGTGCAGTACGCCGGGTGGGATGAGAGTGTGGCTGGCTTCCAGCTGGATCGCTACTGCGGTTCCGGCTTGGAGGCGGTCAACCTGGCGGCCATGAAAGTGGCCTCCGGCTGGGAAGATATGGTCGTTGCCGGCGGCCTGGAGTGTATGTCCCGTGTACCAATGGGCAGTTCGGGTGGCCCCTACTTTAACGATCCGGAAGTGACTCTTAGTGGCCGCTTTGTGCCACAAGGTATCGGTGCTGACACCATTGCCACCATTGGTGGTTGGAGCCGTGAAGATGTGGACTCTGTGGCGTTGATGTCGCAGCAGCGTGCGGCCAGCGCCCAAGCCAATGGCTATTTCGACCGCTCGGTGGTTCCGGTTAAAGACCTCAATGGCATGACCATTCTGGAAAAAGACGAGTTCATCAAACCCAACACCACCATGGAGACCCTGGCCGGGCTGCGCGCTGCCTTCGTTCCTTTTGGCGAGATGGGTTTCGACGATGTCATGCTCAGCAAATACCCCCATCTGCAAGCTATCAATCACGTTCACACGGCGGGTAACTCCTCTGGCATTGTCGACGGCTCAGCAGCGGTTTTGATTGGCAGTGAGCAGGTGGGCAAGGAGCTGGGCTTGACACCACGCGGCCGCATTGTTGCCACGGCAGTACTGGCCACCGACCCAACCATTATGCTGGTTGGCCCCGGCCCGGCGGCGAAGAAGGTGCTGGCCAAGGCCGGTATGACCACCGCCGATATTGACCTGTTTGAAATTAACGAAGCCTTTGCCTCGGTGGTATTGCGCTTTATGCAGGATCTGGAAATCGATGCCAGTGTCACCAACGTCAATGGCGGTGCCATTGCATTGGGGCACCCACTGGGCGCGACTGGGGCCATGCTGATCAGCACCATGCTCGATGAGCTGGAGCGTCGTAACAAGAAGCGTGCCCTGGTGGCACTGTGTGTAGCTGGTGGTCAGGGTATCGCCACGATTATCGAACGCGTGTAAGCCACCACCGAGTGCAAACCGCTCTTAACAATTTTAGGTAACAGAAGATGACTGAATTAATTCACGGTTTTAGTTACGACAAAGATAGCGACGGTATCGTTACTGTTGTTATGGATATGGCTGGCCCGGTTAACTCTATGAACGCGGAATACCGCGAAGCCATGGAAAAAGTGGTGGCCACCCTTGAAGCAGAATCAGACCTCAAGGGTATGGTGCTAACCTCGGCCAAGAAGACCTTCTTTGCTGGCGGCAATCTGCGCGACATGCTGGAAGCGCCGAAAGGCACTGAGGCAGATCAGTTTGAAAATGTCGAAGCGATCAAAGATTCCCTGCGTCGTCTGGAAAAACTGCAGGTGCCGGTGGTGGCTGCGATCAATGGTGCGGCACTGGGCGGTGGCCTGGAGATCTGCCTGGCCTGTAACCACCGCATTATCGTCAATGATGGCGGCGCTGTTATCGGCCTGCCGGAAGTGACTCTGGGTCTGCTGCCTGGTGGCGGTGGCGTGGTGCGCTCCATTCACATGCTGGGCCTGCAGAAAGCCCTGCCGTTCCTGCTGGAGGGTTCACGTTTGAAGCCCGCCAAAGCGGTAGAGGTTGGCTTCGTCGACGAGCTGGTAGAGGGTGTTGAGGCATTGCTGCCTGCCGCCAAAGCCTGGATTAAAGCCAATCCAGAGGCTTGGGCGCAACCGTGGGATGTTAAAGGTCACAGCATTCCTGGTGGCAATATCTTTACCCCAGGCAATGCACAGATGTTGGGGCTTGCGGGTGCGCAAACCTACAAGAAAACCCGCGGCCTGCTGCCGGCACCGGAACGTATTTTGTCGTTGGCCAACGATGTGATTGCCATTGATTTCGATGCCGCCCTGCGTGTGGAAACCCGGGCTCTGGCCTACCTGATTACCCATCCGGTTTCGAAAAATATCATCAACTCCACCTTCTTCCAGCTGAACCAGATCAACAGTGGTGCCAGCCGTCCTCAGGGTATTGCCAAGAGCAAGGTGAGTAAGGTGGGTATCCTGGGCGCCGGTATGATGGGGCAGGGCATCAGCTACTGTGCCGCCATTGCCGGTGTCGATGTGGTATTGAAAGATGTCTCTGCTGAAGCCGCCGAAAAAGGTAAGGCTTACACCGCCAAACTGCTCGACAAACAGATCGCCCGTGGTCAGAAAACCGAAGCCGATAAAGAGGCCGCACTGGCACGCATTCAGGCCACCGATAACTATGAAGATCTGCAAGGCTGTGACCTGATCATCGAAGCCGTCTTTGAAAAAATGACACTCAAAAACCAGGTGACCAAAGAGGCCGAAAGCTTCCTGAAAGAGAGCGGTATCTTCGCCTCCAACACCTCAACCCTGCCTATTACCCAATTGGCCGAGGCCAGTGCCGATGCCGAAAAATATATCGGCATGCACTTCTTCTCGCCGGTCGACAAAATGGCGTTGGTTGAGCTGATCTGCGGTGACAAAACCAGTGATGAAACCCTGGCCAAGGCCTTCGATTTCGTTCGCCAGATTCGCAAAACCCCCATTGTGGTTACTGACTCTCTGGGCTTTTTCACTTCGCGCGTATTTGCCACCTTCCTGGACGAGGGCAACATGCTGCTGAAAGAGGGCGTGGACCCAGTACTGATTGATGCCATGGGCAAGCAGGTGGGTATGCCGGTTGGGCCGCTGACCATTCAGGATGAGGTCAGTCTGGAGCTGGTCAGCAAAATTGGTGAAACCCACAAAGAGCTGGGCGTCTACTGCAGCGTTTATGACACCAGCGTCTCCTTCGACCTGTGTGGCTTCCTGAGTCGTGAACACAAGCGCGGTGGTCGTCACTACGGTGGTGGTTTCTACGACTACCACGCCGATGGCAGCAAGACCATCTGGCCAACCCTGTATGAGCTCTACCACAAGCCAGAGGTGCATCTGCCAGAGCAGGATATCAAAGACCGCATCCTCTTCCGTCAGGTGGTCGAGAGCCTGAAGTGCCTGCAGGAAGGCGTGCTGAAGTCGGTCGCCGACGGCAATATCGGCTCACTGTTTGGCATTGGTGCGCCGACCTGGACCGGTGGTTTTATTCAGGTGGTCAATACCTATGAGTACAAAGGTCAGACCGGCCCGCAGGCATTCCTGACGCGCACCGAAGAGCTGGCCGCCGCCTATGGTGAGCGCTTCGCCGCGCCCAGCATTCTGCGTGAGAAGGCCGAAGTTAACGGGCGTTTTGCCTAAGCGAAATAGACCTAACGATTAAAACCAGTGGTGCCTGTGGCAGCAACGTGCTGCCGCCAGGCCGCTGACACTGTGTGGAGAGAATAATGAATATTGCAGGTAAAACCGCCATCGTCACCGGTGGTGCTTCCGGTTTGGGCTTGGCAACCGTCAAGCGTTATGTGGAACTGGGCGCGAATGTAGCCATTTTCGATATGAACGAAGAGTTGGGTAGCCGCATTGCCGCCGAGTTGGGTGAGCAGGTGCTATTTGTCGCGGTTAATGTTGCCGATGAAGAGTCGGTGCAAAACGGAATTAATGCCGTGGTCGACCGTTTCGGTGCACTGCACGTGGTCAATAACTTCGCCGGTATCGCATCGCCCAACAAAACCCTTGGTAAGAAAGGCCCGCACCCGCTGGCGGACTACCTCAAGGTGATTATGGTGAATCAGGTGGGTACCTTTAATGTGGCTCGCTTGGCGGCCGAAAAAATGGCCCACAACGAGCCGGTCAATGACGACGGTGCGCGTGGTGTCATTATCCATACCGCCTCTATCGCCGCTTACGAAGGGCAGATTGGTCAGGTCTCCTACTCCGCCTCCAAAGGTGCCATTGTCGGTATGACCCTGCCGATGGCGCGCGACCTGGCCGCTTACGGAATTCGCGTGAACACCATTGTGCCCGGCCTGATCCACACGCCGATGTTCGACACCATTGAGGAGTCCTACTACAACGCGTTGGTTGAATCGACGGTCTATCCCCGACGCCTGGGCAAACCGGAAGAGATTGCCCTGCTTTCGGCGCACATTGTTGAGAACGATTACATCAACGGCGAATGTATTCGAATGGATGCGGCCGTGCGTATGCAGCCGAAGTAACTCGCTGTTTCACCGTCAAAATTCGTGAATGTCTAGTGGAGTAAAATCATGGGCGCGCTTTCCGGATTCAAAATTATTGAGCTGACCGGGCTTGGTCCCTGCCCAATGGCGGGTATGCTGTTGGCCGACATGGGCGCCGAAGTGATCTGTATTGATCGCTCTACCGAGCTGCCCGATCTCAACCAGAAAGATATGAGCCGTCGCGGTAAAAAGTCGATGGTGATTGACCTTAAAAAACCAGAGGGACGTGAGCTGCTGCTGCAATTGGTGGCCAAGGCCGATGCCCTGATTGAGGGATTTCGTCCAGGGGTGACCGAGCGTTTGGGCATTGGTCCGGAAGAGTGTTTGGCGGTAAATCCGAAACTGGTTTATGGCCGCATGACCGGCTGGGGACAGACCGGCCCGCTGGCTCTGCGCGCCGGCCACGATATCAATTACATCTCTCTCAATGGCGCCCTGGCATCGGTAGGGCCTGCTGGTCAAAAACCGGTGGTGCCGGTTAATCTGGTGGGTGATTTTGGTGGCGGGGCCATGTTCCTGGTCACCGGTGTGTTGGCCGCGCTGTTGGAAGCCCAAAAATCCGGTAAGGGTCAGGTGGTGGATGCGGCTATGGTGGAAGGTGCAGCCAATCTGATGTGGATGTGCCACAGTTACCACGCGGTGAATTTGTGGGATATGACCAAGCGCGGCACCAACCTGCTCGACGGCGCAGCCTTCTTCTACGATACCTATGAGACGGCCGATGGTCGCTATGTGGCGATTGGTGCGATTGAACCGCAGTTTTTCACCGCTTTGGTGGAAAAAGCGGGCCTCGACCCGGCGCGTTTCAACCTAGAGGATCAAATGAACGAGGCGCTCTGGCCGGAGCTGAAAGCAGAGCTGGCCGCCGTGATGCGCACTAAAACCCGCGACCAGTGGTGTGCACTGCTGGATGGCAGCGACGCCTGTTTCACGCCGGTGTTGGATGCGGTGGAAGCGCCCGATCATCCCCATAACCAGGCGCGTCATAACTACCTGGAAATTGATGGCTATCTACAGCCTGCGCCAGCGCCGCGCTTCAGTCGTACTCCCTCGGTTGTGCGCCACGGTCTGCACCAGCCCGGTGTCGACAACGATGCGGTGTTAGCCGAGTTCGGCTTTAGTGCTGGTGATATCAATGCCCTGAGCGAGGCCGGGGTAATTCAGAAGTATCAGGGCTAGTTGGCCGTAAGGCGAAACACTAACGCCCACTGATAACAAGTCCAAAAGACTGACCCTTTTAAGCCCATGCACCTATTGATATTGCTATTGATATCGATAGGTGTATGGGCATTTTTTGTGGCTCCCTTTTATTGGTCAGCCACTTTTATAATTACCTTACCCAGCGCCTGGCGTTGCTTTAAGGTGTTCAGCGCCTGAGCATACTGCTCCAGCGGGTAGACGCCGTGGATGTGGGGGTTAATCCTCTCTCGGGCGTAAAGCTCGCAGAGCTCTGCGATGTTTTGCCGGGCGGCGGCGGGCTCTTCCTTCTCAAAACGGCCGTAAAAGACACCCACCGCTGAGGCACCTTTCAGCAGCAGCAGGTTGATGGGCAGCTGCGGAATGCGACCAGCGGCAAAACCGATCACCAGTAACCGGCCGTTCCAGTTGATGCAGCGGGTGGCCTGGTCAAACAGATCGCCACCAACCGGGTCAAAAATCACATCTGCACCCCGGCCGCCGGTCAACTCTTTAACGGCATCACGCAAATTCTGTTTGCTGTAGTTGATGACGGTATCGGCGCCCTGCTTGGGTAGCTGGTCCAGCTTGGCGTCGCTGCTGGCGGCGGCAATCACCCGCGCCCCCATGGCGGCGCCCAGCTGAACCGCTGCGTGGCCCACGCCACCACCGGCACCGAGCACAAGCAGGGTTTCACCGGGCTGCAGTTGTGCGCGTTGTTTGAGGGCGTGGTAGGCGGTGCCGTAGACGCCGATAAACCCGGCGGCGGTAGTTTCCGGCATGGTCTCCGGTCGGGGATAAACCTGGCCAGCCGGCACATTGACGAATTCCGCCAGCCCGCCGATGTGGGGAATGGCAATCACCGGGTCGCCTGGCTTGAAGGTGCTCACCTGGCTGCCCACCTGATGCACCCGACCCGCCACTTCGCCACAGGGGACAAAGGGCAGGGGTGGCCGCTCCTGGTATGTGCCTTCAATTACCAGCAGGTCAGGGAAGTTGACGCCGCAGGCAGCTACCCGTACCTGGATCTCGTCCGGGCCCGGCGCCGTAATCGGGAACTCGCCCAAGGCGAGTGCTTCCGGTGGGCCCAATTCTTGACAGATAACGGCTTTCATACAATCTCCTCCAGAGTGCATCGGGTTGGGGTCAGTAGCCACAAAATTAATGACTCGGCAATCAGGGCCGGTTTTTCACTGCCGGCCACGTTCACGACAATCTCCCAGGTGATTTTTACTCGGTCGGGCTCAGAGGTATCAACCGCTTTCATTGTGGTCGTGGCCTTAATGCGGGAGTTCACTTTAACCGCGCTGGGAAAGCGAACCCGATTGAGCCCATAGTTGATACACATTTGCGAGCCTTCCGGGATTAACTGCAGAGGTTCCAGGAATACCGGCAGCAGGGAGAGGGTCAGGAATCCATGTGCAATGGTGCAGCCAAAGCTGGTTGTGGCGGCTTGCGCGGGATTAACATGAATAAACTGGTGGTCGCGGGTCACTTCCGCAAACTGGTCGATCATGGGTTGGGTGACTTCCAGCCACTGGTTGGATTCGCGGGTAATGCCAACCTGCTGGCAAAGGCTTGCCAGGTTGACCATTCGTTCAGGGTTAATATTCATTGGCGTAGGCCTGTAGCGTGCTTGCAGTAATTTATTGGTTATGTCTGGTTTTTTATAATGTCAATTAGATTGACTATTATAGTCGGTTTTGTTAAAAGATAAAGCTGCTTGTTGACAGGCGTCTACCTAAACCCTTTACCACAACAAATTTGGGTGTGATTATTCAAACTGCGATAGGGTAGATGTGAAAAAATTATAATAGAGGTCGTCTTTTCTCTGTCTGGTTCTATAACCCGCAATTCTGGGGATATGATTGAACGCTGAAGGTACCTTCATGTTAATAATCAAAATTATTAGAGAGCCACTGCTCCATTTCATGCTGGCCGGTTTTCTGCTGTTTATTTTATATAACCAAGTTGCACCTGGCAGCGCCGACGCCAATCATGTGGTGGTTACCAAAGAGCAGGTCAACTTCTTGAAGATGAAGTACGAGCAAGAGTGGCTGCGACCCCCAACAGCCGGCGAGACTCAAACGCTAATCGACGAATATATTCTTGACGAAATCTATTACCGGGAAGCGCTGGCTTTGGGGATAGATGCGGGTGATGAGGTCATCCGCCGTCGATTGCGGCAAAAACTCTCCTTTTTTGTGGAAGATACACTGCGCCTGGCGAATCCAGATGAGCAAGAGTTGCAGGATTTCTATCAGGCTCATCAACAGGAGTTTGCCACTGCGCCGCAATTTTCATTTGATCAGCTCTTTATCAGTACCGATAGCCTGACGGACACCGCCATCGATAAAAAACTCTCGGTTCTCAAAGAGAAACTTGCCCACGGCGAGGCGGTTAGCGGAGACCCTTCGCTGTTGCAGCGCAGCTATACATTGAAAATCCCATCCTATGTTGATGGTATTTTTGGTGAAGGTTTCAGTTGGCAGCTGCAGGCTCTGCCTGTAGGCCAATGGCAAAGCCTGCGTTCCAGCCTGGGGGTTCATTTGGTTCGGTTGACTGAATATAAACCCGCTGCAGTGAGGCCCTTTGCTGAATTAAGAAGTCAGGTAGTGCAGCGCTGGCAATCCAGCCAACGTCTGGAGATGACCAATCAATACAATGCCCAGTTATTGAAAAAATATCAGATCAGCCGGCCGGAAGCAGAGGCCCGGGATGGCTAATCGAATACTCCTCTTATTTGCCACCTGCCTATTGTCTCTGCCTTTGCTAGCCGATGTTTCCCGGCCAGGTTACCTGGCGATAACGCAGCTTTCGGCAACGGATTTTGATGTTACTTTCAAATCAGTCGGCGGTAGTCCGGGAGTGGTTGGTATCACTGCCGACTTTGATGACTCAGTGGAGACCCTCGGTGCGCAGTTGGCTTTTACAGCAGCGAGTGCCAATCTGATTCACTATCGAATTCGTCATGAACATAATCTGGCTGGCGCTGAGTTGGTTGTTCATGGGTTTCAGAGTGCAATCACCGAGGTGCTGGTGCGTGTCGATTACCTGGATGGCAGTAGTCAGATTCATCGGTTGTCCCCGGAAAACCCACGCTTACAATTTCCTGTGCAGCAGAGCTGGATGATGACTGCGGCCAACTATTTATGGTTTGGTGTGGCGCATATTCTGGTGGGGCTGGATCACTTGCTGTTTATTTTGGCCTTGATGTTATTGGTAACCGGCTGGCGCAAACTGGTGACCACCATTACCGCCTTCACGCTGGCTCACAGTATTACCTTGATTTTATCCAGCTTAAAGATCGTAACTTTACCGATGCCACCGGTTGAGGCGGTGATTGCATTAAGTATTGTCTTTGTCGCCAATGAAATAATAAAAAAACAGCAGGGCCGCCCGGGCTTGAGTTCACGCAGACCCTGGCTGGTGGCGTTCACCTTTGGTCTGCTGCACGGTTTGGGATTTGCCGCGGTGTTGCAGCAGATTGGCCTGCCCGAAAATGCCCTGGTCACAGCACTGGTGCTGTTTAACCTGGGGGTGGAGCTGGGTCAGCTCCTATTTGTAGGTGCGGTACTGGTCTGTTGGTTTATCCTGCGGCCGTACCTCTCCACCAAGCATCCGCTGTTGCTGCGTATTCCGCCCTATTTTATTGGCAGCCTTGCCAGCTTCTGGGTAGTGGCCCGGGTCGTCAGCTTTTGGCTTGGGTGATCGGCTTGAAGCGTGCGCCGATTCCGAGGCGATTCGGCATCGCCGAAATTCAGAGCAGCCCACAATAACCACGTTTACACAAGCCATATCCAGCAACACCTAGCAGCATCCTAAAAACTGCTTGATAAAATGCCCCATTAGCACGATGCTTTTAATCGGTTGGCCCGCGATTTTTGGGGCAACGGGTTAGTTACGCCTGTAGGTTATAGCTAGACTAGGTGTGGGGTTAAATAACAATGAAAACAGAATTAACCACTAATGCAACAACGATCACTCGGGCCAGAGGCCAACAACTGGGCGACATGCTCAGGCGATCAGCGGCACGTGTTCCCAATAAAACGGCTTTGGTGTTTGGCGAGCAGAGCGACACCTTCAGCCAGTTAAATACCATCGTAAACCGGACCGCCAATGCGTTAATCGCCAGGGGTGTGGAAAGGGGCGACCGGGTTGCGCTGCTATCACACAATAATCGCACCTTTGTCATTCTGCGTTTTGCCGTTGCGCGTATTGGTGCGGTGCTGGCACCGATTAACTTCATGTTAAATAGCTCCGATACGGCCTACCTGTTGTCGCACTGTCAGCCAGTTGCCCTGTTGGTGGAAGACACTTTAACCGCGCTGGCCGATGAAGCCATTGCCGAGGCCGGCATTGAGCTTAAGGTGCACGGCGTTATTCAGCATAGTGGCGCCACGGCCGCGGAGCATTGGCAGGCGGTTGAACCCTGGTTTGATTACCCCGATAGCACTGAGCCCTACGCCGAGGTGGGTGATGATGAGCCGGTGCAGCTGATGTACACCAGTGGTACCGAATCCCGGCCGAAGGGGGCGATGATGAGTGCGCGTTCACTTTATGCCCAGTATGTGACTTGTATCGTCGATGGCGAAATGAGCGAAAACGACATTGAGGTGCATAGTCTGCCACTGTTCCATTGCGCGCAACTCGATGTTTTTTTAATGGTGGACATCTATCTGGGGGCCACCAGTGTGCTGCTGGAGGGGCCGGATCCAACCACCATTTTGTCGGCGATAGAACACCATAAGGCGACTAAACTGTTCTGTCCCCCCACCGTGTGGATCTCGTTGTTACGCCACCCGCAGTTTGATCAATTCGACCTCAACTCGCTGCGTAAGGGCTATTACGGTGCTTCGATTATGCCTACAGCAATCATTGAGGAGATCGCACAACGTCTGCCCAGCGTGCGGTTGTTTAATTTCTATGGCCAAACCGAGTTGGCACCGCTGGCGACCATCCTCAAGCCCGAGGATCAGCTGCGCAAGTTGGGCTCCGCCGGACGCCCTG
Organism: Halioxenophilus sp. WMMB6; assembly: GCF_033283405.1. Lineage (NCBI taxonomy): Bacteria > Pseudomonadati > Pseudomonadota > Gammaproteobacteria > Alteromonadales > Alteromonadaceae > Halioxenophilus > Halioxenophilus sp. WMMB6. The sequence goes on from NZ_JAWMQR010000006.1 coordinate 212,925, forward strand.
GTATCAACGTCGAAACCCGGTTGGTGGACGATGACAATAATCCGGTGGCCGTGGGCGAAGTGGGGGAGATTGTCCATCGAAGTCCGCAGGCTACCCTGGGTTATTACCACGATCCGAAAAAAACCGCCGAAAGCTTTAGCAGCGGGTGGTTTCACAGTGGTGACCTGGGCCGCATGGATGACGAGGGTTATCTGTATGTGGTCGACCGCAAGAAAGATATGATCAAAACCGGTGGCGAAAATGTCGCCAGCCGGGAGGTGGAAGAGGTCATTATTAAACACCCCGATGTTATGGAGGTGGCTGTGGTGGGCATTCCCCATCCGCGCTGGATAGAGGCGGTCACCGCCTTTGTGGTAGCCAAGCCAGGGGTGGAAATTGAGGTTGAATCCCTGGAGGCTTTCTGCCGGGATAAGCTCTCCTCCTACAAACGCCCGAAGTGTTTCCAAATTGAGGCGGCTCTCCCCAAAAATGCCAGCGGCAAAATATTGAAGCGGCAACTTAAGGATAGGGTTATCGATCTGCCGTGATCATTTAGTTGAGTATGGATTTTTTTCCATGGCCGCAAGCTAGTAGCTGTGGTCGAATCTTTTAAACATGGATTGATACGGCATTGCCAATTGGCAACCCCTTGGCTTGATTGCCGGCGCTACCGTGGTGGCCTTTGCTGCGAAATTTTATTCAATGCCAATTCGCGATCTATCCTGTTGGTGTATCTGTAGTCTGGCCAGCAATAGCCTGTTGCAAGTTCGTGAGTGTTATCTCCTATCAGTTGTTATCGTTTTATCTGCCCCTCGATTTTTTACGATTAAACCTGCGCGTTCTGACGGATAAGGTTGTGGTAGACCAGGTGCAGGTTATCCAGTTGCTCGCGGGGTATGGTGCTGTTGGCCGAGAGCTGTTGGATGGTCTGATCAAGTTGAAAGAGGGTGTCACGCACAGCGGCTTGCGGCACCAGGCTCTGCATCCAGCAGATAGCCGCCAGACGTCGGCCTTCGGTAACCGGGGTGACTTGGTGCAGACTACAGGACGGGTAGACCACCGCATCGCCAGCCTTCAATTTAAGGCTCTGGCTGCCGTAGTCGGTGGCGATGGTCAGTTCGCCGCCCTGGTAGTCGTCTGGGTCGCTTAAAAACAGGGTCATGGATACGTCGCTGCGCAATATCTCCTGGCTATTGGGCAGGCGCATGATGGCGGCATCGACATGGTAGCCGTAGGTTTCCTTGGCCGAGTAGGAGTTAAAACAGGGTGGAAAAATTTTGTGGGGCAAGGCGGCGGAAACCAACTTGTTGTTGGCCCCCATTTTCGCCAGCAGGCCGTTGACCAACTGTTTAACGACCGGGTCGTTGCCGTCTGCCTGGAGATTCTTTTTTACTGCCGAGGCCATGCCCAAGGCTGTTTCGGTTCCGTCCAGCCAGGCGGCCTGTTGCAAAGCTTGGCGATAGTGCCCGACTTCGGTGGCGTTAAGAAATTGTTCGATGATTACCATAACAGTTAGCCGGTGGTGGGCCCTTGCTTTGTAAAAATAACAGGTGGCAGCCCGAGGGTTGCCACCGTTGGTTGCCGGTAACGCAATACTGACCTGGGCTGCTTAGAACTGCCAGGTAACGGTCGCACGTACATTGCGGGCGTTGCCGAGGTACATAAACGAACCGGAGCGGTAGGCAGCGGTCCAGTACTCGCGATCGGTAACGTTGCCCACATTTACCCGCAAGTTAACCGTATCGGAATGGTAATAGTTGAAGAAGAGGTCATAGACGGTGTAGTCCGGCACCACAATGCTGTAATCGCCAATGGTGGCGTCGTAACCCGCAGCGGTATCCGGCTGGCCGCCGTACATCTCACCCTGGTAGGTGGCCGAGGCACCAAAGGCGAAACTGGCGCTGGGCTGGTAACGCAGCATCAGGTAGAGGCTCTCCTCGGCGAAATTACTGAGTGCCAGGCCGATGTTCTCTTCGTTCACTGACTCGAGTACCTCGGCATCCATCTTGGTGGCGCTGAACTGCACGCTCAGCTGGTCGGTGATGGCGCCGGAGAGGGAGAGCTCCACCCCTTTCACCCGGTTTTCACCAGTATTGAGTGTGCCCAGGGCGGCGTAGTCGTCACCAACGCTCTCCATCACATCCGACTTGGTAATCCGGAACAGCGCCGCGGTGGCCAGCAGCCGGTCATCGAACAGCTCCCATTTGGTACCCAGTTCAATGTTTTCCACCCGTTCCGGGTCGGAGGCCTGTACCTGATCCGGGTCGCCACACAAACCACCGTAGCCACAGCTGCCGCCGACGTCGGATTCACCGCCGTTGATGTTGGTGGCCGTGCTGTAGGTGAGGTAGACGTTGCCCTCATCGGTGATGTCGTACACCAGCCCCACATGGCCATTGATCAGGTCGTCGGAGTAGTCGTAGGAGGCGGGCACCCCGCGGGAGACGACGTCGTTGCTGTAGTCAAAACTGTCCTGGCGCAGGCCGAGAAAGAGGTTCAGCTTGTCGGTCAGGTCGAGGGTGTTCATGGCATAGAGGGAGGTGGTCTGGATAGCCGATTGCGCATCCGGAGAGCCGCGCTCAATGGTGCGCTGCATCAGGCTGCTCAGGTCATCGATGACGGCACCGTTGCCATCCAGGGCACAGTAGCCCGCCTGCACGCCACCGCGGCCACTGACCAAACAGTTGGAGGTACCGTTGTAGCCGATGTTGTAGACGCCGTTGTCCACGGCTTCGTCGGTGTACTCCACGCCAAACACCCAGCGGCTCTCGTGGCCAAACAGTTCGCTATCCCAGAACAGGTTGAATTGCGTGGCCCAGTAGTCCACCTTCTGCCAACCCTGGTGGGTGCTCAGGCTGATGGTGTCGGCGCCGGGAGCGAAGGGGTCACTGGCATCACGGGTGGTACCGCGGGCACCGGTGGTGACATAGCCATTGTCGGTGGTACCCCAGCGGGTGGCGTTGTAGAGGCGTACTGTCTCATTCAGCTGGAAGTTGGTGCGCAGGGTAACGGCGCTGACCTCGGTGTTGAGGAAGTCCTCATTCTGGGCGTAGACGGGAATATCTTTGTAGGGTTTGCGCAGCTCCCGATCAAAAAAGCTGCCCAGGTCGGGGGTATCTTCGGCGTTCAGGTAGTAGACATCGCCGATAAACGACAGCGCTTCGGTGGCAGCATAGAAGCCAGATACCAGTGCCCCCTGGCGCAGCTTTTCGATGCCTTCACGGTCGGGGATGGTCTCATCGGCCTGCAGCAGGTTAAAGCGCACGGCGCTGTTGTCGCTGATGGGAGCGTTAACATCCAGCACCAGCCGGTAGTAGTCATCGGTGCCCATGCTGGTGTCGAGGCGGTTGAAGTTGGCATCGGGGGAGGCCTGTTTGGTAATGCTGTTAATGGCACCACCGGAGGAGCCGCGGCCGGCGAAGGTGGCGCTGGGGCCTTTGGTGATCTCTACCTGCTCGGAGGCGAAGCTTTCGCGAGTGGTCATGCCCGGGTCGCGCAGGCCATCGACAAACACATCGCTGCGCGCTTCGTGGCCGCGAATGATATAGCGGTCGCCAAAGGCGTTGCCGTTTTCGCCGGTACCCAGGGTAACCCCCGCCTGGGCCGAGACGATCTCTTTCAGGTCCGATTTGCCGGAGTCGAGGATCTGTTGCTGGGTGAGAATGTTCAGTGTTTGCGGTGTTTCCGACAGCTTCATCAGCCGGCGCAGGTCGCCGGAGCGGTCCGCCTGATAGGGGGCGCTGGGTACCCCGTACACTTCAATCAACTCAATCTGATTCGAGCTCTCCTGCTGCGAGCAAGCTTCACCCGAGGTACTGCTTTCACTACAGTTGCTGGTCTCGGCGGTGGTCACCATGGGGGCCAGGGAGATGGCTAAACAGAGGGCTTGTGAGCCCAGTAACTGGCTTCCTCGAATTGTGTTGGTCATCTGAATTTTCCTTGTTGGTGTGTGGAGTTGTAAGCAGGTGTGTGGAGCGGATTCTAAGCTTGGATCTAGATAAATGTAAATAATAATTATTATCATTAATATTTGTGTTTGGTCACAACAAGGGCGCTAGCTAAAGCTGAAGAAGCTGGCTCTTTGCAGGACTCTGGCCGGTGGGTATGTTGTCTGTGGTAAGTGAGCACTTGCCATAGTGCCTGGTGGAGCGGCGGGCAGGGAGGCGGGTTTAACCCTGAAATTTTGAGCTGTATGACGCGCTTTGGCTGATCGCGGAGCCTGTGAATGAGACTTTGGGATTCGTTTCGCTCGCTGGTCGGGCTGGTGGCGAGGGGGAAATAAGTGGCTTGTGGGGCTGTTTAGGATCGCAGTTTATCGCTGTGGGCCGACGAATTTGTGGCGGGTAAGAGGAGGGATTTGGGCCGATTGCGAGGCTAGAGTCCCATGCCCATCACTTCACACACTCCGGAGTAGACGCCACTTTCAACACTCAGCATGAAGTCGATGGCCGACAGCGGTTTGCCCAGGTAGTAGCCTTGGGCGCCATCGCAGCGCCACTGGCCGAGCAGGCTGAGGGTTTGCGCGTTCTCTATCCCTTCGGCCACCACCGACAGCCCCAGGTTGTGGGCCAGGTCGATGGTCGACTTCACTATCATTGCGTCGTTTTCGTCGTTGATCATATCCATCACAAACGACTTATCGATCTTCAGGGTATTGAGTGGCAGCGACTTCAAATAGGCGAGGGAGGAGTAGCCGGTGCCAAAGTCATCGATGGCGATGGTCACGCCCAGCTTGGTGATGTGATTCAAAATTTTGCGAACCGCCACCAGGTCAGACATGAGTACGTTTTCGGTGATCTCAATCTCCAGGCACTTGCCCGGCAGTTTGTACTTGCGCAGGGTTTGGTGGATAAAAAAGGTGAGGTTGCCCCACTGCTGGAACACCTTGGCCGAGAGATTGATCGCCACGCTCATGGTGACACCCAGGGTCTGCCAGTGGGCGACCTGCTTCACGGCGGTTTCAATCACATACTCGGTGATGGGAATAATTTGGCCGCTGCGCTCGGCGATGGGGATAAAGTCGAACGGGTTTAACAGCCCCTTCTCCGGGTGCAGCCAGCGGATCAAGGCCTCGGCCGAGGTGACGCTGTAATCCTGCAGGTTAACCTTGGGCTGGTACTCCAGGAAGAGCTCCTGGTTTTTCATGGCGTGGCGCAGATCGTTGGCCAGGGAGAAGTTCTGTTGGGCATCCAGGTCCTGATCGGGCCGGTAGTAGCTGTGGCCAATGCCCGCCCGCTTGGCGGAGTACATGGCGATATCGGCCCGGCGCAGAAGGGTGGAGGCGTCGGTGCCGTGCTCGGGGTAGAGGGCGACACCAATACTCACACCCAGGTAGATCTCCCGACCCTGCACGGTGAAGGCACGATCAAACGCAGCTTCAATCTTGCGGCAGATATGTTCGGCCGAGAGGCCACCCGCCTCGCCGGCGGTCAGCAGCACACCAAACTCATCACCACCCAGGCGCGCCAGGGTATCGGAGCGGCGGTTGATCTGCTCTTTTAACAGGTGCGCCACCTGCACCAACACCTCGTCGCCCACCTGGTGACCAAGAGTATCGTTGATCTCTTTGAAATGGTTTAAATCCATTAACAGTACGGCAAGCTGCTGGCCGTTGTTGCGCTCGGCCAGGGCCAGTGACTGCTCCAGGCGATCGTTAAACAGCAGGCGGTTGGTCAGCCCGGTAAGGCTGTCGGTGGTGGCCAGGGTGTTTAAGCGCTCCAGGTTGCGTTTGAGCTCGGTGGTGTCTTCCATGATGCCGTCGATGCGCAATACCCGGCCGCTGGCATCTTTGTAGGGGTAGAGTGCGCGCTTGAACCAGCGCATGGGTTGGCCGGCGGTTTTCACTCGGCTCTCCACCTCCACCGGGTGGCCCTGCAGGGCGCGATACCAGGCCAGCTCCAGGGTTTTGCGGTCCTCGGCGATGGTGTCTTCAAACAGGGGGATGGGAAATTCGCCGCTCACCTGGCAAATCCGGGCCAGGTTGGGGCTTAGGTAGAGGGGCTTATCGCCAGTGACATCGAACGACCAGAGCAGCTGCGGGATGTTGGTAAGCAGGCCGTTGATCTGCTCCTGCAGGCTCCCCACCTTCTGCTGTTCGGCACGCAGGTGCTTGAGTGTGGTCTGCCAGTAACCGCCAATAATCAGGCCCAAATCGCGGAACAGAAACTTGCCAACACTGTTGCGCAGCCGTAACTGGTTCTCAATAGAGTAGTTGGGTAGTGCGGCCAGCTGTTGTTCCAGGTGATCGAAAAAGTGGCGGTAGATACCCATCATACATTCCGGTTCTACCCCCTGCTGGTGGTTGAGGGCGCCAATGGCGGCCAGCTGCTGATTGCGTTGGGTATCCGAGCCTGCAGTCAGAAAGCTCATCAAGCTGCGCAGCTGTTCATTGATCAAGGTATCGAGGTTGCCACCGGCGTTTTGGAAACGGTGGTAGAGGCTGGCGGTGGAGGGGGAAGCTAGGAGATAGTCGTTGAAGCTCGCACGGAAGGTGGCACAGGCGTGTGTGAGCGTGTCTCGGTATTGGGTAAGAATTGCTTTATCTTCGTCGGTGATATTCAGTAAGCTCACCAACAAAGCGCCTCTATCATTAGATAAGGTCATAACTCTGTGGCACTTCCAGTGCTGTCGCAAGCAACCAGTAAAGCCTTCCCCCGCTACTATTTTCCCGGCCCAAGTTTACGCCAGATTAATTCAAAGCAGTGATTAAAATCCAACTCCGCGTCATTTGAATGCCTGCTTTGTGATCTATCTAGACTTATATGGCTAAAAATGAGCGTTATTGCCGTTTTTGAGTCTACTCCCAGACGAGCAGCCGGCAAGCCCTTCGGGGTGCTATAGTAGCGGCTTTTGCCGGCTGGCAAGGGGAGCGGCCGGCGGCTAGTTGCGACCTTAGGAGAAGTAAATGGCCTTTGCAGGCTTACTGGCGCTGTTGGACGATATCGCCACGGTTTTGGATGACGTATCGGTGATGACCAAGGTGGCCGCCAAAAAGACCGCTGGGGTGTTGGGGGATGACCTGGCCCTAAACGCCGAACAGGTCTCCGGCATTCGCGCCGAGCGGGAGCTGCCGGTGGTGTGGGCCGTGTTTGTCGGCTCCTGCCGCAACAAATGCATTCTGGTGCCCGCGGCACTGCTGATCAGCGCGTTTATCCCCTGGTTGATCACCCCGCTGTTGATGCTTGGCGGGGCCTTTCTCTGTTTTGAAGGGTTTGAGAAGGTGTTTCACTCCTGGCTGCACCCGAGCGAAGCCAGCCAGCGCGGCGCTGTTACCGAAGCGCTGCACAACCCAACGGTTAATATGGCGGAATTTGAGAGGGAAAAGATCAAAGGTGCGGTGCGTACCGACTTTATCCTATCTGCCGAAGTGGTCGTGATTGCTCTGGGGACGGTGGCCGAGCAGAACTTTTTAACTCAACTGGGGGTGGTGGTGGTCATCGCGGCCTTAATAACGGTGGGGGTGTATGGCATTGTGGCGGCCATCGTTAAACTCGACGACCTCGGCCTGCTGCTGGCCAAGCCGGGTGCGGCCGAATGGCGTTACCGGCTTGGTCGCTGGATTCTGGCCATCTGCCCCTATGTGATTAAACTGCTCACCATCGTGGGTACCGCCGCCATGTTTTTGGTGGGCGGCGGTATTCTTCTGCACGGCTTACCCATCGCGCATGGCCTTAGCCACTGGCTGGATGAGCTAACCCACACCCTGCCAGCGGCCGGCTTGTGGGCAGCCATAGCCAGCGCTCTGGCCAATGCTCTGCTTGGCATTCTGGCAGGTGGGCTGCTGGTGGCCGGCAAAACAGTTATTGATCAGCTGCGGGCGCCTCGCCAATAAGCATTCACTCTGATAAGCAAACAACACTATGGTTTTAACACAACAGCACCTTATCACTATCGCCGCCGCACTGCTGGCAGTGGCTTTGTTGGCCATTCTGATATGGAGCCTCACCCGGCACTTCTACCGCAGCCAGCTGGCGCAACTGCAACAGCAGTTGGCCGGGGAGATGGCTCAACTGGTAAGCATGCGCCAGGAGAGCCAGGCGCAGCAGCAGGTGCTGCAGCAACAGCAGCGGGAGCACAACGAACTGCAGCGGCGCTACAGTGTGCTGGAGGCCCAGGCCGACAACCTAACAACCACGCTGGGCGAGCTGAAACAGAGCGAACAACTGCTGAGGAGCCAATTGCAGGCGAGTGAAAACGTCCGCCAGGAGACGTTGGCGAACCACAAAGCGGCCCAGGTAACCATTGCCGCCCTGCAGGCTAAAACCGAAGAGCTGCAGCAGGCGATTGGGCAGTGGCAGGGTAAGTGGGAAGCGCTCAACAAAGAGAATGCCCGCCTGCTGGAAGAGAATGTACAGCTCAACAGCTCGGTGGTTGAGCGGGAGCGTGGCCTGAAGGAGCAGATGGCGCTGTTCGAGAAACAGAAACAGGATCTGACCGACCGCTTCCAGGTGCTGGCCAACGAAATCCTGGAGAAGAAATCCCAGGCCCTGGCCGAGAGCAACAAACAGGGTTTGAATTCGGTTATCAACCCCTTTCAGCAGTCGATCGATGCCTTTAAAAAAGAGGTGCAGGAGATCCACCACCGCGAGAGCACCCAGCGCGGCGAACTGAAAAAAGAGCTGGAGCAGCTGAAAGCACTCAATCAGCAGATCACCACCGAGGCCCACGAGCTCTCCACCGCCCTCAAGGGGCAGAAAAAGCTGCAGGGCAACTGGGGCGAGCTGGTGCTGGAGAACGTTCTTGACCGCTCAGGCCTGCAAGCCGGCAAGGATTACCAGCGCGAGGCCTCGTTTACCACCGAGGCCGGGCGCCAGCGGCCGGATGCGGTGGTCTTCCTGCCGCAGAATAAACACCTCATCATCGATGCCAAGGTCTCCCTCAACGCCTATACCCGTTTTGTAAACGCCGAAGATGAACAGGAGCGCACACTGGCTTTGGCTGAGCATGTACAGGCCATGGCCAGCCGCATTAAAGAGTTGGCCGACCGCGACTACTACAAGATTCCCGGGCTCAACTCGCCGGAAGTGGTGTTTATGTTTGTGCCTATTGAATCGGCTTTTGTCGAAGCCCTAAAAGCTGATGAAAATCTGTTTCAATCAGCTATTGAGCGTAACGTACTGGTGGCCACGCCCACCACCTTGCTTACCAGCCTCAATATCGTACGGCAGCTGTGGCGCTTTGAGGATCAAAACAAACACACCGCTGCTTTGGCTGAAAAGGCCGAAGGGGTCTTTAACAAGCTGAATACCTTTTTAGGTAGCTTTGCCGATGTGAAAAAGGGGCTCGATAAAGCCACCGAGGCCTATGGCAAGGCGGAAAACCAACTGGTCAGCGGCCGTGGCAATTTGGTGAAACGGGTGGGTGAATTCAAAAATCTGGCGCCGGCCATCAAAACCGAGCTGCATGCCCACTTTGCCGAGCGGGCGGAGTTGGAGGTCGATTTTCTGGAGTCGAACGATGATGAAGCGCCGCTCAATGATGAGGTGCCGGCTGATATAAAGGGCTTGCCCGACAGTGGGGAGCAAGCCGAGGCAGAAGCACTATCCACCTCGGAATTGGACAAATAGCCGTGCAGCGATGCCAGGCCTATCGGGAAACTTCTGGCCTGTTCGCCCCCCCTAAAAGTTAAAAAAGCCGCGCTAAGCCGCCGCGTTAACCGCGGCGAGGTGCTCGGCGATATCCGCCTCACTCAACCAACTTACCTCAAAGGCATTTTTCACCAACTGGGTAATTTCTGCCTGGGTAAACTCGCCGTGTTCGGCCAGCGCGACAAAGTTATCGGTTAAATAGGCGCGGAAGTAGGCCGGGTCGTCGGAGTTAACCGTGGCCTTCATGCCCAACTGCAACATCTTGCGAATCTCATCGGTGGTGTAGGTCTGCACCACAAAATTGTTGGAGACGGGGCAGACCGTCAGGCCCAGCCCCCGTTTGGCAATCTCCTCGCACAGGCTGGGATCCTCCAGGCTGTTTACGCCATGGTCGATACGGTCGACCTGGATCTCGTTCAAGCACTCCCACATATGGCCCAGAATATCCTTCTGGTTAACGTCGCAGTGCATGGTGAGCTTGTAGCCTTCGGCACGGGCGCGCTGGAAAACCTCGGCAAATTTTAGCGGTGGGTTATCTTTTTCGTCCGAGTCCAGGCCAACCCCGATAATCCACTCCTTAAACGGCAGGCTCATCAGCAGATGCTCCATGGCCGATTCCGCACTCATATCGCGCAGGAAACACATAATCAGGTTGGACTCTATGCCCAGGTTTGTGCGGGCATCTGCCTGAGCGCGATGGATACCGCTGATTATCGTTTCAAAGGCTACCCCGCGGCTGGTGTGGCCCTGGGGGTCAAAGAAGGGCTCCACGTAGACGATATTGTCGGCCTTGGCTTTTTCGAAATAGGCGTAGGTCAGCTCGTAGAAATCCTGCTCGGTTTGCAGGGCGTGCATGGCCTTGTAGTAGAAGGTTAAAAACGAAGGCAGGTCGTAAAAATCATAGGCGGCAACGATTGCCTCCGGTGATTCATAACCCAGGTCAATACCGTTGCGGGCCGCCATGGCGAAGATATGTTCCGGCTCGAAGGTGCCCTCCAGGTGGACGTGCAATTCGGCTTTGGGTAGGGATTGAATAAAGTCGCGCATGGGGGTTCCTGCTAGGTTGTTAAAATCTCCCTAAATTCAGCAAAGCCTATGCCACTCACGAAGCATAAGATTTAACAGGGCTGCGCGCTTAGGTGGTGCACAGCAGTTGGCTGCCGAGCAGAGTTATTGCTACTCTACGGGGCTTATGGCTCAGAGAGACGGATAGGGCAAGGCTGCCCGTGTCGCAATCAGTGGAAGATTATAAATAAGGCGATTTATGCAACGGTTTGGCTGCTCAACCTACTCAATCCTCAGTTACCTGCGGTTACCCCTGCTAGCGGCTTTTTTCCTCCTTCCGGCTACGGTTTGTGCTTGGCAACCAGAGCTCACCTGGCAGGACTTTACTCGGGAACCCGACTATCGCGGCGCTAAGTTATCGCCCAATGGCCGCTACCTGGCCGCGCTCTGGAACAATAATGGTGTGCGCACGCTCACCATCCATGATCTGGATGCGCCAGGCCAGCCGGTTATCGGTGGTGTTAAGGGGGATGTCAAGCGCCCCAAATCCTTCCGTTGGGTAAACAATGATCGGCTGCTGGTAACTCTGCAAATTCCCTTACAGTTAAATGAGGCCTCCAGGGCGGCTGAAGAGGAGGAAGATTTTAATCTGTACGACTACCTGCTTCTGGAGCGGGTGATCTCCGTTGATACCCGTGGTGGAGATCAGGTTGTGCTTATGAATGATCAGCCCCGCTATAAATACAATCGCCGCCTTTCACAAATAATGACTATTAAAAATGATGATCGGCATGTGCTGATGCAAGGCTACCGCAATGGTGCTGTGCAGATATTTAAGGTCAATGTTTTCGATGGTACCACCGAGCTGGTGGCTAAAGGTGGTAAACGTACAGTACTTTTTCTAATTGACGACGACGGTGTACCCACTCATAGAGTCGACTATTTCAAGGTCTCCAATAAGGCGGTAATTTTAAGCTACCTTAAAGAGGATAAGTGGGAAGAGCTCGATACCATCGACTTCGATGACGAAGAGGATGCGGGCGGGATTGATTTGTTTACCGACTATATCGGCTGGTATGGTAACCGGCTGGTCTATCGCAAGCGCAACGAGGAGACGGGTTATTACGAGCTGGTGGCCCGCGATCTTGAAACCGGTGATATGAACACTTTAGTTTCCTTGCCTGGACAGGATGTCGGGGGAATAGTGGTGGATGATCATAGGGAAATTATCGGCTACTACCCGGTGGGTGATCTGGTTCGCTTTAAATTCTTTAGTGAACAGGATCAGTCCCGTTACGATCATTTGGCTGGTAAATTTGGTAACTATAATTTTAATCTGTTTGGTGGAGCCAGTGAGCGGCGGTCGGTCTATCAACTGTATGGCCGTGACCAACCCAGCGCCTACTATCTGTATGATAAAGGCGCGGACTCATTGAGGTTTATTCAAAATGGTTACCTCGGTTTGCCGGCAGAAAAGTTGGGAATCCCGGCCAAGGCCAGATACAAAGCCCGTGATGGTTTAATTATCGATCTTTTTTTGTTGCTGCCTCCTAACTACGAACAGAATAAAGCCTACCCACTGGTACTCTACCCACACGGTGGCCCCCGCTCGAGGGACTACGCAAGCTGGGATGACTTTGCGCAATTTATGGCTACGCGGGGCTATATTGTTGCTCAACCCAATTTTCGTGGCTCTGCCGGTTACGGCCGGGCATTTGAGGAGGCTGGTTACAAACAGTGGGGGTTGTCTATGCAGGATGACTTAGAGGATGCCACCAATTTTCTGCTCAAGAAAGGTTATGTTGAAAAAGGGAAAATGTGCATAGTGGGCGGCTCCTATGGAGGCTATGCTGCGCTGATGGCTACCATCAAAACACCGGAGTTGTTTCAGTGCAGCGTGGCGATGAATGCTGTGACCGATCTAGTGGCGCAAGTGAATCACCAGCTTAAATGGGCGAAAGCGGAAGGGTTGGATGAGGTGGTAGAGTATCTCTACAAAACGCGAGGGAACCCGAAGCAAGATGCCGATCTCCTTAATTCCAATTCTCCGGCTCTACATGCTGAAGCGATTAAAACCCCCATTTTATTGATCGCGGGTAAAGAGGACAGTGTGGTACCCCACAGTCAGGCCAAGGCAATGCGAAAAGCGTTAAAAAAGTATGATAGAACCTTTGAATACATCGAATTGAAAAACACCGGCCACAATGTGTTCTACTATAAAAAGGACCAGGAACAGGTCTACCAGGCGGTAGAGAGCTTCCTGGCCAAATATTTACAATGATCCACACTAGCCCCCAATAAGCGACTATTACTCTATGCGGAAACTCTTCAGTTGTACTCTATTAATTGTATTGAGTCTGTCACTTAATGGTTGCTTGCTAACCCGGGTTAATCAAACCAAAGACGACCTGTGTGATAAGTCGATCTACTTCGAGCCGGCACAGTCGCTGATTAAAATCAGCCGCCCCATCCTCTATGATTCCGATATCATTGCCCTGGTGGGAGAGGAGCCCCAGCGCATCTCTATGGAAGCAGGCACTAAATACTTTGCCTACGAGGCAAAAAAACAGAATGGTAGTGGCGATAAAGATCTAGCCTGGCGCTTTGCCTTTATCGCCGATACCGAAGGCGACTTCAAGTTGAGTGCCATTGAGGTGGACAAAAAAATTATTGGTGTGCTCTCACCACAGTTGATTGAAGAGGTGATGGCCAGTGGCTGTGACGCCAAGATCAATAAGCTGCTGATGACCCTCAGTGTGGATTTCTCCGGTGTCGATCTCTCATCAATCCCCGCCTTCCCAGAGATCGAAAGCGTATTGGGCGCAGCAATGAGTCACCAAGGTGATAACTACCACTACGAATACCTGTCGGATAACAACCAGCCCGCATTGATTGAACTAAAAGTGGTGGACGATCGCCTGCAGACCATCGACGTCGAGTACTGGCGCTATCGATTCAATATTGATCTACTGGCCGGGCAAGCGACCTCCAAAATTATCGGAACCAAAAACCGGGTCGACCTGATGCGCTACTCCTTGGGTAAATAGCATTGCTGCGTTTCACAGCAATTTGTGATCCAGGTGAATGTAAAGACCGCCAGTTACTCGCAAACGTAGAATGCGGGTACTTTCAATGGCCTGCTTCTTGCGTAGGGAAACACTGCCGCCAATGGCGGTTTACTAAGGGTATAGTTCATGAATGAAGCAGCAGAGATAGTCACCCCGGCCGCCGTCGGTGACCAGCCATCACAGCCAATGGCCGAGCCGAGCAAGTGGCGAAACTTCCTATTAACCCTGCCGCAGCCGGTGCTGGTTTTGGGCTCTATGCTGACGGTGGCCTCGGCCTATAGCTATGAGTGGGTTGATCCGGATCTTTTCGCAGCGATTATGACGGTGCTGCCGCTGCCGTTGATTCTGTTGGCCGAGCGCCTCTGGACCAAGCGCAAAGATTGGATTCTTACCCCCAAAGAGTTTGCCGAAGATGCCTTCTGGTTGGCCGGCTCCAACCTGATTTGGGTGCCGCTCTACCTCGATTACTATCGCACCCCAATCTCCGATGGCTTTCATGCCCTGCGTGATGCCACACCACTTAATATCACGCTGGAACCGCAGTCGACGCTGGGGTTGATTGTCACGGCCATTTTTATCCGCACGCTATCGGAGTTTGTCTACTACTGGCTGCATCGGGCACAGCACCTCTCGCTATTTTGGTGGCGTATGCACGCCACCCACCACCACATCACCAAAATGAGCGCCGCGCGCAGTGACCGCACCCACCCGTTGGAGTTTATGGCGTTGATGGTTGGTACCCCCATCGTGCTGGCGCTGACCGGAGCCAGTGACGAGGTGGTCGCCGTGACTGGCGCCTTCAGCTTTTTCAGTGCCTACCTCAATCACGCCAATCTGCCTCTGCGCTCGGGTATTTATGGTTGGTTTTTCACCACCACCGAGCAACACCACCTGCACCACTCCATTGAGCTGGAGAGCAGCAACTCCAACTTTGGCTGCACCATTATTATTTGGGATCGGATATTTGGCACCTACTCTGGGCGAACCGACGTTAAAGCGATGGGGGCCGGCTCTGGCAAGGCGCTCACTATTTGGGATCAGTACCGCATGGCGTTTGTCTCCAAAGATAAGCTCACCAAGTTTTAAGCTCAGGCCTGCCGGGAGAGGATAGCCAATGAACAGACTAATTGCCGGGTTCGGCCTTGGAGCGTTAATGATGGCTAGTTCAGTCAACGCCGATTCAGAGAAGAGTGTCAGTGAAGCGGCGTCGCTTTTGGAGAGGAATCGGGCCACCGCAGAGGCCTTTATCGATGCCTTTTACTCCTTCGACCCGAGCCGGCTCCAAGCGCTGCTAACCCACACCGATGAGTCCGCCGGGCGTATTCTTTGGTACCAGGGTTGGGCCGAAGGCGGCAACTACAAGGTACTCAAGCGGGCGGCCTGCGAGGCGGAATCCCCCACGCTGTTTCACTGTTCCATTACCGTACAGGATGATCCGGTTATGGCTCTGCACACCGGCTTCAATGTTACCGATACCTTTCACCTCACCTTTGACGGTAGCCATATCGCCTCTATTAGCACCAGCTCCAACGACCAACCTATCTACTTCGAGGCGCGCCAATGGGTGGAGGCTAACCAACCGGAGGTAATGGCTGGCCCCTGCAATAAAGAGACGGGCAACCCCGGTGATTGCGCGCGGGCGATGACCGCCGGTTACGCGGCCTATTACCAGAGCCTGCAAAAGGAGCCGCCCAGCAGCGACTGATTTTGCAGTAACTATTCGTGACCGCGGCGCGGTGAAAACGCCGCGCTACCAGCCGCTCTCTCTTATCGGTTGCAGATTTCCCACCTTTTACTGTTCTTTCTACTGGCAGACCAAGCACGTTAATCGGCGAGGTCGCCTGCCTTCCAGTGATTGGTGGCGTCGACTAACTGTCGCGCCAGTCATCAAAATTTCACAAATCTGAAACCTCTCCGACAAGAATAAGCAACAATTGGCGTGCAGGATTACACCGCTCAAAAACCCGAGTCCGCTCACCGTTTTCGAAAGGGAATCCCGCATGAAAAGAAAAGCTTTATATACATTCATTGTCGCTGCCACCTGTGCACTGATGGTCGCTTGCGACGGTGATGATGGTAAAAATGGACGCGACGGTGCCGATGGCGCTGCTGGTGTGAATGGCGTTGATGGCGTCGACGGTGCCGATGCCTACACCGATGAAATCCGCTTCACCAAAATTTCACCTTCAATTACCGATGCCGAAAAGAACGCGATTCGCTCCACCTCTGAAGTGATGGTCGGTGGTGAAACTCAATACATCGACTACCACCTGCTGCTCGCCACTGGCGATGAAGACAATGGCGAAGTGTTTGGCTTGGTTAAGGATTTCCAGGACAACATCATCAAATACGAAGATGACTCCGACTACCTCTGTAACGGTACCGACAGCGGCACTGGCTCTGGTCTGGATCACTTCAGCTTTTTGCAGAAGGGCGACAAGCTCTACATGGTCTCCCAGTTTGAGTGTGCCCCGGGCGCCATGTACATGAACGAACTGCAGCAAGAGGCCGATGGCCAGCTGGCATTGAAAGCCGGTACCTTGCAGTATGTTAGCCAGAAAGAGGAGTTTGGTGGCTGGGTACACTGTGCCGGTATGACCACCCCTTGGCAATCTCACCTGGGCTCGGAAGAGTACGAACCCAACGCAGCAGACCCACTGAGCGATAACTACTACAACGAAGTAACTCTGCGATTCTGGGGCAACGACGCCAACCTGAACAACCCCTACTACTACGGTTGGACTCCGGAAGTGGATGTGAACGAAGATGGCACGCCTGCGTTCAGCAAGCACTACAGCATGGGCCGTTTCGCCCACGAACTGGCCTACGTAATGCCCGACGAAAAAACCGTCTACCTCTCTGACGACGGCAGCAACGTCGGCCTCTTTATGTTTATTGCCGATACCGCCGCCGATTTGAGCGCCGGTACCCTCTACGCCGCCAAATGGAATCAGGTTTCCGGTGAAGGTCTGGGTGAGGCGGTGATCAGCTGGGTTGATCTTGGCCATGCCACCAATGCTGAAATTCGCACCCGCGTTGCTTCGCAAATGTCGTTTGGCGATATCTTTGCCAGCGAAGCGCCTGTGGGCGGTGCCTGTCCTACTGTTGGTTTCACTTACATCAATACCTATAACGGTGAAGAGTGTCTGCAGCTGCAAGACGTTGACGGTTCCGGTTCTGTTGACGAGGCTGATGGCGTTATCGCTTCCCGTCTGGAAACCCGTCGCTACGCGGCCATGATGGGCGCGACCACCGAATTCCGTAAGGAAGAGGGTATTACCTTTAATGCTCGCGACAAGGTGATGTATGTGGCCATGTCTCGCATTCAAAAGGGTATGACCGACGGCGCCGGTGATATTCAATTGGAAGAAAACAAGTGTGGTGGTGTGTACGCCCTGAACCTGGGCATCAATGAAGCCTACAGTTCTGAATTTGTTGCCTACGATATGAAAGGCCTGGTTGCCGGTTTGCCTGCCAGCTACAGCGGTACTTCACTGGAAGGTAACAGCTGTGATGTGGAGGGCTTGGCCGAGCCCGATAACGTTGCCTTCCTGGAAGGTACCGACATTCTGGTGATTGGTGAAGACGCCGGTTATCACATCAGCGATATGGTGTGGGCTTACGACATCACCAAAAAATCACTGACCCGTATTGCTTCTACCCCATACGGCTCAGAAACCACCTCGCCTTACTGGTACAAAGATGTCAACGGCTTCAGCTACCTGACTCTGACTACCCAGCATCCATTTGGTGAAGTTTCTGGCAGCTACGTGCGTCCGGATGGTGTTGATATTCGTTCTACCGCCGGTTACATCGGTCCGTTCGATTTCACCAAACTGAAATAATTCTTTAATACCTTTACGCGGCAAGTGGGCAGGAGCCCCTTGCCGCTTTTTTTTGTCTTTTTATTGGTTGTTTATGTTCGAGGTACCACCATGCGGCTAACGATGGCTTGCTGTTTTCTACTGGTCTCTTTTTTATTTGTGGGTTGCCGCAGCGATGATGAGCAAAGCTCGACGGCGGCCGAGGAGGCCTCGCAAGAAAGCTCACAAACGGCTGCACTGGTTGTTGAACCCGCAACAGCGAATGCCGATGAAGATTCGGCAACAGACACAGCCGCATCGGCAGTTACCGACACCACACTGCTCAACACCAATTTAAAAAATAACGATGCCGCCTATATTCCCGCGCAGTGCTACACCAAAACCACCGCCGACAATGGCGAGGTGCATAACCCTTGTTTTGCCTGTCATACCAACTCCGATGTGCCCAACTACATTAATGATCTCGATTTCCAGATGGTGGCCGATTTTCGCCCCACTACGGTAACCAATAAATGGTCCAACCTGTTTAAAGATCGCACCGACGAAGTGGCGGCCATGAGCGATACCGCTATTCAGGCGTGGGTGCGCAAGTCCAACTATTTTGCCGACGATGGCGGGCTGCTGTTGGCCAACAAATTGGCCGAGGTGCCGGCCAACTGGGATTTTAATGGCGACGGCCAATGGGACGGCTATGTGCCGGACCTCTATTTTAATTTCGACGACCAGGGTTTTGATAAAACCCCTAATGGTGACGATAGCGGCTGGCGGGCTTTTGCCTATACCCCTTTTCTGGGCACCTTCTGGCCCACCAACGGCAGCACCGACGACGTTTTGATTCGCTTGCCGGCGGCCATGCGGGAAGATAACGACGGCCACTACAGCCGCACGGTGTATCAACTGAATCTGGCCATTGTTGAGGCTGTGGTTACCAAATCCGATGTGGTGATTGCGGTAACCGATGAGAGCCTCTACGACGTTGATCTCAATGCCAACGGTCGTATCGACCAGGCCGATAAAATCGTTTACGCCTGGCAGCCTTCGGCGGGGCGTTTTATGTCTTACGTGGGCCGCGCCAAAGCGCTGCAAGTGGCCGGTGAGTTGCATATGGCCGGTGGCCTCTACCCGGAGGGGACGGAATTTATTCACACGGTGCGCTATATCGATGTGAGCAACGAAGGTGAAATCAGCCTGGCGCCGCGTATGAAAGAGCTGCGCTACAGCCGCAAACACAGCTGGAATACCTACGGCCAGTTAAACAATGCCGCCCTTACCGAAATTCGCGAGGGCGATCAGTGGCCTGAGCGTTTGCGCAATATTAAAGGCAACCCGGAGATCGGTGTGGTTAATGGCCAGGGTTGGTTGTATCAGGGCTTTATTGAAGATCAACAGGGTGAGCTGCGGCCGCAAAGTTATGAAGAGAGCGTTAACTGTGTGGGTTGCCACTCCGGTATTGGCGTTACCGCCGACAGCAGCTTTGCCTTCCCGCGCAAGCTGGCCCACGATCAGTTCCAGGGTGGCTGGTTCCACTGGTCACAAAAGGGGTTAACCGGCATCCCCGAGCCCCAGTGGCGCGACGGCACCTGGGAGTACACGGAATACCTGCGTCAAAATCGCAGTGGCAATGAGTTCCGTAATAACAGTGAAGTGACCAGCCGCTTCTTTACCGGCAGCGGTGAACTCAATGCCGAAGCCATCGAACAGCTGCACAGCGATATCGCCACGCTGATTCTGCCGTCAGCGGAACGGGCCTGGCAGCTCAATAAAGCCTACAAGGTGATCGTCGATGAGCAGAGCTTTATCTATGGTCGCGATGCCCATATCGAGCCCCTGGACAATGTCTGGCAGGAAGCGCCCGCCGGGGAGGTCACCGGTGTGGTGGAGCCGGTGGTGCGCGCCTGGTAAGTTCCGCTTTACTGGCTGCCTTTACACAAAGCCGCTGAGCGATTGGTCAGCGGTTTTTTATTGATCGATTTTGGCGGCGTGGTTGCGGTTACTCGCTAAAGATAAAGCCAGTGTCCTGCAACCCGCCCGGTTCCTGCCCGCCCCAGAGAATAAAGCGGTTATCGGCCCAAGTGGCGGCGGCTTCACGGCGCGCGGCCGGCCCGCCCAAACTGGCCACCGCCCGCCACTCGTCGCTAATCGGGTCGTAAAAATAGCCGCCGCGGCTGTTATCCCCCCAGACAAACATCTCCGTGCCGGTCCAGGCTGTGTGCAGTACGCCCGCGCCCAAGTAGGGTTCGCAGCCGTTGGTACTCGCCCGCCATTGATTGGTGATTGGGTTGTAGAGCCGCAGGCTCGGTTGGTTGATGGGAAAGCCGTTGCTGTCGAGACTTGCGGCCTGGCCGCCATTGAAGAGAATCATCTCCGTGCCGCTCCAGACGGCGGCCAGCTCGCCACTGCCGGCCACAGCCACCGCGGGCAGTGGCTGCCATGTGTCGGTGGCTGGATTATAGCGGGCGCCGTCGATGAGCAGGGTGGTGCCTGGCCCCTGGCTGCCACCCCAGACAATCAATTCGCTGCCGCTCCAGGCGAAGGCCATGTTGTAACGGGGGCTGGGGGCGTTATCGGTGGTGATGGCGATCCAGCTGTCGCTGGCCGGATTGTAGCGGCCACCCGTGTTAAGGGGTTGGCCGCTGTTGTTCTCGCCACCCCAGATCAGCATCTCACTGCCGGTCCACACCGCCAGATGCCTGCGGCGGGCGCTGGGTGCGCCGAGGTTGGTGACCGGCTGCCAGCTGTCTGTGCCCAGGTCGTAGCGGGCACCGTTGTTACTGCGGCCGCCCCAAACGATCATCTCGCCATTGGCTAAAATCGCCGTGTGTTCGTTAAAGGCTGTAACGCCTTCGGTGTTGGTTGCCTGCCAGTTGTCGCTTTGCGGATTGTAGCGACCGCCGGTATCGGTCTCGACAAATTGGCCGATGCTCTGCAGCCAGCCATAACCGCCAAATACAATGAATTCACTGCCACTCCATAGCGCGCTGTGGCCGCGCCGTTCAAAGGGGGCATTGCTGGTGCTGGTCTGCGACCAGGCGCCAACCCCCACCGCTGCAGAGGTGGTAAAGCCCCAGGTAAAATCGTCGCCCAGGGGGTTGCCAGCCAGGTCACTAATGGCGGCGGCCAGCTTGGCGGTGTAGTCACTGCTGCTGGTCAGCTCCAGCTGCGGCGCCAGCTTGGCGGTGGTGCCGTCGTAGCTCACCTCGGCGGCCACCGTCAAGCCATCGCTATCGCGCAGCGTAAAGCGGTTAGTGTCGATCGACTCCGGGTCCATCGCCTCATTAAAGCGGGCGAAAATGGTACTGCCGACGGCCGCGCAGTCGGAGCCGGGTGCGGGGCTCACCTCACTCACCTCCGGTGGCGTGACATCGGGATTGGCGGCGGTGGTAAAGCGCCAACTAACCTCCTCCCCCAATGGATTACCGCCATAAGCATCCTCCACCAGACCGCTGATGGTTGCCTGGTATTCGGTGGCGTAGCTCAGCTCGAACTGTGGATCAAAACTCCAGCGAAAGGTGTTGCTGTCATAGCTGTGAAAGCCGTTAACGTCGGCGCCGGTAGCGACTTCGGTGAGGGTAAAGCGCTCGGCGCTTAGACTGGCGGAGGCCATGGCTTCGCTGAACTGCACGGCGAGGGTGCGGTAGATTGGGAAATCGCTGGCGCCGATAGCGGGAGTGCGGCTGGCAATCTCCGGTGGCAGCCGGTCTTCATTGCGGGTCACCACCACCGTGGCCGTGCCGCTGTTGCCAATGCTGTCTGAGATGGTGATTTTGATCTCGTTGCGGCCGATTTGCAGGTCGATAGCACCGTAGGCGATGCCCCAGGCAGAGCCCCACTGCAGGCCGAGAAAAGTATTCTGGCAAAAGGAGGCGACCCCTTGGGAGCCACTCTGGCCGGTGGAGATATTGCGCCAGGTCATACTCAAGCGGGACGGAAATACCGTTTTACAGTCGACCCCTTTGGGTGAGGTAAACGCCGTGCCGGAGATGGCCAGCGAGGGTTGGATGGTGGTGTAGCTGCCATCGCCAACAATGGGTTCGCGGATATCGACAAAAGCGAGCAGGTCGCCATCACCACCGTCGCCACCGCCACCGCCTCCGCCACCACCGCAGGCGCCGAGCACAAGGCATAACACTAGAAGCAATACCGCTCTCACCGTGCCCCCTTTTTTATTGCTAAATATTCGTGGTTGGGCTATTGCGGTTCGACGCCGGCGCTGTTACCACCAGGCCGTTGAAATTAATGCCACAGGCATAGGCGGCAGTCAACGTCTTAACCATTGCGTTTATGACTTTTGGGGCTTGGAACCAGCACTATTGGTAATAAAGCAATCGCTGATAATACTATTGGTGATTGAGCTGCGGATGAAAAATTCACAGAGTCGTGTTGCCTTACGCGTGAGCCGGGCAGGGACGATGAGTGAAACACTATTTTTAATTAGTTCGATAACCAATAAATATCGGCAGCAGTGTGTTCGGTTGCTCGCCTAAAAATTAACGGGCGGGTAGTAGGGTGACTGCCCGCCCGTTGACAAAGGGTGACTGCTTATTAACGGTCCCTGTCAAAGCTTAGGTTAGGCTGCATTGCCTTTTTGAATGGTGTGCACCATCTCTGCAGTCAGGGCATTACCGCCGATACCCCACTGGCCCTCGGGCACCTCTTCAATTTTCACCCAGGTCACACCGCGCATGGCTTCGCCCTCAATGGCCACCATAGTGTCGGTGAGCTTGGTGATCATCTCGGCTTTCTCTTTTTTGCTGAATACATTTTCGATAACGTGAACAGTAACTAATGGCATGGTTTTATCCTCTTATTGTCTGTTTTTGGGGCAGCTTGGTTGTGGCCTGCCCCAAATCTTATGGTGATGGTGGTTCGGCCTTTTGCGGTTGCTACGTTACGCCGCTGTCTGGCCTTTCTGGATGGCGTGCACCATCTCTGCGGTTAGGGCGTTGCCGCCAATACCCCACTGGCCTTCGGGCACCTCTTCAATTTTTACCCAGGTCACCCCACGCATGGCTTCGCCTTCAATGGCCACCATGGTGTCGGTGAGTTTAGTGATCATCTCCGCTTTCTCGGCTTTGCTGAAAACGTTTTCGATAACGTGAACGGTAACTAATGGCATTGTCTTGTCCTCTTATTGTTTGTTCTTTGGGGCGGCTTGGCTGTGGACTGCCCCAAAATTGGTTATGGTGGCTGTTGAGTTAGTTGGTTGAATTAATGGTTTATATTCTGGTCGGGTGAGGCGGTTAAGCTGCCTGGCCATCTTGAATGGCGTGCACCATCCGTGCGGTCAAGGCCGTGCCGCCAATGCCCCACTGGCCTTCGGGCACCTCTTCAATTTTTACCCAGGTCACCCCGCGCATGGCTTCGCCCTCAATGGCCACCATGGTGTCGGTCAGTTTGGTGATCATCTCCACCTTCTCTTCCTGGCTGAAAACATTTTCGATTACGTGAACGGTAATTAATGGCATGGTCTTATCCTCTTTAATTAATGGCTAAATCTGCTTGGGTTTGTTGATTCATTGGACTGCTGTTTTTGGCTCGGCAGTAGTCGCTGTCGATGTGGTCATAGTAGGGGGCGGGGAGTATTCACAATACTGCGGATGCTGTAGCATCCAACTACACATTCTGTAGTTACGCACTACTCAATCTGTATCGCCAATGGAGGCTGTTATGGAATACGGTCAATTTTGCCCCATCTCGAAGTCGCTGGAGCTGCTCGGTGAGCGCTGGACGCTGCTGATTTTGCGTGAGCTGCACATGGGGGCCACCCGCTTTAGTGAGCTGCAACGGGGCCTCTCGCTGATCTCACCCACTATTCTCACCAAGCGCCTGAACGAACTGTGCGATGCCGAGCTGGTGCTGCGCCGCAAAATTTCCGGCCAGCGCGGTTTTGAGTACCACCTGACGGTGGCCGGCAAAGAGACCCTGCCCATGATTCTGGCCATTGGCGAGTGGGGTATGCGCTGGGCACGGGGCAGCCTGCGTGAGACCGACCTCGATATCGAACTGCTTATGCTTTATCTGCAGCGCAGCATCAACACCGACTCCCTGCCCGGGGATGAGTCGGTCATTAAATTTGTGTTTACCGACCAAAAAGTATTGAAGGATTGGTGGCTGCTGGTGCACGGCTGCAATGTCGATATCTGCCTGGACGACCCGGGCAAAGAGGTGGACGTCTACCTCTCCACCGACCTGCGCACCATGGTCGAGTGCTGGATGGGCGACCGCTCCTATAAATCGGCGGTGAAAGAGAACCGCATGAAACTGGTCGGACCCAAAGCTTTAACACGGGATATTCAACTCTGGATTAAAGACTCCCTGTTTGCTGGCATCCGGCCGGCCAGTGAGATAAGTGTTTAAGCTTGTGGGTTTCGTGGTGGAGGGAAGTGGCTGCGTGCTGTAGCCTCACCAAGAATGGAGGATGGAAGGTTGTTTGGATGTTTTCTCCTAAATTAATGCTATTAGTTTTGTCTGAATTAATTACTTTTTTGGAAAGTTTACATTTCTATCCCGTTAGTTAACAAACCTTAACAAAAAGTCTTCTCAAAATTTTTCATTGTCCATTTTATTTGTAGTACTTTTACTTCCTGGTCAGTAAAGCTCGGTTGCGCTTATTAGTGCTCTGCGTTCCCGACCATTTCTAGAGTCTTTTTGGCCATAGGGAAATGGGGCTTGGTATATCTATTTGTCCCATAGGGAATTGCTGCAATGTCTAACCCACTCCAGCTACTTTCCTGTTTGGTTTAAACTCAGTCGAAAATAATTTCCCGGCCATCTATAGGGCTGAATGCAGAACCAACTATTGCACACCAGGGGGCCACTGTCTGAGTTCCGTGAAAGTGGCACTTACATAATATCTATATTGATATTCGCCTAAGCGATTTGTCTTAGCGCGGAAAAATTAAATATCGGTAGGATAGCAGTCTATTAAGGGATTATGGATTATGCAGGTTCGGAAAATTTTCGCTCATTTAGTGTTGTTTTTTTCGCCACTTTTTTCCTTTTATGTGGCAGGCGCAGTAGCTCCTGATGATGACAATATTTTCAGTGACCTCACCAAAGTCAAGCTGGTCTCTACTGCAACCGACCTGTCCTCAATATCCACTGATGCAATATTAATCGCAGATATTCTCCATTTTTGTGGCAGCGGCCGCTTGCCAGAATTAACCTTAAGTTGGCAGGAGGTAGGTAGTGTCTCGGCCACAAAGGTTGAAGCCATTGGTGCCTGCTTTAAGCAGTTGGCAGATCTTTTCGAATCGATTAGTGAAAACTATAAAGATAACGAAAACTTTAAAGCAAACTATGCGGTGCTAAAAAATCTGGCCGCCGAGTCAGATTCGAAAGCCGTTAGCGCCATGCCAATCGTTATCAAATCAATCGCTGGCGAAAGTGAACAGATTACCTCCCAGGTAGGGGTTTACACTATTGATTTATCGACACGATTTCAAGTCTCGCAGGGCGCGGAAGGTAACGCGCCCACCACCGACGGAAGTGTGGTCTATTCTGTAACGGGCTGTAACAGCAAAACAGAGGCTCTTGCAGAAGAGTCTGCAGCACCGGCCACCAAGGCGGATATTGGCCTGCTGGCTAATCGACTGGCAGAGATCAATCAATTTCAAGGGGTATTAACCTGCGAACTTAACGACAAAAGCGGCGAGCTCGCTGTTATGCCTATTGCCAAAGGGGCTGGAGAGGTGGTGTTGGTGGCGAGGGCGGAGTATCGAAGCAGTAAAGGGGCTGTGTTGGCAAAATCAAAACCATTGCCGATCACCATTGCGGTTAAAAGTAGTAGCAGTGTGTTCAACTGTGATGCCTGGAGTTGCCAATACGGAGCCAACTTTCTTCTGGGTGTAGAAGGGGCAACTATTGAGGATGTAAAAAGTGATTCGATTTTACGTTATGAGTTCTCCTCTTATTCCATTCTAAGTAAAAAGTGGTTTCATATATTTGGTCGTATCTATCAGACCTCCACCGTAGAGTATTTTGCGAAGTCGATGGAAGCGGTGGCCACGAGTGATAACGCTGGAACGCCTGTGGTAGCGGCCAATGATATTGATTGTAGTACACCTTCAGATGAGGAAGTCTGGCTGGCTGCCTGTGATAAGAAGGTGACCAGTGCCATAAGTGGTGAATTGGGTACGGCTTTTTTTCTTATGCGTTCCACGCAGGATCACGGTGTTAGCTGGTCGCACTCTTCCACGGATATTCAAAATGGAGATCTGTTGGCTGGGCCAACTTTTCAATTTAACGTAATGAAATCCGAGCGCCAGGAGAGTGAGTTTGAAGAGAGCTATTACACCGGTTTAAGGTTTGCCTACTCTCGCGTGCAATACTTCGACATATTGTATGGCAAGAATGAGGAGCTTTCTGGGCGCCGCTGGAAGTTAAAAGGCCAAGCACCTGTTTATAACAATAATTTTGTGGCCGGTGTTGAGATTGATGTGGCAGCCGATAACGAATACAAGAAAAAGTACGGCGATGGCTCGGACAGTATCAAGTTTTATGTCACTTATGTAGTGGACTTTGGAAATTTTATTAAGTGATAAGCCGTTGCCAGGTGGGGCGGCTGCACATAATCGTGTGGCTTAATTAAAATATGAAGGAGTAAATTGTGTATATTGTTACCAATAGAGCCATCAAAGAGAAAGGAAAAAGCCTGAAATCCGTTTTTCTGGATCACCCCAATCAAAAAGGCCCAAAAGAGTTACGCTTGGTCTCGGTGGTTAGAGAAGATGGTAGATGGAAGGTCGATGTTATTGATGATGAAATAGCCCGGACTGATGTTGAAGCTTTAAACCGGCAGTACAATTTAAACCTCGATTTAAATAAAAAATACTTCGGTAGTTTACGAGTGGCTTGTGAATTATTCGATATGGCCGTTAACGAAGGAAAATCGGTACTCTTTTTTCTGCATGGTTTTAACAACGATATTACCGATATCGTTAAAACAGCTCATGAGTTAGAAAAACTCTATAATGTGATCGTTATTCCCTTCTCCTGGCCAGCGAATGGAGGCGGTCCAATCTCCGGGACTCTTGCGTATCTGGAAGATAAAAGTGATGCCCGTGTCTCAGTTGATGCTTTCAATCGCTTTATTGGCCGGATTAAAGATTTCCATGCAATGCTCACCGAAGGGGTACGCCAGGAAACGTTAGCTGTGGCCAATGCCAGGCATCCCGATAGTCCGGAAATGGCCGGTGTACTCTATGCGCGACTCATTTCTGATGCCTGCGTGGTTAAGCTCTCACTCTTGTGTCACAGCATGGGCAATTACCTCTTTAAACGAACCTTAAGCACGTCCGAAACTAATGCCGATGATCTGATTTTCGATAATATCTGCCTGGTGGCGGCTGATACTAATCGTGAGAAACACGAAGATTGGGTGGAAAAGCTGGATGTTAATGGTTCGGTCTATATTGTTATTAACGAAAATGACTATGCTTTAAAGGCAAGCCGCATAAAGCCCGGTAAACAGCAAAAGGTCCGGCTTGGTCACTCTACAAAACGTTTGAATGCCGAAAATGCCACCTACATTGATGTCACCGACGCGAGCCATGTTGGCAATGAGCATGCTTATTTTAAAGGCGACTCGGTAGAAGAAAATAACGCCTTAAGGGAGTTGTTTCTCTACATGTTCAATGGTGGTTCGGTGGAACACATGCTGGAATACCGTTCGAGCAATAATACCCACGTTCTCAGGTAAGTTGCCAGGGTTTACCCGTTTGGATATGGGTAAGCCCCCGCTGTAAGCTGTTTTTCTCTTATTGCCAAGCCCAATTCAATTCTTTCCGCTACCGTGACCATTTTCTATAGCTACGAATGATCAGTAACAATGGCACAAATGATCATTGATCTCTGTGGATACTTGCCCTGCAATAGATGCCTGTCAGTCAGGCCTGCTCGGTGCGCGCAATGCAAAAGCCGCTGCATGAACAAGTAGCCACTCACAACCAGCCATGAATAATCAGACCAATAATGAAGGGGCGCCATCATGTCGGATTCCGTAACCAGCCACTACCGGGCCTGCCATCTGTGTGAGGCGATCTGCGGCCTGGAGATAACCACCCAGGGCCGCGAGATACTCGCCATTCGCGGCGATAAAGCCGACCCGTTCAGCCGCGGCCATATCTGCCCCAAGGCCACCGCCCTGCAAGACCTGCACACCGACAACGACCGCCTACGCCAGCCGGTAAAGCGGGTGGCCAATGGCTGGCAGACGGTAAGCTGGGAGGAGGCGATCGCATTAGCGGGGGAGTGGCTGGGCTCGATTCAGCGCCAACACGGCAACGACGCCGTGGCCCTTTACGCCGGCAACCCCAGTGTGCACAACTACGGCACCATGACCCACGGCGGGTTGATCCGCAAAGCGCTGAAAACCCGCAACTGCTACTCGGCCACCTCGCTCGATCAGCTACCCCATCAACTGCTCTCCCTTGCTCTCTATGGCCACCAGGCGTTAATCCCTGTTCCCGACATCGACCGCAGCCGCTTGATGGTGATTATTGGCGGCAACCCGCTCGCCTCCAACGGCAGCATGATGACCGTACCGGATGTGACCAAGCGCTTGAAGGCGATTCAGAGCCGCGGTGGCCGGCTGGTGGTGATCGACCCGCGCCGCACTGAAACCGCCGAGATTGCCGACCACCACCACTTTATTCGCCCGGGCAGTGATGGCTTTTTGCTGTTGGCCATTATTCACACCATCCTGGCCGAGGAGTGGCAGCGCCTGGGCCATTTGTCGGAGATCGTCGATGGTGTGGATGCGGTGCGCATTGCGGTGGCCCCCTTTACCCCAGCGCGGGCGGCTGCGGCCACCGGTATTGCCGAGGCCACCATTCGCAGCCTGGCCCAGGCCCTGGCGGAGACCGACGGCGCCGTCTGCTACGGCCGCATGGGGGTCTCCACCCAGGCCTTTGGCAGCCTCTGCCAATGGGCCATTCAGGTGATCAACATTCTGATTGGTGCCCTCGACAGCGAAGGCGGCGCCCTGTTCTGCTCGCCCGCCTTTGGCCATATCAGCCGCGGCGCCAGGGGGGCGGGCCACTTTAACCGCTGGCAGAGCCGGGTAAGCGGCCTGCCCGAGTACGACGGCGAGTTCCCAAGTGTGGTGCTGGCCGAGGAGATGCTCACGGAAGGCCCCGGCCAGGTGCGCGGCCTGTTGACCATTGCCGGCAACCCGGTGCTCTCCGCCCCCGATGGCCAGGGGTTGGATCGCGCCCTGGCCGGCCTGGAGTACATGGTGGCCATCGACTTCTACATCAACGAAACCACCCGCCACGCCCAGGTGATCCTGCCCCCCACCGGCCCGCTGGAGCACGACCACTACGATATCGCCTTCCACCGCCTGGCGGTGCGCAATACCGCCCGCTACAACCAGCCGGTATTCGAGCCCCCAGCCGGTAGCCGCCACGACTGGCAGATTCTCAATGAGCTCTCTATAGCCCTGGCCGGTGCCAAAGGCGAGCCACTGAAACCTCTGCCGGCCCCGGCCAAACTGCTCGACCAGGGGCTGCAGTATGGTCTTTACGGTGCTGCCAGCGATGCCCCCCAGGCGCTCTCCCTGGCGCGCCTGCAGGAGTATCCCCACGGCCTGGACCTGGGCCCGTTGCAGCCGGGGCTGGCCGAGCGGCTGTGCACCGACAATGGCCGCATACAGCTGGCGGTGGACTTTATTCTGGCCGATATCCCCCGGCTCAATAGCGCCACCACCACGTTGGCCGGCGACCAGCTGCTGCTCATTGGCCGGCGCCATGTGCGCAGCAACAACTCCTGGCTGCACAACGCTCATCGCCTGGTGAAGGGCAAACCCCGCTGGCAACTGCTGATGCATCCGGATGACCTTGCCCAGCGCCAGCTGGCCGACGGCAGCCAGGTGCGCATTGAATCGCGGGTGGGGGCGGTGCAGACCACCGTCGTCGCCAGCGATGAAGTGATGCCCGGCGTGGTGAGCCTGCCCCACGGCTGGGGCCATCAACGAGGCGGAGTGCAGTTGGCTGTGGCCAGCCAGCAGGGCGGCGTCAGCTGTAACGACCTCACCGACCCCAGCCTGTTCGATGCCGTCAGCGGCAACGCAGCGCTGAATGGTGTGCCGGTGCGGGTGATGGCGGTGGGCTAGGGACGCAGCAGTGACTTAAAATAGGGAGGATGGCTTCAAGGTAATTCCTGACCGGCTTTTTTGTGCTCAGCTTTTTTAATGGCGGTGTGGTTACCGAACGGCGGAAAAGATTAAACGGTTGCTGCGCTATTGGCCTTTCACAGCACCTCAAACTGAGGAGCTAGCCTGCTTTGGTGGGCATTATCGCAAGGTGTTGGCCTCCCCGATGCCAATAACCATCACAAGCTCAACAGAGGTGCTAAATTAGTGTTAACAGGCCCTAGTGTCATTGATCAATTTTACTGACGGTTAAGGGGTGATCATTAGTAAACTGGCAAAGTGCACCGCTCTCGGCTGCAAGTATTGGGGTGTTCCAAGTAACTTGTTAAAAATATTAGAACCCGTGTAATGGCGGTGTTTAGTCTAGAGGGTAAAAATCGCGTATTCGCAATACGAAAAAACCCGATAATGGTTATTACCGGGTTTAGATCCTCTGAATTCAACTGACCTTTTAAGCGGCTTTTTTCAGTTTCTTCTTCAGCGTTTTGATTTTGCTCTCATGCTTGGCAACCTTGCTCTTACGTGCTTTGAGCTCTTTTTTCAGACTTACTACTTTTTTTGAACTCTTTTTAGCCATATTCATTCTCATTAATCATTGTGAGTGAGTTTTAGTGAAGCGCTGATTCAGCTACTGAAATAGCCGAACAATCCCGGCCTTTACGCTAAAGCCGGCTTAGCACAACGAATTACAAAGTATATACAAGTGATAGTGGTCTGGCTATGGCGGCGGGTAAGTTGATTTCGTCACATGCTGCCTCGTTTAATTGAAATCAAGCAAAAACCCCTGTTTTAGGCACTTTAGGGCCAGAACAGTTGAAATCGTGCTCACTATTGGTCAATAAGGATGGGCCTTCCTTTTAGAGGTGTAAGCTGCGGGTAGCGTCTCCGTCCGATAACGCCTGCCAGGCCTACACCCAGCAGAGCCGCCGCCGCGAAAACACATGTATGGGTGAGTGTTATTAAGTAGGGTTCAGCCCCTCTTATGGCTATAAACGGAGCGACTCATGGTTTTGGGGCAAAAAATTCAATTTTTTTTGTGGCGGTGGGTTTGTTGATATTTTCCGGTCTGAAGTGGGTTAGCTGCGACCGACCTTGGCCCACCTATAAACTTGTAATTTCAAATTTATCCCCTAATATCGAGAGGTTGCTACCGGAAGCCCCCCCAACTCTCAATCATCCATCCGTTGTACTGTTGACGATTTAGATTTTCTGAGTTGTGTTTTAATCTGCACGTGGGGCTGTTTCAGGCGGTTAAAATAATAATTCTAAATCTTATCGGGTCTGCGGGTAGTGGCAGTGGGCATCGGTTATGGGTGTTATCCATGTCACTGCATCAACGGAAATTCCGCTACGAAGCTGCCGCTTTAAATCCATTTGAATGGGGGACGATTGCCACCCACACCGGCACCCTCCAAGACGCACTCGGTGAAATTGAAGAGCGCGTTAACTCACTGGTGAGCACTCAGTCTGTGGTAATTAAAAGCGTCCCCTGGCAACGCAATGTAGATGGTTTGCAGTTGCATGATATCGCGGGCTGTATGGGGGGGGCCTTAACCCATGACGAGTGGGAGCAGATGCTGCTGCGGGACATCAACCCGCGCTATTCGGCCTCGCTTAAATTTCTGGTGGAGGGGCGGGTACCTGCCTTTATCTACGAGACCAGCAGCTTCTTTAACCATTTTGATAAGAACGAAAAAGCCTTGGCGAGAAAGTGCTTTTCACAGGGGTTACACGGCTTCCTCTGCATGCAAACTTGCAGCAATTCGGAAAATGCCTATTTAATGATCGTCAGTGCCGAGGCTAGCCGCGGTGCCATTGAGCAGTTTGAGAAAACGCACGCTCCGAAGTTGCAGCTGGCCTATTCTCATTTTTGTGAAGGATTGCAAATTCGCAACCTGGTAGAGGCCAATAAAACGAAACCCATTCTTTCGCCCAGAGAGCGTGACTGCCTGGCCTGCTTATCGGCGGGTTTAACCACCAAACAGATTGGCCGGCAGCTCAATCTTTCGGATGCCACCGTTAATGAATATATTACTTCCGCCAAACGCAAGCTGGGCGCGAAAACACGTAGCCAGGCCTGTGCCCGGGCCGTGCAGATTGCTGGGCCTTTCTAACTAAGCCGCTGCACGCCAGGGAGCTGTTTTGGATCTGATTTAAGTGAGCCGGGGTTGCGCCTGGCAAATGAGTGTGATCGCCCTTCGTCAATTAATGACTCTACGGTTAAAACTCAGTGACACGGCAGTAGTTACTAATATTGAAATTCATAATAAAGCCAACCTTTATTGGCCGCTAACAGCTATAAAAAGCGACTTTTACGCTTCCAAACAGCCCCTTTCCCCTCAAATGTCAGGGATTTCTCTCCCTAAGCCATTTGCATAGCATGTGCTTACCGCCGTTGTGGCGGACACACTGCACCCACTGCATAAAAATAATAAGGAGAGCAATATGCAAAAACTTGCCTGTTTTTGTCTTGCCGCTGGATTGACTGTTGTTTCACACTCGACGTTTGCCCAAGAGATGCAGCCCGACCCAATCCTCACCGTTGGCGATTTCAATGGTGATGGCACTGTGGATTACCAGGATTACTCCAAATGCGTTACCGCCACCTGGAAAAATAAGTACATCGCCTTTTTTGACCTGAATGCAGACGGCACTTTTGACGGAGATGATTGTGACCAAGCCTGGGATGAGCGCGGCCAGGCAAGTACCGTTGTTGACCAGGAGATGGCCGAACTCTATGGCCGTCTTGGCCACCTGCAAAGCGTGGATCAAAGTTATTTGGAGTCAACTCTGTGGGGCCAGTTCGGCCCGGCATTGGCGGGCCACGGGCAACACTGGATTCGTCAGCTTATCTCGATGGGGGCCTATCAACCGGGCGGTACTGCCAACTATCAGCAGCCGCACGGCGCTAACCTGTGGACGGATCGCGACGAGGTGGCTGCGCTCTGGTGGGGCCAGGCCGCCACGCCACTGTTCAACGACCCCGATTCTCCCACCGGCCTCAGCACACTGGATTGGCCCGATGGCACCGCCTGGCAAGATGAGCGACCACAAGCCTTTGCCGATGAACCACCGAAGTTCACCTCCAGTGAACATGAAAACTGGCACACCCACGGGGGCATGTGTTTGGTGACCGACCCGGATACCGGCGAGTGGTATGCGCAACAGCTGCTCTCCTACAACGAGTGCCAGGCACTGCCCAATGCCGAACCGCAATTAGCGGGCTTTGATGGTTTGGAACCCATCTATATCAACCCTTATGTCAATGTTTGGATGATTCATATGTGGCTGTTTACACTTAATCCTCACGGGTTTTTCGGTAACACCAACCCCAATGTAGACCCGGGGGCACTGGATGAAGATGAGATCAACGGCGGCCGTCCGGTGCCTATGTGGTTCATGATGCACCATATGGGTCACTAAATTGGTGGCGGGTTTGTAGTTCGAGGGGCGCTCGGCAGTTGGCCTGGTGGTGAACTGTCGAGCGCCTGTTCAGAGGAGTTAAAGATGCACTACCGATCTTTTCTATTTGTGTTGTTAGCCTTTTTGATTGTAGCGCCCGCTGCCAGCGCTACTGAGGCTAACCCCGGACCATTCACAAATTATTCGGCGGTTGAAGCCAACATAATTTCGGTCTATCGGGCTTTTGTTGCTGCCTTACCCCAGGCTGAAAGCGTAGACGATGTACGCTCCTATCTCAGCGACGATTCACCACTATTAAAAAATCGTGGCGATGCCCGTGTAAAAGCTAGCGGCGATGCCCGCGCCCAGCAAGCCTTTACTCAATACCAGGCTCTGCTGGCGGGCTTTGCCGAGCAATCCCTGGCGGTTGAACAGCAGGATAACCGGGCTGAGCTCATTGCCCGAGGTCAGGCGCCGGTCACCAGTGCACAGGTTCGCAATTATCTGCAAACCGCTACGGCGGTCTACCGGGTGAGTTTTATTCGCGATAGCGAGCAGTGGAAGATCAGCAATACGCGCTATAACGTCTATTTCAGTGATTAAAATTTGATGACTGGGTGGGGAGAAGCCGTACGATAAAAGTCTGCCGCACGGGCTCTACTTATTAAACGATTCACCTAACCCACGATCGATGCGCCACCATCCACCACAATAGATTGGCCATTAATAAACGTCGCTGCCGGCGAGACTAAAAACAGTACGGTATTGGCGACATCTTCGGGTTGGCCAATACGGCCGGAGGGGGTGCGTTGGGCGAATTGATCGTACATATCGGCCAGGGCGCTGGTCCCCTCGGTCGCGACAATTCCGGGTAGCACCGCGTTGACCCGAATACTGCGGCCCGACAGATCGACCGCGGCCGAGCGGGTTAGGGCATTGACCGCCGCCTTGGATGAACAGTAGTGGGCAATGCCGGGGCTGGTCGGCCGCAAGGAGACGTTGGACGATATGTTGATGATAGCCCCACCGGCCGGCATCACTTTCGCCGCTGCACTCAGATAGCCAAAGGTGGCCATCAAATTGAGCTGTAAGGTTGCTTGAAACAGTTCCGTGTCGAGATCCGGAATGGCTTGCCCGCGGGGGTAGATGCCTGCGTTATTAACCAAAATATCCACCCGTTGATAAGGGCGCAACGCCACCTGTAATACCTCGTCAATACTTGCCGGGTCGCTCACATCTGCCACCACCGTGGCGATTTCACCACCGGCCTGGCGGATGATCGACTCGGTTGCAGCGAGTGCATCGGCGTCGCGGTCAACCGCGGTAACCACCGCGCCGGCTTGTGCCAATGTTTTCACAATCGCACGGCCAATGCCCGCGCCGGCACCGGTAACAATCGCGGACTTGCCGGTTAGGTTTAATAGATCAGCCGTGGCAGCCGTTGCCGAGCCGGTAGCAGCTTCCTGGCCGATCATGCGTCACATTCCTTTGGCCCACCAGAACCCATATATTTCGCTAATGAGCGTTGGAAGTTGATAATCGAGGCCTCCCAATAGGGATTGGGTCTTAACACCAGACCGTCGGTTTTCAACCCCTTTTGCACATTGGGCATATTGCCAAAATCCTGGGCTAACAGCAGACCCCAGCGCTCTTCTGTGAACTCAACCTCATGTTCAATTTCGGGCTTGGGCTCTTCGCCTTTCGGGTAACGCTCCAGGGCAAATACTTCGAACAGACAGCTGTCTGGGTCAGTGCCATCCGGGCGTGCCCGGAAGCCCAAACAGAAGGTCACATTGGGCAGGATGATGGTATTGGGGAAGACATTCCAGTTGATGCCCCCTTCAATTAATTTTTCACGATCAATCTCGGGCCAGCTAACACCGCGCTCTGCGTCAATTTGATGGGCGATCTCCATCAGCTTGGTGCTAACCTCGGTGGGACTGGCGCTCTCGGGTAATACATCAAAGAGTTTTTCGGCGGCGGCAATAAAGGAGTCGGTGGTATTGGCGTTGCATACCTCCTTCTGTTGTTTAACGGCACCGAGGGCGGCGGCGCGCAGGTCCATCCCCTCTTTGCTATTGACCGAGGTGCCGATGCCACCGCCGCCGGCTTGAGCCTGGCCAATATTACTGTGCAATCCAACGGCGCGACTCCAGATGCGGGCATTGCCGTAACGCGACAACATGGGGTGGGTGGTGGCGGCGTGGTAACCTTCGTTGAACGCCTCAACGGCTACCTTCCAGTTGCACGCTACCTTGGCGGCTTTGCGCCATTTATAGCGCATGCCACCAATATCGAATTGATCCAGATAGTAGGGCACTTTATCCAGAAATTCCTGCAGGGGCTCGCATTCGTTATTGAGGTTAACGAATATAAATCCGCCCCAGCGATCGACATTAACCGGCATCAGACGCACGTCGTCGGTATTAAAGCCCTCGCCAAAACTTTCCTGATCGTAAATTTTGGCGATCTCACCGTTTAGATGCCACTGCCAACCGTGGTACTTACAGTGAAAGCGTTGCGTCGAGCCACAGCCCTCGGTCAATTCCCGGCCGCGATGCAGACAGGCATTGCGGTAGGCGGAGATCTCATCCTTGCCCGAGCGTACAATGATGATTGACTGATCATGAATCTGGTAGGTGAAATAATTGCCCGGGTTGGGTATCTCTTCCTCGCGGCAGGCGACCTGCCAGACTTTCTTCCAAAGTCGATCTTTTTCCGCCCGCGCGTACTCCTCAGAGATATAGGGCTCAGCTGAGAGTGTTACGCTGACGCTATTGTGTTGTTCGCTAATCGGTGGTTTTGAGTTCACTGCTGTACCCTCGTTTATATATCCACTTTGGCAAATAAAAGTATTTAATGTTAATTGATCGCATTGGCGGTTAAGCCGTTATTGCACTGCTTACTTTAATTCGTTGTTGGAGAACTAAAGGTTGTAATCTATGCGCAAACCAAATGTTCTCGGAGGGCCGTAGGAGACACCACTGGCGAAGGGGGTCTCCAATAGACTTTGTAGCACTGCCTCATCACTTAAATTACGTCCCCACAAAGAGAGCCGCAAATTGGGCAGCTTTGCTGGCGTAAAGGCGAGCTCGGCATCCCAAAGGGTGTAAGAG
Source organism: Halioxenophilus sp. WMMB6 (assembly GCF_033283405.1). Lineage (NCBI taxonomy): Bacteria > Pseudomonadati > Pseudomonadota > Gammaproteobacteria > Alteromonadales > Alteromonadaceae > Halioxenophilus > Halioxenophilus sp. WMMB6. The sequence goes on from NZ_JAWMQR010000006.1 coordinate 249,057, forward strand.
TCTTGTGCGATGGCGCCAGAGAGTTCCAGGTTGTAACCGTCGTTATAGTAGGCCGACGTGTACAGGTTGAAAGATCCGATATTCGTTTCCCTCTGATAATTGGCATTGATAAACCCGGTAAATTCCGGCGATCGAATCAAGTCGTAACCACTTGCGTCAAAATCGACGAGCACGTTGCCACCCTGTTGCGGCCGCCACTCGTTGGCGGTAGCTCCAGGAAATTCGTCGTAGGTGGCATCGAGATAGGTGAAGCCCGCCGCCAGTGAAAGTGCTTTCAAAGGTTTCCAGGTGGCATTAAATTCCAGGCCGGAAATGGAGGCCTTGGCGGCGTTGTCGGTGACGTAATTGGGGGCTTCGTAGCGGGCAACCTGCAGGTCGGTGTAGTCGTAGTAGAACAGGGCAGTGCTTACATCCAAGCCTTTAGTAACCTTACCCTTGTAGCCCACCTCAAACGAAGAGAGCTGCTCTGGGTCCACCGGGTGTTCATCGGCCGCAGCCACGTTCAGGAAGCCACTCTTAAAGCCTTCACCGTAGCTGGCGTAGATATTGGAGGTGTCGTTCAGGGCATAGGTAATGGTGAAGCGCGGTGTAAACTGATTAAACGAGGCGGTATTAAAAGGCGAAGCGACAATCTCAGATGAGCGTGGATCTGGCCAGTTGGAGTAGACATCCTGCTCTTCATTACTGTAGCGACCACCGGCCACCAATTTTACGCGCTCGCCCAGGTCGTAGGAGAGTTCCAGGTAGGCGGCGTAAATGGTTTTATCGATATAGCCGTAGGTATACTGCACCGGCGTCATCAGCGCGTCTGCCTCGGAGAAGGCTGGCGCCGGCAGTGGGTTAAAGGCGACGCTAAAGGTATTGGGCAGGTACTCCTCGCGGCCATCCAGGTAGAACAGGCCACTGGTAAACTGCCAATTACCATCCAGGTCGGAGACAAAGTTGAGCTCCTGCACGACAAAATCCTGATCCAGATCCACTGTCACATCGGCCAGATGGAAGAAGGTGTAGTCGACATCGACATCCATATCGATGGTGGCGTCGGTGTAGGAGGTGGTGCTGCTCAGGGTACCCATTGGCAATTGAAAATTGGCCCGCAGACTCGCGCCCCGGGTTTTAAAATCGGTATCGACCGGGCGACTGGTGGCGGTCTCAAACTCATCCGGAGTGGGCACTGGGTAGCCGGCAGGCAGTGCGGCGGCGGCCAGGTAGCCGATCGAGCGATTATCGTAGGCGACGCCACTGTAGGGGCTGCTGTCCTTGCGCTCCGACTGAAAGGCGGAAAAGAGTAGCGAAATGTCGTCGGTTGGTGCCCACAGTAATTTACCGCGCAGCACGGTGGAGCGCAGGCCTTTATCCTCACCACCATAGACCAGGTCGTCGCGCAGGCCATCTCGATCCTGGCTGGAGGCGGCGATGCTGATTGCCACACTGTCGGAGACCGGCGTGGCAAAATAGCCGTTCAGGCTGGCGTCGTTGTAGTTGCCGTAACTGGCACTGAAGCGGCCAAACTGTTCATCCAGGCTGGGGGCAAAGGTATCAATAATAATCGCGCCGCCGGTCGCGTTCTGGCCATAGAGTGTGCCCTGTGGCCCCTTCAATACCTGCACCTGGGAGGCATCGGGCAGATCCATCAACTGGCCGGGTTGGGATGGCATATAGACGCCGTCTAAATAAAACGCCACATTGGAGCTGTCACCGGCACTGGAACCCTGGGACGATACCCCGCGAATGGCCGGCTGTAAAAAGCCGCCATTGAAGGTTAGTTCCAGGCCTGGTGTCACCCGTTCCAAATCTGCGGTTGAATTGATGCCAGAGCTGATCAAATCCTCCGCCGACAGGGCTGTAATCGAGATGGGTACGTCGACCAGACGTTCTTCCCGCCGTTGTGCGGTAACCACAATTTCCTCCATATCCAGCACGCCAGACAAATTTTGACTGTCTGTCTCTGCTGCTACGCTCTCCTGGCCGCTGGCCAGGGTGCTGTAGGCGGCAGCGATACTCGCCGCCAGCCATAGATTGAGTTTGGGTTTAACTGACATAATTCACCTCGGCGCTCTTCAATTATTATGTTTATGAATTTTTATCTAACTTCTTTCGTGGCCTGGTAAGCAAAAATTAGCAACGAATAGCTGTTATGGTTTCGGCTTTCATAAGTGGACTATCGTGTTCACTAAACACAAATTGCCACTCCAATTTAGCGAAGCCGGCGTTCAATTTATTGATCTCACCTCGCATTGGCACGGACCAGACGTCCGGGGAAATTCCCCGTCGCTTGGCCATCGCGATAGGTGATTTCACCGGCAACAATGGTGGCAACGTAACCGTCGGCCTTTTGTATCAAGCGCCGGCCACTGGCGGGTAGATCGAAAGCTACCCTGGGGGCGTGCAGGGATAACTGCTCAAGGTCGATAATGTTCAGGTCTGCCTTTAAGCCCACCTGTAAGCGACCGCGGTCATCCAGGCCGATGGCGTTGGCCGGGTCACTGGTTAATTTTTTAATCGCCTGCGGCAGGGGTACATTTTTCTTGGGGTCGGCATGGTCTACCCAATGGGTTAAGAAGTAGGTGGGGTAGGCCGCATCACACACCATGGAGTAGTGGGCACCACCGTCACCCAAACCCAACACCGTGTGGTCGCAGTGCAGCAACAGCTCGCCAACACCCTCAAAAAGGTCACCGTCGCGATTGGCCGAAGGTCGGTACAGTAGTGCGTGGCCGTTATCTTTTAACAGCTCGTCGTAGATCACTTCCATTGGATCTAAACCCAATGCCCGTGCGCGGCCGGCGATACTGTCGGCCATGGCTGGGTGATAGTTGGGTGGATCGCCAAGGGGGAATAACCAGTTGGTATCTTCCACCACGGTTTTAAAGTAGTCGTGTGGGTCGTCTGCCTGTTCCGACAACAACTGCTTGCGAAAATCCAGGTCGCGCATGGCCGCGACCTTTTCAGCTAGCGGCAAATGCTCAATTTTTCGAAAACTCGGGTGAAAGGCAAACGGGTGTAGCGAAATATTTAAGCCAATCAAAATGCCCACCGGGCGCGGAATAATCTGCCCTTGGATTTTATAGCCCTCGGCGGCCAAGTCGTTGAGGCTGGCCGCGACCTTGCGCCAGGCATCGGGTTGGTCGACGCTTTTCAGCAGGGAAAAGGTGATTGGACGTTGACAGTGGTCGGCAATTTCCCGCAGAAAGCCTACCTGCTCCTCCGCGGTTTGTTGAGCATCGCACAGCAGCTCGAAGACACCGGTGCCGGCATCGCCCAGGCCGTCGGCTAGAGCCATAATTTCGCGTTCATCGGCAGTTACCGATGGCGCCAGGCGACCATCGCGAAAACGATGGGCATGGTTGCGCGTGGTGGAGACACCAAAGGCTCCGGCTTGTATGGCCTCTTTGGTCAGCCTGCGCATGGTGGCCAAGTCCTCTTCGGTGGCCGGTTCACCATTGGCACCGCGCTCGCCCATCACATAAACCCGCAGAGGGTTATGCGGCAGCTGGGCAATAAAATCGATATCGGCCTGGCGCTGATCGAGCGCATCCAGGTATTCGGGAAAGGTCTCCCAGTTCCAGGGAATGCCTTCGGCCATGGTCTCCATGGGCACATCTTCTACCCCCTCCATTAATTTCATAATCAGCTCGCGTTGATGGGGCGCTGCCGGCGCAAAACCGACCCCGCAATTACCCATCACCACGGTGGTGACCCCATGGCCGGAGGAGGGATTAAGAGTATTTTCCCAGGTGATCTGCCCATCGTAGTGGGTATGGATATCGATGAAGCCGGGCGTTACCATCTTGCCCTTAGCGTCAATTTCTGTGTGGCCCTTGCTATGCACCTTGCCTATCGCAACAATTTTGCCGTTTTGCACAGCGATGTCCGCAGTAAATGGCTCGCCACCGGAGCCATCGATTACTGTGCCGTTACGCACAACCAAATCAACAACTTGCTCAATCACGTTTAACTCCAATTATTATTTTCATAGCGATGAATCAGCATTGAGTATTGGTTACCTTTTTGGCCCAAACCAGAGCCTGCGTTTGGGTTAATAGCCAATGCACTGCTATAGATTTTTATTCCGTACCAGGTGCAGATTCCATAACGTTTCTGCTTAGTTATAACAACCAATCTGAACTGCTAAATATCGATTTTCTCGAGAGGTTTCTTGCCCCACTCCAGCTTTTTTCCCAAACGATAATCGCCGGCGATGGTGGTGCGATACATCATTCGTTCTTCGTTGACCGGCACCCCGGTAGCACAGTGCAGAACCCGCCAGTTATCCCACAACACCATGTCGCCCTCCTGCCAGTGATGGAAGTAGGCGAAGTCTTCGTTGGTGCAGTAGGCGGCAACTTCCGATAATAAGGCGTCGCCTTCAGGGCCACCTATCTCGTAAATGCCGTGGGCAAAGCCGGGTGAGACGTTTAAGATTTTTCGGCCGGTCTCTGCTTGGGTAAAGACCATCGGGTGCATTACCAGCGGCCGGTCGTAAACGTTTTTGATGATGTCGTTAAAGGAGTTGGCGCCTCTAATAAACTTAACTTTTTTCACGCCAGCAAATTTAGAGTTTTCCAGATTGATGTCGGGCGAATAGACAACGTGCAGATTTTCAATCTCTTTTTGTAAATAGCTGGGCAGCTTGTCGTAGGCCAGTATCTGATCGAGAAAGCCGGTTATGCCGCCGTGTTCGGATAATTTGGCCGGGCGCAATATGCCACCGCGATTAATTTCATCGGTGTAGATCAGATCGGTATGCCAGGGAACCCAGCCACCCAAACGTTCACCATTCACCTCGTAGCAGGTGCCGTTGTCGGGAAAATATTTTATTTTGACCAGCTCTGGGTGGTCTTCCACCCAGGTTTGGGGATAGGGAAATCGCTCCAGTGGCCCGACACAGCGGCTAAGCTCCAGCTGCATCTCGTGAGAATTTTCACCCTGAAAAAGAATTACACCGCGGTCAATGAAGAGGTCTTTGAGTGCTTGCCGAACATTGCTTTGATCAAGCATGGCCAACGTTAAGCCTTTAACGATTGCGCCAAAAGGTAGAGAATCTTGAAGCTCTGTAACCTCGACAGAATCCAGCAGCGTGAGGGTATTGGTCGTACTTACCATAGATCAGCCCACCATCTTAGGAATAGGTGCAACACCTTGGCGAGTCAGGCGGCGTTCTATGAGTTGATGCCAATCTCGGCTGCCGGTGTTGCTGAATTATTGTTTTGGTTAGTTTGGCAAAGGGCGGCAGGCGCTACATCAGTCAAATGCACTAAACGGCCATATTTTTTTGCAAGAGTTGGAAAATCCTGGGCATCGGCTCTGCCAGTCGATCGCTTGCAAGGGGTGGGGTAGCGCCTTAATCGTCGGCCGCTCTGGCGGGGTTTTTGGTAAAATATCCAGCAAAACAATGGGTTATGATGTGGGGTTGAATCGGTGCTGGGCGGTCGGAACGGCTCAGTAAGAGCCCACCGTATGCATAATCAGGCTGATCAGTTGATGCTGTTTATGGGTGCCGGTTTTTGAAAAAATTGAGCTGAGTTGCGCTCTAACCGTACTTTTGGAGCGGCCCAAATACTCAGCCGATTCGGCCAGGCTGTCACCCATAATCAAGCGCTCAACCAATAGCGATTCGGCTGGTGTAAAGTCGAAATAGCCGGCAATCACCTCGGCTGATAAGTTGGGCTTTTCGTTTTTATCGCGAATCACCAGTGATACCAGGGGCCCGTCGCTGTCGCCAAATTCTGGCGGCATGGAAAATGTATTAATCATTACCAATAGATTGTTATCGCCATCCCGGGTGGCAGGTACCTCAAACTTGTAGCTCTCTTCCTCGCTGTCTATGTCGAGTAGACGAGCAATGGTTGTTTGCAACTGGGCGTTGGCCTCTTTATCGAGAAAGACCAATTTACCCTGTTTGATACCGATGCCATACTGGTTTTTGATTAACCGAGCAGCGGCTGAGTTCAGCATCATTACCTTGTTTTCATTATTTAATTGAACTATTTGCCCGTTACTTTTTAGCACTAAAAATCCAAAGCCGAGTGTGGTGGTGGTTTTATCGCTTAGGTAGATCTGGCGTTTCTGGTTGACCAGGCAACCGTAAATTGCCGCGGCTGCCTTCAGGTGCGGGTAGAGCTTTTGCAACGCCTTATGGTCGTCTTCACTAAATTCTGACGGGTGTGAATAGCGCACCAGGCGGAAGTAAAAGTGTGTGCCTGAATCTTCGTCTTTGATATTTATCGCCAAAATATCCGTTGTTTGCCAGCGATTGTGGAATTCCAGGTAGCCATTGAACTGGTGGTATCGCTCCGGTTGTTCTCGTATCCCCTTTAACGAACAGATTTCTCCGTCCGTCAGCTGCAGAAACGGCGAGCCATGGTAGGTCTCGACGATCTCGGCGGGGGTAGAGACCGTGCGCTCCTGGGAGATAATTAGGCCGGCGTCAGCCTCGGTGGGGGTTCTTAAAAAAAGGACACAGTTTTGGCAGTCGAAAAAGCGCTCCATCGCCCTGAGAAAGGACTCCCAGGGTGGTTGCTCAACCAGGGTTTGTGACAAGACCAGTAGTAGATCTTCGAAATTATTATTCATCTTTTTAATGCCAGAAGTTATCAATACATAGCCCCCGAAGCTGTTACTTGGTCCTAGTGCTCTTGCCAATATATGACGCATGGTTAGTTTTTGGTTATGGCTTCACTGCCAGAAACAACGCCGGTCAGGGCCTCTCAGCATGTTATATCGCGACCGCCCCCTTGGTTCCTTTGCGCTGTGAGTGGTTCGGCTATTTAGTCAGCGCGACTATTCTGATTGCCTTCAAACCCGATAAATACCGGCTAAGAATTCAGCATTAGCGCTGTTTATTGCATTAATTTATCTCTCCTTGATCGGCTCTTTTCGGGCGCTGCTTAGCCCGCCAACCGCTCCCCTCGGAAACCGTGTTGAATCTATTTTCTAACTTTACTATTTGAGGGAAATCAAGTATACATCCCCTTGTTAAAAATTGACTATGCGTCAGTTATTGGTTCGATTACATTAAAGCCGCCTGGTTCATTATCACAATAAAACATGTAGGACTCCCATACAGTCTTCCACAGCAGGAGATCAAACCAATGCAAATCGATATTAATAAGCAGCTGCGCGATGCTGCCAAAGATCCCGAGATGTTACGCAAAAGTATAGCCGGTGCTCACATTGTGCCGCTGCTGATGAGCTATGTTCACCTGACGGGGGATACCGCCTACTTTGAGCAGGTACGTCCCTATATCCATGGTGGTTGGGATTATCAGCAGGAGATTCCCACCGAGCTGCAAACTAAAATCCGCGCCGACCTGGTGGCCGCCATTGAGCGCCTGGCCGAGAGCGGCGGGGTAGAGCACCACAACCCCTCTGCCGGGGAGTTGAAAACCATGCTGGATGTCGCCTGTGGTGCCGATGTACCCGATATGTATCTGCCTATCTTTTACGAAGAGACCTGCCTTGGCGGCGTCGATTATCGCGCGGTGCAGTGGCACAACGCGGTATCCGATGAGCAGAAAAACGCATTTCCGGTGGTTATTGCCGGTGCGGGCTTCTCTGGCCTGGTGATGGGTGTGCGCCTGAAGCAGGCGGGTATCCCCTTTACCATTATCGAGAAAAACAGCGAGGTGGGCGGCACCTGGTATGAGAACACCTATCCGGGCATTGGTGTGGATACCCCCTGCCACTTCTACTCCTTCTCGTTGATGCCCAACCCGGAGTGGCCCGACTACTTCAGTAAAGGCTCGGAAATTCAGCACTACCTGGAACATATCGCCGACCACTTCGGGCTGCGCGAACACATCCGCTTTAATGAGGCGATTGAGCTTGCCAGTTACGATGAGAGCAGCTGTTGCTGGCAAATAAAAACCGTGGCTGCCGGTGGCACCGAGAGTAATTTATCCGCGCGTGCGTTTATCAGTGCCGTGGGCGCCCTCAACAAACCTTCGGTACCGAAGTTCCCTGGCATGGAGAGCTTTAAAGGGCCTATGTTCCACACTGCCCGTTGGGATCACAGCGTCGATCTGACCGGCAAAAAAGTGGTGATGATTGGCACTGGCGCCACCGGCATTCAGGTGGGGCCGGCCATTGTTGACCGGGTAAAATCGCTGACTATTGCCCAGCGTTCGAAACATTGGATCATCAAACACCCCATGTATCACGAGGGGGTTCCAGAGGCGGTAACCTGGGCCAGTAAGCATATTCCCTACTACCTCGACTGGTTCCGCTTTGGCCTGTTCTGGGCTGCCTCCGACGGTTTCTACGATACCCTGCGTATCGACCCCAACTGGACCGATCCGGTTCACTCGCTCAATGCCGAGAACGCACAGATGCGCGAGGATCTGATCAACTACGCCAAATCCCAGGTGGGCGATCAGACCGATATTCTGGAAAAAACCATTCCGGAATATCCGCCCTTTGGCAAACGCATGTTGCGCGATAACGACTGGTACAAAATGTTGTGCCGGCCCAATGTGGAGCTGATTAATAGCGGGGTCGACCGGATTGAAGAAGATGGTGTAGTCATTGCCGGCCGTAAATATGAAGCTGATGTTATTGTGCTGGCCACCGGTTTTGAAGCGCACCGCATGCTCGGCTCGCTGCAGGTGGTGGGCCGCAATGGCGTGAGTATTCGTGACTGCTGGGGCGAAGATAACCCACGCGCACACCTGGGTATTACCGTGCCTGGCTTCCCGAACTTTTTTGCGCTCTATGGACCCAACACCAACCTGGCTCATGGCGGCAGTGCCTTTTTCCACAGCGAGTGCCAGGTGCGCTATATCTCCGATGCCTTGCGGGTGATGTTGGAAAATGGCTATAAAGAGTTAGAGGTAAAACAGGAGCCCTACCTCGCCTACAACCAGAAGGTGGACGAAGAGCATAAGCAGTTAGTATGGTCTCACCCAGGTGTAACCAGTTGGTATAAGAATAAACAGGGCCGGGTAATTCTCAATTCGCCGTGGCGCTTGGCGGTTTACCGGCAATTCACAGCAGAGATTGACCTGTCTCAATACTCTACTCAATAAGCGGCAGCACTCTGCAGTGGTAACCCTTCGAATAGAGTTAACAATGAATGGTTGCCACGGTAGGTGCTTAAAAGGAGAAAGATAAAATGGCCAACGATAATAAAACCAAACTGGAGTCTGTTCCCTTTCGAATTGAAAACCCGGAATTGATTCCCGCCCGGCGCTACTACGACGAAGCGTTTTTCAAACTGGAACAGGAGCAGCTCTGGCCGCGCGTCTGGCAGATGGCCTGCCGCCTGGAAGAGATTCCTGAAGTGGGCGACTATGTGGCCTACGATATTCTGGATCGCTCGGTGATTGTGATTAACAGCAGCCAGGGTGTGAAGGCCTTTCTCAATGCCTGCCGGCACCGCGGTGTAAAACTGGCCAATGGCCCTGGCCAACTCTCCGAATCCGGGTTTACCTGTCCCTTTCACGGCTGGCAATTTAATGAGCAGGGTCGCTGCACTTTTGTCTACGGCCGCAATATCTTTTCTGAATCGCTGCTGGAACAGTCCGAGATCGATTTAGTGCCCGTACGCCTGGAGACCTGGGCCGGTTGTGCCTTTATCAATTTCGACAACGACGCCGTGCCGCTGCGCGACTGCCTGGGCCCCCTGGCGGATCGCATTGATGCCCGTCACGCCGAGAAGCTGCGTATGGATTGGTGGTGTGGCACCGTGTTGCCCACCAACTGGAAGCTGGCGATTGAGGCCTTCCAGGAGGGTTACCATGTGATGCAAACCCACCCACAGCTGCACGAGCTTACCTATAAAGCCAACCGCAACTATGGGCCGGATGCCGACGGCAAAGCAGTTAACGAAAATCTCAGCGCACGCGAGGTGGCCAACCTCAATGCCGATTTCCTGGCGCGTCTAAGTGCCGGCATGGACGGAATGGTCCATAAAACCGAGATGGAGGTGATTGAAAAGCTGCGTCATATGGAGCTGCCCGACGACCCCGATCTAGCCGCGCAGATGTTCTACGGCACAACCTACGCTGAAGTGGCAAAAGATGCACTGGCCCGCGGCGTGCCCATGTTTGATATTTTGCAGGTGGTGCAGGATCATCAATTCAGCCCGGTGGAATTTACCTTTCCCAACTTCTTTTTATTGCCCATGGTGGGCGCTATGTCCTCCTATCGCATTCGGCCATTAACGCCGGAGACCTGCCTGTTTGAGATATGGTCGCTGGTGATCCCTCCCGAAGGCGATGACCGCGAGCCCCCCGCTGAACCAACCATGCTGCCCTACAATTCGTCTCAATTCCCTGAAATTCCCCGTCAGGACTACTCCAACCTGCCAATTCAACAGCTGGGTTTGCATAACATGGAGTTTTTACGGATTGCCAAAGGCGGTGAAGGCCTGCCGGGAGAGGGGATGATCAGCAATTACCAACGCTTAATTGATGGTTATCTGGCCGGCTTGGCGGCGAGTGATCTGGTGGATGCTTATCAAACCGCCAGCGGCGCCTTCGATGCCCCGATTAAGGATATTCACTTTAAAGGGTGCGATTAACAGTGAATAGCTTCAACCAGGCTGAACTAAAAAAGTGCTTTAACAAGTTGTTTTTACAGGGCTGATTCCAACAGCGTTAATGCAACGCGGGCACAGCCTGCCGCAGCCGAACCCGAACCCGGAGGCAAAAAGTACGGGTTCGGTAATGCGGATAAACGCGGCGCTTAAGATCGGTGCTGCCCGCGAGATAACCTTACCGGTATCGCTATAGCCTGCCCGAAGCGTCTCAAGAAATCTCTCCTTCTTTGATAAAGCCAATTCCCTTGCGCTGACCCACAACGCGTAGAGTGCCCCCCGAATCCTAAATGGCGTGATATTGGTGTACCATGCTTTGCACACTCGCTGGTGCTTGCGATGGCTAATTGCCACTATTGCTTATTAGTTTTCACCGTATTGAACAAAAATAATAACGCTGTACAGCTATCTCGCGCAGAGAAGTTAGATCACCAAGAGAAAAACAATGACCGATATTAATAATAAAACCGCAGTTATTACCGGGGGCGGCACCGGCATCGGCCGGGGCCTGGCGTTGGCGCTGGCCCGTGAGGGTACCACCGTGGCTATTGCCGATATCATGATTGCTAACGCCCAGCAGGTGGCTGACGAAATCAACGGCAGTGGTGGCCGGGCGCTGGCGCTGCACTGTGACGTCTGCGACCGGGCCTCCATCCGCGCGATGAAGCAGGCGGTCAACACCGAATTGGGTGAGGTGCAACTGCTGTTTGCCAATGCCGGGGCCACCTCGTTTGACCCTTTGGTGGAGATGACCGATGACGACGTTGACTGGATTGTGCAGGTCAATTTAATGGGGGTGATGAACACTATCCGTGCCTTTTTGCCGGATATGATAGCCGCGGGCATTGGCCACATTACCGCCACCGCCTCCATGGCCGGGCTGTTGCCGGGCTGGGTGCCGCAGCATGTGGTTTACTCCGCCGCCAAGATGGGCATTATCGGCCTGATGATGAACCGGGCCATGGAGATAAACGCGCACGGCATTCACACCACCACCTACTGCCCGGGTGGAGTTAAAAGCGGCATGAAAGAGCGCAACGGCCTCTACCGGCCGCCACAATTTGGTGGCCCACAGCCACAGGCGGCGGTGCAGGTGCCGGAAAAATCCTTTAAAGATAATCCGTTGAAGTTCTACACCCCGGAAGGGGTCGCCCCCATGGTATTGGCCGCCGTGCGCAATAACCGCCCCTTTGTTTTCGATCACGCCGAACAGCGCCAGGCGTTTCGCGATACCTACTCCAGTGTGATTGAAGCCTGCTTTGACGATATCGAACGTTATGAGCAGGAACAGGGTAGGCCGCCGCTGGCGGAGGATTAGCACGCTACCTGTGGCAGGCCACAACCTGTTGTAGAGGGTGCATTAAACTGTGCAGCGGAGCGTGATTAAACGTTCAACGGCGTAGCAAGGTTTCTAGTAAAAAAAGGGTTGCTATAACAGGGTTGCGATAGCCGGATTGAGATAAAGTGCAGAGCCCGCAATAAACAGCAGGGAAGTCTGTGGCCAGCCACAGCCAGCGGCCCCAAAAAATATCGAGCCGCCAGCAGGGTTTGCTACGAGTTAACTACTGTATAACCGGTAGGCGCAGGCTGGATAAAAAGGCTCTGATGGCCTCTTGCTCGCTCTCTGCCAGAGCCAGGTAGCTATCGATCGAGCCGTTCGCTTCCGACGCTTCACCTTTATGCATCTTAATGGCGGCGTCCAGGCTAAGCGCGCGACCGTCGTGCATCCACGGGGCGGTATCGGCCACCCCCCACAGTGGCCGGGTTAAAAAGAGGGTATCGGCAACGGCATTGCCACCATCATCTTTCTGCGGCTCTTTGGTCGGCTCTGCCAAGTTGTTACCCAGTTGATGCCGTTTCAGATCGCTATAGAGCGGAACTTCAACCTGGTCGCCACTGTTGGGCAGGCGTGGTTGGGTTTCCGGTGGCCCCTTTTTAAAACTTAAGGTGTGGTTATAGCCTTTTAACTTCTGCTGTAACCAAAGTGAAAGCTTATCACTGGTGACCACCTCGCCCGGCGGCATCTTCTCGACCATGGTGTGCTTGACCACAAACTTTTCGATGGTGGGCGGCACGCCGTAGGGGGCGGTGATGAAGTAACCCCGGCTGACCATATCGCCCTCGATTTTCGGGGCGACCGAGTTGTAAGAGGTGGACATCATCTGGTTAATTTCACCGGTCATAGATTGGTCCATGCGCGGGTCACGGATGGTGGCTATATCGTGATTGAGGGTTAGGCTCGGCACATGGCAACTGCTGCAGCCCACCTGCTCAAAGAGTACCCGGCCGTGGCTCACCTGCGCCGCATCAAGCCCTTTGCTGGACTCTACCGGTGGTCGCAAAAAGGCGAGATAGGTAGCCACCGCGGTTACCTCCCCCTCTAAAATTTCATCGTAGAGACTATCGTTATCGTCCATATCTGGGTGATCGCGCAAAAATTCCGCTGGCTGAACACTGAAGTGAAAGTTCATGGCGTCGCGCACAAAATTGCGTAGGTTGCTGGCAATGCCACGCCACTGGAAGGGGCGCACGGTGAGGTCTTTGCTGATGCCCTCAAGCATTGATGTATCCAGTGTGCCGTCTGGCAGCACCTTAATTCTGCCAAAGCTGATGCCCTTAGTAATCAGTTCAACCTCGGTTCCGGGGTTGGCCTGAGCCTGCATCAATTTTTCCTGAAGATCCCAACTCATCTCCTCGGCCAGGCTCTGGGTATAACCGGCACCAAAGGCGTGGGGCGGGTTGCGAATAATACCCCGGGTTGCGTATTGTGGTTCGCAGCCTGGTTGCTCGGCGGAACAGGCAAAATCCGCCAAGCCAAAGGCGTTGGAGGCAAAGCCGGCACCACCACCGGTAAAGCCGGGTTGCTTGGCAAAGCGAATTTGGCTGTTATCGGCCAGATAATTTTTCTGGGGGGCAAAGCCCGCGGCCAAGTGGCATTCCAGGCAGGATTGCGAATCGAGGCCGTTAAAGCGGAGAAAGGGGTAGCCGGGGCGGCCGAACAGTTTGTAATTACTGGTGCGCGGCCCCAGTTGCGGGTGTTCACCGTAATGGTCTTCGGCGGTAAAACGGTTGGAGAAGATATGTTTACCCGCATAAAAAAGATCTTCAAAAGCGACATTACCCTGGTTGATATCATCCTGTGAGTAACGCACGTCATCGATTAAATTACGTTGATCAGCCAGCGGCTGATCGTTGCGGGATTTAACTCCGCCGCAGGCGGTAAGCGCCAGAAGGATCACTCCTAGTGCGCTGGTCAATAGCATCGTTTGGTATCGCATCCCTTCCTCCACAAAAAGCTATCGGGTGGTTATTGAATTTATTTAATGTGCTCAGTAGATAAAAATAAAATTACTGAGGTGAATTTATGCTGCTCGAAAAGTTCTGTATGGATGGTGTGACTACGTGCGGCTGTGAAAATTGGCAAACAGGTTGTATAAAAAGGTTATGGTTTTTAGCTGGGCAAATTAATACATTAGATGCTATTTATATGTCTTTAGTGGTTATCTATTCTTAACAAAAACTTACACCTAAAGAACATTGGGGTGTTAAATATTATAAAAATTAAAAAAGTTTCTAATTTGTTGTTATTAGCTTTCTGGAGATTAATTGTTGCAGATGGGTGAGGGTTGTTTTTGAGGGGGTGAAATAAATCGATATTGAAGAGTTTGTTGTTCTATTGTCTGCTGGTTGTTTTAAGTGACAGCTTATGTTGGCTCTGGCGTTACGGTTTAATTGGGTGGTTTGCGTGTACGTGGTTAAATTGACGGCTGATTGTTGGTTCTGTCTCTAATTTACGAGGTGATGGGGAAGTTAATAACAGCTAGTTAGATGCTTTTGGAGATTGAGACTTTGATAAAAATAGATCGCTGCGTATGGCGGTCTTATAAAGTAGGTAGGAGAGTGAAGCGAGTAGTAGTTAAGAGTTGCAATTCTGAATCGAAGGCCTGTTCACCTGTAAACCTTACCACTGTCTAAAAATAGGTGATCCCAAAAAAGGCGGCTCCCTTCACAAACACAAATAGAGTGACCTCTTAAAATCCCCCGCCAGTGCAGAGCGGGTAGTGGTTTAACCTGGGTTGTCAACGCCAGGCGGTTGAGTCCATCGGTGGTACGGGGTGGTTAAGGTGTGAGGTAATGCGGTGCGACGACCCTAGGTTTTTACCGGCTCTGGGCTGCAATTACGCGATACACCTCATTGCCTACCCATAACCACAGGAACAGATTATGCCGCTAAATAATATCTACGACTTTACCATGAGCGATGAAGAGTTTGATTCGGTGATCAACAATATCCAAACCGTCGTCGAACAACTGGCACCACACGTCGTCAGCCTCACCGCGCAAAGCCGCCTGGAGTTGCCCAAGCTGGGAGAGCGCACCGTCGCCTTTGTTGATAAAAGCTATGAATATGGCCGCAACCATGCGGAGCTGGTGCCGCAGTTTTTGGATTTTCAGGCGCTCGACCGGGATATGCGTGCGGTGCGTATGCTGGGTGAACTCACCCGTTTATTACGACCACTACTTGATAACGTCGACGACAGCCTGACACTCGCCGGCAGCGAAGCCTACCAGGCGGCGTTGGTCTTCTACCGCTCGGTAAAGGTGGCCGCGCAATCACAAGTGCCCAATGCCAAAAGCATCGCCGACGATCTCTCTGTCCGGTTTCCGGGAAGGGGGCGTGGTGCCAATACGGCCGTTGATACACCAGTGGCAACGTTGGAAGCAACTGAGTAAACTCCAGTAAAAGCTATTAAAAAGCAGAGCTGCAAGTGGTGTTGTTGGTTAAGCTGTTAAGCCTGCATAGCTAATAACCAGCAAGCCACTTGCAGTCAAAGCGGTTTGGGTTAAATTAATTTTCAATAAACCGAGAGTCACCTAGACGCATTTCGACAATCCGCTATACCACAAAACGCTTTAAACCTAACCGTGTTTAATTAACCCGCCTTTGATCAATTTATTAGGGACCAGTTAGCCCTCGCCGCCGTTAGGGCGCCAACCCTTCCCATAACCAATAAATCCTTCATAACCGCGGTGCTAGCTTTACCAAAGCAACACAACGAAATGCCCACCCATCCCATCTCTGGCTACCTCTACGCGAGAAAAGTCCCTGTTTGAGTGAGCGCATTTCCCAATCAACATAGAAAAGTGCTGGTTGAATCTAGAAAAATGCTACCTAAACTAGGAAAAATGCCAGTCGAACCAAGAAAAGTTCCACATCGAGATAGAACAATACTAGATTGACCTAGCAAATTGCCTGTGCTGGGTAGCAAATTGCCAGTGGCAGAGGCAAAAATGGCTATCGCAGTCACTTTGGTGCTAGGTAAGGAGGCAATTTTTCTACCTAAGGCGGCAAATTGCCTCTCGCTGGTAGAATTTTCTCGCTTGGGTAGGCATGTAATTGGGTTGGAGTGGCATTTTTGTGGGTGGGTAAGGCAATTATTGAATTGCAGCAGAAGTGATAGGAGAGTATGTGGCTGATATTGTTGTGGTATATGCCACCAATGATTGGACCAAATAACTTTTCGCTGGCTATCTGAAAGTCGATCCAGGTAAACAAAGGCTAAACAAAAGGCTTCGAAGTGAGCCTTTTTGAATTTGGCTTAAATGTCGGAGCAAATGCTCATCGTGACAGTATCTCTTCATTACTTTGATACGAATGATAAGAAAAACCGACTTTTCATCGCCTAATGGTATTTAATTCTCAAGAGCTGGGTAATTAGTTGTCGAAGATTGGCTGCACAATCCGAAACCAGCAACCACTACTCCACCGCATTAGCCGTCAAAAACATCGCTTTTTCCAAAGCCGTAAAAAAGTCCTGGTACACCGCCGGGTCTTCAATCGCTTTTAAGTTGTACTGGGCATTGGCCCGTACCAACATCTGGTTTTCCGATTTCTGTCTGACTGTTACCGTCATTTTCATATTGTAGCCATCCAGTTTCATGCCGGAGACGGTACCCAGTTCGGCGTCGGCATTGCTGATCACGAAACTTAGATCCTGCATGGTGGCGATAACGGTTCTGACCACCCTGTTTTGATCGTTGGTTTCAAAGGTTCTGGATTGCATGTTGCGCAGTTCCACCTGGTTGTCGCCGCCGAGGATGCGTTTATCCTGACCGGCGCAGGCGGTGAGGAGTAGTGGCAACAGGGCCAGGAGGAGGATTCTGACGTTCATATTTTATTAGCCTCCAGGAATACCGATTTGGACAGCTTATCGAAGAACTCTTCGTAGAGTTCCGGGGTTTGAATGGTCTCGGCACGGGATACTCGGCCGCGGTCATTCCAGACAATGCGTTGAAAGGTGACGCGGGCGAGGTAGCCCTCTCTAAGTTGAGAGCGGTTGGTAACCAGCGAGACGTTGATCTGCTGTTCTTTGTCGGTTGCTATGTCGACGCCTGTTACCACAGCCACAAAGATGGCCGCCGCAATCTGTTTACCGCTTTTGGCACTGACATTTTTTGAGGCGGTGATCAAGCCGACGTCTTTCTCGGTGGTGACTATGTTGTAGCCCATGTCCTGCAGTACGGCGATACCGGCAGAGAGCAGGGCAACTTCATCTTCGGTTTCGTAGAGGCGGGTCTGCTGCTGCCGGTCTTCCAGGGTGGAGGTGGATAACTCAAAGGTGGGCTTAGCGGCGCCCGCCCCGCTGGCAAACAGCAGGGCTAGCGCCATTAACGCCAGGCAGATTGGTTTACTCATCACACTTCCCTAACCCGCATTAAAATTTGGATGAGTGGTAGGCGAAGTCGCGAACCAGGTTGTTCTCATCAAATTTAATAATGATGGTCAGGGTGCGTTGTGTCGTGGAGCGGGCTTTGGCGCTGGTGTTACCACCGGCTAATACCAGAAAGACCCAGCTGTTGCTGGAGGAGGTGACGGTGTCGGTGGCGACCTTGTCGTACACCCACACTTCGCGGCGCTGTTCATCGGTGGAGACGATATTGGGCGAGCCCAACACTTCCGCCACCTGGGCGCCGGACATGCCGATTTTGATCTCCTTCTGTACCGTGCCGACGGTGAGCTGTTCGCCGTTGTCGATACCCACATCCTGGGCGTGCTGGGCCGCGCTGGTGCAGCCACCCAGTAAGAGGGCGGCCAGGGTTAGGGGCAGTAGGTTTTTCATTGCGTACTCCTGTTATTGCTCAATCACTTCGTTCCTTCGCGGTATTTCGGGCCGGCTTGTGGCCTTATCTTCGCTGGGTTAGCGCGGCCAATTAGCCGGTTGCACCCGTATGATGCCGGTGAGTTTGGGCACAATTGCACCTAAGTCCCCAATACTAACTTAATCCATTAATTAAGTGCCAGATTAAATTTCGACAGATATGTTATTAAAATCAACAGATTACTGTGTACGTCGTATTGTTTGTTGGTGTCATCTGTATGAAATGACAGGTTAAGAGGTAGAGGTATCTACGTGCTGGCTCTGTATTCACAGTGGCGTTTAGGCCGGCAATAACGCAAGTTCAGAATCGAGTTTCACCGAAAAAGTGTAGAGCAGTTTGTCGCGTTTAAGGAGCGCTTTTATAGTAAGCGCCACGAGAGTTGAGTTTCCTGACAAGGCGCGACGGAAATTCGCCGCTTGGTCAACTTGCACGATTGAAGAACTTTTAGGAACGCGTGAATAGCAATCTAAACTAAAAGCTGCAAGCGTTGGGTAATCGAACAATCAATCGGAAATAAAATCAGGCATTAATTTTATCCATTAAACACTCCACATCAAAATCCTTTCACCCATACATTCTTATCAATCAAAGAAAAAGCCCGGCTTTGCCGGGCTAAATACAAAGAACGACCTAACCAACTAAATCCTATTTCGGTAACCCTAAATTCTTGGTGTTATTGCGCGGGGCGATGGTTAGTGCTGCGAGTCGATTAAGAGCAGAAAACGTAGCAGCCTTGTGGTTGGGAGTGGGCGGCGATCCAAGCTGGGCTGGCGATATTCATGGCGTCGTAACCGCTGTCGGGGTCGGCGCTGCGGTGGCGTTTGATCAGAGATTTACCCGCGTCTAAATAGAAGCGAATTCCGAACATACCGCGGTAGCCCGCATCATCGTGGTGATCAAGCTCGGCGTAGAGGGAGAAGCCAATAAAATCCTGGTAACCGGGTTGCCACTCAAAGCCGATGGTTTCGCTGGGACTGCTATCGTGATGGTGATTGAGCTTGGCATAGAGAGCCAAATTTTCATTCGCGTACCAGCTGCCCTTGAGCTTCAGGTAGGGGTCTTCATCGGCGACGGAGTAGCCACTGGTGTCTATCTCTGATCGTTCATATCCGGCGATGGCGTGCGCGGTAAAGTTTGTGAAGAATTTTTCTGCTTCAACGCCCAGGCGATAGTTTTTGAAGTCATCAATGGCGTGCCAGGAGCCGATGACGCCAACCATGGCGTTCTCTGGGTTGCGCCAAAAAAGATGGCCGGCGGCCGCGGAGAGATTGCCGGCTTCGTGATTACCTGAGACCAGGTCGACCTGTATTCCCAGGCTATCGGTAACGGGGGCGGTGAGGGTAGCCTCCATTGCTGAGGTTTCACTGTGGCCTGTGTGCAGGGTTAACTTACCATTGATTGCGTCAACAGCGGGTTCAACCGCGCTGGCGCTAACGGCGGTAACTAAACCGGCGAGCGCCAGTACGGCCTGGGTGGATTTTTTCATTTCAGTTCCTTTAAGCGAGTTTCGTGTTAATTAAAACGCGGGCAGTTGTTGGGTGTTGGCTACAGCCCAGCCTTAGTCAATCTGTTTATCCGCAGATGCCTGGGTAGAAAGCTCTACTGGCTGCAGAGCCATCGCACATGGGGGAGGTGTTGTTGTTCCAGAAATCGTTGCCGCTGTCTGGATCGGCGCTGCGGTGGCGTTGGATAAGTGATTTACCGCCGTCAAAATAGAAGCGAATTCCTACCAGGCCTCGGTTACCTTCGCCTTCGGTATGGTCGAGTTCCGCAAACAGTGAATAGCCGATATTCGCGCTGTAACCCGCTTGCCATTCCGCGCCAATGCCGCCACCGGTGCGTTCGTGGTGTTGATTCAACTTGGTGTACAGCGCGAGATTATTCTGCGGATACCAGGTGGCTTTGAACTTGCCATAGGCGTCTTCGATGGTATCCGAGTGGCCTGCTTCTTCTGCTTTGCTACTTTCATAACCGGCGATGGCTCGCAGGGTTATATCGTTTAAGAACTTTTCCCCTTGTAAAGCGATACGCCGATTATCGATCAGCTCGAACGAGTGCCAGCTGGCAATCACGCCCAGCAGAGCGGAGCTTGGGTCACGCCAAAAAAGATGGCCGCTCACCGCCGAGACATTGCCCAATTCATGGTTGCCGGAGGCGATATCCACCTGCGCACCGATTGCATGGGTTACCGGTAGTGTGAGGTTAACATCGACCAGCGATACCTCATCGCTACCAACAATCAAGGAGGCTTTTGCGTTGATTGCATCAACCGCCGGCTCTGCGCCTACAGTAACTGAAGTCGACAGGGCGCCTGCAATTAACAAGGGAACAATCGATTTTTTGAGCATAGTTAAACCTTACTTACAACGAAGGGTAGTGGTTCTCTAATGGAAGATTGAGAACGAATTTGGGTGAGGAGTATAAATAGTGCTAGGTTAAAAATTGCACAAAATTGGCAGGTACAGCGTGGTCATAAACTTCTAAATCCGTTAGCCGTGGTGGCGGTCCATCTCTGCTTTATAGCAACAGTGTTGTTGATAATTAATCTGTGAATAGAATTAGACGACAGCCCAATAAATTGCAAAAAAAGTCACAAAAAAGTTGTTATTGCCTGAGCCGCTTCGGATAAGCGGACGATTTATGAGGTCGGGAAGCAGTGGTGATTAAAAAATACTCAGGCGTTGCGGTCGAATGAAATAACTTGGTGAGCAATCGAATGTTTTGCCGTGTGTCTATACGCAGTAAGCTGGCAGCGGTGTTTTGTGGTTGAGTTAATGTGCCTCTGTCGTTCATTTTTTGAGGGATAGTTCAAAAAGATTAAGTTGTGAAATAATCCGATTACTTAAAATCTTCCCTTGGAATTTGCCCTATCCAGATTTTCAAAAATAAAAAAACCCGGCATAGCCGGGCTGAAGAAGTAGTGAACTTTTTGTGGGTTAATAAAGAAGCTATTTTCTTTCCTCTTTATTATTACCGCTTAAAATCTGTGCAACGGTGTAGCGTTGTTTGATTTTAAGCGGCTCGCCGATGGTTATGGTTGTTCAACCATTAACCAAACTGATTCATAGTGTTGTCTTTACCAGAGGCCTTCAGTGCGGCGTCACCGGAGAAGTACTCTTTGTGATCGTCGCCCATGTCGGAGCCGGCCATGTTTTGGTGTTTCACGCAGGCGATGCCTTGGCGAATCTCTTTGCGCTGTACACCGGCAACGTAGCCCAGCATGCCTTGCTCACCGAAGTACTCTTTGGCCAGGTTGTCGGTAGACAGGGCCGCAGTGTGGTAGGTGGGCAGTGTGATCAGGTGGTGGAACACACCGGCGTTGGCCGCGGCATCTTTCTGGAAGCTTTGAATGCGACGGTCGGCTTCAATAGAGAGTTCGGTTTCGTCGTACTCGGCGCTCATCAGGTTGGCGCGGTCGTAAGCGGCAACATTTTTACCCTCTTCACTCCAGGCATCGAACACTTGTTGACGGAAGTTAAGCGTCCAGTTGAACGATGGGCTGTTGTTGTACACCAGCTTGGCGTTGGGCACTACCGCACGGATGCGATCAACCATGCCGGCGATCTGGCCGACGTGGGGTTTTTCGGTTTCGATCCAGAGCAGGTCGGCGCCGTTTTGCAGTGAGGTGATGCAGTCCAACACGACGCGATCTTCACCGGTGCCTTTGCGGAACTGGAACAGGTTGCTGGGCAGACGTTTTGGCTTCAGCAGTTTGCCGTTGGCTTTGATCACCACGTCGCCGTTTTGAATTTCATCGGCGCTGTTAACGTATTCGCCATCGAGGAAACTGTTGTACTGGTCGCCCAGGTCGCCCGGTGCGTTGGTTACGGCGATCTGTTTGGTGAGGCCGGCACCGAGGGAGTCGGTACGCGCAACGATGACACCGTCGTCAACACCCAGCTCCATAAACGCGTAGCGAACCGCGCGGATTTTGGCGAGGAAGTCGGCGTGGGGCACGGTTACTTTACCGTCCTGATGGCCACACTGTTTCTCGTCGGAAACCTGGTTTTCAATCTGAATACAACAGGCACCGGCTTCAATCATCTTCTTAGCCAACAGGTAGGTGGCCTCTTCGTTACCGAAACCGGCGTCGATATCGGCGATGATGGGCACCACGTGGGTTTGGAAGTTGTCGATTTGGTTCTGTATGTCTTTGGCTTTTATCTGGTCGCCGGCATCACGGGCGGCATCCAGGGCGCGGAACAGGCCACCCATCTCGCGGGCATCAGCCTGGCGCAGGAAGGTGTAGAGCTCTTCGATCAGACCGGGCACGGCGGTTTTCTCGTGCATGGATTGGTCGGGCAGCGGGCCAAAGTCGGAACGCAGGGCGGCGATCATCCAGCCAGAGAGGTAGAGGTAACGGCGCTTGGTATCACCAAAATGTTTTTTGATGGCGATCATTTTTTGTTGGCCGATAAAACCGTGCCAGCAGCCCAGTGATTGGGTGTAGTTGGCGTGGTCCTGGTCGTAGGCGGCCATATCTTCACGCATGATTTTGGCGGTGTATTTGGCGATGTCCAAACCGGTTTTGAAACGGTTTTGCAAACGCATGCGGGCGACGGATTCGGCGTTGATGGCGTTCCAGGTGGCGTTACCTTCGATGGCCTGACCCGCTTCGGCGATGGTGTTTTGGTAGTTCGGCATTGTTTGAATCTCCAAATTGCAAAATTGATAAGCGTTTTGTTTCTCGTTGTTCGGGTTTGCCGCCCCTTTTTTGGGGGGCGGCGGCTTGTTGTTTGCCCGTAGTCTGTTATTCAGTGCTCAAGCGCTTTTTTTCAGGCGGCGGTAGCGGTGCAACAGCGGTTCGGTGTAGCCGTTGGGCTGCTGGCGGCCTTCAAAAATCAGGGCGCGGGCGGCCTGGTAGGCGATGCTGTTCTCCACATTGGGCGCCATGGCGTCATAGCTCGGGTCGCCGGCGTTCTGCTCGTCGACCACCGCCGCCATGCGCGCCAGGACCGTTTGTACCTGCTCACTGGTGCAGATGCCGTGGGTCAACCAGTTGGCGATGTGCTGGCTGGAGATGCGCAGGGTGGCGCGATCTTCCATCAGGCCCAGGCCGTTGATGTCGGGCACCTTGGAGCAGCCGACGCCCTGGTCGATCCAGCGCACCACGTAACCGAGAATGCCCTGGCAGTTGTTTTCCAGCTCGCGCTCGATCTGCTCGGCGCTCAGGCTGCCGGGCTCTGCCAGCAGTGGCAGTTGCAGCAGGTCGGTCACCGGCGCCGGCTGTTCGTCGCACTTACCTTCCAGCAGAGCGAAGACATCGACTTTGTGGTAGTGCATGGCGTGCAGCGTGGCCGCGGTGGGTGAGGGCACCCAGGCGGTGGTGGCACCGGCGTTCACGTGGCCGATCTTCTGTTTCATCATCTCGGCCATGGCATCGGGCATGGCCCACATGCCTTTACCGATCTGGGCGCGGCCGGGGAAACCACACTGCACACCGATGGCAACGTTGCGCTGCTCGTAGGATTGCAGCCAGGTTTCGCCTTTCAGGCTGCCCTTGGGCATGAACGGGCCGGCCATCATGCTGGTGTGGATCTCGTCACCGGTACGATCCAGGAAGCCGGTATTAATAAAGAAGACGCGATCGCGGGCGGCCAGAATACAGGCCGTCAGGTTCAGGCTGGTGCGACGCTCTTCATCCATAATGCCGATCTTCAGGGTATTCTTCGGCAGACCGATCAGCTGCTCGACGCGGCTGAACAGTTCGCAGGTGAAGCGCACCTCTTCCGGGCCGTGCAGTTTCGGCTTAACGATGTAGATGCTGCCGGTGCGGCTGTTGCGGCACTGGCCTTTGCCGTCCAGATCGAGTTTGCCGATCAGGGCGGTAACCACGGCATCGACAATGCCTTCGGGCAGCTCGTTGCCGGCTGCGTCGGTGATCAGCTCACTGGTGGTGAGCAGGCCAACGTTGCGTACCAGCATTAACGAGCGGCCGGGTAGAGTCAGCTCTTCACCCATGGGGCTTAAGAACGACTTGTCGGCGTTCAGGCGGCGGGTGAGGGTCTCACCGTTTTTCTGGAAGGTGTCTTCCAGAGTGCCGAGCATCAGTCCCAGCCAGTTTTTGTAGACTTCAACCTTGTCTTCGGCATCGACGGCGGCGATGGAATCTTCGCAATCCATAATGGTGGTCAAGGCGGCTTCCATATGGATGTCGCTGATCACCGAACCGCGCTCGGTGCTCTGGCCACTGGTAACCAGCTCCAGCTCAACGTGCAGGCCGTTGTTGCGCAGCAGAACAGACTCCGGTGCGTTGGCATCGCCTTCGAAGCCAGCGAATTGCGCCGGGTTGGCCAAGCCGGTGGTTTTGCCGTCGGCAAAGTAGGCCACCAGGTGGCTGGAGAAGACGGAGTAGTGGTTCACGTCGGCGTGGCTGCCCTTGTTGAGCGGGAAGCTCTCGTCGAGGAACTGCTGGCAGTAGGCGACTACCGCCTGACCGCGGGCTGGGTTGTAGCCTTTACCGGCGGCCAACTCACCTTCGGTGGCGATGATGTCGGAGCCGTACAGGGCGTCGTAGAGGCTGCCCCAGCGGGCGTTGGCGGCGTTGAGCGCAAAGCGTGCGTTTTTCACCGGTACCACCAACTGCGGGCCGGCCATAGTGGCGATTTCGGCGTCGTTGTTTTCGGTGGTGATCGGCTCGGGCATCGCCTGGGGTTGCAGGTAGCCTATCTCCTGTAAAAAGGTTTTGTAGGCATCGGGCGTTATATTGCCCTGGTTTTCCTGGCACCATTGGTCGATACGGGCCTGCAGATCATCGCGCACGGCCAGCAGGCGGCGGTTTTCTGGGGTTAGGTCATCAATCAGCTGGACAAAACCGGCCCAAAACTCATCGGCATTGAGATTGGTTTGGGGCAGTACATAGGTCTCCAGAAACTCAAAAAGCTCTGGGTTTACCCGGGCAAGCAGTCCCTGGCTTGCGGCTTTGTCACTAACAACGGATAGGTCCATGGCTGCGTTCCTATGTGGAAGGTTGATGGTGTTTAACGAACGAAGGGCAGTGTAATGCTTATTGTGTTAAAATTTCACAAATAAAATTTCACATTGTGAATTTCACAATTGGATAGGAAATTACACAGGTAAAATTTCACAACATGAAAAACGTCAGCAACCTCCTGCGAAAGTCGCATTTTTTGGGCACCAAGATTCGAAACTTGCGTAAAAACAACCACTTAACCATGGAGGATCTCTCCTCCCGCTGCGTTAAGATCAACGCCGAAATGGCGCCATCCGTCTCTTATCTGTCGATGATTGAACGTGGCAAACGGGTACCCAGTGAAGGCATGCTGGAGGTGATTGCTGAAGTTTTTCAGAAAGATTTGAGCTGGTTTCTGGACGATTCGCCCGCCGACGAGGAGTTAACCCCGGTCAAAAATAACCGCGGTGGCATTTCCGGGATGGCGCTGGAGCCGAGCTTTCTCTTCTCCAAAGATATTCTGCAGATCGCACTGCCGGAGATGCTTGCCCAGACCGGCACCAGTGGCCGCCAGTTCGCACAGCTGCTGATTCGCGCCTACCAGGAGTACCACCGCAACCACTTTCCCGACCTGGAACGGGCCGCCGAGGAGGTGGGCCAGAAGCGGATGCCGCTGGATGAGCACGATCTGATCGCCATTGCCGGGCGCATGGGGCTGGAGATTCACTGGTTTGATGCGGTGCCGGAGGAGATCGCCGATGAGACCGGCGTGCGCTCACAAACCCTGGTGCGTTCCTACTTTGAACCGCCCAATAAGATCTGCTTGAACGAGCGCCTGAAGAGCCAGCCAGACCGTTTGAAATACGACTTGGCGGTGCATTTGGGGCACTGCACACTGCACGACAAAGATGGTGTGAAGAGTTTGCTGCTAACCGGCCGCAGCCAGGGCATTACCCTCAATCAGGGGGAGGTTGGCGTGGCCTACTCATCAGAGGTAAACCCGCTCGATATTCTGCAGGCCTGGCGGGATTTTGAGTGCAGCTTTTTTGCCGGTGCGCTGCTCTGCCCGAAGGTACCGTTCCGCCAACTGCTCGACCGCATGGCCTACAGCGTCGATGTGCACAAGATTATCGGCGTCACGCCGGCGGTGGCCATGCGGCGGATGACAGCGGTCTCCTCCTACCCACACTGGCACTACTTTGATGCCTATGCCCCGGGCACTCTTAAGGCGGTCTATCGCGGCAATGGCATCCCCCTGCCGTGGGGCAATATGCGGCTGGTGGCCGACGCCTGCCAACACTGGGCGGTGTTTCGCATGATCAATACCGATGCCGAGCACGACTGTGCCCAGATTTCGGTTATGGAAGGCGCCGGCGGGCCGCGCATCTACGCCTGCCAGTCGCGTAAGGTGCAGGACCTGGCCGATAACGACCATGTGCTGACCGTGGGTATCGACCTCAATCCGGCGCTGGATGCGCAGCATCAAAATGGCCACGAGTTGGCGGCGGTGCTGCGCGAGGCCTGTGTGCAGGGCGGCGGCGAGGCGGCCATTCCCAAATCGATCAGCCGCGATCTGCTGCGCACCGCTAAGATTCTTAATATTGGCTGGGTAGAGTCGGGCCTGGGGGGCGAGGCGCGACTGATCTGTTCGCGCGGGGCGGTCTGCCCGCGGACGCCTAAGTGTTATGGCTGATTACCTATGTTTATCAATCGATCTCCTGATCGATTGATAAACACGCCCTCGTCAATGCTGGCGCAAAAACGTCGTTTTGCTGGCATCGCCTCGGGCTCGCATTGGCCCGCTGGGCCAATGGCGGTTCTTTTTGTTTAGGTTTACGCATCGATATCCATATCGATGCGTAAACACGCCCTCGGCAATGGCGGCACAAAAACGTCGTTTTGCTTGCATTGCCTTGGGCTTGCATTGGCCCGTTGGGCCAATGGCGGCACATCCTTGTGCCGCGGGGAGCACTGTTTTGAGTGGGGTGGTTTTAGGGCTAGTGATGGGTTTATGTTTGCTTATCGATCTCCTGATCGATTGATAAACACGCCCTCGTCAATGGCGGCGCAAAAACGTCGTTTTGCTTGCATCGCCTCGGGCTCGCATTGGCCCGCTGGGCCAATGGCGGTTCTTTTTGTTTAGGTTTACGCATCGATATCCATATCGATGCGTAAACACGCCCTCGGCAATGGCGGCACAAAAGCGTCGTTTTGCTTGCATTGCCTCGGGCTCGCATTGGCCCGTTGGGCCAATGGCGGCACATCCTTGTGCCGCGGGGAGCACTGTTTTGAGTGGGGTGGTTTTAGGGTTAGTTGATGGGGTTATGTTTGCTTATCGATCTCCTGATCGATAGCTAAACACGCCTTCGTCAATGGCGGCGCAAAAACGTCGTTTTGCTGGCATCGCCTCGGGCTCGCATTGGCCCGTTGGGCCAATGGCGGCACATCCTTGTGCCGCGGGGAGCACTGTTTGGGCATGGGTGGCTTGGGGGTTAGTTGTTGGAAATGTTTTGCTAACCGATCTTCTGGTCGATTAGCAGATGTGCCAGGGAAATACTGGCCGAAATGCGCCAGCCGAGCGAAGCGAGTCAACCTCCCTGGGGTGGCCTTTTAGCGTGGAAAGCTGTACTTGGATAATTTGCTGGTATTGCCTTGTGCCGCGGGGAGCGCTGTTTTGTCTTGGGAGGCATAGGCACTGGTTGATAGGGCTCACTCGCGGGTGGAAAAGCCTGAGTTGAGCTAAGCTGGGTAACGCTTATGGCGGTGGATTTCATGCGGGTTTAAGCCCGCCCTGGTGGGTGGATTAAGATCCGGAGAGTCGGTGCTGACGCCCGCGTAGCCGGTGGTGTTGGGGTAGGGCGTTTGGTTGGCCAGACGCTTGTTTATCGACTTCGGTTGTGTTCCCATTGTCGGCCGTTTTTTAACCTCGAGAGTACTGTTTAGTGACCTATTGCTTAGGAATCAAAGTCAACCAGGGCATCGTGATGGTTTCCGATTCGCGCACCAGTGCGGGAGTGGATAACATCAGCAGCTACAGCAAGATGTGGCGTTATGGTGTGCCGGGCCAGCGTCAGTTTGTGATCTGCGCGGCGGGCAACCTGGCGACGACTCAGGCAGTGATCACACAGGTGGAGACCGATATCGCCAAAGTGGCACCGGTAAGCCTCAATACCGTCGCCACCCTGGCGGAGGCAGCGGCCTACCTGGGCAAGGTCAATGTTAAGGCACAAAAGAGCAATACCGGCGGCGGCCCGCTGTTTGAGTGCACCTTTCTGCTGGCCGGCGAGATTTTGGGCTCCAGCAACGGTCTTTATCTTATCTACTCCGAAGGTAACTACATTGCCGCGTCCAATCAGAAGCCCTTTTTGCAGGTAGGCGAAACCAAATATGGCAAGCCGATTCTGGACCGGGTGATTGTTCTGGAGACGCCGATCGAGAGCGCAGCCCTCTGTGCGTTGGTCTCTATGGATGCCACCATCCGCAGTAATTTAACCGTCGGCCCGCCCATTGAGTTGGCGATTCTGGAAACCGGCACCCTGCAGCCTGGCTACTACTACTCCTACTCCGACGACGACGAGTTTTTGCGTGATCTGCGGAGTTCATGGGATAGCTTGATGCAGCAGGCCTTCCAGCAGCTGCAACCACTGCCCTGGCAGCCCACTCGGGCACCGGCACCGCCGGTTAGCCAGAGCTGATCCGGAGTAGATCAAACACCCCGGGTGGCGTTTCTGTGTAATATTCGCAACAGGAGCGTCACTCCTGGCTGAAAATGAACAAGCAAAGCGGTAGATAACGATTATGAAAACACCCTATCAGTTGCTCGGCGAGGAAGGTATTAAAGAGCTCGCCAACGCCTTTTACGACGTTATGGATGAACTGCCCGAAGCGCAGACCATACGCAATATGCATGGCGAGAACCTGGATGAGATCAAGCAGAAGCTAACCGATTACCTCACCGGTTGGATGGGTGGGCCGCCGGTCTACCACTCTAAGCACGGCACCGTCTGCCTGACCGACCCCCACGCCGGCTACGCCATTGGGCCCAAAGAGCGGGATCAGTGGGTGGCCTGTTTTGAGAAGGCGCTGGAGCGGGTTAACGCCAGCGATGAGGTAAAAGCGATGTTGAAAGAGCCGGTGTTGCGCATCGCCTCGGCGGTACAAAACCGCGAGACTTCCCCCAGCGATAACACCGACCCGAACATTATTGCCATTGGCTAGCAGCACATAACAGCAGCCATCACCTGGGTCGGAACACAAAAAAGCCGCGTAACTACGCGGCTTTTTCTATTTGGCGGGCTTATTAGGCTAACGGCTGTTGGCCCCGCCACTGGGTGTTAGGGCAAGCTTCAGGCGTGTTCATCCTTGGCTGAGTGACGCTCAACAAAGGCTGCGTAATCTTCTGCCAGGCTGCGTCCACCTTCGCGGCGATCGACCGATTTACGACGCTTGCGATGGAACAGGTCCAGGGGGAGGTCTTTACATCGATCGGCTTCAAGGCGGCGGTCTTTGCCCCGACGGCGGTTAACGAAGACGATTTGGTCTGCTTCAAGGCCACTTCTTGCTGGCACTTCATTTCTCCTTCACATCACAATCACCAACACTTATCAAGGAGTATAGATGGTTTAAATTTGACTGCAGGGCGTTATCTAGCGCTTTTTTTTCTTAGCAGAGATTCCTAAATACCCAAAATGTATTAATTGGTAGATCGCTTATTCGAATGTGAAGTGGGTCACACGTTGGCTGGGTCCTTTGGGGTGCAGAGTTTTAGAGACCGCTTGGTTGGCACTATTTTTTCAAACCCTCCTGCAAACCAGCGTGGAGAGGTACAATCGTCTCCTCGACCATGGCAAAACTTAAGATGACTCAGGTGACCTATGACTCAGCCCATTGCAACCGCAATCCGCACCAAACTGACCGAGGCGCTCAGCCCCTCGGAGTTGTCAGTAATCAATGAGAGCCACATGCACAATGTGCCGCCAGGCTCAGAATCCCACTTTAAGGTGGTGGTGGTCAGTGATCAGTTCCAGGATAAGCGGCTGGTCCAGCGCCATCAGATGATTTATCAACCGCTGCAGGCGGAGCTGGCCAACGGCGTGCACGCCCTGGCGATTCACGCCTACACCGCCGATGAGTGGCAGAAGCAGGGCATTGCACCCGAGTCACCCAAATGCCTGGGGTAGAGAGCGCTTGAGCGAGACCGGTTTGGCGCCAGTGTGATGAGAGCGGAGCCTGGGGGCTCGAAATCTGCCGCCAGTTGAGTATAAAATGCACGCCTTTTTTCCATCGCACCCTGTTTACGGCAGGGCGGGGAAGTTGTTACACACGCGAAAAAGGTGATTTATGTCTGTAGTTGTTGCGGCCATGTACCGCTTTGTGGCGCTGCCGGATTTTGAAGCGCTGCGCCAGCCCCTGCTGGACTTCTGTAGTGCTCAGGGCATTAAGGGCACTCTGCTCCTGGCCCAGGAGGGGATCAATGGCACTGTCGCTGGCAGTCGCGAAGCGATTGATGCCCTGTTGGCTTATCTGCGCCAGGATCCACGCCTGGAAGCCATCGACCACAAGGAGGCGATCCACGAATCTTTGCCGTTTTATCGCATGAAGGTAAAACTGAAGAAGGAGATAGTCACCATGGGGGTGGAGGGGATCGATCCCAACCAGGTGGTGGGTACCTACGTCGCCCCCCAGGATTGGAACGCGCTCATCTCCGACCCGGAGGTGTTGCTGGTTGATACCCGCAACGACTACGAGGTGGGCATTGGCACCTTCAAAAATGCCATCAACCCGAAAACCACCACCTTTCGCGAGTTTCCCGACTACGTTAAGGCCAACCTCGACCCGGCCAAACACAAAAAGGTGGCCATGTTTTGCACCGGCGGTATCCGCTGCGAAAAATCGACCGCCTACCTGAAAGAGCAGGGCTTCGACGAGGTTTACCATCTGCACGGTGGCATTCTCAAGTACCTGGAAGAGGTGCCCGAAGCCGAGAGCCTGTGGCAGGGCGAGTGTTTTGTGTTCGACAACCGGGTGGCGGTGAACCACCAGTTGGAGAAGGGCCAGTACGACCAGTGCCACGGTTGTCGCCGGCCTATTACCGAGCAGGACAAACAGTCGCCTTACTATCAGCGTGGGGTCAGCTGCCCGCACTGTTACGACCAGTTAACCGATGAACAGAAGCTCCGTTTCGGCGAGCGCCAGAAGCAGATTGAACTGGCCGCCGGCCGCAATGAGGCCCACATCGGCGCGCCACCACCCGCCCGTCAGCTGCGTCGTTCCCGTCAAGAAGGGTAAATTCCGGTCTCCTGCGGCACCGAAGGTTGTCAGTTTCTGCTGTTGACCTTTTGGTGCCTAAATCCTCTTAATAGCTACGGCTTTCAGTGGTTTTGTGTCACCGTTCCTATTGAATGGGCGTTTTTTAGGCTTTCAAATTCTTAAAAGTTATAAGAGTTCACAAATCTCTAGGTAAATTTGTGTAAAGGGGTTCCTATGGTTGGGGACCAGGTTTAGAATTGCCGACTCAATGCACTGCTTAAGAGTTTATGGAGTATGTCAGGCATCGATTTTGATGACTGGGATGTGAACCTGGAAACCCTGTCTGCCACCCACGCTTGCGGATTTTCCCTGTCTGTCGAAGGTTCGGTTCGCAACCCATCTGCTGTTCACCCCGGGCCTTTCCCCAAAAATCTATCTTCCCTGGAGCAGGTGCGTCTGTTGCGTCACGGTGTGGAAGCGCTGGCGAAAGCGGCCAAGCAGGGCGCGCCCACCAAGCCAAGTGCTCCGAAAGTGGTAAACCGGCCGAGCTACAACAACAGCAACCGTCCGAAAAAATCCCTGTTAACCCTGAAGCGCAAAAGCTCCACTGACTAGCGCTTCAGTGGCTACCCGCCAAGCGTTGCTCCTCATTCCTGTTGTTCCTGATGCTTGCGCGGCTGCGGGTGTGTTTATGGCTGCGCTTTAAGCCAGGGCCTCTTGCACCAGCGCCAGGCTGGCCTCTGAAAGTGGCAGTTTGAGGGCGTGGGCGTGCCCCGCGGCAGACATCTTGTGCCAGGTCTTTTGAATAATATCGATCAGTTTGCTGTGTTCGTGCTGGTTGGCGAAGTCGTCCAGGTAGTACTGCAGGAAAACCAGGCAGATGACATCCTCCAGGGTTTGTACCAACTCATCGCTCTTTAATTGGCGCTTGGTCAGCAGCTGTTTGACCCGGGCCTGATCCTCCTCCGAATAACCTTCTGCGGCCATCAACTCGGCGGTTTTCTCTGCGTGCATCTTGCCCAGTTCTGTGCGCCACTGTTTGTAGCCGGGCTTGGTTTTGGGGTAGTCGCTGCGAGGAATCTGCCAGCGGCCAATGTGCTGGGCGCGGGCGGCGATGGTGAGCAGCTCCGGTGCCTCGGGAAAGTGGGCAGCCAGGCTGTCGCTCATCCGCTGGCTGTAGAGCAGCTCTTTGGGCCAGCTCTTGCCGTTGGCCTGTTCCTGGTTTGGGTCTTGGGTGTTGACTTGATCGATGGCCGCCAGAGTGGCGCTGAGTCGGGTAGTGGTCATTGGTGGGTCACCATAAGCAGGTTTTGGAAGTAAGCCGGCACCACCTGGGTGGCCGGGCCGTAGTGCTGTTCGTGAAAATGACTGGCGCCGACCGAGGCCTCCAGATTGAGCTCAACGGTGTGGGCGCCGTACTGGCGTGCCATCTGCTGGAAGCCGGCTGCTGGGTAGACATTGCCGGAGGTGCCAATAGAGACAAACAGGTCGCAATGTTCCAGAGCCGCTTGAATCTCGTCCATGTAGAGCGGGATTTCGCCAAACCAGACGATGTGTGGCCGCAGCCGGCCGGGCTGTGCGCAGCAGGGGCAGAGCTCGTCGCTTTCCAGAGGGGTGCGCCGTTCAAACACCTGGCCACTCACTGCGCAGTGCACTTTTAACAGTTCGCCGTGCATATGCAGCAGGTTGTGGCTGCCGGCCCGCTCGTGCAGGTCGTCGACGTTTTGGGTGACCAGGGTGAATTGCCCGGGAAAGTCGCGCTCGAATTCGGCCAGCTTGCGGTGGGCGAGGTTGGGCTCGGCACCGGTGACCAGCTGCTCCCGGCGCAGGTTGTAGAAGCGCTGCACCAGGGCGGGGTTGGCGGCAAAGGCCTCGGGGGTGGCCACCTCTTCCACGCGGTGATCCTCCCACAGGCCGTTGTTGTCGCGAAAGGTCTTTAAGCCCGATTCGGCACTGATGCCGGCACCGGTAAGCACAACCACCGATTGCGGTGGGAATGAGGCCTTCATTGGGAGTACTCCTTGTTGTCCTTGCCGGAATTAAAACAATTGCTGGGGCTTTGGGAAAGAGTCAATTTTTGCCCCAATGGCCGCCTGAAGAGACAGATTCCACTGCAGCAAGGGCTGGCGCGTGATGACCAGTGCCAATTGCGCTGCGCCTGAAAATTTCAGTTCAACTCTTTTTATTTCCGCCGATAACCCTTCCATAAGCGGCACTCAGAGCCGTTGGCGGTGGATTGGCCAGTAAGTTTACGCAGAAGCAACCAGCAAAAGAGTTGCAGAGCGATCAGCCAACCGCCGGAATAATCGTATACACAGTCAAATAGGATGCAATTATCGTGGAAATGAGTATTGCCAATGAAAATCGTCGTCTCCGTGAAATCATTCAACAACTGCTCGACCGTATTGATGAGAACCAGAAGGTTCTAAGCCACTTTCAAACCTTTGAGCTGATGCTCTTGGATGTTAACAATCTGCACTCACTGTTTAACCTGCTGCTGGATGAATCCTGCCGCCACTTTCGCCTGGCGAGCGCCAGTTTACTGCTGCTGGATGAAGACGCCAGCCTGGAGGCTCTGCTCGATAACAGCCAGGTAGGCAACTTCCACAACCGTTTGCAGTTGCGTCAAAACCCCGATTTTTACCACAAGCTCTACCCTTCGGAGCCGCGCGTAATGCTGCAGGAGGTGGATGTGTTAACCGCCACCCGGCTTTTTCCCGGGGCACCCAAGGTGGGCAGTGCCGCCTTCCTGCCGATTATTTTTCAACACCGGTTAATTGGCAGCTTGCACTTTGCCAGCAGTGAAGTAGGCCGCTTTACGGCCGATAAAAATACCGATCTGCTCGACCATTTTGCCGCCGTCACCAGTGTTTCTATTCAGCACTGCCTGGAGCGCGAGGCGCGCGAGCTGCAGGAAGAGATTGACCCACAATCACAACTGGGTAGCGAGCGCTATTTTCGCCGCGCCCTGGAGCGTGAACTGGAACGTACCGCCCGCAATAGTTGCTACCTGGCCTGTGTCACCGTCGATTTGACTGGCGCTGAGTTGATTGCCGGGGCGCTGTTGGTAGAGGTGGCGCAAGCGGTGCGTGGTTCGGTGCGCAAGGTGGATATCTGTGGCTTGATCAAACCGAACCAGTTGGCGGTGTTGATGCCGGATTCTGACTCCCGTCAGGCGCTGGCGGCCGCCGGCCGCATCAACAAAGCGCTGTTGGCGGTTGCGGGTGTGTCCGAGCTGGATATCCGTATTGGAGCCAATGCCTGGAAGTCGCGTAAATCGAAGGTGGTGATCAGCCCGGAGAAGTTGCAGGAGGCGGGCGTGGTACTGCTTGAAGGCGCGTTGACTAACGGGAAGAGGGTGGCGGAGTAACCGCCGGCAGGGTGACCAGGTAGCGTCTGTCCCAAAGTTTGCCGGTCACCCACATGGCTTGGCGCTGCTCGCTCCAGGCCAGGCCGTTGAGCACCTTCTCACGGGCGTTGGCGCCCGTCCGATGGCCTCGCGCCAACTCGCTGAAATCAACCACCGCCAACACCTGGCCGCTGGTTGGATCGATGGCAATAATCTGGTCGCTGAACCAGCGATTGGCCCAAATCACTCCATTCACATATTCCAACTCATTAATCGCCGTCCAGCGCTGGTCGCCGCCGGTAACGGTAATGCTCTTTACTTTCTCAAAGGGTTCCGGCTGGTAGAAGTGCAGGCGGTCGGTGCCATCGCTGACGATCAGATATTGGCCGTCGTTGGTCAGCCCCCAACCTTCGCCCAGGTAGTAGTGCTGGCCGACGGGATTCCAGTTGCGATCAAACACCCGCATCTCGCCCTTGCGCCAGGTGAGTAGATAGAAGTAATCCTGAAACAGGGTTAACCCCTCGGCAAAGAGATCTTTCGGCAGTTTTTTGCTGGCCAGCAGCGAGCCGTCGGCCGCCTTGTAGCGCGCCAGCAGTGATTTGCCGTAGCCGCCACTCGACTCATAGAGCCAGGGGCCATCGACCAGGAGCCCCTGAGTAAAGAGCTGAGGTGGGTGGGCTTGCAGCTCCAGAATCTGGTAGTCGAGAGTGGGGGGTGCCGGTGCTGCCAGCGAGAGGTTGGCCAACAGGGCAGCCAGCGTCACAACCAGCATAGGCCATCGCAAGATACGGTTGCGGCTAAGCGGTTGATGTGGGCGAGGCTGTTTCAAGCGGTTAGTCACTGGCCGTTATGGAGGCGGCCAGTGTAACCAAGGCGCGTGCGCCCGAGCAAGCCGTAGGTATTGCGCGCTGCTCTCGGGCTTAAGGGCGATTCTTTTAAAAAGGCGAGTCTCGGTTGCGGGCGTGGGTTGTCTGGCGCTCAGCCATTGCTATCACTGACTGCCAATGGCTCGGGTCGAGCCCGCTCCGAAACGTATTTCACTGCATCGCTGACGACACTGACCACCTTGTCTTGGATCTCCTGCTGCTCCTGGGGAGAGAGGAAGAAGGTCATATCAACATCGTAGCGGATGTAACGCGGCGGCAGATGGTTGAGTGCCACGCAGGCGACATCGGCCAGAAATTCACCATCGCTGCGGGCGCGTTCACTCTGTTTGGCTACCTCGGCAATGACCAGCTTTTCGTAGAAGTTGTGGATGCTGTCGAGTGTGGTGCCAGGGTGGTTGTGCGGGTGAGTTTGCAGCAGCATAGGGGACTCTCGTTTGGCTAAATTCTGGTTATCTCTACAGTTTAGTTGTAAACACCGGGCTTGCACGCTTAGCGGCGGTTGCGGGTGAGGTCGCGAATGATAAAACGGGCTGGGTGTAACGCCTGGGCCAGTGGCTGGCTAACCGGGCTGGGCTCCCCCAGCAGGTGTGCGGCCAACAGCTGTGCCGCCAGGGGGGTGTAGGCCAGGCCGCGGGAGCCGTGGCCAACATTGACGAACAGGCCAGGGTGGTAGGCGCCGGGCTCGTGGATGGGGGTGAGGGCATTTTTGCGCAGGGCGGCAAAGTGTTGATCCATGGTCTCGACCATGGCCACCGGGCCCACCAGCGGCAGGTAGTCGGGGGTGGTGCAGCGCAGGGCCGCCCGGCCGGCGACAACCTTTAGCCGCCACTCACTGACCAGCGCCGGGACTATCTCCGCCAATTGCGCCAGGTTGCGCTGATGCTCCGCCGGGCGTAGGTCCGTGCCTTCATCGCCGGGGCAGAAGGTGGCTCCCAGGCAGTGCTGCCCAGCCAGAGCCGGCGCCACATAGCCCTCGCCACAAATCACGGTTTGCAGGGCTTGGCTGTTGGCGGTGGCCGCCACCTGGGTGATCTGGCCGCGCACGGGTTTCACCGGCAGGTGGGCGGTTTGGCTGAACTGCCGGCAGTCGTTGGCGTTGGCGATAACCACGGAGTCGAATTGGCCCAGGCTCTGGCCTGAGTCATTAAGCAGTTGCCAGCCGTTGTTATCGGCGGCCAGGGTTTGCACCCGGCAGTGGCTGCGCAGCTGAATATTCGGGTGCTGACTCAGGCGCTTGCACACTTGCGTTGGTTGCAGCCAGCCGGCATCGGCAAAGTAGAGTCCGGGGTGCTGTAGCTCGGTGCCGGCAATCGCGCTGGCCTGCTCGGCGGTTAACCAGCGTACCAGGCTCTGTTCGCCCAGAGTGGCAACCAACTGCTGCTGTAGCTGGGCGGCGGGTTCGGATTGAGCCAACTGCAGTACGCCGCAGCGATCGCCCAGCCCCTCTGTTGTGGCAGCAAGCTGGCGATAGTGGCGCAGGGCGTAGAGCAGCGCCTGCAGGTTGAAGTCGGCCTGGTTACTGGCCTGGGCACCGAGTTTGGCGTAGAGCACCCCCTGAGGATTGCCGGAGGCGGCCTGGGCAACCTCGGCCGACTGATCAAACAGGGCTACCGCCAAGCCGCGTTCGGCCAGGGCCCGGGCGCTATGGCAGCCGGCCAGGCCGGCACCAATCACGGCCACCTTGCCAGAGCGCAAGGGTGGGTTGGTGTTGACTGCCCAGGCTTTATGCGGGCTGCGCTGGGGCTGGTTAGCCGCCTGTCCGGCTTCGGTGCTAGCGCGGGTTTCGCCAAAGCGGGCGGTAAGCATCTCCCGCTTGCGGCCATAGCCGGGCACCTTGGCGATGGTGAAGCCAACCTGTTGCAGCCCGCGTTTAACGGGGCCGGCGCAGGTAAAGGTGGCGAGTGTGGTGCCTGGGTGGCTCAGTTGTGCTATGCGCTCAAACAGGGGTGGCTGCCACATCTCCGGGTTTTTGGCCGGGGCGAAGCCATCCAGAAACCAGGCGTCCACCGAGTGGTGGGCAAAACCCTGAGGAAAGGCGGGGTGGCGGCAGGCCTGCAGTGCCGCCAGGCCGGCGGAGGCATCGTCGAGAATAAGGGTTAGGCGCACGGGCCCGAAATCGAGCCGGTGAAAACCGGGAGCGAGTACCTGTGGGTAGGCCTGTTGCAGTGCCTGGGCCTGGTTTTGAAGTTGTGGCCAGAGCGCCAGCGCCTGCTGCAGGTCGGCCGGGAGCAAGGGAAAGCGCTCGACGCTGATAAAGTGCAAGCGGGCTTCGGGGTGGGCCACCTGCTGCCACAGCTGCCAGGCGGCCAAAAAGTTCAAGCCGCTGCCAAAGCCGGTTTCGGCAATGACAAACTGCTCGCCAGCTTCGAGATTCTGCCAACGCTCGGCCAGTTGGTTGTGCTCGAGAAAGACAAAACGCGTCTCCGCCAGACCATCGTGACGGGAGAAGTAGACGTCGTCGTACTGGTCGGAGAGGGGTTGGCCGTCGGCACTCCAGTGGACCTTGGCTGTGGTGATGACTGGCGGTTCGCTCACAAACCCAACTTCGGCTTGAGTTGCTCGCACCACTGTTGGATACGCTGCTCGGTGAGGTCGAACTCGTTCTCTTCATCGAGCGCCAGGCCAACGAAATGGTGGCCATCCTCGGTGAGTGCCTTCGACTGTTCGAACTCGTAACCTGCGGCGGGCCACTCGCCAATCAGGTTTGCGCCCAGGGCTTTTAATTTGGCGTGCAGATAGCCGAGGGCATCGAGAAACCACTCCGGGTAGCCCACCTGGTCGCCGAGGCCAAACAGGGCCACGGTTTTGCCGGCGAAGTCGACCTCATCGATCTCATTCCAGATCTCTTCCCAATCTTCCTGCAGTTCGCCGTAGTCCCAGGTGGGGATGCCCATAATGAGATAGGGGTAGAAGCTGGCAGTGACTATGGGTTCGTCGGCGATGTTAAACAGGTCGACGTTCTCCTCACCCAGGGCGGCGACGATCTTCTCGGCGGCCATCTCGGTGTAGCAGGTGGAGCTGCCGTAAAAAAGTGCAATTTGGGCCATTGATTGAGGGGTCTCCTGGATTAAACCGCGCCGGCAAAGTTGTTCTGCCGCCAGGCCTCGTAGACGATAACCGCCGCCGCGTTGGAGAGGTTCATACTGCGGCTGCCGGCCTGCATGGGGATTCTGAGTTTCTGCTCAGGGGCGAGCCCGGCCAACAGCTCATTGGGTAGGCCGCGGGATTCGGGGCCGAGCACCAGGTAGTCGGAGTGCTGAAAGGCCTCCTCGTGGTAATAGCGTTGGCCCTTGGTGGTGATGGCAAACAGCCGCTCGGGTGTTTCGCTCTCTAAAAAAGCCTGCCAACCATCATGTACCACCAGATCTTTCCACTCGCCGTAATCGAGCCCCGCCCGCCGCAGCCGCTTGTCATCCAGCTCAAAGCCGAGCGGTGCAATCAGCTGCAGGTTGCAGCCGCTGTTGGCGCACAGGCGGATGATGTTGCCGGTGTTGGGCGGAATTTCAGGCTCGTAGAGCACAATGTTGATCATAACTACAGGAAAACGGTGAAAAACGGCGGCCGATTATAAAGGAGCCGCCGCAAAAGTGCAGGCTAAAAAGGGTGTGGTTTTAGGCCTCCTGGCGATCTTCCAGGGCGATATCGAGGCCCAGCTCTTCGGCAATCAGATCGAGGGCTTCGTCGAGCTCGGCCAGGTTGATGTTGTCGGGCATTTGCGCTTTGCCGCGGGCGGTAAACATGGGTTCGCCGGACCAGGGCATACTGGAGCACTCACTGGAGAGCTCCAGCAGGTTGATTCCGCGTCGGGCGAGCGCGCCAGAGACCTCTTTGATGATGCCGGAGCGATCGGGGCCGACGATGGTGAGCTCGAAGGTGGCCTCAAACTGGCTGGTGGTTTGCGGGCTGGACAGCTGGGTGGCAACACTGAACCCTTTGTCGCCGAGCTGGGTAAGCGCCTGCTGCAGGGGCGCGAGGTTCTGTTCGGTAATGGCGATGGCAACAATACCGGCAAATTTGCCGTGCAGGTGGGCCAGTTGGCTCTCCAGCCAGTTGCCGTTGTGGTTGGCGATAACCTCCGCCAGCTGTTCGACAACACCGGGCCGGTCATCGGCGATTACAGTAAGGATTAAATGTGCGATCATAGCGGCGCTCTTTATAGTGGTGTTTTTTTAGCGGTAATTCAGGGTGCAGATGTATGATTATCCCCCATTCTCAGCTTAGCGAGGAAGCCCTGCAGGGGATAATTGAAGAGTTCGTGAGCCGGGAGGGCACCGACTACGGACACTTGGATTACTCTTTCGAAGAAAAGTGTCTGCAGGTGAAAAGACAAATTGAGCAGGGGGCGGTCACCATCGTTTACGACGAAGCGCTGGAGACGATTAACCTGGTGCCCACCGAACACCTCTCTGAACTCTGAACACTCTCTAATTTTAGCCCGGAATCGATAAAAGCCCGCCCCCGCCGATTATGTCAACCACCCGACTCGAAACCGACCACTGGATCATTAATCTACCTGAGCAACCCTTTGGGGGACTATTATTGGCTCATGGTGCCGGTGCTGGTAAGGAGCACAGCTTTATGGAGTCGATGGCGACTTTGTTGGCACGGTTGGGGCTGCTGATTATTCGTTTCGACTTTGACTATCGTCGGCAGATGGCCATTACCGGCAAGCGCCGGCCTCCCGACAAGATGCCAGTATTAATCAGCCGTTTGCAGGCTGAGTTTCTGGCGGCCCAGGCGGCTTATCCGGAGCTCAGCTGGTTTGTAGGGGGCAAATCCATGGGCGGGCGAGTGGCGCGCACCGCCGGAGAGCAGTTACCAGAACTGGTTGGTGTGGTCTGCTTCGGTTATCCATTTCATCCGCCCAAAAAGCCTGAAAATTTACGGCTGGAACCGTTGCAGCAGATCTCGCCTCCTACACTGGTAGCCCAAGGTACTCGCGATCCGTTAGGGGATGAAAGTGAGGTTAACGGGTATGCTCTGGCCGAAAGTGTCGAGCTTTTTTGGCTGGCCGATGGCGATCATGATTTAAAGCCCCGGGTGCGCTCCGGCTATACCCACGAACAACATCTGGCCGCTACAGCCGAGCGGGTGGTGGCGTTTTGTCGTGGTTTGATTTAAAGGGAGATGGGTGGCGCGAGGCCAGGAGGTCGGCGTGAGTCATACCCACGCCATAAATTCGCTAATGAATGGGGGTATCGGTAATTTCCAGGTCGGATAGAATCCACTCCGCCAGGCTCAACCAGCACTCGATCAGCTCTTTGAGGATCGCCTTCTCTTTGCCGGCGCTTTTGGGCTGGAACAGGGCCCGCTCACCAATTTTGGTCAGCTCCACGATCACCAGTCCAATGGTCTCAATGTTGAGGTGTAGGCCCAGGAAATCTTCGGCTATGGGGCCCTCTTTCAGGCGCTGGTGGCGGATTTCGCTTTGCAGTTGGGAGGCCAGCTTGGGGGCGTGCTCCATTAATAGAACACAGGTTTCTCGGAAGTTGATAGGGCTTATCGCTACTCGGGAAGAGTTAAAGTCCAAAGCCGATCTGGTTGCTATCATCGATATCGTTCTCTTAATACCTATCAGTGGTTTATGAGCTGGTTGTGGTTGACCAGTCATGACTATTGCCTCCTGCGATAGCCTTGATTTGAGTTTAGCAGTGGATGGTGGAAAATCTCGCCAGAACCAAAGAAAATTAAAACTGTTACCTTTTCGCGCCAAAATTGTGTGCCAGCGTTTGTAGGCCGGCCACATTTAGGATGATTTTTTTACTTTATTAGTGAGTAGTACTCTAGTTATGACTAATGAGCCCAAGCACGATTATCTGTTGGATGCCAGCGGCTTACTCTGCCCCGAACCCATTATGATGCTACACAACGCGGTGCGCGATGTGGCAGAGGGCCAGGTGATAAAAATGATCTCGACCGACCCATCCACACAGCGGGATCTCAATCGCTTTTGTGAATTCCTTGGTCATGAGTTGTTATTTGAAATGGAAGCGGACGGCACCTTTTATTTTTGGTTAAAAAAGGTTTGAGCGGTTATTTTTTGTGCTTGGCTAGGAGTTTACAAAAAATTAGCGGATCAAAAATTGTGCAGGAATGATGGTAAATACTATCTAAATTTCCGTGCTCTGGAAAAGGTGCTGGGTATTAAAAAAACACTATTTTTATAGGGACAAAATATTCGCCAGTGTAGGTATAAAGTTTTTACTGTATTTCTTAACGGCCATAACTATGTGCAGGAGAGCAAAAGTGAAATTGCCAATAGCGCAGTGACAGAATTTGCATAGGTATCTGGCTGGTGTAGGAAAAAATGAGCCGGGTTGAAAATGTTCCGTGGGTTTACTCAATTAAATAAATAGGGATGTTGTGGGGGAGAGTTGGCCGCAGCCACCATTGGTTTTGTTGGCTGTGGGAGAGGAGGGAGGTGCTGGGCGGTTAGTAGCAACCGCCCAGCGGCTTGAAATT
Source organism: Halioxenophilus sp. WMMB6 (assembly GCF_033283405.1). Classification (NCBI taxonomy): domain Bacteria; kingdom Pseudomonadati; phylum Pseudomonadota; class Gammaproteobacteria; order Alteromonadales; family Alteromonadaceae; genus Halioxenophilus; species Halioxenophilus sp. WMMB6. The sequence goes on from NZ_JAWMQR010000006.1 coordinate 290,615, forward strand.
AACTTTGTTCCACTAGCAGCGAAATTGCCGCCATGGCCTCCGGGTCTTGAGCTTTAATTTTGTTGGCGATTTGGTGTTGGAAAAAATAGCGGAAGCTATCGCTACTTTGCGCCGGATAGAGGCAGTCGTCACCGGGTAAAATGGGCGTGCTAACAACCTTATCTTCATCAGCCAGCATCGCTAAAATGGTGCCATCCTGTAGCAGCTGCCAACTGATTACTTGTGTCAGGGTCAGGCTTTGAAAACCATTGTCTGACAACACGGCGTGGGTACCAATCGTATCGGGGATCTCTTGGATGACCGTATCCGGCTCTTCGCACTGTAGCTCGTAGTACTCGGCTGCGGTTTCCAGTTCCACCACCTTGTGGATTGGAGCATCATAAAAGACTTCATCGATTCCAGGGTCGTAATATCCCTCCCAGGTTCCATTCAATGGATCGCAAATTTCAGTACAGGGAACGATATCGTTCAGCCAGGGGACCAAAGCGACCACTTCACCATTGGCGCGTAGACCCCAAGCCAAAATCTGCAGGCTGTAGAGTACATCACCGCTCGTGTCGTTAGAGTAGAGGATTTCAAGACCATCCAACTCAGGGGAGAGCCGGATAAAACGGTCGTCGTGCAGCTGCGAGAGTGTTTTCCCGCTAAAGATATCGACCACGTTGTCCAAGTTGCGGCCATTTTTCGAGGTCTTCATAATGTACCTCCATGCGGTAGCCCGGTTACAGACGTTACCCGGTTGGGGATGGAAATTTGGCACCACCACTACATAAGGTATATGGTGTTTCCACAAAGCACAACAATTAGATGTAAAAAAGCCGCGCAAAGTTCATGCCTGCCTTTTCATTGTTCACCAATTCGGAAATTTAGCCCTTTGTCACTTTACTATTTTGCTTATGGTTCCAATATGAATCCGGAGCGCCTAGTGGCCCGCGGAGTCACTGTTTTGGAGGCCCAAAGTGCTTATCTGCCCGATGTGGCGCTGCGTTTTAATAAGCGCTCAGCAACACCGGGTTGCGGCCATGCCAACGTCTGCTATGAACCGGGTGGCCGTGTTGAGGGCGTGCTTTACCGGTTTGGTGCAGACGATGATTTCCGTAAACTCGACCGTTTCGAGCAGACACCCGTCAACTACAGCCGCGAGATACTTCCCCTGGTTGCCGATGGGGTGTCCCACCGGGCGTGGGTCTATATCGGCAATCGGGCGGTTTTGGCCGAGGGGTTAAAGCCGGAGCGGTGGTATATGAAACACCTGTTGGCGGGTGCTGGGTTTTTGTCCGATGCCTACCTGCAGTTTTTATTGGCGTTCGATTGCATTGAACACGATCCACAAGATCGGCCCCTCCATTTATAATGCGCCCGCCTCCGATAACGAACCCAGTGCCCAATTGATGAACCGAGTACCCAGCCACGACGCGCTGCTGCTGCAGCGGCTGTTTAACCAATGTTTTGCCGAAAGTGAAAACACCCTTTTGCAAGGCGAGGCGAGCGAACCCCTCTACCAACCGGGCAAGAATCCCGGAGCGCCTCATACGATCTTTTTTACTCAGGACTATTTTGCCAGCGCTCTGCACGAAGTGGCTCACTGGTGTGTGGCCGGGCCCGAGCGGCGCCAACGGCTGGATTATGGTTACTGGTATGCGCCCGATGGCCGCAATGAGCAGCAGCAACGGTTGTTTGAGCAGGTAGAGGTGAAACCCCAGGCCATGGAGTGGTTGTTCAGTAGAGCCTGCCAATTCCGGTTCCGGGTGAGTGCCGATAACCTGCAATCGGGCTTCGCTGCCAGTGATGATTTCAAACAGGCGATCAGTGAGCAGGTGCAAAATTACTTAGCCCAGGGGCTGCCCGCACGGGCTCAGCGTTTTCTCGATTGCCTGGCCACTGAATTTGGCGGTGACTACTGCTCGGCCGACTATACCTGGACGAATCTGTGAGCCCTGCTGACGATGTCCTTTTGGTGGATGCCAGTATCTATATCTTCCGGGCTTACTTCTCTATGCCCGACCACTGGCAAAGCGATGAGGGTTTTGGCACCGGTGCCGTTTATGGTTATGGCCAGTTTCTGTTGAACTTAATTGAGCAGACCGGGGCCAGTCATCTGGCCTGTTGCTACGACGAGAGCCTCACTCACTGTTTTCGCAACCAACTCTACCCCGCCTATAAAGCCAATCGCGAGCTACCCGATGAAGCGCTCGCATTCCAATTGCGCGCCTGTCGGGAGTTGTCGCAGCTGCTGGGCATTCCAAGCCACGCCAGCCCGGTGTATGAGGCCGATGATCTGATCGGTGCGCTTATGCAGCGGGCGCATTGTGAACTGGCGGAGCAGCGGGTGGCCGTGGTGACCCGGGATAAAGACCTGGGCCAGTTGTTGGCGCGGGAGCAGGACTACCTCTGGAATTTTGCCGATCAGGAGCAGCTCTTTGCCGAGCAGATCGTCAGCAAGTTTGGTGTCCGGCCTGAGCAGTTGGTCGATTACCTGGCCCTGGTGGGTGATAAAATCGACAACATTCCCGGTGTGCCCGGCGTGGGAGCCAAAACCGCCGCCGTGATGCTGCAGCACTACGCCTCCATCGAGGCGCTGTTTGCCAATCTGCCGGCGCTGGTCAATCTCCCTGTGCGCGGCGCGAAAAGTCTGGCAACCAAACTGGAGCAACACCTGGAACAGATCGCGCTGGCCAAAATGTTGGCCACGATTGTTACGGACATCCCCTTCGATGAGGGGGTGGATCCACTGCAACGGCAGAGCGCCGATCTGCCGGAGCTGCGCAAATTTTGTGAGGCCATGGGTTTTCCCAGGCTGATGACCCGCCTAGAGCGGCTGCTGGGGTAGGGGTAACCGCCATGAAAATAGTCATTGATGAGAATATTCCCCTGGCGCAACCGTTTTTCGGCTCCATGGGTGAGCTCTGCCCTTTGCCTGGCCGGGCGATAGATGCGGCGGCGGTGAGCGATGCCGATGCCTTGATTGTGCGCTCGGTGACTCAGGTGAATGAGTCGCTGCTGGCCGGTAGCCGGGTCGGTTTTGTCGGCACCTGCACCATTGGCGTTGATCATCTCGATACCGCTTTTCTCGATGACAATAGTATTGCCTGGTCCTCGGCCCCGGGTTGTAACGCCAACTCGGTGGTGGAGTATGTATTTGCCGCGTTGGCGGCACTGGCGGTGGATTGGCGGGGCAAGCAGTTTACCGTTATCGGTTGTGGCAATGTCGGCGGTGCTCTCTACCGGCGCCTACAGCAGCTGTCACTGCCCTGTTGGGTGGTCGACCCAGCGTTGACTCCTGAGCAGTGCCCGGACTTGGTCAGTCTGGAGGCGGCGCTGGCCGCCGATATTATCTGCCTGCATACCCCGTTAACCCGTCTTGGGGAGTGGCCAACCTGGCACATGATCGGTGCTGAGCAGCTGGCCCTGATGCCCGACAAGGGGGTGTTGATCAATGCCGGTCGTGGTGCCGTGATCGACAACCAGGCGCTGTTGAACCACCTGCATGGCCACCCGCAGTTCCGGGCGGTATTGGATGTCTGGGAGGGGGAGCCCGAGGTCTCTCTGCCACTGCTGCGTCGGGTCCATTTGGCGACGCCGCACATTGCCGGGTACAGCTACGATGGCAAGGTGCGCGGCACGGAGATGATCTATCAGGCACTCTGCCGGCATCTGGGTGTCGCTGCCGATTTAAACCTGGCAGCGGTGATTGGCGAGTGTCAGCTTGCCCTGAACTGGTCCGGTAATCGCTTTCCCGAAGATCTGCAGGCCTACCTGCGCCAGTGTGTGGATCTGCGAGCCGACGACCGGGCCATGCGCGAGGCGTTGCAAGACAGCACAGAGCCTGCCCTGCAGTTCGATCGCCTGCGCAAGGAGTACCCCGTTCGGCGCGAGTACCCTTGTTATCACCTGCCGGAACAGGTCAGCGGTGATCTCCGCCAAGCACTGCTTGAGCTCGGTTTTCAGGAGTGATTAGCTTTAGCGCTGTGCGTGCTTTTTGGGGTAGTGGGTGCGGTTTCGTCAACCGGCGGCTGTGCAAATTCAGGGTAGTGCCAGCCGGTCTCCATAGCCTCTAGGCTTTGGTTGATCAATTCGCTGGTGATGGCCTGGGCAGGGTGGCCCGATTGGTTGAAGTAGCCCCAAACCGGGCACTGTGCGCGCTCATCCCACGCCAGTGGTAGGGCGCCCACTTCGGCAATTAATGGGTTGCTTAATTTGGTAGACATGAGTCTCCTCCCGATTACTCTACTGGGCGATTAGCTGGCTCGATACGGGCCAACCTATATTTTTTGAAGACACTTTTAAGCATAGATGATGGATGATATTGGTGCCATGCCACGAGCTGAAACTGGCTGTGACGATGGTCATAAACTGTTGCTGAAACACCTCGCCAACCACTGGCCGCAGTTGGGTGAAGAGTCCCGCCGTCTGCTGCATGGGCGCGGGCGAACCCTACCGGGGTTGGAGGCCATTACCGTCGACTGGTTTGCGCCGGTGCTGTTTATCACCCAGTTCGCCCCTGTGGCGATCGATTGGCAGGCTTTCCAGCAAGCGCTGGTACAAGAGCTGCCGCAATCGGTCGCCGTGGTGCTATTGCAGCGGCGCCACCTGCCGGAGGCGCCCAGCGAGTGCCTGTTTGGGGAGTTGTCGCCGCCTTATTATGCTTCGCGCGCTGGTCTGCGTTTTGACCTGCAGTTTGGCCAACAGCAGAACCTCGGCTTTTTTCTGGATATGGAGCCCGGGCGGCGGTGGCTGGAGCGCCAGGCGGCGGGCAAACGGGTACTCAACCTGTTTGCCTTCACCTGTGCCTTTTCGGTGGTGGCGCTGAGTGCCGGCGCCAGCTCGGTAGTGAATGTCGATATGAGCAGTGCGGCGTTAAACCGTGGTCGTAGTAACCACAGCCTGAATGGCCTGGATGATGGCCGGGCGGCCTACCTGAAAGAGAATATCTTGAAGTCCTGGGGGCGAATCCGGCGCAAAGGGCCCTACGACATTATTATTTTCGACCCGCCCTCCTTTCAGCGGGGCAGCTTTGTGGCGGCCAAAGATTACGCCAAGCTGATTCGGCGTATCCCTGAACTGGCGGCAGAACAGGCCGAGATTCTCTCTTGCTTGAATGCGCCGGAGTTGATGGCGGATTTCATTCCGGGATTATTTGCGGAAGACCTACCCCAGGCCGAGTTGATTGGCCGTCTACCGGGCCACCCGGATTTCCCCGATGCTGAACCGGAGCGAGCCCTTAAGCTCTTTCACTACCACTATCGCCAGGCGCCAACGACTGGCTAGCGATAGCGCATGGACTGTTCAAATAGATGCAGAATGGCTGATTGCAACTGGCTGCTGGCGCCGGACTTAAGTGCCTGGCGAATGTTGTCGATGTGGGTATGACCCCCGTTATCCAACTGGGGGATTTGGGCCGGCGAGGAGAGCAGGATAAAACTCATATGAGTGAGGGTGACCTGATCCAGTGCCTCCTGGCGAATGGGGCTGTGGTAGCTTAGGTATTGGGCATCGGCCAGCCACAGCATGGTTGAAAAGCAGGCGTTGTGGCGCGGGCTTGGCAGGCCGAACTCATCCGGTTCCGCCGGGCCGGCAATATCGTCCACGAACAACTGAATTTTGCGTGGAAAGCTGCGATAGAGCAGCGCCAGTATGCTGGCGCAATCTCGGTGAAAGTCTGCTATGTGAATATCAGCCATGGGCAAAGCTTATAAAAAAAGTCCCCCGAGGGAGAGGTTATTTCTGATAGCGCTCTAAAAATACGGCCAAACGGTCGAGAGCGTAACTTAATTCGTCCACCCGCGGCAGTGTAACCACGCGAAAATGGTCCGGCTCTGGCCAGTTAAACGCGCTGCCTTCCACCAACAGAATCTTCTCCTGCAGCAGAAAATCGAGCACCATCTGGCGGTCGTTCTCAATCTTGTGCCTATCCAAATTGAGTTTGGGGAAGCAGTAGATGGCACCTTTAGGCTTAACCACAGAGAGACCCGGTATCTGGTTGATCTTCTCCACTGCCACATTGCGCTGCTCGAAGAGGCGCCCGCCGTCAATGACCAGGTCGTTGATGCTTTGGTAGCCACCGAGGGCGGTTTGCACCGCAAGCATAGCCGGCACATTGGCGCACAGGCGCATGGAGGAGAGCATCTCCAAACCTTCGATGTAGCCGCGGGCCTTCTGTTTGGCACCGCTGATAACCAGCCAGCCCGAGCGGAAGCCGGCCAGGCGGTAAGCCTTGGAGAGCCCATTAAAACTGATGCACAAGACATCCTCCGCCAGTCGCCCCATAGGGATAAACTCGGCATCGTCGTAGAGTATCTTGCTGTAGATCTCATCGGAGAAGATGATCAGGTTGTGCTGCCGGGCGAGCTCAACAATCTCTTTTAACAGTGCTTCACTGTAGACGGCCCCGGTTGGATTGTTGGGGTTGATTACGACAATGCCGCGGGTACGCGGTGTGATTTTACTGCGGATATTGTCGATATCGGGGTACCAGTCGGCCTGCTCGTCACAGCGGTAATAGACCGGTTTGCCACCGGCCAGGCTGGTGGCGGCGGTCCAGATGGGGTAGTCGGGGGCGGGGATTAAAATCTCATCGCCATTGTTGAGCAATGCCTGCATGGCCATCATGATCAATTCACTGACACCGTTACCCAGAATGATGTCGTTGGTGTCTACCCCGGGAATTTTGAGGTTCTGACACTCGTGCATAATCGCCTTGCGCGCGGCAAACAGCCCTTTGGAGTGGGTATAGCCCTGGGCTTCGCGCAGATTGGTAATAACGTCGTGAATCAGCTCGTCCGGGGCATCAAAGCCGAAGGGGGCGGGATTACCAATGTTCAACTTCAGAATGCGATGGCCTTCCTCTTCCAGGCGCAGGGCGTGGTCGAGAACCGGGCCGCGAATATCGTAACAAACGCCGTGTAATTTCTGAGATTTATCGATTTCGAACATAGAATGTTAGCCGGGTAGGGGATGGCGCTATTCTGCTGGCGCAGTTTGTGCACCGGCAGCCAGAATAGATTTGCAGCCAGAATACATTTATTGATACTAGGATATTGCCGGAAAGTTCACGCAAAATATTGGGGGCCTGGTTGCCGAGCACCTCTGCGAACTGGCAATTCACTGTTCCATACAACGAAAAAGGGCGCGATTATGGCAGACAACACCCCAAAAAACGACGATGAAAAACAGGAACAACAGTGGCGGGAGAACCTGAGCGAAGAGGAGTACCGAATCTGTCGCCAGTGTGGCACCGAGCCCGCTTTCACCGGTGAGTATTGGAATACCAAAACCCCGGGCGTCTACCTCTGTAAGTGTTGCTCCACACCACTGTTCGACTCCACCACCAAGTTCGATTCCGGCAGCGGTTGGCCAAGTTTCTACCAGCCGGTAGAGGGGGACAAAATCGAAGAGCTGGTCGATCGCACCTACGGCATGGTGCGCACCGAAATTCGCTGCCAGCAGTGCGGTAGCCATCTCGGACATGTATTTCCCGATGGCCCGCCACCCACCGGCCTGCGCTACTGCGTCAACTCCGCCTCCTTAAGTCTGCAGCCGAACAGTGAGGCCGAGTGAAACTACCCACGTTTGAGTCGATTATCGCCACTGCGACGGGCTTTAAAGGCAGCCGAGAGGCGGTCTTCAGTCAATTGCCCAACTGCCGCTCAGCGGATGAGCTGGCCGCACTGCCCGATAGCTATTTCCTGTCGGCCATGAGCCGCCGGATCTTTCAGGCAGGCCTAAAACACAGTTTGGTGGATGCCCGCTGGCCCGAATTTGAACAGGCCTTTGCCGGCTTCGACCCTTCCTCGTTGACCATGATGAGTGACGACGACCTCGATCGTCACATGGCCAACAAGGCGCTGATTCGCCATCTGGGCAAGATGAAATCAATCCGGTTAAACGCGGCGTTGGTACTGACTACCAGCCGCGAGTGTGGTGGTTTTGGCCGCTTTCTGGGGCAGTGGCCAACTGCCGATGTGGTGGGTTTGTGGCAGTGGCTGAAGCGCAACGGCAATCAGTTGGGGGGGATGTCCGGGGCTCGTTTTTTACGCCTGGTAGCCAAGGATACCTTCCTGTTAACCGATGATGTCCTGGCCAGATTATCGGTGCTGGGGGTGGTGGCGAAAATGCCCACCGCCAAGCGGGACCTGGAGGCGGTGCAGTCGGTGTTCAATCAGTGGCATGAAGAGAGTGGCTTACCTTACTGTCAGATCAGCCGAATTCTCTCGCTAACGGCGGATATTCAGTCGTAAAGCGCCTTTTTCTTCCAGCTATCGTCGCTCTCGAATCCATCCCAGGCTTTGTCTTTGACGCCTTCAGCCTCATTGGTCTGCATGGCCTCTGCGGTGGTGCCGACAATGGCCTCCAGGCGAATGATCTGCCGGTTCAAGTCGTTGATCTGGCGTTTGTAGTTCTGGCTTAACTTCTCTTTGCTAAGCAGGTTGCGAGCCAGAGTGTAGTAGTGCAGGGCCATGCGTGGCTTGTCGGCGGTTTCCGCAGCACCGGCGTGGGCATTGTAGCTGTCGACGGCAATGTGCAGCACCAATTGGCGGATTTCAGCGCTATAAGCTTCGAACTCCGCCTTGTCGAGTTTGCCCCGCTGGTGCAGCCGGTGGACAAACTTATTCAACTCTGAGAGGTAGTGTTTTACCTCCTTGTTCTGTTTGGTTGAGTCAAGTCGTACCCGGCGGTTGGTGGGCGGTTTGCGTTGCAGGTCGGACATCTCCCGGCTGAACAGCTCCAACTCCTGCACGTACTTCGGCTGCTTGGGGCAGAGCGAAGTAAGTTGTTGGGCGGAGTCGACCAAGTGCCGATAGACCAACAAGTGCAGATCCCGCGGCAGGAAGCCTTCGGGGAAGCCACTTAACAGGTAACGGAAATTCTTGACCCGAGTCTCCAGGGCGCTGGTGAGGCGCTGCTGTTGCTCCCGCTTTTTGGTGACTGTCTGAATCATGAAGGCGTAGCACACCATCAAGATGAGCACTACAACAATGCCTACTGCGATGTATACAGAGGTCATAAAATCTTGGTTCCCCGTTACTGGTTGCGCCTTGATAAGGTTGCTTTATGAAAAGCTGATACAAGTAAGCAGGGCAAAGCTACCGATTTGGTCGGTAACCGAGGGCTAACGGTTGAGCAGGGCCCTGCTTGTCGCTCCGTTTTGGTCTAATGGCAGTGAGCGGTTAACCGTATCAAGGGTTTCACTTCAGTATAGACCCTCCCGTTCAGCTTGCTTGGGGCCTTGGTGAAACTGTGATGGGTAACTTACGTGGCTGACTAGCGGTTGGGTTAGTCAGTGACTTTGCCAGAAGTGGCCGAGTGGCTTGGCAGTGGCCGAAAATTGTGCTTGCTAAGTCATTGGAAAATAAAAAAGTTTGAAGGTGTTGACAGGTGCCGACCGGCTAAATAGAATTCGCCCCACTTCTGATTTAGGGGGTCTGTGAAAGCAGCTTCCACGAGGTCAAAGTCCTAAGTCCCCTTCGTCTAGAGGCCTAGGACACCGCCCTTTCACGGCGGTAACAGGGGTTCGACTCCCCTAGGGGACGCCACTGCGGGAATAGCTCAGTTGGTAGAGCACAACCTTGCCAAGGTTGGGGTCGCGAGTTCGAGTCTCGTTTCCCGCTCCAATACGCCAATTCATGATTGGCTGTGGCATTCGAAATAGGAAAGTTCCTGGAGAGGTTTCGCCACCCTGGCGGCCAAACTGCGGTAACTTTGAAAAATCCCTATTAGATCAACTCACAACGCCGGTACTTGTACCCGTGCGTCGGTGTTTTGTTGTCCAAGTAGGGTATGGTGTCTAACCTGGTCACTTCGTGGCAATTGGTTTGCCATTCAGTCTGTCCCCTTCGTCTAGAGGCCTAGGACACCGCCCTTTCACGGCGGTAACAGGGGTTCGACTCCCCTAGGGGACGCCATTGCGGGAATAGCTCAGTTGGTAGAGCACAACCTTGCCAAGGTTGGGGTCGCGAGTTCGAGTCTCGTTTCCCGCTCCAATTATTTTGTAAGTTTCCACCAGCGTTATTTTTTTTCTTCGTATAAACAAGCGTGGTTGCTCGGCCCGCGGAAAACGTCGACCGTCTCGTTGCATTCGCGCCCTCCTTGGCGCTCACCCTGCGGGCGGCTGCGCCGTGCTTACGGGCCTCCTGCCCTTCAGTCCCGCTCCAATTTCTTATTGTAAAACTCCACTTTTTGAACTTTCGGCGCGCTGTTTGGCGGTCTTGCCAGCTCGGACAGCGGAAAACGTCGACCGTCTCGTTGCATTCGCGCCCTCCCTGGCGCTCACCCTGCAGGCGGCTGTGCCGTGCTTACGGGCTTCCTGCCCGTCAGTCCCGCTCCAATTTCTTATTGTAAAACTCCACTTTTTGAACTTTCGGCGCGCTGTTTGGCGGTCTTGCCAGCTCGGACAGCGGAAAACGTCGACCGTCTCGTTGCATTCGCGCCCTCCCTGGC
>NZ_JAWMQR010000007.1:0-299316 GCF_033283405.1 Halioxenophilus sp. WMMB6
AATTGCTTGACGACCATAGAGCGTTGGAACCACCTGACCCCATCCCGAACTCAGTAGTGAAACGACGCATCGCCGATGGTAGTGTGGGGTCTCCCCATGTGAGAGTAGGACATCGTCAAGCTTCTATACTAAAACCCCGAATCAGTGATGGTTCGGGGTTTTTCTGTTATGGGGCATCTCATTTTATTAATGTGGGGCAGCTCCCTCAGCAATGCGTATAGCTCGTGTCGTGGCGGGCTAGCCGAGCGGTGCTCGTCTCTAGATGCCTGCTGTCCAGTGAGTTCAATGGATTAGGGGACTTGGAATGCGCAAGAGGAGGTTGTGTGCTCCGAAAACAGAGAGTTTCTAAAGGGGGGGATTGTTCTTGTTCCTTGAGAACTAGCCATTGGGTAACCGAGTTGATAGTTGCAAATCAGCTAAATCAGGCTTGCCCCATAGGTGTTCCCTTGCTAGACAGCTTGTCTTGATAAAAAGATCGGCATTGTGTCTATCTTTCTGTGCATTTAAGGGGACGTAAATTAGTTCCACATGAACGGAGGTCTTTGAATCCTATCTCATTGTTTAATATAAAAAATACATTGAGGTCGAACAATGCAACCTCCTACATAAAGAATGGAAACCATTATTGCTGAGTTAGTTAAGTCCCTGCGATGGACCTGAGTTTGCGAGTTTAATAAAGCGCTGTCAGGCCTAGAGCAGTAAGAATCATAATGATATGAACTGTAATTAGCTTTGTTTTATCGTATTGTGTTTCTCTTCTGGCGTTATTCGAAGTTCGCTTTAAAGGTTTTATCAGTTAGACAAAAGTACGGGAAATGTGGATTAAAGCTACGTATGCCACTAGCCAGTGCTATAAATTTATTTGTTTGTTCAGCGATCGATGACTTGAAAAGTTAATTAACTGAACCGCATAAACTAAAGAAAAATGTACGGTACATAACCGACTGGCCTAATCAACTCCCCGTAAAGGTATCGTAAGAAACCTGTTCTTATAGAGATCAATAGCCTAGGATAACGGTGGTGCTGCTTTCTATAGTTAGGTGCGGCGATAATAAAAATCCAAAATGTTTTATGGAATGCCGCCATGTCGGGACAAGAGTATCCGAATAACCTACAACAAATGGATATTTCCAATCATTTGTTGAAAAATGCAAATCTCTTGAAGCAACGTATGAAGATGGATGGCTACCTCTACTTTAGCCAGATTTTGCCAGTCGAAGAGCTATTTGCACTGAGGGCAAAGATTACCAGTGTTCTGGCCGATTGCGATTGGATCTCCGGCGGTAAAGACAAGATGGAAGCCCGCTCGATATGCATGCCTGCACGAGAGGGCGAAGAAGAATATTTCCGTGTGCATGATCAATTAGTGAAGGTTGAAGAGCTATATCGCCTCGCACAAAACCCTAAGTTATTAGAGGTTATGAAGTTGGTGTTAGGGGATGGTGCATTTCCGCACCCGCTATCTATTATCAGATTGGTCTTTCCGAATAATCCAGAAATTACCACGCCACCCCATCAAGATTTCCGTAATAATCAAGGTACTGATCAATTGACGGCTGCCTGGATTCCTCTATCTGACTGCCCGATATCGATGGGGCCTATTGCTGTTCTAAAAGGTTCACATAATATGGGGGTTTTACCCTTAGAGTTTCATTTAGGACCTGGTAATCGAAGAGCAACGATTACCAATGAGGTTGCGAAGCTCACGTGGGTGTCGACAGATTTTAAATTAGGCGATGTATTGCTATTTCCAGCACTTACTGTGCACAGCGCATTAGAAAATAGAGACCCAGAAAGAATGCGCTTGTCTGTCGACTTTCGCTATCAATTAGAGGGCGAAGCGTTGGTTGAACAGTCTCTAAATCCACATTTTCAACGAGTCAGTTGGTCGGATATTTATAAAACATGGAAGAACAGCGATCTACAGTACTATTGGCAAACGTTAAAATTTAGGATGGTTGAATGGGATCAAACATTACAAGATCTACCAGATGACCATCTGCCTGAAGCAGTCAGGTTATCCCGAAAGTACAATGTGGAAAGACTAAGTCGTTTTCAAAAGAAAGCAGATACCAATTAGGTCGGTATTTTACAAGAAGGATGACCGAAAACATCCAGCTAGATATAAGAAGAGTACACTTGATGCCGATTTATCTACCCCCCTCATTACGTTATTTTGATAAAAATTTTAAAATCATCAGCTCTTGGATGGATCATGTCCCTTTTGGGTATGACTTAATTGAAGCGATAAAACCTAACCTGTTAGTAGAGCTGGGTACCCATGCTGGATTGTCTTTTTTTACTTTTTGCCAGTCCGTTGTTGATCACGATTTGGATTGTGTTTGCTACGCAGTAGACACATGGGAAGGTGAAGAGCATTCAGGAAAATATGAAAATGAAGTTTATGACTCGGTAGCTAATTACTGCCGAGAGAACTTTTCGGGGTGTTCGTATTTGTTAAGAATGCTGTTTGAACAGGCGTTAGGCCACTTCCAAGACAACTCAATAGATATAGTACACATAGATGGCCTGCATACCTATGATGCGGTGTCCGAAGACTTTAAAAATTGGTATCCAAAATTAAAACCTGGTGGAATCATGTTGTTTCACGATACAGCAGTTCGTAGAGATGATTTTGGCGTATGGCGTTTTTGGAACGAATTAGAAGCCAATGAAGGGGTAGAGACTTTTCAGTTTTATCATGGATATGGACTGGGCGTATTACGAAAACCCTTTCCGGAGAATAGCAATCTATTGCAAAAGGATTCTATGCTCCTGAGTTACATGTTTAGCGATGATACTAAAGATAAATCTGATTTGCGCGCATTTTACGTACATGCAGCTAGGCATAACGTGGTTAAGCACCGGCAGCCAAAAGTGCTAAAGCAAACTATTTAATTGGTGCAATTTAAAAATATAAGGAATGAATTTTGATAAAAAGATTGTTGCGGAAAAAATATAATCGAGACTCGAGAAAACCCCTTCTTTCTCTGGTGGTCATTATCTATAAAATGCCGGAGCAAGCTAAGAAAACACTTTTTTCATTGAGTGCTGAATATCAGCGGGACGTAGATCCAAATGAATATGAAGTTTTAGTTATGGAGAATGCGTCGGATAAACCGATGGGAAAGGAATATGTGTCAAATTTGAAAGGGAATTTCCGTTATTTTTACCGAGATGAAAAAATGCCTACGCCTGTACCGGCGATCAATGAAGGTGCTGCAAAAGCAGTGGGGGACCACATTGCCATAATTGTTGATGGGGCGAGAATGGCATCACCCGGTGTTGTGAAGCATATGATTATGGCAACGAGAGTTGCCCGCTACACGGCTGTTGCTGTGCCGGGCTACCATATTGGTGAAAAGGTTCAGCAAGAAGCAATTTACTCCGGTTATGGTTATGAAACTGAAAAAGCCCTGTTGGATGGCATTAACTGGCCGGAGGATGGATATAAATTATTTAACATAGCTTGCACTAGTGCCACGAGTCGACCAGGTTTTTTTCAGCCGATTGGTGAAAGTAATTGTATTAGCGTACCAACAGAGATATGGAATAAATTAGGTGGCTTCGAACCTAGATTTACAGAAACCGGTGGCGGTCAGGTAAATTTAGACTTTTATAAGCGGGTATGTGACTTAGATGAGGTCGAATTAGTGATGTTGGCTGGTGAGGGTACTTTTCACCAATTTCACGGTGGAGTTACGACGGGTACTATGGGTGACGAACGTGAAAAGATCATGCAAGCACATTTTGATCAATATAAATCAATAAGAGGTGAATACTATAACCCACCAACTAAACGGCCAATGCTATTTGGGACATTCAAAAATGAATCTCTGAGATTTGTGGATCATTCGATTAATGTGGCTAGGGCTGCATATCAATTGAATTGGTAATCTCAATGACGGGAACGCCAAAACTGTCGATTATTGTTATAGGCTATAAAATGCCAATGCAGCTGGAGCAAACGCTATATACTCTATCAGCACAATATCAGCGTGGTGTGTCAGTAGACGATTACGAAGTCGTTGTTGTAGAAAATGACTCCACAAATATGACATCAGAAGGCTATGTTCATCAGCTCGGTAAGAACATTCATTATTATTCCCGAAAAGAGCGAAGTCATTCTCCAGTGCCAGCTATTAACTTTGCTTTTGAGCAATGTCGTGGAAAGCTTATCGGTCTAATGATTGATGGTGCTCATATGGTCACTCCTCGCGTTGTTCAATATGCTTTAACAGCAAATAGAGCGTTTGAAAAGCCAATAGTTGTTGTGCCTGGGTATCACGTCGGTGGCCGCAGGCAATCAACTGACCCCTCTTATAATGAAACTGTAGAACAGGAAGTTCTTGCCGGCTTGCAGTGGCGAGAAAATGGTTATGAACTTTTTGATGTTGCTGAATTTAGCCCAGGTAATGAGCACAGCTATTTACATCCTATTATGGAGTGCAATTGTCTGTTCGCGCCCTATAAACTTTTCAAAGAGATCGGCTTTTGCGATACGCGCTTTATGCTAAAAGGTGGCGGCTCTGTTAACTTACATTTGTATAGACAGTTAGCGACCAAAAGCGGAACGACCATTGTGGTGCTTCCCGGTGAGGGGTCATTTCATCAGTTTCATGGTGGAGTTAGCACATCTTCATACGAACAGAAACAGCAGGAATTATCTGAGCATAGAAAACAGCTGCATGAAATATGGGGCGGGTCATTTCATTCAGTGAGTAGGGAGCCAGTGTTGCTTGGCGCAGTTACTCACTGGGCGCAGAGGTTTTTAGAACTATCTTCACATAAGGCACAGAAGCGATATAGGCGGCTTGCTAGTTTAGGACGTCAGGAGTGGGAAGACGACGACGCCCTTACAAAAACTGATGCTAGTTAAGCTGGTCTGATTATAAACATTTTCTATGAAAGCGTTAGCGCAAATGTTCAATATATTTAGATTACTGGATCTTTCCAGTCGGTGTAGCTTTGTGGAGATTTTTTACTATCGTCTCTACCATTTGAGTAATAGTACAGAGCAATCGATTTACGACTTCTATCAACTGGGCAAGTAAGTGGTTGTGGATGGCCATGAAACGAAGTTGGATTAGTGTTAAAGATAACGCACACGCCCGCTGTTGGTAACACCCGTTCAACGCACTCCGTCATCTCTTCATTCCATAATTCTAAATGACCACCAAACTCTTCTGGCCAATCTTTATTTAAATAAACGATAACGTTAATGCGTCTATCTAGCCCGTAGAGTGGATGTTTTTGAAAATCTGCATGGACTTTAAGCAGCCCATTTGTATGGGTTTCGTGCAGGCCGCCGCCATAGGTGAGGGGGTCAGAGATAAGGCGGGGTATACCGGTCAATCTTTGTAAAAACTGGATAAAGGGCCGAGAATTTAACTCCCAGATTAATTGTCGGGTGATTGGTCCCATCTGTAGAAAATCAGCACTATCCTTCTTTTTTAGTGAAGCATAGCTACCATTATCTAATGTGGCCTCGCGCTCATGCCATTTTATCTGGTCTGAGGCGCTGGGAAATTCAGCTAAAATCTTATCTATTGCTGCCGGTTTAATTAATTCAGAGATTATTAAATGAGGGAAAGGGGGTTGTTGCTCGTAAACTTCTCGTCGGTTACTAGCGAGTGGCATTAAGTACTCGAAATTTAGTAACCAGCCATTACTAAAATAGCAATCTTCGTTTTTTGTGCCAGCGTTAGGTTGTTTAATACCGAACATGATTGATCTCTGATAATTTAAATAGCAATACCGTCTGTATGTTGATAGTAGTGTACAACATACACCATGGTGGGACTGAATGCCGAGCTAATACCTGACTTAATCTTCGTATAATTCCTTGCGTTATTCGGAAGTAAAATGCAATCTCCGGCAGCTAGCTTAACCGTTTGATTGTTATAGAAAACAGTGCATGATGAAAGCGCGACAATAGTGGTCAGAGCTCGGCGTAAGCCATTGCCGGGGTGGGTAATGGCGTCCAGTGGCAAACAGAGCGTGCGTAGGAACGGTAACGGGTATAAACCCGCGTGTAAAGAGTATGCGTCTGGTAGCAGCTGGGATAAGCCTGAGGCATATTCGATATTCGTGATTACCGAGCCAGAGTTGAGCTCATAGAATAATAATCGTATGGCCTGATTAAATTGACCTGGCGAGTGAGACCGTAACTGTCTTAAGTCGCGGCATAGTTTACTACTGACGATTTTAGGCAGAAAACTATACTGTGTTGAGGTGCTCGAGTGGGAGATTTCCTCGATACACGATGTTAATTGCAAGTAGTCTATAAGCCCACAATTGAACAAATAGCTATTTTCTGTTGGGTTGCTGTTGCGCTTACTCATTAAGTACAACCTACTCTAGATCCGGCTTGATATGATCAGGTAGTTTTTGCCAGTCTGTTGCATTTGTTGCTGAGACAGGCTTATCGTCGCGGCCGTTGGTATAGTAATACAAGGCAATAGATTTTCTCGATTGCCCTGCTGGGCAATTTACCGGGTCTGGATGACCATGAAAAGAATCAGCGTCAGTATTAAATACAAGGCATCGACCTAGAGTGGGTTTGATCCTTCGGGCACATCGACTCATATCTCTTTCCCAAAGTTCAATATGCCCCCCGTAGTCTGCTTGCCAATCTTCATTAAGGTATAAAAGCACATTTATTCGACGGTCCAGCTTATAAACCCTGTGTTGAGTAAAATCGGCGTGTACACCAAGAATCCCACCTGGCAATGTTTGGTGAAGGCCACCCCCTTGAAGCAGTGGGTCTGCTATAAGCCCTTTAATTCCGGTGAGCTTTTCCAAGAATTTTAAAAAACTGCTGGAATTCATTTCCCACAACAGTTGCCGTATCAATGGATGAATTTCCCGCTCGTGTGGCAAACCCAGTTTGTTATACTGAACGTCGGTATCGTCGAGTTTTGCGTGAATCTTCCTCCAGTTTAAGCTCTGCTGTGCGCTGGGGTAGTGTTGTAATATGTTGGATAGGTGATCTTCCGCAATAAAATTTTCAAAAAGTATATGTGGAAATGGCAAAGCAGTTTGATAATCACTCGAGAAGCGGTCCGCTTTTGCCATTAATTCAGATTCTTCAAAATAGGTGAACATACCACCTCCTGATTTTATTTAATGCTCACACACGCTTATCGAATGTAAATTGATGTCAATCAAATAAAGCATTTGGTAAATTAAGGGTGTTTACGTAAATGGTACGTAATTAAAAATATGTATGGCCAACGGACTATTGATGTTGGTTATTTTACACCCGAGAATTTCATAGGATTCATTTTCGTAAAGTAACGAATTGCATTGAGGCAAGATAGAGTTTGAGGACCTTAGCAAATTAGAAAAGAACTTATTTCTTACAAATGCGAATTCAATTGGCGTATCTAGGGCTGCACGAAATGCTCTTTTTTCATTCTGACCATCTTTTATAAAATGTTCAAAGCCGGACTGGTAAAAGCCAAGTTTTAATCCCTGTGCAACGTCTTTATTCATCGCCAAGTAATAATTTTCATCGAATACTAAGTGAGACTTTAGCACCAGATAGCAGTCGCGAAAATTAAGTGCATCAGGCAAAACGTACTCGATTAACCGTGGTGTGTCCCAGCCGCAGCCAACTAATGGTAAAGCTGTATTTGAGTTTCGGATAAATTGTGCAGTTAAATTTGCGTCACGTGAGAAACTGTTTGCAAGTGATGAAAGAAAGCGTTGTTGAGCGTGGTTGGGAGACCAGATAGATAGGCTTAATAGTGCCGATATTACTATAAGCGGTAACGCTTTAACTCTTGTATCTCGAAGGATAAACATAGTCCCAACAAATAAGAAAAACACACCAAAAAACAGATACCGAGTAATACCAATGTAGCCGTTGGCTATGAAAATATTCCAGGTTAGATGGGCAAAGCCTGCGGCCATGAGTGCCAGGCCGGAGTTGTGCTGTTTTGATCGAAAACTAAGCACTAATGTTGCACACCCGATTATTACAAAAGTGATAAATAACACTAGTAGGGCATATGGATGTATGGAATAAGTACGAAAATGGTCACTAATATAACCTAAGTTTACCGAGGCGTTTTCCAGGATATAGTCAAACTTATTAACGGCGTCTGTAAACGGGCCGAGGCCCGATCCGTAATAATTAAAAAAGATTTTAGATTTGTTTTGGTGGGCTAATAGCTCGCTTACCGATAAATGACCAAACACCATCTGGGTATACAGTTTCCAAACAGTTAATACGGCCAGGAATGTCAATAAGAATGGCAGGAGCGGCGCGGCTCTAATAGATTTTTTAGGCTGCGACGAAAGTACATCCAGTAAGAAGAAGCACAAAAAACCTGATATGGGAACCAAGGCTAGAGTTTTAGTTAGTACAGCTAGTCCGGCGCAAAGCCCGGCTGCAGCGCCTTTTGTTCGGCTATTTAAGCGATCACTATAAAGCAACACTACTGAGAGTGTAATGAATAATACTACCGAAATTTCGCCCATAATTGTGCGCCATAGGCTTGGTTCGTACCAAAATGCGAATAATAAAATGGATAAGGTAAAAACTATTGTGGGCTCCGCATCGTTATTCTTGTGAACCAGCTGGAGTAAAATACCAAGTAAGGCAAGGTTCAAAACCAAAGTGGCTATGGCCGGTATCCATGTTTGTGGGCCTAAGAAATAAATTGCCAGGGCAGAAGGTAATAAAGCTGGTAGTCCGGTGGAAAGACGAGGGTTTAACGGCTCTATAGTGTGATAGCTCGTGGCGATACCTATTCCATTGGCAATGTTTTTGGCAACGGAAGCATTAAAAGCTTCATCATAAAGTAAATGTGGATCGTCAATCGCCAAAGATACGTTATATAAACAAAACAGCGCGAACAGCACTATTGATATCAGATGCCAACGGTTCGGTATTGATAAAGACACAACCATCTTTAATTTTGTGATCCGATAAAATGAGCTATTTTTGCGCCTTCTCTTATAGCATAGTTGGTGCCTCGGTCCTCTGGGTATATTTGTGCCATTGAGGCTAGATAGACATTGTTAACGGGTGTGCGGTGATCAGGAATTAATGTGCTGTAATTTTTCTCGACGATCGGTTGTGAATGTTCGGCCTTGTATAGGTGGGTTGCTAAAACCCAACTGCTGTCGAAATCAGGGAACATTGCTTTAATATGAGGTATGGCATACTCAAACATTTGCCCTTTATCCATCTTATAAAGAGGGTCGTCTGTCGGTAGATATTTTGATAGATAAACAATATGTCGATTAGCGTAGTTCTCTTTTGGTTCGAAGTTGGTATGTTCAATGATGCCAACGAAAGGAAAGTTTGGGTCACTGATATTTAGCCAATAAGTTTTAGATAGGCTTCTGTTCAGTTCCAATGTCAGGCAAACATTGCCGAGATATTTAATACGACGTAGACGGGCAAGGTATTCACTGGTGACATGCGGTTCTATTATTTGAGCAAATATAGGCAATGGGGTGGTGCAAAGTACCGTATCCACTTCGAACGACTGTGTCGGTGATTGAACGGCAGTAGCACGATTACCATAAACAGTCAGGCCGTGTATTGGCGTATTAAGGTGAATTTTACCTCCATTCTCTTCGACTTTTTGGCGGATGGCCTCCGCCAGTGCTGAAAAGCCACCTCGATAGTAAGCTAAAATCTCCTTGCCGGAACTATCTCGGCTACCACCACGCAGAACCAATTTATTCCAAAACCAAACGGCTGAAACATCTTCGGAAAACTTACCAAATTTCCCAATTAATAACGGTTGCCACACTTTTTCCAATACTTCGTTACCCGCCATCTTACGGATCCAATCGTAGGCAGAGATATTCTCCAGCGACTGCCAGTTACGGACTGTTTTGGCAATTAATACCAACAATCCCATACGCAACCGAGCGTAAAGAGAAATTGGTGTGTATTTGAGTAGGTCCAGGGGGCTGCTCAAACGAAATATTTTATTAGCGTAGTAGGAACCGGTTTCTGTGGGGCGATAAAGTATATTGCCCTCTTTACCCAGTTCACGAATTAGATCTGTAACGTAAGCGTCGTTGGTAAACCAGTGGTGATAAAATTTCTCAAGCTGTTCTCCTCCCACCGTAAAAGAGCCAGCCAATCCGCCAAGCTGATCATCGGCCTCGAAAACCTGAACCTTGTATCCGAGCTCGGAAAGTTTGAGCGCGGCAGTTAATCCAGTGAATCCGCCACCAATTATGGCGATTGATTTATTTGGCATTGAATTCATTTTTATGAACCGAACCTTTTAGCCTGTTGAATCGACCGAAACCGTGTGTCAGCCAAAGTAAAATACTGCCTATTAAAGTGATTGGGGCCCAAACCACTAAATGGATTAACAAAGCTGCTAATGTAGCTTGTGATACCTCCAAGCCTATGAGAGTAAGAGTTCTTGCAGCGAAAAAATCAAAAGTACCAGCATAGCCGGGACTGCTTGGTATTAGAGTGGATAATGTGCTTATCGCCATGGTCATCCATCCAGCTCCAATGGCAGGCTCAATACCTAGGCTAAGTAATACGCAGCTAAAAGCCAACCCCTCCAGAATCCAGGCAATAATTGTAGAAATGATTAAGCTGGCACTATTGCCTTTCTGATTAATTTCCACTAAGCCGGATATTACAGTTTCAATTGGTCTGATTGGTATTAAAAGGCGGGGCCTGTCACTTATTAAATGATGTGCTAATTTGAGTGGTGTTTGTAGGACTTTTGGAAAAACCAAAATCAATAAGATTGCGAAGGTTGCCACTGAAATCGGCAAGATTACAAACGTTTTCACATATTCATGCAGAGTTTCTGCCGGGAAGATTAGCAATGCGACTAACAGAGCCAGTAAGAGTGCTAACAAATCGTAAACTCGTTCGACTAAAAGCGTGCTAGCTATGTGCGCTCTGTCAATTTGAAGCCGGTCGCGGTATGCGGCAACTCTAACAATGTCGCCTGCACGCAGTGGCAGCACGTTGTTAAGAGCAAAGCCGCCCCAAAATGGTGTAATACACTGTTTGAGGGTTAGTGCTGAATTGAAGCAACGCAGCATAATCAACCAGCGAAAAGTCCGCACGCAGAAATCTGCTAAAAGTAGCAATACTGCGACGCCAACCCATATGACATTGGTTTGTTTGAGAGTGCTGAGGACGGATTTTATTTCAATTTGTCGGAATACGAGCCAGAGAAAAACCGTTGTAACGATCAGCCCTAAAAGTGTCCTGAGCTTGATATTAAAACCCCTTTTTGTCGCGAATGAGGTAGATAGGTCGATTTTTCGTGGCCTGATAAATTCGTCCTATATATTCCCCAATCAGGCCGAGGAACAACATTTGTACACCACCCATAAACAGGATGGTGACCGCTAGAAATGTCCAGCCGCTCACCCAATTGTCGGTGAGCAACCTTAATGTAATGGCGTAAAAGATACCCACTAATGCCAATGCCGAAGCGGTAAGTCCCATCCAGGTTGCCAATCGTAGTGGTTTGTTGGAAAAAGAGAGTATGCCGTCAGTGGCAAACCGGAGCATTTTGATAAGCGGGTATTTACTGGCACCGGCAAACCGTTCTTGGCGTTGGTAGGTTACCGCACACTGATTGAAGCCAACCCAACTGATCATGCCTCGTAGAAAGCGGTCTCGCTCTGGCATCAGGTGAATGGCATTCACCACTTGGCGGTCCATCAACCGAAAGTCGCCGGTATTCAGTGGAATTGGGGTATCCGAAAGCTGATTTAAGATGCGATAGAAATATTTGGCGGTAAGCAATTTAAGTGGGGATTCACCCAGGCGCTGCGTTCTTACACCATAGGCAACATCATAGCCCCTTTGCCAATGTTCTATCATGGTCAAAATAACCTCTGGGGGATCTTGGAGGTCCGCATCAATAAGTACAATCAAATCCCCTGCGGCAAAATCGAGCCCGGCGCTGACCGCATTTTGATGACCGAAATTACGGCTCAGATGAATACACTTACACTCTGGTTGTTGGGCACAGATGTTATTAAGCAGAACTTCCGTGGCGTCACTGCTGCCATCATTAATGTAAAGTATTTCAAACCGGAATGGTCGCCGTGAGAGCGTGGTGAGTAATTGAGTGTTTGTCTCCGAGATTACCTCCTGCTCGTTAAAGCAGGGCACAACTACACTAAGCAGTTTTCCTTCTATCGGCCTTATAAAATTTCCGTTCATAGCGATGTCCATGTTACTGCATAAAGCCTTTAGAAGCGTATCTAGTTCCCGGTGGGGAGATTACCTATCAAAAAAGAGGTTGTGGTAAGGCGCGCGGTGGTTGCTGGTTGTGGGTATTGGATTAGTAGCCCCACTGGCGCTGATCTGTTCAGTTATATTTGTTATACGGAAACGAGATTCCGGGCCCAGAATTTAGCAAAAGTTGGATTTTGCGTAAACAAGAGTAATACCATGCTCGATTCATGATCGATATACTAGCGAAGTTTGCCATAGAGCAATGGCGACTGTTTACCACTAATTGGTGCTCAGCCGGCGGAAGAATACGAAAAATAATGAAAAGGCCTAGCTAGCACAGGAGCTTTGGGTTTGAGGAGATATGGTTGGCCATGGGGGCTGTTGCTAACGGCTGTTCTGCTGCAGGCGGGGTGTGGTCCAAAGCAGAGTACACCTACGGGAAGTGACGAGGCCAGGCCCAATGTCCTGTTGCTCTACCTCGACGACTTTGGTTTTAACGATATGGGTGCGAATGGTGGGCCGGGGCCACTGCCCACCACCAATTTGGACAAATTTGCCCATCAGAGTGTTCGCTTCACCCGCCACTATACCGAGAGTACCTGTTCCCCCTCCAGAGCGGCGCTGCTTACCGGTCGCTACCCAGCGAGAGCCGGCTATACGCCAGATGGCCCGGGTTTATCACAACAGGTACAGACTCTGCCAAGGGAGTTAAAGCGGCTGGGCTACACCACCCACCATGTCGGTAAATGGCATCTTGGGCACGCATCCCTGCAGGCCTGGCCGGATGCCGTTGGTTTTGACACCTGGTTTGGCTTTCTCAGCCAGTGGTTGCTCACAGAGCCAGAGCAATACCCTTATCGCGAGACTATGTTCTCGCAACCGACGTACCAGAATCCGTGGTTAAACGATAACTCCCACAAAGCTGAACATTACACCGGCCATTTGTCGGAGATCATTACCGAGCACACTATCGGGTTGATTGAACAGCACGCCGGCGACGATCAGCCATGGTTTATCAATCACTGGTTTTATCAGCCGCACACCCCAATTCAACCAGCCCCAATTTATGCCGCGAAATACCCCAATACGCCGGAGGGGCGTTATTTGGCTGTACTTGAACAGCTGGATAGCAACGTCGGCAAAATTCTCTCCACTCTGGAGGCCTCTGGCCAAAGTCACAACACCCTGGTCATCATTGCCAGTGATAACGGTGGTACGAACAAACAACGGGATAACAATTGGCCCTTTTATGGCCACAAGGCTCAGTACTTCGAGGGGGGTATCCGAACGCCGTTGATGATTCGTTGGCCTGATGGCCGCTGGGCCGGCCAGGTTGTGGAGGATACGGTAACGGTGATGGACCTGATGCCGACTATCCTGCATGCAGCGCATGGTGTGGCTCGTGAGCCAATAGATGGCCTGGATCTTACCAGCCGTTTGGCGACAGGCCGCGCGTTGCCAGCGCGAACCTTAATGTGGGAGCACCGCATTCAGGAACGGTATATCTTTAGTGTGCTTAGCGCTGAAGGTCACTGGCGGGTAGTCACCCCGCTACTGGGTGGCCCGCCGCGCAACGACAATCTGCCGGAGACCACCGGTGTGGTACTTAACGATCTAATCAAAGAGCCCAGGGGCGAAACGGATGTAACAGCGCAGGCGCCGCAGGAGGTTGTTGCGTTAATGGCGCAGTATCAGCAGTGGTTTACCACTGTTCACCAACTGAATTTGTATTTCCAGGAGGGCGATGGTCGTGGCGTTGGTGTTATGAGTGGCGATGATCTGCAACGTACTCCTGGCAATGGTGCTATCACCTATGCATTTGCTGTACAGGGAAAAAGCCAGGGGGACGTTGGTACCATTATGTCACTCATAGAGCAGGCGGGTGTTTGGCGGGTTGATTACCACCCACAAGATCAGCGGTTAAGTATCCACTTGCAGGAGAATGGTTTTGAGGTTCCCTTTTCGTTAAACGATCAGTGCCAGTCGATCGTTCTGGCCGGGGTTATGGATCGGCGGTTCAATAATTGGCGCAGCTCAGAGAGCCGCATTTCGCTGAATGTCTACATCAATGGGGCATTGGCTGGAAATTTCTCCAAGCCCGGTTACCTGGCCACCGGTGAAGCAGTGGCGGAGCCCACCGTTATTGGTGGTTATGGCAGCGGCGAACGGGAGTTCAACGGCTTTATTGGCCCGGTGCATGTTTACAATGCCCCCGCCAGTAACAGTAACTACCTTAAGCCCATGCAGCTGCATCGGGAACTGTGTCAGACGCCATGATGAACACCCAGCCAGCAATCGCCATGGTTAAGTGCCGCCCTGCAGCCAGCAGAATCCTGCTGTGGAGCGTGATCTTACTCGCCTCGATCGGGATCCTGAATATCGCGGTTGATCCCTATTATCTGTTCGCCAGCCCCAATATCCGCGGGATAAATAAGTACAAGCCCGCTTTTTTCTTTCAATTGGGTATGACCAAGCCCTACCAATTTGTGCGTAGCAACGCCTCTGCGGTGATCATTGGCTCTTCACGGGCCGGCAGTGGTTTTAATCCGAGTTATGGCGTGCTGAGTAATCAGGGCGTCTATAACCTGGCGGTGCCCGGTGCCCGGATACGTCAAATTGATCAAAGTCTGCGCTCGGCGGTAGCATCGGGCGGTGTAAAGCGCGCTATCATCTGTTTGGATCTGTTTGGCTTTAACAGTCATGGTGATCTGCCGCCAATCTTTGCCGATGCCTTGCAAAATCGTTTTACCCAAAACCAACATCCCCTACTCGATGGCAAATTTCTGCACCAGGCGGTAATGGATTACTCCGGTTCGCTGTTTGCTTATAAAGCGATCTACGACAGTGTCGATACCCTCCATCGCCAGCCACTCTTCGAACAAAATAAGAATTCCTATTTTCAATTACACGACGATGGTCACTGGAGCATCCACTTTGCAGAGGATCGTAATGTATTGCAGGCCTTTCGCAATGCGGAAAACTCCTACCTCAACGGCAATTGGTTTCCCCAAAGCGATCACACTTTCTCTTTTGAAACCTACAGTGGCTTAAATCCTTTTGATGTTTTTGCCAAGATGCTAGATTTTGCCTATAGCAACAATGTTGAAGTGACCCTGGTATTGATGCCGGTACATGCACGCATGTTGGAAACGATGGACCAGGCCGGGCTTTGGCCGTATCTGGAGGAGTGGAAAAAACGCTTGGTAATGATAAATACCCGGCAAGCGCAGCTGGCGACCACTGAGCCCTATGCGTTATGGGACTTTTTGGCTTATTCACGTTTAACCATGGAGGCTATTGGCGACAAGACAACAAGCGAGGAGGTTGTTTGGATGTACGACTCTTCCCATACCAGCTATCGCACCGGTAACCGCATTGCGGAAATTATCATGGGGGCAGAGCCAAGGTTGGATGGTAAAAAGCTGGAAGTCACTAATGTCACTCGCTGGTTGGTATTTCAGCAGCAACAGCAACAGCAATATCGCTCGCAACATCAGGAGCAGTTTGCAGAAATCGGCAAACGCGTAGCGCGCCATCGGAACAAAAATAGTTGGCAGGTTGAGCCATTAACTTATTCCATTGAGCAGTAGCCTAAAACTGGAAATAGATAAATTCGCTAATGCCAAACATACCGATTATTGATAAGGCCAAGGCAGCCGCACAGAGGAACTCCCAGGCGCTGTGTTTGCTTGAGCTGGTTGGTTCAATTCGCTCAAACTGATCCAGTATCTGCATGCTGTTGGGGGCCAGTAAAATAAACGCCTGCGTAACCAGAATTAAACAAAGAACTACACACCAACTCGCTAAGTGTTCATTAAACAGCAGAAATAGAAATGGAGCGAAGCTTTGAGTCTGAATGGCTTGGTTAAGTGAGTGTGAAATACCCAGCTCCCCCCGGCCAAACAGTGCCATAACCACTGTGTTTGCATCGCTTAAACTCCCCGCCCGAAAATAGACCCAGGCCACCATAACCGCCAGCGTTGTTACCACTATGCCCAACCCGGTAAAGAGCCGGCTATTAAACAAATGGGCAAACGGTACGCGTCTGGCGGCTACGTGAAATAGATGATTGATTACCAAAAAGCCGCCGTGCAGCGCGCCCCAAACAACAAATGTCCAGGCGGCACCGTGCCAAAGACCACCCAGCAACATGGTCATCAGTAAGTTGGCGTGGCGACGTAGCTTGCCTTTGCGATTGCCGCCCAAGGTTATATAGAGGTAGTCTCGGAGAAAGCGCGACAAGGTCATATGCCAGCGTCGCCAAAACACTATAATCGACTGTGCTTTGTAGGGTGAATCAAAGTTAATTGGCAAGCGAATACCAAACATATAGGCCAAGCCAATGGCCATGTCTGAGTAGCCGGAGAAGTCAAAATAGATTTGAAAATGGTAAGAGATGGCTCCTATCCAGGCATCGCCAATAAGCAGTGAATTGGCATCGACTTGGTTGAAAAGCTGATTGGCGTAGACGGCAAAATTGTCTGCAAGCAGTACCTTCTTGCCAAGGCCGATACAGAAAAGGGCTGTGCCCAGGCCTAGATATTTGCGCCATTGGCCGGTGGCTGGCAAAGCGGCAAACTGTGGCATCATCTCCTTGTGATGGACAATAGGGCCGGCAATGAGCTGAGGAAAAAAGCTGACAAACAAAACGTAGTTAAGAAAATTTCGCTCAATCACCACGCCGCGATAGCTGTCCACTAAATAGGCAACCTGCTGAAAGGTAAAAAATGAGATCGCCAGTGGCAAGACAATGTTTTGTAAGGGTAGTGGAATAGTTATTAATGTGTTCAGATTGGCAATAAAGAAGTTGGTGTATTTGAAATAGGCGAGCAGGGCCAAATTGGCGGTTACACCCAATATCAATAACAGTTTGCTGTGGCGTGATGTCTGTAGATTGGTCAACCGTTGGCCGAGGAGGTAATTGAAAACTATCGAGCCTAACAGGATGGGTAGATTGCTCGGATTCCAGTAGCTGTAAAAAACAAAAGAGCCCACCACCAAAATTGCAATAGCCCAGCGTACCGAGAGATAACGTCTCGCCAGATAAAAGCAAGCCAATGTAGCGGGCAGAAACAGCAACAGAAAAATAAAAGAGTTAAACAGCATTAGCTTAAAAATCTACCTTACAAATGAGTGCTGGCAGTCTTATCGTGAGCGGTCAAAAATCGATGGCCGTAGGCCAGTACCAACAAGCTCAATCCCATCCCCATGAAGCTGGCAACCCGCAGCAGGCCTTTCAGGTCGCTCATATCAATTAGGAAGAGTTTAACAATCACCAACAGCAGCAGGCCCAGGGCAATGGGGTACCAGAAGCGCAGCTTCTGTCTGATGCCAACCACCATGCCGACAATGGCCATGATCATCCAGGCGAGTGAATAACTGTATACCTCGGGGTCGCCAGTAGGGCGATTATGATGCACATTGCTGCCAAAACTGAAGCGCAGCTCCAGAGACACAAACAGCACACTGGCCACCATGGCGGCCAGGGCCAGCCAGGCGGTGTTACCCCGCTCTTGGTAGCTTTGCCACAGCAGTGCCAGTGCCGGCAGGCCGTAACAGAGCAGCAGGGTATTAAACAGTATTACTCCCTCCACTTGGCTGTGGGAGTTGAGCAGCGGGTTTAAGAAGAAGAGCACAAACAGCGCGTAGTTGACGATGGCCATTACCCGCAGCAGGTTGCCGGCGAAGCGGTAGAGCAGCGCCAGGTGGTCGGCAAAACGGGCGCGGTAGCTATAACTCTGGCCCAGCAGGCCCCAGGTTAGTGTCTGCAGGCCGGCTTCGGCCAGAGTGTAGTCGCCTTCGAAGACCTCGCCCTGGTTCATCCAGTAGCGCACCTGCAACAGTACAAACAGGGTAAACAGGTGTAGTGCCGCGGCCTCCAGCCAAAGGTTGAATTTGCGCGGGCTGGCGTCGATGCGGCCGGCCAGGTAGCAGAGGCCGGCGCAGAGGGCGTAGGTGCCAATCAACCACTGATCCTGCTCGGGGTAGGTGAAGATGAACGGGTTGGCACTTAGGCGTATCACCACCACCGCCACCAGCGCTTTGATAATCCACCCCAATTGGTTGGCGTCAAAGCGCTTGCGCAGGTAGCTGAGCGAGAGCACTTGCACGGCCAACAGCAGAGTGAGTGTGGTGCGCTCAAAGATAAAGAGCACCGCCAGTGAGTAGCCCAGGTGAGCGGCGATGGTCAGTGCCAGCACGGCCTGTGTCGAACGGTGGTGGTTGGCCAGCCAGATAGCCCAACCCAGATAGAGGCAGGCAATCGCTGTTGCCGCCAGCGCCCAGGAGAGGTTGCTGGTTAACGCGGGCAGCAGAAAATAGCCGGGCACCAGGGTGAACAGTGGTGTGAGGGCGGCCAGTGAAGACCAGTGGCCAAGGCTAAAGCCCCGGCGCAAGTTAAACAGGGCCGCGCCCGAGAAGAGCGCCACAATGGCGGTCAGCAGGATGGCGAACTGATGCTGCTGTTCCAGGTTGAGCGGCCGCCAATTAGTGGGGAGGGTTGGCGTCCAGTGAGCCAGCAGCAGGGCAATGATGGTTGCCACCAGCGAACCCCAGGCGAGCGGCGTAAAGAGTGGCTTGCTACTGGCCAGGTAGAGGATAAAGGTTGGCAGGAGCAGGGTTTGCAGCAGATTGTAGTGGCCGGTGGCAATGGTGGCCAGCTGCACCGCCTGTAGAAGTAGCAGGGCAATCAACACCGCGAAGTTGCGTGGGTAGAAGTGACCGGCTTTGGCACTCTGCCAAAAGGCGCGCCAGCCGGTGATGGCCGGCTCGGGCGAGGCCTGCTGCAGCAGCCAGTCAAACCGGGGGGCGGCAAACAGTGCGTAGGCGAAAACAGCCACATAGAGGGTTAACGCCAGGCTGATCAACTCGTAGTTGCTGTGCATGCGGCTATAGGCCACCAGCCACCAGAAGCCGGTAAAACCGATAATCCCCAGCCATAGCCAGGTGCGGTAGACGTAGCGCAGCAACAGCAGGGCGCCCAGGTTGATGGCGGTAACGTACATCAAGGCACCGGCCACATTACCGCTGCCGGTATCCACCAAAATCGGTACGCAGTAGGCACCCAACAGGCCGATGGCGGCGAGTATGGGGCCGTGTACCAGGGCCAGGGCGGTGGTGGCCAGGGCGATGCTCACCAACCCCAAAAAGGCCCAGCCGGGGGTAATCAGGTGGTAGAGGTTAAGGGCCGCCAGCACTGCGCCAAACAGGGTAATACTGCCGGCGCCGGCGAGGGCGGCCAGGGCATCGTGGTGGCCGCGCTTGAGGCGTAGGTAGTGCGCGCCGCCGTGCAGCGCCAGGCCGGTGAGCAGGCTCATGACAATGCGCGCTGTCGGCCCAAGAAAACCGCGCTCGATACTGTATTTGGCGAGGAATATGCCCGCCAATGAGAGCATCAATCCGCCCAGCCAGATCATCCACTGATCCTTGGCGCGCGACAGCAGAATATCCAGGGGGCTTGGTGTGCTGGGGCGGGTGGTTGTGGTTGGCCGGGCGGTGGTTGTCTGGGCTGGTTTTGGCTGGTTGGCGGCCGGCGCAGGTGTGCTGGGCGGTGCAACCGGATGCGTTGCAGCGGGTGGCGACATTATGGGTTGTGGGGCTGCTGGCGTTGGGCTGGCTTGGTTAAGCGCCGATAACTGCTGGTGCAGAAAAGTTAACTCGCGCTGCAACTGCGCCTGCTGCTGTTGTACTTTGCTCACTTGCGCAAAGGCGATAAGGCCAAGCACCGAGCCCACCACCATCATCAGCAATAGCATCCCCAGCAGCACAATCAATCCTTCCAATGCTCACCCCAATATTGTTGTTATTCTCCTGCGAGCGCCAAGGTTAGCTGAGACGGGGGGTTAAGCAAAGGCCTCTGCGGTTTCAGCCGCCGGGAAATGGTGGCCCATCACACTCGGCAAATAATCTGGGTATAGCGCTTAGTGAAAATCGCGCGACTTCAAATTGAACTCGGCCAGTTCGTCACTGGCGTCTTGCAAGTGGCCGGCAATCACATGAATAACATTGCTGTCGGTCTCTACCGTACCTTTGATAATCAATAATTTGCTGGCCAATAAAATCGAGCGAAAGCGCTCCTGGATAGCGGTCCACACCACAATATTCATATTGCCGGTTTCGTCCTCCAGGGTTAAAAAGAGCACCCCCTTGGCGGTGCCGGGGCGCTGCCGGCCAGTGACCAAACCGGCCACGCGCACAAAGCCGCCGTTGTGTATCTGCGCCAACTGCGTCGCCTGCTTGCAGCGGTTAAAGGGGTAGCGGCTGCGCAAAATCGCCAGTGGGTGGCGGCGCAAACTTAGGCCGGTGTGCTGGTAGTCCTGAAAGACGTCGTCGGTTTCGCTGGGTGGTGCCAGCGCCCCCGGTGGTAGCGAGTTGTCGAGGACCGGCACGGTGGCGGCATCGTCCAGCAGCGGCCGTTTGGCTTCAACACCAGAGGCGAGCCAATGGGCCTGGTGACGGTGGCCGGCGATGGTGTGCAAGGCATCGGCGGCGGCCAGCAAATTCAGCTCGGTGCGGCTTAAGCTGGCAGCGTGGGCCAGGGCTTTTAACTGCCGGTGCCGGCCGCGGGCGGCGATAATTTTTGCCGCCACCTCGTGTGCCAGCCCTTTAATGCAACAGAGGCCCAAGCGGATGGCGCCCGGGTGATGGTCCGTGGGGAAGTGCTCCAGTGTGTGTTCCCAGCCGCTGGCTAAAATATCCACCGGTAGAATGGTGACGCCATGGCGTTTGGCATCCTGCACCAGTTGCGCCGGCGAATAGAAACCCATGGGTTGGCTATTTAACAGGGCGGTGTAAAACGCCGCCGGGTGGTGGCGCTTCAGCCAGGAGCTTAAATAGCAGAGGATGGCAAAGCTGGCGGAGTGAGATTCGGGAAAGCCGTAACCGCCAAAGCCTTTTAACTGTTCAAACATGCGCTCGGCAAATTCCAACTCATAGCCGCGCGCCAGCATGCCGTTGATCAGTTTATCTTTAAAACCCAATAAATTGCCGTTGCGCCCCCAGGCGGCCATGGCCCGGCGCAGTTGGTCGGCTTCACCGCCGCTAAAACCGGCGGCCACCATGGCGATACGAATCGCCTGCTCCTGAAAAATCGGTACCCCCAGGGTGGGCGCTAACACATGTTGAATGGCCTCGCTGGGGTAGCTGACCGGCTCTTCGCCGTTACGCCGGCGCAAATAGGGGTGGACCATATCGCCTTGAATGGGGCCGGGGCGGACGATGGCAATTTCAATCACCAGGTCGTAAAAGTTTTTGGGTTTTAAGCGCGGCAACATCGCCATCTGCGCGCGGGACTCCACCTGAAACACGCCAACACTGTCGGCCCGGCTTAACATGGCGTAGGTGGCTGGGTCCTCTTTCGGGATATCTTGTAACGTTTTAATGGTCGGGTGGTAACTGTGCACCAGCTCCAGCCCCCGGCGCAGTGCCGAAAGCATACCCAGGGCCAACACATCCACCTTTAATAAGCCCAGCGCTTCGATATCGTTTTTATCCCACTGAATGACCGTGCGCCCGGCCATGGTGGCATTTTCGATGGGCACCAGCTCGCTGATTTTACCTTCGCTAATAACAAAGCCACCCACGTGCTGGGAGAGGTGGCGGGGGAAGCCGATAATGGTGTGCACCAGCTGATAAAAGTGTTGCAAGAGTTGATCGCTGATATCAAAGCCGTACTCGGCGAAACGGGTTTTAAGCTCGCGCGAGCGCTCCCACCAAGCAATATTTTTACTGAGGTGGTCGAGCAGGCCGCTATCAAAACCCAGCGCCTTGCCCACCTCGCGCACGGCACTGCGGGCGCGATAGGTAATGACCGTGGCGGTTAACGCGGCGCGCTCGCGGCCATATTTTTCATAAATGTATTGAATAACCTCTTCGCGTCGCTGGTGTTCAAAATCGACGTCGATATCCGGGGGTTCATCCCGCTCTTTGGAGATAAACCGTTCAAATAAAACGTTGATTAAATCGGGGGAGACTTCGGTAATACCCAAGCAGTAACAGACCACCGAGTTGGCCGCCGAGCCGCGCCCTTGGCAGAGGATGTTATTGCGTTTGGCGAAGGCGACAATGTCGTTCACCGTTAAAAAATAGTACTCGTAATTGAGCTCCTCAATCAGGGCCAGCTCGTGTTCGATTATGGCCCGAACTTTTTGGCTGGCGCCCTCTGGCCAGCGTATGCGAATACCCTGTTCGGTGAGTTGCCGTAAATAGTGGATTGGGGTTGTGCCCTTCGGTACCAGTTCGCGAGGGTATTGGTAGCGCAGCTCATCCAGGCTGAAGCTAAAGAGCTTGGCGAAGTCTTCGGCGTTGTCGATCAGCGCTTGCGGATAGCGCCGATAAAATTCCGGCAGCGGTTTTATGTGGCTTTCGGCGTTTATCTGCGCTTGGCTGCCCAGCTGTTGTACGGTGCTGCCCAGCCGGGTGGCGGCGAGAGTATCCTGCAGGCTCTGCCGGCAGCGGTGGTGCATTAATATGCGGTCGCAGGCGAGCAGCGGCGTGGCGATGCTGGCAGCCAGCTGTTGCAGCTCGGCAAAGGCTTTTTGCTCCCCCGGCAGATAACTGTGGCTAACGCCAAGCCACAGCCGGGCCTTAAACATCTGGGCGAGCTTTTTGCCAAGCCAACGATTATTGGCGTGGCGAGGTGTGGCCAGCCAAACGATCAAACATTTTTTCAGGCGAAACTGCAGGTCGTTTAATTCCAGTTGATATTCACCCTTGGGACTGCGGCGTCGGGCAAGGCTAATTAAACCGGAGAGCTCGGCGTAAGCGTCGCGGCTGGGGGCATAGACCAGCAGTTGGCAGTGATTATCCAGGCGAAAATAGCTGCCGATAATCAGGTGAATTTTATCGAGCTTGGCCTGCACGTGGGCTTTAACCACACCGGCTAAAGAGCACTCATCGGTAATGGCAATGGCGTGGTAACCCAACTCCGCCGCCTGATTGACCAGCTCCTCCGGGTGCGAAGCGCCGGTTAAAAAGGAGAAATTAGTGTGGCAGTGGAGGAGACTGGTCATAGTGATTTTATCGGGGTTTGGTATTGTTTAAGGTGTCCGCTGATTTGCTTGTGTTTATAAAAATAGATTCCTGCTCTTTGAGATCGAGGTGGCGAAAGATTTCCGTTGCATAGACGCCGTAAATACCTCCCTGACGGCTTGAATGCAGCATCGGACCACCAAGGATGGTGGAAATGCCGAAAACGCAGGGGCAGTTTTCAGCCCGGCTGCATGCGATCTGCAATGGGTGCCTGCCGCCAAAACCCGCTGATTTTTTTTGCGGGTTTTGCGAGCAAGGAAAAATGACATTTTTTCCTTTCGCTACCGCGAAGCGGCAGGATGCCGCTTCAGGATAAAAACCACTCAAGGTACAAACCGATCTCCCATCAAATGGCTGGACAGTTTGGGCCCGGCCGCGGCACAGGGAAGTGCCGCCAAAACCCGCTGATTTTTTTGCGGGTTTTGCGAGAAAGGAAAAATGACATTTTTTCCTTTCGCCACCGCGAAGCGGCAGGATGCCGCTTCAGGATAAAAACCGATCTCCTTAAAATAACTGCGCGGTTTGGGCTCGGCCGCGGCACAGGGAAGTGCCGCCAAAACCCGCTGATTTTTTTTGCGGGTTTTGCGAGCAAGGAAAAATGACATTTTTTCCTTTCGCTACCGCGAAGCGGCAGGATGCCGCTTCAGGATTAAAGCCCTCTATCCAAATACCCCCTGTAAAAACCACCCTTTGGCCTGGTGATCGTGAAAAATCCACAGTCGCCGGTAGTCATCCTGCTCGGCAATAAAGTAGTCCCGGCATTGAGCCTGGCCGCTGGCATCGGCGGGGCTGGCCAGCCACCAGCGCCCCTGTAATCGCTCCGGCCCCAACAGCAGGGTTAACGGCCCGTGCCAAAACAGCCGGTGGTTGCGCTCGCTGAGCGCTACCGGCGGATCGATCAGCCAGCTGGGCCTGGGGGCCAGCGCGGCCCCGGTATGGCCCGGCTCGGTAGCGGTGAGGTGATAGTGGGCTGGCGCCTCGGCTACCTGCGCTGGTGCGCCGTTACGGGCGTTGGACTGGCTTTGAATCTGGCTTGCCTGCCAATGGTTGAGCTGCTCTGGCCAGTGTTCGGGCAGCTGTTGCAGTTCCAGGGTGCTGTTGTTGCCCAGGCGGTTGTGCAGACGGGTGAGCAGTAGCTGCCAGCGGCGCTGTACCTCGGCCCGGTCGAGGGCGAGTTCCGGGTCGGCGGCGAAGAGGTCGCCGGTTTCATGAGTGAACGGGGAGTGCTGGCTTAAATAGAGTTCCACCGAGTCGACCTCAAAGGCCAGCGCCAAGTGCTCAAAGTGGATCTGCGTTAATTGCTGCAGCAGTTGCCAGTCGCCGTGTACCGGTTGGCAGACGATGGGGATGGCCTGCCGCTGGCCGGTGGCGGAGAGCAGCAGCCACTCAATGGCTTCGCACTGCTGCTGTTCACGCCGTAAAAAGTCGGCCAGTTGCTGCAACAGGGTGCTGACCACCGGCTGTAGCTGCTGCAGATTGGTTACCGGGAAATTCAACTGCACCCGCCGGCGGAATTCGGCCGCCTCCGGCCGGCGCATCAGGGCGTGGTTCTGTTGGCCAAGCAGGGCGTAGAGATAACCAATAAAGGCCTCGCCAAAGCGCCGGCCCAGCTCCACCATCGGCATGGCCAGCACCTCGCCTAAGGTGCTGAGCCCCATCTGCTGCAGTTGGCTGAAGCTGTCATCAAAGCGGTCGAGTTTGTTGAGCTCGATGGCCGCCAACTGGGCAACGTAATCTTGGCTGGAGTATTGACTGTTGATCGACTGGCGGGTGTTGGCCAGCAGCCAGGCGGATTCGGGGCTGAGGCCGAGACCCGGCTGCACAAAGCAATGGCGCCCGGCCAGGCGCGAGAGCAGTTGCTGGCAGAGGTTTTCCAGCCCCTTGAAGAGCTTCAGGCTGCCGGAGATCTCCAGCAGCAGGCCCGCCTGCCGGTTGCGGGGCTGGTTGCTTGAGCCGAGCTCCGGGGCGTTGTGCAGGCTGACGTGGGGGGTGAAGTCGTAGCAGTCGCCGGCCAACTGTTGCAGGGCTACCCATTCGCGGCTGACGTCGCGCGGGTAACAGCGGTAGTGGCGCCGGGGCGCTGGGCTGGCGCTGTTGTCGGCCTGTTCCTCGCTATAAACCTGCAGCAGTGCTTCAGCGGTGACCAGGCTCATCCCCTGGCGTACACCGACTGCCTCGCTGGTATCGTTGCAGAGCAGCACCTGTTTACTGCCCTTGGGGGCGTGGTAAACCAGCAACGGTAGCGAGGGTGTACCGCTTGCTATTAACCCGCAAGCTTCGGCGGCGGGGGTGGTTGCCTCCCGCTTAAAAACATCCAGGGGCAGTAGGGGAAGACGCAGTGCCAGCCAGAGCATCACTCACCCCCTGGCCGCCCTTGCCGTGGTTGACTGGCTTTGGGGCCGGTATTAAAGGCCAGCACCTTGGCCAGTGCCTGTTCACCGGCGCCCTGCTGGGCACTGGCGGCGTTGGCTTCGGTGTGTAGCAGTTCGGCGTGCTCCGGTGCCCACAGGCTGGGTAGCGGCAGGGTGCATACCTGGGGCCGGAACTGCCCCCGTTGCTTTAACAGTTGTACCTGCAGCCCCTGGCCGGAGAGCTGGCTGCGCAGGCGCAGTGGCGCCGGTGACTGCACGCGGCCGGAGCGATCCTGGCGCAGGCAAACGCTTAAGCACTGGCTCTGGCTGGCGGCCAGTTGCAGTTTGCGCAACTCGGCATAGCGCCAGTTAAAGCGCCCCTCCCAGGCCAGCACCGCCAGGCAGCACTGGGCCTGCAGAGTATCGACCAGCGCGGACAACAGGGCCTGGCGCTGACGGGTGCGCACTACCTTGATGGCTTGGTAGTTGATGCCCAGCTGTGCCAGGCCGGGGCCATAGGGCTGCGCTGGTGGGTTGACCAGAACAATCAAGCCGGCCTGGTGGCTGAGCCGGGCCAGGGTAGGGCCAAACAGCTGCCACTCACCGTGGCCGTTGTTGGCCTGGGAAAGATCAATCAGGCTGCCCAGGGGCCAGCCGCCCCCCTGTAAACAGCTGTTCAAACTGCCATAGCCGCTGTCGAGCACCTCGTTCTGGCCGGCCGTAACCGTCCCCCGCCACACATCCTTACGGGCGAGTAGCTGCTCCAGTACCGAGTTGCCGGTAGCGCGCCCGGCCAAGCCTGGGCCGCTGCCATAGAGGCTGGCCTGGCTTTGGGGGGGAGTTGTCCGAGTTTGATAAGTCATACTGTATTTATATACAGTATATAGGGAGCGGTCAAGCCGGGTGTGATAAAGAGTGTGGATGGGTGATGTATTGATGGCCGGCCAGCTAAACCTGTCAAATAGCACCAGTGGCTTAATCGTGGCGCATACATCAACCTTGAGCCTCCGCTTTCTATAACAATAAGGAGATCGTTTATGTTCAAGCGTTGCGTGGTTGGGGTGTTGGCCATTGGTAGCTGCTGTGTGAGTGGCTGGAGTTTCGCAGCGGCTGAGCTCACCGGTTCAGCAGAGGAGCTGCGCAGCTTCCTGCACCCCAACGAAAAATTGGTGAGCCTGGCGGGCGATGCTGAACAAAAGGCCTATTCCGATGAGGCGTTGGTCAGCATGGTGGTGAGCACCAAGGCCAAGCAGCTGGCCGAGGCATTGGAGGCTAACGCCCGTCTGCGCGACAGCATGCGCGCGCAACTGTTGGCTGGTGGTATCGCCGCAGACGACATCAATAATTCACAGTTTTCCAGCTCGCCCCAATACGGTTGGTTTGGCAAAACACCCAGCAGTTTTGAGGTGGCCAACCGGGTGGTGGTTAGAATTACCCATGAGCAGCAGTTGCAACTGCTGGCCGAAGTGGCCGATCAACACAGCGAAATCGATCTGGCCGACACCGAATTCAAACACTCAAAAAAAGAGCATTTTTTGCAGTTGGTAAAACAGACGGCGTTAGACAAGGTGCTGGTCGAGAAGGCGTTATACGAAAAAAACCTGGGCGTAAAACTGACACCGGTAAATTTCCGGGAAGAGCGCTTGTTAACGCACGCAACCCCGGGCGCCAGAATGCTGGAGGAGATAGTCGTGACGGCCCGCCGGCGGGATAGCAGTTATGCCGATGTGCCGGTCGCCAGGAAGGAGCCTGCCACCCGTTTTGATGAAATAGAGTACAGCGCTCATATTGTGGTCGATTTTAAAATTGTGGCGCAGAGCGACCAAGCCCAATGAATGAACGAGCGTTGCCGGCTGCCCCATTAATTAAGTACCGCGCGGCCGGTCATTAGGGCGTAGGCCCAGTCGGGCCGGCCACAGTCGCGAGCGGCGAGGGCGGCCTGCTGGTGTGGGTAGGGTATACGCCGCTCCTCCACCAGCCAGCCGGCGGCGGTTTTTTCCAGCAGGCAGTAGCGAGCGTGCGGGCTGTAGTTTTCCATGGCGTGGGGTAGTGGCAACAGGTCGCGGTAAGCCGGCAGGCCGACACTGCCCGGATTGATGATCAATTGCCCTGACTCCAACCAAACCGTGCGCGGAATATGGCTGTGGCCACAGACAATCACCTCAGCCGTAACGCCGGCAATGTCGCGGCGGATGGCGGCGTCGCTGCGCACCAGGGGTTGGCCCGACTCAACATCTTCCAGCAGGTAGCGGCTGTCATCGTCGGGCAGGCCGTGACAGGCAAAAATCTGTCCGTGTTGAGCGATTTTAGGTAGTTGAGTAAGCCAGTTTAGTGCGCTCGGTTCGAGTTGTTCCAGCACCCAGGTATAAGTGGGCGGGAGATTAGTTGAGCGACTGCCAGCCTGGTATAAATCGCGGTCTTGATTACCCTGGAGGGTGATACAATCCAGGGCCGCCAGACGTTCAAACGTGGCGGCCGGGGCAATAGGGCCGTAGAGAGAGTCGCCTAAATTGATAATAAAATCGGCGCCCTGTTTGCCAATATCAGCCAGCACGGCTTCCAGTGCAAAAATATTTGCGTGTATATCGGAAATAATGGCCCCACGCATTTTGGTTTTCCTAACGATAAAAACAGAGTGAGAGGTTACCAAACCCATGGAGTTTGCAAAATTATTTTTGGAGTACCTAAAAGTTTTGGTTTGGCCAGCTATTTTAGGGTTGGTAATTATTTTATACGGCACCCAGGTGTTTGAAATTTTAAAAACCCGGGATGTCAGCGCCTTTGGTTTAGAGGTGAGTGGCAGCCTGGATAATCTAGCGCAAAATTATGAGCAGCAGATCAGTGAACTTAAACAACAGATCAGCTCAATGGATACCACCGAAGGCAAGCAGGACTTGTTATCGCGCCTGGATCAAATTAACGGCAACGTTAAACAGGAGCTCGACAATGTTCGCAGCCAAATTCAAGCACCGGACGATACCCTGGCAGCCAGTAAACGGGAGCAGGCGGTTGTGGCCGAGCGCCGGGGCTTTGAGGCAATTATCAAGGGCGATGTTACAGCGGCGTTGGCCGAGTTTGATAAAGCCCAGACTTTTTGGCCGAGCTACCATAATGTGAGTGAAATCCACACGCTGCTGGTTCGCCACCGCGACCAGTTAAATAGCCCAGAGCAGTGGGCCAAGTTGTGCCAGCAAATACTGGCGGCACACTCTTGGGGCATGCCCAGTGATATTCGCCGGGCAATTGCAGAGAAGGCGCAGTTGGCCGACCAATAAAAATAGCTTACCAACGGCATAGCAGAGTGCGGGGTGGCTGCAAACCGCTGAGTCAATCACCAAACCCTGCGTTGCCGCTTTACTCGGCGGGCAACAGCTAGTGACCGTTAAACCTGGCCAAAGGCATAAATGCTGAATTTATTGCCATCGGGGTCGCGCACATAGGCACCGTAAGCGTTGGGTACCACTTCCCGGGGGCCGGGCTCGCCTTCGCAGCTGCCGCCGTTGGCCAGGGCTGCAGCGTGAAAGGCGTCTACCTGGGCGCTGGTGTCCGCCTTAAAGCCGATAGTGCCGCCGTTGGCGAAGGTGGCGGGTTCGCCATTACGCGGCTTGGTGACAATAAAAGCCAAACTATCGGTGCCGTACATCAGGCGGGCATCGTCTACTGCCATTAAACACTGCATGCCAATAGCCGCGAGCACGGCATCGTAGAAGGCTTTGGATTTTTGGATATCGTTACTGCCAACGACAACATGGGTAAATACACTCATGAGAGCTCCTTAACTGAGTTTGCTGAATTAGAGTTGGCTAATGGAAAGTTTTAATAAAACTGCCACTTAGCACGACTCGTATAAATGAAAAGCTTTTTATTGTTCTTTATTGCTGGTGCAACGCGTATTGGTCAACAGCGGCCACACATCAGTAACGAAACCCTCGCCCGGTTCCTGATCAACAGCAGTAGTATTTATAAAGCGTTGACCAGGGCAATAGCCAGTACTCTGGTTGCCTAGTTTGCGAGGATCGAGTTGGTTCACTCATCGTACAGCCACTTAATTTCCCCTCCCAAAGCGCCAGCCGTTATGCAACTGCTCAGACTTTTTAGATTTAAGCCGCCTAGCAGATAGTTGTTTTTTGCACAATGGAGTGCAGCTAGAATTGGCACTGTTTACCATATAAACAGATACTAATATCGCTAAAGCGAGCAGTACATCACGGTTTTTGGGCTGAGGTGGCACGGGATTCGTCAACTGGTTAACAAATATTTACATTGGCCGGGCGCAGTTCTCGTTCTAAACCACTATTGATACTACTTCACATCAGAATCTGAGAGGGTGTATATAATTCCTCAAATCACGCAAATAATATGGAGTTGCATGTGAACTATTCTAAATTTCTTCCGGTATTAGGGGTTTGTGCTTTAGTAACCGCTTGTGGCGGCAACAGTGGAAGCAGTAGCAGCAGCCGGTTGAGCCTGGCGATTACCGATGGCCCGGTGGAGATGGCCGATGCCGTGGTGGTGGTGTTCGATTCTGTTGAGCTGCAGGGGCCAGAGCGCACCGAAATTACCCTGGATGAAGCCGTCGCGATTAATCTGCTCGACTATCAGAACGGTGAAAGCCTGCTGTTGCTGGATGGCGTTACCCTGCCGGCCGGTGAATACCAGTGGATTCGCCTGGGGGTGGTAGAAGCCGAGAGTTACATAGAAATAGACGGCATGCAGTACCCCTTGGAGATCCCCTCTTCAGCACAAACCGGCTTGAAGATGAACCGTGGCTTCACCCTGGCCGCGGGTGGTATTTCCCAATTCACTATCGATTTTGACCTGCGCAAATCGGTGCATCAGGAAGGCACTGGCGATTACAAATTACGCCCCACGCTGCGCCTGGTGGACAACCTGGAAGTGGGTGTCATCAGTGGTACGGTTAGTGATGCTCTGATTACCGATGTCGAGTGTGACAATGGCGACAACAACGATATGGGTAACGTTGTTTATCTGTACTCTGGCC
Organism: Halioxenophilus sp. WMMB6; assembly: GCF_033283405.1. NCBI lineage: Bacteria > Pseudomonadati > Pseudomonadota > Gammaproteobacteria > Alteromonadales > Alteromonadaceae > Halioxenophilus > Halioxenophilus sp. WMMB6. Next base: position 30,581 of record NZ_JAWMQR010000007.1, read on the forward strand.
TGGATGCTACAGTGCTGGATGTGCAGGGCGCGGAAACCGACCCACTGGCCAGCGCCAATGTAGAATTTAATACTGACACCGGGCTTTATGAGTACACCCTGGCTTTTGTTGCCGCTGGTGACTACACCCTGGCCTTTACCTGTGATGCCGTGTTGGATGATCCGTTGCTGGATGACAGTGCCGTGGTCACCTTTACCGCGGGTACCAATGTTTCTGTTACTGCCGATGAGGTTTCCACGGTCGATTTTTAATTCACCGCTGGTTTCGCAAAAAAAACGGCGCTGTTACCAGCGCCGTTTTTTTTGGGGGGGCGCGCAGTGCGCGGCCAAGGTTAGTGGTGTTGTTCGCTAATTTCGATTCGCCGGGCATTGTCCTGTTTGGTTACCGGGTGCCTGGGTATCTCCAGCTTTAATACACCATCGGTCAGCTGGGCCTGAATGTCTTCGGCGATGGCATCTTCCGGCAGCGCCAGAGTGCGTTGGAAGCTACCATAGCGGCGCTCCATACGATAAAACTGTTTCTCTTTGTTCTCCTGCTCGTGGTGAATTTCGCCTTTAATGGTTAATACGTCGCCGGCGATATCGATGCTGATATCTTTGGCCGACAGGCCGGGAACATCCAGTTTGATTTGGTAATTTTTAGTGGTTCCAGAAATATCAATATTGGGCCGGAAAGTATCATCAAAGGGCGACCAGTTGCGGGTTGCAGAAACCGGGTTGCCAACCGCGCCGAACAGTTCATCGAACAGCCGATCAAACTCCTGATGAAGCCGGGTTACCGGATGACTGTTGGCAGAATAAAAGTGGGCATCATTTTGTACGCCCTGACGACTGTGGTGCACAGTGGGTTGATGGGACTCTTCGTGGGTAAACCAGTTCCACGGGTTAAGTTTTTGTAAGTTCATAGCGTTTATCCTCCACCGGGTGCCGGGGCACTGGCGAAAACAAACAGCGTGTCAGTGGCTGCGGCACAATTGATTAAACGTGTACGCCTCTCTCTAACAACACATAACCCGGTAAAAAATTACCGGGTTAAGTGCATGCCTGGGTTTGACAATGTTAAGCGATTTTTTCTTCGTGGGTTTTTATTTCACTGTGATTGACTGCTTCACTTTGATTGGCGCTCTCTTGCTCCACATTTTCCAATGCGGATGCCCCAGTACCAATCGCAATGGTACGTGGTTTCATGGCCTCAGGAATTTCGCGTACCAAATTAATGGTTAGCAGTCCGTTGGCGAGGTCGGCACCTTTAACCTCGACGTGGTCGGCCAGGTTAAATTTGCGCTCGAACGCACGGTTGGCAATACCCTGGTGTAAGAATTGACGTTCGCCGTTGGACTCTTTGCGACCGCGCACAGAGAGCACATTTTTGTCGATGTTGATATCCAGCTCTGCTTGTGAGAAGCCGGCGACAGAGAGGGTAATGGCGTATCGGTTTTCGCCAAGAACCTCGATGTTGTAGGGCGGGTAGCTGTTGCTGACCGCGTCGGTGCGCAGAGCATTATTCAATAGAGATGACAGGTGATCAAAGCCGACGCCGGTGCGGTAAAGTGGGGTTAAATCGATAGATTTCATAACGTATCCTCCAGAAGAAGCAATAGTGTAGTTAGTAGCAGAACTCTTGGAGCCTCTGCCACTGGGTAATTAGTTGAGGATCTGTTGTGCTACTTTCAAGTGGTTGTGATAAAAAACTTAAATTAAAAATAAATTTATAAATACTTTATTAGAAATAATATCTATAAATCATATTCGGGCGATGCGAGAAAGCTGGACGTTGCTACCGGGGTCCAGAAAAAATCAGATGGAGAGAAAAACAATCAGATAGAAGGGGGCGGAGTTTACGAAAAATATTTTTATGGCGGTGTGCTCGTCTGAGCGGTTCCTCAACGGTTGCTAGATAGTTGGTAGTCGATTGATGTAAATCAGATGGCGATAAAGTGGATGGCTCAGATAAATAGAATGAGCCACATGGAAATACGAATCTGCCAGAAAGTGGGGCTAATCAATCGAAAAATAATGTTTAAGGTGTTAAATAAATATTTAACTCTGGCAAACAGGCTCATTAAAAGGAGTGAAAAGGAAGAGGAGTGAAAAAGCGAAAAGAAAAAGATTCACAATAACAGAGCGTGAAAAGCTGTAGTCAGCTCGTTACTCTGCTGAAAATAGATTCTCTTGGTAAAAAAACCTGGCTTAAACCAGCTTGCTTTAAACCCCTCGGCCACACGCAATGCCCGCACTTGCAACCTTGGTTGGATTCGCCCCGGTTAAGCTTCAAATAAAAATGTCTGCCAGTAATGCAGTAAGTTGAGGTGAGTCATCAATAAATCAAGAGCGGCCAGAAATTTTTTCTTGGGCAATCAGTTCCACTCTCAAGTTTATTGCTAGGGTATGTTAATGGCGTATTGCTTTGCAGCTGCGCACAACATCCGGCTTTTTATCAATTAGCCCTATCAACCGGCTCACCCACCAGCTCTACCAATCAAACCGTCATGCTCGGCAACGACTGAGTTGAGCTGTAGTGGGTTGAGTGCGAGACCTTGGCGGAATACAGCCGATCCTTGTTGTTACCAGGTAATCCGGCTTGCCTGGATAGCCTCTCCAATGTGCCATAAGGCGTCTGAAGACGCCCTGACAAATCCCAGTACCCCCTGACAAGCACTTGAACTCGTTGACGCCAAGCTACTCCGTTGGCTGTTAGCAGGCCGAGGTTTACTGCCGTTACGGTTAACAATTAGGCCCCAAGTTTGGTGGGTTTGATGAAGATCAAGAAGTTCGCCGCCACCCCTTGGAAAAATAAATATAAATCTATATGATAATCGTTTTTATTAGCAATGACGTTGGAATGGACATTTTGGGGGATAGAACTGTGGGAAAATTAACAACTTTAGGGCTGCTTATGAGCGCCTTCTCTCTGCCGGCCATGGCGGGAGAGAGCCTGTTTGGCTTTGTGAAAGGGGCGGAGACCCTACCTGAGGGGGCCGGCGAGCTCTATCAGAAGGTAATCTCCCGTAGTGATAAAGGAACAGGCGAGTACGAGGCGATTAACTGGGAAACCGAGCTGGAGTACGGCATTACCGACCGCTTCTCCATGTCGGGCTCCTTCAAAATGCTGAGCCTGGATACCAGTGGCCTGATTATTGATGGCTACCTGCCCAAGGAGGAGGATTTCAGCTTTAAACCCATGGGTCTGGAAGCGGCGGCCACCTACATGTTCTTGAGCCCAGCGAAGGACAACTTCGGCCTGTCGGGCCAGATCTCTTTCGACTACAGCTGGTTGGATACCCACAGCGGCCAGGAGAAAGATACCTACTCCCTGGAGCTGGACGCCATCGCCCAGAAGTTTTTCCTGGAGGGGCAGTTGGTGTGGGGCGCCAATTTTGGGGTGGAAACCACCTACGCCGATCGCAAAGAGATCGACGGTCTGCCGGCGGATTTCGACTGGCCAACCGACCCGGAGATGGAAATTGAGCTGAAGTTTGGTACCGGTTTGAGCTATCGCTTCGCGCCCAACTGGTTTGTCAGCCTGGAGGCCTACTACGAAACCGAATTTGAAACCGAAGTGGGCCAGGAGCGCTGGTCGGTCTTTGCTGGCCCGTCACTGCACTACGGCGCTGCCAAATGGTGGGCCACGCTCAGCTGGTTGCCGCAGATGAAAGGCGGCGGTGAGCAGTATGAAGGCCAGGAAGATACCGATCTGCACCTGATCGAAAAGACCGAAGAAGAGCTGCGCCTGACCGTGGCGTTGAACTTCTAAGCGCACGGCGATTGGAGAACCACTATGCGAGATCCTCTAGCGGGTTTGTGGTTTGTGCCGTTGAGCGTCATCAGTGTCAGCGCATATTGCGCTGACTATCTGACCGTCAGCCAGGCACAAAAGGCCATCTTTGGCGAACAGGCGATCTTTTTGGAGTCTCCTCTGGAGCTCTCAAATGATCAGAGAAAGGCTATTAAAAAGGCCGCCGGCACCCGCCAACGCCAGCAGACGCAGGCGGCGTGGCAGGTGATGGGCGCCGATGGCAAGCTGGTGGGCTGGTTTTTCGTCGACGATGTGATCGGCAAGCACGAATACATCAGCTACGCCTTAGGGGTCTCGGTTGCGGGTGAAATCCTGGGTATGGAGATCATGAGCTATCGCGAAAGCCACGGTGACGAAGTGCGTGAAGCCAGCTGGCGTGAAAAGTTTGTCGGCAAGCATCTGGGTGACCCCTTCAAGCTGGATGAGGATGTGCCCAATATCAGCGGCGCCACCCTCTCCTGTCGCAACCTGCTGGATGGTGCCAAGCGCTTGTTGGTGATCTACGATCTCTACCTGCAGCAATGAAGCCGCTGGTTACCCGTCGAGCCCGGCCGGGTTTGGGCACGTTGGTGGAGGTGGGGGTGGTCGGCCTGGCCACCGAAGCGGCCAGTGCGGCGCTGGCGCAGGCGTTTCAAACCATCGCTACCATTGACCGGCAGTTGAGCTTCCACCGGCCCGATAGCTGGCTGTCGCAACTCAATGGGGCTCCCGGCCAGTGGTTGGCGGCGGAGCCAAGCTACTACCGACTGCTGCTGTTGGCCAAGCGGTTGTGCCGCGCGAGCGACCATCGTTTTAACCCCACGGTGGGTGGTCTGCTGGTGCGCAGCGGCGCACTGCCAGCCCATGTGCAGCACCCCTATCTCGATAGCGGTGTGGCCGATGATATCGAGCTGCAGGGCGGCCGGGTGCGTCTGCGGCGGCCGGTGTTACTAACCCTCGATGGTATCGCCAAGGGCTATGCCATTGACTTGGGTATCAAAGAGCTGAAAAAATCAGCGGCCGCCGGCGGCTGGATTAATGCAGGCGGTGATTTGCGTGCCTTTGGCGAAGCCAAGCTGGCTGTGCAACTGCGCGGTACCGATGGCCAGGCGCAGATCAGTAATGGTGCCCTGGCAACCAGCCGCTTGTCGGGGCAGTATGATGAGCGTTTCCCGGCCTGCATGAGTGATGGCACCAGCCTGCTGGCGGCCAGTAGTGAAACGGTCAGTGTTCGGGCGCGCTTCGCCTGGCGGGCCGATGCTCTCACTAAGGTGGTGGCCGGTAGTCGCGGTGCCGAGCGGCAACAATTGTTAAACAGATTTCGAGGCAAGACGTTTTCGGTATGAGACAAAAACAGCGCTCAGTAGGCTTTGCCGGCTACTCGCCCTGGTTTATTCCAGTGCTGGTGGTGGCCACCGTGGTGGTGGTGGCCAGCGGTGTTGGTCTGCTACCCAGCATGTTGGAGTTTAAGTTCTACCTCGAACCCCCGCTCACCATCAGCATGCAGAGCCGCGTGGCCGTGGCCGCAACCCACTGCGGCGCCGGTATTGGCCTCTTTTTCCTGGTGGGAGCACTGTGGCAGGCGCATATGCGCTCCGGCTGGCGCCGGAAGAAGCAGCGTTGGAGTGGTGTGATATTGCTGGTCTGTTTTGCACTGTTGGGCTTGAGTGCTCTGGGACTCTACTACTTTGGCGCTGAGCTGTCGCAGCAGCTCGCCAGTGTGCTGCATATGGCGGCGGCCGTGGTGTTTGCCGGGTTGATGCTCTGGCATGGTCTGGCCCATCGCTTTCGCGCGGCAGCCAAGGCTACTCTGGCTGAGAAGGTGGCCACTGGCAGCTGTGTACCTAGCGCTAAGTAGGATTAGAGCTAGGGAGGTTCAGGGTTGGGAAGGCGCTGGCTTGGTCGGGGTGTTAGTCTGCTAGGCGACGTATTCTTAGCCGTGTCGATACTTGTGGCGATGTAACAACTTCTTCAGGTCAACCATTAGCAATTCGCCGAAGTCTTTCAGGCGATAAAAGCGTTGATCCACCTCTGCCAGGCAATCTTCCAAGTGATCGACCATCACGTGTTGTTCCGCTTCCTCTAACTTCTGCAATTCGAACTTCATCTCCACCAGGGTGGATTCGAGTTGAACAATTTTGTGCTCGAGAAGAGAACGTTGCGCGTGCAGCTGCTCCAATTGTCGATCAAACATAACTCACTCCTAACTACTATGAGAGATATGGCTTTGGCTTCTCTATGTAATGGTCCGATGCAGGGGCGGATACAAGAAACCCCACCGTGGTGGAAATTACAAATCTGCGCATAAACATAGCATACTCAAATAAGTATCACAAAGATATGCTTAGTATATACATTAATAGGCGGCGGTGTGGGGGTGGGTCACTGTCACTGTGAACGCCCGCGGTAGCAGCGGTGGCTAGTTAGAGAATCTCGGAGGCGGGCCCACCAATAGAGGCGGGGCCCAAAAGGGCAGCAGGGGCGCAAGAAAGTTGCCACTCACCTGCGTGCGTAAGCGGGTGCGCAGTAGCGGTCGATTGGCAGGGGGGGTCAGGAGTGGTGCAGCAATTTTTTCAAATCGTTCAGCAGCATGTCGCCAAAATCTTTGAGGTGGCTGTAGCGCTCGTCCGCTTCAACCAAGTACTCCTCCAGGTGGTCCACGGCTTCGTGTTGCTCCAGCGCTTCAAGCTCGGCCAATTTACCTTTGAGGTCACTCAAGGTTTGCTCCAGGTGGGCAATCTGGGTCACCAGTTGCTGCCGTTGCTGGTGGATTTTGTCGATGTTGATCTCGCTCATAACCGGCTTCTCCGCGCTATTCAAACAGTTGGCTGATGCCAACAAAAATCAGGGGAATCACCAAAAAGACGAGCAGCAGATAGGCCGCTATCACCAGTTTGTTCTTCATGGCGGCGTTAGCGAGCGCCTCGGCACAGGTGAGCGGAATCTCCCGCAGCCAAGGCAGGGTGTAGATGACAATCACACCCAGGAAATTGTAGGCAAAGTGCACCATGGCAATTTCCATGGCCAACACAGAATTGGTCCCGGTAATGGCCGTGGCGGCGAGGATACCGGTAATGCAGGTGCCGATATTGGCACCCAGGGTGAAGGGGTAGATTTGACGCAGGGTGAAGACGCCGCTGCCGGCCAGAGGCACGATCAGGCTGGTGGTGGTGGAGGAGGACTGCACCAACACGGTCATCAGTGTGCCAGAGCCGATGCCGGTAATCGGCCCGCGGCCAATGGCCCGGTGTAGCAACTCCTTGGCCCGGCCCACCATTAGCATCTTCAGCAGCTTACCGATGAAGGTGATGGAGACAAAAATAGCGAGTACACCCAGGGCAATCACCAGTGAGCCGGCCAGGGTGTTGGGCATAATCTCTTTCAGTACGGCCAGCAGGCTTTTCACCGGTGGTGAGACAATCGCCTTCATAAAGTTGAGGTCGCCCATGGCCAGTGAACCGCCGCCCACCAGCAGGTTGGCGAGCAGGCCACCCACCTTCTCCAACAGGCCGAACATCATCTCCAGTGGCAGAAAGATCACGACCGCCAGCAGGTTGAAGAAGTCGTGTACGGTGGCGGCGGCGAAGGCTCGACGGAACTCCTCACCCTGGCGAACGTGGCCGAGGCTGACGATGGTATTGGTGATGGTGGTGCCGATGTTGGCACCCATTACCATGGGGATGGCAATGCTGACCGGCAAGCCGCCAGCCACCAAGCCGACGATGATCGAGGTCACGGTGCTGGAGGATTGGATCAGGGCGGTGGCGACGATACCCATCACCAACCCGGTGACTGGGTTGCGGGCAAATTCAAACAGAGATTCAGCGTGGCTGCCGGCGGCCAGTTTGAAGCCGCTGCCGATCATCGAGACCGCCACCAGCAGCAGGTAGATCAGGCCAATAACAAACAGCCAGCTCTGCCAGGTGGGATGGTGGGTGGTATTGCTCGCGGAAGGTGTGGCGCTGTTGCTGGGGTTAACGCTGCTATCTGAATTCATTTTGACGGTTTACTGGTTCCAGGCGTGCAGCCGGGCTGGCGCTCTGTGGGGTGACTTTTTCGGTCATCACGCACGGCAGCGCAAATTGGGTTAGGTTTCCATTGTGTTACAGAAACATTAAGAAAATATGACATTCATCGGCTTGGGAGCGCATTTTCCGGGCGGGGCTGCCGCTCTCGCCTGGCGATATTACCCCTCTCCGAGCCAATTCCAGATGCCAAAATTGGGCGCGACTATACACCAGATGACAATCGGGAGGAACTGGAATCGATCAAACAATGAGCAGTGGTATTAAGTTGTATAGATTGGTAACAGAGTGGCCAAGCCGTTGCTATATTCACAGCGCAAGCAGGTGTCTTATCCACAAAAGAAGTAGGGAAAATAAATGCGTATAATGCTCCCGATTAAACCAATTGATTATCAATAGCACAGTGATAGCGGTATGTTATGCAGTCTTTACAAGTGATCGAGATGTTTGCCGGTACCCGCCCGGATGGGCAGGCGGTGGTCGAGCGTTTACGGGTGACCGTCAATCCCGATAACAGCGCCCAACTGGCCCTGGCGCCGGCCTTTGTCCAGGGGCTGGCGCGCGGAGATACCATCGCCAAGGATCCGGATACCGATGAGTTCACCCTGGTGCGGCGCTCGGGCAATCTCTGCATCCGGGTCTACAGCCGCGAACATATCGATGCCATCTCACTGGAGCTGACGCCGGCGTTGGAGAAGCTGGGCGGCGAGTTGGATGTCGAGAGTGAACGCATGCTGGTCTACAGCATTCACGTCTCTTGCGGCTTTAGCGCCATTGAAGCGCTGTTGAACCAGGCCATAGCGCCCTTTAGCGAGAGCACCTGGCTCTATGGCAATGTTTATGATCCTGCCGATGGCGTGACACCGCTCAATTGGTGGCAGGAATTTCTTTCACCGGAATGATCAACTAGGGAACCCCACGTCGTATGTTATTGGTGATCTCACCCGCGAAAACCCTCGATTTCGAAACCAAACCCGTTACCAAAACCGCCACCCAGCCCGATTTTCTGGCCGACTCCGCGTTGTTGATTGATGAGTTGCGCGAATTGGCGCCGCAGGATATTTCGGCGCTGATGTCGATCAGCGACAAGCTGGGGGTGCTCAACTTCGACCGCTTCCAGCAGTGGTCGCCACCCTTTAGCGCCGACAACGCCAAACAGGCGGTGCTGGCCTTTAAGGGTGACGTCTACACCGGCCTGGAGGCCGAATCCTTCAGCCGCGACGAGTTCAAGTTTGCCCAGAATCACCTGCGCATCCTCTCCGGCCTCTATGGCGTATTGCGGCCGCTGGACTTGATGCAGGCCTATCGCCTGGAGATGGGCACCAAGTTTGCCAACCGGCGCGGCAAGGATCTCTACCAGTTCTGGGGCGATAAGGTCACCGATGCCCTCAACACGCAGCTGGGCAAACTGAAGAGCGAAGTGCTGGTTAACCTCGCCTCCAATGAATACTTCAAAGCGGTCAGCAGTAAAAAAATTGCCGGTCGTATCGTCACCCCGGTATTCAAGGATCTGAAAAACGGCGACTACAAGATCATCAGCTTCTACGCCAAGAAGGCGCGCGGCATGATGGCCGCCTGGATCATCCGCAACCAGATCACCGATGTCGAGCAGCTGGTCAATTTCAATGTTGGCGGCTATCAGTTCAGCAAAGCGCTCAGCAAAGGCGACCAGTGGGTATTTACCCGCGACCACGCCGAAGAGAGCGATCAGGCAGCGTAAGCGCAGTTACCAGCGAGGCCCGCGAATGAACCCGGAGAAGCCATTTTCCCAGGCGTGTGAAAATAACCAGGCGCCCATCTTTACCCATCTGGCGCGCCTGTTCAGTGACCGGCAGCAGGTGCTGGAGGTGGGCTCTGGTACCGGCCAGCACGCGGTCTACTTTGGCGAGCGGCTGCCGCACCTCACCTGGCAGACCAGCGATCTGCCCGAGAACCACGCCGGTATAAAACTCTGGCTGGACGACTACCCGGGCAGCAATCTGCGGCCACCGCTGGCCTTTAACGTTAATGGTCAGTGGCCGGCGCTGACCGTCGATGGCCTGTTCACCGCCAACACTCTGCACATTATGAGCTGGGCCTCGGTGCAACAGTTCTTTGCCGGGCTACCCGGCCTGTTGGCGCCGGGTGCTCTGCTGGTGGTTTATGGTCCGTTTAACTACGGCGGGCAGTTTACCAGCGACAGCAACGCCCGCTTTGAGCAGTGGCTGAAGTCGACCGACCCCGAGCGCGGCATTCGCGACTTTGAAGCAGTGTGCGAGCTGGCCACGGGTGTGGGTTTAACGCTGCTGGAAGACAACCCCATGCCGGCCAACAATCGTCTGCTGGTGTGGCGTTATCAAGATTAGTGGTGGGGTTGGACAATCCTGAGGCCCGAGCCGGCAAGGGTGTGCGGATAGCTTAGCTGGTGGCTTCGCTGCCAACCTGCTGCGCTTCCTGGAACTGCTGGCGCAGCGCCTGGGCGCGGGCAAACTGCGGGTCGCTGGCGTCGATATCGCGAATGCGGTCGAAACAGCGGTTGATCACGGTGACGTCGTTCTCATCCAACAGCGTCTGGTGGCGCTCCAACAGCACCTGCACCAGGTTTAGATTCAAACCGGAGTGGTTGGGGTAGAGGCTCAATGCCTGTTTGAAAATGTGGGTTGCCTGGCTGTAGTTGCGCTCCTGGTAGGCGCCAATCCCCGACTTGGTGAGCTTGGCCACCTCGGTCCTGGCATCGGCGGAGAGGGGCTTCGGGCTGAGCCGCTCGAGCTTCGCCATAACTTCCCGCTGGTCGGCAAACTGGCCGGCACAGAGGCGCAGGTGTTCCTGGGCCAGCTGTTCGTTGCCAGCGGCCTGCAGCAGGCGCACATAGTCCAGGTGGCTGGCGGCGTCCTGGGGCTGGCTCGCCTGAAACAGCTGGCGAGCCTGTTCCGCCTCCTGCTCGGCGCCGGGCAGTTGGAACGACTGCTTCACATTGGCGCTGACCAAGGCCGACTGCAGCGCCATATCGGGCTCATCGGTGTACTGTTCACGGGCGCGACGCACCTGTCGCAATGCCTGCTCCCCTTTCTCTTTGCTCAACTTGCCACCCGCCAGGCGTGCGCTTTCGGCGGTTTTGCGGGCGAAGTTGAGGTAATCGCTGCCGCTCTCCTCAATGCTGCCGGAACCCCAACGGATTGCCTGTTTGTAGGAGCTGAGGCTGGTTTCGACATCGCCATTGAGTTCGGCCAGGTCGGCCAACAGGCGCTGGCGGCGCACCGATTTGGGTGACAGGTCGCAGGCCCGTTCGGTGTGCTGTTGTGCCTGTTCGTAGTCGGTGCGCTTGCGGCTGAGCTTGGAGAGCAGGTCGTGGGCTTCCACATAGCGGTGATCCTGCTCCAGGACCTTGTAGAGAATCTTCTCCGCCTGCTCCTCAGCGCCTAAGTCAATCAGTGTTTGCGCCAAACCGAGCATGGCCCAGGGCAGTGGCCGCTGTTGGATAATGCGCTCGTAGTGTTCGCGCGCCTCGTGCAGTTGGCCCAGCAGAAACAGAATGCGGCCGCGCAGCCGCTCGGCATCGAAGGCGTAGCGCTCCTGGTTGGCGATCATGGTGTCGCACAGGGCGAGGGCCTCTCGGTACTGCTTTTCGCCAAACAGTTTTTTGATGGACAACAGGGCTTGATGTTTGATCAGTAGCCGGTCCAGGCGCCGGCAGAACTGGCTGGGGGTGAAGGGTTTGGCGATATAGTCGTCGGGCTGGCTTTCGATGGCGCCCAGAACCATTTCGCGCGAGGTCTCGCCGGTGATCATGATAAACAGGTCGGTGGGGAAGAGCAGTTGCTTGGCGCGCAGGGTCTCGAGCAGCTGCTGGCCATCTTGGCTGCGGCCAAGGTTGTAGTCGCACAGAATCATGCTGTAGTGGCGTGTGCTGCACAGGGCAATCGCCTCGGCGGCGTTGGGAGCGGTGTCGATTCGGGCCAGCCCCTGGTTGGCGACCATGCGTTTGATCGCGCCCCGCATCTCCGGCATATCATCGATGATCAGGCAGCGATGCTCTTCGTAGAGCTTCAGCAGATCGATTTTTCGGGTCTGTTGGTCGTTCAATGTGAGCACTCGGAGCGTTTAACTTTCAGTTTAGTTGAAAAATACATTAACGCTGGCTAATTGAGCGCTGCGCCCGCCAGGGTTACTCCTGTTTGAACGGCAGCAGCTGGGCGGCCTCCGCCATATAGGCCTCGATATGGGGCACTTCGCGGGTGACGAAATCGACCACCGCCGCGTGGAAGCGGTGGTCGGCCAGCCAGTGGTTGGACCAGGTGGCGGTGGGGGTGAAGCCGCGCTGGATCTTGTGTTCGCCCTGGGCGCCCGGGTCAAAGCAGGCAAGCCCCTGTTCGATGGCGTACTCGATGCCCTGGTAGTAGCAGGCCTCAAAATGGAGGCCATCGAACTCATCCAGGGCGCCCCAGTAGCGCCCGTAAAGGTGGCTGCTGCTTTTAAAGAAGAGCGCGGCGGCGACAAAGCGATCCTCTTTAAAGGCCTGCGCCATCATCAGGTGGTCGGCCAGCTTTTCACCCAGGGCCTGGAAAAAGGCCTCGTTCAAGTAACCTTCGTGGCCGCTGCGTTTGAGGTAGGTGAGCCGATAGAAATCGTAGAAGCGGTGCCAATCCTTCGGGGTGAGCTCCACCCCCTCGACTCGGCGCAGGGTGATGCCCTGCTCGGGGATTTTCTGCCGCTCTTTTTTCAAATTCTTACGCTTGCGGCTGTTAAAGGTGGCCAGAAAGTCGTCGAAGTTCGAGAAGTTGTGGTTAAACCAGTGGAACTGGCAGGCTTGGCGCAGACAGAAGCCCTGGGCCGCCAACTGCTGGGCCACCTCGGTCTCTGGGAAGAGGCAGTGCCAGGAGGAGGCGTGCAGCTCCGCCGCGAGGCTCTGCACACGCGCCAGTAACTGCCCGGTGAGCCCTTCCCGCTCGGCGGGGGTTAAGTGCTCAGCAAAACAGAAACGGGGGCCGGTGGCGGGGGTAAACGGGATGGCGGTGACCAACTTGGGGTAGTAGTCGTGGCCGATGCGGCGATAGGCGTCGGCCCAGGACCAGTCAAACACATACTCGCCATAGGAGTGGGTTTTGATAAACAGCGGCAGCAGTGCCACCGGCTGCCCATCCTCGTAAGCCACCAGGTGGCTGGGCTGCCAGCCGCTCTGGGCAGTGGTGGCTCCGGACTCCTCCAGCGCCAGAAAAAAGGCCTGCTGCAGAAAGGGGTAGTCGCGACCGGTTAATTGGTGCCACTGGGGGTCGGTCAGGGCGCGGGCGCTGGCGATAACTTCAATCGGCATGATAAGAGGTCCGGCTTCTGGCTTGTGGGCAGATGCGCTATCTAACCACAAAGCGTTCGCAAAAATGAGGCTCTCTCAAAATCTGGGCCAGATATGCTCAAAATCTGGTCAAGCTAAATTGAGTGTTGGGGAGGGGGACAATCGGCGGCAGTTACTGCGCCTGTTCCTCAACCGGCTGTGCGGGGGCGGGCTCGATCACGCGCGAGGCGGCGAAGCTGCAGGCGAAGGTGCTGCCGTGGTTGACCCGGCTGCGGATATTGAGCTGGCCGTGGTGCCGAGAGAGCACATGTTTGACAATGGCCAGCCCCAAACCGGTGCCGCCGGTGTCGAGGCTGCGACTGGCATCGACCCGGTAGAAACGTTCGGTGAGGCGCGGCAGGTGGCGCGCTTCAATGCCGATACCGTGGTCCTGCACCTCTACCACCGCCTCGTCCTCCTTGCGGTAGCAGCGCAGAATTACCAGGCTGCCAGCCGGCGAGTAGCGGATGGCGTTGAACGCCAGGTTGGAGAAGCAGCTGCGCAGCTCTTCGCGCACGCCAAGCAGGGTAACGTCGTCGACAATGTCCAGCTCGACCTTGTGCTCTTTGTCACCACTTAAGGAGATGGCATCGACGCGAATGGCGGCCAGCAGTTCGGGAATGTTCACTTCCGTCTGCTTGTAATCGGTATCTTCGGTTTCCAGCTTGGTGAGGGTGAGCAGGTCTTCAATCAGCAGGGTCATGCGCTTGGTTTGCGCCTCCATCTGCAGCAGTGCCTTCTTCCAGACCGCAGGCAGGGTGTCGCTGTTGTCCGACATGGTCTCCAGGTAGCCGCGAATCACCGTCAGGGGGGTGCGCAACTCGTGGGAGACGTTGCCGATGAAATCCTTGCGCATGATCTCGAGCTTGTGCAGGCGGGAAACATCGCGCACCACCAGCAGGTATTCCCCCTGGCCAAAGCGGCTCACCTGGTAGTTGAGAAAGAGATCGGCGTCGGCAGAGGCGGCCAACAGCAGCGGCTCCTGGAACTGGCCCTCTTCCAGGTAGCGCACAAATTTGGGCGAGCGTATGTAGTTGAAGATGGGTTTGCCGTTGTCTTCGGCACGTAGGCCGAGCAGACGGTAGGCGCTCTGATTCCACCATTGAATGGTCGTGTTGTTGTCGAGCAGAACGACAGCGTCTTTTTGTGCGGCGGTGGTCTCTTGTACCCGGGTGATCAGCCCCTGCAGCCGGCGGCGCTCCTTGTTGTGACGTTCCTGCTGCAGCAAAACCTGGTGCACCACCTCTTCCCAGATGCCGTCGCAATCAGGGGCGTTGTCGAGGCCGCGGTGGGCCAGCCAGTTTTCCACCCGCCGCATCTGCCACAGGCTCCAACCGATGTAGCCAAGGGTGGAGGCGAGCAGCACCAACGTCATGTGGCCGGTGGCAAGGCCCACCAGCAACGCAATCAGCAGAAAGAGAAAGAGGCGCCGAAGTTCGGAGGAGAGGCCTCGCTGCACAGTTAACCCCTAGGTGTAGCCATAGCTGTAGCCGGTAAGGATATAACGAAGCGCCGTCGAAGACGAACTGCGCTGGTGCCCGCCGGGCGTTTTGCCATTGCCAAACCGTTCAGGGGAGTGGGCTCCAGGGCCGTCGCCGGGGCGCTAGGCGCGTTCGGTGACCTTGGTGGAGAAGCGGTAGCCGGTCCCGCGCACGGTTTGCACAAAGCGGTCGTGCTCATCGATGGAGAGCGCCTTGCGCAGGCGGCGGATATGCACATCGACGGTACGCTCTTCCACATAGACGTTGCCGCCCCAGACGTGATCAAGCAGTTGGCCGCGGGTGTAGACGCGCTCCTGGTGGGTGAGGAAGAACTCCAGCAGCCGGTATTCGGTGGGGCCCATATCGACGGGTTTGTCGTTGATGGTCACCCGGTGGCTGACCGGGTCGAGCAGCAATCCCTCGACGGCGATGGGCTCATTGTTGGTGAGGGCTTCGGTGCGGCGCAATACCGCCTTCAGGCGGGCCACCAGTTCGCGGGGGGAGAAGGGCTTGGTGATGTAGTCGTCGGCGCCGGTCTCCAGCCCCTGGATTTTGTTATCCTCTTCGCCTTTGGCGGTGAGCATGATGATCGGAATACCGGCGGTCACCTCGTCGCGTTTCAGTCGGCGGGCCAACTCGATACCGCTGGTGCCGGGCAGCATCCAATCCAACAACACCAGATCGGGTTTTTCATCGATGATCAGTGTGTGCGCCTTCTGCGCATCTTCGGCTTCCAAACACTGATAGTCGGCCATCTCCAGGGCGACACGCAGCATGTCGCGAATGGGCGCTTCATCGTCAACAATCAAAATAGTTCTTCCAGCCATAGGAGTGCCAGTGCTCATTTAAGTAAGGCGGTGGGTGAAATTTACCCGTGCATTAAATAAAGGTTTTGTTGCGCTTTTATGACAACTGTAGCAAATAGCGTGGTTGGCGGGCAGCGAAAGCGCTGCCGGCTAGGCACTGGCGAACAGGTAGTCGAGCGCCAGCCCCAGAAATATCGCAAAACCGACCCACTGATTGTTGAGAAAAGCGCGGAAGCAGGGGTCGCGCTCGCGGTTGCGAATCAGGTACTGCTGGTAGCCAAACAGCAGTGCGGTAACGGCTATCGAGCCATAGTAGTAGAGCCCCAGCTGAAACTTGCTGCCCACCAGCAACAGGCTGACGAGCGTTAATATCTGCAGCAAGCCGGTGATGGTGCGATCCATATCGGCAAACAGAATGGCTGTGGATTTAACGCCAATTTTGAGATCGTCGTCGCGGTCGACCATGGCGTAAAAGGTGTCGTAGACCACCACCCACAACAGGTTGGTGATGTAGAGCAGCCAGGCGTTGGCGGGCAGGCTGTTGCTCTCGGCGGTAAAGGCCATGGGAATCGACCAGGAGAAGGCGGCGCCGAGAACGATCTGCGCCAGGTGCGTGTGGCGTTTGGCAAAGGGGTAAGCCGCCGCCAGCAGTACACCCACCAGGGAGAGGGCAATGGTGAGCTTGTTGGTGAGCAGCACCAACAGCAGGCTGACTACCAGCAGAATCACAAACAGGGTCAGGGCGTTGGTCTCTGACAGGCGGCCGCTGGCCAGCGGCCGGTTGCTGGTGCGCTTAACCGAGCCGTCGAAATTGCGATCGGCGTAGTCGTTGATAACACAGCCGGCCGAGCGCATCAGAAACACACCCAGGGTAAAAATAATCAGGTTTTTAATGCTCGGTTGGCCGTTGCTGGCCAGCAGCAGTGCCCAGAGGGTGGGCCAGAGCAGCAACAGGCTGCCGATGGGTTTATCCAGGCGCATCAACTGCAGGTAGTCGTGCCATTGGCCGGATTTGGGGTGCAGAAATTTCACGGGGGAGTCGTTACTGTTCACAGGGGTCCCTGGGTAGACTTGGCGGGCTTGATAAAGCCACAAATTGAACTAAAAAGAAAGCCAGAGGAGTTATCCTCTCGGCAAATTCACGCAACTATTGTAGGAAGGTTATGCACAAAACCGAACTTGTTGACGCCGTCGCCAGCGCGGCCAACCTTTCCAAAGAGGAGGCCCATGAAGCGGTGACCACCATTTTGGACGAGATCACCAACGCCTTAAGCCGCAATGAGCCGGTCAACCTGGTTGGCTTCGGCAGTTTCAGCTGTCGCGCCCGGGCCGAGCGCAGTGGCCGCAACCCGGTCACCGGTGCGGTGATAACCATTGCCGCCAGCACCGGCGTCGGCTTTAAGCCGGGCAAGGCACTGAAGGACGCGTTAAATAATTGAAGGACGCGTTGAATAATTGATGGATGCTTTGAATAAGGGTTAACCGAACACACGCCAGCAACAAAAACAGGAGCCGAGGCTCCTGTTTTTGTATCCGACTGCCAGTCTGGCGGGTTGCCGCTCGGTTTATCCGGCCAGCTCGCCGGCGATGTTTTCCAGCTCCATTTTGGAATTCATGATGCTGCTGACGGTTTCGTCGAGGCCGCTGCGCTCCAGGTGGACGCGCGCCAACAGCTCATTGGAGAGGTAGACCGTGGGGCCGCTGCCCATGTTGTACTTCTGCAGCAGTGCCTGGGCGATGTAGAGCAGATTGGCGTAGACGGCGTGCTCGCCCTGGTAGCTTGGGTCGTTCTGGTGACGCAGAGCAACGACTACCTCTTCGGGCATATGCCAGCTCTCCATCAGCCAGGCGGCCAACTGGGCACGGTTGACGCCCAGCAGTTGTTTCTCAACCACTTGGTGGCTGACGTGGGGGTTGGCATTCCAGGTATCGCACAGGCGATCAAAGTGGGGTGGAAAGACATCCGCCAGAATCAGAAAACCGAAGTTGTGCAGCAGCCCGCTCAGGTAGGCGAGGCCGAAGCCGGGCCGATACTGGCGGGGAATAGCCGTGACCAGGGCCTCCATAATGGCGGCGGTATAAACTGCTGAGCGCCAGTAGGGCTGAATGCCATAGGGGCCGCTTTTGGGGATCTCCAGGGTGCGGCTTAAGGCGATACCGAGTGCCAGGTTCAACACCATATCGAAGCCGAGTACCCGCACAATGGCGTCGTGGATACTGCGAATCTTGCCGGGCGCCGAGTAGTAGGGCGAAGAGGCCCAACTGACCACCTGGGCCGCCAGGCTGGGGTCGGTCTCGACGATCTCCGACAAGTCACTGATATCGGCGTTGGGGTCGACCCGCAACTTGATGATGCGTTGGGCGGTCTGCGGCAACGGCGGCAGTTCCAGGGTATCTTCCAGGCGCTGCTTGATGCGCAGTTGGGTGAAGTTAGACACTGCATTACTAATATCTTTCATATCACCACCAGGATTGCGGCAGGACTGCTCTACGTCCGCGATAGAGATGGCGATATCCAGGCACAGGGCTTTGTTTTCCATCAACTCAGCCAGAGCCTGGTTATCAACCTGTAACAGATGCGGTGACTTACCGGAGTCGAGCAGTACGCTCTTGCCACCGTTGACTAGACGCTCATCAATGACGGTGGTTAAGCCGGCAATATTGGGAATGGCGGGGATGGCGTCCAGGTTTTTACTGCGCGTGAATTTTTCCCACTCCCGGGGGGAGACCGGCGCCAGCGTGCGCTGGGTAAGCTGGCGCAGGCGCTGGAGATCGAGCATGCAATCACCTGGAATCAGCGCCAACAGCTTGCCTTCGCTGTCTTCCAACAGGATGGAGCGGGCAACCGATTGGTCGCGCAGATGTTGATCGCGGTAATCTTGGGGCTGTGGGTCTTTATCGTCAGCGTACATGGTCATGGTGTATGCTATCTGCTTGTTATCTAACAACTTTTTTACATTGCTCGGAAACTGCACCGACATAATTCCTGCCTAATCTAATCCCGAGAATTAAATCAATGGCCATGCCTGGCGATGGCCGGTGATCGAGCCGGCCAGTGTTAGTTGCCGGCCTGCGTATTTGAAAAATTTTGGTTAGTTCACCACCTGGGGTGCAGGGTATTGGGGTGCACCAATGGACGGGGTGACTGTTTTTAAGTGTAGATCAGGGTCTGGGGTTAGCGGGGGTAAAATTTACAATTTGCGCTAAACAGCGCACAGACTGACGCTCTTTTCAACGAAATTGTAGTTTAAACTCACGCTTCGGCGAACTGCTCCCGCTCCGCCAGCCAGCGTTCAATCAACGGCGTCACCCGCTCCGGGTACTGGGTGAAAAGCGTTTCACCCATGGTTTCAACGTGGGGCAGGAGTGCCTGGTGTTGGCTGAGATCGGCGATACGGAATTGAATATCGCCGGTTTGGCGGGTGCCAAGCACCTCGCCCGGGCCGCGCAGTTTCATATCCTCTTCCGCAATCACGAAGCCATCGCTGGTGGTTTTCATCACCTCCAGCCGTTGCCGGGCGGTTTTGCCCAGTGGCTTCTGGTAGAGCAACACGCAGTGGCTCTCGGCGGTACCGCGGCCGACGCGACCGCGCAGCTGATGCAGTTGCGCCAGCCCCAGCCGCTCCGGGTTTTCAATAATCATCAGGCTGGCATTGGGCACATCGACCCCCACCTCAATCACCGTTGTGGCCACCAGCAACTGCAGCTCACCGGCTTTGAAGCGGGCCATCTGCCGGTCTTTGTCGCTGCCGCTCATGCGGCCGTGAATCAGGCCAATGGTGAGCGTGGGCAGGGCTTTTTGCAGGCTCTGGCAGAGCTCCTCCGCCGCCTGCGCCTGCAGCGTCTCGGACTCATCGATCAGGGTGCAGACCCAATAGGCCTGCCGGCCCTGGGCGCAGTTGCCGCCGACGCGGGTGATCACCTCGGCCCGACGTTCATTGTTAACCGTAACGGTTTTGATGGCGGTACGCCCGGGCGGCAGCTCGTCGATGACCGAGATATCCAGGCTGGCATAGAGGCTCATGGCCAGGGTGCGTGGAATGGGGGTGGCGGTGAGTAGCAGCAGGTGGGGCTTGGCGCGCTCATTCTTCTGCTGCAGCGCCAGCCGCTGGAAAACACCAAAGCGGTGCTGTTCATCGATGATCACCAGGGCCAGGTCGTCGAAGGTGACCGACTCCTGAAACAGCGCCTGGGTGCCGACCAGCACCTGGAGGTCGCCGCGGGTGATCCCCTCCTGGGTGGTCTGCCGCTGTTTGGCGGTCAGGCGACCGGTGAGCCAGCCGACCCGAAGCCCCAAGGGCTCCAGCCATCGGCAAAAATTTTGAAAGTGCTGTTCCGCCAGAATTTCCGTCGGCGCCATCACCGCCACCTGCTTGCCGGCAGCCACCGCGGGCAGGCAGGCGAGGGCGGCAATCAAGGTTTTGCCACTGCCGACATCGCCCTGCACCAGCCGGCGCATGGGCATCTTGCGGGCCAGGTCAGCGCTCACCTCCTGATGCACCCTCACCTGGGCGGCGGTGGGAATAAACGGCAGCTGTTGCAGAAACTGTTTGGTCAGCGGCAGGGCCGGTTGCAGGGCATAGCCACTCCCCTGACTGCGCCAGCGCTGCTGCCGCAGGCTCAGGTGGTGCGCGAGCAGCTCTTCCAGTGCCAGCCGTTGCTGCAGCGGGTGGCTGCGCTGGGTGAGATCCTGGGCGTTAACCGAACGCGGTGGCCGATGCAGAAAACTGAGGATATCGGCGATGGCCGCGCGCCCGCTCAGTGGTTGAATCTCTTTTGGAATCAGATCCTCGATTGGGGTCTGGCCGCAGCGCTCGAGCAACTGCTCGGTGAGTTGCAGCCACTTCTTCTGGCTGATGCCCTCGGTGCTGGGGTAGATGGGGGTGAGCCCTTCCGGCAGCGGCGTGTCGGCGCTGATCAGGGTGGTTTCCGGGTGGTAGAACTCGAGCCCCGCGGCCCCCCGGCGCGCCTCACCAAACACCCGCAGCAACTGGCCTGGGGCCAGTCGCTCTTTTTGTGCCGCCGAGAAGTGAAAAAAGCGCAATTGCGTGGTACCGCTGTCATCGGCAATACGGCACACCAGGCTGCGGCGTTTGCCAAACACCACCTGGCTGCCCTGGATATGCGCCTCGACCACCGCATAACTGCCCGGTTGCAGTTCGCCGATGGGGGTGATGTGGGTCTGGTCGATGTAACGCAGCGGCAGGTGGAACAGCAGATCGCGAAAGCAGCGGATACCGAGCTTCTCCAGCTTGGCCGCCAGTTGTGGGCCAACGCCCTTAAGCGCTGTGATGGGGGTCAGTTCAAATGGCGGTTGTCTGCTGCCGGCGGTCAAATTTATGTTCCCAGTTGTGCTTATCACCGGGGCTCTCCAGCCCAGGGGTTAATGCTAGTCGTTTTTGCGGGAGAAGGTGAAGTCGCTGTGGCAATTTGCCGGCCATCGGCGCCCGGTCGTGCAGCACTGATGACAACATTTCATCATAAATTATAGGTAGTGGGCGTTTGCCAGTGTTCGGCGGCAACTTGCTACTGTTGCCGCTCCAGCTGACACTGGTTGATCGCCTGGCGCAGCACGTCGATGGCTTTATGGCGCGGAAAGCTGGCGCGCCAGGCCAGGGCCACCGTGCGGCTGGGGGCCAGGTCGGAGAAGGGGCGCACCACCAACTGGTCGCTGTTGTAGAAGGGGCTGGTGGCGGCGGAACTCGGCAGAATGGTGATGCCGAGGCCCGAGGCGACCATGTGGCGCAGTGTCTCGAGCGAGCTGCCCTCGGCCGCCGTGCGAATTTTGGAGTGGTTGAAGTCGTTCTCCGCCGAGGGGCGCAGGTTGGGGCAGGCTTCAAATACCTGGTCGCGGAAGCAGTGGCCCTCACCCAGCAGCAGAATATTTTGTGACTCCAGATCCTGGGCCGAGATCGACTCCTTGGCGGCCAGCGGGTGGCCTTTATAAAGCAGCACCACAAACGACTCATCGTACAGCGGCTGGGTAACCACATCGGCCTCGGTAAACGGCAGGGCGACAATAATCACATCCAGCTCGCCGTTGCGCAGGCGCTGGCGCAGGGTGGCGGTGAAGCCCTCCTCGACATAGAGCGGCATATCAGAGGCGCGTTTGAGCAGTTCGGGAATAAAGTGCGGAAAGAGATAGGGGCCGATGGTGAAAATCGCACCCACCTGCAATGGGCTGCGCAGCTGATCTTTGCCGGCGGTGGCCAGGTCTTTGATGGCCGAGGTCTGTTCCAGCACCAGCTGCGCTTGCGTGACGATGGACTCGCCCAGCGGCGTCGGTTTCACCCGGGTCTTGGAGCGCTCAAACAGCGCCACACCCAGTTCATCTTCCAGTTTCTTAACAGCGATACTCAGCGTTGGCTGGGAGACAAAACACTTCTCGGCGGCGCGGCCAAAATGCTGCTCTTGGGCCAGGGTAACAATGTAGCGCAGTTCGGTCAGGGTCATGCGGATCTATCTCGTTGGATTTATAGTCACTACTGGAGGGTAAGCCTACTAAAGGTTTTTGTCGTTGGCTATCAGTTACGGGTTTGTGATTTATTTTATTAAGATATGAGATAAATAGCTTTTTTCTATGATGTTTTAGTTTTGTTGCGAGGGTGCGGTGGAGATGAATAGTATGGGTGAGCGCAAGCTGCTCTGGTTGGGTTGTGGCAGCCTGGCGGCGGAGTTTGCCAGCTTGCCTGAACGGCAGGCTTATACCCAGGCGCTGGGGGTGCGTCGGCGGCCGGAGCGGATAGCCGCGGGCTTCGAGGCCCTTGCCGCCGATTTTAACCAGCCGGGCAGCCTAGCCCCTATCTTGGCCGGCGGCCGCTGCAGCCACATTGTGGTCAGCCTCACTCCCGGCGAGCGCTCCGATGCGGGCTACCAGCGCGGCTATGTGGCGGCGAGTGCAACGATCATCGCCGAGCTGCAGGCTGCCGGTGTGGCACCCGAGCGGGTGGTGTTTGTCTCCAGCACCAGCGTTTACGGCCAGAGTGATGGTGAGTGGGTGGATGAGAGTAGTG
The DNA here is from genome assembly GCF_033283405.1 of Halioxenophilus sp. WMMB6. Classification (NCBI taxonomy): domain Bacteria; kingdom Pseudomonadati; phylum Pseudomonadota; class Gammaproteobacteria; order Alteromonadales; family Alteromonadaceae; genus Halioxenophilus; species Halioxenophilus sp. WMMB6. The sequence continues at coordinate 52,988 of NZ_JAWMQR010000007.1, forward strand.
TCGCCGAGCCCGATGGCTTCGCTGGCCAGCGTCTGCTTGAGGCAGAGGCTCTGTGGCGGCAATCCGGGCTGCCGGTGGTGTGTGTGCGCTTTTCCGGCATCTACGGCCCAGGGCGCAACCGTCTGTTACAGCAGGTGTTGCAGGGGCAAGGGGGGGTAAAAGCGCCGCCGGTCTATACCAATCGCATTCATCAACACGACTGCGCCCGGGTTATCGCCCATCTTCTGGCAAGCCATGAGGTACCAGAGCTGTTAATTGGCACCGACAGCTGCCCGGCGCCGCAATGGGAGGTGAAAAGCTGGCTGGCCGAGGCCTTGGGCCAACGGCTGGCCAAGCTGCCGCCGCTGTTGGCGAGCGCTGGGCCGAGTGCCAGCAAGCGCCTGAGTAACAAGCGCCTGTTGGCCATGGGTATCGAGCTGCAATACCCCAGCTACCGGGAGGGTTACCCCGCCATCATCGATGCATTTATCGCGGGTGGGGCCGGTAGTGGGGAATAAAGGCGGTTAGATGACGGCGATGGCGTCGGCTTCGATCAGTGCGTCTTTGGGCAACTGATTAATACCGATGGCGGCGCGCGCAGGGTAGGGCTTTTCGAAGTAGCCGGCCATCACCTCATTGACGATGGGGAAGTTGGCCAGGTCGGTCAGGTAGATATTGAGCTTAACAATATCTTTGAGGTTGCCACCGGCGGCCTGAATAACGGCGGTCAGGTTTTTGAACACCTGATGGGCCTGTTCGGTGAAGTCATCCGAGACCATCTCCATAGTGGCCGGCACCAGGGGAATCTGGCCGGAGAGATAGACGGTATTGTTGACTTTGACAGCCTGGGAGTAGGTGCCAATGGCGGCCGGCGCCTGGTCAGTGTGAATGGTTGCTTTGTTAGTCATAGCGCCCCCCGTATGGGCTAAGGTTAACGAGGGACAGGCGGGGATTTGAGCTGATGTCGGGTGGTGGTTGGTCTGCCTGCCGCTCGGGAAAAGCCGCCTAGTATAATTACCCGGCGGTTTTAGGCAATCAGTTTTTGCTGCGGCTCACCCGCAACACTGGGTGCATGCTGCGGATGCGGCGCATGATATTGGCCAGGTGGGTTCGGTTGCTGACCGTTAGTGTTATTTGGATCACCATATTCTGGGCGTCGCGCTCATTGACCTGGATCTTCTCAATGCCGGCCCCCTGCTCGGAGATACGGGTCGCCATGTTGGCAATAATGCCGCGCTCGGAGGCCACCTCCACCCGCAAGCCCACCACAAACTCACCACTGACATGCTCCGCCCAGCTGATGGGGCTGATCGATTCCGGCTTGCTGTTGCGAATCTCCGAGAGGTTGCGACACGACTCCTGGTGCACCACCAGCCCCTTGCCGGCGCTGGTGTGGGCGGCAATGGTGTCGCCCGGAATGGGGCGGCAGCAGCGCGCGAAACTGATCACCAGGGCGTCGGCGGAATCGATAATCAGCGGTGCCCCGCCGATGTAATCGTCGCCGCCGGTGGACACCGGCGCCAGTTTTTGGGCGATGGTCTGCGGTGGCCGGCGGCCGAGGCCGATCTCTTCGAGCAGGGCGTCCATGGTCTCCAGTTTGCAATCATCAAGCAGCGACTTGGCCTGCTCGGCGCTGAGGCCATCAAGGCTCAGCTTGTAGGTGGCCAGGGCCTGGTCGAGCATGCGCGCACCCAGCTCCACCGATTGATTATGACGCTGGTTTTTCAGGTAGTGGCGAATGGCACTGCGTGCCTTGCCGGAGACGACAAAATTGAGCCAGTTGGGGTTGGGCTGGGCCACCTCGGAGGTGATGATCACCACCCGCTCGCCGCTTTGCAGCTGGCGCGAGAGCGGTGCCAGGCGATCGTTTACCCGGCAGGCGATACAGTGGTTGCCGATATCGGTATGCACCGCGTAGGCGAAGTCGACGGCGGTGGCGCCGGCCGGCAGTTCGACAATCTTGCCCTTGGGGGTAAAAACATAAACTTCGTCGGGGAAGAGGTCGATCTTGGCGTTTTCGATAAACTCCAGCGAGTTGCCCGCCTGCTGTTGAATCTCCAACAGGCCACTCACCCATTTGCGCGCCCGGGCGTGGCTGATCAGGTCTTTGTCTTCCGATTTGTAGAGCCAGTGGGCGGCAATGCCCTGGTTGGCGAGGGCATCCATCTCCTGAGTGCGAATCTGCACCTCTATCGGTTTGCCATGCAAGCCGACCAACACTGTGTGCAGCGACTGATAGCCATTCACCTTGGGAATGGCGATGTAATCTTTAAACTCGCCGGGGATGGGTTTGTAGAGGTTGTGGATGGAACCCAGCGCCCGGTAGCAGTCGTCGACGCTCTGCACGACAATGCGAAAGGCGTGCACATCCATAATCTCTTTGAACGATTTCTTTTTGCTGCGCATCTTGGAGTAGATGCTGAACAGGTGTTTCTCGCGGCCAAACACCTCGGCCTCGACCTTATCCCGGTCGAGGCGGGCGGCGATATCGGAGCGGATGGTGTCGACCAGCTCCTTGCGGTGGCCGCCGCGTACCGACTTTAAGGCGGCGTCCAGGCGCCGCGCCCGCAACGGGTGCATCGCCTGGAAGCAGAGATCTTCAAATTCGATACGGATGTCGTTCATGCCCAGGCGCGCGGCGATGGGGGCGTAGATCTCCAGCGTCTGCTTGGCGACGCGCCGTTTTTTCTCCGGCCGCAGTGCGCCTAAGGTGCGCATGTTGTGCAAGCGGTCGGAAAGTTTTACCAGAATCACGCGAATATCCTTGGCCATGGCCAAGGTCATTTTGCGGAAATTCTCGGCCTCTTTTTCCGCCTGGGATTCAAACTCCATCTGCGTCAGCTTGCTCACACCATCGACCAGCTCGGCAACGGTTTCGCCAAACTGCGTGGTGAGCGCGCCCTTATTGATGGCGGTATCTTCGATCACATCGTGCAGCATGGCGGCCATCAGGCTTTGATGGTCCATGTGCATTTCCGAGAGGATGGAGGCAACTTGCAGAGGGTGGGTAACGTAGGCTTCGCCGGAGGTGCGGCGCTGGCCGTCGTGGGCCTGTTCAGCATAAAAGTAGGAGCGGCGTACCAAATTGACCTGCTCCGGGTCGAGGTAGCTGGCGATATGCTGACTTAATTTTTCGATGTTGACCACGTTCGTATTGCCGACGGCCGAATTACCAGTGAATGAGTGATTGACTTTCCCTGGCCTGACTGCCCGGTAGGTGACAATACCGGCAAAGCACACCCTTTGCCAAGCCCCCGGCACGTGCCCAGGCGCAAATCTATGACACAGACTGTCATTGCTCGGTGGTGTTGAATTGCATCGAGAGCAGTTTGAGGGGGAGCTGTTTTAAGCGCGGTGTATGCAGTGAGGGTTTTAGAGCAGCACTATTAAGCGGGTCTTAATAGCGGTTGGTCGGTGGTGGCGCAGGCCGCCTTGGCTAAGGCGGCCGGTGCACGGATGGGGCGAGCCGTTATTCGTCGAGCAATTCGATACTGCTAGGGAACTCGTCGTCGACCTCTTCTTTCTGGTCGAGAATGCTGGCATCCACCAGGCCCTCTTCAATTTCACGCAGGGCAATTACGGTGGGCTTGTCGTTCTCTTCCGGCACCATGGGATCTTTGCCGCCGACGGCGATTTGGCGGGCGCGTTTGCTGCCAACCAGCACCAGCTCAAAGCGGTTGTCGACATGGTTCAGGCAATCTTCAACAGTAATGCGGGCCATAGGTGTTTCCGTATTGGTCAATAGGGTTGTGCTAAGGGCGGAGGATTGTACGCAAATTGTCCAGTCAGGACAATAAATTCTCCAGTTGGCTGCCGTGGCGCGCCTGCTGATTATCCAAAGTGAGCCGCTGTGCGCGAATCACCGCCTGGAAGTCGGCCAGTGCCACGTCAAAGTTTTCATTGATGATCAGGTAGTCGGCTTCAACATAATGGGACATCTCGTTGATCGCCTTCTGCATGCGCGCGGCAATCACCTGGGCGTCGTCCTGGCCGCGGTTGGTGAGGCGCTCCTCCAGGGTGGCCCGGGAGGGGGGCAGAATAAAAATGCCGACGGTGTCGGGCAGTAGGCGACGAATCTGGTCGGCGCCCTGCCAATCGATCTCCAAAATGACATCGATGCCGCGCTTGAGGGTCGCTTCCACCCAGCTCTGGGCGGTGCCGTAGTAGTTGCCAAAAACCTCGGCGTGCTCCAAAAACTCACTGTTGGCGGCCATACTGTGAAACTGCTCGGCGGTCACAAAATGGTAGTTAACGCCATCCTCTTCGCCGGGGCGCTTGCTGCGGGTAGTGTGCGACACTGACACCTGAATGTCGGGCATGGCTTGAATGAGGGCTTCCACCAGGCTGGTTTTACCGGCGCCGGAGGGCGCGGAAACGGTAAAAAGTGTGCCGCGACTGTGCATGGGATTTCACTCGATGATAGATTGCCAAGCAGGGTACGGCTGCCACTTGGCTACCCTGCGAAAAACTGCGCATGCTAACCGCTTGCCCGGCAAGTTACAACTGAGCAAGAAATAACCAGGGTTGGGCGCCTATTCAGTTTAGTACAGAGTAGACCGGCTGCCCCGGCTAAAAAGCGGGCCGCCGTGCCGGGCAACGAGCCACCATTGATGTTTTAGGAGTAATAGATGCAAAAGCTGTTCACGCTCATTCTGCAGGGGTTGGTAACGCTGCTGCCTTTGGCCTTAACCTTGTACGCCCTGTATTGGTTGGCGGCTACCTTGGAGACTCTCTGTCGCGAGCTGTTGATTCTGCTGTTGCCCAATTTTTGGTATTTCCCGGGCTTGGGTTTGATCACGGCCCTGGCGCTGTTGGTGGCCGGTGGCCTGCTGATGAATGTCTATGGCATGCGCTACCTGGTTGGTCTGGCCAATCGCCTGGTGCAGAAGATTCCCCTGGCCAAATCCATCTATGCCTCCATCAGCGATATCATCACCGTCTTCAGCCTGGGTAAAAACAGCGACCTGAGCAGTGTGGTGAGTGTCGATATGGGTAACGGTTATTACCAGATCGGTTTTGTCACCGGTGAAAATGCCGGGGCCAAACTCTTTCCCGGCCAGGATCGCGTCGGGGTTTATATGCCCATGAGTTTTATGATTGGCGGCCACACCATGTACATTAAGCGCGACCAGTTAATACCACTCGATATCGGCATCGAAGAGGCGATGCGTTTGGCGATTACCGGCGGCGCGCAAAAAAAGCAGGAGCACAAACCCGCTGCCGTGGTTAAACCGCTGGAGCAAAAATAGATGGCTGGCGTTTGGCAAAACCGAACGTAACTATTGAACGTTACTTCTACTTGCCGGCGCGCCCGCACCGCCATTTACCTTTGGCTTCCCTTCCTCTAAAAATTGCCACGCTTAGCCATCGTCGGCTTCAGCCGACGTCATCTATTGTTCATCTTCTTTAAAATAAAACGTCACACAAGCTAAATAAACTTCGCGCCCAGCAAACCCCTACGAAAAATCACGAACACATTAGGTGCTGGGCCATGATCACACGCAAACTTCTTGTTACCGCTATTGCGGTAGCGAGCACCACCGCCGCTTGGGCGGAGACCTCCGAAACAGAAATCGACTCTTCCGTGCTGGAAGAGGTGGTAATTATTGGCAAGTACAAAACCTACGCCAATAACGCGGTGACTGACTCCATGTTGGATCAGCAGGCGGGGCTGACCAGCGTTACTGCGGTTATCGATAATATTCCTGGCGTGCTGGTGAACGAAGGCGATACCTTTGGTGCCGACGACTGGTCCACCACCGTCAGCATGCGCGGCTTTCAGTTGAGTTTGGATGCCCAGCAGATTGGTATGACCATCGACGGTATCCCCAACGGCAACTCCAACTACGGTGGTGGCTCTAAAGCTAACCGTTTTATCGACACGTTGAACCTGGCCGGTGTTGAGGTCTCCCAGGGTACCGCCGATATCTCCTCCCGCTCTCACGAAGCGCTGGGTGGTACGCTCAACTTTTTAACCAGTGACCCGGAAAGCGAACGCGGCTTTACCGTCAGTGGCGATGCTGGCGAGTACGATGCGAAAAAAGTGTATGTGCGTATGGATACCGGCGAGCTGTTTGGTAACACCTACGCCTGGTTAAGCTACTCCAATGCTGAGAGCAGTGACTGGATGGAGGGCTCTGCAGAAAACCAACGCAAGCACGTGGCGGCTAAATTTATCAGCGAGCTGGGCGATTACAAACTCACCGGTTACTACGCCTACGATGACACCGAGGAGGATAACTACCAACGTATCACCGCCACGGAATTTGATATCAACGACGAGTGGGACCGTTTGACCGGCGACTGGACCGGCATTCCCTATGTCGATCAGGTTTACCGTCGCGCCTGGTCGACCCTGCGCGAAAATAATCTGGCCTACTTAAAACTGAATTTCGACAACGGCGCGCTGAAGGCCGAAGCCGCCACCTACTATCACGTCAATAGCGGCCGTGGTGACTGGGTACCGCAATACGTGGTCGATCCAAATAGCGGCAACCGCATCACTTTCGTCGATGGTAACGGCAATACTCTGGCCTTTATTGGTGCCGACGGCTCCGACAACCCCTCCATTGCCGGCTGCTCCGGCAGCTTGGACTTCCCCTATGGCGGCACCAGCTATGGCGCCTACGATCCGGCCTGCCAGGTTGACGGTGCCATTCCGGTGGGCTCTTATCGTCACACCCACTACAACAAAGAGCGCTTTGGTATAACCGCCGATTTTGAGTGGGCCGTGGCGTTGGGTGATAACATGAACACTTTGCGCGGTGGTTTGTGGTATGAAGATTACACCCGTGAAGAGTCGCGCAACTGGCACCAGGTAAAAGACTCCCGAGTGAGCTTCAGCTACGAAGGCGCACCCTACTGGTTGCAGTATAAAAATGAATTTCCGGTCGACACCACCATGGTCTATCTGGAAGACAGCTTCCAAATTGGCGGGGTTACCCTGCGCGCCGGTGGCAAACAGTTTTTTGTCGAACTGGATAAAAAAGATAAGTTGAGTGGCGTTAATGGTCCAAGCCTTAACTCCGATTCTGACCTGCTGCCCTCGTTCGGTATCCTCTACCAGACTCCAGTCGATGGTCTGGAGCTGTTTGCCGGCTACGCCGAAAACTTTGCGGCGATTAAAGATGTGGTATTGGAGTCGGCTGAAGCCACCGCTGACCTGGAGCCGGAGACCGCCGACAACCTGGATGTGGGTGTGCGCTATCAGAACGACCAGCTGCAGTTGAGTGCGGTCTACTACGAGATCGAATTTGATAATCGCATCACCTACATTGCCGGCGTTGATAACGGTACCGGTCAGAACGACTACCTGAATGAAGTGGAAGGCACCTACCAAAACGTGGGCGGTGTTGAGTCCAATGGTGTGGAACTGGCCGCGACCTATTTTCTAAATTCCAATTTGTCCGTCTATAGCGCCTACACCTACAACGACGCCACCTACGTCGGTACCGGTAATGCCGCTATCGACGCGGCGGTGGGTGTAGTGCCGGGCAACACCGTAATCGGTTCGCCGGAAAATATGTGGGTGTTGTCGCTGGATTGGACGCTGGGCAACTACCGGGCCGGTATCAGCAACAAGTGGGTGGACGACCGCTTTATCACCATCGATAACAGCGCCGCCAATGTGGCGCCGGACTACTCGGTGGTGGATCTCTACCTGGGTGCGGAGATTCCCTTTAACTCGGCCTATGTCGACAGTGTCGATCTCCACCTGACCGTGAACAACCTGTTTGACGAGCGCTACCTGGGCGGTATCGCCGGCAACTACGGCGCCTGGCTGGGAGCGACCCGCACAGCGGTGCTGGGTGTAACGGCGAAATTTTAATTAACAAAACAAAACCGAAAACTGCGGGGCTTAGGCCCCGTTTTTTTTCACCGCGAGGATGAGATGAAAAATTATTTTGGCGTGGTCGCCGGGCTGCTGTTACTGGGTTTCGGCCTGGCCGCCAATGCGGCCGACAATTTGGTGCTGGTGACCTTGGATGGCCTGCGTTGGCAGGAGCTGTTTCGCGGTTATGACGAGGCGCTGCTCAACGACGAAAATTATACCGAACAGGCTGAGGCGTTAGCGGCGCGTTTTGGCGGCGCCAGCAATAGCGTTCGGCGGGAGAAACTGATGCCCTTTATTTGGCAGCAGGTGGCGGCCAACGGTGTGCTGGTGGGCAACCGCGATGCCGGCTCGGCGATGGCGGTTACCAACCCCTGGTGGTTCTCCTACCCCGGTTACAACGAAATTTTAACCGGCCTGGCCGACCCGGGCATCGACTCCAACGCCGCCACACCCAACCCCAACGTCACCTTTCTGGAATGGTTGAATCAGCAGCCGGGCTATAACAACAGCGTCGCGGCGTTTGGCAGTTGGGATGTTTTTCCGGCGATATTAAATGTGGGCCGCAGCCGGCTGCCGGTGAATGCCGGCTTTATGCCCGCCGCATGGCCAGAGCTTTCAGAGCGGGCCGAGGCGCTGAATGAGTTGCAGGCCCAGACGCCGAGCCCCTGGCACAATGTGCGCCTGGATGCCTTTACCATGGGTTTTGCCAAGGAGTATTTGTTGGCAAAACAGCCGAAGGTGCTGTTTGTCTCATTGGGGGAGACCGACGACTTCGCCCACGATAAGGAGTATCACCAGTACCTCAACTCCGCTCATCGGGCGGATACGTTGATTGCCGACCTCTGGCAGACCTTGCAGTCACTGCCTGGTTATCGCAATAACACCAATCTGATTATCTCGGTCGATCACGGCCGCGGTTATACGCCCAGCGGCTGGCCCCACCACGCCAGCGCCCGCGCGGCGACCACCATGTTCAAGGGCGTGGATGAGTTTAAGGCCGGGATTGTGGGTTCGGATCAGATCTGGCTGGCGGCCATCGGCCCGGATATCAAAGCCCTGGGTGAGCTGCATAACAGCCCGGCCTATTTTCAAAATCAGATTGCGGCCACGGCGCTGCGCCTCTTGGAGCAAAACCCTGAGCAGTTCAATCCGGCGATAGGTAAACCGTTAACCGCACTTGTGGCGGTGGGCGCAGATTAGCCTGCCTGTCTAACGGGCTTGCAGCAGCCACTGGCGCAGCATCGGCCAGCGGTTGATGAGCATGGCGCAGAAGATCAGCACACAGCCGAGCAGTTGCAATTGGCCCAGCTGCTCGCCAAACCAGAGCACGGCGGCGATGGCCGTCCAGACCGGCTCCAGAATCATAATAATGGCGCTGTGGCTGGGGGCGGCCAGGCCCATGGCGTGAGTCTGCAGCAGAAAGCGGATGCAGGTGGCGATGATCAGGCTGGCGGCAAACCAGCTCCAGGTGGCGGCCGTAAAATCGAGACTCCAGGGCTCCATGGGCCAGGAGGCGACGGCGGTGATTACGCCGGTGCAGAGCATCTGCACCGAGGTGAGTGCCAGAGTGGGAATGCGGGCGGCGGCGTGAGCGATCAAAACAAACATCACCGCCAGCAGCAGCGCCGAGAGCAGGAAAAAGCCTTCGGCCGGGCCCAGTTGGAACTCCCCATCCAGTGACAAGCAGGCCAAGCCGCCAATGGCGACAGGCATCGCGATATAGACGTATTTGCCGGGGCGATCACCCGCTAACAGGCTGATCACTGGCACCATCACCAGCCCCATATTGCTGAGAAAGGCGCCCACGCCCACGTGGCTGGTGAGCTTCAGCCCCATAATCCAAAACACCATGGCGACGCCGAAGAGGGCGCCGACACCACTGGCCAGCCGCCACTGGGTCGGCGTCAGCCGCACCAGATGGCGCCAGCCAAGCAGCGCCATCAAACTGCCGGCTAGAGTAAAACGCAGCGCCATAAACAGCAGCGGCGGCATGCCGGCTACGGATTCGCGCGAAAAGATCCAACCCGCGGCGGCCAGTACGGTGACCAGCAGCAGGATCAGGTCGGCTTTCAGGTGTGTAGGCAGTGACTTAGTGGACACAGAATAGATCTTGGCTGAAGGGAGATGGCCCAATGGGCGCCAACGAGGCCGCTATTCTGCCTGTGAAATGTGGTTAGCTCAATTGGCGCTTGGTCGGTTGGCCAGGCGTTGGCAGGGTTACTCGATATTTTGCACCTGCTCGCGCATCTGTTCGATCAGTACTTTAAGATCGACCGCAACCTGGGTGGTGTCGCTGACGGTGGATTTGGAGGAGAGGGTGTTGGCTTCGCGATTGAACTCCTGCATCAGGAAATCCAGCCGGCGGCCAATGGGGTTGCTCTGTTTAAAACAGTGGCGCACTTCGGTGACGTGGGTGGTGAGGCGATCGAGCTCTTCGTCGACATCGGCTTTCTGGGCGAAGTAGACCAGCTCCTGCTCCAGGCGACCCTGGTCGACATCCACCTGCAGGCTCTCAATCTTCTCTAAAATCTTCTGGCGCTGATTGGCGGTAATCACCGGCAGTAGCGTGCGTACTTTGGCCACCAACTCCAGTACGGTGGTGAGACGGGCCTCGATAAAGCCCTGCAGCTCGGCACCCTCGCGGCTGCGCTGTTCGATCAGTTTGGTCAGTGCCTGATCAAAGCAGCCAAGGGCGTCGATTTCGATCTGCTCCTGATCTACCGGCCGCTCCTGAATAATGCCAGGCCAGCGCAATACCTCCAGCGGATTGACCGGCGCCGGGTTAGCGAGGGTGGCGGCGACTGTGTCAGCGACGTTGGCGAGATCGACCAGAAAGGGGGTATTGAGTGTGAGTGAGGACTCCTGCTGCAGCGGGTGCAATTGCAGATTGACCTCAACCTTGCCACGGCTCAGCTGATGACGCAGCCGATCGCGCAGTTTTGGCTCCAGTGGGCGCATATTCTCCGGCAGGCGAAAGTGCGGCTCCAGGTAGCGGTGGTTGACGGTGCGAATTTCAAACGCCAGGCTGCCCCAAGCGAAATTACCTTCGTGGCGGGCGAAACCGGTCATGCTGCGTGTCATTGCCAATACCTTGCTGTGCGAGAAGTGGAATGGTTAGACGCTCTTCTTCGGGAAGGGTTTCAGCGCCGGCCGTGCATGTTAACACAGCCAAGCTTGGTTATAATCCCGGGCCCAAGTGCACTTTACATACAACAGCGGGTTAACCGCCAAGAGAGTTCCGTTATGACAAGACCCAGCGGTCGTCAGCCTAATCAACTTCGTCCCATCCGTTTTCAACGCAACTACACCAAACATGCCGAAGGGTCGGTGCTGGTGGAGTTTGGTGATACCAAGGTGCTCTGCACCGCCACGGTGGAGGAGGGGGTGCCGCGTTTTATGCGTGGCGAAGGACGTGGCTGGGTAACGGCGGAGTATGGCATGCTGCCACGCTCCACCGGCACGCGCATGGACCGGGAGGCGGCACGCGGTAAACAGGGTGGCCGCACGGTTGAGATTCAACGGCTGATCGGCCGCTCATTGCGCGCGGCGATCGATCTCACCGCGCTCGGCGAAAACACCGTCAAAATCGATTGCGACGTGATTCAGGCCGATGGCGGCACCCGCACAGCGGCTATCTCCGGCAGCTGCGTTGCCCTGGCCGATGCGATCAGTTTTCTGGCTGGCAAAGGGCTGATCAGCGGCGAACCACTGCCGAAGATGGTGGCGGCGGTGTCGGTGGGCATCTATGAGGGTAGGGTGGTGCTGGATCTGGATTATCCGGAAGATAGCGCTGCCGAAGCCGATATGAATATTGTGATGTGCGAAGGCGGTGGTTTGGTTGAGGTACAGGGTACAGCGGAAGCGGACCCGTTCAGCGAGTCACAGTTTGCCGAGATGTTGAGTTTGGCGAAAGCGGGTTTGGCGGAGATTCACCAGCTGCAACGTCAGGCGCTGGCCTAATTTATTTAGGCAAGCGATCGAGCTTTGAGCGGGGGTTCAAAGCTCGATGTCGTAGTCGATAATTACCGGCAGGTGCGATGAGAACTCTCGGTTTTTGTAGATCACGCCGTACTCGACCCGGTTTTTCAGGTTGTTCGACACCACTTGTAAATCAGTGCGCCAACCGTCGCCCTTGCCGATCTGGCCACTGGGCCACCAGGTGTACTCGTCGTTATCTTTATTGACCTTGCGGAAGGCATCGACATAGCCAATCTGGCGATAGAGCTGGTCCATCCACTGGCGCTCGTGGGGCAGATAGCCGGAGTTGTCTTCGTTGTTGGAAGCGTGTTGGACATCACTGGGGCGGTGGGCCATTTGCCAATTACCGCAAAAGATGTACTCTCGGCGTTTGCGGGTGATTTTGTGCAGGTGGGCCTGGAAATCGTCGAAGAATTTAACCTTCACTTCGAAGGATTCCATCTCTGACGAGGCGCTGGGCGCCAGCAGAGAGCCGATACTGATATGTTCGAAGTCGGCTTGCAGGTAGCGGCCTTCCATATCGACACCGCTGCTGAATCCCAAGCCGTAGATCAAAGCTTTGGGCTGATGGCGGGTATAGATGGCGACGCCGTTGTAGTGCTTTACGCCGGAATCAAAGAAGTAGGCGAAGTAGCCTTCCGGATGAAAAATATCGTGGTCGAGTTCGTACTCTAGAGCACGCAAGTCCTGTAAGCATACGATATCCGCGTCTTGCTCGGACAACCACTCGTATAGACCTCGCTGGGCGGCCTGATGGATGCCGTCCACGCTCAAACTGATAATTCGCATATTCGCCCCTTTATAACGGACTGTGTATGATACCGGCGTTTTAAGAAATATGTTAGATAGTCGCAGTTGATATCTGATTTACATGAGTATTCTTTAATGCAGCCATTCCAAAAAGCCTTCATTCAACTGGCCATTGCCCAGCAAGCCCTCAGCTTTGGCGAATTCACCTTGAAGTCTGGCCGTAAGAGCCCATACTTCTTTAACGCCGGTCGCTTTCAAACCGGCGCCGCCTTGGCGGAGTTGGGGCGTTTTTACGCCGAGGCTCTCGTGCACTCTAACGTGCCTGTGGATATGGTCTTCGGCCCGGCGTACAAGGGCATTCCTCTGGCGGCGGCCACGGCGATCGCGCTTTACGATCGGCATCAACGCGATCTCCCCTACTGCTTCAATCGCAAGGAAGCAAAAGATCATGGCGAGGGTGGCCTGTTGGTGGGCGCACCGCTGACCGGACGGGTGGCGATTGTCGATGATGTGATTACCGCCGGAACAGCCGTGCGGGAAGTGATGTCTATAGTGGCTCAGGCAGGCGCGACACCGGCGGCGGTTTTAATTGGCCTTAACCGGCAGGAGCGGGGCCAGGGCAGTACCAGCGCCATCCAAGAGGTGGAGCAGGAGTTCGGCGTGCCGGTGATCAGCATCGTCAGCCTGACGGATATTATCGATTATCTAATGACTGAGACCGAGGGGCAGGAGTCCCTGATCGCTCGGGTAAAAGCGTATCGTGAAGAGTTTGGAGTGGATTAGTTTGCTTAGCTGTTCTCGCCAATGGTGGTTAAAAAACGGGAAGCTTAAAAACGGGTGGCTGCCAAGCCTGCTGGTGTCTGTTTGGGCGCTGGCGCTGACCCCCGCCCGCGCCGAAGAGCTGTTGATGTATCGCTACCTCAATGATCAGGGGGTTAAGGTGATCAACCACACCATCCCCCCCGAATACGCGCAAAAGGGTTACGAGGTGGTCAATATCCACGGCGATGTCCTGCGGGTGGTGGAGCCCAGCATCGACCCTGAACAGCTGGCTGAGCTGGAGCGCCAACGCGAACAGCAGGCAGCCATGGAGCAGTGGGATAAGGCACTGCTCTCGCGTTACAGCAGTGTTGGCGATGTCGAGGCCGCCAAAAAACGGCGCCTGCAGGAGATCGATGCGGCCTTGGCGATGTTGAAAGGGAATATTGTCGGCTTGGACTCTCAAATTGCCCGGGAGCAGGCCAAAGCGGCGGAACGTGAGCGCAACGGTCAGAATGTGCCGGAAGCGATTCTGTTGAACATCAAGAACTTCAAAACCGAAAAAGAGGCCAACGAGCGGTTAATTGAAACCCGGGAGTCGGAGTATATCGACGTCTCGGCCAGCTTCGACCGCGACATCGAGCGCTTTAAGGTGATTCAGGATAGGATCGGTCGTCGCCGTTAGTTGACACCGGCCAGGGCCTGGCGAAAGAAACTCGCCGTTAACAGGCCCCACTGTTCCGCCCAATTCTCTGTGGGTGGGCGTTTAAATCCACTGCGCACATATTGCGCTATCCGCCCTTCGGCGGTGGCCATCAGCAGGTTGGCTGCGGCTGTCAGGCCAATTTGTGGCCGTACCCCCTCGCGTATCTCTGCTTCGCGAATAATCTGTTTGATCTGTGTTTCCAGGCGGTCATAGAACTGTACCACGCGATTGTGCAGGCGTTCATTTTCGCCGGTCAGGGCGTCGCCGGTGAGGATGCGGGTGATGCCGGGATTGCGCTCGGTAAAGGTGAGCAGCAGCATCAGGATCTTTTCCAGGCGGATGAGCGCCTCGGCGTGCTCGCTTAAAATCAGATTGATGCGGGTGAACACCGTCTCTTCAATGAATTCAATCAGCCCCTCGAACATTTTCGATTTGCTGGGGTAGTGCCGGTAGAGCGCGGCTTCAGAAAAGCCGACCTGCTTGGCCAGCGCGGCGGTGGTAATTCGGGTGCCGGGCGAAACCTCAAGCATGTGGGCAAGGGCTTGCAGTATCTCCTGCCGCCGGGAGACTTTCTGTTCAGATTTGGTCATATTGGGAGGCGATGATTGTTGTAGTGGTTAGTCTGTGTTTATCCATGGTTGCGCCACGCGCGCGGCTAACCAATTCCTTATCGATACAACGCTGTTTCGGAGGGGGAAGGCTACTCTCCTCCCGGTGGCGGCCAAAAAATAGCTGGCCGCAACAACAGGTTACTTCTGGTAGGTTGCGGCTTCGGGCGCTCAGTCGTTGTACAGAAACAGAGCGCGGATGGTGCCGCAGTCTTCTCCTGTGACAGCTGTCACGGTTTGATCCTAGCGGCATCGGGCCTGCTCATCAATAGATGCGCTAGTAATTTCCCCATTTCCTGAAACGAATCAATGGCCAAACACCTTACACAGCCAGAGGTTGTTGCGGTCAGCTGGTGGGTTTGCGGTTGGTGATCAGGGTGCCGACTCCGGCATCGGTGAAGATCTCCAGCAGCACGGCGTGATCAACCCGGCCATCGATGATGTGAGCGGAGTTGACACCGCCCTTGACGGCGTCCAGGGCGCACTGAATTTTCGGCAGCATGCCGCCGTAGATGGTGCCATCTTCGATCAGGTCGTCCACCTGCTGAGTGCTGAGCCCGGTTAATACCTCGCCGGTTTTACTCAGCAAACCGGAGACGTTGGTCAGCAGCATCAGCTTCTCTGCACCCACCACTTCGGCGATTTTGCCGGCCACCAGGTCGGCGTTGATGTTATAGGAGGCGCCATCGGCACCGACACCAATCGGCGCGATAACAGGAATAAAGTGGCTGTTGACCAGCATGTCGATGACGCTCTTGTTGATCGACTGCACCTCGCCCACGTGGCCGATATCGATAATTTCCGGCACGCTCATCTCTGGAGTTTTGCGTTTTACCGAGAGTCGTCGGGCGCGGATCAGCTGGCCATCCTTACCGGTAATGCCGATCGCCTGGCCGCCGTTGTTGTTGATCAGGTTGACGATCTGTTTGTTGACCGTGGCGCCCAGCACCATCTCCACCACATCCATGGTGGCGCTGTCAGTGACGCGCAGGCCATCGATAAACTCCGACTGGATATTGAGCTTCTCCAGCAGCTGGCCGATTTGCGGACCGCCGCCGTGGACCACGATGGGGTTCATACCCACGGTCTTCATCAGCACCACATCGCGCGCGAAACTGTTTTGCAGCTCCTCACCCTCCATCGCGTTACCGCCAAATTTGACGACAATGGTCTTGCCGGTGAAACGTTGAATGTAGGGCAGCGCCTCGGTTAATACCTGGGCGATATTCATGGCGGCGGTGCGATCCAGGGACATGGGGCGGCTTCCTCGTGCTGGCTGTGTGGCGTGGTTGGTTTGAATGGTTGGGTTTGAATTATCGGGTTGTGGGCGGCCTGGCCGGCGCCGGTGGCCGGCCCACGGCCCGACTTAGAAATCGAGCGGCAGGCTGGCGTCCACTTTGGTCAGCTCGCGCTTGAACAGCAGTTTCAATTGCGCGATCACCTCCTCGGTATCGCCCTCAAAGCGCAGGGTCAGCTCCGCGCCGGTGTTGGAGGCTCTCACCAGCCCCCAGCCTTTGGCGAAGTCGACCCGCAGACCATCGACGGTGGTGGCGGTGCCACTTTGAAAATCACCGGTCTCGATCAGGTTTTGAATGATAGAGAATTTTTTCTCTTCTGGCACCGGGATGCGTATCTCGGGCGTGGCCGGCAGCACCGGGAAGGAGGCGAAGATGTCGTCCAGGCTCTGTTCGCGCAGCGACATAATCTCCAGCAGGCGAGCCGCTACCAGCAGGCCATCATCGAAGCCATACCAGCGGTCTTTAATGAAGATGTGGCCGGAAAACTCGCCGCCAAGCAGGGCTTCGGTCTCCTGGATTTTGGCCTTCATGTGGGCGTGGCCGGTCTTCCACATAATTGGGCGGCCGCCGTAGCTGCTGATCAGGCTGCCCAGCTGGCGGGTACATTTCACATCAAAGACGACATCGGTACCGGGGTTGCGCGAGACAATATCTTTGGCAAACAACATCAGCAGGCGGTCGGCGGTGATCACCTGGCCACTTTCGGTCACCACAAAGATGCGGTCGCCATCGCCATCAAAGGCGACACCCAGATCGGCCCCCTCCTCAATCACCCGATCGATAAGATCCTGGAGGTTGTCGGCGTTGCTTGGGTCTGGGTCGTGGTTGGGGAAGTTGCCGTCAAAATCGCAATAGAGCGGCACCACCTCACAGCCCATCTCGGAGAAGAGCAGTGGTGCGATATCGCTGGTGGCGCCGTTACCGGCATCGATCACAATTTTGACATCGCCCATCAGGGCGACATCGGAGAGGATCTCATCGATGTAGGGTTCCACCACCTCCACCTGCCGGGTGGAGCCGTGGCCGGTTTGGAAATTGCCGGCTTCCATCGCCTGGCGCAGCTGCTGGATCTCGTCATCCGCCAGGCTCTGGCCGTTAAGGGTGATTTTGAAGCCGTTGTAGGCGGCACCGTTGTGGCTGGCGGTGACGATAACGCCACTTTTGCAGTTATCGCTGGTGGCGACCGCGTAGTAGAGCAGGGGCGAGGGGATGAGCTCCAGCTCCAGGGTGTTGGCGCCGGTGCTGAGAATGCCGTCAATCAGCGCGTTGTAGAGTTCTGGGCTGGAGTTACGGCCATCGCGGCCGACGAACAGCGCATCGCCACCATCGGCCAGTACCCGGGTGCCGAGGGCTCTGCCCAGTTGCGTGGCCAGTTCCCGGGTGATCTCCTGGCCGGCCAGGCCGCGAATATCGTAGGCGCGAAAGACGTGGCCGGGGAACTGAATATTCACCGGCTCCGAGGGCTGGCTGCGCTTGCGACCGGCAGATTCACCGGCCAACAGCTGCTGGTCTTCCTTGGCGACTTTGACCTTCATCACCGCATCGAGGGCGGGTTTACTACCACCAGCGCTAAGCCCCTCGGCGGTGGGCTTGCGGGTCAGCTGCTGGCGCTGTTGCTGTTTGGCCAGCCAGCGGGAGGAGGCCCAGTGCGCCAAAAAGAGCGATAACAGCAGCGCCACGAACCACAGGCCATAGAGCCAGATGGGGTAAAACCTGGATTGCTTGATGAGGGCTTCGTTGGCCTGAAACTGCACCGTCCAAAACTGATTATAACGGGCGCTGACCACCGGGCCGGCGCCATCACCCACCTCGATAACCGGTTTCGCATTGCTCCCGTCAAAGCCCTGCTGCAGGCGCACCAGGCCATCGGGAGTGCCATCACCGCGCAGGGCACTGCGCAAAATGGCGGTGGGCAATCTGGCGATGACGGTGCCAACGATAGGGCTGTCTTGGTTGAGCCGGGCCGGCGCAATCAGTGAGAAGGTCTGGTTGGGCGCGCGTCCGCCCACCTCCGGTGCCGGTTTATCGCCCTTCTCGGCATGGTTGATCATGTCGAGCTCGGCAAAGCGAAAGCCGAACTCCGGGTATTGGCTCTCGGGCGCGGCGTAGGCCCGCACCAGCGCGGCCTGATTGCCCTCGGGCAGCAGCTGTTGCAGGCTCGAGAGCCAGGGGCTGAGATCGGTGGATTGCACGCTGAGCGCGGCCACCAAGGCCTGGCGTTGACCGTATTGATCGAGCATGGTCTGCAGCTTGTGCACCTGAAAGCCGAGGCGCTCGATGGCGGACTGAGCCTGCTTCTGGCTGAGGGCTGTCAGCCGTTGCTCCTGTTGCACGGCGATATACCACTGGTAACTGGAGAAGATCAGGCCGGCATTGATGGCCAGTGCCGCGGCAAACGCGCCGATTTTTGCCATGGGCAGAGCGGCTTTGGGTTTGGCTTCAGTGTCGTCGGACGCTGTCTTTTTACGGGATAAAGAGAGCACTCGGGATCCTTAGAGTCTAGTGTTCTTGGCCATTGATCGGTGGTTATTGCGGGGGTAGGCGCTCGGCGATAATCGCCATGAGTCGTTCAGCCAGCTCCGCCTTACCCAAGTTGGGCAAAGCCTGCTCCCCCTCTGGCCAAAATAGGCAGACTTCATTGTTATCGGCATTAAAGCCAATATCTGAGCGCGAGACATCATTGGCGATAACCATATCCAATTTTTTACGCATCAGCTTATCTTTGGCGTAGGAGGCAACCTGATCGGTCTCAGCGGCGAAGCCAACGGTAAAGGGCTTCTCCTCCAGAGCGGCCACGGCGGCGATGATATCGGGGTTCTTTATCAGGTTGATCTGCAGCGTGTCGTGGCCGCTCTTTTTGATTTTGTTGTTGGCCACCTGCTCTGGCCGATAATCGGCCACCGCCGCCGAACCGATGAACAGGTCGCAGCCGGCCAGATTGGCCATCACCAGCTCGTACATGGCTTGGGCGCTGTCGGTATCGATGCGGGTGACGCCGTCGGGGGTGGGCAGCTGAGTTGGGCCGCTGATCAAGGTTACCTGGGCGCCCATGGCGGCCGCGGCGGCGGCCATGGCGTAACCCATCTTGCCGGAACTGTGGTTGGAGATGTAGCGCACCGGGTCGATGGCCTCGCGGGTAGGACCGGCGGTTAACAGCACCCGTCGGCCCGCCAGCAGGGGGGCGGGGCTGGTGAACAGGTCGCTTACCAGGCTGACCAGCTCTGCCACCTCCAGCATGCGCCCCGGGCCGATATCGCCGCAGGCCTGGCTGCCGCTGCCCGGACCCAGGCGCAAAATGCCGAGATCATCCAGGCGTGAGATATTGGCCTGGGTAGCGGGGTTGCTCCACATAGCCTGGTTCATCGCCGGTGCCACCGCCAGCGGGCAGCGGCGGGCCAAACAGACAGTGGTTAACAGGTCGTCGGCCAGGCCGTGGGCAATGCGCGCGATGACATTGGCGCTGGCCGGAGCAATCAGGATAAGGTCGGCCCAACGGGCCAGCTCAATGTGGCCCATACCGGCTTCGGCCTCGGGGTTGAGCAGCTCGGTGTGTACCGGATTGCCCGACAACGCCTGAAAAGTCAGCGCGGTGACGAAATCTTGCGCCGCTGCGGTCATAGCGACACGCACATCGGCGCCGGCCTCTTTTAAGCGGCGGACCAGGTCGGCAGATTTGTAGGCGGCTATTCCCCCGGAGACTCCCAGAAGGATTCGTTTGTCCTGTAACGGCATGGTGCGGTTCTTCTTCTACTTCTTCTTTTATTACGTCGATATGACAGCGGTAGTGGTTTGGCCATCCATCCTACCGAACCTCTAAGTTTAATGCTCGAATTGGATGTTGATGACGGCTTAGTGCAAATTGGTTCACAAAAAGTAGCGAAAACTGTTGAGTTTACCCCGCCTGTGGGCGATGGCGAGAGTTTGGGCCGCACAAGTGTGATCGAACAACGACACCCAGACAATCGAAACCCTTTACTTTGTGCAGGTGGAATCCATGGCAATTGCTGACTGGCCCAGTGCGGAACGGCCCCGTGAAAAGCTGCTGCAACAGGGGGCGCACAGCCTCTCCGACGCCGAGCTGCTGGCTATTTTCCTGCGTACCGGCTGTGCCGGGAAGAGCGCGGTTGATCTGGCGCGGGAGCTGCTGCACGAGTTTGGCAGCTTGCGGGCGCTATTGTCGGCCAGCCAGACGGCGTTTTGCCAGGCCAATGGCCTGGGTCCGGCCAAGTATGCGCAGCTGCAGGCGGTGATGGAGATGGCCAAGCGCAACCTGGCGGAAGTGCTCAAGCGCGGTGCCGCGCTCACCGACCCCGGCCGGGTGCGCACGTTTCTGAAGGCGCAATTGCGCCACCAGCCGAGCGAGGTGTTCTGCGTGCTCTATCTCGACAGTCAGCACCAGATGATCGCCTACGAGCCGCTATTCCATGGCACCATCGACGCCGCCGCGGTCTACTGCCGGGAGGTGGTACGCAAGTGCCTGGTTAATAATGCGGCGGCGGTGATCTTCGCCCACAACCACCCCTCCGGGGTGGCGGAGCCGAGCCTGGCCGACCGGCAGCTCACCGAGCGGTTGATTGAGGCGCTGGCGTT
The DNA here is from genome assembly GCF_033283405.1 of Halioxenophilus sp. WMMB6. Lineage (NCBI taxonomy): Bacteria > Pseudomonadati > Pseudomonadota > Gammaproteobacteria > Alteromonadales > Alteromonadaceae > Halioxenophilus > Halioxenophilus sp. WMMB6. Next base: position 73,490 of record NZ_JAWMQR010000007.1, read on the forward strand.
GGTGGATATCCGGGTGCTCGACCATATGGTGGTGGGTGAGCAACGAGTGGTCTCATTTGCCGAGCGGGGCTGGTTATAGAGGACTTAAAATAGGGGGCTGAAACAGCGCTAATCCGAGTTTCCGGTTGCTATTGGCAAATGCTTCTGGTATAAAACGCGGCTCTTCGCGGAGGGGTCGTTATTGCCCAGGGCATTGGGCCTTAAAAACGGACCTCCTACCATACAAAATTACTTGCCTAAGCCAGCCTGTGTCACAGGCACAGTCTTTGGCGTTCAACAGCAAACGAGGCTATACGATGTCCAGAGTATGCATGGTCACCGGCAAGCGTCCGGTTACCGGAAATAACGTATCACACGCTAAGAACCACACTAAGCGTCGCTTCCTGCCCAATCTGCAAACACACCGTTTTTGGGTTGAGTCAGAAAACAAATTTGTGAAGCTTCGCATCTCTACCAAGGGTATGCGAATCATCGACAAAAAAGGCATCGATCAGGTGCTGGCTGATCTCCGCGCCCGCGGCGAAAAAGTTTAACTGCCCCACCGGATTAAAGGAGCTATCCCATGCGTGAGAAAATCCGTCTGAATTCCAGCGCCGGCACTGGTCACTTCTACACCACGACCAAGAACAAGCGCACCATGCCAGAAAAGATGGAGATCAAAAAGTTTGATCCCGTCGTTCGCAAGCATGTTATCTACAAAGAAGGCAAAATTAAGTAACTTGCCTTCGGTGGTGATCAGCCGGTCACCACCAACTCCCCCTCCCTCCTAGATAAAATCCCCATATTACTTAAGCGTAATATAACTATTCCCAAAGTTATCCACAGAAACTTTTAAATTTTTGCTGGCTTATGGCAGCTTTCCTACACGAAGGTTACTGTTTTGTAATCTTTTGGAATGGAGCAGTGCCACGCCAGCCGAAATTGAATGGCCATAGCGGAATTTGGTCAAGAATAGTTGTTAGCCCCTGTATTGGCCTATAAAAGGTTGAATTTATTGATAAAAAGATATGATCCACAGCGTATCAATATAAATTACTGACCAAATGGACAATATTTATGGGCGTCCGCAGATGGGGTGCCCGGCTAGGCAGTAACCTGCTTGTCACCGTTATGTAACATACTAACCAAAGCTTGTAAGGTTCAAACGCTAACTGCTGCTGATTTTTATTCACAGAAAAAATTTTGCTAAATCTGCTGTGGATAAAATTTGCACAAGGGGTGATTTAGTCAGGAATAGAGAGCAATTCAGGCCCGCTGGCAGGGCTGATTTTCCCTGTGCGCGAGAGTGGACGGCCTGTTTAACAGTTTTTTACATTGGTTTTGAAAAGTTGACTTTGGCGCGTCAATACAAATTGGACCTCTTGGCTTGGATCACAACCATTTGCCGATAGAGTGATGCTGCAAGGGGCTGCCGGTAAGTAGTTACTCAGCTTCTTGTCAGCAAGATATTCCCAAAGTTATCCACAGTGGCATGCCAGCCAGCAGCTACCAGGGTGGTGGCCAGTGGCTCCCAAATTATTGCCGGCCCGGTGAGAGTTTCGCCGGGTGTCAGGCTTTGCCGGGCACGGATTTTCGTTGCTCCCAACTGCGCTAGTTCAACACTGGCGATGGATTTGTTCAAATGCCTGCCATTTTCGGTAGAGCCCCCGTCTTGCATAGGCTCCAGCAATTCCGCTGGCGCACTCACCCGAACCCTGATAGTGACCAGTTCCACCGGCAGAGAGAGCCGATGGCCGTACAGTTTTTCGTGCTGTGTATGAAAATCCTGCTCCGCTTGTGCGACGTTGTGATAGCCGACATTGAGTGTGAAAGACTGCCCCTGATAGCGCAGATCGACACTGGCACGATGTTCTATGGAAGAGATATCCACACCCTCCGCAGCGAGTTGTTCACTGCCTTGTCCACTGAGGGCGGCGATAGCCTGTTGCAGCTGACTGTGGTCGTACTGCCGCAACAGACCTGGCTTGGAGAGGGAGAGTTGGCGGACCTTCTCGGCGGTGAGCATGCCCAGGGCGGAGAAGACCCCGCCCATGGCCGGTACCACCGCGCGGGTCATGCCCAGGTTGTCGGCCAGGGCGCACACATGCAGGCCGCCAGCGCCGCCAAAACAGCAAAGGGTGAACGCCCGTGGATCCCGCCCCCGGTTCACGGAGATGACCCGCAAGGCGGCGGTCATGTGTTCGTTCACCAGAGATACCACACCAGCGGCGGCCGCCTCGACCGAGAGCTGCAGGCGCTCTGCCAGCCGCTGCAGGGCATGTTCGGCCGCTGCGCGATCCAGCTGCAGATGGCCGCCCAGGGGGCTGTCACTGGGCAGGCGACCGAGCACCAGATTGGCATCGGTGACGGTAGCCTCAATGCCGCCGCGGCCGTAGCAGGCGGGTCCGGGGCTGGCGCCGGCCGACTGGGGGCCTACCTGCAGCAGGCCGCCGCCATCAACCCTGGCTAAAGAGCCACCGCCGGCGCCGATGGTGTGCATATCGACCATTGGTACCGCCACCGGCCAGTCGGCCAGGCGGCCGTGGGTGGTAAGGCTGATGTCGCCGTCAATCAAGGCGACATCGGTGGAGGTGCCGCCCATATCAAAGGTGAGAAAACGACTTTCACCCAGCGCCCGGCCCAGGAATTGGGTGGCGGCCAAGCCGCCAGCGGGGCCGGATAGCAACAGGTTTACCGCCCGCTGGCTGGCCTGTTCGGCATCGATGGTGCCGCCGTTGGACTGCATCACCGAGAGTGGGCAGGGCGCAACCTGCTGCTTTAATTGATTGAGGTAGCCCTCGACCCGGGGCCCCAGATAGGCGTTTAACCAGGTGGCCATACCGCGTTCGTACTCGCCGGGTTCGGGCAGCACATACGAGGAACGGGCGACAAAGTAATCTGCTGCCAGGGCGGCGGCAAGCCGCTGCTCATCGCTGTCATCCAGGTAGGAGAAGAGTAGATTGATGGCCACCGCCTCGGGCTGCAAACGCCCGACTTCGGCCACCAGTTCGGCGATGGCTTGGTCGGTTAGGGGAGTGACGGTTTCGCCCTGGGCATTGAGGCGGCAGTCCGCCTCCAGGCAGAGCTGCTCGGCGACTGGTGGTTCAATCGGCGCGACCTGCAAATGGTAGAGGTGGGGCCGGGTTTGGCGGCCGATGCTGAGCAGGTCGGCCAGGCCGCGGTTGGTGATAAACGCCGTACGCACACCTTTGCGCTCCAGGGCGGCGTTGGTGGCGACGGTGCTGCCATGCACCAGGCAGAGGCGGCCGCTGCTGAGCTCCCCCGCCAGACCGAGATCGTTCAGCCCCTGCACAATCGCCAACGCCGGATTGGCTGGCGTCGACAGCACCTTGTGAGCGCGGAACTGGCGACTTGAGAGATTAAAGGCCACGAAGTCGGTGAAGGTGCCCCCGGTATCGACACCCACCAGATGGCTGAACGGTCGGGTTTGGCTGGAGTGGGTGGTCAAGTGGGTGGCCTTGGTTGGATGGCAGCGAAGCGTTGCAACATAACAAAAAAGCGACAAGGGTTGAATGCAGTTGCGTTATCATCGCCTGCTTTTGTCAGCCCTGTTTTAACCCCCATGTATTGGACAGACCGCCATGCCTGAATTACCGGAAGTAGAAACCACTCGCCGTGGCCTGGAACCCCACGTCGTGGGCCGCACCGTGAAAAGCCTGGTGGTGCGCAACCCCAATCTGCGCTGGCCGGTGCCCGCAGAGCTGGCTGCAGCCATCAGCGGCAAAAAGCTGAAAGCGATCGAGCGGCGCGGCAAATACCTGCTGTTGCACTTTGCCAACGGCACAGCACTCTGGCATTTGGGTATGTCGGGCTCGTTGCGGGTGTTGCAGGGTGAGCTGCTCAAGCAGCCCGCGGCGGTGCACGACCATGTCGACCTGGTATTGAGCGGCGGCGTGGCCGTGCGTTTTACCGACCCGCGCCGGTTTGGTGCGCTGCTCTGGACCACCGAGCCGCTGGCGGAACATCCACTGCTCGCGCACCTGGGGCCAGAGCCGCTCACCGATGCTTTCAATGCCAACTACCTCTACGCCAAAACCCGCAAGCGCAGCCAACCCATCAAAACACTGATTATGGACAGCAAAGTGGTGGTGGGGGTGGGGAATATCTACGCCAACGAGGCGCTGTTTGCAGCGGGTATTCGGCCGGGTACCGGGGCGGGGCGGCTCAGCAAGCCAAAAATCGCCGCTCTGGTTGAGGAGATCAAAAAAGTGTTGGCCAGTGCCATCACCCAGGGTGGGACTACGCTGCGGGATTTCACCGGCGGCGATGGCAAGCCGGGTTACTTCGCCCAGCGGTTGTCGGTCTATGGCCGGGGGGGCAAACCCTGCCGGATCTGTTCACAGCCGCTAGTGGAGGTGCGCATGGGCAATCGCTCGACGGTCTACTGCCGTCAATGCCAGAAATAGCTGTCAAGGTGGCGCAAATAGCCGCGAACTAACGGTTAAATTTCTCTTTCAGGCTGTTAACAACGATGGGGGGTACGAAGTTGCTGACATCACCCCCCAGGGAGGCGATTTCACGTACCAGGGAGGAGGAGATGTAACTGAGGTGCTCGGCGGGGGTGAGGAACAGGGTCTCCATCTTGTCGGAGAGCGCCCGGTTCATATTGGCCAACTGGAACTCGTACTCGAAGTCGGAGACAGCGCGCAGACCGCGCATCACCGCCTGGGCGTTGAGCTGCTCCACCAGGTTGGCGAAGAGAATATCGAAACCGATGACGGTGACGTTATCCAGGTGGGCCAGCACCTGTTGTACCTGATTCACACGTTCATCCAGGTCGAACAGGGGGTTCTTTTTGGTGCTGGCGGCAACCGCTACTACCACGTTGTCGAACAGGCGGCAGGCGCGCTCGACCAGATCCACGTGACCATTGGTGATAGGGTCAAAGGTGCCAGGATAGACGACTTTTTTCATAAATTACTCCCAATTGACCCTTTTTCCGTCATGGTCGATGAGTTTGCGGCAATGTTACCAATTTGCTGCAACAGCACAAAGAGCCGCGATTTATACCTCAGCCCGCCACCTGAAACAATTGAAATCTGATCGTTCCGGCGGTTTTGCTGCGATGCAGGCGCCACTGGACAGGGACTGTCACGGCTTCATCCTTGGGTGTTTCTATGTAAATCCAGGCGTCGCTGGCCAGTAGCGGGCTCGCGGCCAGGGCCTCAATCGCTTCGGCCCAAAGCCCTTTGGCAAAGGGCGGGTCGCAAAAGACCACCTGCACTGGTGTTTGGCCGCTGTGCAGACTAGCAGCCGATTGTTGCAGCCAGGTAACGGCGTCGGTCTGCAGCACTTGGGCGGCTGTACAGCTGAGCTTGGCCAGGTTGGCCTTAAGGGCCTGGCAGGCGCTGGCCTGGCTGTCGATGAATGTGCAGTGGGCGGCGCCCCGGGAGAGCGCTTCCAGCCCCAAGGCGCCGGAGCCGGCGAAGAGGTCAAGGCAGCGGGCGCCGGGCAGTTCCGCCTGCAGCCAGTTGAAGAGGGTTTCGCGGATGCGGTCGCCGGTGGGTCGCAAGCCGTCCAGGGCGGGAAAGGCCAGCTTTCGCCCGCGCCACTGGCCAGCAATAATACGCAGCTGGCCGTCGGCGGTGTGGCGTGGTTTGGAATGTCTCGTCATGGGTTGCGGGGCTCGTGCAGAAGTTAGGGGCTTGCGGTATTGGCCGGAGATAACTGGTGATAGAATGCCGCGTTCGATGGTCCACCAGAACAAGTGGTGATCACGCCACCAAGCAGTGCGGAATTCCAATTTATGTTTTTTAAGCGCAAAAACAAAAAGCAGCCCGAGGCTGCAGTCAGTGCCGACGAAATTATACGCACGGAGCAAAACCCGGGGCCAGCAGATCAACCCCCGGCCGATTCGGAGCCGGTTGCAGACGAACCGGCTGCTGTCGTAACAGAAGCGGCCAGTGAGCCCGCCCAAGCCGAGAAGCTCGGTTTCTTCCTGCGCATCAAAAAGGGGCTGTCGCGCACCAGCTCGTCACTGAGCAGTGGCCTGGCCAACCTGCTGCTGGGCAAGAAAGAGATCGACGAAGAGCTGCTCGAAGAGATCGAAACCCTGCTGCTGACGGCGGATATCGGTATTGACGCCACCTCGGAGATTATCGACGAACTCACCGCCAGTATTGAGCGCAAGCAGCTGACCAACGGCGACGCCGTCTACCAGGCGTTGCAAACTCATCTGGCCAACCTGTTGATCCCGGTGGAGCGGCCACTGGAGATAGACACCGCCAAAAAACCCTACGTCATTCTGGTGGTGGGGGTGAATGGCGTGGGCAAAACCACCACCATCGGCAAGCTGGCCAAGTACCTGATGGGCAGTGGCAAAAAAGTGGTGTTGGCGGCTGGCGATACCTTTCGGGCGGCCGCCGTCGAACAGCTGCAGATCTGGGGTGAGCGCAATCAGGTACCGGTGGTTGCCCAGCACACCGGTGCCGACAGCGCCTCGGTTATCTTCGATGCCATTCAGTCGGCCCAGTCCCGCGGTGCCGATGTGGTCATCGCCGATACCGCCGGGCGCTTGCACAACAAAAGCAATCTGATGGAAGAGCTCGCCAAGGTTAAGCGGGTGATGGCCAAGCTCGACGACAGCGCCCCCCACGAGGTGCTGTTGGTGCTGGATGCCGGCACCGGCCAGAACGCACTCAACCAGGCGGAGCAGTTTAAAAGTGCGGTGGGGGTCTCTGGACTGGTGCTCACCAAGCTGGATGGCACCGCCCGCGGTGGAATCATCTTTGCGTTAAGTAAGCGCTATAACATACCGGTGCGCTTTATCGGCGTTGGCGAAAGTGCCGAAGATCTGCAGCCCTTCTCGGCGCAGGCCTTTATCGATGCTCTGTTTGACCGCTAACCGGTGTGGCCAAAAACCGCGCCCAATCCAAAAAACGGAATTTTACCAAAGCCGACGACCATGATCCGATTCGACCACGTCGCCAAGCGTTACGAAAACCAGGATGCCTTGACCAACCTCTCGTTTGAACTGGCGTCGGGGGAGTTCGCCTTCCTGACGGGCCATTCGGGCGCCGGCAAAAGTACCCTGCTGAAGCTGATCATGCTGATCGAGCGCCCCTCCCGCGGCCAGGTGCTGGTGCTCAATCAAAACCTGAGCCGCCTGAGTGACCGCCACATACCGGCGCTGCGGCGGCAGGTGGGGGTGGTCTTTCAAAACCACCAACTGCTGTTTGATCGCAACGTCTTTGAGAATGTCGCCCTGCCGCTGCACATCGCCGGTATTCGCGGGCGCGAGCTGGGCCGCCGCGTGCGCGCCGCGCTTGATAAGGTGGGCCTGCTCAATAAAGAGAAGCACAACCCGGTCACCCTCTCCGGCGGTGAGCAGCAGCGGGTGGGTATTGCCCGGGCGGTGGTTAACAAGCCGCCGGTGCTGCTTGCCGATGAGCCCACCGGTAACCTCGACCCGGAGCTGTCGGCCGAGGTGATGAACCTGTTCCAGCAGTTTAATCAGGTAGGGGTGACGGTTTTGATCGCCAGCCACGATATCGCCTTGATCCGCACCATGGGCAAGCGGGTGCTGGGGCTGGCCCAGGGCCGCTTGGTGCACGATGGCATACTGGTGGCCCGCTCGGAGATGGCCGGGGAGCGCGCCGATGGCTGAGGGTAATCGACGGCGACAGGGAAAGCCCGTGCGCCGGGAAGCACCCCGCCCGGCCGCCAAGCCGGAGCCGCGCCCAGCCAAAAAGGCAGTGCGGCGGGTAGAGATAACCGTGGTTGAGCGGCTGGCGGCCTACTTTCGCCACCACCACACCAGTGCCCAGGAGGCCTTCTTACGCTTGGTGCAGAGCCCCGGCCAGAGCCTGCCCACCTGCCTGGTGATCGCCATCGCCCTGGCCCTGCCGGCTATGCTCTACCTGGGCTTGATCAACCTGGAGTCCCAGGCCAATCGCTGGCAGGCGCCGGCACAGCTGTCGGTGTTTCTGCACAAGCGGGCCAGCAACACGGCTATCACGGCTCTGCGCGAGCAACTTGCCACCCGTACCGATATCGAATCGACCCGATTCATCACCGCCGACCAGGCCTTAAAGGAGTTTGAGCGGGTCTCCGGTTTTAGCGATGTGTTGAACTCCCTGGAGAGCAACCCGCTACCGGCGGTACTGGTGATCACGCCGGCCAATTTGTCGGTGGAGGCCCTGGCCAAGATGCAGACGGAGCTGAGCGCGCTCACCATAGTCGACAGTGTGCAGCTCGACCTGGAGTGGGTAGCCAGGCTACAGCAGATTACCGCCCTGGTGGGCCGTATTGTCGGTGCTCTGGCGCTGTTGCTGGCGGTGGGGGTGATCCTGATAGTGGGCAATGTCATCCGTCTGGCCATCGCCAACCGCAAGGATGAGATCGTCATCGCCAAGCTGGTGGGCGCCAGCAACGGCTTTGTGCGGCGGCCATTCCTCTACACCGGCCTCTGGTACGGCTGTTTTGGGGGTATATTGGCGCTGTTGATGCTGGCCGCGGCCCAACTTTGGCTGGCCGGGCCCATCGCGCGCCTGGCGCAGCTCTACAACTCCGAGTTTGAGCTGGCCGGGCTTGGCTTTGCCGGTAGCTTCAACTTGGTTTTGGCGGCCGCCGTGCTAGGCTCTATGGGAGCCGTTTTATCCGTATCGCGCCACTTGGCGGCCATCAAACCCAGTTAACCCGGGCTGGGGTTGAAAACACGGAAACTGGCCCCAAGCTCTCTCAAATTGATTTGATCTGGATAAAATTAGCAGGTAAATCAATGAACTATCCGGTTTCTGGTAGTCTAACCTTGGCAATGATAGACTACCGCCCCTTACTCATCTGGAGGTATACATGGGAACCAACTTACTGCCTGTACAAGTGCTTGCCCCTGGGCAGAACCTAAACTCGTACATTCAGGCTGTAAATAGCTTCTCTATTCTCACCGCCGACGAAGAAAAACAGCTGGCTGAGCAGCTCTACTACGAAAATGATCTGGAAGCTGCCCGCCGCCTGGTAATGGCACACCTGCGCTTCGTGGTGCATATCGCCAAATCCTACGCCGGTTACGGCCTCAACCAGTCTGATCTGGTGCAAGAGGGTAACGTCGGCCTGATGAAGGCGGTTAAGCGCTTCAACCCGGAAAAAGGCGTGCGTCTGGTCTCCTTCGCGGTGCATTGGATCAAGGCCGAAATCCACGAATTCATTCTGCGCAACTGGCGCATTGTGAAGGTGGCCACCACCAAAGCGCAGCGCAAGCTGTTCTTTAATCTGCGTGGCGCCAAAAAACGACTGGCCTGGCTCAACAACGAAGAAGCCGCCGCCGTTGCCGCCGACCTGAATGTCGATGTCAAACAGGTTCGGGAGATGGAGGGTCGCCTGGCGAGCACCGATATGGGCTTTGACGCCGGTGTTGATGACGACGACGATACCGCCTTCCAAGCGCCGGCTAACTACCTGGAAGATGCCCGCTACAATCCGGCAACTCAGTTAGAGGAGTCCGATTGGGAGACCAACAGCGTCAACAACCTGGAGATGGCACTGGATCAACTGGATGAGCGCAGCCGCGATATTCTGGCCAGCCGCTGGTTAACCGACGACAAGCTCACCCTGCACGATCTGGCGGATCGTTATGGTGTCTCTGCTGAGCGAATTCGCCAGCTGGAAAAAAACGCCATGAAGAAGATCAAAGCGATGATTGAGGTGAGCGCCTAAAACGCGGGCCCTCAATCAGCGAAACAAAGCCGTGCACTAGCGCGGCTTTTTTTTGGGCGGAAAACCGGGTGCATTAAGAGTCATCCACAAGGGGAGATGAGTGATAAAATTTTTCGCAAGCTTTGCCTCAATCAGCGGCTTGTTGGCGGTGGTGCTTGGCGCCTTTGGTGCTCACGGTTTGAAGGGTAAAATTGCCGACCCGTTGTTAAGCGCTTATGCCACCGGTGTGCAGTACCACTTCTACCACACTCTGGCGCTGCTGTTTGTGGTGGTGCTGCTGTTGCTGCAGGGGCCGTCGCGCCTGCTGGGCGCCAGCGCTGGCTTTTTTATCGCGGGTATTGTTGCCTTTTCCGGCAGTCTCTACCTGCTGGCCCTGGGTGGGCCAAAATGGCTGGGCCCGGTGACGCCGCTGGGCGGCCTCTGCTTTATGGTGGGCTGGGTGTTGCTGGCCGCCTATTTCCTATTCTCTTTTTCCAAGTCTGCTTCTGTGTAGGCAGCATAACGACAGAATCGAATGACCGACGCCAGTTTTCCCCTGAAACCCGAATTTAAAAATAAATCGATTCGCAGCTTTGTGATTCGAGCCGGCCGCATGACCGATGGCCAGAAAAACGCCTTTGCCCGCAGCTGGCAGCAGTATGGCGTCAGCCTGTTTAGCGGGCCGATTAATGTCGAGCAGCTGTTTGGTCGCCAGGCGCCACTGGTGGTTGAGGTGGGCTTTGGTATGGGCGACTCACTGTTGCAGATGTGCAAGCTGGAGCCGGAGAAAGACTTTATCGGCATTGAGGTGCACCCGCCTGGTGTTGGTCGGTTAATTAATAATGCCGAATTGGACGGGGTGGCTAACCTCAAGGTCTTTATGGCCGACGCCACGGATGTATTGGAAGATTGCATCGCCGACAGCTCCCTGGCGCGCTTTCAGCTCTACTTTCCCGACCCATGGCACAAGAAAAAACACCACAAACGGCGTATCGTGCAGCCTGAGTTTGTGGCGCTGATACAGCGCAAACTGCAACCTGGCGGCATCTGCCATTTTGCCACCGACTGGCAGGAGTACGCGGAGCAGATGCTGGAGATTTTGTCCGCTGCCGAGGGGCTGGACAATTGTGCCGGTGCTGGTAATTATCACCCGCGCCCGGAGCACCGGCCGGTAACCAAATTTGAAAGGCGCGGCGAAAATCTCGGCCACGGTGTTTGGGATCTGATGTTTGCCAAACGTTAATCGATTTTGGGTGGTGGCGGCTGAGGGCAAGATGGCCCGGGGCTTGGTTGGCTGCCGACACCGGTGGTGTAAACAGTAAGAGATGGATGATGAGCTATCTGAATTTTGGTCGACAACGATTGTTGGTGGTCTTGGGCACAATGCTGCTGTTAGCGGGTTGCGAAACCGGGCATCTGCTCAGCCTCTACTCCCTTGGCTTTCAAAAGCGCGATGTCTATCTCGACAATCTGGCCGATGCCCGCGACGCCATGCGTTACTGTGTCGCACGCCTGGCGCCGGCGGTCGCTGCCGATAGCGAAGTGAAAAAGGCGATTAAGCGCTGCGATGAGTCGACGGCGGAATTTGCGTCAAAACTGAAAACCAGCAACCGGGTGGCGAAAGATTGGTTGGGCGACTGGCACAAGCATCCTGAAGAGTTCCAGTCGGGTAAGGCTTCTGTGGTTGAGGTTGAAACCGAGCAGCGCTTGCTGTTGCAACAGGGCCGGCAGTTGGCCGAATCGCTTAACGATGGCAGAAAAAACCTCGATCGAGGCGTAGCCATTGCTCCGGGCTGGCTGGCGGAGGCCGAAGCTTGGCTGGCGGCGGCCAACCAACACATCATCTGGCTGGAGTCGAGCAACAGCGGCTACCCTGTGCCCAAATCCGCTAATCCTTGAGTTAAGCCTTAGATCACTTAAGCCGGAGGCTTAGCGGCGTAGCTCGTGCTGAAAGCCATTCGCTGATAACGCCTGAAATACACCGGTGCCGGGGCCAAAGCCCACCGCCACCACCGCCGCGCCGGTGGGTTTCCAGGCGTTGCGTTTGGGCAGGTGCCACTCCTTCACCAAGCTCAGGCGTGCGGTATCCCACAGCTGCACCACCCGGTCCGGGCTGCCGGTCAGCAGCAGGCTGCTGTTGGCGCTGAATTCGGCGGCGGTAAAGCGGCTGCCACGCTTTAAGTGTTCCGCAGCCAGCGGCAACTCGCCAATCACCTCGCCATTGCTGGTGCGCCACAGCACCGCTTTATCGTACTGCGCCGCCGACAGCGCCAGGCGGCCGTCGGGAGACAATGCCACCTGTTGGACGTCGTCCTGGTGCTTAATGGTGAAGAGCGGCCGGCCGCTCTCCAGGTCCCAAAGCACGGCGGTGGTATCTTCCGAGCCGGTCAACGCCAGGCGGCCATCGTCACTGAGCGCCACACTGCGCACTGTGTTGGCGTGGTTCAAAACCCGCACGACACTGCGCTGGCGCAGGTTGTAGAGCAGCGCTTCGTTGCCGGTGGTGCCGACCAGGGCGTAGTTGCCGTTCTGGCCAAGCGCCACGTCGAGAATCTGGGCCGGGGCGGAGAGATAAACCACCGCCTTGCCGGTGGTGGCCGACCACAGTACCAGTGTCTGATCTTCCGCCGTCACTGCCCATTGACCATCGGGCGAAAAATCGGTGGCGACAATAGCACTCCTCTCCCCCGCTTTATGATTCCAGTTGAACAGCCGCTCACCGCGGCTGCTCCACAAGCTGCCGCCGTGGTAGATGGAGCCAATTACGAAATAGTCGCCACTGGGGCTGATGGCGCCGCTGTAGAGCCCCTTGGCGGCGACTTCGGTGGTGGCACTGGGCCCCGGGGCGGGATCACAGGCGGTTAGCAGCAGTGTGATCAACACCAGCAGAGGGAGGGGCAGGAGCCGACCCGTTAGGGTACACGTCATAGGATATCCAAACCGTTGTGCGAGTGGTGAACCACCCGCCTGTCAATTGCCGGCAGGGCCGGCAGCGCTCCGAAGGGTTATCGGCCGCTTTTGGAAAAGGTTAAACAGAGTGTAGCAATGTGGGGCGGCGGTGCGGGCGGGATTACTTGGTAATTTCCGGTTCCAGCAGTTGTTGGTGGGCGGTGTGCAGAACATCAATCATGGCGTCTTCGGCTTCAAACCGTTCCGCCAGGGTTTCACCCATGGTAGAGAGATCATTAACCAGGGTGGAGAGGTCGTCGACCTCCTGATACTTATCGTTGAAGTCGAGCAGGCTTTCGGTGGTGCCGTCGATGGTCTGATAAAGTTCGGCGGCCTTTTTCAGCCCGTCGGTATCGTCAAACTGTTTGCCTTCCTGGATCAGTTTTTCATACACCTCAAAGTGGCCGGCGGAGACGTAATCGACCAACAGTTGGCACAGTCGGCGAATTTTGGGGCCGTACTCGTCGTCGTTATCGGCAAAGGATTTAATACCGGAAAGGCTGCAGAAAATGACCAGAAGCTCTTTGCGCTCATCTAACCAACGATCGACGAGTTCATTAACACCACCCCATCGTTCGCGAGCTGTTTGGCAATTATCAAGCATGGTCAATTCCTAAAAATCAAAGAGGTTAGTTCGCGGTTTGCGTCGGTTCGCGGGAGAGTCAGAGTAAAATAACCGAGCGTCAGGGGCAAGAAAAACCGCTCGCTGCAATGGATTGGAATTAAACGGCGCAGGGTTATTAGGCCAGTGAACAACCGCGGCAAATGCAGGCTGTTCACTAGCGTTTGCCCATCAGAAACGCATGCGTTCGCTGGAAGAGATGAGCGGGTAATCCTGATCGTTGCCGATCACATTTTCGTGCTCGCCAAACAGCGGTTGTGAAAGCATGTACTGCGCCAGCAGCTGCGCGACGGCGGAGAGTGAACGCAGATGCGAACGTTCCCAACCGTGGGAGGCATCCAAGGCAAAACAGACCAGCGCCGTGCGAATATCATTACCGGCCTCCAGCGCGGCGGCGGCATCGCTGCGATAGTAGAGAAACACATCGCGGGAAAATTCGATCTCGGCGCGCTGGCAGAGGTAGATCAGGTGTTTGGTCAGGTGCCGATCAAACGGGCCGCTGGAGTCCTGCATGGCGATGGTCGCGCCAAATTCACAGGTGTTCTGATCGGGGGCGATGGTGCCGTTATCGACCGAGACCATCTCGGCCACCTCGCCGTGCAGAATGTGCGAAGCGCCGACACCCACCTCTTCTGAGATGGTAAACAGCAGGTGGCAATCGAGCACCGGTTTTTGGCCGCTGTCGAGCAGCGCCTTCGCCGCCGCCAAAATACTGGTGACGCCGGCTTTGTCGTCCAGGTGACGGGCATTAACAAAGCCGTTTTCGTTAAATTCCGGCTGGCTGTCGACGGAGACAAAATCCCCCACCCGGACACCGGTTTCCCAGAGCTGATCGACCGAGACGCTGGTTTCGTCGACGCGGATCTCCAGGTTGTCCCAGGCCGATGGCTGGCTGTCGATCTCTTTGTTGTAGGTATGGCCGGAGGCCTTGAGGGGCAGAATGGTGCCGTTCAGGACGGTGCCGTTGTCACAGTGAATCTTGACCCGGGCGCCCTCGGCGAAGCGGGCGTTCCAGTGACCGATGGGCACCACGCGCAGGCGGCCATTGCGTTTTAAGCCCTTGACCATGGCGCCCAGGGTGTCGAGGTGGGCGGCGATGGCACGCCGGGGTGATGACTGCTGGCCGGGAATGGTGGCGCGAATAGCGCCGCGCCGGGTCAGTTCGTAGTGGATGCCAAGCTTCTCCAGCTCGGCACACACCAGGCGCACCACTTCGTCGGTCATGCCCGAGGGGCTGGGGGTGGCGAGCAGCGTGTGCAGTGTCTGCTGCAGGTACTCATGGTCTATCGCTAATTGCATTACTCTTCCGAATCACTGTGGACGCTTTTGGTATGGGGAAACAGCAGATCGACAAAGCGTTCTACGGTGGGTTGTGGCTCATGGTTGGCGAGCCCGGGGCGCTCATTGGCTTCGATGATCACATAGTCCGGGCCGCTCACGCTAGGCACCAAAAAGTCCAAGCCTACCACGGGAATGTGCAGGGCTCGAGCCGCGCGCCGGGCGGCGGTGATCAGTACCGGGTGCAGCTGCGGTGTCACGTCGTGAATGGTACCACCGGTGTGCAGGTTGGCGGTGGAGCGCACTTTCACACGCTCGCCACTGGGGAGCACATCGTCGAGCTCAAAACCGGCCTGGCGCACACAGCGGGCGGTCTCGCTATCGACCGGGATGGTGCTCTCACCGTGGGTGGCAGCAGCGCGACGTTGGCTGAGTGCCGACACCAGCTCGGCCACGGTTTCACGGCCATTGCCAATAACATAGGGCGGCCGGCGTACAGCGGCGGCCACCACCTGGTAGTCGATAACGATAATGCGCAGGTCATCGCCGTCGACGCACTCTTCCAGCAGCACCTTGTCACTGTAGTTGGCGGCCTCACAGATGGCCTCGTGCACCTCATCGAGTTTGGTCAAGCCCACCTTGATACCGCGCCCCTGTTCGCCGCGCGCGGGTTTCACCACCACCCGGTGGTGGCGGTTGAGGAAGGTGGCCACGGTGTCGGCATCTTCCGAGGTGATCTGCTCGGGCACGCGCAGCCCTTCGTGCTCCAACACCCGGCGGGTAACAGCCTTGTCGTCACAGCGGCTCATGGCGATGGCGCTGGTCAGTTCGCTCAGGGATTCCCGGCAGGTGATCGAGCGGCCACCCAGGGTGAGTTTGAAGAAGCCACCTTCAGCGTCGAGGATTTCAACGCCAATGCCGCGCCTACGCGCCTCCATGGTGATAATTTTGGCGTAGATGTTAAGACCCTCTTCCGGGTCCTCGCCGACGAACCAGCGCTCGTTGATGGAGTTTTTCTTCTTGATGCAGTACACCGGCACCTGCTTGAAACCCAGGCGCTCATAAAGGCGGATCGCCTTGGTGTTGTTGTGCATCACCGACAGATCCATAAAGTCGCGGCCATCGGCCTGCAGCTTCTCGACCAGTGCCCGGGTCAGCCACTCGCCCACGGCAGGAATCTGGGCCTGCGGGTCGGCCACCAGCGCCCACAGGCTGCAGCCGTTGTCCGGGTCGTTGATGGCCAGGCGATGGTCGACACCGGTAACGGCGCCGATAATGTCACCGGTGCTGACATCCTCGGCCACCAGCATGGTGATCGCCGGTATCTCCTTCAACTTGCTGTAGAAGCCGTCGTAGGCGGGCACCATGTTGTGCACCTTATAGAGCCGGTCGATGTCGCGCTGATTGTCGTGCTCGTTAATGGCCCGGATGCGCACCGCCTGGGGCTGATCCGGGCGCGGCTGGTAGTGGCGAAAGTCGAGCCGATAGGTGAGCGACGGGTCGAGGAAGAGCTCTTGAGGGGCGCAGGCGAGAATCAGATTCGGGTCGCGCACGTAGAGGGCGATGTCGCGCTGATCGCGCTTTTCGCGGCGTAGAATCTCGGCCACGGTCTGCGGGTTTTGAAAGGTTTGGCCAAACAGCAGCCGCCCCCAGCCACAGTCCAGCGCCACCTCTTTAGCCATGGGCTCGTCAGTGGGGTCGGTGAGCGGGTCGCCCCAGTGCTTGAGCGAGGCCATCACCGAAGGGTCCATCGGATCGTGGTGTTTGTGGCCGCGCTCGTCGGTAGTGGGTGATTGCTTGGTCATGGTCAGATACCGTGTGTTTGCAGCCACATCTCCAACATGGCCACCTGCCAAAGTTTGGAGCCGCGCAGGGGAGTGATGTGATCCCGGGGGGCGGCCATCAGACTATCCAGATAGGGGCGCTGAAACAGATCGCGCTGGCGGGCGGTGTCGCTGTCGAGGTAGCCGCGCACAAACTCCAGATAGGGCCCTTCGATGTATTTCAGGGCCGGCACAGGGAAGTAGCCCTTGGGCCGGTCGATGACGGCGTTGGGGATAATCTTGCGCGCCACCTCTTTCAAAATGTGTTTGCCACCCTGCTGAATTTTCAGCTCTGCGGGAATGCGCGCGGCCAGCTCCACCACCTCGTGATCGAGAAACGGCACCCGCGCCTCCAGGCCCCAGGCCATGGTCATGTTATCAACCCTCTTTACCGGGTCGTCGACCAGCATCACATTGGTGTCGATGTGCAGGGCCTTGTCGACCGCGTTGGGGGTTTGCAGCTGGTGGAAGTAGTTGTGCACAAACTGCTGGCTGTAGTCCTCGTGCAGGAAGCGCGCGGTCACCGTCTGCGCGTACTCCTCTTCCGAGCGATCAAAAAAGTGCTGGCGGTAGGTGGCCACGGCATCGTCGCTGGCCACCATCGGCGGGTACCAGTGGTAGCCGCCAAAGACCTCGTCGGCGCCCTGGCCGCTCTGCACCACCTTCAGGTGTTTGGAGACCTCGTGCGAGAGCAGAAAGAAACCGACATTGTCGTAGCTCACCATCGGCTCGCTCATCGCCTTGAAGGTCTCCGGCAGGGTATCGAGCAGGCGGCTTGAGGGCACGCGAATCTGGTGGTGGTCGGTGTCGTAGTGGCGGGCGATGATGTCGGAGTATTTGAACTCATCGCCGGACTCACCGCCGGCGGCTTCAAAGCCCACCGAGAAGGTGTGCAGGTCAGTCTGCCCCTGCTCGGCCAGCAGGCCGACGATCAGGCTGGAGTCGAGGCCGCCGGAGAGCAGCACGCCCACCGGCACATCGGCGATGGAGCGGCGCGCCACCGAGCGTCGCATCACCGCCAGCAGTTCCGCCTGCCAATCGGCTTCAGTTTTGTTGGGGTCGTCGCCCACTGGCCCCATGGTCAGCGACCAGTAGCGGTATTCGCGGGTGTCGCCGTTGGCCTCTATTTCGCGCACCGTGGCCGGTGGCAGCTTGCGTACCCCCTGCAACAGCGTCAGCGGTGGCGGCACTACCGCGTGCCACTGCAGATAGTGGTGCAGGGCCACCGGGTCGATATCGGTGTTGATGCCGCCGCTGGCCAATATGGACGGCAGGGAGGAAGCGAAACGCAGGCCGCCGTCGATCTCCGCCAGGTAGAGAGGTTTGATACCAAAACGGTCGCGCGCCATCACCACCTTGCCGCTGTCGCGGTGGTGAATGGCAAAGGCAAACATGCCGTTAAAGCGCTGCACGCAGTCGCTGCCCCAGGCGTGGTAAGCCTTGAGGATCACCTCGGAATCACCGGTGGAGAAAAACTGATAGCCCAGTTGCTGCAGCTCGGCGCGCAGCTCCTGATAGTTGTAGATACAGCCGTTAAAGGCCAGGGTAAGACCCAGGGCCGGATCGTGCATCGGCTGTTGGGCGTGCTCGCTTAAATCAATAATTTTCAGGCGTCGGTGACCAAACACCATATTACTTTGCGCAAAGATGCCGCCCGCATCTGGCCCGCGAGGCACCAGTTTTTCTGCCATACGTTCGACCGCACTAACGGAGGGGAGGTGGTTGTTGAATCGAATTTCGCCGCAGATACCGCACATAATGGTTACTGTTTCGACCTTTTTGTTGTTGCTGAAGGCTCAGAAAATAAATTCTATAAGCCCTCAGACATTCATCGGGGTTCGACACAAGAGCGGAAAATTATTTAACCGAATTGACGCCGAGCTCGTGTGAGTAAAACTCACCGACACTTCAGTGTGCCGTTGTTTTCCGGCGGAAAACGCCGGTCCAACGTATGACTAGCCAAGGGGGCGCTATAACTAGTGCGCAGTGTAACGAAGCAGGTATTTATGAATTTTATTACCCATGCCCATTAACAATTTGTTACAGGAGAAACAAAAAAATGCTAACAAACAGGCTTCGGAATATCCTAGGCCAATCATTGAAAGTAAAACGCCGACCATTCTAACAGATTGAGGCGTTAAAATCAGGCCGGCGTTTTTTGCGGGAAATTAAGCGTTTTGACGACAATTAATCGATAACAATAAAGCGCCGTAACTGCGCGCGCAGGCGCTCGTTTTCACGTTTGAGATCATCAATTTGTTGCAGCAGTTGCATCGCTAGTGCAACACCGGGCCAGTCGATCTCCAACTGACGGTGCAGGCGCCAGGCCTGGCGCGCGGTGGCCAACATATCGATATCAAACTGCCAGTTGCGCTGTTCGCGCCCGGCGGGTTCGACAATGCCCAGGTGCACAATTTCGACAATATGTTCCGGCGCCAGGGGTACCTGCTGGCTGAACTGTTCCAAACTGAAATAGATAATTTGCTCGGTCATTAGTTGTCACCACTATTGCCAATCGGCGCGAGGATTAAATTGTGAGGCCTCCTGCAGCGCCTGCCACTGGGCCTGGGCGGCGGCATCGCTGCTGGCGGGTACCACAATTTTCAGTACGGCGAAGAGATCGGCGCGGCCGGTTTTGGTTTGCAGCCCCTTGCCTTTAATTCGCAATTTTTGCCCTGCCTGTGAGTTGGCCGGCACGGTGATATTGACCTTGCCTTCCAGAGTGGGTACCACAATTTTGGCACCGAGCACCGCCTCCCAGGGGGCGATGGGGACGGTCACCAACAGATTGTGGCCCTGCACATCGAACAGTGGGTGCGGCACCAGCCGGATACGCAGGTAGAGGTCGCCGTTGGCGCCGCCATTGTAACCCGGGCCGCCCTGGTTTTTCAGGCGGATTCGCTCGCCATCACTGACCCCTGCGGGGATTTTCACCTTCAAGGTTTTCGCCACCTTCACCCGCCGGCCCTGAGCATCGACCTGGGGCAGGTGGTACTCGATGGTCTTAGACTCTTCGCTTAAGGTGTCTTCCAGGAAGATGGGCAGTTCGGTTTCGATATCCTCACCCTTGATGGCGTAGCTGCGGCCACCGCCAGCACCGCGTTGAAAGCCGCCAAAGCCGGCATCGCCACCACGGTTGCCAAAAATCGAACTGAAAAACTCGGAAAAATCGCCCTCGTAGTAGCCATCGCCGCCACCGGCCGACTGCCACCCCGGCGGTGGTTGAAAGCGGCCGCCCTGGCCATATTTGCGCAGCTCGTCGTATTCTGCGCGCTTCTCCGGGCTTTTTAACACCTCGTAGGCTTCGGTGACCTCTTTGAACTTCTCCTCCGCCTGGTTTTCGGTGCTGACATCGGGGTGGTACTGCCGGGCCAGTTTGCGGTAGGCGGATTTGATGGCCTTGTCATCGGCGGCTTCGTCGACGCCGAGTATCTTGTAGTAGTCTTTAAACTCCATAGTGCTTGCGCCTGTGCATCAATCGGTGAATTCGTGGGGCTAGGTGATTGCGTCGGTTGTGAATGAATTTAGGCCCTATAAATTGTGCTGTTAAAGATGGGGGTGGCGCCGCCAATCCTCAAGTCTGCCAGCGCGAATGGCGCTTGGCGTTACTCATCGCGAAGCGCCTCAATCGGGTCTAAGCGGGCGGCATGCAGTGCCGGGATAATACCGGCCAGTAGACCGATCACCATCGAGAGCAGCAGGGCCAGCAGCAGGTAGCCCAGGTTGATGGCCAGGGGCAGGCTGGGTACCGCCAACAGCGCCGCGCCCACCAGGCTGACGGCAATAGCAATGCCGGCCACGCCGCCGCTGCCGGCCAGCACCACCGCCTCACCCAAAAACAGCAGCAGGATCTGCAGCCGGCGGGCGCCGAGGGCGCGCAGCAGGCCAATCTCCGGGGTGCGCTCCTTCAAGGCGGTGATCATGATGGTGAGTACCCCCACCGCGCCGACAAACAGCGAGATGCTGCCCAGCCCCGCCACGGCCAGGGTGAGGAAGGAGAGGATGCTGTCCAGGCTGGATAACATATCCTCCTGGGTAAAGAGGGTGAAATCCTCGCGGCCGTGGCGGCTGCTCAGGCTTTGGCGAATACGCTGGCCGATCTCGCTGCTGCTGATCTCCGGCCCAAACACCACATCCACCTCCATCAGGCTCTCCCGGTCGAACAGCTGCAACCCCCGGCCGGTGGGGATGTAGACCACATCGTCGAGGTCGAAGCCGAGCATCTGGCCCTTGGACTCCATCACGCCAATCACCCGGTAGCGGTTACCGCCCACACGGATCAGCTGTCCTAGGGGGTTCTGTTCGCGAAACAGCTCCTGCTTCAGTTTGGCGCCGATCACGGCGTAGGCACGGGCGGCCACCGGGTCGTCGTCGGGCAGGAAGCGGCCCTGAGCGACGGCCATCTGCCAGGCGCGGGCAGCCTCGTGGTTGGCGCCGATAACGTTGGTGTCGCGGCCCAGCGAGCCGGCCTCCACCCGGGCGGTGCCGCTCACCAGGGGCACCACGGCGGTGACGTAGGGCAGGCGTCGCAGGGATTGGGCGTCGTCAACGGTGAGCGGTTTTACCGAGCTGAGCATGCCGGCCATGCCCTGGGTGGTGACCCGCCCCGGGGTGACGGCAATGATGCGGGTGCCAAATTGGGAGAAGCTCTCCAACAGGTAGAGGCGCAGCCCCTCGCCAATGGAGGTGAGCAGGGTGACCGCGGTGATGCCGATGGCGATGCCGAGAATGGTCAACAGGCTGCGCTGGCGCTGACTAAAGACCGCCTTGGCCACCCACAGGAAAGCATCGCCCAGTTGCATGGTCAGCTCCGGTTCTGCAGCGCCACTACCGGCGCCAGGTGGCTGGCCCGGCGCGCCGGCAGCCAGGAGAAGAGTTGGCTGGTGATCAACGCCACCGACACCGCCATCAGCAGCGCCCACAGCGGTGGTTGAAACTGGGCGCCGCTAAACCAGTGGTTGCCGATCAGCACCAGGGCGAAGCCGGCAACCAGGCCAATCAGCGAGCCCAGCGCCGCTAAAATCAGCGCCTCCAGCAGAAACAGGCGCAGCACCTGGCCGGAGGAGGCGCCCAGCGCCTTGAGCAGGCCGATCTCCTGGGTGCGCTGGGTAACGGTGATGAGGGTGATGTTCATAATCAGCAGCCCGGCCACCAGCAGGCTGATGCTGGCGATGGCAGCCACGCCCAGGGTCATGGCGTTGAGAATGTCGCCAAAGGTGCTGAGCAGGGCATCCGGGCTGACCAGGGTGACGTCGAGTTCGCCCTGATGCAGTTCGGTCATCAGGGTCAGAATCTGTGCCTTGGCGCGCTCGAGGTTGGTGCCGGGTTGCATCTGCAGCAGCACGCGAAACAGCGCCTCGGTGTTGAACAGCCGCTGGGCGGAGGCCACGGGCAGCACCAGGCTGTCGCTCAGGTCCATGCCAAAGGCGTCGCCGGTGCCGGCCAAAACGCCCACCACCCGGCAGCGATAATCCTGCACGCGCACAATCCGGCCGATCACCGGCTGGTTACCGAACAGCGCCTGGCGCAGTGTTTCGCCAAGCAGACAGTCGTTATTGCCGCGGCGGATATCGGTAATGTTAAGGCCGTGGCCGAGGGCGAGCTCCATTTCGCGAATGGCGATAAAGGTATCGGTGGTGCCGAGTACTATCACCTCCCGCGACAGGCTGCCAAAGGCCACCTCGGCACTGCCCACCACCACCGGTGCCACCGCCGCTACCGAACTTAAGCGCTGGTCGAGGTAGAACATCTCCTCCAGGGTGATGTTACGGGCGGCGGCACCGGTGACCGGTGGCAGGCCGCCGGTGGTCTCATTGCGGCCGGGGAACATCACCAGCACGTCGGCCCCCAGAAAACTGAACTGCGCCAGCACATAGCGCTTGGCCCCCTCGCCGAGGGCGGTGAGGGTCACCACCGAGGCCACGGCAAAGGCCATGGCCAGCAGGATCATGGCGCTTTTAAAGCGGGTGCGCGCCAGCGCCTGCCAGCTGAACATCAGGTAGTCGCGCAGGCTCATGGGCCGGCGCCCTGAAGGTCTTCAACAATGGCGCCATCGACCATTTTAATGCGGCGGCGGGCGCGGGCACCGAGGGCGGCGTCGTGGGTGACCACCAGCAGGGTGATGCCGTCGCCGTTGAGCTCCTCCAGCAGCTTGACCACCTCAGCGCCGGAGTGGCTGTCGAGGTTGCCGGTGGGTTCATCGGCCAGGAGCAGGGCCGGCTTGCGCACAATTGCCCGCGCCAGGGCCACCCGTTGGCGCTGGCCGCCGGAGAGCTGCTTGGGCAGATGCTGGGCGCGGTCGGCGATGCCGAGCCGCTCCATGGCGGCGGTGGCCAGGCGGCGCCGTTCTTTGGCGGGTACCCCGGCCAGCATCATCGGCAATTCGATATTCTCCAGGCCGGTGAGGCGGGGCACCAGGTGGTAGGCCTGGAAGACAAAGCCGATCCACTGGCTGCGCAGTTGGGCCCGGGCCACCTCGGAGAGGGTGCGGGTGGCGGTCTCCTTCAGCCAGTATTCGCCGGAGTCGGGCCGGTCAAGCAGGCCCAGCATATTGAGCAGGGTCGACTTACCCGAGCCGGAAGGGCCCATCACCGAGAGGTACTCCCCGGCCGCCACGCTCAGGTTGATGTCAACCAAGGCGTGCACCGGCTGTTCGCCCAGGACGAAGGTTTTGTTAACCCCCTCGAGTTTAATCACCGTGGGCGACCGTTAGCCGGCCCTCGGCCAGGTTGGGTAGGTCGGGGCTGCGCACCACCCGGTCGCCGGCCTGCAAACCGCTGGTAACTTCGGTGTAGGTCCAGTTGCTGAGGCCGGTGGTGATCGGCTGGCGATGCAGGCGGTTGTTTTTGTCGATCAGCCAGACGCTGTTGTCGGAGAGGATGGCTTCACTGGGCAGGCGTACAACCGACGCCTTGGCTTGCAGAATAATGGTGATGTCGGCGCTGTAGCCGACCAACAGATGCACCGCTTCGGGCACGGCATCGAGGGTGACATCGACATCCACCGTGCGCGCCTGCTTTTCCAGGTCGAGTACATAGGGGGCAATACGCGAAACGGTACCGTTCAAGGTGATACCGCGAAAGGCGTCCAGCGTCACCCGCGCCGGCAAGCCAACAGTCACCGCGCCGGCGTCGATCTCATCGATGGGGGCGGTCACGTAGAGGCAGCTGTAGTCGATCAGATCGATGGCAGCCGGGGTGGGAATACCCGGTGGCGAGGGGGTGATGTACTCGCCCACCTCGCCGTTAATTTCAGCGATGATGCCGGCAAAGGGGGCGCGCAGCTGGGTGAGTTCGAGCTGTGCCTGGAATTGATCGAGAGTGGCTCTGGCTACCTGGCACTGGTGGCGGGAGGCGGAGCAGGCCAAGCGATGGCTGTCGGCATCGGTGCGGGCGGCGTCGACCTTATCTTCGGAGGTGAGTTTTTTATCGAGCAGCTGTTCCAGCCGTTTGGCTTCGCGCTCTTTTAAATCGGCGGTGAGGCAGGTGCTGCTCTCCTGCTCCTGCAGGGCCAGCAGCTGTTGTTCGGCCTGGTCGACCAGCGCCTGCTTGTCGCGGTTCCACAACTCCAGCAGCAGCTGATTGCCCTCGACGTGGTCACCCTCATCCACCAGCAGGTCGGCCACGGTACCGCCGGTGGGCATGGATAATTTAGAACGGCGACAGGCCTTCACAGTCCCTGTACGGGTGTTGGCGGCGGTCGCCTCCACCAGCCCCTGATCCACCACCACGCTAAACACAGCTATCGGGTGTTCCTGCCAGGGCCGCCACAAGGCGAGAATGACGATGGCAGCAATCACTAAGGCAATTATTAATTTTCGTTGACCCATGAAATCCCCGGTTGCAATGATCTTTCTGTTTATTGTGCAGCTTGGTGTTGTTATCGTGCTGACTTACATCAACGGCCACCCGGCGCCAGATTATCAGACCACAATAAAAGCGATCTGATTTTTTTCCAGCGGCGTTGGTTGGCAATTTTGAATGAGCTGAACCAGATCTACCACTATGGCTGAAACCGCACCCAGCAAACCCGAAAATCTTTGGCCTCAATGGCTGCCATTAATGTTGATGGCCTTCTCCGTTTATTACCTGGTCAAAGTGGTGTTACCCGGGCCCATTGCTAATTTGGCCTACTCCGATTTTGTCGACCAGATAAAAGCCGGTGAGGTGCGCGAAGTGATTATTAAAGGTGATCACATTCGCGGACGCTACAGCAATAATGACAGCGACACTGCTCGCACTCGTGTCGATTTTCAGGTAGTGATTCCGCAACTGGAAAATGAGCGGCTGCTCGATTTAATGCTCGAGCACGAGGTAAAGATTGTGACCGAAACCGATGCTGTTCCCTTTTGGGCACAGCTGGTCGCCGGTTTTTTACCGTGGATATTAATTATCGGCTTTTTTGTTTGGAGCAGCCGTGCGCTGCAAAATCGGTTGGGCAATGGTGCCGGTGGTGGCCTCTACGGATTTGGCCGCTCCCGCGCCCGGCGTTTTGAGAACAACCACGGTGGCCCGCACTACGAGGATATTGCCGGCCTGGAAACGGCCAAACAGGATCTGCAGGAGATAATTGAATATCTGAAAAACCCGGAAAAATTCCGCGCGCTGGATGCGCACATGCCCAAGGGCATTTTAATGATGGGCGCCCCCGGTACCGGTAAAACGATGCTCGCCCGAGCCACCGCCAACGAGGCGGGAGTGCCTTTTTTTTCGGTGAGTGGATCGGAATTTATTGAGATGTTTGTCGGTGTGGGCGCCTCGCGTGTACGCGATATGTTCAGCCAGGCTCGCAAAGAGGCGCCGGCGCTGATCTTTATCGACGAGATCGACTCTGTCGGCCGGGTGCGCGGTACCGGCCTCGGTGGTGGTAACGACGAACGGGAACAGACCTTGAACCAGATTCTGGCGGAGATGGACGGCTTCGAGGCGGAGGAGGCGGTGGTGGTGCTGGCCGCCACCAACCGGCCGGATGTGCTCGACCCGGCGCTGCTGCGCCCGGGCCGTTTCGACCGCAAGGTGACCTTGGAGCTGCCCCAACGGGCGGCGCGGTCGGCCATTGTGCAGGTACACTGCCGCCAGAAGAAACTGGCCGCGGATGTCGACTTCGATGCAATTGGCGCGGCCACACCGGGTTTCTCCGGCGCCGAGCTGGCCAACCTGGTGAATGAGGCGGCGCTGGCGGCGGTGAGTGCCGGGCGCGAGGCGATCGCCATGGATGATTTTCTCAACGCCCGCGACAAGGTGATGATGGGCGCACCGCGCACCGATCTGCTCAACCCCTCCGAGCGGCGCCGCATCGCCTGCCATGAAGCCGGCCACGCTATCACCGCCCACTACGCCGAACACAGCGACCCGGTGCAGAAGATCAGCATTGTGCCGCGTGGGCGGGCGCTGGGTATGACCGAACAGGTACCCGTGGAAGACCGCCACAACCTCAACCAGGATTTCCTGCTGGAGAAGCTGTCGATCTACATGGGTGGCCGTGCGGCTGAGCAGCTGCTCTGCGGCGGAGTGAGCACCGGGGCGGCGGACGACCTGCGCCAGGCGACCCAGCTCGCCTATAAAATGGTGGGCCAGTGGGGCATGGGCAAAAACATCGGCCCGGTGGGTTACAGCGTTGGCGAGGAGCACCCCTTTCTGGGGCGGGAGATGACCGAGCCCAAGGAGTTCAGTGACGAGACCGCCAAGGCCCTGGACGATGAAGTGCGCCGGATTTTAGTTGAGGCTGAAGCCGAAACCATGGCCTTGCTGGCCGAGCATAAGGCGGAGTTGGAGCGTTTGGTGGCGGCGTTGCTCGACCACGAGACCATCACCCACGAGGAGATGGTCACGCTTATCCAACAGCCCTAAAGGCTAATAATATTTTCGGCGATGATGCGGAATTCGATGTCCGCCTCGCGCCCGAAATAGCGTTTGATCACCACCTGTTCGGGCTGATCGCTGACCAGCTCCAACCAGTGCCAGCCGGCACTGGGAATCTCCAACTCATGCACCAACGTCTGCTGATCCAACTCCAGAATACCGCTGATGGTGACCGGCTGGCTGAAATAGACCAGCACCAGTGGGTTACCGCTGTTGCGATCGACAAAGCCGCCACTTCCGGCCGGTTCGCTGTAGTGGGGGTAGGAGTGGTAGGAGGCCAGGCGCACCACCTTGGTGTCGGCGGGGGTGACCACCAGTGACTCGGCTTGTAACGGCTGGGCGTAACGCTCGGCATTGGCGGGGAGGGTTAGGTGCAGTTGTCCGTCATGGGGATTTTCGGTCACCAGAATGGCCTCTGGTGGCTTGCCTAAAATGGCTCCGGGGATCACCCGAAACAGCAGTTGCAGGCCATCTTCGAAGGCGGTTTCACCGAGGCGCTCGTTACTGGCGGAGTACTTGTTGTAGCTGAGGTTGAAGCTCACGGTGGTGGCCGCGGCCGGCTTCGGTTTCTGGCCGCCACAACCCGCCATCGCCAATAGTGTTACCGCCATACCGGCTGCTATCAAAATTCGTAAACTGGCCATGTCTGTCCTGCTGAATACCGCTAACCGTTGGAGTTTACCAACCTGACTGCGGGTCGTCGGTAAGTTTGTTGGAAACTGCAAGGCAGCCCAAATAAAACGGCACTGCTTGGCGCAGCGCAGGCGGTCTGCCTGCCGGCAAAACCGCCAAAAATCACCTAGGACCACAAATTCCGGGAAAAATCCTATGGCGCCAGTGTCGGGATGAATTTTGGTGGCTGCCAACCCTGGTGGCTCTGTTCAAAGGCGTAGGCGAAGCTGATCAGTTTCGGTTCGCTCCACTTTTCGGCAAATAGAACTATTCCCACCGGCAGCTCATGCACGCGCCCGGCGGGCACAGTGATGGCTGGGTAACCCGATACCGCTGCGGCGGTTGAGGTGCCGAGAATGAAACCATCGCCCAATACCGGGTCTATGGGAAAGGCGGGTGTGTAGGCGGGGGCGACGATGGCATCCAGGTGGTACTTCTCCAGGGTGGCGTCAATCCCCTCGGGGCCGGCCAGTCGCTTGGCCGTGGCCAACGCCCGAACATACTCGTCGTCGGTGAGTTCGCCTTTGCTCTGGGCCTCGAGAAAAATATCCTGGCCAAACCAGGGCATCTCGACGCTCGCCTGGCGGCGGTTAAAGGCGATCAGGTCACTCAGGTTGGCCACCGGCAGCCCGCGACGCCGGCCGAGGTAGTGGTTGAGGTCGTGTTTGAAATCGTAGAGTAAAACGGTGTACTCGGGGTCGCCGATATCCTTCAAGGTGGCGATCTCAACATCGTTAACCAGCACCGCCCCCAACTGGCTAATGGTGGCCAGGGCATCGTCAAATACCTGGTCGGTGCCGGCGTGCTGGCCGGTTTTGCTGGCGAGAATGCCGATGCGTTTGCCGCTCAGGGCCTCGGCATCGAGGAACTGACGATAGTTGAGACCGCGTTGTGGCGCCCCCAGGGTGGCCGGGTCCTGGCTGTCCTCGGCGGCCAGCACGCTCAACAGCAGGGCGGCATCGGCCACCGTGCGCGCCATGGGGCCAGCGGTATCCTGGCTGTGCGAGAGCGGAATAATGCCGCTGCGGCTAACCAGCCCGAGGCTTGGCTTGATGCCGACGATACCGTTCATAGAGGCCGGGCAGATAATCGAACCATCGGTTTCGGTGCCCACTGCCAGTGGTGTCAGGCCGGCGGCCACCGCCACGGCGCTGCCCGAGCTGGAGCCACACGGGCTGCGATCCAACACATAGGGGTTGCGGGTTTGCCCGCCGCGCCCGCTCCAGCCACTGATCGATTGATTGGAGCGAAAATTGGCCCACTCGCTGAGATTGGTTTTGCCGAGCACGACGCCGCCGGCCTGGCGAATCCGGCCGACGATAAAGGCATCTTTGGCGGCGGGTTGGTCCGCCAGTGCCCGGCTGCCGGCGGTGGTCAGCATTTTGTCGCCGGTGTCGATGTTGTCTTTGAGGACGATGGGGATACCGTACAGCTCCCCCAGGGGCGGCTGGCCGTCGAGGGTTTTGGCGATCGCTAAGGCATCCGGGTTGAGCTCAATCATGGCGTTCACCTTGGGGCCATTGCGGTCGATGGTCTCTATCCTGGCCAGGGCAGCAGTCACCAGCTGGCTGCTGGTGAACGCCTGCTGTTGCAGTTCGGTGATGGTGGCGTAAGGGTCTGGGTTCTCTGCGTCGGCCAGCGCCAGGCCGGTGACGAGCAGATTGATCAGTAACAAATGGCGTAGGCAAAGTGCTGCTGTTTTTGAACGCGTCATGCTAATTTCCGGTAGTCGTGGAAGTTGATATCAAGATTAATGGAGCTAATGTGCGCTATTCATCGAATGTTGAAACAGGTGCCCCGCTGTGCTTGGCGGTGACGGGCCAGAACTGATAATCTAGCGCGCCCCTTAGGGGTTCTCGCGGTCTCGGTGCAAAAATTAATGAACAACACCCTGATTACACCTCTGCGTCCAGTGGTACCTGCCCCTGTGTTGTTGCGCCGGCTGTTGGCGTTGACACTCTGCTGTTGCACCCTGCAGTGGGCGAGCGCCTGGGCCATTGAGGCACCAAGCAATCACACTCTGGTCGATTTCGCCCCCGCCTTTGGCAATTGTGACGAACGTTTAATTGCCAACCCCAATGCGGTGGTCAGCGAATATTTGGCGTTGGACGATGCAACACTCACCAAAGAGCAGCAAGCCGAAAAGCGCTACTGCCTGGCGGGTGCCTACCTGGCGTTAATCTACCCGCAAAAATCCCTCGAGCAAAGTGAAGCGGCGCTGGCACTGGTTGCTGAGCAGCTACAGCCGCAGCTCTATTACGCTATTCAAGTGGTGCGCGCCGAAGCGCTCGACGCCCTGGGGGAATCCTCTAAAGGCATGCCGGAGTTAAACAAAGCCATTCTTTGGGCGGAATTTAACCAGCAGCGCCACCTGTTGTTTGTTTCGCTAAGGATGCGTGGCTTACTGAAAATTTCGCTGCTCGATTATGTCGGCGCACTGCGCGATTTCAACCAGTCTTATCAGATTGCCGAAGAGCTGGACCGGGAAGATTACCGCATTTCAGTGGCCAGTTATCTGGGCCTGGTTTACGAATATCAAAAAGAGTATGAACTGGCGATTCCCTATTTTGCTCAGGCCGAAAGTTACTATCGGGCGCACGACATCAGCAGTGAGTTGAGTATTGCCCTCTATGGCATGGGTAATGCGAATAACAAATTGGGTAACTACCCCCAGGCCCGCCAGCAGCTGGATGAATCCTATCAAATTGCTTTGCAAATCGATGATCGCCAGGGTGCGGCCTACGCCTTAAAGGAGCTGGCCTATACCGATCTGCGCTCGGGTGACCTGGTGCGTGCCGAGAATCGATTAAAAGAGACCTTAAAAATTGCCGAGCAGTCGCAAAACCCCTACCTGGAAATTAATGGCTGTAAATATCTGGTGGATGTCTATTTAGCCAGTAACCGCCCGGATTTAGCCGAGTTCTATGCCGACCGGGCCGAGGCCATTATCAATATCGATTCCATGCCCTGGCATCATCTGGCGTTGCAGGAGCAGCGGGCAAAAATTGCGGCGGGTCGGGAAGATTACCGCAACGCTTACGAAATATTGCTGTCGCTCATCGCTTTACGTGAAAGCATTCAAAATAAAGAGACGGCCAAGCAGCTGCTGCAGCTGCGTTCCCAATATGAGCTGGACGCCAAGGAGCGGCGCAATCAACTGCTGGCCAAAGAGAAGATAGTCGCGGAAACCGAACTGGAGGTGGAGAAGAGCCGCAATGCCCTGTTGAGCCTGTTGGCGGGGATGATTTTTGTGGTCTGCTGCTTTTTGGTTTACATCGTCTATCGCAGCCGGGTGACCAGCCAGCGGTTGGAACTGCTGGCGCACCAGGATGTGTTAACCGGTGTTTATAACCGCCGGCGGGTGTTGCAGCTGATTGAAAACCAACTCAAGCTGGCCCGTCGCCATGACTACCCATTGGCCGTCGCTATTTTGGACCTGGACCATTTCAAAAGCATCAACGACAACTTTGGCCACCCCACCGGTGACCGTGTGCTGGAGGCGTTTGGCATTCTCTGTCAGCACTCGCTGCGCGAAACCGACATCGTCGGTCGTATTGGTGGTGAGGAGTTTATTGTTGCGTTTCCCCATACCGAGGTGGAGCAGGCACTGGGGGTGATTAAACAGCTGCAGTCGAAAGCGGCCAATATTCCTGCCGTTATCAATAATTCGCAATTAAAAGTGACCTTCTCCTGCGGTTTGTGCAATGGCCAGCGCGAGAACTCCGTCACCGATATTTTGGCGGTGGCGGATAAAGCCATGTACCGAGCAAAAGAGGCCGGCCGTGATCGCATTGAGGTGGCCTCCGCCACACCAGCACAGGCGGAGCCGGCCGAGTCATGATTTTCAGTTTTGATGTTTAAGGCACAGTTGAGATGAGCTCGGCATCGGATGGATGTTCAGAAACAGAACTTCACGCGGCCGCTTGGTCTGGCGATGTAAATTACCTGAAAGAAATTCTCGCTAAAGGGATTGATGTCAATGTGACCGATTCCATCAACGAGACGCCTTTGCACGGAGCCTGCGGCTGGGGTCGCATTGATGTGGTCGACTATCTGCTAGGGCAGGGTGCCAATCCGAATTGTTTTAGCGCTGATGGCTTAACGCCTCTGCATTGGGCTTGCAGTCATGGCACGGTAGAAATTCTTGCATTGCTGATTAAGCACGGGGCTCTACTGCAGGCCAGTAAAGCTGGTTTATCCCCGATGGAGATTGCCAAAAAGCATAACAATCAACGTGTAGTGGCCTGGTTAAAAAAATAGACCTGGGGGCTAAGCCAGCAGCACCTTCATTGGAGGTGATTTCTGGTCATCGCAAGCGGTTCCAGCACCATTGTTATCAAGCTTCTTTTAAACTCTTTTGCTCTCCAATCGTTGAACAAATCACCTTGGTGGTGCGCAGCTGGCTGCAACTGTTTATTCCGCCTCTGACCAAACCGCAAATTCGTTGCCACTGGGTTCGGTGAAATGAAAGCGTCGGCCACCGGGAAAAGCGAAGATCGGTTTAACGATGGTGCCACCCGCGGCGCAGACTGCCTGTTCGGTTTTGCTTAAATCTTCACTGTAAAAAACCAACAGGGCAGCACCGTTTTGGCTGCTTGAGTGCATTGGGCTGCGATAAAAGCCGCCATCCAAACCCTGTTTGGCAAAGGCGCAGTAGTCGGGGCCGTAGTCCTGAAACTGCCAGCCAAACACTTGGCTGAAAAATGCTTTGGTGGCGGTTAGGTCGTGGGCTGGAAATTCAACGTAGTCGAGCTTGTGGTGGCTGGCCATCGGTTAACTCCTTGTGAGAAAAGGTGGAGCAGATCGGATGATCGCGATAGTACATTACAGGGGAATTTCGGTGGTATCTTTAGCCCGCCGCATGACAAAGCTGGACTGCACACCGGTAACCCCCTCCAAGCGGGTTAGCTTACCCAGCAGAAACTGCTGGTAGGTGTCCATATCCTTCACCACCACTTTCAACACATAGTCGGCCGCCTGGCCGGTAATCAGATAGCACTCCTGTACCTCCGGATAGCGGCCCACCTCCTGCTCGAACTGTTCAAAGCGATCGGGGGTGTGGCGATCCATGCTGATGTGAATAAGCGCGGTGAGCGTCAATCCCAGCGCTTTCGGGTCGAGCAGGGTGACGGTTTTGCCGATTACGCCGGTCTCCTTCAAGGCCTTTACCCGGCGTGCGCAGGGCGAGGGCGAAAGCCCCACCCGCTCGGCCAGCTCCAGATTACTGAGGCTGCCATCGCGTTGCAGCTCGGCCAGAATACGGCGATCGGTGCGATCCATTTCCATCGTGCGGGTACCCTTTGCGGTGACTGGTGCTGGGGTGATAGGGAGGTTTTTGCTGTCAATTCTGTTAGGTTGGGTGAAAATAGCTAATTAATTGGCAGTAATTGGCGATTTTAGCCCTATTTATAGTGAATTAACACTAAATTTAGTGAGTTTCGCCCCTCGCCTTTGACTATACTGTGCAACCAATGCTGAGGCCATCCGGCAATAACCCAGTAGATAGCCAACTAAATTTTGAGGAAGTTATGAACACTCCCGCCAGCTTCAACCACAAGAAATACCGTCGCAGCCCGGTGATCAACAAGCCCGATCGCCGCTGGCCGTCGCAAGTTATTGCACAAGCCCCTATCTGGTGTGCAGTGGATTTGCGGGATGGCAATCAGGCTCTGATCGAGCCGATGACGGTGGCTCAAAAGCAAAAGCTGTGGAAGTTGCTGGTTAAGGTGGGGTTCAAGCAGATCGAAATTGGTTTCCCCTCGGCTTCACAACCAGATTACGACTTCTGTCGCTGGTTGATTGAAGAGAATCAGATTCCCGACGATGTCTCCA
Organism: Halioxenophilus sp. WMMB6; assembly: GCF_033283405.1. Classification (NCBI taxonomy): domain Bacteria; kingdom Pseudomonadati; phylum Pseudomonadota; class Gammaproteobacteria; order Alteromonadales; family Alteromonadaceae; genus Halioxenophilus; species Halioxenophilus sp. WMMB6. Next base: position 106,159 of record NZ_JAWMQR010000007.1, read on the forward strand.
TCCAGGTGTTGGTGCAGGCGCGGGAGGAGTTGATTGCTCGGACCTTTGAAGCCTTGCAGGGTGCCAAACAGGCGATTGTGCATGTTTATAACTCCACCTCACCGGTGCAGCGCGACAAGGTATTCGGCCTGGAAAAGACCGGTATTGTCGATATCGCCCGCCGCGGTGCCGAACTGCTGCGCGATTACGCGGCGCGCTACCCGGAGTGCAAGTTTACCTTCGAGTACTCCCCGGAGAGCTTCTCCAGCACCGAGATCGATTTCGCCATTGAGGTCTGTAATGAGGTGATCGAAGTCTGGCAGCCGACCCCGGAAAACAAGGCGATTTTCAATCTGCCGGCCACGGTTGAGTGCGCCACACCCAATGTCTTTGCCGACCAAATTGAGACCTTCTGTGACGGTATCAATCGCCGCGACTCCATTATCGTCAGTGTCCACACCCACAACGACCGCGGCAGCGCCGTGGCGGCGGGTGAATTGGCATTGATGGCCGGTGCCGATCGGGTAGAGGGCACCCTGATGGGTAATGGCGAACGCACCGGCAACATGGATGTCGTCACTATGGGTATGAACCTCTACAGTCAGGGTATTGATCCGGAGTTGGACTTCGCCAACGCCGACGAAATTGTGCGGGTGGTGAGTGAGTGCACGCAAATTGAAGTGCATCCCCGTCACCCCTGGTTGGGTGAGCTGGTCTACACCGCCTTCTCCGGCAGCCATCAGGATGCGATTCGCAAGTGCCTGGCCAAGCAGGGTGAGGAGGAGGCCTGGGATGTTGCCTATCTGCCTATCGACCCGCGTGATATCGGCCGCGATTATCAATCGGTGATCCGCGTGAACAGTCAGTCGGGCAAGGGCGGCGTTGCCTATATTCTTGAGCAGGAGTTTGGTTTGGCCATGCCGCGCTGGATGCAGATTGAAGCCAGCCGCAAGGTACAGGCCCACGCCGAGCAGGCGGCCAGTGAGGTGAGTTCCAAACAGATTTGGGAGATTGTCAAAGAGGCCTTTATGACCTCCGAAACCGGCTTCCAGTTAACCGCCTACTCGCTCGACCGCAGCAATGACCACGAAGCGGTGCACGCCACCTTGAAAAACGACAAGGGCGAATACAAAACCATTCAGGGGCAGGGTGATGGTGCGCTCTCGGCTTTCTGCCACGGCATTGAGGCGAGCCTGGGCTACACCATTGAGATTGTTCACTACGACCAGCACGCCATTGGCTCGGGTACCGATGCGCAGGCGATTGCCTATGTGCAGGTTAAAATCAACGGCGAACGCTTCTGTGGCATCAGCCGCAACCAGGATGTTTTAAGCGCGAACTTGAACGCGATTTTAATCTGTGTGAACCAGGCAATTGGTGAAGGCCTGCAGATGAGTGCCTAAACGCAGGCAGCCTTTAACGGGGTACGAGATTTGTACCCCGTTTTAATTTAACTTTGCGCTCTCTTCTTTCTGTTTTTTCTTTACGTTCTTTCCGCTGCTCTCGTTTTACTTCCGCCGCTCTTTTTTCAGCCGCACACTTCGCGCAAGCCCGCTGCCATAAACGGCACCATCAATTCATAGGCGGTATCGAAATCGGTGGAGCGACAGCGGTTTTTGGAGAGCCGGTCAATTCGCCCGGTTTGTGCCAGCGTTAACGCCAATGCCCCGGACATATAGTGGTAGCACCAGTGGATTTTCTCATCTTGGGCGTTGGGGAAGATCTCTTTCAGGGCGGCGACAAATTCACTGACACGCTTATCGAATACCTTGCCCATCAGCTCTTTGTTCCAGATGGGCGAGGTCATCACGTAGGAGAGTAGCGCCAGGTAGTTGCGCCAGCCGGGGTCGCCCGTCTGCTGCGCCATTTTTAATGGCAACAGGAAGGCTTCGATAACCTGATCGAGGCTCTGTTGTTTGCCCTGTTCACGTTTTAACACCTCCTGTCGGGTATCACTCAGCAGCTGCGCCCGGCGATCAAATACAGCCTGGAACAGATCGAGTTTTTTGCCAAAGTAGTAGTTGGCCAAGGCCACATCCACCTCGGCGGCGGAGGCGATTTGTCGGATAGAGACGCCATCGTAACCGTGAATGGAGAACAACTCTTCAGCGACATCGAGAATCCGGTCTTTGCGATTTATTTCTTGGGTCATAGCAGTTCAGGCAGCGATTAAGGCGGAGGATAGAGCCATCTTAGAGTCTTGCGCTTGTATATTCAACAGTTGTTGAATATAGTGCTAGGCAAATTTGCTGGAGAATAATCATAATGACTCCTGAGCTTTTCAAGTATCTTTTGTGCGGCGTTTATGTCGTTATCATCTATTGGCTCTCCTGGGTGGGTATGCGCCGCACCCGCGATATCCGCAGCTTTTCCATCGGTAACAAAGATATGGGGCCGGTGTTGATTGGTATCACCTTTGCGGCATCGGTGGCCTCTACCGCCACCTTTGTGATCAACCCTGGTTTTGTTTATGTGCATGGCCTGTCGGCGTTTATTCACTACGGTATTGCCGCCAGTCTGGGCATCGCCTGTGCCCTGATTATTTTATCGCGCCGTTTTTTGCGGGTCGGCACTCAACACCAGGCGCTCACCATCCCGGATTGGATCTACCACCGTTATCAGCACCGCGGTTTTAGTCTCTTCTTTGCCCTGATCAATCTGCTGTCGATCACCTTTGTGGTGTTGATTTTGGTGGGCTGCAGTCTGTTGATGACGGGCCTCTTCCCGATCAGCCAGAAAGCCGCGTTGGTGATTGTGTTGGTGTTTGTCTTCTCCTACGTGTTAATGGGCGGAACCTATGCCCACGCCTACACCAACACCCTGCAGGGCATTATGATGCTGGTGATTGCCGTTGCCCTTTTTGTGCAGGGGATTGGCTATTTTGATGGCGGCTTTTTCTCACAACTGCAGAGCGTGGGTGTCAATTACGCGAAGGTGTTTAACCCGGACAGTAATCTCTACTTCAGCTTTTTTTCGGTTTTCATCTCGGGTTTTATTGTCACCTTCGCGCTGATGTTGCAGCCCCATATTCTGACCAAAGTGCTCTATATAAAAAGTGAAGCGGATGTAAACCGCTTTATATTCGTGGCGGTGCTGGTGGGTTTCTGTTTCTCATTAATGTTGGCCATTGGCTTTTATGCGCGCCTGTCCGGCCTAGAGATAGAACAGCAGGACAGTGTTGTGCGGGAATACCTGTTGTCCGAATTTAGCCACTCCACGTTTGGTCAATATCTGCTGACCTTTGTCTTTATCACTCTGCTGGCGGCGGGCATGAGTACACTCGATGGCATATTGGTGGCGCTGTCGGCCATGGTGGTAAAAGATATTGTGGTACCACTGACCGGTGACCACAGCCGGGGTTTACAGATGTCGCGCTGGGTTTTGGTTGGCGTGGGTGTGATTGGTGGGGTGATCGCCTGGCAGCCGCCGGCGTTGATTGGCCTGTTTGCCCAGAAAGGGGTGTATGGTTTGGCGGCGGCCTCGTTTGTGCCTATTTTATTGGGTGTGATGAGCCAGCGGCAGCTGCCGGTATGGCTGGCCTTTTCCGCTGCGGTTCTGGCACTGGTTACGCACCTGCTGCTCAATTTGGCCATGGGGGTGACCAACCCGGCGGTCTCGGCCAGCTACGCTATTTTACTATCCATGGCCTACTCATTGGTTTGTCTTATTTTTGTTCGCAGTAAAAAGCTGGAGATCATACAAAAAAATAATCTAACATCGACGCCTTGAAATTCAACATCTGTTGAATTAGTCTGTGTCCTATCTTTACCGGCTGCTGCCTGCTTGCGGTTTATGTAAGCGGGCTTCGCAGCTCCACACGCTTTTCCCGCTCGCTATTTTAAAACCGGAAGCTTGGTTGTTAACTGAGTGGTTGATCTGTTCTGCAGTTAAAGGGTTTTAACGCACCACCGTTTGCTCTCATGTTGGTTTATGCTCCGAGCAAGCTTGCTCTTAAACGAGAAAACCGTTCACATAGGGTGTTGGTTATTTTTGGTGAACAACTGGGTGTTACTTGGTGCCTTTGTCGGCTAAGCCACTAATCAATCGACCAAATAACCAATCGACCAAATAACAAATCGATAGTGGTAAAACAGAATTAAAAAATCGCAGGCTGGCACGCGGGCCAGATCAAAAAGGAGCATGGGAAAGCGGTTGCTGATCAGCACTTTCTTGCAGGCAGCTCCTTGAAGGTGGCTTATTGAGGGTGACTTATTGAAGGTGACCCCTTAATAGCGGCTTTTATAAATCGCTTTTTTATGACGTGATCAAATGACGATAATAGAAAGGCGAAATAAAAGCTGGCAGCTATTGGGTGTTACCTGTGGCTGCCGATGATTGGCTGGGTATGGGAGAGTTGGCAACTTTGGAGCACTATTTTTTTAACACTGCCCGTATGATGTTGAGGGCATGTTCGTTTTGGCCTCTTTGTTTGGCCTCTATGTTGGGGATAGCCGCTAGGGAAAGAAGTCAGGGAAAGGCGTCAGGGATAGGGCTCACGGATGGGAGCCAAGGATAAAACCATAGCTAAGACTCATAATTGGAAGTCATGGGTAGAGCTGTTGAATCCAGGCGCAGTCTGTTGTGATCGGCCGCGTAAGCGCCTGGCTCTATTTGCTATTGCGGTATTTCTATTGCTGTATGTCTATTATCTGTATCGCACGCGAGTGAATTTTTTGCTGATTGATATTTTGTTTAACCTCAGATTTTCTCTCCAGGGTTCGGGGGAGGTGTACTCCCCCATTTTTTTGCCCTGCGTCTCTTAATTGCCATGGTTTGATGGTAGCCAAGGTTTAATTTTTCGGTTAGGAAACTATTTATGTCGTCTACGCTGTGTTGCTCTTGGTTTAGGGCGGCTTTGTTTATGCTGGTATCGATGGGTTGCTGTGCGGGAGATTGGCAGAGTACGGTAATTGCCGATATGCCGACCCAGATATACCTGCCGTCGACGCCGGCCAAAGTCGCTAGCGGTCGGGCGCTGATGGTCAGCCTGGGTGGCTGTGGCCAACAGGATGCCGACGACACCGAATTTCGGGATCAGAGCAATTGGCCGGCAACGGCGGATGAATATGGCATGGTGGTGGCCATCCCCAACGCCCCCGATGAGGGGGTCACCTGGGCCGGTTGCTGGGACTACTATAAAAGTGATCACAGCCGCAGTACTCGCCACGATGACAATCTGCTGCAACTGGTGGCCGAATTGATCGGGCGCGCGCAACTCAACATCGACCCCAATCAGGTCTATATCTCGGGCCTCTCATCCGGTGGTGGCATGGTGAATGTGCTGCTCTGCCTGGCGCCGGAGCTATTTGCCGGTGGTGGCATTGCGGCCGGCCCGGCATTGGGCAGCAGTATGTGGCAGACCCGCAAGGTGGCGGTTAGCGTCGAGCAGGTGGTGGCCGGTTGTCGAACCCTGGCTGGTAGTCAGGCGGAGGCACTGCAAACACAAATCGCGGCGATTGTCTGGGGTGACCAGGACTCCTTGGCGGCGCCGGGTTATGCCGAGGTGAGTGCCGCAGCCTATGCCCAGTTGTATGGCGCCACCAAAAATGCTGCGGTTACAGCGGTGCCGGGCGTAAAACTCAATGGCCTGCAGGAGAGCTGGAGCGATAGCCGCGGCCCGCGCGTCTTAGCCATTACCATCGCCGGGCTCGGTCACGCCTGGCCGGCGGGGGGTGGTAGTGGTGCCAGCAAATATATGGATAACAGCTCTATCAACTTCCCCCGGGTATTAACCGATTTTCTATTCGCCAATAACCGAAGGGTGCAGAAGCCTTAGGGGTCGAACAGTGCTTGGCTTAACGTCCCGCTGATCGACCCCCAAGCGCTTTAGAAGCGGTGATTGAGTGTTTGGGTAAACAGGCTGAAGGCCCGCTCGGGAAGGGTGCTGGTGCAGATTTTCACGGGCGGGTTGTCGCCACCCAGGTGGGTGATACCCGATTTGGCCGGGTCCAGGTGGTTGCGTTTGCTGCCGTCGGCGCGCAGGGCGGGGATGTGCTTGGCGTCCCAGGCGCTGGGTTGGTCGGCAACCTGGTACTCCACCCACACCGGCTGCATCTCGCCTTCACAAAAGGCCGGGTCGATCACCACCAGCGCTGCCAGTACATCCCAAAAGTAGTACTCACCAGAGTCGATAAACCAGTCGTTATCGTCCAGCACCATATCCCAAAAATCCGCCGCCGGCGTGGAGGCCTTCTGTTTAAACTCTTTGGCGAAGGCTTGAGTTACCTGTACCTGGTTGGTGACATCCAGGCCAACCACCTCTATGGCCAGGCCGGAGGCAAACACCTGACTGGCGGCGAGGGGGTCGACATAGATATTCCACTCGGCCTGGTTGTTGGGATGGCCATCGGTAAAGCCGGGCACAACGATATTGCCGTGCACCTTGAAGGCACCGCCCATAATCACCAGGCGGCTCACCTTGCTTTTGTCGTCCGGGTATTTGGCCAGCCACTGGGCAATGTTGGTGAGGCTGCCGGTGGCGATGAGGGTGACCGGCTGGCTGGATTTAGCCAGTGATTGATGGATAATCTCCACGGCGTGGGCCTCACTGGCGATGCGGTCTGATGCGGGTACGGCAACGCCGGAGAGGGTATCGGCCTGCTCCCGCCAGGGGTCGGGGAAGACAAAAAAGCCATCCATAGGGTAATCGTCACCACAGCCAAAGCTCACCTCGGCGGCTTTGGTGAGGTCGAGCAGGGCGGGGATATTGCGCAGGGCGGGTTGGCAGTGGGTTTCACCCACGCCGTTGGCGGTTACCGCCAGTAACTCCACGTCTGGGTGGTTGGCCAATAGCAGCAGAGCCGACCAGTCATCAATGGCGACGTCGGTATCGAAAATAACCGGTGTGGCTGAGCAGGCCCCCGCCAGCCAGAAACAACCGCTGACTACGGCGGTTTTAATAAAACGTTTCACTGTCTACCCCTTATATGCGTTGTGCTGCCCTTGATTAATTGGCAGGCGACGGGCTACTGCCGCCAGTCTGCGTTGGGCTGACTAATAACTTTAGATTAAAACGAACGAGGTGGCCTTAACCAACAAGGCCGATTTGCGACAGCGGCTATAAAAAGGTGTTGGCCAGGCGGGCGATGACACTGCGCTCGGCCATCACCAGGGCGAGTTGGCCGCGTTGGTCGGTGGCTTGCAGCGAGGCGGGAAGTTTCTGATAGGCCACCAAATCGGTGAGGGCGGGCAGCTTCAGGCCGGTGGGTAGCATAGTGGCGGCATGGTAGTGAGCCAGGTTGATAACATCGATCAGCTCCAGCTTGCTGCTACCGGCGTAGCCCCAGTTGCCGCACTGTTTGAGGGCGGCCATGTATTCGGGTTCGCATTGCCATTTGCGCAGAATCAGGCTGCCCAAGGAGACCGCATAGCTGCGGCAGAGCAGTTGGTAGCTGGGCAGATCGGGTACCTGGCCGGCGCTGCGCAGAGCCGAGAGAATGGCCAGGGAGCCCAGCTCGGTGTAGATGGCGGCGAGCATGGCCTGGTCGCTGGTGCGAAAATGGAGTTTCTGGGCAAAGAGTGAGGCCAGCGCCGCTTTCAGCGCCAATTGGCGCCAGGTGAACTGGCACAGCGGCTTGAGTTGGCGATCGTGATTGATAAACAGGCTCTTCACACTGTGCAGCATGGTGAGGTTGTTGATGGTGGAGAAGCCCAGCAGCGGGATTACCGTGCGCAGGCTGGGATTGCTTTGCTGGTTGTGGTAGATGGGGCTGGAGGCGGTGCGCAGCAGGAAGGCCGACAGCGCCGGGTCGCGTTCGATCATCTTCTCGAGCTCAGCCACCTGGGTGTTGGGGTTGGCCAAGCCCTTGCGAACCCGCACACACACGGTCGGCAAACTGGGTAGATGTTCGCTGTTCTCGCGAATGTCATTCACAATTTTGCGAAACAGCCCGGTTGGCGTTTTGCCTGAGCCGTTGTCAGCGCCGGTCACGGCCTGATCGTTTTCGATAATATCCTGCGCCACGTAGAGTCCCATTTCACACCCGTTGTTCTCGTCAGTCGCCCTGAGCGGGAAGGTTACACGCCGCTACCGCTGATTATTTTTTCGGCAGGTGTGAACAAAACATGACGAGGATTAAAAGTGTATAGCACAGCCTCGGCGATATGAGGCAAAGCTTATACAAAAAGCGCTAATTTTCGGCTGGGCGGAGGCCCCTGGGCGCTGGGGTGCGCGGCATACTACGGATATCAGTAGTGGTTGGCGGGGTGTTGCAATTGGCGGGGGTGGTTATGGCCGGTGACGGCCAATCAGGTGATGGCAATCACCAGCCAGGTGGCCATGGCCAACAGAATGGCCAGAAAGACGGCGGCAGAGCCGGCATCCTTGGCGCGGCCAGAGAGCTCATTGTGCTCCCGGCCGACGCGGTCGACGATCATCTCGATGCCGGTGTTGAGCAGTTCAACGATCATCACCATCACCACACTGCCAAGCAACATCAGGTAGTCGAGGGCGGAATTGGCGATGAGGTAGGAGAGGGGGACGGCTGCCGCCAGGGCGTAACACTCGAAGCGAAAGGCCTGCTCCTGTTGAAAGGTGGTGCGCAGCCCCTTGTAGGAGTAGTAGCTGGCTTTTTGTAGCCGCTGGCCGGGGGTGACCGAGCGCTTCACCCCATATACGGGTGGCTCTTCAGAGTGCACAGTGTGGGCGGTTGAATTCGATTCGCCTGGTGTCATGGTATAGCCCTGCCCGGAGTGCTCCGGGGAATTAAGTGATCAGTTTGATGACTTGCAGCTCTGGGTCGCGGGAGAGTCCTGCCTGGTGCAGCTTCTCCAGGTAGCTCTGCCACAGTTCTGCCTGGTTGCTGCACAGCTCTTTCAGATAGCCCCAGGAGTAAAGGCCGCTGTCGTGGCCGTCGCTGAACACCAGTTTCAAGGCGTAGTTGCCGCACGGTTCCAGCTTGTCGATGGTGACCCGCTGCTTGCCAAACTGCAACACCGCCTCGCCCTCACCGTGGCCGCGCACTTCGGCGGAGGGCGAGTGCACCCGCAGGAACTCAGCGCTCAGCCGGTAGCTCTGGTCGCCGAAGAGCAGTTCCAGCTCTTGCGTCTGGCGATGGAACTTAATCTTGCTGGGTGGTGCTTGCGCGTCGGATCTCATAGCTCAATAAACCGGACTGCTCTGCCGAAACTGGCACTGATATTAAAGGATATATCGGCTTAGGTCTTCGTTTTGTGCCAGCTGGCCCAGCTGGCTTTCGACAAAGCTGGCGTCGATCTGAATTGTGGTTTCGCCCTTGCCGGAGTTGAAGGAGACCTCTTCCAGGAGACGCTCCATCACCGTGTGCAGGCGCCGGGCACCGATGTTTTCGGTGGTTTCATTAACCTGGTAGGCGGTCTCTGCCAGTTTGCGGATACCATCGGCGGTGAAGTTGAGGGTGACCCCTTCGGTGGCCATAAGCGCGGTGTGCTGCTCGGTTAGCGAGGCGTTGGGCTCGGTGAGGATGCGCTCGAAGTCGTTAGGGGTCAGCGCCTGCAGTTCCACGCGAATTGGCAGCCGCCCCTGCAGCTCGGGGATCAGGTCCGATGGTTTGGCCAAGTGGAAGGCGCCCGAGGCGATAAACAGAATGTGGTCGGTTTTGATCATGCCGTATTTGGTGCTGACCGTGCAGCCTTCAATCAGTGGCAGCAGGTCGCGCTGCACCCCCTCGCGGGAGACATCGGCACCGCTGGCGCCCTCGCGCTTGGCCACCTTGTCGATCTCGTCGATAAAGACAATGCCATTCTGCTCGGCCGCTTCGATGGCTTTGGCTTTGGTCTCCTCCTCGTTGATCATCTTGCTGGCCTCTTCATCGGCCAGCTGCTTCATCGCCTGCTTGATGGTCAACTTGGTTTTTTGGGTTTTGTTCTGATTGATGTTGGAGAACATGTTCTGCAGCTGGCTGGTCATCTCTTCCATGCCCGGCGGTGCCATGATCTCGACCCCCATCTTGGTGGCGGCTACCTCCAGTTCGATCTCTTTGTCGTCCAGCTCGCCCTGGCGCAGCTTTTTACGGAAGACCTGGCGGGTGCCGGAGTCGGCTTTGCTCTCTTCATCCAGGCCGCGGGCGGGGGGCAGCAGGGCATCCAGAATGCGCTCCTCGGCGGCGTCCTGTGCGCGGAATTTTACCTTCTCTTTCTCTTGCTCGCGGTACATCTTGATCGACATATCGACCAGATCGCGGACGATGGAGTCGACATCCCGGCCGACGTAGCCCACCTCGGTGAATTTGGTCGCCTCCACCTTCATGAAGGGGGCATTGGCGAGCTTGGCCAGGCGCCGGGCGATCTCGGTTTTGCCGACGCCGGTGGGGCCGATCATCAGAATATTTTTGGGGGTGATCTCATTGCGCAACTCTTCAGCCAGTTGCAGGCGGCGCCAGCGGTTGCGCAGGGCGATGGCCACGGCGCGCTTGGCGTCCTGTTGGCCGACGATGTGTTTATCGAGTTCGTGCACAATCTCGCTGGGGGTCATGCTGGACATAGTCACTCTCTTAAATCGGTGCTCGAGTGAGCGGCAAACGTTAGTACTCTAAGCACTCAATCACGTGGTTGTGATTGGTGTAAACGCAGATATCAGCGGCTATGGAGAGCCCCTGCTTGACGATGGCTTCAGCGCTCATCTCGGTGTTGTTGAGCAGTGCCCGGGCGGCGGATTGGGCGAAGGGGCCGCCGGAGCCGATGGCGATCAGGTCATCCTCCGGCTGTATGACATCGCCATTGCCGGTAATGATCAGTGACGCCTCCTGGTTGGCCACGGCCAGTAGGGCCTCTAGGCGGCGCAGGGCGCGATCGGTACGCCAATCTTTGGCCAGCTCCACCGCGGCGCGGGTAAGTTGGCCGCCAAAGGCCTCAAGTTTTGCTTCAAAACGCTCAAACAGGGTGAAGGCATCGGCGGTGCCACCGGCAAAGCCGGCCAACACCTGATCGCGGTAGAGGCGGCGCACCTTGCGGGCGTTGCCTTTCATTATGGTGTTGCCCAGGGATACCTGGCCATCGCCGCCAATAACGACCTTATTGCCGCGGCGCACGGAGAGGATGGTAGTGCCTCGGTACTGTTCCACAGGGAGTCCTTGATGATGGTCGGAGGAGAAGTTGAATAGGCACAGTGGGGGCGTGCCCGGGTCATTTCAAGGGAAATGGCGGCCCGCTTACTTGGGCCGCTTGAGTACCAGCGGGTTGATGTTGTTGGCCACCAGCTGGTTGCGGGCCTTGGTCATTTGCGAGCGGTTGCTGTAGGGGCCAACCACAACTCTATGCCAGATCTGGCCGTTGCTTAAGGTGACCTGTTCGACCACCGCATCCAGGTTAAGGAGGATCAGCTCGGCGCGCATGCGGCTGGCATCCGTTGCCTGGCGGAAGGAGCCGGCTTGCAGAATGTACAGGCTGTCGTCGACGGTTTCGCGGATCTCGGGAATCTTGGAGTCCGGGACGGCGACCTCGTTCTCCTTCAACAGGTCGTAAAACTGTAGGCGGGTGTCGGGTACTTTTTCGCTATTACTGGCCTGTTCATTTTTGGTGGTGGGTTCCACGGCTGCCTGGCTGGGAGCGGGCGCTGCCGGTGCCAAGCCGTTAAGGTGCAGCAAAAACATGGTGAAGGCGCCCACCAAACCACCGGTGAGCAGCCAAAGCCAGGCGGGAATGGGTGCTTTGCTCGCCTTTTTCTTGCTCACCCGACGGTTAGGGCGTTTTTTGGCAGGGGTGGCGCTTTTCTTTCTGGCGAAATCTTGGGGCATGTTGGTGTTTTTGAGTAACAGCTTTGGCGGGGTGCCTATTCTAGCCAACTCAATGGGGCAATAGAAAGCTGAATGCCGCAGCGGGGGTTAGTGGCGCGGCTTAGGGTATTTCCATCGGGTCGACATCCAACGACCAGCGCAGGCTCTTTGGCCAGCGCTGCTTGTGCAGCTCTGGGGTGAGCAGGCTGAGCAGCCGGTGCAACAGCTTGCGATCGCTGCACTTTATCTGCAGCACCAGCCGGTAGCGTTGATTGACCCGCTCCATAATGGCCGGCATGGGGCCCAGGTATTGGCACTGCGGGTTGGGCGGCTGCTGGCTGTTGAGCACTCCCTTGGCCAGCTGCAGCAGCGCCTGGGCCTGGCTTGGGTCGGTGGATTCGGCGCGCAAAATGGCGAGGTGGGCAAAGGGCGGCATGTCGCCCTGGTGGCGCTCGTTGAGGATCAGCTTGGTGAACGCCCGGTAGCCCTCGCTAAACAGGGTGGTGAACAGGGGGTGGTCGGGGTTGTGGGTTTGGATAAGCACACGCCCGGGTAGATCGGCTCGCCCGGCTCGACCGGCCACCTGCAACAGCATCTGGCCGGTGCGCTCGGCGGAACGAAAATCGCTGCCGAACAGGCCTCCGTCGGCATCCAATACCACCACCAGGGTCACTTTGGGAAAGTGGTGACCCTTCACCAGCATCTGGGTGCCGACCATCACGCAGGCATCGCCGGCGTGCACCGGCTGCAACAGCTGCTCAAAGGCATTCTTGCGCTGGGTGCTGTCGCGGTCGATGCGGATGATCTTGTGGCGGCCAAAGCGCTCGCCCAAAAACTGCTCCACCTTCTCTGTGCCGGCGCCGAGGAAGAGGAGGTTGCCGCCAAAGCATTGCGGGCACTGCCGGTAGAGTGGCCGCTGAAAATCACAGTGGTGGCAGCGCAGGTGGCTGGGTTGCTGGTGCACGGTGAGGTTGCTGTCGCAGTGGTTACAGCGCGCCTGCCAGCCGCAGTCGTGGCAGAGCAGGGTGGGGGCAAAGCCGCGCCGGTTGACGAACACCAGCACCTGCTGGCCCGCCGCCAGGGTGTTGCCTATCTCAGTCAGTGAGTAGTCGCTAAAACCCTCCTGCAGTGTTTCGCTGCAGAGGTTGTGCAGGTCGATGGTGGCGTGGCTGGCACCCCCCGGGCGGCCCTGCAGGCGCAGATGCTGGTAGCGCCCGAGGGCGATGTTGTGGATTGTCTCCAGGGAGGGTGTGGCGCTGCCCAAAATGACCGGGGCGTTGGCCATCTGCCCGCGCACCACGGCCAAATCCCGGGCCGAGTAGCGCAGGCTATCCTGCTGTTTGAGCGATAGGTCGTGCTCCTCGTCGACCACGATCAGCCCCAGGCGCGGCAGCGGTGCAAAAATGGCAGAGCGGGTGCCAATGACGATGTCGGCCACACCCTGCTGGGCTAACAGCCAATGGGCCTGTCGTTCGCTATCGTTCAACGCCGAGTGCAGGGTGATGATTTGTGCCACGAAGCGCTCCTGAAAGCGCGCCAGCGTCTGTGGGCTAAGGCCAATCTCGGGAATGATCACCAGGGCCTGTTTGCCGGCGGCCAGAGTTTGGGTGATGGCCTGCAGGTAGATTTCGGTTTTGCCACTGCCGGTGGCCCCTTCCAGCATGGTGGTATTGAAGTGAGTGAGTGTTAACTTCGAAAGTGCATCCTGCTGCTCTTCGGTGAGCGCGTGGGGTGCCGGGCGGCTGCTGGGTGGTTGCCGGTGGCGGGCCAACTGCTGCTCTGCTTGCACCAGCCCCTTCTGATGCAGCTGTTTAAGGCTGGTGCGGCTGAGACCGTGCTCTTTCAGTTGGCTATCTTCCACGCTGCCTAACTGGCGTAGCTGATCGAGTGCCGCCTTCTGCTTGGGGGCCTGCTTTAATGAGGTTTCGGCCAACCCCAGAGCCTGTACCGTCAGCTGCCAGATGGTTACGGTGGTGGGTTCGGCACTGGCACCGGCGCGCAGTTTTTTGGGTAGGGCGGCGGCCAGGGTTTCGCCAATGGGGTAGTGGTAGTAGCGGCTCGCCCACTGGCAGAGGGCCAGGATGGCCGAGTCGACCAGGGGTTGCTCATCGATCACCTCGGCGATGGTTTTCAGCCCGGTGGCTGTGTCGCCGTCAGCGCAGGCTTTGTGTGCAACCACAACTCCCACCAGCATGCGGCCAGCGCCGCGCCCAAAGGGGACTTTTACCCTGGCGCCCACGGCAATCGTTGGCGAATCCGCGGGGGGCAGATAGTCAAAGGTGGTGTCGAGCGGGACGGGTAGGGCGATGGCGTAGAGTTGGGGCACGAAGCGATTACAGGCCAATTGATGAAAAGTTAAACGGAAAACTTGCCAAGGATGCGGATTCTGATACTATGCGCCCCCTCTTTAAATACCAGCGCTTAACATTAACCGTAGTGCGGTGCCCAACACAAGCTTGGGTGGCGGCACAAACACGAGTGAGCAGAAACATGAAAGCCGATATTCATCCAGCCTATTCCGAAATTACCGCTACCTGCAGTTGCGGTAACGTCATCCAAACCCGTTCAACCATGGGTAAAGATATCCACCTCGACGTCTGTTCCGTTTGCCACCCCTTCTACACCGGTAAACAAAAAGTAGTCGACACCGGTGGCCGTATCGACCGCTTCAACAAGCGCTTTGGCAGCCGCATCAAAAAGTAAGTTGCCTATTCCGCCGAAGTCAAAAAAGCGCCCCTGGGGCGCTTTTTTTATGGCTGTGATTTGAGGAGCCGTTGTTAAAACAGCTCTTCGATGGTTTCTGTCGCCTCGCTGGCCTCGCCTGCCTCATCCAAGGGTGGCGGTGCATTCTCCTCCCGAAACACTTCAAAAATGGCATCCGGGTCGTCTGAGCGAGCCCGTTCTCCGGTCTCTGGATCGATTTTAATGGAGACGATGCCATCGGGCTGGCGGAACTGATCCTCGGGTACGTTGGCGAGTGCATCCGCCATAAAGTTGATCCAGATGGGCAGTGCCGCCGAGCCGCCAAATTCGCGGGTGCCGAGCAGCTGGTTCTGGTCGAAGCCGACCCAGGTGGTGGCCACCAGGTGGCTGTTAAAACCGGAGAACCAGGCGTCGGTGGGGCCATTGGTGGTGCCGGTTTTACCGGCCAGGTCGCTGCGTTCCAGTACCCGGGCCTTGCGCCCGGTACCGCGGGTAATCACGTCGCGCAACATGGAGTTGATCAGATAGTTGACCCGCTCATCCATCACCCGCGGCGCTTCGGGCAGCGGAGCATCGATTTGTGGTTGGTCGCTGTTGGGGTCAGCCTCAATCGTGGGATCGAGTTCGATGATGGTACTTGCCGCGGCAACATCCTGTTCGGTAATGGCGCTTGGTTCGGGGGTGGTGTCTGGTTCGGCGGTGAGGATGCTCTCGTCGAGTAGCGCCAGCTCGGCGGCGGCCTGGTCGGCCAACAGCTTGCGCTCTTTCTCCTGCTGACATTCGTTGTCGCAGACGGTGACCGGGTTGGCTTGATAGATCACTTCGTCGTCACTCAGTTTTACGGCGTCGAGGAGGTAGGGCGAAACTTTATAGCCGCCATTGGCAAGGATGGTGTAGCCGGTGGCCAGCTCGACGGGTGTTAGTGCGTAACTGCCGAGTGCCAGTGAGAGATCCCGGGGCATGGCGCTTCGATCAAAGCCCAGGTGGCTAAGGCCTGTGAGTGCATTTTCAATGCCGACACTGCGCAACAGGCGGATGGAGACCAGGTTGCGGGAGTTGTAGAGTGCCTCCCGCAGCCGGGTGGGGCCGTAGAAACGGCCGCTGGAGTTCTCCGGGCGCCAGGTGCCTTCCAGGCTGTCGTCATCAAAAACTATGGGTGCGTCATTGATAATGCTGGCGGGGGTAAAACCCTGTTGCAGGGCGATGCTGTAAATAAACGGTTTGAAATTGGAGCCCGGTTGACGCGCGGCCTGCACTGCCCGGTTGAAATGGCTTTGCCGAAAATCGTAACCGCCCACCAGTGCCCGAATAGCGCCGTCGTCGGGATCCAGCGCCACCAGTGCACCCTGTGCGGCCGGTATTTGGCTGAGCTGCCAGCTGTCGCCATCGGCTTTTAATCGAATGACGTCGCCCAAAGCTAGAAATTCTGTCAGTTCAGCGTAGATGGCGCCGCGGCTATTCTCGCTTAAGTAGGCGCGCACCTTATCAAACCCCTGGGCTTGATTGAGCGGCAGTTCCTCGCCACTGGCGAGCAGGAGGGTGAGGTGGTCGCTGTTGATGCGAGTGATGGCGGCGGGGATTCGACCGGCGTAGGCGGGAATTGCCTTGAGCTGTTTTAACCACTCTTCGCGATCAAATTCGGCGGTGGTGTAGAGCTGGCTTTCCGGCAGTGGCTGTTCGATTTCCGGGCTCTCTTCCGCTGCCGGGTGTGCTGTCAAATCGCCACTGTTTTCGGTGGGGGCTTCAGTAATTAATTCATCACTGGTTGCGTCGTTTTCAGCTGGGGTGAAGGGTTCGGGCCACAGAGCTTCGCTGCTGCCAAGCACTGGTAACTTACTTTCCGGTCCTCGATAGCCGTGGCGTTGGTCGTACTCTTCCAGGCCTTCAACCACCGCTTTTTGAGCGCTCAGCTGCAGCCGGCTATCGACACTGACGTAGGCCTGGTAGCCATCGGTGTAAGCGTCGAGGCCGTATTTGTCGATCATCTGTTTGCGGGCCATCTCTGCCACATAGGGGGCATCAACCGCGACCACAGAGCCGTGATTTTTAGCGGTAATCGGTTCCGCTGCCGCTGCCTGGTACTGCTCTTCGGTGATGCGGCCCAGCTCATACATGCGCGACAAAATCCAGTTGCGGCGAATTAATGCGCGTGATGGGTTGGCCAGTGGGTTGTAGGCGGAGGGGGCTTTCGGTAATCCGGCGATCATCGCAATTTGGGCTAAACTCAATTCAGCGATGTTTTTGCCGTAATAAATTTGTGCAGCGGCTTGAATGCCGTAAGCGCGGTTACCGAGATAAATTTTATTAACGTAGAGCGTAAGAATCTCATCTTTTGTGAGCTCCTTCTCAATTTGCAGCGCTAATAAGATTTCATTGAATTTTCTGGTAAATACTTGTTCGCGTGTGAGAAAGAAATTTCTTGCCACCTGCATGGTGATTGTACTGCCGCCGCCTTGAATTTCGCCCGTTTGCAGTATTTGTGATACTGCTCGCAAAAGGCCTTTCAAATCGACACCGCGGTGCGAGTAGAATCTGTCATCCTCCGCTGAGAGGATGGCGTCGATGTAGTTTTTAGGGATTTCGGCAAAGGTAATTGGACTACGGCGCTTCTCGCCAAATTCTCCAATCAACTGCCCGTCACGGGTGTATATCCTGAGTGGAATCTGAAATTTAGTCTCCTTTAGCGTCTCGACATCGGGCAGCTTGGGGGCCAAATAGAGGTAGATTCCTGCGAAAGAGGCAAACAGGCCTCCGGTGAAGGTTAAGGTTAGCCAAAACGTGACGGAGATAACGGATTTAGTGCGCGGCATTTTTTCTATAGGAATTAGTAGCTTAGAGCTCAGAGGGTTGGATTAGATCATTATAAGAGCTTTTTGTTGCATTAACTAATTGTTCTTATATTGCACCTTCAAGTTAAAGTGCTATAACATAAAAACTGGCTAAGTAGCGGAAATAGATAGAAAAATGGGTATTCTCGATATCTTCGAAAGCAAGCCAAAGCCTGTGCTCGGGCTGGATATTAGCTCTACCGCTATCAAGCTGGTGGAGTTGAGCCGTCAGGGTAATGGTTATCGTGTCGAGAGCTACGCAGTGCGTCCGCTTCCGCCTAATGCTGTGGTCGAAAAGAACATCAATGAGGTAGAGCCAGTGGCGGAGGTGTTGCGTAATCTCATCACGCAATCCAAAACCAAATTGAAAAATGCCGCGGTCGCCGTGGCCGGTTCCGCCGTCATCACTAAATTGATTGAGATGCCCGCGGGCCTTTCAGACGATGCGCTTGAGAGCCAAATCACACTTGAGGCTGACCAGTACATTCCCTACCCCTTGGAAGAGGTGGCGCTCGATTTTGAAGTGCAAGGGGAGTCCACCTCTAGCGAGGGTCAGATCTCTGTTTTGTTAGCCGCCTGTCGCCGTGAACACGTTGACTTGCGCGTTGAGGTGCTCTCTCAGGCGGGCATAACCGCCAAGGTTATTGACGTCGAAGCTTATACCATGGAGCGCGCCTTCCAACTGATAGCTGATCAGTTGGAAGAGCAAGAAGAGCAAGTCATTGCTATTGTTGATATCGGGGCCACGATGACAACGTTAAGCGTGCTGGTTTCCGGCAAGACGGTCTACACCCGGGAACAGTTGTTTGGTGGTAAGCAGTTAACCGAAGAGATTCAACGGCGCTATGGCCTCTCTACCGAAGAGGCGGGCCTGGCGAAAAAGCAGGGTGGTCTGCCCGACGATTACCAGGTTGAGGTATTGGAGCCGTTCAAAGAGGCGGTGGTGCAGCAGGTAACCCGTTCATTGCAATTCTTCTTCTCCTCCAGCCAGTACAACGATGTCGACCATATTGTTCTGGCCGGTGGTGTCGCCACCCTTGAAGGGATGGCAGAGATGGTTGAGGAGAAACTCGGAACACAGACGACTGTCGCCAATCCATTCGCCAAGATGTCGGTAGCGTCCAAGGTAAATTCGGTAAGCTTGGCCAATGATGCCCCCGCGCTGATGATTGCGGTGGGTTTGGCGATGAGGAGCTTTGAATAATGGCAAAGATTAACCTTCTGCCCTGGCGTGACGAGCTCCGCGCCGAGAAGAAAAAAGAGTTTTACACAATATTGGCTGGTGTGGCGATATTGGGTGGTTTGGTGGCGTTTGCCTGGATCAGTATGGTGAATGGACAGATTGAGTCGCAAAAAGTACGCAACGACATGCTCAATCGGGAGATTGCCCAGCTCAATAAAAAGGTGGCGGAAATTAAGGCGCTGAAGAAAAAGCGTGCCGACCTGATTGAGCGCATGGAGGTCATTCAAAACCTGCAGGGTAATCGTCCGCAAATCGTGCGCGTATTTGATGACTTGGTGCGTAAAATTCCCGACGGCGTCTATTTGACTGAGCTAAATCGCAAGGGCAAGCAGATCTCGTTTAGCGGTATTGCCGAATCGAACAACCGTGTCTCGTCGTTGATGCGTCAATTGGATGAGTCGCCCTGGTTTGAAAAGCCCAACCTGCTCAGTGTTACCAAAACCCGTAACGGCGGTGGTGACGATGACTACAATCCCAACAGGTTCAATATGACGGTTCTGATTGAGACTCCCAAGGCTGATGACGACAAGGATGGGGCATAATTTATGGCGCTTTCCGATACCTTAGATCAGCTAAAAGAGTTTGACTTTAACGATCTTGATTTTGAACGAATCGGCACTTGGCCACTGCCCGGCAGGATATTTATCTGGGTGTTAGTGTTTATTCTGCTGTTGGGCGGTACCTATCTGCTGAAGGTAAAAGATCTTAATCTGCAGCTGGAAACCCAAGAGAAAAAAGAGCAGCAGTTACGCCAAACCTTTAACAAACGGGCCCATGAGGCCGCCAACCTGGAAGCTTACCGCGCACAGATGGTAGAAATGGAGGCGGCCTTTGGTGCGATGCTGGCGCAGTTGCCCAAGGAGTCCGAAGTGCCGGGTCTGCTGGAGGATATCACCGACCGGGGTGCGACCGCAGGCTTGGAAATTAAAAGTATCCGCCTCGAAAAGGAGGTTGCCCGGGAGTTTTATGTCGAGTTGCCAATTTCGATTCAGGTGGTTGGCAGCTATCACCAATTGGGCGCCTTCGTCAGTGGCGTGTCGGGGCTGCCGCGAATTGTGACTCTCCATGACTACAAAATTACCAAGGCTAATCGTGGATCATTGGATATGGCCATTCAAGCGAAAACCTACCGCTATAAGCCACAAGAGTAGGGGTTGAGCGCAATGGTTAAAATGAAAATGAATATTTGCGTATGTAAAGTTGTTAACACGGTGCTGTCATTGTTGGCGGTGACGATGGTCCTGTTGCTTAGCGGGTGTGGTGGTCGGGCCAATGATGACCTGGTGCAATACATCGAAGAGACCAAGCGTCGACCAGCCGGATCTATTGAGCCACTGCCCAGCTTCCGGCCTTATGAGGCATTCTCCTATTCAGCATCGACCGAACGCAGCCCGTTTGATCCTCCGGTAAAAGCGCTCGACATTTACTACGGCAGCGGCAACAGCGATATCAAGCCGGATTTAACCCGCCGCAAAGAGTATTTGGAAGAGTTTCCCATCGAGTCGTTAAAAATGGTGGGTACGCTGGAGCAGAAAGGGCAGCTGTGGGCCTTGATTGATGATCGACGCGGTGGCATTCACCGTGTCCAGAAGGGCAATTACTTAGGAAAGGATCACGGTAAGATTGTTGCGACCTCCCCAGGGCAACTTACTGTTGTTGAAATTGTGTCCGATGGTGTAGACGGCTGGATAGAGCGTCCTCGGACAATAGAGCTATCAGTGCAGGAATAGAATATGTATAAGTTAAACACTTCCGTCGTATCGGTGCTGTGGAGCGGACTCCTGGCTTTGGTGTTTGCCAGCGCCGTTAACGCACAGGGGTTGGTCTCACTCGACGACATTCAATTCTCTTCGCTGCCCGGTCAAAAATTTGAGGTCAGTTTAAAGTTCTCTGCGCCACCAGAAGATCCGGTGGGTTATATCATTGAGCAGCCGGCACGCATCGTGTTGGACTTTCCCAATGTGGAGAGCAAGCTCAGTGAGAAGCGTTATCCGCTCTCCTTCGGTAACGCCGAAAGCGCCATTGTGCTATCGACTGAAGACCGAACCCGTCTGATTCTCAATCTGACCGAAGCCTCGGCCTACACCACCCGCACCGATGGTGCCCGCTTTATCGTAACCGTTGGTGCTGAGGGCACCAGTGTCTCTTCGGCCATAACCGATGCCGGTGGTAGTGAAGTGTCACCAGCCATGGCTGCGCCCCGCTCAGCCATCACCGCTGGCAGAACCAGCGTCACCGACGTCGATTTTCGACGCACAGAAGATGGCGCAGGCCGGGTAATCATTCGCCTCTCCGATCCATCCGTAAATGTTGACGTGGAAGAGAATGCTTCGGGTATTGTGGTTAGTTTTCTGAATGTGGCGCTGCCGGAAGAGTTCCGCCGTCGTTTGGATGTTACTGATTTTGCAACACCGGTGAGCTTTGTGGACACTGATACCCAGGGGGGTGTTACTACTGTCAAAATTGATCCTCAAGGCGACTATGAGTATCTCGCCTATCAGGCCGATAAAGAGTACGTGGTTAGCGTTAAGCCGCTATCGGCTGAAGAGGAGGATCTGCGCAGTAAGAAATTCCAGTTTGTCGGTGAGAAGCTCTCACTCAACTTCCAAAATATTGAAGTGCGGGCAGTATTACAGCTGATTGCAGACTTTACCGACCTCAACTTGGTTGCCAGTGATACCGTTTCCGGTGCTATTACTCTGCGTTTGGAAAATGTGCCCTGGGATCAGGCGCTGGATATTGTGCTCAAGGCTAAGGGGCTGGATAAGCGCCAGATTGGTAATGTGTTGATGGTTGCCCCGGCGGCTGAAATCGCCAACCGCGAGCGCCAAGAACTGGAGACCCGTAAGCAGCTGCAAGAGTTGGCGCCGCTGCGTACTGAACATATCCGCATTCTTTACGCCAATGTAAAAGAGCTGTTCAAACTCTTTGATGTCAACAAAAAAGGCGGTGGTAATAGTGGTGGTGGTGGTCGTAATGAAACGGCAACAGCCAGTATTCTCTCCGAGCGCGGCAGTGTGATTGTGGATGAGCGTACCAACTCCGTGATTCTCACCGACACCGAAGAGAAGATCGAAGAGTTCAAAACATTGATCCGTCAAATCGATATTCCCATTCGTCAGGTATTGATCGAAGCACGTCTGGTTACCGCCAGCACCGACTTCACCCGAGATTTGGGTGTGCAGTGGTCGACTGGTTATCTGGATGTGAACAGTGATCGTGCCGTCTATTCCGGTGGTAACCTGGCCAACGACCTGGCGTTTGATAACGGTGTGTTGTCGGGTGATTTCGGTGCCGTGGATTTGGGTACGGTAGCCGCTACTGGCGATATTGCCTTCGGCTATGTTACCGATAACTTCCTGGTCGATTTGGAGCTGTCGGCGCTGGAGTCAGAAGGCTACGGTGAGGTGATCTCCCAGCCGAAAGTTGTTACCGGCGACAAGCAAACAGCGACTATTCGCTCCGGTTCGGAAGTGCCCTTCCAGCAGGCCTCCTCCAGTGGTGCGACCACTACGGCTTACCGGGAAGCGACACTGCGCTTGGAGGTAACTCCGCAAATTACACCGGATGACCACATTATTCTCGATTTGACCGTCAATCAGGATGCCATCGGTGAGGTGGTCGCCTTTGGTAACAGCAGTGCGCCAACCATTGATGTCACTGAGGTTAAAACCCAGGTGTTGGTCAAAAACGGTGAAACCATTGTTCTGGGTGGTATTTTCCAATCCACAGAAACCAATGCAGTGGCCAAGGTTCCGTTCCTGGGTGATATTCCGGTGGTGGGTAACCTGTTCAAACGTAAAACCCACGATACCGAAAAGAACGAACTGCTGATCTTTATCACTCCGCGCTTGTTGCAAGAACCTGTCAGACGCCAATAGATAGTGGCTGTTTGTGGGGGGTAGTTGCGACAACATAATCCTGGTCGGACCGATGGGGGTGGGCAAATCCACCATCGGCCGACTGCTGGCACAGAGCACCGGGCGCATCTTTAAAGATACCGATCATGTAATTGAAGAGCGCTGTGGTGCCGACATTCCCTGGATTTTCGACATAGAAGGTGAGGCGGGTTTTCGCGAGCGGGAGACCAGCGTGCTGACCGATTTGGTGGCCGAAGAGGGGTTGGTGTTGGCAACGGGCGGCGGCATTGTCATCCGTGAGCAAAACCGCGAAATCCTCCGCAACCAGGCCAATGTGGTCTATCTCACCGCCAGTATCGAGCAGCTGGTCAAGCGCACACGCCGAGACCGCAAACGGCCACTGCTGCAGGTGGACGACCCGCGGGCCAAAATCGTTGAGCTCATCCAAACCCGCCACCCGCTCTACAGCGAGGTGGCCGGCGTTCAGATCTCCACCGATAACAAAAGCCCGAAAGCGGTGGTGGAAATGATCAAATCCAAGTTGGCGCGGGGTGAACACCGCGGGTGAGTGTGGTAGATTGCCGCTGATTTGGTGTGGAGTGCAGCAGCATGATGGAGCTTAACGTCGACTTGGGTGAGCGCAGTTATCCCATTTATATTGGGCAGGTTCTAACGCAACCAGAACTGCTTGCCAAACACATTCGGTCCCAGCAGGTGTGTGTGGTCACCAACACTACGGTTGCCCCACTCTATCTCGACAACCTGCTCAAGCTGCTGGCCGGTTTTCAAGTCACCAGCGTTATCCTGCCCGATGGCGAAGCCCACAAAGATCTGCAAACCCTCAATAAAATCTTTGATGAACTGCTGCACGCCCGTCATAACCGCAACACCACGCTAATCGCCCTGGGTGGTGGGGTGGTTGGTGATATGACCGGCTTTGCCGCGGCCTGCTATCAGCGGGGCGTAAACTTTATCCAAATTCCCACAACCCTGCTCTCCCAGGTCGACTCCAGTGTCGGCGGTAAAACCGGGGTTAATCACCCGCTGGGCAAGAACATGATCGGTGCCTTTTATCAGCCGCAAGCCGTACTCGCAGATACCGATGTTTTGTTAACCCTGCCCGAGCGTGAGCTTTCAGCCGGTATCGCCGAGGTGATTAAATATGGTTTGATCACCGACGCCGAGTTTTTCCATTGGCTGGAGGTCAATGTCGAAAAGTTGCTCGCCTGCAATACGGAGGCTCTGGCCTACGCCATTCATCGCTCCTGTGTTAACAAGGCCTGGGTGGTGGCAGCCGATGAAAAAGAGAACGACCTGCGGGCAATATTGAACCTGGGTCACACATTTGGCCACGCAATAGAGACCGCGATGGGGTATGGTGTTTGGCTGCACGGTGAAGCCGTGGGCGCGGGCATGCTGATGGCCGTCGATCTCTCCTGTCGCATGGGGTTGGTCGAACCAGAGTTGGTACGCAGAACGCAGGCGTTGTTATTACGTGCCCATCTGCCGATTGCGACACCGTCCGAGCTGAGCGATGAACAATATTTGCAGTTAATGGCGGTAGATAAAAAAGTCATGGATGGCAAAATCCGCTTGGTATTATTAAAAGGTCTTGGCGAGGCGTTTGTTACCAGCGATGTGCCGAGGGACTTACTGTTGCAGTGCTTGCAAACGAGCCGCTTGAGTCCTGAGCACGCGCGGGCTAGTTAATCCCGCGAGGACGATAATCTCGACAATCCGAGGTTTAGGCCTGAATGTCAGAAAACAGCACAGCAGATGATTACCTGGCCAGTCTCGGCCTGCAGGAGTCCCCCTTTCTTCCGGCGAGTTTCCACTCTGCGCCTCTTATATCGCCCATTCGCGAGCAACAGCTGGCAAGGGCCGCCCACCTCTGTCGCTACGGCGAACAGATGTTGGTAGTGGTTGCCGGCGTCGGTGGCGGCAAAAGCTTTTTCCTTTCCAAGCTGGCTTTTGAGCTGGTCGATATCCCCCAGGTGCATCTGTTGGATGCGCTCGAATTCACCTCTGCTGAAGCCCTCTTTAGTGAACTGCTACAGCGCTTGCAGCCGGGTTTTGACGAAGAGCCCAGTGAGAACCTGGGCGCGGCCCTAGCCAGGTTGCGCTCATTTTTGAGCCAGTGCCTGGAGCCACCGCTGGTGCTGATCGACAACGCCGAACGGTTGACCGACTCCGAGCTTGCCATGCTGCTCAGTTTGATGGCCAGCCCCGGCGGTGCGGTGGCGATCAAAGTGGTGGTCTCCGGCGATGCCGACCTGGTAGCCCGGTTGGATGCCTTAAATAACCTCGATGTTATGATCTACGATCTGGAGCTGGCCGAGGTTACCGCCCAGCAGTGGCAGGATTACTGCGATGCTCAGCTGCAAAGTTGTGGCCTGGCGGGCACGCCGCTGTTGTCTAAAGATGAGCTGCGGAGCCTAATCAATGGTGCTCATGGCGATGTTGGTCGAGTGTTGCAGGGCATTGATGCCAAGTTGCAAGCGCAGTCCCTGGCGCCCAAGGGGGCAGGTTTTTCGTTGGGGTTGCCGCCGGCTCATTTGGCGGTATTGATTAGCCTGGTGGCCTGCCTGGTGCTGGTGGTGCTGGCCGGCGAGCGGTTGTGGGGTAGTGGTGGGCAGGAAGAGCCGGAGCCACAGTTGGAGGTGGTGTCGCTACCGGAACCATTGGTGCCGCAAACCCCTACGGTGGTGGCCGCTGAGCCCCTAACTGCATCGGCCGAATCGAGCCCAGCCAGGGTTGAGCCGGCGCCGGTGGCGCCTGCCGCCAATACTGTGGTGCCTACGGTCATCAGTGCCAAATCGGAGCCTGTGGCTCTGCCGGCCGTCCCGGCACCGCAGCCTGAGCAAATGTCTGTGCCGCAAGCAGAAAAACCCGCCGCCGAGGAGCCAGGTACAGCTATTGCATCCCCTACTCAGGTTAGCGAAGCGGCGAGCCCGGTTGCGGCGCCGGTTAAGGCTGGGGTCAATACGCTCAATTTGCCAGGCGAGCACTATGTATTGCAGATAATGGGTGCCAGTAAGAGCTCGGCGTTAGAGGATTTTGTGACCGGGCAGCCCAATCAGAGCAGTCTCCACATTGTCACCATGGCGCGTTCCGGTGGCAGTTGGTATGTACTTTTGCAGGGCGACTATGCATCCGCCGCTGCGGCCCGGGCAGCGATCAAAACTCTGCCGAAAAGTCAGCAAAAAGATGGCGTTTGGCCCCGGAAGGTGGCAGATATAAATCGCATTTTAACCGAAGATTGACGCATTTAGTCTATTTTAATGAAATATATACCCGTCAGATCGCTGCAGTTTCGGTGAGTGATTGCCTTAACACCCCTTAGCGGGTAACATCTTGCGCCCCTATGCCCAGGCCCCACTTATTTGGGGCCTTTTAGTCTGGCCCTGGTGATAAGGGACGCCGGGGCTGGATCTGCCATCAACGCCAGCGTGCACAGTCGCCGCCGCTTGAGGCAGCCGTACATTTCCCGTAGCAATAGTGAGAGACCGTCTTATGAGCCATGGCCTCTATAACCTGGATGAGTTCAAAGATAACTGTGGTTTTGGATTAATTGCCCATTTAAAGGGCAAGGCCAGCCATAAGTTATTACAAACCGCCATCGAATCACTGACTTGTATGACCCACCGCGGTGGTATCGCCGCCGATGGTAAAACAGGCGATGGCTGTGGTCTGTTGCTACAAAAGCCGGACAGCTTCCTGCGCCATGTGGCCATTGTCGAGTGTGGCAAAAACCTGGGTGAGGTCTACGGTATTGGTGCGGTAATGCTCAATCCGCAAGGTGATGCCGCTGCATCGGCCATGGTGGCGATGGAGGAAGAGCTCGCCGCTCAGGGCCTTACTAGCTATTTTTGGCGCGATACCCCAGTCGACCCCTCCTGCCTGGGGCCGATTGCACTGGAATCGCTGCCGCTATTCAAACACTTGTTTGTCGAAGGCGATGGCCTGGACCGTGCCCAGCTCAATGCCAAACTGTTTATGGCCCGACGCAAGGCGGAGATCCGTCTGAGCCAGGACCCTGCCTTTTATATTGCCAGCCTTAGCGAGAGCGTTATCTCCTACAAAGGGCTGATGATGCCGGTCGACCTGGATAAGTTCTATCTCGATCTGGCCAACCCGCTGCTGGAGACCGGTATTTGTGTCTTCCACCAGCGTTTCTCCACCAATACCCTGCCACGCTGGCCGCTGGCGCAGCCATTCCGCATGATTGCCCACAACGGTGAGATCAACACCGTGATGGGTAACCGCAACTGGGCGGTGGCGCGCACGCCAAAATTTATCAGCGAGCTGCTGCCTGACGTCGACCAGATTAAACCCCTGGTCAACCGCGAGGGCTCCGACTCCTCCAGTCTCGACAATATGCTTGAGATTCTGGTCACCGGTGGTATGGAACTGCACCGCGCCATCCGTATGCTGGTACCGCCAGCCTGGCAAAACGTCGAAACCATGGATGCCAGCCTGCGCGCCTTCTATGAATACAACTCTATGCACATCGAGCCGTGGGACGGCCCGGCCGGCCTGGTGATCACCGATGGCCGCTACGCCGTCTGTACCCTCGACCGCAACGGCCTGCGCCCCTCACGCTGGGTGATTACCAAAGACGACCACATTACGGTCGCCTCTGAAATCGGCACCTACGACTACAAACCCGAAGATGTGGTGGCCAAAGGTCGCCTCGGCCCCGGCCAGATACTGTCGGTGGATACCGAAACCGGCAACCTCTACCACACCGAAGATGTCGACAACCAACTCAAGCAGAGCCACCCCTACAAGGTGTGGCTGCGTAAGCACGCTCTGCGTTTGGAGTCGACTCTCAATGCCGAGCCGGAAGAGAAATACCTCAACGCCGATGAGCTGAAGACCGCCATGAAGCTGTTTATGGCGAGCGCGGAAGAGCGGGATCAGGTGTTGCGCCCCATGGCCGAAGGCGGCCAGGAGGCGGTCGGCTCAATGGGTGACGACACGCCGATGGCGGTGTTGTCACAAAAAGTGCGCACCCCCTTCGACTACTTCCGCCAGCAGTTTGCCCAGGTAACCAACCCGCCGATCGACCCGCTGCGGGAGGCGATTGTCATGTCGCTGGAGACCTGCATCGGCCGCGAGATGCCGGTGTTTGAAGAGTCTGAGGCCCACGCCGACCGGATTATCCTCACCTCGCCGGTGCTCTCGCCCGCCAAATTGCGGGCGCTGGAGGATATCAACCGACCCGGCTACAAACCCCAGCGCTTTGGTCTGAATTACGATCCCAACAAATTGAGCCTGAAACAGGCGATTGAAGAGCTCTGCCAGCAGGTGGAAGCGGGTATTCGTGCCGGTACCGTGATTGTGATCCTCTCCGACTACGGTGTGGAGCAGGGTGAATTGCCGATTCACGCGCTGCTGGCCACCGGTGCGGTGCACCATCACCTGACCGTTGCCGGTCTGCGCTGCGACGCCAATATTGTTGTCTCGACGGCGACGGCGCGGGATCCACACCAGGTGGCGGCGCTGATCGGCTTTGGTGCCACGGCGGTCTTCCCCTACCTCAGTTACCACATTCTCAACGATCTGATTGGTACCGGTGAGCTGTTGGTCGACACCGACACCGCCTACAAAAATTACCGCCGCGCCATCAACAAGGGGCTGTTGAAGATCCTGTCGAAGATGGGTATCTCCACTGTCGCCTCCTACCGCGGTGCCCAGCTGTTTGAAGCGATTGGCCTAGCCGATGAGGTGATCGACCTCTGCTTCCCGGGTACCCCAAGTCGCATTAAAGGCGCCAACTTCGACGATCTCGAAGATGATCAGCGCCTGCTGGCGGCTCAGGCCTGGATCAGCCGCAAGCCAATCGCCCCCGGTGGCCTGCTCAAATACATGCACGGCCAGGAGTACCACGCCTACAACCCGGATGTGGTGCAGGCGATGCACAAGGCGGTTAAAACCGGTGACTACAGCGCCTGGCGCGATGTGGCGGCGTTGGTCAATGAGCGCCCGGTGGCCACTATTCGCGATCTGCTCACCTTCAAGCCCGACCTGAAACCGGTGCCGCTGGATGAGGTGGAGTCGGTGGCCGATATCGTCAAACGCTTCGACTCGGCGGCGATGTCGCTGGGCGCGCTCTCGCCAGAGGCCCACGAAGCCCTGGCCGAGGCCATGAATACACTGGGCGGACGCTCCAACAGTGGTGAGGGCGGTGAAGACCCAGCCCGCTACGGCACTATCCGCTCCTCCAAAATCAAGCAGGTGGCCTCCGGCCGCTTTGGCGTAACGCCGCACTACCTGGTGAACGCTGAGGTGCTGCAGATCAAGGTTGCCCAGGGTGCCAAGCCCGGTGAGGGTGGCCAGCTGCCGGGCGGTAAGGTCAACGAGTTGATCGCCCGTCTGCGTTACTCGGTGCCCGGCGTGACCTTGATCTCGCCGCCACCGCACCACGATATCTACTCCATTGAGGATCTGGCGCAGCTGATCTACGACCTGAAACAGGTCAACCCGGATGCGCTGATCTCCGTGAAGCTGGTATCGCGCCCCGGTGTCGGTACTATCGCCGCCGGTGTCGCCAAGGCCTATGCCGACCTGATCACCATCTCCGGTTACGATGGCGGTACCGCGGCCAGCCCGCTCACCTCTATCCGCTATGCCGGCTCGCCCTGGGAGCTGGGCCTGGCGGAAACCCACCAGACCCTGCGCGCCAACGACCTGCGTGGCAAGGTACGGGTACAGACCGACGGCGGCCTCAAAACCGGCCTGGATGTGGTCAAGGCGGCTATTCTGGGTGCCGAGAGCTTCGGCTTTGGCACCGCGCCGATGGTAGCGTTGGGTTGTAAGTACCTGCGTATCTGCCACCTCAACAACTGCGCCACCGGGGTTGCCACCCAGCGCGATGATTTGCGTCAGAACCACTACATCGGCACCGTCGAGATGGCCAAAAACTTCTTCACCTTTGTGGCGGAAGAGGCCCGTGAGTGGATGGCCAAAATTGGTGTGCGCAGCGTCGCCGAGCTGATTGGCCGGGTCGACCTGATGCAGGCGATTGAGGGTACCACCCGTCGCCACGCCAAACTGGATCTGAACCCGATTATCCACACCGATGAGTTCCTGGAGAGCAAGCCCCAGTTCTGTGAAGTGGCGCGTAACGTGCCCTTCGACCCAGGTACCAAGGCGGAACAGATTGTCGAGGCTGTCCTGCCCGCCATCGAAGCCAAGAGCGGCGGTGAGTTTGAGTTCTACATCACCAACTGTGACCGCTCCATCGGTGCCCGGGTCAGTGGCGAAATCGCCAAACGCTACGGCAACCAGGGTATGAGCGATGCCCCCATCAAGCTGAAATTGACCGGTATCGCCGGCCAGAGCTTTGGTGTCTGGAACGCCGGCGGCCTGGAGCTCTATCTGGAAGGTGACGCCAACGACTACGTCGGCAAGGGTATGGCCGGTGGCAAGATTGTGCTGATGCCGCCCAAGGCCTCAAGTTTTGAAACCAACACCACCAGTATTATGGGTAACACCTGTCTCTACGGTGCCACCGGCGGCAAGCTGTTTGCGGCTGGCCGAGCCGGCGAACGCTGCGGCGTGCGCAACTCCGGTGCCCATGTGGTGGTGGAAGGTGCTGGCGACCACTGTTGTGAATACATGACCGGTGGTGTAATGACGGTACTCGGCGAAACGGGTGTTAACTTTGGTGCCGGTATGACCGGTGGCTTTGCCTACGTGCTCGACCAGAGCAACACCTTTGTCGACAAATACAACCACGAGTTAATTGAGATTCAGCGCATCCACCGGGAGGCCACCGAGGGGCACCGCAACCATCTGCGCGGTGTTATCGAGGAGTTTGTGGCGGAAACCGGCAGCAGCTGGGGCCAACACCTGTTGGACAACTTTGAAGATTACCTCGGCAAGTTCTGGCTGGTGAAACCCAAAGCCGCCAACCTTGCAAGCCTGCTAATCAGCGTGAAGAAGCGCGGCGAATAGCCGCTCACGCCGGAAATATCGGAGGTATACCCGTGGCCGAACGACTAGACAACAATTTCCAATTTATCGATGTGGGCCGTCAGGACCCGCTCAAAAAGAGCCTGCATACTCGCAAACATAAGTTTGTTGAGATCTACGAGCCCTTTGGCAAAACCCAGGTACAGGGTCAGGCCCACCGCTGTCTGGCGTGTGGCAACCCCTACTGTGAGTGGAAGTGCCCGGTGCACAACTTCATCCCCAACTGGTTGAAGTTGATCTCCGAAGGCAACCTGTTTGAAGCGGCCGAGTTGAGTCATCAAACCAACTCTCTGCCCGAGGTGTGCGGCCGCGTCTGCCCGCAGGACCGCCTGTGTGAAGGTGCCTGTACCCTCAACGATGGCTTTGGCGCGGTGACCATCGGCAACGCCGAGAAGTACATCACCGACACCGCCCTGGCCATGGGCTGGCGCCCGGATATGTCCAAGGTGGTGCCCACTGGCAAACGCGTTGCCGTGATTGGCGCCGGCCCGGCCGGTATCGGCTGTGCCGATGTGCTGGTGCGCAACGGTGTCACCCCGGTGGTGTTTGATCGCTACCCGGAGATCGGCGGCCTGCTCACCTTTGGTATTCCCGAATTCAAACTGGAGAAATCGGTACTGACCCGTCGCCGGGAGATCTTCACCGACATGGGTGTCGAGTTCCGTCTCAACACCGAGGTCGGCAAAGATATCAGCATGGCGCAACTGCTCGACGAGTACGATGCCGTGTTCATGGGCATGGGCACCTACAACTACATGAAAGGTGGTTTTCCGGGTGAAGATCTGCCCGGCGTCTACGATGCGCTGCCCTTCTTGATCGCCAACGTCAATCGCAATCTGGGCTTTGAAAAGGATCCGA
The DNA here is from genome assembly GCF_033283405.1 of Halioxenophilus sp. WMMB6. Lineage (NCBI taxonomy): Bacteria > Pseudomonadati > Pseudomonadota > Gammaproteobacteria > Alteromonadales > Alteromonadaceae > Halioxenophilus > Halioxenophilus sp. WMMB6. The sequence continues at coordinate 137,300 of NZ_JAWMQR010000007.1, forward strand.
CCGACTTCATTGATGTCAGCGGTAAGCGCGTGGTGGTGCTCGGTGGTGGTGATACCGCCATGGACTGTAACCGCACCTCCATTCGCCAGCGCGCCCGCTCTGTCACCTGTGCCTACCGCCGCGATGAGGCCAATATGCCCGGCTCCAAGCGGGAAGTGGCCAATGCCCGGGAAGAGGGTGTTAAGTTCCTCTTTAACCGCCAGCCGGTGGCCGTGGTGGGGGATGGCAAGGTGGAAGGGGTTAAGGTGGTGACCACGCGCATGGGTGAGCCCGATGAGAAGGGTCGCCAGCGCGCCGAGCCGGTGCCCGGCAGTGAAGAGATTCTGCCCGCCGACGTGGTACTGATCGCCTTTGGTTTCCGGCCGAGCCCGGAGCCCTGGTTTGCCGAGAACGGCGTTAAAGTGAACGATTGGGGTGGTGTGGAAGCGCCGGAAGAGCAGACGTTCAAGTTCCAAACCAGCAATCCCAAGGTGTTTGCCGGCGGCGATATGGTGCGTGGTTCCGATCTGGTGGTCACCGCCATTTGGGAAGGTCGCCAGGCTGCCGAAGGCATCCTCGATTACCTGGGCGTTTAAAAGCTAACTGCCCCCAGGGAAGTTACAGTAAGATTCGACAGGGCCAAGGGCCCTGTTTTCTTTTCCGCCAACAACAAGACTTATCGCAAGGCATGACTGAACTTAAAAACGACCGATTTTTACGTGCGCTCCTGCGCCAGCCCGTGGATGTGACACCGGTATGGATGATGCGTCAGGCCGGGCGCTATCTGCCCGAGTATCGTGCTACCCGCGCCAAGGCGGGGGATTTCATGAGCCTGTGTATGAACCCGGAGTTGGCCTGTGAAGTGACACTACAGCCCCTGGCGCGCTACCCGCTGGATGCCGCCATTCTCTTCTCCGATATTCTCACCATTCCCGATGCCATGGGCCTAGGCCTCTTTTTTGAAGCTGGCGAAGGGCCGCGTTTTAAGAAATCGGTGACCAGTGTGGCCGAGATGGATGCCCTGCCGGTGGTTAAGCCGGCCGATCTTAGTTATGTGATGGATGCGGTGCGCTTGATTCGCCACGAGCTCAATGGCGAGGTGCCGTTGATTGGTTTTTCCGGCAGCCCCTGGACACTGGCCACCTACATTTTGGAGGGCGGCTCGAGCAAGGATTACCGTCGCACCAAAACCTTTATGTACAACGAGCCGGAGGCCTTTAGCCGGCTGTTGGACAAGCTCGCCGACTCGGTGGCGGCCTACCTCAATGCCCAAATTGAGGCGGGCGCCCAGGCGGTGCAGATCTTCGACTCCTGGGGTGGGGCACTGTCGCACAGCGCTTATCAAACCTACTCGCTGGCCCCTATGCGGAAGATCATCAGCCAGCTGCACAAAGAGTACGACGGGCGCGAAGTACCGGTGATTCTGTTCACCAAAGGTGGTGGCCAGTGGTTGGAAGCCATGGCCAACTCGGGTGCCCACTGTTTAGGCCTCGATTGGACCACCGACATCGCCCAGGCGCGGGCTCGGGTGGGGGATAAGGTGGCGCTGCAGGGCAATATGGACCCAGCCATCCTCTACGCCAAGCCAGAGCGCATTCGCGCCGAGGTGGCGGATATTTTAGCCGGCTACGGCAGCGGTAACGGCCATGTGTTCAACCTGGGCCACGGTGTTACACCGGAGGTGGATCCCGCCAATGCGGGGGTCTTTTTCGAAGCGGTACACGAGTTGTCGAAACCCTACCACTCAAACTGAGCCTGTTTCGACGGCGGCTAATGGCTACCCGCCATTGCGCGCCATTATAAATTTGGAATTTTTAGAACGAAAAATTCCAACACGCGCGCCGCTTGCTCCATTTTCAGCTACTTCCGTCTCTGAAAATGGGCTTGACATGGGCTAATCTAGCGATATCAGTTAATCTTATTGAGGGCAGGTGTCTCTGCCCCTTTTAAATTGTGGGCGGGCGGTGTAACCAACACCAGAGCCTGGATCATAGCCATAGTGCAGGTGACGCGTTGGGCGTAAAACAGGTAAAAATTGACGTAAACGAACTGGTCGTGGGGATGTTTATCTCCGGCCTCGATCGTCCATGGAGTCAAACACCGTTTCCGCTGCAAGGTTTTTATGTCCGCGACATGGACGAGATTCGCGAGCTGAAGGCGCACTGCCGTCACGTCTATATCGACGCCGTTAAAGGCCGCAGCCCGGTGGCGACCCGGCTAAAAACACTGGATGAGAAATCAACAGCTATCAGCCCCATCCGGCGGCCGGCGGCGAGGGCAAGCAAAAGCGAGCGCTTCAAGCAGAACGTCAGCCCCCTTAAAATCCGCCGCAACGCCTATGGTCCGGTGACCCAAACCCTAAGGGCTGAAATCAGCAATGCCCGCCAGCTGCACTCCCGCGTCTACTACGCCGTAACCGAGGTGATGTCGCAAATTGGTAGTGGCCACTCGGTTCCCCTCGCCGAAACCAAGCAGTTCGCCAGTGATATGGTCGATAGCGTGGTGCGCAACCCGGATGCTTTCACCTGGCTTACCCGCGTTAGAGAGACCGACGAACACACCTACGCCCACGCCGTGCGCTCGGCGGTTTGGGCGATTATTTTTGGCCGCCATATCGGCCTCTCCATCTCTGACTTGAACACCCTGGCCATGGGCGTTCTGTTTAAAGATGTGGGTAAAACCAAGCTCAACAAAAACCTGCTCATCAAATTACAGCTCACCAATGAAGAGGTGCGCGAGTACGAAAAATTTGTCGAGTACGGTGTCGAGATTCTGCGCAAAACCCCAAACGTCGAGCCGCGTACCATCAGTGTGGTGAAAACCCACTGTGAGCGCGTCAACGGCAGTGGCTTCCCGCAGCACTTGAGTGGCGACAAGATCCCCCTGCTCGGCAAAATTGCCGGTATCGTCACCTTCTACGACAGCACCATCAACGCCCGCGGCCAAAGCCAACCCCTGGCGCCTTCCCGAGCGGTTGCCAAGCTCTATGAAATGCGCGATGTCGAGTTTCAGGAGGAGCTGGTGGTGGAGTTTATTCGCGCCATCGGACTCTACCCCACCGGTACCCTGGTGGAGCTATCCAACGGAGAAATTGCTGTGGTGGTGGAGCAAAACTTCTCCCGCCGCCTGAAACCGAAAGTGATGGTGGTGATGGATGCCATGCGCCACACACTTAACAAGCCTTATCTATTGGATCTGGCTGAGGTGGAACAGAAGCACGCCAAACTGATTGAATCTTCCCGCAAAATGATCGATACCGATGTGGTGGAGATAGCCCGCGACCTGGAGCCTGGAAAATTTGATGTCGACATCGCCCAAATTCGCGACGATTACCTCTTTAGCCAAATTGGCAAAACCAAAAAGAGTTTCTTCTCTTTCTTTCGCAAGCACTAGGTTTTCGCAAGCACCTGGCCAAGCCGGATAAGTAACCTTAAGCCTCTCCAATTCGTTTCCCCACTGCCTTAACCCTACCTGGGCACCGTTACGCCCAGGCAGCGTTTGTGCGGTTAATAACCGATCATCATCCGGCTCTGTTTCGGTAGCAGGCGTTTGAGAATCAAGGCGGCCACCACGCTCATGGTCAGCGCGCCGATAACCAGCAAAATGTAGGTAAACCAGCTGTTAAGGCCAAGCAGCGGGGTTAGTCGGCTATCGAAGGCAACCGCTTTGTTGACCACTTTGAGCAGAAATATCAGGGCAAATTCGTGCAGGAAATAGATGGCAAAGCTGGTCGAGGCAATCACCTCCAGTAGTGGGTTGTGGCGCTGCTCGAAGCGGTGCAGCCACACCATAAAAAAGAGACACAGCACCACCTTCTGGCAGAACATTAAATCAACCCCGGCCCAGGCCAGCGGTGCCTTGTGGTAATTGCCAAAGTGGCCGGTGTAGCTCTCCAGGCAGGAGAGGCCAATGGCCAATGCCAGAATGAAAAGCTCCTTGCCACACAGCTTCTGGTAAATAAATTCGCGATGAATCGAGCAGAGAATGCCAAACAGATAGACCGGCGTGTAATAGAGCAGGCTTTGAAAAACCGGCAGTGGGTTATTCAAGGCGGGTCGATGCATAAACATGCTCACCAGCCCTAAGCTGATGGCAATCAGCAACTGTGTGGAAGTTTTCTGGTCGATAATTTTTTTGTGCAGCGGCGCGCACAAAAAGAGCAACACCACGAACGGGATATACCAGTAGGAGATGGGGTAGTTGCCACTTAAATAGAGTTTGATCCCGGGGACAATATACTCCTGAAAAAAACCATCGCCGGTGGGTTTAAAAAAGACCCCATAGTTGCCTTTGATTAGACGGCTGATAATGACCGGGGTGCTCAAAATTAAATAGGGCAGCAGAATATAACGGGCTTTTACCCGCAGAAAAGCGCTGTATGTGAAGCGCGAGTAATACACCTGATAAAAGAGAAACCCGGAAATAAATACAAACAAGGTGGTGCCACCATTAATAAAATTGATGATCGCACTTTCCAGAAAATGGTCCGGGTCGGGGCGGATGTATAGGTGAACATGCCAGACCACAATAAAAAAGATGGCAATGGCTCGATAGTAAACAAAGGAATTTAATTTCATCGGGTATACGGCTGGTGGGCCTTGACTGGCCGGTTCTGTGGACTTCCCTGTAAGCCGTATTAAACGCTTACTGGCATTGGCTGGTTAATGCAGTGCCGGAGTATAAAACGGGCCTATCTATAAAGCTATTGGCCTGGCTTTAACGCCGCCAGCGCCGGGATAAGTGGTCGCCTAGGCTGAACTCCCAGGCTGAACTCCCAGGTTGGAAAGAAATTAAAACCCGTTAAGCGGGGGTAAATTGCTGGCGATATTGCGAAGGGTTAATACCGAGGCTCTGTTTAAAGTGGTGGCGCATATTCAGAGCGCTGCCAAAACCACTCTCTGTTGCCACCTGCTCCAGGCTAAGCCCGCTCTCCGTCAACAGCTGCTGTGCCCGATGCACGCGCTGCTGCACCAACCACTGGTTGGCCGACTGGTTGTAAGCCTGTTTGAATTTGCGATCAAAACTGCGGCGCGACATGGCCGCACGCCCGGCCAGATTGTCAACGCTGATCGGTTCATGCAGATGGCCGATGGCCCAATCCAGCGTGTCGGCGAATTTGGTATCGAACTTGGGTAGCGGCGCCTCCACAAACTGGCTCTGGCCACCGCGGCGATGGGGCGACACCACCAATCGTTTAGCGACCTGGTTGGCGACCTTGTGGCCAAAGTCGTTGCGAATTACCGCCAGGCCCAGGTCGAGGGCAGCGGCGCTACCGGCGGAACAGCCCAGATTATCGGCGTAGGTGTAGAGTACATTGGGCTGAAAATGGACCTTGGGAAAGCGCGCCTGGAACGCTTCGGCGTAGCGCCAGTGCGTGGTGGCCGGGCGGCCGTCGAGCAGGCCGGTTTGGGCCAATAGAAAAGCACCAGAGCAGAAGCTGAGCAGACGGCCGCCAGCTTCGGCGAAGCGCCGCAGTTGTGCGATCAGTTGCGGGTTGTTGGGCGCCTGCACACTCCAACTGGGAATCACCAGAGTGTGGTAGCCGGCGAGCGATGTAATGGGTATGGCGCTCACTGCCACGCCACCGGTGTAGGTTAACGGCTCACTGTGGAAGCTGACCACTTGTGTCTGGTACCAGGGGTCCAGTTCTGGCCGGGGCAAGGCAAACAGCTCCACCGCACAACCCAGTTCAAACAGGGCGCCGGGCTCTGCCGCGAGAATGGCGACTTTATGCATGGCTTCTCCTCAAACCCGCTTCCACTCAAATTGGCTTGATATTATCGATTAATGGTATTTAAGCCAATGGGCGGGAGTACCGGTTCAGGCCATACTGCGCTCCATTCGATCATGCCAAACAGGAGCGTAGTAATGTCGTCCATGGTTACCCGGCCCGAAGCGGCCCAGCCAGCCGAGGCGTTGGCCCACTTTCAACAACTGCTGCGCTTTGAAACCGACTGTTGGGATGTGCACCATGCCATCAGCCAGGGGCGGCAGGATTTCGTGCTGCTGGATGTGCGCGGCGAAGCGCTGTTTGCCGCCGGCCATATTGCCGGTGCTATCAATCTGCCCCACGCCCGCATCAATGCAGAAGCGCTGGCCGCGCTACCGGAGACCGGCCTGTTTGTTGTCTATTGCGCCGGCCCGCACTGCAACGCCACCGAAAAGGCCGCCATCAAAATCGCCGGCCTGGGGCAGCCGGTAAAGAAGATGATTGGTGGTGTGGTGGGTTGGCTGCACGAGGGCTTTGCCCTGCAGGGTGAAGAGATGGAGCCCGAATAAATAGGCGTAATTGTCTAAAAATAGGCAGTGGCTTTAATGGCGGTGGCAGGTGGCCAGCGTGAGTTAAAAGACTTAGCATTGGCGGATTCCTGGGGGAGAAAAATAATGAACGCCAGCCAATCCAAGGGTTCTGCACCCGCCCTGCAGCAACTCGCCGCCGCCATCGTCGCCACCGGATTTACCGCCATAATTCTCATCTTCGGGGTGCTGTTAATCAGTGCCGTCGAGCAGATTCACGACATTCTGTTACAGGTCGACCGCAGTGATGCCATTGGCCCCCGCGTCGGCTTTGTCTTGGCCGGCATCTGGTTTTCATTGATGTGCTGGTGGTCTGCCCGGTTTGTATTTGATGCCATGGCCAATCTGACAGGCGAGCCGGGCAAGCCGCCCCTGGCCACTAATCTGCTGCAGGTAGTGCCGCCGGCTGAGGGGATCTCCAGTGGCTCGGCGCGCTGGTTGCCGAGGGTCTATGCCCTGGTGTTGCCGCTGGTGGTGTTTATCTACTGTCTGCGAGAAGCTCTCTGGCTGCTGCTGGTGCTCGATCTGCTGGTGGTGGCACCGGTGGCCTTACTGCTGGTCAAACGCCGGCAGTTGCTGGTGCGCCTGAAAAAACAGGCGGTATTTGGTGCCAATCGAATGCCGGCGCTGCTGGTGCAGCCGGCTTTCTGGACCAGCCTGGCGATGGCGCTCAATGGCGCGGTGGCGGTCTGGGCACTGGCCAGCCCCTTTCAGCTGGGCGCGCTTTTCGGAGCCTATTTTGTCGTCTTTTGGGGGTTGGGCAGTATTCTCTTTACCCTCACCTTTCTGGTCTGCTGGGCTTTGCCGGCCCTGCTGAATTGGCTCTTGGCAGGCTGGCTTCGTCAACACCCCAGTTGGCGAAAAACCTGCAACTGGCTTATCAATCCGCCACACCCGGTGTTAGTAGTGGTGTTGGTGGTGGCGATTGCCATCTCGTTCATTACCAACACCGATAACCATCTGGTACGGCGCGAGGCGGTCACCCGTGCCGACGACTACGCCTTTGCCAGCTTTGATGCCGCCTGGGGGCAGTTTCAAGAACAGCTGTTGCAGCAGGGGCTCTCAACCCAGGCGGGTAGCAGCCGAAAATACCCGGTCTTTTTTGTCGCCAGCCAAGGCGGTGGCTTGCGGGCGGCCTACTGGTCGGCACGTGGGTTGGCCGAAATGGAAGCCGCCATCCCCGGTATCAGCCACAATATTTTTACCCTGGCGGGTGTCTCCGGCGGCAGTGTCGGCAACAGTTTTTACGCCGCCAGTCTGTTTGAACAAAGCGGGGCTCTGGCGGAGTCCTGCGCGGCGCTGGCGGTGGATCGCCAGGCGACCTGTCGCATTGGCCATGCCGTGGGCCAGGATTACCTGTCGCCGGTATTGACCTCGTTCCTCTACAACGACCTCTTGTACCGTTTTCTGCCGGTGGCCAGCTGGAATTTCCTGGCACGGGACCGGGCGGCGGTGTTGGAACAATCCTGGGAGCAGGGCTTCCGCGCTGTTTACGACAGCGGCGCCATGGCGGGGTTTTTTCAGGGGCTCTATCGCCAGCAAGATCAGTGGCGGCCACTGGTGTTAAGTATGGGTTCCCACCAGGAGAGTGGCACCCGCCTGATCACCGCCCCCTTTCCGGTAGAGCCGGAGATCTTTACCAATCAGTACGACACCTATCAGTTAATGGGCTGCAGCGATGGCCGCCACCTGAGTTGTGACATGCGCCTTTCGACCGCAGCACTCACCTCGGCCCGCTTTCCCTACGTGACGCCGGCGGGCACCTTGGCCATGAAAAAATCGTGGTCCGAGAAGGACCATATTATCGATGGTGGCTATGTGGAAAATTATGGTCTGCTGGCCACCCGGGCGATAATCGATTATCTGCGCGCGCAGGGAAAATTAACCCTGGCGGGGGAGGAGGGGGCCATTGAGTTGGTGCCGGTGATTATCATCTTTGCCAACGATATGGCGCTGGAGTTAAAAGCCTTTAACCCGGAGCGCAGCGCCCCCTACTTAAACACCGGCAGCATGATTTTTAATGAGCTGACCAACCCCCTGCAGGGCCTGGCTGCCACCCGGGTGGGGCGCTCGGTACAGAGCCTGACCGAGACCATCGCCCTGCAACAGAGTGGTACTGAGCAGAGCCATCTGTTTGATTTTTACTACCAGGCCGATGCCACCGCCGCTGCGCCTTTGCTGTTAAAAGATGTGGCGCTGTTCAGGCTGCAGGCGGATGCCAACCCGGTGCGAGTGCCGCTCGGCTGGTGGCTTTCCAGTGAGAGCCAGGCCTATATGGCGAAGCAGTATACCACCCCTGGAACCGAGGCCTACCAGGTGATTGCCAAACTGCACCAGCAGTTGCTGGGTGAGTAGCGGGTCAAAGCCCCGCTTGGGGGCGGCGGAGCGTGCTGGCTGCCTAAAGCCTTAGTTGGCCTGGCACTGTTTATGCGTCTCGCTCACCGGCACTGGTGGCCCCTCGAACGGGCGGCTAAGTGATTAACCAATACCGGCCAGTGGCCATGGGCATTTGGAGGGTGGCGTATGAAGGTGACCGTCGTTGGTTTAGGCAAGGTTGGTTCCAGCCTGGCGTTTATTTTGGCGATCAGCAATTTTGTGCAGGAGCTGGTGTTGGTGGGCCGCAGCCGGGAGTCGGTGATGGGCGATGTGCTCGATCTGCGCCACGGCCAGCTGTTTGTGGATAACCCCACCAAGATTATCGCCGGCCTACCGGACGATACCGCCGACTCCGATATCATCGCCATCTGCGCCTCGGCACCCACGCCGACGGGCATGGAGAGCCGCCTGCAGTTGGCGCCGGTCAATGTCGCGTTGATGCGCCAGCTGTTACCGCCGTTGGCCGAGCGCTCACCCAACGCCAAAATCGTGATGGTCTCCAACCCGGTGGATGTACTGGTTTACTACGCCCTGGAGATTACCGGCTTTCGCCCGGGCCAGATTATGGGTACCGGCACCCTGGTGGACTCTGCCCGTTTTCGCCAGCTGCTGGCCGATGAGATCCATATTCATATGGAGGATATTCGCGCCTATATTCTGGGCGAGCATGGCGATAGCCAGTTCCCGGCCATGAGTTGTGCCGATGCCGGCGGCGAACCGGTGGACCCAACCCCGGCCCGCTACGCCCTGGCGGAGCAGGCCTGTAAAGCCGGGTATGAGGTCTACAACTACAAGGGCCACACCAACTACGCCATCGCTCTGGCGGCGGCACAGATTATTGAGTGCATCGCCCTGGACTCCAAGCGCACCCTGCCTGTCAGCCTGAAGGTGAACGGATTCCTGGGGGTGGATGATGTCTGTTTAAGCCTGCCGGCGGTGGTGGGTAAAAACGGCATAGAGCGGGTGCTGCACCCGTCGCTCAATGAGCAGGAGCAGCAGGCCTTCCTGCACAGTGCCCAGGTGGTGCGCGAGGTGATTGCCGCCTGCCGTTGAGATTAAAAAATTGACCGGCATTAGCCGTGGCCACAACTTGTTTAGCGGGGCGCTTTTTCTGGATGATACGGCCACCGCCTTAACAGCGACTGCTCATGACCCTGTGCACCCCCTCATCGATTAACGCCTATGCCCGCCAGGTCGCCCTGGTCTGTCTGGTTGCCGCCTTACTGTTCACCGCTGTGCTGCCCAACGGGGCCCGCGCCGATGGCCAGGTCTGCCCAGACGCGTTCAACGCCCCTGTGTCGCCCTGGTGCTGGGCGGTAGCGGTGCCCGCGGTGGCGCCCACATTGGTGGGCTGAAAGTGTTGCTGGAGCAGCGGATTCCGGTCGGCCACCAGCATTGGCACCTTTGTCTGCGGCCGCTACGCCTCGGGCAAAAGTGCCGAGGAGATAAACCTGCTGTTCCAGGCGGCCGACTGGGCTGCCGGCGACAAAGATGGCCTAAGTCGCAGCGAAATTCCCAACCGCCTGAAGCGGCAGCTGGACGCCTACCCCATCCACAGCTAGGAGCTGGCGGAGAACGATTTTGGGGCGTTGAGTCTACCGCTCTATTTGGGTTTTTCGGTGGAGGCGGGTAACGCCTGGCAAACCAAGGATGAGGTCAGCTACAGCGACCTGATCAACAGTGGCAGCCTGTTTATCGGTTGGAACAGCCCATCGGCCCCGCCTACTTTGCCTATGGCGCCTCCGACAACGGTGCCGAGAGCCGCTATCTCTTTCTGGGGGCCACCTTCTAGCGTTTAGCCGGTTCCGCCAGGGCGCAGAAAAACGGCACATACTCGCGGTGGCCGCCGGTAAAGATAAAGTTGAGGGTGAGCGGGTCATTCGGGTCGGTGATGCCGGCCAGGGTCTGCCAGCGGCGCTCGTCGGCCAGCCACGCCGGGTCGATATTGGGCCGGTCGAGTTCGCCGCCGCTGCTGTCGACCAGGCAGACGGCGTTATCCATTGCGAACTCTTCACCCAGGGACTGAACCAACTGCAGAAAGCCGCGGTCGCTGCCGCCGCGCAGGCCGCTGTTGGCATCGGTGGCGAGCGAGGTGACGGTGTCACCGACGCCGATAATTCTGGGCATCAGTTGTGGATCAAAGGCCGACCTGGCCAGGGCCATTAACTGCTGCTGGTCGCGCGGCGCCTGGCGGGCGTTGAACTCGGGCCCCAGTGGGTAGTGGCCGCTGGTCTGGGCGTAGTAGTGGTTCAAAATCACCAGCACACCCACCTCCTTGATTGCGCCTTGCAGCATGAATTGGAAGTCGGTGGTACCCGGCTGCCCGGCACTGGCCCACATCAGCCGCTCGCCCTCTGGCCCGCGCCCCAGGTTGGGAGCGTAGTGGCAGAAGAATGAGTCGGCCAGCCCCGCCGCGGCGGCCTCGGCCTGGAGCTCCGCCAACAGCTGTTGCAGTAGCTGTTGCAGGGCCCGCTGCCGCTGCCAGTCGTCGTTAAACCAGGGCCGAAAACCGTTGATGTTGACTGTGGGCGAGGCGGGGTTATCGAGGATGGTGACCGCCAGCGCTGCGTCGATGGCATCACCGCTAAGGCCAAAGGGGGGCTCGCTCAAGGGCCCGGAGAGTGCCTGCCGCAGCCGCTCGGGTACCGCCGCCAGAAAATCGATCTCCGCCTGGCTCACTCCCGGGTGGCTGACCTCGCCAAAGCGGTTCTGCCACTGCACGCCGCCGGCGGCCAGCCCTGGCAGATAGAGCCCCTCACGGCGGGCTTGTTCGGCATCGCCCAGGGTGCGCTCGACAATGGGGTTCACCCCGCGGCTGCCGATGTGCTCGCCATTGGTGAGCACGTAAAAGTTCTGCTCCAGCTTCTGCGCGGCCTCCAGGTAGTGGCGCTCCAACCGGCGGGTGAGAGGGTCGCGTACCAGCGCCATGCAGACGCCGTCGAGGTCTTGAATCATCAGCCAGGGACGGCCGCTGTGGAGCCCGGTTAACAGGGTTTTGTGGTCGGTGCTGAATATCTGCTTAGCCAGAAAAACCAAAAGAGAGTGCCTTTTTGTGCCGCCAAAAAGTTAGAGATAGGGGCGGTAGGGGGTGATATCAATCGGGATTGCCCGAAAACCTCTGCCGACTGGGGCAGAGATTGCGGCGAAATTGAGCGGGCGCAGGGGCGCTATTGGCGGGAATGGCTTGTTTAGCCTGGCCAGTAAAGCAGGCCAGTAAAGCAGGCCGGCAAAGCCTACGGGAACACCTTGTGGGTCAGTGCCTTTAGCGAATGGGGCGGCCGTTGTCGTCGAATTGCAGGTGCTCAACGTCGCCATCTTCATTGGTGATTTCGGCGCACTCTAAAACACCGCTGTCGCGATAGCGGTAGCGGTGGTCGAGATCGACCTCGCCGTAGACAATCCGTTGGCAGTGCACCAGGCGGTCCTGTTCGTCGTAGGTACCGACAAAGTAGGTATTGCGGTTATGCTGGGCCTCGCTGTCGATCTCGCCCACCAGTTTCAGGGGCAGGGCGACACCGGTATAGCTGGTGTACATGCGGGTGGATTGGGACATGGCGCTAAATACCAGAGTGCTGTGTGTTACCAAATAGCAGCGTGAGCGGTGGCTGCCGCGAAAGAAAGGCCATTCTAAATGTGTGGTTTAATATGGCAAGCAAAAACCCTGCGCCAGTTGGTCAAAATAAGAGTGGAGATTCACCATGCCAACAACCCCATCGGTACTCTGTGAGCTGGACAACGGCCTCTGCCGCCTCACCCTCAACCGGCCGGAGAAGTTGAACGCCCTCACTTTGGGTATGTTTCAGGAGATCAACGAGTACCTCGACGGTCTCGACTACAGCGCTGTCGGCTGCCTGCTGCTGAGTGGTGCCGGCCGCTCCTTTTGCGCCGGCCACGACCTCGACAGCCTGGCCGCGGGTGAGGAGGCGGGCCATGCCGAGCGGTTTGAGAACGGTCTGGTCGAGCGCCTGGCCAATCTGCCGTTTCCAGTGGTGGCCAGTGTCCGCGGCCACTGTTATACCGGTGGCCTGGAGTTGGTGCTGGCGGCGGACCTGATTATCGCCGCCGACAACGCCAAGTTCGCCGATACCCACGCCAAGTTTGACCTGGTACCTATCTGGGGGCTAACCCAGCGACTGCCCCGGCGGGTGGGCATGGCCAAAGCGCGGGAGATGATGTTTGCCTCGCGCACCTACAGTGGTGCGCAGGCAGAGGCGATGGGGCTGGCCAACCAGTCAGTGCCCGAGGCTGAGCTGGATGAGGCCGTGGTGGCTCTGTGCCGGGATATTCTGGCCAACAGCCGCCGCTCCAACCGCGCCATTAAGAAGCTGCTGCACGATACCGACGGCTTGAATCTCGCCGCCGGCAACGCCTGGGAACTGCACCACAGCGAGGGCCACGGCCCCGGCTTTGCCGAGGTGATCCGCGCCAAGCGCGCCCAGCAAAAATCGTGAGTGGCACAGCCGGCAGCGATTGCCGCCGGCACACTGTTTGCCTTTGTCTCTGTTTCTGCCGCTGGCAGTGATTAAACCCGCAACCCACAGAGAAGCGCTTCATGGCCGCCTACCACTTTACCCTGGGCGATAAACGCTACCGCTTTCACAGCCTGGCCGAGCTGATGGCCAAGGCGACACCACTGCGCTCCGGTGATCAACTGGCCGGGGTCGCCGCCGCCACCGCCGAGGAGCGGGTGGTGGCGCAGATGGCACTGGCGGAACTGCCGCTGGCCACCTTCCTTAACGACCTGCTGATCCCCTACGAGCAGGATGAAGTCACCCGCCTGATCATCGACGAACACAACGCCTCCGCCTTTGCCGCCATCGCCCATCTGACGGTGGGGGACTTTCGCAACTGGCTGTTGAGTGAGGCGGCCAGCAGCGAGGTGCTGGCGGCAGTGGCGCCGGGTATTACCCCCGAGATGGCGGCGGCGGTGAGCAAGCTGATGCGCAATCAGGATCTGATTCTGGTGGCGAAAAAGTGCCGGGTAGTGACCGCCTTCCGCTCCACCATCGGCCTGCCCGGGCGCTTCGCCACCCGCCTGCAACCCAATCACCCCACCGACGACAGCACCGGCATTGCCGCCTCCATTCTGGATGGCCTGCTCTATGGCAACGGCGACGCGGTGATCGGCATCAACCCGGCCACCGACAATGTGCGCCAGTGCAAGCAGCTGCTGCAGATGCTGAACGACGTCATCGAAACCTACGCCATTCCCACTCAATCCTGTGTGCTCACGCACGTTACCAACACCCTGGAGGCGATGGCGCAGGGGGCGCCGGTGGACCTGGTGTTTCAGTCCATAGGCGGCACCGAGGCCACCAACCGCAGCTTTGGTATCGACCTGGCGCTGCTGGCCGAGGCTGAGGCTGCCGCCCTGGCGCTTAAGCGCGGGACCGTCGGGCAGAATGTGATGTATTTTGAGACTGGCCAGGGCAGTGCCCTCTCGGCCAATGGCCACCACGGCCTCGACCAACAAACCTGCGAGGCCCGCGCCTACGCGGTGGCGCGCAAGTTCAAGCCGCTGCTGGTTAATACCGTGGTTGGTTTTATCGGGCCGGAGTACCTGTTCGATGGCAAGCAGATCACCCGCGCCGGGCTCGAGGATCACTTCTGCGGCAAGTTGCTGGGGCTGCCGATGGGGGTGGATGTCTGCTACACCAACCACGCCCAGGCCGACCAGAACGATATGGATAACCTGCTGACGCTGCTGGCGGTGGCGGGCTGCAATTTCATTATGGGTATCCCCGGCTCCGACGACATTATGCTCAACTACCAGACCACCTCCTTCCACGATGCCCTCTACGTACGCGAGGTGCTGGGCCTGCAACCGGCGCCGGAATTCGCCGAATGGCTGGAGCGCCAGGGTATCTTTGCCGAGGGCGGCACCCACCTGGCCAAGGGGCTGCCCGGCGCTTTTGCCCAGGCGCTCAACCATATTCCAAAACCCGACGAGGCCCACTAATGGCGGATCAGGATCAACCCCCGGTCATCAATAACCCCTGGAGCAAACTGCGCGCCTTTACCGCCGCCCGCATCGCTTTGGGGCGGGCCGGCAGCAGCCTGCCCACCGAGCCACTGTTGGCCTTTCAGCTGGCCCACGCTCAGGCGCAGGATGCGGTGCACCTGCCACTGAATGTGGCGCAACTGGCGGCCGAGCTGGCGTCGCTCGGCTGGGGTGAGGCCATCGCGCTGCACAGCCAGGCCCAGGACCGGCGCCACTATCTGCAACGGCCGGACCTCGGCCGGCGCCTGGAGCAAGCCTCTTCTGCCAGGCTGCGGGCACAGGTGGGTGTTGACCAGGATGCATCGGCCAGGCCAGAGGTCGATCTGGCCATCGCTGTGGTCGATGGTCTCTCCTCGCTGGCGGTGCAGAGCAACACCCTGCCGTTTTTACAGGCACTTAAGGGCTGCCTGGCGGCCGACGCTCAGCCCTGGTCACTGGCGCCGCTGACCATTGTCGAGCAGGGGCGGGTAGCCATAGGTGATGAGATCGGCGAACTACTCAATGCCCGGGCAGTGGTGGTGCTGGTGGGTGAACGGCCGGGGTTGAGTTCTCCCGACAGCCTGGGCCTCTACTACACCTGGCGCCCCCGGCCGGGTCGCACCGATGCCGAGCGCAACTGCATCTCCAATATTCGCCCCCAGGGGCTGAGCTACCAAGAGGCGGCCAACCGCCTGCGTTACCTGCTGAACGAGTCCTGCCGCCTGCAACTCTCCGGCGTCAACCTGAAAGACCGTAGTGATGATCAGGTTATAGAGCACCAGGGTGGAGCAAAAAACTTTCTCCTGCCTCAGTAACGGCACTTTTTTCGTCGCCAGGCCAGTCAGCATCTCCAGAAAAACCAAATTGAACCGGTTAAAAAGGCGGAAATTGCCTTTATAAGCGGCTATTTGGCTCAATTCGGCCTTTTTCTTATGAATTTTTTGTGACGGCGGGGGCTATCCGCCTTGGTGCATAAGGCTTAGCTAATTCGGGGCACAAAACTTGCTCAAGGCGTCAGGATTTGGGACTAGGGATAAGTAGATGCCGCGCTTTATTGTGGGTTATGTGCGGGTGGTGGATGCCATCAACCGCCGTATAGGCCGCCTGATGATGTATGGCCTGTTTGTCATGATGGCCATTCTGCTCTGGTCTTCCATCTCCAAAACCTTCTTTATGCCCTCCCTGTGGACGCTGGAGTCAGCCCAGTTTGCCATGGTGGCCTACTACATTTTGGGCGGCGCCTACGCCATTCAGCTGGGTGCCAATGTGCGCATGGACCTCTTTTATCACAGCTGGTCTCTGCGCCGTAAAGCCTGGTTCGATGCCTTTACCATCCTCTTTATGATCTTCTTTCTGGGGGTGCTGCTCTATGGCGGCGTGGAGAGCACCCTCTATTCGCTGGAGTACAACCAGCGCAGCCGCACCGCCTGGCGGCCCTATCTGTGGCCCATCAAAGCGGTGATGTGTATCGGCTTTGTGTTGATGCTGCTGCAGGCCTTGTCGGAGCTGTTTAAAGATGTTGCCCAACTGCGTGGGGAGGAGTGCTGATGTCCCACGAAATGATCGCGCTGATGATGTTTTCGTTGATGATGCTGTTGATGGTCACCGGCCAGCGGGTGTTTGCCGCCATTGGCGCCGTGGCCGCCTTCTCCGCCCTGGCATTGTGGGGCACCGGCGGCTCGGATATCCCCTTCTCGGCGGCGATGAAGCTGATGAGCTGGTACCCGCTACTGACGCTGCCCATGTTTATCTTTATGGGCTATGTACTGTCGGAGTCGCGCATTGCCGATGACCTCTACCAGATGTTCCATGTCTGGATGGGGCCGGTGCCGGGCGGCCTGGCCATCGGTACTATCGCCTTGATGGTACTGGTCTCGGCCATGAATGGCCTGTCGGTGGCGGGCATGGCCATTGGCGCCACCATTGCCCTGCCGGAGCTGTTGCGCCGGGGTTACGACAAGAAAATGGTGACCGGTGTGGTGCAGGCCGGCTCCTCACTGGGAATTCTGGTACCGCCCTCGGTGGTGCTCGTGCTCTACGCCATGATTGCCCGCCAGCCGGTGGGCCAGCTGTGGCTGGCGGGGGTGATGCCCGGGCTGGTGATGGCGGCCCTGTTTATCGTCTACATCGCCATTCGCTGCCGGCTGCAGCCGAGCCTGGGGCCGGTGCTGCCCAAGGCCGAGCGCCAGGTGAGCCTGGCGGAGAAACTGCGCCTGCTGCGTGCCGGCCTGCTGCCCATCGTTATTTTTGCGGTGATGATGGTGCCTTTTGTCAACGGCTGGACCAGCCTGGTGGAGAGCTCCGCCCTGGGTGCCATCGCCGCGCTGATTGCCGCTTTTCTTAAACGCCGCCTCACCCTGCCGGTGTTCGAAAACTCGGTGCGCCAGACCCTGGGCATCTCCTGCATGTTTATGTGGATCATTCTGGCGGCGCTGGGTTTTGGAGCGGTGTTTGATGGCTTGGGGGCGGTGAAGGCGATCGATCACCTCTTTACCGATCAACTCGGACTCAACCCGTGGATGATCCTGATTCTGATGCAGCTCTCGTTTCTGATTATGGGCACCTTCCTGGACGACACCGCCATGCTGGTGATCGTCGCTCCGCTCTACGTGCCGTTGGTGCAGCACCTGGGTTTCGACCTGATCTGGTATGGCGTGCTCTACACCATCACCACCCAGGTGGCCTACATGACGCCACCGTTTGGCTACAACCTGTTTTTAATGAGGGCCATGGCGCCGCCGGAGATCAGCCTGCGCGACATCTATGGCTCTATCTGGCCGTTTGTATCGGTGATGATCCTGGCTCTGGTGTTGGTGATGCTCTTCCCGCAAATGGCGCTCTGGTTACCGGAGAGTGTCTACGGCAAATAAGTGTCTACGGCAAATAATCGACTGTGAGTGAAATAGATTCCGCAAGTACCGCGCAATTCATACAAACACAAGGAGAACAACCATGAAGTCACGACGTAGCTTTTTAACCGGTGCCGCCGCCCTGGCCGGTACCGCCGCCCTAACACCGCCCAAACTGTTTGCCGCCAAGCCGAAGATCACCTGGCGGATGCAGACCTACGCCGGTCCGGCCCTGGCCGAGCATGTGATTAAACCGGCGATTGAGAGCTTCAATAAAATTGCCGGCGAAGAGATGCAGATCGAACTCTATTTTGCCGACCAGCTGGTCCCCACCGGTGAGCTGTTCCGCGCTCTGCAGAAGGGAACCCTGGATGCGGTGCAGTCGGACGACGACTCCATGGCCTCACCTACCGAAGTGACCGTGTTTGGTGGCTACTTCCCGTTTGCCAGCCGCTATTCGCTGGATGTGCCGGTGCTGTTCAACCAGTACGGACTGAAAGAGATCTGGGAGGAGGAGTACGCCAAGGTGGGTGTTAAACACATCTCGGCCGGCTCCTGGGATCCGTGCCACTTCGCTACCAAAAAGCCGGTCAACAGCCTCAAGGATCTGAAAGGGCTGCGCGTGTTCACCTTCCCCACCGCTGGCCGCTTTATGGCCCAGTTTGGCGTGGTGCCCGTCTCCCTGCCCTGGGAGGATGTGGAGGTGGCGGTACAGACCGGTGAGCTGGATGGCATTGCCTGGTCGGGTATTACCGAGGATTACACCGTCGGCTGGGCCAATGTCACCGACTACTTTCTTACCAACAACATCTCCGGTGCCTGGATTGGCTCCTTCTTTGCCAACATGGAGCGCTGGAACGAACTGCCCGACAAAATGAAAGAGCTGCTTAAACTCACCTTCGACAGCTCTCACTACTATCGCCAGTGGTGGTACTGGGGTGGCGAGGCCAAGCTGCGTGTCGATGGTACCAAGATGAAGTTGACCAGCATCCCCGATGCCGAGTGGGATCAGGTGGAGTCGGCGGCACACACCTTCTGGGATGAGATTGCCAAGGAGTCGGAGATTAAGGCCAAGGTGGTGAAAATCTTCAAGCAGTACAACGAGGATATGGCCAAGGCCGGGCGGCCCTATCGCTACAGCTAAACCAAAAATGGCGCCTTAGGGCGCCATTTTTTATGGGGGAGTAGTTATCGGCTTACCAGTCGGAGCTGCCCCAGCCGGAATTGCTGTTGATCACCTTATTGATGTTGCGGCGCTGCTCCTCAATGGAGGGGGTCTCTTTCTCTTCCGGTTTCTTCTCCGGTGCGGCGGCGGGAGCGGGTTTGGACTCGGGTGCTTTTTTGGCCGGGGTTTCATTTACCGCCAGAGCCGCCTCCCGGGCGGCACGTGCTTCGGCCTCGGCACGGCGCTTGTCGGCGTCGGCTCTGGCCGCCAACGCCCTTTTAGTTGCATCCGCTTGGGCCATCTCGGCACGCATCTGAGCGATATGCCCTTTTTGGTAGGTGACGGCCTCGGCCGCTTTTGACTCTTCCGCTCGCAGATTATCAATCTGTTGGGCAAGGTCCTGCTGGGCACGGGCGGCTCGGTCCAGTTCAAGTTGCGCCCGGCTGACGGTCAACTCAGCCAGTGTAAACTCGCGTGACAGTTTGCTCGCCTCGCGCTCGTTGTCAGGATTTGGCTTCTCATAATTGAGGGCGATGGCTGCCTGCATCTTGCTGCCGGTGGCTTCCATTTCGGTTTGCTTCTCGGCCAACAGTTGTTCGGCCTTGGTTACTTGGCCAGTGAGCTCAGGCATCTGCTGCTCCAGCTCGGCAATTTGCGGAGCTTTATTGCTCAGTTCCTGTTCCAACTGTTGAAGCTTGGCTTGAGCCTGATCCAAGGATTCCGCCACCGCGTGAGTTGCTAATGCGGAAGTGAAACTCAAGGCCAAAACCCATTTGAATACTGCTTTTGTCATAGGAACTGCACCGTCTAT
Source organism: Halioxenophilus sp. WMMB6 (assembly GCF_033283405.1). Classification (NCBI taxonomy): domain Bacteria; kingdom Pseudomonadati; phylum Pseudomonadota; class Gammaproteobacteria; order Alteromonadales; family Alteromonadaceae; genus Halioxenophilus; species Halioxenophilus sp. WMMB6. Next base: position 156,757 of record NZ_JAWMQR010000007.1, read on the forward strand.
AACCAATATGAATGATAACCAGGGTAATAATGCGTGAAGTCGCACGTGTGGTAAAGAATATTAATTCTAGTGCCAATGGCGCGTTTTTTCTGGTTTATCGTAGACAAGATTAGAAATAAAGCGATATTCGGCGCGAAATGGCAGAGGAATTGTTAAATTGCTATTTGTATAGAGTATTTGTGTGAAATTTTTATTCTTTTTTGTTTGCTGTATTAAAAAAAATATAACTGCCTGAAGAAAAAAATATTTTTTCTGAGCGTATTCGTACGTGATTTTAATACCGCAAAAAAAAATTAATGGGAGAAAATTATGTCGCTGGTTATATCTCTCATTGTTATTGCACAGAAGTTGTATTTCTGTTGAGTTTACCAGGCGTTTGGTTTAATTCAGGTTCAGCAATATTTTTTTAACGATCAAATTATTTGGCATTTCGGAATGGCTATTTCCAGAGCCAGGTAGTTGTGTGCCGCCTTCGTTGCTTTATTGCGTAATGCCAACAGGCTACGTCAGCTATTCAACAGAAAATCTATTCCTGTTGAATTTCTTGTTACTGCGGTTTAATTCAAACGGAGAGGAATATTTTTTAACGGCTGAATTATTGGGTATGCCGGTTACCAATTTCCTGAGACGAACAGTTGCTCTGCTGAGCGAGTTATCTTTTGCGGGATACTGGCTTACTGAACCTGAACATAACGGCTGGATGACCTCCGAGCCAAAATCCCTTTTACCTGTTTATAAGATTCTGGAGCATGCCATGCAGCGTTATCGTTTTATAATGATACTGGTCGGTTTTATTTTGACTTCCTGTCAAAGTAACACGCAATCTTTGGTAGTTGATGCGGAGGTCACCGTCACTCCTGACGCGACTGTCTGTAACGAGCCGCGGCCAGAAATCTGTACGCGGGAGTATCGCCCGGTTTGTGCTCATTTGGCTGATGGCAGCACGAGCCAATATCCGTCTGGCTGTACCGCCTGTGCCGACCCAATGGTCGATGCCTGGCTGCCGGGTGAGTGCCAATAAGTTTACCCGGTGAAGTCGGTATCTGGCTGAATTACATTCGAGAAATGGCTGTATGACACGGCAGCGGATGGCTGGCTGCCGATCAACAACTATCCCGCTATTGTTCGCTGCTTGCCTCGCGTCGCTGCAGTATCGCTTGCCAAAGTTGACCGTAGGCCTCCTGACCCTGCAAATTATCTTTGCAGATGGTTATGGAGTTTTGCATTTTGACCACAAAGTTCTGTTCGGGATGAGCTAAAGAGGATTGCATATCCTGTTGAATTGCGACATTGATACGTCGACGCAACTTGGCGCCGGCTTCGCGGGCCGGGGGAAATGCCAGCTTAAAATCATCGTAAGAGAGATTAAACGGATAGTCCCGGCTGAACAGCGTCATATCCACTGCCAGGGCGGCGCCATTGCGCAGCTCTTTGGCTTTCTGTGAATTTTCAGGGTGCTGCTCCGCCAGGGTGTCGGCCATGATGTCGTACAGGACGGCACAGGTTGCCCAGGCTTCGGCCTGCTGCGCTTTGTTTTCGATTTGGGCAATGGGCTTGTTGATCAGCAGATAACTGTCGATCTGCGCGTGACAGAGGGCGGGCAGGCAGAGTAAAAAAAACGGGATCAATAATTGTCGGGTGGTCATTACGTAAAGCCTTGCAAGCAGGAGGGAGCTGGGCGGTTACTATAGCCAGAGCCTTGGCGACTGGCCAGAGAGTGTCAACATTGAGCGGCCTGCCGTGAGTTGGTTCCCTTGCCAAATCGCTCATTGGGTGATGCTAGGTGCGTAATAAACTGCCAGGGCCGAAAAAAGGGTCAACGCGGGTAGGATGGGATTTACATCGCAGTGGCCAATAACTCGTTTCCCAGCGGGGTATGCTCCGGCGCTAACCGCTAATCCCGTTTGGCAGTGGCTAAACGGGCTGGCAGTAGTAGCAACACCAGCGTCAAAGGCACTACAAAGAGAAAAATTCCCCACTCAAATACCTGGTTGCCGGCTTCGCTGGTGATGGTGCTGAAGCCGGCGAGCACGATGGCCGCCAGGGCGTTACCAGAGAGCCCACCCAGGGAGCGGTAGCTGCTGAACAAGCCCATCGCCAGTGCGCGGGATTCAGCCGGTGAGGCCTGCAGGGAAGTTTTTTGGGCAATCAACTGGCTGGCGGCCATGCCGATACCAAACAGTGCCAGAGCCAAGGCCAGGGTAAAACCGTTAAGGCAAAACAGAAACAGCAACAGTGGGGTGATCACAGCAGCCAGAGCCGCCCAGCGCAGATAGCGGTCGCCGTGTTTATCGAGCAGTCGGCCCAAGGGTGGGCTGGCGAGCACCTGGGCACCGGCGACCAGGGAAAAATAGAGCCCCATCATGCCGCTTTCAATACCGAGGGCGGCGGCACTCCAGGCGGGTAGGGTAAAGACCACTGCAAAGTGCAAAGCAATGGCGGTTAACATTAACAGGCAGCCCAGATTAAAAGGGAAGTTGGCAACGGTTCTGAATTGTTGCCGGGAGCTATGAGAGCGGCCAATGGCCAATGCCACAGCAGCGGTGGCGATGACAAATAACATTAGATCTAGCCAATAGGGTTCGCCCTGCACAATGGCCTGTAACGCCATGGCCAGGGGTAGCACCGGCACGCCAATAAAACTGAGCGCGGTGAAGTTGGCTGGTTGTTGCTGGCCTTTAGGAATATAAAAAAATGCCAATATAAGGGCACAAATTCCCAGTGGTACATTTAATAAAAAGAGCATCGGCCAATCAAAAAACTGCAGAATCATACCACCCAGGGTAAAGCCCAGAACGGTGGTTGCGACAAGGGCGGAATTGAGTAGGGCAACGTAGCTGGTGACTTTTTCCTTGGGGGCAACCTCGGCCACCAGTGCCATGCCGTTGGCCATAATGACCCCCGAAAAAGTTGCCTGGCCCACCCGCCAAAAAAGCAGTGCCGCGTAGCTATCAGACAGGCCGGCCAGTGCGCTGGAGAGGGTAAAACCGACCACACCCAATATAAAAACAGTCTTGCGCCCGAGGAAGTCGCCAATACCCCCGGCCAGCGGTTGGCCGACGGCGGTGGCTGCCATAAAGTACATTACCATGGCCGACAGGTGTGCGTAGGGAACGGCAAAGTGCTCCGATAAAATTGGGTAGGAGGTGACCGCCAGCGAGCCGTTGAGCGGGTTCAACACATAGCCGATCATAATGGCCATCATTGCGAGTAGGCGAGTGGTTTTTTTATTTGTCCCGTCTGTGGCTGGTTGCCAATTATTATTTGTATTCATAGATAATGTTTCGCATACACGAATATAAAATTTTTCAAAGAGGGGCATGGTAACCTAGCTGTGGCGTTAATCAAAAGTGCTGCTGCAACCGGTGGCTGGAATTGGATGGGTGCAAGGCGCTGTGGTTAGCGCGGTGGCAATATAAGATCAGCGCGTTGTTCGGTTTGCCTATGGCTGGGTATAAGGTGAGGGGAGCCTTGCGCGGAGTAAATGGTTAATCGATATGCACAGTAAACATTGGTAAATTCGCCGGTCAGTTCTCGGCCAGACGGCAGGGAAATAAAAAGTGTGGCAGGAGAGCGTTAAAGGAGAGCATGAAAGAGAGCGCGTATAGAAGATATAAATTAAAAGTGAAGGAAAAAGCGGCAATCAATTTCTGGGGCTGAACAGTGATTGGCTGAAGGTAGTTGGGCAAATGAGGTTGGGCAAACAAGGTAGGGTAAAAGTGATGGTGGCCAGTGATGCCTGTGCGGCCGAGGCGCTGTTTGACCACAGCGCCTGGAAATTTTAACGCCAGAGAAAAAAGCTGGATTTTTTACCGAGAATGGTCGGGTGGAATTGTTGGTCTGCGGCGCGACTGTTTAACCCGTAACAGACATGCAGCGGCAGCAGGTGCTCCTCGCGCGGGTGGCAGTAGCGGGCGTAGGGCGCCTTGTGCCACTCGAGCAGTCGTTGGTAGCGCTGCTCCTCGCTCAGTTGTGGAGCGCTGCAGGTCTCGATTAACCAAGCTTCAAATTGCAGGTTTTTGTTGGTCGAGCTGGCATCGGCGGCGGAGAAAAAAGCCGGCAGATTATGAAATGAGAAACCAGAGCCGATCACCAGCAAGCCCTCGTGTTGCAGCGAGCGCAACGCCCGACCAATCTGCAGGTGTTGTTCGGCACTCATTGAGTTGACCAACGACAGCTGCACGCAGGGGATATCGGCTTGTGGGTAGAGTATTGTCAGGGGCACAAACATACCGTGATCAAAGCCGCGCTGGTCATCCATCTGGGCGGCGATGCCGGACTTCCGCAGGGCCTGTAGAATCTTGCCGGCGAGCTGCGGCTCCCCGGGGCTTGGGTATTGAATATGGTAGGACTCCTCGGGAAAACCATAGTAGTCGTAGATCAGGCCGGGCTTTGGCGAGGCGGTAATTGTCGGTAGAGTGGCCTCCCAGTGGGCGCTGATCAGCAGGATCGCCTTGGGTTTGCTGAGCTCACCCGCGATCTGTTTGAGGGTGGTCACCATTTCGCGATGGCCGGGGTCGCCGAGCAGGGGTAATGGGCCGCCGCCGTGCGATAGGAATAGGGTTGTGGGCTGGGTAGACATAGTTTAGTAACCGAGCAGAATGGAAGGTTTCCAACTTTACCTAGGGTGGGGGCGGTAAGCCATCGCAAAAATTAGAATGCGATGTTCAAACTATTTGGCGAATAGGGTTAAACACCAGAATTTTTCGCATTGCGCAATTTCGATCAGGCATAGGTTGAGCGGGGCTGGCATTCTGCCCTGGCCAGTGTGGAACGAGCGAGCAGAGTATGAGTTACCAGGAGAAGATTTCTAGGGTGTGCGATTTTATTCAGCAAAACCTGGATGAGTCGTTGCCGCTCGACCGCCTGAGCCTGGTGGCCGGGTTTTCCAAGTACCATTTCGCCCGGCTGTTTGCGGCCAACACCGGCATCACAGTGAACCGCTTTATACAATTGTGCCGACTGCGGCGGGCCTCTTTTCAACTGGCGTTTGAGCCGGAGCAGAAAATTATTGAGGTAGCGCTGGTGGCGGGGTTTGATAGTCCAGAGGCGTTTGCCCGGGCTTTTCGCCGGGTGTTTGATCAGTCGCCTTCGGAATTCCGCGCAGCGCCTAACTGGCCCCATTGGCACGCCCAATTTGAATTCTCTTTGCCGAGATCTGAAGGACAAACCATGACTGTAACCATTGTTGATTTTCCAGAAACCAAAATTGCCTATTTAACCCACCGGGGGGCGCCGGAATCTGTGCTTAACACCGTCAGCCAATTTATCGATTGGCGCAAAACCACCGGTTTATCTCCGGTCAAAACCAGTGCCACCTACGGTATTCCCAATGGCGACCCGAACACCATGCCGGCGGAGGATTTCCGTTGGGATGTGTGCGGTACTATTGAGGCGGATGTGCCGGACAACGCGTTTGGTGTTACCACCGGTTTTATACCCGGCGGCCGCTGTGTTCGCGTACGCCATTTGGGCAGCCTGGATAATCTGGATCAGACTGTCTACCCCATCTACCGGGAGTGGCTGCCAGCTCAGGGTGAGGAGCCCGGTGATTTTCCCTGCTTTTTTCACTACCTCAATTTTGTACATGAGGTGGCAGAAGCTGAATTGATGACAGATGTCTATATTCCACTAAAGTAGCCAACTCACTTTTTTATTGGGTGCGAATAAATTATTTGCGCTCCCGCCAAATAAAAACCGGCCGAAAATATGGCCGGTTTTTTCTTTCGCAAAGTGTGCCACTTTTAAAAAGTCAGTGTTGCCGCGCCTTGTTTAATGCGTTCAAAAATAACGCTGGCACCGTGAATTTCCACCCCTTCGATTAAACTCTCCTGATCATAACCCCGGGCGTGGGTACAGGGTGGGCAGGCCCACACCTTACCGCCGCGGGCAATAAAGCTGGTGAGTAGCTCCTGCAGTTTTTCCATGGGGTGCACGTGGGTGTGTGGAATACCATTTTTGCGCACCAGATCAATGGCGTTGCTGGTCAGGAACAGGCCAACATTCATCTCTGCGGTTTGGGCGCCGTTGGCCAGGGTCAGGCCTACGGAAGAGACTTCGTCGTTGATGCCTTTGGTCATTACGATAATCAGATCGGTGGTTGCGTTAGTCATTGTCTTTCTCCTGGTAGTTATGGTTATTCAGTCTCTGTGACCGATGGGGAAAGCTTAGTGACAGCACGGTTGGCGATATAGGCCATAATCTGTACCATTCGAGTACAGATTTTGTACCTGATATTTTGTAACAGATAACAGTGATTAATCATGTTCGATTACGAAGAAGTCTGCCCGGTCTCAAAAGCGGCGAGTCTGTTGTGTGAACGCTGGACGTTGCAGGTGTTGCGCGAAATGTTTATGGGCGCAACCCGCTTCTCTGAATTTCGGCAATACCTGCCCAAGATGTCGCCCACTTTGTTGAACAGCCGTTTAAAACTGCTGGAGGAACAGGGGCTGATCATCAAAAAGCGAATACCCGAAAAGAAAAACCACGAGTATCAGCTCACCCCTATGGGTAGGGCCGTTAGACCGATTATTGCCGAGATGGGCAAGTGGGGCATACGCTACGCCTGGGAGAGTATGAACAAGCAGGCGATGAACGCCGCAGTGTTGGTGCGCGACTTTGCCGTGGCCCTACGCTTTGAGCAACTGCCCGAGGGTAACTTCTGCCTGCAATTTAATGTGCAGGAGGCGGAGGGTCTCTATCAATGCTTTGTCACCATTGCCGAGGGGCGGGCAGAGCGCTGTGAGGAAAATATCGGCCACGATGTTGACCTCTACCTCACCGCTGATTTAGAGACCCTGGCCAGGGTCTGGTACGGCGAATTAGCACCGGCCAATGCGGTTGAGAGTGGGCTGTTAAAGGTGGTGGGCCACAGCTACCTGGCCAAAACACTCTCCCAGTGGTTGGGCGTTAGTCAGTTTGCCGACTGTAATCCTCGCCGGGCGAGTGGCTAAACCGAGGCTATGCCGTTGCAGGCAAAAATGAGTGCGCTGTTGATCATTGGCAATTGCCGTAAGCGAGTTTTGAATTTAAGCTCGGTTCAGCGGAAGCAATCAGAATATTGATTCAGCCACCGACCGCTAAAAAAATAATAAGGATAAACAATGCGATTACTGAAACTCCTCACCCTGGCGTTACCGGCGGCGTTGGCGGCCTGTAACCACACCAGCCCACCCCCCACCAGCGACCACGACTGGCCCAATTTTGGCGGTGATGGCCGCGAGCAGCACTACACCGATCTCGATCAGGTCACTATGGCCACTATCGACCAGTTGAGCCTCGCCTGGTACTACGATCTGGAGCCGGGTTTCTCGGTGTCGGCGCCGGTAAAGGGTGGCGACAAACTGTTTACCACCACCGGTCATAACCATATCCGTGCCTTCAATGCCGCCACCGGCGAACTGCTCTGGGAGTATGATCCCGGCGTGCGCGACCTGGCCCAGAGCCCACTGCACATGAGTTGGGGTAACAAGGGGATCGCCTGGTGGAACGAGCGGGTGTTTATGGCCACCACCGATGGCCGGGTAATTGCCCTGGATGACACTACCGGCGAACCTGTTTGGCAGCAGCGGCAGTTTGAGCTCACCGAGCTGCGCAACAGCAATGGCGCCCCCCGGGTTTTTGACGGCAAGGTGATTGTCGGTCACGGCGGTGCCGATATCAGCCCTATCCGCGGTTATGTCACCGCCTACGATGCTATGACTGGCGAACAGTTGTGGCGCTTCTACACCGTGCCGGGTGACCCATCACAGCCGCCGGCCAATAAAGCCGAGGCGGTAATGCAGCCCACCTGGCAGGGCGACTGGTATGGCAAGGGCGGGGGCGGCACCGCGTGGAACAGTTTCAGTTACGATGCCGAGCTCAACCTCATCTACCTGGGGGTAGGCAACGGCTTCCCCTACAACCACCTGTTGCGCAGCCCCGGTGGTGGCGACAACCTCTTCCTGGCCTCCATTGTTGCGGTCAACGCCGATACCGGCGAGTACGTCTGGCACTACCAGGTGTGCCCGGCGGAGCAGTGGGACTGCACGGCCACCATGGACATGACCATCGCCAATGTGGAGTTAGCGGGTAAGCCGCGTAAGGTGATTATGCAGGCCCCTAAAAACGGCTTCTTCTATGTGCTGGATGCCGCCACCGGGGAATTTATCTCGGCCGAGAAGTTTGCCAAGGTGACCTGGGCCGAGAAGATCGATCCCGCCACCGGCCGGCCGGTGGAGAACCCCGGCATCCGCTACCAAAACAGCGGGGCAATGTTTGAGCTTTGGCCCGGGGTGCAGGGGGCGCACAGTTGGCTGCCCCAGGCCTACAGCCAGGAGACCGGCCTGGTCTATCTGCCGGTGATGGAGGTGGGCACCTTAATTGGCCCACTGCCACCGGGCATGGGCGGCTTCAGTGCCAACATGGGCGCCCTGGTGCTGCCCGATGCCGATCTGCCCGGTAGCCGCAAAAGCTTTCTAAAAGCCTGGGATCCAGTTGCACAAAAGGCGGTGTGGAGCTTGGAGCTGCCCGGCGACTGGCCGGGTGGGGTTTTGGCCACCGCTGGCGGCCTGGTGTTTCAGGGGCGGATGGATGGCTACCTGAAGGCCTATAACGCCAGCACCGGTGACGAGGTGTGGTCCTACAAAACGGTGGCGCCTATCGTTGCCCCGCCCATCGCCTACAGCGTGGCCGGCCAGGAGTATATCTCGGTGTTAACCGGTAGCGGCTCCCAGGGGGGCGGCATTCTGGCCACCGGCAATGCCGCTTACCGTACCGACTATGCCCTGCCGCGGCGGGTGCTCACCTTTGCCCTGGATGGCACTGCCCAGGTGCCAAGTTTTGCCATGCCCGAGCGGGTGGCGGCGATTGATCCCGACTTTGTGCCCAACAAGGAGCAGGTGATGGCCGGTGCCATGGCCTTCGCCACCAACGCCTGTATCGTCTGTCACGGTATGAATGCCATCGGCGGCGGTGCCGCCCCGGACCTGCGCTTCTCGGCCATGATTCTGGATGAGAGTGCTTTTAAAGCGGTGGTGCACGATGGGGTGCTCAAGGCGCGGGGTATGCCGCCGGCGCCGCAGCTCAACGACCAGCAAGTTGAGGCAATTCGCCACTATTTGCGCATGCGGGCGCTACAGGCGCCGGCGGAATTAGAGGCGCTCAAGGCCGGTGGCGCGCTGCCGGTGAGTGATGCCCAGCCGGTTAGTACTGGAACCTAAGCCGGCGCCGGTGGGCTAGTCGCTAATCACCAGGTTGCGGCCAGCGCGCTTAGCGCTGTAGAGGTTGTCGTCGGCACGGCGCATCAGAATCTCCAGGGTGCCATCGGCCGGGCTCTTCTCGGCAATGCCGACACTCACGCTGACTTGAATCTCACGCTCATCAAGGGCGATGCGGGTGGCGTGAATGGCCTGGCGGCAGCGCTCGGCAATGGCCAGCGCCTGCTCCTTATTGGTGTTGGGCAGCAGCAGGATAAACTCATCGCCGCCCCAGCGGACAATCACATCACTGGGTCGGCAGTGGCTTTTAATAATCTGCGATACCCGCTTGATCACCCGGTCACCCACCACGTGACCATGCTCGTCATTGATCCCCTTGAAACGGTCGATATCCAGTGCGGTGACACTCATGGGGGCGGCTTCGGCTTGCGCCCGTTGCCACAGCTGCGGGGCAATTTCATCAAAGGCGCGGCGGTTGAACAGTGAACTCAACGGGTCGATTTGCGCTTGGTACTTGGCCAGGTTGCGCTCGGTCTCTATCTGGTTGAGACGGTCGGCCAGCGCCAGGGAGAGCAACAGCGCCTCTCCCAACAGGCCCAACTCCACCGCCAGATAGGCGTAGTGGTAGAAGGGGATCAGCCCCCAGACGGTGACGCAGGTGATGCCGGCTCCGCTGACGCCAAGCAGGGTGGCGGCAAAAAAGTAGTTGGCCGAGGGCAGCTGTTTTTTCAGGGCGTAGAGGCCGAGCAGTGCCACCGCCAGGCTGAATTGCAGCACACTGGCAAAGGCCAGGGTGATCAGCGCGGCGTGGCTGGCGGCCAGCAGTGCCACCAGGGTGGCCACTACAATCAGTGCCTGGTAACCCAGAATCAGACGCTGCAACGCTGGTGCGTTCTTCTTAAGCTCTAGGAAACTGCAAGCGAAGCATAGCCCTGACAGCGAGAAGAGAATCATGAAGGTCGGGTTGCTCCACTGTTGCCAGATGGGGTTCTCCGGCCAGAGGCTGGCGAAGCCGTGGCCGGTGTAGGCGTAGTTCATGGCGATAAACGACGCTAGATAGAGGGCATAGATCAGCCCGGAGCGGTTGCGCAGTTTTAACCCCAGGAAGAGGTTGTAGATCAGCAGTGCCAGCACCGCGCCATAGAGCAGGCCGTAGTGGTAGCTCTCGGCTACCGCCCGGTCGGTGGCGATGGCGGGACTCTCAAAGTAGATGGGTGCCACCGCCGGGTCGAGGGAGTTGATGCGCAGCAGCAGATAGCTGCGTCCGGGGGGTAACTCCAGGTTTGCGGCAAAATAGCGGCTCTTAACCGGCCGCTTGGCAAAGGGGCGGGCGTCACCCATCGGGTAGCTGGCCAGGGTGGTGGACTGGTTGAGCAGATAGAGGTCGACCTGTTCCAGCCACGAGGACTCAACCCGTACCTGGCGGACTATGGCCTCAGTGCTGGCATTGTCGACGCGGGTGACCAGCCAGATATCCTGCCGGTTGGAGAGACCAAAGCTGGGTACATCTGTTTGTGATACCGGTAGTTCGCCGGCCAGATAGCGATTTAATAGGGTTTGCGGGGTAAGTGATTGGTCACTCTTCAGAATGGAAAAGTGGCGCCCAACCGGGTTGGGGTAGCTTTGCTCAGCCAGCAGGCCATCGGCGAGTGGGTGTGCAGAGACCGGGCGGATAAAAATTGCGCAAAGCAGAACCGGCAGCAACCAGGCCACGGCTGGCAGCTGAAGAAAAGGACGTACCATGAATAGAAACAGAAGGAGAATCTGGCGTAAATTTGATCATGGCAGTATAGAGGTAATCGGCGCCAGGTGCTACCAATAATGGCGCATAATTCAACATTATTATAGTTGAGCCAGGCGCCATGCGGGCGCGAATTTAGTAGGGCAGCTGCACCTCGGCAAAGCCGGTCAGAATGGTTTCGCCGGTTTGCGTGGTCATGCGCACCTCAACCTTCACCACAGGGCAACCGTAGGGAGAGCGATCGATCTTCTCCACCACCTCGCCATCCATATAGGTGATATCGCCTTCAAAGGCGGGGCTGCGGAACTGGGTTTTGGAGTGCCAGATAAATCCGTTGTGGCCGGCCCAGTAGGCGATGTAATCCACATGCCAGGCGTTCATTGAGGCGCCATAACCGTACATGCCGCCCATGCCGACCTTGGAGGCCTTCTCCAGGTTGACGTGGCCGCTGGAGGGCCCATGGTAGAGGCCATCGCCCAGGTGCGGGTCGACCTTGCGTGCCTCGTAGTCGTAGCTCATATCCTCGGCAAAGCCGGCTTTCTGAGTGGCCGGGTCGACCATCCCTTCGGGCACATTCCAGTGCCAGCTGCCCCACATGTTCTGGGTAAAGGCGCGGTACTCGGTGACGAAGGTGACCACGGTGTGCGGGCCGACCACGCGGCGTGGCAGTTTGTCGCCCACTTTCACGTCGCCGTAGGCGGGTGATTTGCCCTCGCGGTTGGAGAGTATCCAGTCGTAGCGCAGCTTGCGCACCTCGTCCAGCTCCTCTTTGCTCCACAGTTTCGGGCTTGCCTTTTCGGTACCATAGGCGCCGCGTTTGTTGGCCTCATCGCGGTTGTAGCGGATGGCGGTGGCTCGTTCACGGGCGATCAATACGCCGTCCTGGTTGCGGTGCTCGGTGTCGCCGCGGCTGAACACGGTGGGGCCGGCAAAGCCGGTCTGTTTGAGATCGTAGCCATCGAAACGGCGGCTCTGAGTCAGTTTGTCGCCGGGATAGATGTGATTGCCGTAGAACCACCACTCCTCACCGCCAAAGATCAGGTGTGAGTTCTCAATGTGGCCAACCCCCGCCGGGTGGCAGCCGTGGCCGTAATCCATCGCCACGGCAAAGGATTGCGGGGCGACGATGCCGCCGAATTGTGACTCCTTGGCAAAATTCTGATCCCAGTGGATAGGGTTGGGATTATCCATCGCCATTGCCCAACGGCGGATATCGGTGGCGCTGCAGGGCTCCCACAGTTCGGCAAATACGACCGGTTTGCCAACCCACTTATCCAGGTCACTCAGGTCGAGGGTAAATTCGTTGTCGTCGGCTGCCATCTCTCTTCTCCCATGGTTTTTGTTGGCCGGGCAGGGCAATGCCCTGCTAGTTGTGACGTGACTGATGCCAGTGTACGCTAGCCTGGCAATAGGTACAGATTCAGTTTTGTGTAACTTAAATGGGTACAGATTGATGGCAACAGCGGGTGACCGGGCAACCCTCTACGAAACCGTCGCCGAAGCGCTGGCAGAACAGATTCATGGTGGCTGCTTCCGGCCGGGAGAGAAGATTCCCGGTACCCGGTTGTTGGCCGACACCTTCGGGGTGAGCATCAATACCATCCTGCAGGCGCAGAAACTGCTGGAGAACTGGAACCTGATTGAGGCCGTCCCCCGCTCTGGTTTCTATGTGAAAGCCTCCTCTCCGCCCGTGCTTGCCCAGGCGCTGAGCCACTCGCAAACGCTGATGAAACCAGCTCTGGTGCGCCATCAGCGGCTGGCGTTGGAGCTGATTCAGGCCTCCGGTATGCCCGCTCTGCAGCAGCTCGGCACGGCGCTGCCGCATGAAAGCTTTCTACCGCTGGTGGCGCTGGAGCGTATTGCCGCGCGGGTGGCACGCAGCGGCGAGCACGGTTTTGCCAGCTACGAAGTACCCCCGGGTTTGCCCAGTCTGCGCGAGGCCCTCGCCCAGCGCATGGTGGGGCTGGGTTGCCGGGTGGCGGCGGACGATATTCTGATCACCAATGGCTGCCACGAGGCGCTCTCCCTGGCGTTACGCTGCGTGACTGCAGCCGACGATGTGGTGTTGGTGGAGTCGCCCACCTACTACGGGCTGTTTCAGGTGTTGGATGCCTTAGGCCTGCGGGCATTGACCATCCCCTGTCATCCGCACACGGGCATCAGTCTGAAGGAGATTCGCAAGGCTTGTGAACAGTGGCCGGTGAAGGCCTGTATTCTGCTGAGCAGCTTCGGCGCGCCGCTGGTCAGCTGCCCGCAGGATGAACACAAACAGGCGCTGTTGCAGCTGCTGGCGGAGTTTAGTGTGCCGCTGGTGGAGGACGATATCTTTGGCGATTTGAGCTTCGACGGCAAACGACCGCCGCCCTATAAAAAATTTGATGACCGGGGTGAGGTACTCTATTGCAGCTCGTTTTCCAAATCGGTGGCGCCGGGTTTGCGGGTGGGATGGCTGGCCGCTGGTCGCTATGTGGAAAAGGCTAACTACTTGAAGTTTGCTCAGAATATTGCCACGCCCAAGCTCACCCAGATGGTACTGGCCGAATACCTGCGCCACGGCAGCGTCGATAAACAGATTCGCAAGGTGCGGCGCATCTATGCGGCGAATATTGCCCAGGTGATTGAATTGATTGAGCGCCTCTTTCCAGCGGGGACGCAAACCTCGCAGCCGCAGGGCGGCTTTATACTGTGGGTAAAATTGCCGGAACACTTTGATACCGCCCAACTGTTCCAACAGGCACTGATTAAAAATATTTTTATTGCGCCGGGAAAACTCTTTTCGAGCGATCGCCGTTTCCGAAGTTTCTTGCGCATCAACTGTGCCCAGCCTTGGGTTACCGTGTTGCAACCGGCGTTAACCACTCTGAGTCAATTTCTGGCAGGCACTAACGTTGGTTAAGCGCAATTACTGGTAGCTCTGCCCCTGAATTAACAGCTCCATATTGTGCTGTTCAATGGCCAGTGCCTGCTCCATATCGTTCAGCTCTATATGGAGCACGTTAATGTTGTGCTCCAGAGTGCGCATATCCCGCAGCGCCTGCTCCCGCTCTTCGGCACTGCTCTGGTCATCGGTGAGCACCGCCTCTAGATAGGCGATATCCTCTTCGTGTTGTTGGATGAGCGAGTGGTGTTGATCCATATCCGACGCTATGCGGTTGATCAGTTGATTTTGCTGGCGTCGTTCCAACCCATGCTGGTAACCCAGCTGGAACTCGGCGCGGGTGGGCGCTGGGCAAAACTGTGGCAGCACGGCGCCGTTTAAGCCAAAGCCCAGGCCATTGTTGTAGTTGCAAAAGCGCATCAACCCCTGTTCGTGGCCCTCTTCATAAGCGGCCAGGTCGGGGGTGACACCGGCCTTGGCGCAGGCCTTGCGGTGCTTGGCCAACCACTGACTGCTGCGCCCCAGGCTGCCATCTTCCAGGCCGATTTGATACCAGTCGGCCACCAGGCACTCCTCTTCAGAGAGGGTCGCACAGCCGGTTAACACCAGTAAAATTGTTGTTAGTAACGTCAGACGAATCATGGGTGCTCTCTTCGTTATCGGGCAGCCGAGCGGTGGCTGGCACGATCGCTTTTTTATTAAAGTTAGCAGTTTAAAAATAGAGCGTGAACCATGGCTGAATTTAGCGACGGACGGTTGAAGATGTGTATTTGCTAATTCAGCGGCGAAGGTGTGGCAATAAACTCTGTTCGGTGCTTCAACTGAGGTGGGTAATGCGCTCGATATTATGCGACAGGATCTGCGCTACCTCTCGGGCGGGTATCGGTGTTGACTGGCGCAGCCACCAAGCCAAGGTTTCGAGCATGGTGCTCACACTTAAAATAACCTTGAGCTCCAAATACTCTTTATCGCTTGCCGTGTTGGAGGGGGTCAGCACGGTTGCCAGCTGCCGGGAGATATGCAGTAGCTCCGCCTTTAAAATATTGGCCGCGCCGCCGGTGAGCAGGGTGGTCCAGAGTGTGCGGTGTTGCTGCACATAGTTACACAGCTCCAGCCAGGCGGTATCGATATCCGTCCCCTCTGTTTTGGGTAGGGTGAGGTTTACGATCCAACGAATTTCGTTGGTGGCGACATCGTTCAACAACGCCTCTTTGGTGCCGTAGTGGCGATAAAAGGTGGCATGGCCAATACCCGCTGCCGCGGCAATGTCGCGCACCGAAATCTGATCCAGCTGGCGCTCCTCCAGCAGCGCTAAAAAGCCCTTCCGCAACGCTTCGCGGGTACGAATCTGGCGAGCATCCAGTGGCTGTTTGTCGTTGCTGTCGGTGAGTGGATCCATAGTCGGATTTGGCATCGGAGTTGGGTGCTTGGTTGGGCTAACGGGTTGTGTAAATTGGCTGTGACACAGCAATAGCAACGGATTAAGCATGAAACCGCAACAGAGTGCAACCAACCCGGGTTACTGTTCTGGCATCTGCAGAAGCCGGCAGCCATTTAATTTCTTTGACACGAAGTTGCGCATAAAACTATGATACACCATGTATCATAATAATAGAGGGGCACGGTAGCGTGCTTACTTCGCGCCAGTGCCTGCCAGTTATACAATCCGGACGCCGCTAATGTTTGAGATATCGATCACCGATAGGGCAGGTGCCACCAGCACCATTATTTACGAGCCGGGGATGACGCTTATGCAAGCCATCACCGAGGCGGGTGTGGATGAGCTGTTGGCCTTATGTGGTGGCGTCTGCTCCTGTGGCACCTGCCATGTCTATATCGATAAGGAGCAACAGGGCCTCCTGCCGGCCATTTCTATCGATGAAGAGGCGCTGCTAGCGGCTAGTAGCCATCGCCGAACGGCTTCGCGTCTCTCCTGCCAGTTACCACTAACGGATAAGCATAATGGTTTAACCCTGGTTATCGCCCCGGAAGAGTAAGTTTCATTAATTTATTCAGCTCGTGCTCCGTTGCTGGGTAGCGCATTTAAACAGATTAACTCCACCAGAGCCCAATAATAAAAATGGAGGCAGCTATGTCAGTAGCAGCAGTGCTTGAGAAAGACTATTTTACGGATTATTCAATTCTCCTCGATCCCTACGAATATTTTGATGCTATGCGTGCGATTGGCCCGGTGTGTGAAATGCCAGCCACGGGTGCCTTGCTGGTTACCGGCTTTAAAGAGGCGGTGGAGGTTCTGCGCAACAATGTCGATTTCTCCTCCATTAATTCCACGGTTGGGGCCGGTGTGCCATTGCCGTTTGAGCCTAATGGCAGCGATATCAGTGAACAGCTGGAGCAGCATCGAGACTTCTATGTCGGTGGCGACCTGGTGGTTACCTTTGATGATGGCCGGCACCGGGCACTGCGCTCTATTGCCAATAAACTGTTCACCCCTTCGCGTTTAAAACAGAACCAGGAGTACATTCACCAGCTGGCCAAAACCATGGTGCAACAAGCGGTAATGCAGGGCGGGTGTGATCTGGTGAATGATATCGCCACACCGTTTGTAACCTTGGTGATCGCCGATCTATTGGGCGTGCCGGCTGAAGACCGGGAAAAATTCCGGGAGGTGATCGACAATGCGCCACCGCCGGGAAATTTGGATCAGTCTGACGCGCCGACCGAAAACTCGCCTCTGGTGTTTATGGGGACCTATTTTTTTCAATATTTGATGGATCGTAAATCCTCGCCGAAAGCAGATGTGCTGACCGAATTGGCGCAAGCGACCTATCCCGATGGCAGCGAGGCAGATCTGTTGGATATGGTCAAGCTGGCAACCTTTATGTTTGGTGCAGGCCAGGATACCAGTGCCAAACTGCTCTCCAACGCCATGAAATATATCGTCGATATTCCGGGGCTGCAGGCGCAATTACGGGCGGATCCGAAATTGATCGGTAATTTTTTGGAAGAGGTTTTGCGGTTGGAGGGCTCGACCAAAGCGACTACCCGCGTTGCCCGCAAGGATACCCAGATTGGTGAGCGTAAGGTGTCGGCCGGTACGCGGGTGCTGGTGGCGCTGGCAGCGGCTAACCGTGATCCAATGCGTTGGCCAAAGCCCAACACCTTTATTCTTAACCGCCCAAAAATAGCGGAGCATGTTGCCTTTGGTCGTGGTGTGCATACCTGTGTGGGCGCACCCCTGGCCAGAACAGAGGTGCGGATCATCCTGGAGCACTTCCTGGCTGCAACCCGTGAGATCGGCTTGTGCGAAAGCAATCATGGCTCCGCCAACGCTAGAAAATTTAACTATGAAGCGAGTTTTATTATTCGCGGGTTAAGCGAATTATTTATTACGTTGGCAGCAAACTAATTTATATCGCGGCTCATTATTAAATGGAAAAATTATTTGACAGTGGTTTTTCAGTGAGTAGAATGCCGCCCAAATTCAATTCTTTACAGGAGAACTTTTTAATGCCAGCAGCGAGTAAAAGCAGTAGCTAGTTCTTCCGAGTGTTTCATTCGGAAGGGCCATCATTCCTTCCGAGTCAGATCTAAAAGCCCTGACCGGATCTCCAGTTGGGGTTTTTTTATGCCCGTTTGTCGGCCAATAAGCCCCGTATTATTTATACTCATTTTTGAGTAGGGACTCTTTATGCCTATTAAAATGGAATTAAACAAAAATAGCGGCAACGGTGGTAAGCCGGTAAAAATTTATACGCATGACATTGAACAGACAGCACTTACGCAGTTAAAAAATATTGCGCAACTACCATTTATTCACTCCCATATTGCCGCTATGCCGGATGTGCATACTGGTATAGGGGCAACGGTCGGTTCAGTGATTCCCACCGTGGCTGCCATTATTCCCGCCGCCGTGGGTGTTGATATCGGCTGTGGCATGATGGCAGTACAGCTCTCATTAAACTCGGCACAACTGCCCGATGGTTTGGCGGCTATGCGCAGTGCTATTGAGCGGGCCGTGCCGGTGGGGCTGGCAGCACACAAAACGGTTGCTGTGCGGGAGAGCGCCTGCAAGCGCTTGCAGCCGCAGGTAGAGGCGCTGTTTGAACGCCACCCGCAATTGTTAAAAATGCAGAAGCACCCCAGGCAAACCTGGGCCAAGCAGGTCGCCACGTTGGGTTCGGGTAACCACTTTATTGAAGTGTGTATCGACGAATCGAAAAAAGTGTGGGTGATGTTGCACAGTGGTAGTCGCGGGATTGGTAACAGCATCGGCCGTTACTTTATTCAGTTGGCCAAAAAAGATATGCAAGGTCATATTCATCATCTACCCGACAGAGACCTGGCGTACTTTGCTGAAGGCAATGACCATTTTGCCGACTATGTGGCGGCGGTGGAGTTTGCCCAGGAGTACGCGCGGATCAATCGGGAAGAGATGATGAAACTGGTGTTGCGCGCTATACAGCCTTTTCTACCGGGCTTTGTTCTGCAAAAAGAGGCGATTAATTGTCACCATAATTATGTGGCGCGTGAACACCACTTTGATGCTGACGTGTATGTTACCCGCAAGGGGGCCATCAATGCCGAGCATGGGCGCTTGGGAATTATTCCCGGCAGTATGGGGGCTAAATCCTACATTGTGCGCGGTAAGGGTGAAGCGGAATCATTTTGCTCCTGCTCGCACGGTGCCGGCCGCACCATGAGCCGTACTGCGGCGAAAATGCAGTTTCGGCGCGAGGATTTAATTGCTCAGACCCGCGGTGTTGAGTGTCGTAAGGATGCTCACGTCATTGATGAAATTCCCGCGGCCTACAAAGATATCGACGAGGTGATGACCAATCAAACTGACCTGGTTGATATCGAACACACACTTAAGCAGGTACTTTGTGTGAAGGGCTAGCGAGTTAAAGACTAGTACGTAGTGGCGTAACTATTAAATCAAACAAGGAGGAACCAATGGCCAAGCGGCGTAATACCCCGCGTAATTTACATGCCTGCCACCCGATCATGGGCAAAGGCGGTGTTCATGAAAAATCCAAGGGCGCCAAGCGCCAGGCGGTCAAGCACGAAACTCGCCGGAAGTCGAGCGAGTGGCTTGGCCGCTCTCATTTCTATTGGTCAATTTATTGCCGGCAGCGGTTGCAGGCGTGCCGACATTCACTATTGGTGTGTATCGGCCCATTGGCCTAACTCACCTGCTACGCTTTGCCAAACCTGGTAGCCACGGGTACCGGTGCCGAGTGATCCTTCACGGGCGACAATGCCCACATAGTGGTGTTCAAAATCGATAAACGGGTAGGCGCCGTACGCACCAGCGCTGGAGACCCGGGTGGTGGTATCGCAATTAAACGGAGTGTTGGCGCACTCTATCCAGTTGCCGAAGCCGTAGTGCCAATCCTGGTCAATATCACCCTCATCCACGGGCGAGAAAGCGATAGTGGCATCGCCAATCTGATCACTGGTCATGGCCGTGAACAGTGTTGGCGATAATATTTCACCACGGTAGAGCGCCGCGAGAAAATCGAGATATTCACTTGCCTGCCAATGCATACCACCGGCCAAGCGCGGATTGCTGGCGGATGGCAGATCGTAACTGGCGTTGGCAAACAGCCCGGTGGCGGATGTGAAATAGTCGAATACCGCCTGCCAATCGGCCAACCCCGCAGCCTGAACGGCCATTAAGCCGGCTACCTGCAGGTGAGTGCTGGCGTAATAAAACTGACTGCCGGGTGGTGGACTGCCGCTGTTGCTGCTGGCAAGCTGGGCAACGCAGTTGGCAAAGTCTGCTAGCGGATTATTAATACACAGTGGCTCCTCCGTAAGGCCGGAGGTAAAGCTGAGCAGATCACGCAGAGTGATCTGGGAGAGGTTGCCGCTGGTGGGCCAAAAGTCGAGATAGGCCTGGGGGTGATCCGAAAGCGATAAAATACCGTCCTCAACCAGCCGCAGAATAATTGTCGCAGTGACCATTTTGGAAGTGGAGGCGGAACGGTAACTGGTTTCTGCTGTGGAGTTGCCCCGGCTGTAGCTATATTGAGTACCATCGTTGGCCTGTACCAGCAGCGTGAAATCGCTGTCGGTTGCAATGCTGGAGAGAATCTGTTCAAGCTCGGCTTCGATGGAGGCTTGGCTGCCGGAGCCGCTCGAGCCTCCACAGCTGGCCAGTAACAGAGCAGCGGCCAGACTGACCAATGACAATCGCTTCATTTTTGGATACCCGTTTATTCAGATAAGTGAATAGCGCCAAACCGAAGTGGTTGTTGGAAAGCGCCCTACGGTTGCAGCGCTTTAGAATAATACGGATGCTATCGGGTTCCAGTGGCGACACTCTGACGTGTGCTTAATGAGACTAGTGTGACAAAAAATTCGCGGTAGCCTTTTTTATTGGTGCCCGCTGGCCTAATTACCCGCCAGCGAATATTCCTGCTGGAGCTGGTTGTTGTGTGTCAGCAACCACTCAATAAATTCTGCGTTAGGCATGGGCTTGGCGTAAAGGTAACCCTGGCCGAGGTCGCAGTTGAGCCTTTTCAAGATTTCGGCTTCGGCCGGGTATTCAATACCCTCCGCCGCCACCAGTTTATTGAGCTCGTGGCTCAGTTCTATAGTCGCCTTAACAATGCTGTGGTTGCGCTGATTGCTATCGATGCCACGCACAAAACTTTGATCAACCTTCAGTACATCAATGGGAAACTTGGCGAGGTAGGCCAGTGATGAGTAGCCAGTGCCAAAGTCGTCCAGGGCAATGGCAAAGCCAAAATTGACCAGCCGTTGCAGGATAGTCTGGCTGATTTCCGGGTCGGTCATCAGTGCCGATTCGGTAATTTCCAGGTGCACTCGTTCGGGGTCAACCTGGTAGTTGCGAGTGCGCTCGATAAGGTAATCGGGTAGCTGTTGATCAAACAGATTGCGGGCAGAGAGGTTGATCGACATTTTCAGATCCAGACCCTGTTGCTGCCAGGATTGCAGATCTTTGAGCGAGAGATCGATAACCTGCCGGGTGAGCGGTTGAATGTGGTCGGTCGCCTCCAGGTAGGGCATAAAGATCGCCGCGCTTAAAAAGCCCTTGGTGGGGTGGTGCCAACGTACCAGGGATTCAGCAGCGGTACAGCGGCCACTGAGCATATCGATGAGCGGCTGGTGGTACATCTCAAACTGCCCCTGCTCCAATGCCTCTGCCATACCGGCCAGAAGCTCTACCCGGGTTCTCACTTCGTTGTCGGTATCTTTGTTGTAAACGGCGATGGTTTCGTGGCCCTTTTTCGCCTGATACATGGCGATGTCGGCACAGCGCAGCAATTCGTGGCTATCCAACTCATTGGCGGCGGCCTCAACCACGCCGATAGAGGCGGCGGCCTTCAGGCTGATATCTTTAATAACGAAGCGCTCTTCAAACAGGCTGGCTAACAGCTTGGCAAACGTCAGGCCGCCATCGAGATGCGTCTGCTGACTAACGACCACCACAAATTCATCGCCGCTTAAGCGAAAGGCCCGGGTGTCGCTGGATGGTAGGGCTTGATAGAGGCGATTGGCCAGCTGTTTAAGCAGCTCGTCGCCGATGATGTGGCCGAAGGTATCGTTAACCTCTTTAAAGTGGTTCATGTCCAACAGCATGACGATAACCTTGGCGGCCTTCAGGTTGGCGACATAATCATGATAGGCGCGGCGGTTACCCAGCCCGGTTAGGCCATCGTATTTGGCCAGAAAGGCGAGCTCTGCCACATGCTTGGCATTGGCCACACTTAGCCCAACCGCGTGGCTAATGGTTTCAAACAGCGCCATCTCCTGATTGCTAATGGCCCGATGTGTGGCAGAGACCAGGACAATGGCACCACTGGCTTCGCCATTGCTCACCAGCGGAATGGCAACGGCAGTCTTGGGCAGATAGTTAAAAAATTCAATCAGGTGGCTGGCATCCACTTGCGCACCGTTCAGTTCGTGCTGAATCACTATCTCCTGCCGGGTTACCGACTGCCCGGAGATACTCTTTTCCATACTCACCAGTGGTGCATTGGCCAGTTCGCTGGCGGCGGCGTTGCGGCCAAAGGCACCGACGATGGTCAGGTTTTTGCCGACGTTGTCGAGCTGCAGCATCAAGCCGTCGTCCCAGCCGTGCTTGGCCACAAAGGGCGGTAGTATGCGCTCACCCAGGTCGCGCACACTGTTGATATCCTGCAGTTGGGTGGTGATGCCGTGGGAGAGGGAGAGGATTGCCAGGTGATCATTGAGCTCTTGCTGCGACCGCAAAAAACAGATCAGCAGCAGCAGCCCCATCGAGAGGGTGGTGGCGGTGGCGAGTGTCAGGTGGCCGTACTCGTGCATTAAAGGCTGGGTGGCCGGAACCGACAGGCCAACGATAGTCATGCCCAGCATCATAAAGCCGCGCGCCAGGAATACGCTGGCGGTGATTCTTTGCAGCACGCTTTTGGACCATAACGACCAGGCCACATGGGTCATGGCCAAGGTGGTGACCAGAGTGACGTAGAGGTGGATGATGGCAATGGAGCCGATGGCCACCCAAAGCATAAACAGCGCCATTACTAAGATCGCAAAAAGGCGTGGCCCCTTGCTGGCATGGCGGTTTAGCCGAAACTCAAAGGCCCCCCTGGAGAGGGTGTAGACCAACGCCGAAAAGATAACGCCAGACAGCAGGGTGATGGGAAGGGAACCGTTTAGGCGCGGCGTGGCCAGCAGCTCGTCGAGCACAATAGTGAACGGGGTCAAGGCAAAGGCGGCGCCCCACCACAGAAGGTAGCGCCGCTCACGGTCGGCCCACCACATAATAAGCAGTACAATAGCGGAGATCAGGTGGGTGAAGGGGATAAAGAAAATATACATTTTTATAATCGTTATTTTTCGAACATCACAGCATAACCAGAATAATTTAAAGCTACCACCCGAGGCAAAACAAAATATCGCTATTGTGGAAAACTATAGCAGCGAATTTGACGCCACTAATGCAATTCCTCAAGTAAAGTTGACCGGCTGGCGGAAAATTTTTGAATGCGTATTAAGTAATGAACATTCAAGGAGTGCGCACTGATGCCATTTTTATGGTGGCCTTAATCCGTTAATTGCCAGCCTGTAGTTGGATAAAAAGTGCTTAACTGTTGAATTGATTGCCGGTGGCCTGCGCTGATGGCTGATGGCTGATGGCTGATGGCTGATGGCTGATGGTTATTCCGAATTTTTACAAATCTTGATGCAAGCGTTGCGGGAAGAGTTCTGTGAGCTGGCAGCGGGTGCCGGTTCTACCGGTACCTAATTAAAAACCTTAACCACTTCAATAAGACCGACAATGTGCCGGTTAAACTCGGCCAGCTGTTGGGCGGGAATCCAATATTCCCGATGGTCGCTGCCGCCGGCAGATTACTCGGTAAAGTTTGCGAGATAGTCGGCGTCCACCGCAAAGCGGGTTACAAAGCTGCAACCACTTTCGCGTACATTCCAGTCACGCGCGATTTTAATAGCCTAGGAAATGGTGGCAACCGGGTGGAAAAAGGGCTGTTGGGGAAGCCGCGGCGGCCAATGTCGCCAGCCACAGGCTGTTACCAGGGCGAGTTCCGGTGGGCCGATATGGAGTGACGGTTCGTACCATAAGAGCGCCTGCTTGGCTTATTCTGGTTGAGTCTATTTGGGTTGTTTTAGTAAGTGGCAAAACCACCACAAAAAACCCGTCCACCAACGTGGACGGGAAAGCTATTGCGCGCTTGTGGCTGGTGCTAGTTTCACCAGGCCGTGTAGCACACTGTCGAGGCCACCATAAACCGAAATTTTGTCGATCTTGGTGGTGATCCTTTCCAGCGCTTCCAGCTCTTTCAAACGCAGCAACACCGGGTTGTTCTCCATCACTTTGGCGGTGTTGTGCAGCGAGCGCATCGCCTGGGTCTCTTCATGGCGTTTAATCAGGTTGGCTTCAGCCTCCTTTTGCGCCTCCACTACCTGGTTTAAGATCTGCTTCATGTCGCCAGGCAAAATAATATCTTTCACCCCAACACTTAACAGGTTGATACCGTAATCGGTCACCCGGTTGCGCACGCCCTCGGCAATCACCGCGTTTAACAGATCCTTGTCGACTAACAGTTCATCCAGGTTTTTAGTACCTACCGCTTCCCGTAAGCGCAGTTGCAGCTCCAAGTACAAGAAGTTGAGGTAGTCCTTCAGCTGCAGTGCCACCGATTTTGCATCGACAATTTTAAAGCTGGCGGTCAGGTTGATACGCAGGCTCACGCGATCCTTGGTGAGAATCTCCTGCCCGCTAACGTCCAGAGTTTGCAGGCGCAAATCGACCAGCTTAACGCTGATTGAGCGGTTGTATAACCAAAATCCGTAACGGCCAGTGGTCAACATCTTCTCCAGCTTGCCGTTAACAAACAGCATGCCCACCTGCTCATCGGGTACCTCGCTGTAACTGATGGCCTGTGCCAGGGTGCGGTTGTTAGCCAGGGTGGCTCCCCGGCCCAACAGGCCAATCACGTCGTCGCCGATTTGATAATCGCTGGTGATATCCACCACACTGACGCTAACCTGCTCACCGCCGCGCCAGGTGGCCAACAGGCCCCCGGGTGGCAGAATATCCGCCAGCTTGCCATCGCGATAGACGAGGCCGACTTCGCGGTCGGTCAGCTGCACCGCATCCACCACCCCGTCAAACAGCGGCTGGTACTGGCGCAATAAAAATTTCAGTCGCGGGTGGTTAAATTCCACGGCGGTAATATCGTAGTGCTCCACCCGCAAATCCTGCCCTAATGCCCACAGTCGTTGTCGACCGGGCATTAAAATGGTTGCCAGGCGGTTGCGTCGGTAAACCAGGGCCCGCTCGTTATCGGCAACGTCGATCATTTTCCATAACATAATCGTTCCTCCATTAATGATCGTTTCTCTATTATTAATTTAAAGCGAGGCTCACTGAGCCGGGTCGCGGCTAACGGTTTGGCTTGTTCAGGCGAAGACTCAGGTGTTTGCCGGCAGCCATAGGCGATGACAAAAGCCACCCGACGGTTGAAGACAAAACCAGAAGCCTGCGCGTGCACAAGCCACCCACCATGAGCGGTTACCCGGCTCGGGTTGGTTTGAACCGCATTACCTGAACTGCCGGCAAAGACGGAATCTGGCCAACCGTGAACCTCTAGTTGATTTATAAACAAGCACCATAAGCTTGTGAGGACTCGAACCTCTGGGTCTCTCGACCTCTACCATTGAGCCGTTTACACGGCGGAGTTTTTGGCGGGATTCGAACCCGCTACCGATAGATTATTAATCTACTGCTCTACCCGAATGAGCTACAAAAACGGTGGTTTATGTCCACCCGGCAATTGGTACACACAACGGTAGTACCGCCTGCGCCGGACTGGCCTTTGGAACCAGTGCCGCTAATTACCGGGCGAGAGATAAACTCTGTGTGGCCAATGCCTAAAAAAATTAGGCTTGAGGCCAAATCCGGTTTCCGGAAAATTGCTTCTCCAGATACTCCATTTGATCCGCCAGTACTTGGTGTTGGGCCAAAAACAGCCCTTCACTCCGGTTGGGGCAGAAAGGCACCGCCAGTAACACCATGCCCGCCTGTTCCGGTGTACGGTCGGCTTTAAAGTGGTTGCAGCGCTTACAGGCGGCCACCACATTTTGCCAACGGTTTTGGCCGCCCTGTGCGCGCGGCACAATGTGGTCGCAGGTGAGCTCACGGGCTAAAAAGCGCTGACCACAATACATACAACGGTAGTTATCCCGGCGAAACAGCAGCCGGTTGCACAAAGGTGGCGCCGGCTGTGCTTGCTGCTCCCGGCCGCGAGTGGCGATAATGGCGCGCAGAGCAATGTGGGAGCGCTGGCCGCTTGCCCGATTTACACCGCCGGTCAGGTTGAAAATTAACTCGCCCAGCTCCCACTGCACCTGATTTTTTACATAGAGCAGCGCTGCCTCCGAGCGGGATAGCCAGGCGGTGGCGGTGCCGGTGCTATCCAGGCGCAAGATGCTAACCATGGTCTTCTCCTGGTATGGTTACCGATAAAAATTTGCGCCATCGATGGATCGATAGCCGCAACTGTTTAAAAGCGTGCCGAGCTGTGCCCGCCGGCTGCGATCAGATTCGGTCAGCACCACTCTGTTCGGTAGCCGTGATCGGCTTTGCGCCCAGCGTAAAACCACACAGCTGTTGTCCCGTCCGTGTAGTGAAAAGTCGACCGCCAACACCGAGATGACCAATTCGTTCAGCGCCTTTTTAGCGCTGCGGCTGTCTCTGCAGTAGAGGTCTGCACTGAACACAGCGCGTTTACCCAAAGCGACTCGCATTGCTTCTCCTCCTTGATGTAAAAATTGCCAATAGTTAATTGGTTGGAGGTATGGGAGTCGAACCCATCTGTGCCGGAGTAAAAGTCCGGTGCTCTGCCGCTAAGCCAACCCCCAATAAAAATCCTTGGTCAATTTGTCTGCTTTACTGCCGAATAATGGCAGCAGCCTCAGGGCTCGAACCTGAAATACGTGAGTCAAAGTCACGTGTGTTACCCATTACACCAGGCTGCTGGAGTACTAAATTTAATGGTGATCAATATCATTGGCTGGCAGCGGTGAGATTCGAACTGACACGGCGCCGCAAGTCACCGCACGGATTAGTAATCCGCTGCCGTACCGTTCAGCCATGCTGCCAATAATCTTCCCGTTTGAGTTTTCTGGCTCGCTTGGCCATAAAAAAACCCCGGGGTTGCCCACCGGGGTTTTTGCGAACCGGAAGGCATCAGCCTTCCGCGGAATGCTGATATTAAAACAAAATAAGCGCCTGGCTTAGGCCGAAGCTCTGGTCGTCACACAGGTGGCCACTGGTCGCTATTAACAGTGTTTTGGCAGCGTGGACGGCAATCGCTTGCAGGTGACCTATTGGTTGTTGGTTCATCGCTATTCTTAATTGGGTAGTCATTAATTTGTTTTCTGTTTTCTGTTTTCTGTTTTCTGTTTTCTGTCTGTGCTATTTCTTAGCCCTCGCTTGCGATAGCAGCGAGCTTTTTAAACGATACGGCCCCAAAAATATTTTGGCAATGCGAATTATTTTGGCGTTCTTGTTGAATTTATACTTTGGTTATAACGCCACCAGGGCTGCCATTTTTGCTAGGGCGAGCGCTGGCCTATCGCACTGTTTGACGATATTGCAGACGAGGGTGTTGGTAGAAGA
The DNA here is from genome assembly GCF_033283405.1 of Halioxenophilus sp. WMMB6. Taxonomy (NCBI): domain Bacteria; kingdom Pseudomonadati; phylum Pseudomonadota; class Gammaproteobacteria; order Alteromonadales; family Alteromonadaceae; genus Halioxenophilus; species Halioxenophilus sp. WMMB6. Next base: position 183,693 of record NZ_JAWMQR010000007.1, read on the forward strand.
TCTGGATTTATTGCAGAGCTTCCCCGCCGGTAAAAATGGTTGCTTCATATAGAAATAATTAGTCTAAGCCCTTTCTCTCTATTGCCTCGATTTACGTTTATTGATTCAACTTTCAGGTGAAAAAAAACCCGAAAAGCGTGTTGGCCTTCCGGGTTTCTCGATCTGTGAATGGTCTGTTGAGACGGCGACTGCGAGAGCTGGAAGGCGGTGCCTGCCAGAACTCAATTCCTACAGGCAAATTATGGGCGCTGGAAATCCTCCTGAGTGAGATTTAACACTCGGGCGGCCCTGGGGTAACAACTGTTATGTTTGGTGATTGAAAAAATCATTGCTGTAGCTTCTAAAAAAGTGGGCGGATTATAGGTGAGCTATTTAACCGGCACAACCAGTGCTGTGGTGGCGGTTTTGGTGGGCGAGCGGATTTACACGATAAGTGGTTGCCATTGATGATTTAACGCCGCTGGGGTCGGTTTAACCCGCAAGCAGGGCTTGCGGGTGGGTGGCGCAGGATCAGAACTGCACCTGCACGGTGAAATCCAGTGAGCGGCCAATACCGGGCAGGCTGGTAAAGGGTTGATTGTGGTCTCCCCCAATCCAACCGGCCAGGTAAACACCACCCAAGGGTTGTTCATAACGCTCATTGAACAGATTATTAACCGCGGCGCTCACCGTTAGTTGGCGCCACTGCCGTTGGCTCTGCAGGTGCACCAGGGTGTAGCTGTCGCTGGTGGGCTCCAGGCGCAACTCATCCACCCGCTGCTTGTCGTCGACCCATTCCATGGTCAGGCGGTTGCGCCAGCCGGCACTGGCGTACTCTAATGCGACGCTGATATTGAGCGGCATGATGTGGTAGAGGTCGCTGCCATCGTCCCGGCGTTCGGCCCGGGTGTAGGCCAGGTGCGTGGCCAGGGTTAATACCCCCTCGCCCGAACTAAACAGTTGCCTCTGACCATCAATCTCAATGCCGTAGAGGGTTGCGTCCAGGTTGGTGAATTGCAGCTCCGGGCGGGTGACCGCCGGTGATTGGCGCGGGTGAAAGCTGCCCACCACCTCGGCATCGATAAAATCATCTACCCGGGTGTAGTAGGGGGCCAGGCTGAGCTTATTGTTGTCGTCGCTTTGCCATTGATAGGTGGCGGCCAGGCTGTGGGCCACCTCTGGGTTGAGGTCGATATCGCCAATGTAGCCGTTGCCATCGCCGTACCAGCCGATCATGGCGCTGGCCATGGGGCTGCGCCCCCAGCTGTAACGCTCGTACAGGTTGGGTGAACGGGTTTTGCGGCCGTAACCGAGCTCCAGGCTCTGCTGGCTGTCGATGGCGTAGCCAACCAGGGCGGTGAGGTCGAAGTTGTCGTCCCGGCGGTTGCGGTGGCTGCTGTTAAAGGCCAGCGCGGCTGCGGCATCGGGGTTGCTGGGCATGATGTTGTAGGGCTGCACCGGGTCTGTGGTCATCGCCACCCGTTCGTAGCGCACTCCCAGTTGCGAGCGCCACTGTTCGCTCAGGCGGTTATCGCTCTCGGCATAGAGGGCGTAGCGGGTGCGTTCGCCGTTGTTGATGTTCACATAGGTATTGGGGCCCATCATCATGGAGCCCGGCACCGCCGGCCACCAGTCATCGAGGGTGAATTGGTGCAGTTCGTGGCCCAGGCGCAGCTGGTTGCCCGCACCATAGGGCAGGGTGGCGGCAATGGTGTAACCCAGGTCGCGTCCCTCGGTGAACATGGGCATGGTGCCCGGCTTCTCCTCGCTGAAGAAGCCCATGGCGTGCTCCACATCTTGCCAGCTGACGCGGCTATCGAGCAGCCCCCAGTCGAATTGACGCTGATAGTTGAGGTTGGCGCCGGTAGTGCGGTTGTCGACCATATCCATGTACTGGTTGGGGAAACCCTGGTAGGGGATCTGCTGGTGGTTGAGTTTGAGCGTCAGCGATTCCACCTCGCTTCGCCAACCCAGAGTGAGCCCGTGGTTTTCGCTTTTATAGAGGGTATCTTGCACCTTGTCGCCGCTGCTGTCGCGGTAACTGTCGGCCTCGCTGGTGCTGCCGCTGTAGGCCAGGCTAAGCCGGTCGTTGGCCACCCCGGCCCGCAGCGTCAGCCCCTGTTGGTGGCTATTGTTGCTGTAGTTGAAGGCCAGCGCCAGGTTGGTCTGCAGTGACTCGCCGGCCCGGGCGAACTGGGGTGGTTCAGAGTTGATAACAATGGTGCCGCCAATGCTATCGCCGCCGCTGCTGACCGGGGTAATGCCGGCCATTACCTCCACGCTGTGTACCCGGCTGGCATCGACGTAGGAGAGTGGCGGGTTCATATGGTTGGCGCAGGCGGAGGTGGTCTCGGCACCATCGACCAGCAGCTTGATGCGGTCGTCGTTCAGGCCGCGCACAATTGGCAGGCTGGCCACCCCACCGCCACCGGCAAAATCGACCTTTTGTAAGCCCGGCAGGTTGGCGGCATTGCCGCTGCCCTGTAGCTGTGATTGTGCGTGGGCAGTAACCTCCACCTGTTCAAGCAGTGGCTCGGCTGTGGGGTTGGCTGTGGTTGCCGTTTGGGCGGTGGCCAGGCTGCTGGTGATTAACAGTGGCAGGGTACGCAGAGTGAAGCCGGTGGTTCTGCTCTTGGCCCCTATCGGCATTGCAAGCTGAGTCGGTTTGGCCACCATGTTTCCCCCTTGGTAGAGCGCGATAAAAACGGAGATCGAGATTAAATCGGAGGGAGTATAAAGGCGGGGCTGGTGCCGCCGAGCGTGACATAATGTCGCACACCCGTGGTCGACGGCCTGTGGCCTGCATCTGGGGTGGCTGAAAAGCGGTAAATTCGGCGCTGGCGAGATGATCAAGCGCGAACAGTGGCTAGCCGCGGCTATTTAGCCTTTGCCACGAAATTGTTCGTAGCAGGCCCTTGCAGGCCGGCGGCACAATACTAAAGTCCAATTGCCTCGCGTTGTCGTATCCAGTTCACTCGTGGCTGGCTCGCTGGGGCCTTCTACCCACCTGGCGAGTTGCTTGGCGCTACGACTTAACTATTCAGTCAAAACCTGCCCGGTTGTTACCGCCGCCCTCCAATAAAAAAATCATAGAGCAAAACTTATTCTTCGTATCTGCAGACCTATTGCCGGGTGATGCTGTGCTTGGAATTTATTTTTTTATGCCTGCCCTCAGGCGTATTACTTAATTATTTAAAACGGGTGTTTTACTCAAAACTAACACGGTGTTTGGAGTACCCATGACCAATAGCACAAGAATACTCTGCCCGCAGTTGCGGGCTAAATTGATGAGCGCCGATGCCGCCGCTGAGTTGATTCCCGCAGGTGCCACACTGGGAATGAGCGGCTTTACCGGTGCCGGCTACCCGAAAGCGGTGCCACAGGCACTGGCCAAGCGGATACGCAGCGCCCAGGCCAAGGGCGAGGAGTTCAAGGTGAATTTATGGACCGGCGCCTCCACCGCACCGGAGCTGGATGGCACCTTGGCCGAGGTGGGTGGCATTGGCAGCCGCCTGCCATTTCAATCCGATCCGCTCTGCCGCCAGCAAATTAACGAAGGCAAGATCGACTATCTGGATCTGCATCTGTCGGAGGTGTCGCAGTACGCCTGGTCCGGATTTTTGGGGCAATTGGATATCGCGGTGATTGAGGTGACCGCTATTACCGAGGATGGCCGCCTGGTGCCGTCGTCATCGGTGGGTAATAACAAAACCTGGATGGAGCAGGCGCAGCAGATTATTTTGGAGGTCAACTCGCAGCAACCCATGCAGTTGCAGGGGATGCACGATATTTACTACGGCACGGCCCTGCCGCCCGAGCGCAAGCCGATCAATATGACTCAGGCGGATGATCGCATTGGTGAGACACTCTACCGCTGTGATCTGGATAAGGTCATTGCCGTGGTGGAGACCTCAGCGCCGGACCGTAACAGCCGTTTTGCGCCCATCGACAGTACCTCGGAAAAAATTGCCGAACACATTCTGGAATTTTTTGCGCACGAAGTGAAACGTGGCCGTCTGCCTAAGACGCTGTTGCCCATCCAAAGTGGTGTTGGCAATATTCCCAATGCGGTGCTGGCTGGCCTGAATGCCGGCCCCTACAAAAATCTGACCGCCTTTACCGAGGTGATTCAGGACGGCATGTTGGACATGTTGAAGTCGGGTACTCTGCGCGTTGCCTCGGCCACATCGTTCTCCTTAAGCCCTTCGGGTATTCAGGAGTTTAACGACAATATCGATTTTTATCGGGATAAAATTATTCTGCGGCAGCAGGATATCAGTAACCATCCGGAACTGGCCCGGCGCCTCGGTGTGATTGCCATGAATGGCCTGCTTGAGGCGGACATCTACGGCAATGTCAACTCCACCCATGTGATGGGTACGCGCATGATGAACGGCATTGGTGGTGCCGGCGATTTCGCCCGCAACGGTTATCTCTCCATTTTTATGACGCCATCCACCGCCAAGGGCGGCACCATCTCCGCCATTGTGCCGATGGTGTCGCATGTTGATCAAACCGAACATGACGTTAAGGTAATTGTTACCGAACAGGGGTTGGCGGACTTGCGCGGCTTATCGCCCAAGCAGCGGGTGAAGTTGATCATTGAAAACTGTGCGCACCCCGATTACCGCGAACAGTTGTGGGACTACTTTGATCGGGCCTGCGCCAGTGGCTCGGGCCTGCACACGCCACACATCCTCTCGGAGGCGCTCAGCTGGCATGCGCACTACGAGCAGCACGGCACTATGCATCGTCTGCGGGGTTTAAAATCCACGGCCTAATGGGCGAGCCTGGGTGTTAACGCACCCAGTCATTTTGACAATCAAAAAAAGCCGCAAAGATTTGCATTGCCCAACGGCTGTTTAGCTAGCGGAGGTTGTGGCTAAAAATGAGAAAAACACGACGTTCGTCGCTAAAGTTGGGGTCGCTCGAGTTAAAATCGGCAAAGCGCAATAACAGCACACTTTTCCTACCCACTTTAAAACCCAAATCGATATCCAACTCTTCGCCCAGACTGGTAACTGGCGGCGTTTTCCCAGATTTGGACAAAGGCCTCTTGCAGCACATCATTACTGGCGTCGCTCGAGCCAAGAATGCGATAGGCGACTCCGTTAAGGTAGGCTGCGGTCTTTTGATATAAGCGTTCCAACGCTTTTTGATCACGCAGGGTGCAGCGAGCCAGCAGATCCATCAGTTCATCGTTATCCAAGAGTGCTTCCTTATACTGCCTGTACGTTGTGCTTTAATAAAAAGTTGCAACGAAATTTGGTTGGCTATTCTACAAGCCGGTTGGATGATGCTAAAGGACTTTTGCCACCCTTATTGGTTCCCGGTTGTTATTGCTTGCTGGTTGGCTGTATCACTGGTGCAGCTGCAGAGGAGCGCGTTGATTATTTCGCAATTGCGTTTATGCTACTAAGCTTTCCAGCCTGGCGGGCAGCCGCAGGTGATGTTAAGCAAGGGATAGTCCAACAATAATGAACAGTTCTCCAGCCAAGCGTTCACGGGGGCGGCCAAAACCGGAACAGACCGCCAATATCGAGAAAGAGCTGTTGGATATCGCGCAGGCGGAATTTCTGGAATATGGTTATGGCGGGGCGTCACTGTCGCGTATGGTGCGTGTTGCCGGTATCTCCAAAACCACGCTCTATTCACGCTATGCCTCCAAAGAGGAGCTGCTCTATGCGATCATCGATCGCCAGATTGAGATGCTCTCGCCAGCCCAGTTAATCATGAATAAGTTTGGTCCTTTGGGCTTGGAGGAGGGGCTGCGCAGTTACGCCAACTATATGTTGTCGGTGAGTCTGCAGCGGGAGATGTTAGGCATCAATCGCTTAGTGTTGAGTGAATCCTATCGTTTTCCGGAACTGGGTGAGATTGCCGCAAAACGCACCCGGGCGGGCATTAAGCGAGTTGCCGATTTTATTCGCAGCTGTGCCGAGAGCGAGCAACGGTTGGTGGCCGACCCGCAGGCAATAGCACAGGTATTTATCTTCGCTCACCGTGGTTGGTACATTGATCAACTCACTTCTCATCGCAAGGTGACCACCAGGCAACGACAAGCCTGGGTGGATAACTCAGTGCGAATCATTATGGCGGTATTGGCTTCCTCCTAATTGCTGCGCCTCATGATGGTCGCAGCTACACCCTGCTCGAATCAGCTGTCCACTCTAGCCCTTCCTGCATATCACCGCACGGTGGCCTTAACGGCCAGCGTCTGGAGGTAGATGATTAGCAGATACTTTGCACCTCAAACTCTGAGCATGATCGCCCAATGCACACCCGCTTGACACTTAAAAGTACTGGTCAGTATTATAAAGGCCATTTTTATACTCCATTAACTATATTCATAATAACGGCCGGCAAAATTAAACCAGTTTTGTCTAAGGGCCGTGTGGAGACTGCTGAAGTGTCTTTTACTGCGGTAAATCTTAAAGATCAGATCGGCGCTAAGGTGAGCGTTAGTGTTGATGACCTGCTTGCTCCTGCTACTGGACGAGAACTGCGTAATCTGTTGATTGAGCGTGGTGTTCTATTGTTTGAACAGATCTATTTATCCGATGAACAACAGGTGCAGCTGGCGGGCAATATGGGCTCGGTGCGGGCGGAAGGCAAACAGGGTATTTATAAAATATCGCTCGATAAAAACGTTAACGCGCGCGGTGACTACCTGAAGGGCTCCTTTCTCTGGCACATGGATGGCACCCACGACTCCACTCCGGTGTTTGCCTCACTGCTGACCGGTGTCACCTTATCGCCGGTTGGTGGCCAGACAGAATTTGCCAACTCCTATTGTGCCTACGCCAGTTTACCGGCCGAGATGCAGGCGCGTATCGCCCATTTAAAAGTGGTGCACAGCGTCGAGTGCTCCATGCGGCGGGCGGGTATTGAGCCGACACCGGAAAATTTGGCCTACTGGCGCAGTATTCCAGAGCGCAGCCACAGCCTGGTGTGGACCCACAAATCCGGGCGCAAGTCACTGGTGATCGGTTGTCATGCCTCGCACATTGAAGGCATGGATCGGGCCGAAGGCGAGGCGTTATTACAGGAGCTGTTAGCCTGGACCACCCAGCCCCAATTTGTTTACCGTCACCAGTGGCACACCGGGGATCTGCTGATTTGGGATAACACCGGTGTTCTGCATCGGGCCGAGCCCTATCCGCTCGATTGTGGGCGGGAGATGCACCGCACCACCCTGTTGGGGGAAGAGGCTTTCTCCTGATAATTTCGCTGATGTCTAACTCCTTGGACTAAACTGCGGCTAGACGAATGTCTTGTAAATTGACGCTTGACCAATAAAAAAATCGTGTCAGTATCATGTTCTCCTTGACTTGACCGATGTCGGTTAACCAGCCAGTAGTGCAGTCCGATAACAATCATAAAAAAAGGGCGATGCTATGATTCGTTCACTCCCGCAAAAATGGCACTTAGAGGCCGATGTTGTTGCCATTGGCTCCGGTGCTGGTGGTTTGTCTGCGGCTATTACCGCCCACAATCATGGTGCCACTGCTCTGGTGTTAGAGAGCTCCGAACTGGTCGGCGGTGTGACTGCGTTCTCCATGGGTGAGGTGTGGATTCCCGGCAACCATCTGGCGACAGAGCTTGGCATCGACGACTCCATCGACGCGGGCATGGAGTATATTAACAACCTTGCCATGGGTTTTAGTGAACAGCGCGCGGTGCTCAATCAGGCGCTGCACGCCCCGGTCGCCTTAAAATATTTTGAGCAGTGCATCGATTTAAAGATGTGTGTGGTTCGCCACCTACCCGATTACTACTACCCGCACGTTAACGGCAGCACGGCCGAAGGCCGCTGTCTGGAGGCCTTGCCTTTCGCTGCTGCCAGCCTGGGTGAGTGGCAACACAAAACCCGCGTCTCTCCCCATGTGCCCTACAGCCTCACCCACGAAGATATCTTCAGCAACGGCGGTCTCGCCAACATGATGCATTGGGACTACACCGTTATGGGTGAGCGCATGGCCAACGACGAGCGTTGTGCCGGCCCGGGTCTGGCTGCTTATTTTGTTAAGGGCGCTCTGCAACGCGATATTCCTTTGCTAACCGGCACGCGCGCCGAAGAGTTGATCAGCGATGGCGAGCGCATTGTTGGCGTGCGGGCAGTGCGCGGCGATGAGGAGCTGTTTATCAAAGCCAGGCGCGGTGTGGTAATTGCGGTAAGCAGCTTTGAACGAAAGCCGACTCTTAGCCGCCGGGTAGGGTTAATGATTGAACCCAAATCCATGGTGATGGATACCGTTCAGGGTTGTCACCTGCGTATGGCCGGAGAGGCTGGAGCGCAGGTGGCGCGAGTGCCCGATGTTTCAATGCTGGGATTCCATGTTCCAGGAGAGGAACAGGAAGACGGTGTACCTTTGTGGCGCGGGGCGCTACCCTTTATGGGCCTGCCACATACCATTGTTGTTAATAAGAAAGGCGAGCGATTTTCTAACGAGGCGTTTTACCGGTCCGTCTATTTTGGTTTGGACGAAATCGACGGTATGACCCAAAGCTACAAGAATTTTCCCTGCTGGGTGATTATCGATAGCCAATGCCGAGAGAAGTACCCGTTCGGTTCGGTTATGCCCGGTCAGGAGATGCCGGCGGAGCTGGCGGTTGCGGCCGACAGCCTGGCGGAGCTCGCGGAAAAAATCGGCATTAATAGCGAAGGCTTGCAGGCTACCGTAAACCGTTTTAATCAATTTTGTGAAACCGGTGATGACCTCGACTACCAGCGCGGTACTTATCCCTGGGGCGCGATTATGTGTGGCGACCCGAAACAGACGCCCAATCCCAATTTGGGCAGTTTGAGCAGAGGACCTTTCTACGCAATCGCACTGCAACGCATGGCCGGTGGCGGTATCACCTCCAGTGGTATTTTAATTGATGAGCACTGCCGGGCCGTGGGCTGGAACGAACAACCGATTGATGGCCTCTATGTGGTGGGCAACTCCGCTGCCCGCCTGGACAACGGCGCGCTGATGCAAAGTGGTATTACCAATGCCCGCGGTATCACCCACGGCTATCTGGCGGGCTGCCACATTGCCGGGAAAGGCAGTGATCTTTTGCAGAAGGCTCTGGCCGAGCGGGGAGAGCAGCAGGCATGATTGCAGCGGAACACAGCCTGGTTATCGATACCGCCATCGATAATGTTTGGCACTATGTAAAAGATATTCGCCAGTGGGCCAGCCTCTTTCCGGGGTGTCGTGAGTGCGAGGTGATCGACGACAATAACTCCAAATGGATTATTAAGGTCGGTGCCGGTGGTCTGGTGAAAACCGTGAATGTACTGGTGACCGTGGAGCAGTGGCGTGGGCCGGAAGCCGTGCTCTTCTCCTATCAGCTGGAGTCTGAGCCGGTGGTGGGAGGCGGTGTTTATCGTGCGGTTGCTATTGATAAAAATAGCACGGAGATCACACTGCAAATTAAGGTGGAAGGCAGTGGCCAGATGGCACCCATGTGGGAGGCAATGAGCAAACCGCTGTTACCACAAATGGCAAAATCTTTCGCCGGGAAACTGAAAAATAGTATTGAAGAGATCTATGGGCAAAAAACCGCAATGTCGCCCGGCCCTGGCTGGCTGGCGGCTTTACGCCAGCGCTTAAAAAGCTTTTGGTTGCGTCTTGTTGGCCAAAAAATAAAACAATAAAAATAAGGTTAGTCCGGTAGTCAAATGCCAGGAGAGGCTGCCAGCCTCTTTCTGCTCCAAGTTGTTTTCAGTGTTAAGTAACTATTGGCTATTTGCCGCCAGTTGTTGCCTACGCTGTCGGCAAAAAAGTAAAAACAATAACACCACATGGATGGGAAATTTCTTGTTGTGCTTTCATGCAAAGCTATTGTGCTGTGGTGGCTAGGTTCTGCCGCATGCGCCGCATGCTTTACTCATATAAAAAACGATAATAAAGGTGATACACATGAAACGAAATCAGCACAAACCCGCCTCTTTTGTTAAAGCCCTGCTGGCCGCGTCGATCGCTGCGGCGCCTTCGGTCTGGGCAGAAACCGAAAAATATCTGGAAGAGGTGATTGTTACTGCCGAGCACCGTGAGGTGGGGCTGCAGGAGACACAGATCTCCTTAAGTGCTTTTTCTGATGACGATATTAACCAGCTCGGTATTAGTAATGGTTTGGATATTGGTGACTATGTTGCCAACCTCAATGCCCAGCCGTATGTCGGTGGCCGTTCGGGTGTCTCTTACAATATTCGCGGGGTGGGTAATGCCGAAACGCTCATCACCTTTGACCCGGCTGTCAGTGTTTACATCGACGGGGTATTGATTGCCAAAAATACCGGCTCCCTGTTGGATGTGTTGGAACTGCAGCGCGTGGAGGTGCTGCGCGGGCCACAGGGCACGCTCTATGGCCGCAACACTATGGGTGGAGCGGTTAATTACATCACTAAAAAGCCCACCAACGAATTTGAGGCCAGTGTTAAAACCACCATTGGCAGCTATGGTCAGGCCGATCTGCGCGGCATGATTAACGTGCCGATTGCCACTGCCGACAGTGCCATTGGTGAATTAAATATGCGTGCCTCGGCGGCGTTGATCAATCGCGACGGTATTCAGGATAACGATTTTCCAGGTGCCGCTCAGGATGAGTTGGGTACTAAAGATCGCGACGTGGCCATGGTCCAGCTGATGTGGGCACCCACCGAAGCCTTCTCTGCCAATTACAGCTATGACCGGACCCGTATCGACGAAGAGCAGGAGACCGCCTGGGTGACCGGCGTGCGCCCTGGCAGCCTGGGCGATATTTTTGGTCTAAGTGCCTATACCGCTGAAGAGAATGATCGGCCCGACTCCATTTCGGTAAACGATGCGCACGGCACCAACACCGATGTTGATGGCCACGCATTGACCCTGGCCTGGGATATCAACGAAAACTTAACCCTCGACTCAATCACTGGTTACCGCACCATGGAGAATCTGGGGATGCAGGATTCCGATGGTACTCCGGTCTCCTTATTGGCCACCCGCGATCTACAGGAGAATGAATCACTCTCCCAGGAGTTCCGACTGGTCGGTTCGGCCATGGAGCAGCAACTGCACTTCTCCACCGGCCTGTTCTATATGGATGAAGAGGGTGATGTCTATAACGAAACCACCATTTTGGGCGGCTCCAGATCCAATGTTGCCAACTACACCAACGAAGCCTGGGCCGCCTATGGCCAGTTTACCTACGACATTACCGAGGCGTTGGATATCACCGTTGGCTTGCGTTACACCGAAGAGACCCGGGACATGGAAAAGGTGGCCTTTGCCTCTTCCTCGTTTGCCAACCCGGTATTTCTCAACGAGATTCGCGCTCAGTATGGTGATCAGTTCTATCCCAAGGCGAGCCGCGATTTCGATAACCTCTCCGGATTGGTCTCCGTCAGCTACGACTGGAATGACGATATCATGAGCTACTTTAAAGTGAGCTCGGGTTATCAGTCCGGCGGCTTTAATGTGCGCGATACCACGGTTGAAGATTTCACCCGCGGTTTTGATGAGGAGACCCTGATCTCCTATGAGTTGGGTACCAAGGCGCAGTTCGCCAGCCGCTATCAGTTTAATACGGCACTCTGGTACAGCGATTACGATGATAAGCGGGTTAATAACCTCAATCCGCAGACCTTATCGCAGACGGTGCGCAACGCCGGTGTGGTGAAAATCTGGGGTTTGGAGGCGGAGTTCCTGGCCCAGCTCACCGATACCATTCAAATTGGTATCAACTACGGTCATGTCGATCCGGAGTATAGCGAGTACGATTTTCTGGAATCCGATGGCACCATCACCGATAAATCCGATACCACCAATTTTGCCTACGCTCCGGAAAACAGTGTCAATGCCCACATCGCCTACGAGCAGCCGCTGAATTTCGGCCTGCTGCGTGCGCGAATGGATTACAGCTATCGCGATGAGATGACCTTCCTCTCTGCCCAGCCAGAGCGTAACTCATCGAAGGAGGCAAAAATAATGAATGCGCGAGTCTCACTGGAAGAGATTCAGCTTGCCGGTGATATGAATATGCGCGTGGGTGCCTGGGTGAAAAACCTCACCGATGAGGGCTACTGGAATTTCGGCGTTAATATTTACGATACCTTTGGTTTCGACATCAATACCTACGGCGAACCAAGAACTTTTGGCGTGGAAGTCGAAGTTCTATTCTAGTTTGTTTGTGCTTCTTAGGGCGGCTTCGGCCGCCCATTTTTTTGTTTAGTTTGCTCTACCCTTCGAACCGGCCGTGCTAATTTTCACCCGCGGTCGTGATTCATTTTTACTCTAATGCTCAATAATTTTATTCGTTTTATGACTGGGCGTGAACACATGCAACTGCTGTAAAATTCTCCGCTTCTAGTTTTGAATATTAATGAGTTTTTCGCTTGAAAAGCTTGGCTAACCGTTAATGTCGGCCGCCTTGTTGTTTGGCGTAACCACCCCAGATTTGCGAGTGACCTATGAAAAATTTTCCCGACCACTTTAAAGAACTCACTGAATGGATGGAGAAGCTGGGTTTGGCCATGCCGGAGGTGATGCAGGGATTTGGGATTCTGCATGAAGCCAGTATCAAACCGGGCGCGCTAACGGCGAAAACCAAAGAGCTGATCGCCTTGGGAATTGCCATTACTGTCCGCTGCGACGGATGCATCTCGTTCCATGTACACGATGCCCTGCAAGCCGGCGCCAGCAAGGAGGAAGTGGCTGAGACTGTCTCGGTAGCCATTTTAATGGGCGGTGGGCCATCGGTCGCTTATGGTATTGAGGCGATGCAGGCGCTAATGCAATTTCAGCGGCAGGGAGTGTAAGTCGAACCTGAGCAGGTCAGGCGCTTACAGCCCGGCAGAACAACTGGCTGGCGATAATCCGGTTATGGTGTGGCAGGGTTATCGCTGCCCGAGCCCTGCGTGATAATGCTCTACTTGTCGGCTGTGCTTATGGCAGCCGGGCCAGGGTGAAAAAGAGGTACTGTGTATCGCCTTTTTTGTCCATTACGCCCAGAACGTGGTTGTCGTCGATTTTGGCGAAGTGATCAAAGATGGGGTGTGAATCATAAACCATGGTGGCGGTGCACTTACCGCGAAAGCAGACCTCGCGCAAAGAGGCAGTGCCCAGTATCGGGTTGGTGTAGCGTTCGCCGGCACTATTTTGGCTGATGATTGGTTCGACATCGTTGGCGGCGTGGAAGCTTTTGCCAACCCACTTCAGCCCCAGCAGTTGTGACTCGCCGGGGTGGCCGGTTAACAGCACCTCGCCCTGCCATTGGCCGAGCATAAAGTCGCTGGTGACAGGCTCCAGGCTGTCAAAATAGCCGAGCAGTTCGTCACTTGTGTAGGTTTTATCGGTGTTCAAGGGTGCCTTGGGGGCTAGTGTGCTGTTCATAGGTGTTCTCTCTTAGCGAACAAAAACCGCGCTTGTTGTTATTTCATTAGCAGTACAGGCTTGATGGTTTTGCCAGATTTCATATCTTCCACCGCCCGTTCAATGTCGCTAAATGGGTAGGTGGTCACCAGCTTGTGCAAAGGTAACTGGCCCTGGCGATACCAGTCGATCATCTGTGGAATAAACACTTTTGGATCGGCATCGCCCTCAACTGTACCCATGATCGACAAACCCTTGAAAACCAGCGCCAAGGGGTCTATGGGCAGTGGGGCCTTACTGCTTGGCAGCCCGGCGCAGAGCAGTTTGCCACGCGCCAACAATAGGCCGACCGCCTGTTCAATAACCGCCGGATGGCTGGTGCAGTCGAATACAGCGTGCAAGCCGCCGATTGCCTTCACGGTCGCTTTCAGGTCGTCTTGCTCCGCCACTATGCCGACCGTGGCGCCGAGATCGCGGGCAAGTTGCACCCGTTGCGGATTGTGGTCGACAGCGATAATTTCGCCGCACTCCTGTAGCCGGGCGGCAATCACCGCCGCCAGTCCCACACTACCGCAGCCGAAAATGGCGATGTGCGAGCCGGGCTCAACCGCCAGTACATTCACCACTGACGACATCCCCGTCATAATACCGCAGCCGAGCGGAGCCATTAAGGCGGCCGGTAAATCCTCAGCAATTTTTACCATGTTGGTGGTGCGGGCGACGGCGTGGGTGGCAAAGGACGATTGTGAAAAAAAGTGGCCGGCAATGGCTTGACCCTGTTGTTGTAGCGCTGAGCTGCCATCAGCCCGGCGACCGGCAAAATTCATTAGGCCGGCCTGGTTGCAATAGGAGGGGGTGTGTTGTTGGCAGGGGCTGCAGTGGCCGCAGGCACCAAAACTCATAATTACCCGGTCGCCTACTCTGAAGTCGTTTACCTCTGGCCCCACTTTAATGATAACGCCGACACCTTCGTGGCCGAGGACGATGGGTTGTGGTGTGGGCAGGGCGCCGCTGGCGGCGGTGAGATCGGTGTGGCAAATACCACAGGCCTCCAACTCCACCAGGCACTCGCCGGCAACCAGTGGGCCAATCTCAACGGGTTCAATGGTAAACGGTGCTTGGGGACGGGTGACGGCGGCTAGAATTTCCATAGTTACGTCCTACTACTGCCAAATAATTTTATGGCCGCTGCTGCGCCAATGATCGGCGTTGGCCAGGTAGCGCGCCTCGATTTTATCGCGCCGTAATTTCATGGTTGGCGTTAACATGCCGCTCTCGATTGTCCATGCGTCGGGGGCAATGACCAGGTAGTCGAGCTGTTCGTGATCTTCCAGTGTGCTGTTAACTTGCGTCAGCAGTTCGCTGAATTGATGCTCCAGCTCATTTCTATTACTGATTGCGCCAGGCGCCAACACCGCCAGGGCAAAAGGTTGCGGTTGCCCTGGCCCGGTGACACACACCACTTCCAGTGCAGGGTGTGCCAATTTGTTTTCAATAGGAACCGGCGCCACGTATTTGCCTTTGCTGGTTTTAAACAGCTCTTTAACGCGGCCGGTTATGCGCAGATTGCCTTGTTCATCCAATTCACCGCGATCGCCGGTACGGAAATAGCCTTCAGCATCGTAGCTCTCCAGGGTGGCCTCGGCATTTTTATAGTAACCCAGCATCTGCCCCGGGCTCTTCACCAGAATCTCCCCGGTTGCGTCGATTTTGCACTCGACTCCGGGCAGGGGTACACCCACGTAACCGGGGCGCACCTGGCCTGGTTGCGTGCCGTGGGAAGTGGCGGCATTTTCGGTCATGCCAAACACCTCCAAAAATTCCAGGCCCAAACTGCGATACCAGGCCACAATATTGGCCGGCAGCGGGGCGGCACCGGTTAAACCCAGTCGTGTGCAGTCGAGCCCCAATTGCCGCAATATTTTCTGCTTCACCCGTGGGCCAATCAGCGGCAGGGTAAATAGCAGTTTCTGTTTGCGGGGCGATAGCTTGATGCTCACCGCCTGATAAAATTTGGTCCACAGGCGCGGTACACTAAAAAAGCGTGTTGGCCGGGCACGCCGCAGATCTTGGCTGAAGGTCTCCAGGGAGTCATTAAAAAAAACCTGGAAACCAAACACCAGTGAGGGAATCTCCACCGCTACCCGCTCGGCAATATGGGCCAGCGGCAGGTAGGAGAGCATGCGATCCGCTTCGCCCGGGTGCCATAACTGCTTGGTTGACTGGCAAGGGGCAATTAACGAGCGATAGCAGTGCATCACCCCCTTGGGTTTGCCGGTGGTGCCGGAGGTATACACTATGGTGGCCAAGGCCTCGGCATCGCGTTTATCGACCACGGTAAGCGGCCAGAAATCACGCATAATATTTTCCCAGCTTTGGTGATAGGCAAAATCATCGGTCGCTGGTGCCAACGGCAGGGCTACCACCGGCAGCTCGGCGGGAAACACGGTTTTTAATTGCTGCCAACTGTCATCGGCGCCACCCATCTTACCTACAAAAATAAGTTTGGCCTGGCAGTGTTCAATTATATAACTGGCGCTGTCCGGATTGAGCGTGGCATACAAGGGTACCGACACATGGCCGGCCATCCAGATGGCCAGATCGGCAATCAGCCAGTGGGCGCTGTTTTTACCCAATAAAATAATATTGCTCTGCGCGGGCAAGTTTAATGAGTATAAAAAGTTGGCCAGCCGCAGAGCTTGGTCGGCCACCTCCGACCAGGTGAAAGTTTGCACCTGGCCATAGGCCAGAGGCTGCGTCAAGTAGATGCTATCGCCTTTGCTGGCCGTCCAGTGCAACAGATAATCCACCGGTGACATGGCCTGTTCCAGGGCCGAGTGCCGAACTAGACTGGTCATGGTCGGTAGGCCTCCAGTCGCTCCCGTTGCAGTCGTCTGCCGAGCAGAGAACCCATCACCCACTCGAATGCTTTACCGTAGGGTGGCTTCAGAAGTTTGGTGTTCATAAAGCGGCTGGTAAAAAAGACTCCGCGTTTTTTGGAGAAGGTTTCAAAACTGTGGAAGCCGTGGTACTGCCCCATGCCACTGGCACCCACGCCCCCAAAGGGGAGCTCGTGTTGCGCCACGTGAAAAACACAACCGTTGATGGTTACGCCGCCGGAGAGTGTTTGGTTAAGCATCTGCTCAACACGGCCGGCGTTGTTATCGAAGTAGTAGAGCGCCAGTGGCCGGTCGCGCTTATTAACGTAGGCGATGGCTTCATCCAGGTTACGGTAGGTGACGATGGGCAGGATCGGGCCAAAAATCTCCTCTTGCAAGAGCGCACAGGAGTCCGGGCAGTACCAGATGAGTGTTGGTGGAAAAACCTGATTATCCCGGCTGCAGGCTTCATTGCCGTTGTTTACCTGAATCATCTTGGCACCTTTGGCGGTGGCCTCGTTCAGCCAACCCTGCAAGCGATCAAAATGGTCGCCATTAATTAACCGGGTGTAATCGGGGTTGTTTACCAACCTTGGGTAGGCGCGGGCGATGTGCGCTTGGCAGAGTTCTAAAACCTCGTGCAGTTGTTTCTCGTGTACCAGCAGATAATCGGGGGCAACGCAGGTTTGTCCGGCGTTGATAAATTTGGCAAAGACAATTTCAGCAATGGCTTTAGCGAGCGGATAATCCGGGGCAATAATGGTTGGCGACTTGCCGCCCAGCTCCAGTGTTACCGGTGTCAGGTTGGCTGCCGCCTGCGCCATAATTTTGCGCCCGACGTTGGTCGAGCCGGTAAATATCAGGTGGTCAAACGGCAGCGAGGAGAATGCCCGGGTGTCGGCGGTGCTGCCGGTAACCACCGCGACGTAATCCTCGCTGAAAATTTCGCTCAATAACATCTGTAGCAGTTGGCTGGTAGCGGGAGTATTAGTAGAGGGTTTAATCATGGCGTGGTTGCCCGCTGCCAGCGCGCCAATTAATGGTGACAAGGTCAGCAGCAGGGGGTAGTTGTAGCTGCCGATAATGCCAATAACCCCCAGTGGCTGATAATAGAGCCGGCTGCGACTCGGTTGAAACAGTGCATTGGTGGCAATTTTTTTGGGCTTCATCCAGCGGCGCAGATGTTTTTTGGTGTAGCGAATTTCATCAATTAAACCGAACAGTTCCAGTTGCAATGTCTCGGCGGCGGAGCGACCGTTAAAGTCGCTGTTCAGTGCGGCAATTAACTGCTGGCGATGGCCGAGCAGCGTCTGCTGTAATTGATCGAGCGCGGCGATTCGCTGGTGGTAGGGGATCGCTTCTGGCCGGGCCATAAAGGCGGTTCGACAAAGGTCAAAGCTCACCTCTAGCGCCGTGCCCTGAGGCCGAGTGGGCGCCTCCGCCTCCATTTGCACTACTTTTTGGTCGGACAGCAGCATAGTCCCCTCTCCGTAAGCTTCACTGTTCTTTATGTGGTTAATTAGCGTGGCTAAATTGTGATGTTACTGGTTGGCTTGTTATAGAGAGCGGGCAATCAGCTCTTTCATTATTTCGTTGGTGCCGCCGTAGATGCGTCCGGCACGGGAGTCGATATACGCCCGGGCGATGGGGTATTCGAGCATATAACCATAGCCGCCGTGGAGCTGCACACCTTCATCCACCACCCGGCAGGCCAGCTCTGAAGTCCACAGCTTGGCGGCGGCGGCCGCTTCCTGAGTCAGTTCACCTTTGAGCACCAGCTCCAGGCAGCGATCGACAAATTGTTGGCCAACCGCGATTTCCGTTTTCATCTCCGCCAATTTAAAGCGGGTATTTTGATAAGCAACCACGGGCTGACCAAATACGCGCCGATCCTGGGTGTAGGCGAGGGTGGCGTCATAGGCGCCTTGAGCGGTAGCGACGGAAAGAATGGCAATAATCAAACGCTCCCAGGCCAGCTCCTGCATCAATTGGCTGAAGCCCCGGCCCTCTTCGCTGCCGAGCAGATTGCTTTGCGGCACCCGTACATTGTCAAAAAATAGCTCGCAGGTATCCTGTGCTTTCATGCCGACCTTGTGCAGGGGTTTGGCCTTGCTAAAACCTTCCCGGCCCGCCTCCACCAGCACCAGCGACAGATCTTTTGAACCGCTGCCGCTGTTGCCGGTTTTAACGACCACCACAATGATGTCGGCCAGGTAACCGTTGGTGATAAATATTTTGGAGCCGCTAATAATATAGTCATCTCCCTCTTTTACCGCCTTGGCTTTGATGGATTGCAGATCGGAACCGGTACCCGGTTCGGTCATGGCCACCGCCCCCACAGCTTCGCCACTGGCCATTTTCGGAAGCCAGTGGTGCTTCTGCTCTTGCGTACCAAAATTGTAAATATAGTTGGCAACGATATCGGAGTGCACGGCAAAGCCGGGGCCAGTAGCGCCCACGTAACTCTGTTCTTCCATCAGTACGGTGCTGTAGAGGCGATCGCCGCCCATACCACCGTACTCTTCGGGAATAGTCATACAGAGCAGACCCAGTTCACCGGCACGATTCCAAACCTGACGATCAATATGCTGCTGCTCTTCCCAGCGGGCGTGATGCGGCATAATTTCCTGATCAATAAAGCGGCGTACCATGCGACGAAATTCGTCGTGGCCGGAGTTAAATAGCGTACGCGGCAACATGGTTATCTCCTGCAAACTTTTTTATTTAATAATCTTTGGGTGTTATCTGTTTCAATCGTTGGGACAACAGCTCCAAACTCTGCCAGTCCAATACTGCTTGCGCGCAGCGGTCAATTAATTGCGCAGTCATCGGCTTCTGCTCTTCGGGCAACAAGCCATAGGCGCAAACCGACGCGATCAGTGGGCCGCACAGGTTGTAGCGGTAGTCGCTTACCATTTCAGCAGCCGAGTACTGTCGGCCGCCCTGTTCAAACTGGCGGCGATACTCATCCAGCAGAATGTTTTCGTATTGTCGACGGGTGGCGACGGTTAAGCTCTTGGCCAACAGACAGGTGATATCAAACATGGGGTTGCGCAAACCGCAGAACTGCCAGTTGATCAGGCTGGCCCGCCAGTGGTTGGCTGTTGCTGCGCTAAACAGTGCATTACTGATGCGCGCGTCACCATGGGTGATGGTGATGCCTTGGCGCTCAAAGCGGTGCCAGGGGGCAACCAGTGGTTGCAGTTGTTGCAACAGCTCAAGGAGTTCAGCACTAACGCCGGCCAAGTTTGGCGAGTGGAGTTGCGCTAAGCCGTGGCGAAAGTGGTTGGCAATTTGTTCGGCGCCGGTGCGCAGTCGTACCAGCCAGCGCGGTGCTGAGGCCGGCGACGTGCCCATAAAGCAGCCGTGCAAAACGGCCAGCTCAGCCAGTACCGCCCGCACCTGGGGGAGATAGTGCTGGTCCAATACCTGGTTGCGATCAAAGGCATCACCGTCGTCGGCCATCAACAGGTTAAATTGGTCGCCATCGTTGGCGGAAAAATAAATTTTTGGCACACGACAGGTGTGGTGGTAGTGCAACTCGGCGTAGGCGGCTGCCTCCCTGTTAAAAAGAGCGCTGGTCATGTGGCCGAGATTCCGGCGGAGATTAGGTCGCGAAATTTTTACCAAAAGGTGCTTCGGTAATAATTTCGCCTCCTGGAAGTGCAGGTGAATACGGGTGGTAAAATCGAAATGATTTTCCGCAACCGCTTCACAGGCGACGGCGGCAATGGGTGGCAGACAGGTATCGTGGTAGCAGAGTGTACGGGTGAGCCAGTCGATATTGATATCACTGGCATCACGCAAGAGCCGCTGGACCCGTGCGGGCTTGCCACCAGGATGCTGCGCTGAATGCCAGGGATAATTCATAGTTCAATCCAGTTGCTGCTCTGGTACAGCTGGTGACGTTTGGTCATTGAATTAAATTGCCGCGTCGGGTCTATTGGCCAGTTACTGCCGGCCAGCAGGGTTGTGCTGGCCGGCAGTGGTACTACTGTCTTGACTGGTAGCGGCGCGTTAGAAAGAGCCGCGCAGTGTCAAACCATAGGTGCGTGGCGCCGATACATAACCATTGGCATCCGGCCCTTGCAGCGGTGAATTAAAATGTTGTGTCACATAGCGTTCGTCACTGCAGTTTTGGCACCAGGCGGCAACTGACCAGAGCCCGCTTACCGCGCCCAGTGTGATACTGGCGGAGTATTCTGTCTGGGCATCCCGTGTGTAGTCGTTGGAGGTGTTGGTGTACTGGTCGCCGGAGTAGCTAAGACCGATGCGCCCGGACAACATCAATCCCGAGGCTATCTCCTGTTCGGCCGAGAGCGCCAGGTTGCCGGTTAAATCCGGTGCTTGGGCAAAATCCCGATTGGCCAGGCTGCCGAGCTCTGGCGAGTCGCCAAACGAAGCTTCTGCCAGATAGGTGATATCAAAATTGAGCGACACCGCTTGGCTCAGCAGAACCTGGTTTTCCATCTCGAGGCCGTAGACTTCGGCATCGGCGGCGTTATCGATGGTGAACTGGGTGCCGATAAACTGGGCGATCTGTAGATCGGTGATGTCGTTGTAAAAGAGTGCGATGTTGGAACGTGCACGGCTATCCCAGTAATCGGCTTTTAATCCCAACTCGATACCGTCGATGTATTCCGATTTATAGGTCGGATCCAATGGCACAGCGCCGGGGACTTCATCCGGGTTATTAAGCACGGTGCCAGCACCGGTGTTGTCGATGTTCACCCCGCCCGATTTATATCCGCGGCTGTAGGTAAGGTAGGCCATCAGATCTTCGCTGAATTGATATTTGGCCGACAAGGTGCCGCTTACGGCATCGTCATCAAAGCTGTCGCTGTACTCCGGTCCAGGTTGCACACCAAGCAGTCGGAACAGGGCAACCGGTGAGGGGTTGAAGTAGTTGCGGATCATCGCCCCCTCTTTCTCGTCACGCGAGTAGCGTAAGCCAACCGTGAAACCGAGCTTGTCGGTTAAATCCAGATTCCAGTGCATAAAGGCGGCGTAGGATTTACTGGTGGCGGGCATGAGCACATCGCTCCACAAACCTTCCGAGGCATCGGCAGTGCCCGGTGGAATGCCGGCGGCGCTCAGGTAGATGTCGAAATAGGTCTGTGCCTGGTCGCCCCACAACAGTTGGTGCGGCGCTTCGATATCTTCATCGGCGTAGTAGAGGCCGAGCACATAGTCACCGGATTGGAAGGGACCGAACTCGTTAACGACACCACTTAAGGTAAATTCCTGGGAGATGGTTTCGGTTTTCAGCCCTTCGTTGATAGTGAGAATATTGGCTCCCGAGAAGTCAGCATCCATGCCTTGTTGATCAATCTCCCACTTGCGATAGCTGGAGACGGAATTTAGCGTCAGGTTATCGGCCAAGGCCCACTCGATCTTCAACACCGCGCCTTTGTCTTCGATGGTTTGATCAGTATCGTTACTCAAAACCTGTTCGTAATCTTCAAAATCGGAGGAGGGCGCCTGGAGGCCTCGGGCGGGAATGAGAAAGTTATCGATCAGCGGTTGCAGTGGTCCATCGATTACATCCACCTGGCCGTAACAGCAGTTATTCTCTTCCTTGGACCAGTCGGCAATCAGGTGCAGTTTAAAACTATCACTGCCTTCGAAAAGATACTGGGCTTTCACTGCCCGTGGGCTGCGATCGTTGTAGTCGCCGCCGTTGGGGTTTTCGATATAGCCATCCCGTTCGCCGGTTAACGCCGCCAGGCGCAGAGCCGAGTTGCCGGCGATGGGCACATTGACCATGGCGCGCATCATTTGGCTATCGTAGCTGCCAGCGCTGAGTTCATAGTTGGCGGTAAGGGCCTCGGTGTCGGGTGCTTGGCTGGTTAGAATCAGGGCTCCAGCGGAGGTGTTTTTGCCAAACAGTGTGCCCTGGGGGCCACGTAAAATCTGCAGGCTTTCGACATCCAGCCAGTTTTGCATCGCCTGGCCGGCACGGGTGCGATAGACACCATCGACAAATACACCAACCGCCCCTTCAAAGGCGCGGCTGTTGCCCACGGTGCCAATACCGCGAATCAGAATGTTGGCACTGTTGGCGGCGCTGTTGGTAACGTCGAATTTAATGCTGGGCGAGATCTGTTGGATATTGCTGATACTGTCGACATGGGCGGCGACCATGTCATCGACGCTGGCGACGGTGACCGCAACCGGAACTTCTTGTTGGCTCTCTGTGCGTCGTTGGGCAGTAACCACTATCTCTTCCAATACCGGACGCTTCTCAGCCCCTGCCGCGAGCGCATGGCTGGCGGTGCTGGTCATGACTGCCGCTGCCAAAAGGGTCAGCGGCAATTTGGTGTGGTGTTTGAAATCGGTTGCAGACATTTTATTGATCTCCTCTGCGACTTATTGTTATCGATTTACGCAGGCCATGTTGACGCAGGCCACGGGGCGCTGAAACTTACAAGTTGAACAGTGAAACAGTATTGATACTAACCAAGTCCGGTGCTGGCAGCCTCGTCCATTCTGATGAATTTTTTGCGCCACTATTGAAATTTTTTGTTAGTGCAGTATCCCTTTGCGTCGTGCGATGGCAACCGCTTCGGTGCGGCTTTGCGAGTGCAGCTTGCTGTTGATGTTACGCAGGTGGGTGCGCACGGTATTTTCCGAGACAAACAGCTGGCCGGCGATGGCGGCGTTGGTGAGACCTTCCGCCAATAGCTGCAATACCTGTGACTCTTTGCGCGTTAATTTTTCAGTTAACTGATCGCTACAAGCTAATGCGGAACCGTTATTAATACCGACGTTATTGTTGGCGTTGGCCAACGCGGTAATTAATTGTCTGGGTTCGGTGAATAACGCCTCTGCCAACGGCAGTCGCTGCTCTTGTGCAAAATGCACAAACAGCTGCTGCATCAATTCACCTTCGTCGATCAAACTTTGCACCGAGTTCTCGGCTGCGGCACTGGTCAGGATTTCAGCGAGCAAGGCTAGTGCTTTAGGTTTTTCTCCCTGTTTGAAAAAAGCCAACGCCAACAGGATTTTGAATTTAAGTGCCCGACGATGGCGGCCCAGCTGTTCAGCCTCGGCGATGAGTGCTGTGAGTTGGGCGGCGGCGCTGGTGGCTTCGCCAAAATGAATTTGCCAGCGCAACTCGGCTTCGCAACAAGTGTGTTGGTCGTTGGCAAACAACCATTGCTGTTCCAGCACTGGCCAATCGCAAAGTTCGGCCGCCCGTTTGATCTCGTCTCTGGCCGCCTGACCATGGCCTTGTAATAGGAAAAATCGGGCGCGCTCCAGGTGAGCATTGGCCACCAGGCGTGGCAGCTCATTGATGTGACCGCAGTACTCGAGCTCCATCAAGGTTTGCAGGGCGCTTTCTCTCTCCCCTTGGGCAAACTGGATGCGGGCCAGATTACGGTGGCCGCTGATTAGATGTTCCGGAACGCCCTGTTCGCGCATTAAGGGTACGTAGACCTGCAGCAGTCTTTGGGCGCTGTTGAGCTCGCCGGTTTCATACAGCACTTCCACCAACAGAATGGCGGCCATGGTGTTGCCATTGGTGGAGCTGTTGATGCCGTGCACATGAATATTGGTCGCCAGCCGAAAGCGGGAGAGCGCCTGGCGCAGCCGGCCTTGCATCAACTCCATAACCCCTTCCACGCACTGGCTGTAAATACTGGTAAAGGGGCCCGCGTCCGCTTGTGTCTGCCCCGGTTGATGGTCCAGTAACTGTTGCGCCAATGGGTAGTGGCCCATCACCAGGGCGACATAGGCATAGGAGGTATGGAAAATGGCCTGAGGGAAAACATATTTATCGGCAATGGCAGCAACGGTTTGTGATGCAACGCTGTAGGCTAGATCGTTGCGATCCAAAATGGAGAGTAGCATCGGTCGCAGGGCTACAATATGAGCCACCATACTCTCTTCGGCGTGGTCGTCGTTTTCGTATTTGGTGAGCAGCTCCATCGCCTCGGCAGCGCCGCGGGTGAAGGCGACTGCCCACATATGCACAATTTGTAATACCGGCCAGCGATGCAGTTGCTGCTCAGGAATCAATTCAAACAGTCTTACCAGCAAACGCGAGCGGCCCTGGCTTAGTAGATGCTCTGCCTGTTGGTTAAAGAGCGGCAGGGCAAACTCCCAATCTTTAGCGAGAATTGCCTGCTCAATGGCGGGAATTGGACGCTGGTTCTGCAGGTACCATTTGGCCGCGGCCAGATGTAAATGCGGAATTTTTTCCGGGTATTTTTTTTGCAATTGCGAACGCAAAAAAACGGCAAACAGTCCGTGGTAACGAAACTCCTGGCGCTGGCTGTCGAGGGTGTACAAAAAGATACTGGCCCGCTCCAGGTGTTCGAGAATTTCCTGGCTGTTGTCTATTGCGCAAATCGCATTGCAAAGTGGAGCCGAGAGTTGCGGCAACAGGCTCGTTTGTAACATAAATTCGAGCCATACTTTTGGCTGCCGGGCCAGCACCTCTTCAGCCAGGTAGTCGGCAACAAAAGAGTTGGCCCCGGAAAACTCCTCGACAAAGACACTGTTGTTTGGGCACTCCTGCAACAGTAGCGAAGCCAAACGCAGGGCTACCGGCCAGCCCTCGGTGGTGTGGTGCAGCCGCTTGAGTTCACCGGTGGATAATGGCTGCTGGCAGGTCTGCTGTAGAAAACTTTGCGTCTCCTGTGCGGTGAAGCGCAACTTGAGCGGGTCTATCTCCAGCAGTTCGCCCCGGCCGCGCAGACGGGCAATGCCAATATCCGGCAGTGCCCGGGAGCCTAAAATAATTCGTCCCCCCTGCGGCAGGCACTCCACCAGTTGTTGTATCAATGCCAACGCCGTACTGTTTTGCAGTACCTCCAGATCATCGAGAAAAAGAACAAATGGAGGCTGCATCTGAGCGGCATAATCGAGAACCGCCAGGGCCAGATTGCCGACGTCGAGGGCTTGGTTATTAACTGCTTGCTGATTAAGACTGGCCAACGCCAATCGCAGGAAGTGCAACAGTCGGGCGACATCGTTATCGGCATTGTCGAGGGTTAACCAGGCTACCGGAACCTGTTGCTGCTGCAACGCTTGGTAGGCCTGTTGCATCAGTGTTGATTTGCCAAACCCCGCCGGTGCACGGATTAAGGTCAGGCGTGGTACCTCCTCTGTGCACAGCAGGTTGCGTAATTCCAGGCGGGCGACCGCCGCCGGGGCGGAGCCGGGGGGCGTCAGTTTGGTGGGCACCACCAACCGGTTATTTGCCTGTTTGCCTTGCATCGCACGCGCTTTCGGGATGAGTGTCGGTAGAGGGTTAGTCACGTTGCGCACCGAGATCTTATAGGTATCAAAATTGCGCGCGGTAACCAAAATTGCCAGGCTCAACTCGGCGGCTGCCGAGTTCCTTTATGGGGTTGCTGCGCGGGAACAGCAGCCGGCTGGTGCGGCTGGGTTCCTCATCTGTTTTTGTTATTGTGTTGCTACAGCTACTGCTCGGCCCTGGTGTTGCCAGGAGATGAGCTAACTCAATACTTGTTGATAGCAAGCAAGTTTATAGAGGCCAGCGTCAGAGTCAACATGATAAATCTAATTAATGGTGCAATTGGCGGCCTTATGCCATTGGTTAATCGTCAAACATGGGTAGCATGCGCGACTGTAATATCTCTTTTGCTTCTGCCACCATGCGTTGCAACAGCTCGGCACAGCTGGGGATATCGTTGATCAGGCCGATCACCTGGCCGGCAGTCCATATACCGCCCTGGACATCACCTTGCTCCAGCACCTGCTCGCGGCCGCGCACGCCGGCCACCAGCGGCTGGAGATCGGCAAAGTCGGTGTCACCGGGTTTGCCTTCAATGGCGACCACCTGCCCGGCAATGGAGTTATTGAATACCCGGGCGGTGTTGCGCAGTGTGCGGAAAATAAGTGTGGTTTGGCGTTCGTCGGCCTCCACCATCGCCTGCTTAACATTGTGGTGCACTGGTGCCTCTTGGGTGGCAACAAAGCGGGTGCCCATGTTGACCCCTTCCGCCCCCAAAGCCAGGGCAGCGGCCAGTTGCTGGCCGGTGCCGATGCCGCCAGAGGCGATCATCGGGATTTTCAATTTGGCGGCAGCGGCGGGCAATAAAATCAGGTTGGTGACGTCGTCTTCGCCGGGGTGGCCGGCGCACTCAAAACCATCAACGCTGACCGCGTCACAGCCAATCGCTTCGGCTTTAAGTGCGTGGCGAACGGAGGTGCATTTGTGAATTACCCGCACGTTGTTTTGTTTAAACAACGGAATAAATTCCTCGGGATTGCGGCCGGCGGTCTCCACCACTTTTACGCCGCCCTCAATTGCCGCTTGAGCATACTCGGCGTAGGGCACCGGCTTGATGGTGGGCAGAATGGTTAGGTTGATGCCAAAGGGTTGATCGGTGAGCTCCCGGCAGCGACGAATTTCTTTGGCCAGATCTTCCGGTGTCGGTTGCGTGAGCGCTGTGAGAATTCCAAGACCTCCGGCATTGGATACTGCCGAAGCCAGTTCCGCCCGCCCAACCCACTGCATGCCACCTTGAATAATCGGGTAGCGAATACCCAGCATCTCGGTAATACGTGTTTTCATAGCGCTCACTCTTTTCCAGTTACAGACGTTCAATAATAATGGCGGGAGCCATACCGCCGGCGGCACACATGGTGACCAGGCCGCGCTGTAGGTCGCGTCGTTCCAATTCATCCAGCAGGGTGCCGATTAAAATCGAACCGGTGGCACCAATGGGATGGCCCAAGGCCATAGCGCCGCCGTTGACGTTGACTTTTTCGCGGTCCAAATCGAGCTCGCGAATAAATTTCTCGGCGACCACAGCGAAGGCTTCGTTAATTTCAAACAGGTCGATGTCGGCCAGTGATAAACCGGCTTTGGCCAATACTTTTTTCGCGGCCGGTACCGGCGCGTTCAACATTAAGGTTGGGCAGTCGCCCATGTTAGTCATGGCCACCACCCGTGCCCGGGGTTTCCAACCCTGTTGTTTGCCATAGGCCGGTGAACAGAGCAGCAGTGCTGCGGCACCATCCACCACACCTGAGGAGTTGCCGGCGTGGTGTACGTGATTAATTTTTAAATCGGGGTATTTCTGCTCCACAATTTGACGATAGGTGGTGCCCGCTTCGTCCAATGGCATATCGATGGCTTCGGCGAAAGCGGGGGCCAGTTGCGAGAGCCCCTCTACGGTGGTGTGAGGCCGTGGAAACTCCTCTTCCGCCAACGCCAAGAAGCCATCCGGGTGGTAGACCGGAATTAAACTCTTATCGAAATGGCCGTTGGCAATGGCGTTGGCGGCGCGTTGCTGGCTAACCACCGCCAGTTCATCCAGAGCGTGCCTTTCTATGCCATCCAGGGTGGCAATCATATCGGCACAAATACCCTGGTGGGGTTGCGGGTGCAGCGCGCGCAGTTGCAAATTACCGTTATCCATAAACAGGGCTGGGTTGTTACCGGCGTGGCCGTAATTGGACATCATCTCGGTACCACCAGCAATGACCAAATCCTCCATTCCAGAGGCAATAGAGCTCGCTGCCATGCTCACCGTGCTAATGCCGGAGCCACAAAAGCGGTCGATGGTTACCGCGCTGGAGCGTACATCATAGCCGGCCCCCAGGGTCGACATGCGGCCCAAACAGGCACTCTGTTCGCCGCGCTGGGAGCTGGTGCCCCAAATCACATCGTCGACATCGGCGGTGTTAATACTGTTGCGCTCGGCCAGCGCCTTCAACACCGCACTGCCCAGATGGTGGGGGTGACAAGCGGAGAGGGCACCCTTGCCGCGTTTACCAATGCCGCGCGGTGTGCGACAGGCGTCGATGATCCAGACTTCGTTCATACTATTTTCCTCTGTTTATGAATTTTCCGGGGCTCCTGCCCCGGAAAATTGTCGCCACGCACAAGCGGACGCAATTGTAAAAATTGCTGGTTGTGCGTGACTCGCATTGGCGCTGCCAATGGTGGTGCATCCCTGCACCACACGCACAACTAAACTCAGTGCCCAGGGCTCCTGCCCCGGAAAATTGTCGCCACGCACAAGCGGGTGCAATTGTAAAAATTGCTGGTTGTGTGTGACTCGCATTGGCGCTGCCAATGGTGGTGCATCCCTGCACCACACGCACAACTAAACTCAGTACCCAGGGCTTCTGCCCCGGAAAATTGTCGCCCCGCACAAGCGGGCGCAATTGTAAAAATTGCTGGTTGTGCGTGACTCGCATTGGCGCTGCCAATGGTGGTGCATCCCTGCACCACACGCACAACTAAACTCAGTACGCAGGGCTCCTGTCCCGGAAAATTGTTGCCACGCACAAGCGGGCGCAATTGTAAAAATTGCTGGTTGTGCGTGACTCGCATTGGCGCTGCCAGTGGTAGTGCATCCGTGTAGCGCGCATTTAATCCGGATAGCTGATTAAAAATACCGAATAAAAATGTCGGTGATTAAATTTGATTAATTACCGTCCCTGCCACACTGGCGCCCGCTTTTCGGCGAACGCCTTTGCCCCTTCCAGGGCATCGGCGGAATCAAAAATGGGCTCTGCCAAGAGCGCCTGTTTGGCGAACATCTCCTCGGTGCTCCAGTCTTGCGACTCGTTCATAATGCGCTTGCTGGTGGCGACCGCCATTGGCCCATTGGCGGCAATCACGGCGGCCAATTCAAGGGCGGCGTTTAAGGCCTCGCCGGGGGCTACCAGGCGGTTGATAAAACCGAGCTCGTAGGCGCGTTCGGCCGAGATAAGATCACCGGTGAGTGCCATCTCCATGGCGATGCGCCGTGGGATCTGGCGAGGGAAGCGCATCAGGCCACCACCGGCGGCAACCAGGCCACGTTTGGTTTCAGGAATACCAAAGCGGGCATTATTGGCCGAGACAATCAGGTCGCAGGCGGCGGCGATTTCACAGCCGCCGGCCAGGGCAAAACTTTCAATGGCCGCGATAATCGGTTTTTGGGGTGGCGCCTCGACGATGCCGGCAAAGCCGTGCCCGGGTATCACCGGCTTTTCGCCGGCGACGAAGGCTTTTAAATCCATACCCGAACAGAAGCAACCGCCGGCGCTGGTTAAAATGGCGACGCGAATATCGCTGCGGCTGTCCAGCTCATCGATGGCATCGGCGATGGCCTGGGCGACACTTTGGTTAATGGCATTTTTGGCCTGCGGCCGGTTGATGGTCAGTGTCATCACGCTGTCGGTGACGCTGATTAGTAACTCTTCTGCGGCACTAGTTTTTGTGGCTTCGCTCATGAGTTTTCTCTCAGGTTGAGGGCAGGGGTTGGTTAGCGGCCGGTAAACACCGGCGCCCGTTTCTCAAGAAAGGCAAGCACGGCTTCTCTGGCATCGTCGGTGGCGGCGCAATAGTTTTGGACCTTGGCTTCCAGTGCCACCGTCTCGACAAAAGAGAGGTTGGCGGTTTGCCGCAAAACTTTTTTGGCTTCGCGTAGGGCGATGGGTGCCCGGCTGGCAAGTTTGGCGGCCCAACTGGTGGCCGCGGCGTTAACCTCTTCGACGGGCACCACTTGATTGGCAATCCCGAATGTCAGGCACTGTGCTGCATCCAGACGGCCCCCTTCGGCGATTAATTGATAGGCGCGTTGGTAGCCCAGTTTATGCAACAATTGCCAACAGGCGCCGCCATCGGGAATTAAACTGATGTTGGAAAAGGCCACGCCCAAGGTGGCGGATTCGGCCATTACCATTAGGTCGCACTGCATGGCAATAGAGGCACCAACGCCCGCCATAACACCGGGTACGGCGGCGATCACGGGCTTTTCCATATCGGCGATTTGATTGAGTATCGGCAGGTATTCACCCATCACCTGCTGCTCTACCGTCATGTTGCTGGGCGCACCTTCCGCCAGATCGGCACCGGCTGAAAAAGCGGCCGAGGTCGAGCTTAATATTACAGCGCGGATAGTGTCGTCCTTGGCCATGGCGGTGAGTGCCAGCAGCAGCTCTTTGCGCATTTGGCTGTTAAAGGCATTCAGCGATTTTGGTCGATTCAGTTGGATACGGCCAACGGCTTCATCCTGATCAACAACCAGGGTTTGATAATCGGTCATCAGCTAATCACTCCCTGCTGTTGCAGCTGTTCTATCTCACTGGCGCTGTAGCCGATGTCGGTGAGTACCTTAATGGTGTCACTCCCGGCCTTGTGAGGCGTGTGTTGAATTTTGGACGGGGTGCGGCTGAAACGCGGCGCCGGCGAAGGCTGCAATACGTTTTCGAGTGTGACGAAACTGCCACGTGCTTTATTGTGGGGGTGCTCTGGGGCTTCCCGCATGGAGAGTACCGGCGCAAAACAGGCATCACTGCCCTCCATAATTTCACACCACTCGGCACGGGTTTTGGTGCGCATCACTTCCGCGATCTGCTCCTTTAAAATCGGCCACTGACGCGGATCGTTCTGTTCGCTGAAAACGGCTTTGTCGAGCCCCGCCTTTTCCAGAAACAATTGATAAAACTGGGGCTCAATGGCCCCTAAAGCGACATACTTACCATCAGCTGTTTCGTAGGTGTCGTAGTAATGGGTACCGCCATCAAGGCCATTGACTCCGCGTTGATCCTGCCAGGCCCCTTCCGCCAAAAAGCCGTAGGCCATCTGCATCAATAGGGCTGCGCCTTCCACCATGGCGGCATCGATTACCTGCCCCTTGCCGGAACGGCTCGCCTCATAAATTGCGCTCACTACTCCCAGCGCCAAAAAGAGGCTGCCACCACCAAAGTCGGCTACCAGATTTAACGGCGGTACCGGCTTTTCGCCGGCGCGACCAATGGCGTTCAGGGCACTACTGAGTGCGATGTAATTAATATCGTGGCCGGCGGTGTGGGCCAGCGGCCCGGTCTGCCCCCAGCCGGTCATGCGGCCATAAACTAATTTTGGGTTGCGGGCCAGGCAGACGTCTGGGCCCAGGCCCAGGCGCTCGGCGACACCGGGGCGAAAGCCCTCAATTAAAGCGTCGGCGGACGCAATCAGTTTTAAAACCGCTGCGACCCCTTCGGCCGATTTTAAATTGAGCGCGATCGATAATTTGCCGCGCTCGCTGATTTTGGTTGCTCGCTCGGCGGCCGAGGATTTACGGGTAATGGAGATAACCTCCGCGCCCATATCGGCCAATAACATGCCGCAGAAAGGGGCTGGCCCCAGCCCCTCCAGTTCAACGATTTTTAAGCCGTGTAGTGGCCCCATAAGACACCTGTGCTCTTGGCTTGTTTATTGTTAGCGGGGTTGCATGCGGATGGCGCCATCCAAGCGGATGCATTCACCGTTCATGTAGTCGTTGTCCACCAGGAAGGCGGCCAGTTTGGCGATCTCTTCGGCGCGACCCAAGCGGTGTGGAAAAACCACGGTCGCTTCCAGCGCCTTGTAGACTTTTTCGTCGAGGCTTTCGAACATGGGGGTGTGAATTAAACCGGGCACAATGGTGTTCACCCGAATGCCGAAGCTGGCCAACTCGCGGGCCATGGGTACGGTCATGCCCACCACACCACCTTTACTGGCGGAGTAGGCCACCTGACTAATTTGACCTTCATAGGCGGCCACCGAGGCGGTATTGATAATGACACCGCGGGCGCCGTCGTCGTTGTAGGGTTCGCCGGCGGCCATTTTTTCTGCGGCCAGGCGGCTGACGTTAAAGGTGCCGATTAAATTAACGTTGAGTACTTTGTTGTAGTCCGCCAGCGGGTGCGGCCCTTTGCTGGAGTAGGTTTTTATGGCCACGCCAATACCGGCGTAGTTGCAGCAGACATGCAGTGCCCCCCATTTATCGACAACAGCATCCAGTGCATTTTGTACCGAGCTCTCGTCGGCAACATTAACGTTCAGGTAGATCGCCTGCTCGCCGAGCTGCTCGACCAACTCCAGGCCCATTTTTTCATTTAAATCAAAAATGGCGACCTTGGCGCCGTCGGCGACAAAACGTTCGACAGTGGCGTGCCCCAAACCCGATGCGCCGCCGGTGACTACTGCGACTTTTCCTGCGATATCCATGGTTAACCTCGTTCTGCTATATGAAATAGAGTTGCAAAAAAGAGAGTGCTTAATGGCGGGAGTTCAAGCCCACACTGCGCGAGATAATTTCACGCCTAATTTTGTTGCTGCCGGCAACGATGTGAGCAGTACATGAATGCGCGAGTTGCGGGAGTCGGCGTAGCGACGACAGATCATGTACTTATCGTTGTAGGCACCACCGTGCAGTTGCGACTGCTGCACACTACCTGCCGCCCACTACGCGCGTGCAATAAAGTTTGGCTGAGCCAATGAGTCGACGGTGGTTGGCAGATGCGCTTGCGGCCAGATACAAAATCGTTATCCACGCCGTTATCAAAAACTCCCGGTCGACAACCCCCTGTTAGTGCCACGATGCCTGCCTTAATCGTCGAAATCGGGTGCGGGCTTCTGCCGGCAAAAACTTTTTTAACAGTAACCCGGCCCGGTTCCTGCTCAGCCTCAAAAACTGTTCGTTGCATGGATGGAGCTCCATCGACCGGAATTTTCATTGTTGTTATTTGCCATTGCGGATGGCTGTCTGCCCACCGACCTGGCTGCAAGTGGGGCAATCGTAAACCAACAAACTTGCTTACTGCAAGCATGTATGTTTGATTTATTTTCTGGATTGGATGACAATAGCCGGGTTCAAGGTCACAATAGAACCGCTTATATTCCTATAATTCTTTGTTTTAACTGAGAAATTTATCCGCTGGTGGCAACGGCCGCTAAACGGGAGCCAATCATAATGAGCAGTGCCCAACCCACCAAAAAGGTTCGCCTTACCCAGGCAGAGCGTTCCGCGCAGTCAGACCGACAGATGTTTGAAGTGGCGGTTAAGTTGATTGTCGAGCGGGGGCCGAGCAAAACCACACTCACCGATATTGGGGTTATGGCCGGCTACAGCCGTGGCCTGGCGGCGTATCGCTACGGCACAAAAGATGTTTTTTTTAAAGAGCTGATCGAACACTTAAATAATCTTTGGCGCGTTGAGCTGGAGCAGACGGTAAAAAATGCGCGCGGCATTGAGCGGGCTTCGGCGGCGGTGCAGGCGTTACAAAATTTTGTGCTAAGTCACCCGGACCATCTGCGCGCGATGTACAAGCTGCACTACGACTCCATCGATCACGAATCGGAAACCACACGTAAGCTGGATGAGTTGCAGACCATTCAGCGCAATATGGCCAAACATTGGCTGCAGGAAGCGGAGAGTAGCGGCGAGGTAAGCTGCCTCTTCTCGCCGGAGGAGTATGGCGAGCTGTACTGTTCCCTGGTGTTTGGTGCCATCTACCAGTGGTTGGTCAATCCGGAGAAGATCGATCTGCAGCGAATGTTGGAAAATTGCAAACGCACCATCGCTTTGTGGGTAACAAAAAAATAACAGTATTGAGGCTGAGCAATGAGCGACAGTTTTGATTTAACCGGCCGTATCGCCCTGGTGACCGGCGCCTCTAGTGGCCTGGGTTGCCATTTTGCAAAAGTGTTGGCCGAGCATGGTGCCAGCGTCGTTTTGGCTGCGCGCCGGGTGGAGCGGCTGCAGGGCACCGTGGCCGCGATTGAGAGCGCCGGTGGTAAAGCTCTGGCAGTGGCTTTGGATGTGACCGACAGTGACAGCATTCAAACCGCCTTCGAGCAGATTGAGGGGCAGTGTGGGGTGGTTGATCTGTTGGTGAATAATGCCGGTGTTGCCGCCTCCAAACGCTTTGTTAAAACGGAAAATGCCGATTGGGATTTTGTCATCAATACCAATCTTAAAGCGGTATGGGAGGTGGCCCGGGAGTGCAGCCGCCGCTTGGTGGCCGCGGGCAAGCCGGGCAGTATTGTTAATATCGCTTCCATTCTGGGTTTGCAGCCGGGCTTTGGTGAATCCCTCTACAGCACGTCTAAGGCGGCGGTGGTGCAGTTAACCAAAAATATGGCGCTGGAGCTGATTGGCAGTGGTATTCGAGTTAACGCGCTCTGCCCGGGCTATTTTGAAACAGAGATGAACAGCGACTTTTTCGCCTCGGAAAAGGGGGCCAACTATATTGCCGGCATCCCCCCCAAGCGGCTGGGAAATCTGTCGGAGTTGAATGGTCCGCTGTTACTGCTGGCCAGCGACGCCGGTTCGTTTGTCAATGGTGTGGCACTGCCGGTGGATGGCGGCCATCTGGTGCAATCACTGTAGAATTATTGCCGCGTTAATTTTTTACTGCGCTATTTTTTAATCCCGTTAATTATTAGCCTAATTAACGGGTCTTCTCTCTAAATTAATTCACTCGCCATGGCCGCCAGGGGTGCCACCATGGCGCCCATCTGCAGGGCTTTATCGCTGGAGGCGTTGCCGTCCAGCGCCCGCTTTTTCACCCCCTGCAAAATAGCCGCAAAGCGGAAAAAACTGAAGGCCAGATAAAAATTCCAGTGGTCAATGCCGGCAATGCCCATACGCTGGCAATACTGCGCAACATATTCGCCCTCTGAGGGAATGCCCATGGCCTGACGATTTAAGCCGCCGAGGCCGGGCATAACGCCCATGTGCGGCATGCGCAGCTGCATACACTGATAGGCGAGATCGGCATAGGGGTGACCGAGGGTGGAGAGCTCCCAGTCGACCAGGGCGAGCACCTCTAAGCGGTCGTTGCTGAACATCATATTGTCAAGGCGAAAATCGCCGTGTACCAAACTGACCCTGCCGTCATCGGCGGGCAGGTTGGCCTGCAGCCAGGGCATCAGCGCTTCCATATCGGCAATGGTTTCGGTCTCGGAGGCCCGGTATTGCTTGCTCCAGCGGTCGAGCTGACGTTGGAAATAGTTACCTGGTTTGCCATAGTCGGCGAGCCCCACCGCCGCAATGTTTACCGAGTGCAGCGCCGCCAAAACCCGGTTCATTTCGCTGTAAATCTGAGTGCGCTCGGCGTCGGTTAAATCGGGTAGGGCCGGGTCCCAGAACACCCGGCCGTCGATATATTCCATCACATAAAACATACTGCCGATGACGCTCTCATCGCTGCACAGGTGGTAGGCTTTCGCCACTGGCACCTCGGTGTTGCCCAGCGCCGACATCACCCGAAATTCCCGATCCACGGCGTGGGCCGAGGGCAGTAGTTGACCGGGCGGTTTGCGCCGCAACACATAGTTGCTCTGTTCTGTTTTTAGCAGAAAGGTTGGGTTGGATTGGCCGCCGGCAAATTTGGTCGCGGTTACCGGCCCCTTAAAGCCGGTTATGTGCTCTTCCAAATAATTAGCCAGCTGTGCACAGTCGAAGTCGTATCCGGTATCGGTCATCTCTGCCTCCTAGC
This sequence comes from Halioxenophilus sp. WMMB6, assembly GCF_033283405.1. NCBI lineage: Bacteria > Pseudomonadati > Pseudomonadota > Gammaproteobacteria > Alteromonadales > Alteromonadaceae > Halioxenophilus > Halioxenophilus sp. WMMB6. The sequence continues at coordinate 219,115 of NZ_JAWMQR010000007.1, forward strand.
CGGCGAAACGTTCAATTATCTGTTTGCCCAGTGCCATCTGGTGTACCTGATCCGGACCGTCGGCCTGGCGACACCAGCGGGCGTAATTGAACGCTTCGGCCATGCAGTAATCTTCGGTTAAGCCACCGGCGCCGTGTATCTGCATGCAGCGGTCAATAATGGTTTGTACCATTAGGGGCACAGAGCTTTTAGTCGCGGCGATTAAATCTTTGGATTCCTGGGCGCCCACCTCATCCATCCGGGCGCAGGTTTTTAGTACCAGCAGTCGCGCCATCTCCAGCTCGGCAAAACTCTTGGCGATCTCTTCGCGCACAGATTGGTGTTTGCTGAGCGGCCGGCCAAAGGTGGTGCGTTCGGTGGCGCGGCGACAGGCCAGCTCCAGTGCCCGTTGGCCGGCGCCAATTAAACGCATGCAGTGGTGCATGCGGCCTGGGCCCAAGCGACTTTGAGCAATTTCAAAGCCACGGCCTTCGCCGAGCAGTACGTTTTCAATAGGCACCTGCACATTTTCAAAAATGAGTTCGGCGTGGCCGATGGGGGCGTCGTCATAACCTAAGGTGGTGAGTGGCCGCACCAACTGCAGGCCGGGTGTTTCCTTGGGTACCAGTACCTGGGTCTGTTGCAGGTGACGGCTGGGGTTATTTGGATCCGACTTACCCATGACGATAAAAATCTGGGTGCGCTCATTCATGGCGCCGGTGATAAACCACTTGCGGCCATTCAGCAGCCAATGGTCGCCGTGATTTATAATCGACAACTCAATGTTGGTGGCATCGCTGGAGGCGACCTGCGGTTCGGTCATGGCGTAGGAGGAGCGAATCTCACCGTCCAGCAGTGGTTGCAACCAGCGTTGCTGCTGTTCGGCATTGCCGAAATTCATTAACACCTCCATGTTGCCGGTGTCGGGGGCGTTGCAGTTAAACACCTCGGGTGACCAGAGTACGCGCCCCATCAGCTCGGCTATGGGCGCGTAATCAACATTGCTGAGGCCACCAAAGTCACAGAATTGAGCGTGGTGCGGTGTAATAAACAGGTTCCACAGGCCGGCGGCTTTGGCTTTGGCTTTTAGTTCATCCATTAATGGGATAACAGCAAAGCGGTTACTGGCGTTGTGTAGTTGGTGGGCGTATTCAGCTTCGTTGGGGTAGATATGCTCATCAAAAAAAACATTGAGCTGATCGAGTAATTGTTGGGCTTTAGGTGTGGGTTGAAACATAAACTCTCTCCTGGAAATTGATGCTTGTACTCTTCCGGTAGCGGGCTGATGTCAAAGGCAACAGGCCCTAGGAAAAACTCACTGAGGCTTGCCGGTCCGGATGTTGTAAATGGGCAATATCGTTAAAACTGTCGAGGTTAGACTCGCTGCGATTAAATAAAATTTTGCAGACGCTGGTGTTTTTTATCTGCAGGGTTAAGGCGAGCATCTGCTCGGGTTTCAGTTGTAATGTTTCACCCAAAATAACCGAGATTGGCCCGGCCGAGCTGACCACCAAAATGCGTTTGGCGGGTGAGCTGAGTATGGTTTGCCAGGCCTCACGAATGCGGCTGCAAAATTGCTCCCAGCTATCAAAGCCGTCGCTCTCAATTTCGCCGGTTATCCAGTAGCCCAGCGCCCGGCGAATATTGTGGTAATAATCTTTTTTGGGGATGCCGGTGTCGGTCCACTCGCGTGGGTATTGCTGCTGCAAGGCTGCCAGTAAATTTCTGAAATAGTACTCGTTGAGTCCGCTCTGAATTTCATGTTGGCCTGCGAGTGCGGGCGCGATCTCGTTGGCCGTATCCCGGTGGCGCTCCAGGGAGCCCACCACCACCTGGTCAAAGCGGTAGTCCAGTGCCTGCAGATGCTCGCCCAGCCAGCGGCTCTGTTGCCGTCCAAGGGCGCTCAATTGGTCGTAGTTGTCGGCACCAAAGGAGGCCTGGCCGTGTCTTACCAGTGTAATTTCAGCCATTGATTCTCGTCTCAATCAGCAAGTGTGGGTAATTATAGGCATCCTATTAAAATCAATATAATTTATTATTGTTATCTACTACTATTCACATTGTGAATTTTGGTTCGGGGTGATACATGCGGCTTGATAAAATTGATCTCAACCTGTTTGTGGTGTTTGACGCGATCTATCGCGAGCGCAATATTACCCGTGTGGCAGCCTCACTGAATATCACCCAGCCGGCGGTGAGCAACGCCCTGGCCAGATTGCGCCAGACCCTGGACGACCCTCTGTTTGTGCGCACGCCCCAGGGAATGTCGCCCACGCCGGTGGCCGATAACCTGGTGGGCGATGTGCGCGCGGCCTTGGCTCTGCTCGACCGCTCGCTCTCCACTACCGCCCGCTTTGAACCACACAGCTCCGAAAAGACCTTTAACCTGGGGATGAACGACTTGGGCGAGGCGCTGTTGTTGCCGCATCTGCAGCAGGCCATTGCCCGTGTTGCCCCGAAAATGTCGCTCACCTGCTACTACCTGAACCGGCAATTGGCATCGGAGGAGTTAAGAAAGGGGACTATCGATCTGCTGCTCGATATTCCCGCGGTGAATGCTAAGGAGTTGGCCTTTGAAGCGATTGCCAGCCTCGACTATGTGGTGGCCATGCGCAAGCAGCACCCCTTGGTGAAAAAGAAAACGTTCTCCCTGAAAGAGTACTTAAGCCAGGATCATCTGCATGTTTCCAGTCGCCGCAGCGGTCGCGGCCAGATGGATATTGCTCTTAATGCCCTGGGCCACCGGCGCCGTATTGCGCTGCGTATACAGAATTATCTGGTGGCGGCGAGAGTGGTGGCGGACAGTGATCTGCTCTGGACGGTGCCACGGGCTCTGGCCGAGACTCTACCCCTGCACACTAAAAAGATGCCCTTTACCATGGAGCCATTAATGTGGAATCTCTATTGGCACAAAAACGCCGATAACGACCCTGCTAATCAGTGGTTGCGAGCGTTAATACTGGAGCGAGCAGCTACAGAATTAAGTGGTGATTAAACGCCCTCTGCATAGATCGCGAAGTATCAAAAACTCCGTCATCCAAAGAGACAAAAGCCTCGCCTAAGCCACAATCCGTTTGGCCGGCATCGTACTGCTTTCGATATCGAAATGCAGCCCCGTCTTAGAAGTGATCCATGACCGACTGTGTCGAAAGCAGACTAGCAGTTGAAGGTGAACAGGTTGCTGAGCATTTCAGGTCTGTTTCAGCTGCTCATGTTTTACTGCTCAGCTGAAAACTCCCTACAGCGGGCGACTAGCAAATTGCAATTTTGTTATTCGAAAAACAAATAAAAAAATAAAGGTTTGATCTCGGTAATGTTTTTTTTAAGCGGTGCTTTTGATTGCTTTCCCAGTGCTTGGAGGGCAAGGCTGTTATGAGTAGAAAAGTAGTACTCCGTTTTAGTGGCCTGGTGGTAGCGGTGTTGCTCGTCTCTTTGGCAGTTTTGGCTGCCGTACAGCTGCATTCTGCTGGTGCCAGTCCCAAGCAGTCGCTCGACTACTACACGGCACTTACAGGTCCGGGACAGGCCACGGTCGAGAAGGGGGCCTATCTTGCCCGCGCGGGTAATTGCCAAACCTGTCATACCACGGAGGAGGGGAGTGCCTTCGCCGGCGGTGTCGCTTTTCGCACTGATTTCGGTGTGCTCTACTCCACCAATATCACACCGGATAAGACCACTGGCATTGGGCAGTGGTCATTTGCTGACTTTTTCCAATCGATGAAAGTGGGCCTCCGGCCGGATGGTGAGCATCTCTATCCCGCTTTTCCTTATACGAACTTTGCCCTGCTCTCGGAGAGTGATATCGCATCACTCTACCTCTACCTGCAGAGTTTGGATCCGGTTGCCGCACCCGCGCGCAATAACGATTTAAAGTTTCCTTACAATCAACGCCCTTTGCTGGCTCTTTGGAAAAAGCTGTTCCACAGAGCAACGACTTATGAATCAATGACCAGTCGCTCGTTAGATTGGAACCGGGGCGCTTACCTGGTTGAGGGGGTGGCCCATTGTGGCGCCTGCCATACGCCGCGCAATTTCCTGGGCGCGGAGAAGCCCTCGCTCGCCTTCACCGGTGGTGTGCATCAGGATCGGGTGCTACTGGGTGGTTATCGCTGGTGGTCGGCGGTAAACCTCACCTCCGATAGCTCGGGCCTGGCGAGTTGGCGGGAGCAGGATATTGTCGATTATCTGCGTACTGGCGCCAGTGACAAGGCGGTAGTACACGGCCCCATGCGCGATGTGGTTATGCACTCTACCCGCTATCTGTCCGAAGGTGATCTGCAGGCCATGGCGGTCTATTTAAAAAGTCTGCCGGCCAAGCAACAGGACAAGCGTGTTGTCCCCTCGGCTCAGACTACAGCCGCCGGCGAAATCGTCTACACCGTTCATTGTGGCTCTTGCCACCTGCCCACCGGCTTGGGCGCTGAAGGATTGGGCGTTGCCCTGGTAGGTAATCCGATCGTCCAGGCGCCCAGTGCCGCGTCGTTAATCAATGTGATTTTATACGGCCCACACCTGCCGGAACGGCCATTTTCGGTGGCGCGCAGCAATATGAAAATGTTTGGCAAGCGTCTCTCGGATGAAGACATTGCCCAGCTTGCCAGCTACCTACGAACCAGTTTTGGTCATAACGCCGGCGCCGTCACTATAGAGGAGGTTCGTGCTCAGCGTTAACGCTGACTCGAAAATTATAAGTATGAAAATAACCACGCTCATACTCTGCAACACCAATCGCCGGCGTGCGCTGGCCTGTTGTGCACTGGCCTCGGCCCCGCTTTTAGCGCCGCTAAACTCTGCGGCCGCTGCGCTTGAAACACCGTTTTGGCGAGACGGAAAAATCGATTTTGTCTTCTCCGAGTTTAAATTTGCGTTAGCCACCGAGATGAATGTACAGGATGCCTGCCCGAAGGGTACCTCACTCAATTTGGCTGAGATCTACGCCCAAACAGCGGCTGGAAAACGTCAACAGAATGAGTCGGAGGGGGACTACGGTAAGCGCCTGCAACAGGCGGCTGCAGAACTCGCCGGCCAGGGTGAGCAGAATGTCTGTATGAGCCCGGAAATGGCTGAACCCGACCCATTTTTTAAAACCCTGGCGAGCACCACCGTAACCACCGAGGGAATCGACCTGGATGGTGAGATCAGTGCCGATGATTTCACTAATGGTGCGGGTGTGGCCGGCATTGATAATCAATTTCTGCGTGCGGTGGGCTGCAGCCGCTCCTATCAGCCCTCGGGTCTCTCCAACGGGTTTTCCATAGAGATGCTGTCGGGATCGTGGGGTATTTTACTGGCGCTGTCAGAGGTCGATGACCTCAATAACGACGACTCGGTAATGGTCACTTTTTTTGCCAATGCCGACCCGATTCAGCTAAGTGGCAAGCGGGAACCGCTTGGCTACGCCACCTATGCCTACGATCAGGATGCGCGCTTTATCGCACAAACCCGTGGCCGAATTCGTGAGGGCGTGTTGACCACAGAGCCGGTCGACGTGCGTTTTCACAGTGTGGTTAACAGCATGTTGACCGAAAGACCCTTGCACGCCGCCCGTATCGAGGCGCGCCTGACTGAAACGGGCGAGCTGCACGGGGTGCTGGCAGGTTTCACCCCGGTAACCGAGCTCTACGATTTGCAGTTTGGTTTTCGGCGCGGTGAAAAGCCCCGTGGCACCTTGGCGCCAGAGGCGTTGCGCATGCATTCGGCTAATGGTGCGGCGTTTGTCTTGGGCTACACCTGCCAGGGTGCTTACCAAGCCTTGTGGCGCTTGGCGGATGGTGAGTTTGACAACACCACCGGGCGCTATAACGCTATCTCCACTCAGTACCAGTTCGATGCCATCCCTGCGTTTATTGTCAATGCGAAAACCACCAGCGCGAATCAGGAGCTGGTTGAAAACGGGAGTGCCGCCGATGACTATTAAGCCAATTATTCAATGTGCTGCAGCGCAATGGCGAGCACTGTTGGCGGCACTTTTTACAGTGCTTTTGGTGACTGTTTTGCCAGGCTGTGAGCCAGCCAATACTAGTGCTCAGGAGCCGCCGCCGGTGGGTGGGCCACTGTTGTTACGGCGGCTGACAGAAGCGCAATACCGGGCCACCATCGCTGAAATCTTTGGCCCCGATGCGCCAATTGTGGCGCGTTTTGAGCGCGGCTTTCGCGCTGAGGGGTTGTTGGCGATTGGTACCAGTGAAGCGGGTATATCGCCGTTTAGTATTGAGCAGTACAGCAGAGCCGCGTTGAGCATTGCTGACTACGTAATGCAGCCCGACCATCGTGACCGCTATCTCGATTGCGCAGCTTTAGCGGATGGTCGCTTCAACAGCGACTGTGCTGACCAATTTATTCGCCACTACGGCGAGCTGTTATTTCGTCGGCCATTAACGGCGGCACAGCGTCAGAGAATGCTGACGATTGCACAGTCGGGGGCCGAGCAGCTGGGCGACTTTGACCAGGGGTTGAAGTTTGCGTTGGTGGGCTTGCTGAGCTCGCCGGAGTTTCTGTTGCGCTTGGAGCGGGTTAAAGATAATTCCAAAACCATTACGGAGTTGGATGACTACTCCAAAGCGGAACGCCTGGCCTTCTTTCTCACCAATGCCGGCCCTGATCAACAACTCCTGGAAGCGGCGGCGGGAGGGGAATTAAATAGTCGCCAGGGGCTTGTGAAAAGTGTCGACCGGCTGCTGGCCGGCCCGCAGTTGGAAGGTGCAGTACGCGCCTTTTTTAGCGATATGCTGCAGTTTGATCGGTTTGCCGATGTCAGTAAGGATGCCGATATCTACCCGGCTTACAGCTCGCAGGTGGCCATCGATGCCCAGGAGCAGACACTGCGTGATATTGTCTGGCTGTTGGTGGATCAGCGGGGCGACTACCGCGATCTGTTCACCCTGAAACAGACGCATCTGACCCGTGCGCTGGGTATTGTCTATCGACAACCGGTAGCCACCCGCAATGGCTGGCAATTGACCGAATTTCCCGAAACCGGCGTCAGGGCCGGTATTCAAAGTCATATCGCTTTTCTGGCGCTGCATGCCCACCCGGGTCGCTCTTCACCCACCTTGCGCGGCAAGGCGATACGGGAAATTTTTCTCTGTCAGGATGTGCCGGACCCACCGGCCAACGTCAATTTCTCCCTGGTGCAGGATGACCACAACGCCGCCATGCCCACCGCCCGCGATCGGCTCGTGGCCCACAGAACGCAACCCTCCTGTGCCGGCTGCCACAAAATTATGGATCCGCCTGGCCTTGGCTTGGAACAGTTTGACGGTTTGGGTACCTATCGCTGGCGGGAAAATGGTGCGGTTATTGATGCCGGTGGTGACCTCGATGGGCTGCCCTACGACGACGCCGCGGGTTTAGCTCAAGCACTGCACAACCATCGCGAGACGCCCCGCTGTTTAGCGGAAAATCTCTACCATTACGCCGTTGGCCGCGACACAGTCTGGGCGGAGCGGGACTATATGGATTATTTAATCGCAGCGTTTGCCAAGAGCGGTTATCGCGTCGATCAACTGATGCGCACCATCGCCTTGAGCGACAATTTCTTCGCCATTAAAACCACAGGCAGTGACTCCAATGCCGCGCCGACTACTGCACTTAAGCCATCGGCAGAGCCCGCGACAATGGCATCCGATTTACCGACTCCAGCCACAGGAGGTTCGTCATGAAACAATATACTCGACGCTCCATTTTACGCGGTGCCTTGCGCGGTGCCGCGGTGGGTGTTGCCTTGCCCACGCTCAACTGTTTTCTCGATGACAGTGGCAAAGCGTTTGCCGACAGCGGGCAGCGGATTCCACCGCGCTTTGGTACCTGGATATGGGGCTGTGGCTTTATTCCGGAGTTGTGGGTGCCGGCAAAAAGCGGCAGCGAGTTTGAATTTCCCGCCCACTTGGCGCCGGTGGCGCACTACCGCGACCAGCTCGCGATTCTCAGCGGCTTTGATGTAAAACTCGATGGCGTGCCCAACAAACCGCACATTACCGGCTGCTTGGGCCTGCGTACCGGGGTGCCGGTGCCCAATGAGGAGGTAAAAGCGCCGACCCTGGATGTGTTGATTGGCCAAGTCATTGGTGGTGATACCCGCTTTCGCTCCATTGAGGTGAGTACCTCTGGCATTGAGCGCTCCTACTCCTATCGCGCGGCCGGGGCCGCCAACCCCAGTGAAACTTCGCCGGTGGCACTCTACCAGCGTCTGTTTGGCGAGGGTTTTCAGGATCCCAACAGCGCCCGGTTTAAGCCTGACCCCAACTACATGGTGCACGAAAGTGTGCTCTCGGCCATTGGCGAGGAGCGCCGCAAGCTGTTGACTCAGGTGGGGGCGGAAGATCGCCATCGATTGGATGAATACTTTACCTCCATTCGCGAGATGGAGCAGAAGCTGGCTTTACAACTGCAACCGCCGGCACCGGTAGAGAACTTCACCAAACCGCAACCACCGGAGCCGACGACCCAGGACGCCACCATGGCCAATGTGTTGGCCACCCACCGCTTGATGTCCGATCTGTTGGCCACCGCACTGCAGTGCAATCAGACGCGGGTATTTAATATGCTGCTCTCCGACACCGCTTCCAATCTGCGGCGGCCGGGCACCACCTCCACCCACCATACGCTCACCCACGAGGAGCCGGTGGATGCCGAGCTTGGCTATCAACGCCAGGTGGCCTGGTTCGCCGAGCAGAGCATGCTGGCCTGGCGGGACTTTCTCGACAGCCTGGCACGGATCCCGGAAGGCGACGGCACACTGCTTGATAACTGCCTGGTGTTTGCTCACTCGGACTGCTCGATTGCCAAGGCGCACGCGGTGGAGGGGATTCCCATGATGATCGCCGGCAGCGCCGGCGGCCGCGTGCGAACCGGTTTTCATCTGCGGGGTAACGCAGAACCCATTACCCGAGTGGGGCTCACGCTGCAACAGATTATGGGGGTGCCGGTGGCGCAGTGGGGAACCCTGTCTATGCAGACCAATCGTTCACTCACCGAGTTGATGGTATAGCGCGATTGGGGCGGGTCTCGCCGGTAAATTGCCGTCGCTTCAGGGGGCGCTTTTCACTACACTGGGTTGCACTGCTGAACATAAAAAATAGATTCGGAGAGCCATGCGATTACTCGTTGTTGAAGACGATCTGCTATTGGGCGAATCCTTAACCGACGCCGTTACCGCGGAGGGTTATTCCGTTGATTGGTTGCAGGATGGTCAGCTGGTGGTCTCGGCCATGCAGAGCGGCAGCTACGATCTGGTGGTGTTGGATCAGCGCCTGCCCGGTAAAAGCGGCCTGGAGATATTGCGCCAGGCGCGCGCCGAAAATATTGACCTGCCGGTATTGATGTTGACCGCGGCCGATGCGGTGAGCGACCGGGTCAGCGGCCTTGACGCCGGTGCGGATGACTATCTCACCAAACCCTTCGATTTCGACGAGCTGATGGCGAGAGTTCGCTCGCTGTTGCGCCGCAACAGCAGCAAACAACCGACGTTAAAAGCGGGTGAGTTGACCATGGACCCGGCCGTGCACCAGGTATTTTTTAAAGGCGAGCCGGTGCTCGATTTGACTGCCAAAGAGCTGGCGATCCTAGAGATGCTGTTGCGTAACAAGGGGCGATTCGTGACCAAGTCGCGCCTGCTGGAAAGCTCCAGCAACTGGCAGGAGGAGGTTGAATCGAACACCATTGAAGTTTATATCTCCCGCCTGCGTAAACGTTTCGGCAATAAATTTATCCAAACTATGCGCGGTGTGGGCTACCGTATCGAATAATGGCTATTTCTCTACGCCGCCGCCTAACCATTATCCTGCTGGGCCAGACCCTAATAACCTGGGTTATTGCGGTGCTGGTCACTACCCTCTATTCGCAAAAATTAATCGACAAACAGATTGCCAGTCAGCTCAACAACTACATGGATGTGGCGCAGCACACCTTAGCGACGGTGTTGAGTAACCCGGCCGTGGGTGACTATTTTTTTGATAGTAAAACTGCCACCCTGTCTGAGGAGGAGGGTATCAGCCGCATCCGAGGTTTTGGTATCCAGGGGCGGGGCCAGGCTACCAATCTATGGTTCCCGTCCCGTCAAATTCTGGTTGGCGAGGAGGCACCGCGATTCCCACGCTATGACCAGGAGGGTGTCAAGGATGTAAACGTCAATGGCACTACTTGGCGTGTGCTCTACCGCTATAGCCCTAAAATAGATGTCCATATCGCGGTCGGCGTGGACCTCTCCCTCGCCGAGCAGATGGGGATTTTGAATCTCTGGCAGATGATCGTCCCCCTCTTTTTTATTCTGCCCATCGCCACCGGCATATTGTTGTGGAGCCTGGGCCGTGGCCTGCATCCGCTTAGGGCGCTGGCTAGTAATATCGCCGCACGCAAGCCGCAGGCTTTGGAGCCGATCAATGCCGAGGGTGTGCCTGCGGAAATAAAAACCGTGGTCGATGAACTTAACCAATTGCTGGCCCGGTTGAGCCGGGCCCTGGCCAGCGAGAGCCGCTTTACCGCCAATGCCGCGCACGAACTGCAAACGCCGCTGGCGGCCATTAAGACCGAGGTGCAACGCTGTCAGCGGCAGATAGATGATCCCCAGGTTTTGATAATGATGGAGCGTATTGCGCGCCGTGTTGCGCGGGCCTCGGAGACCATTCTCCAGCTGCTCACCTTGGCCAGGCTTGGCCCGGATCAGGAATTTAAAAGGGAGTCAGTTCGTCTCGACCAACTGTTGCTGGAGGTGCTCGCCGATTTGGGAGTGATGGCGCTCGACCGCGCCATGGAATTTAAATTACCAGAACCGCTACCGGCAATCGAGGTGCAGGGCCAGCGTGAGTGGCTGCAGATACTGCTGCACAATATTGTGCGTAATGCGCTGGTGCATGGCCAGAGCCCGGGTGTTATCGAGGTGCAGTTAAGCCGCAGTGGTTCGGCAATAGTATTGGTGGTGGCTAATGATTGCGAAGCAATCACCCCAGAACAGTTTGAGCGGTTGGCGGAGAGTTTTTATCGCGTGGCCGATAATCAACGCGAGGGCGTTGGGCTGGGGCTCTCTATTGTTCAGCGTATCGCCCAGATTCATAACATTAAAATGGCGTATGGGCCCAGGGAGAGTGGCTTGGGCTTTCAAATTATTTTGAATTTTCCGGGCTGAAAAATATTGCTGCCGGGCGCAGCATAAGCAGACTTTTTGGTGGGGGAAAAATAACGCAGGCAGCAAAGCTGCCTGCGTATGCCTTAACGTTTAAATCCTTGCTTCGAAAACCAGATTCAAGAACCCAGTTTCAAAAACCAGGAGGACTCGTTAAAAGCGGTACTGCAGATTAACACCTATTTCCCGTGGTGGCGTTAGGCTAACCTCGCGGTAATCAGAGATGGCGGTATAACCTTCGACTGAGAAGGGCGACAGAATAACACCGGTAAAACCAACGGATGCTGGATTGGCTTCGCGCGATAAGGTCTCTTCAGTTTCGAAAATATTCTTGCCGTAGAGCATCGCCTCCCAATTGCCACTCGGGTCTCTCAAACCAAAATAGAGGTTGACCATGTTGTAGGCGTCGACATCATCTACCGCGTTGCTAGGATCATTCTGCGATGGGCCGTAGAAGGTCGCCATGCCACGTACATAGGCCTCCATGCTACCCACGTTAAAGGTATACTCCGACTGCAATGTACCGGTCCATAGGGGCGTGTAGTCGGACCGGAATTTAGCCCGACAGGCGGCTATGTTATCGCCACCGGTAGCAGAGCGAATATCGCTGACTGACGGGATGGCGCCACTGCTGTCGGGTTGGCCATCGGCCGGCAGGTAGTCATTACAGGGGATGGTGCCGTTGTCGAGTTCACCTTTGGAGTAGCTGAGCAGTAAGCCCATATCCCAGTTGTCGCTAAAGCGATAAAAGTTCTCAATCTCCACACCGTTTACGGTAACTGGCACCGCCGCGACGAAGTTAAATTGGTCAACCGACTCAATAAATTGTGGAGTGCCAGAAGTATTGTCAACTTCGGTGCTGACAAAATAGACCCCCTCGCCGCCACTGCGGAACGGATAGTTATCAAACTCCTGGTGATAGACCGTAATGTTGACGCGCAATCGGTTGTCCAACCACTCCGATTTTATACCAAACTCAATGGAGTCTGACTCTTCGGCATCGAGATTTTGGAACGAGTCTTCGCGCTCTGTTTGAGCAAAGCTAAAATCACCCACGACATTAATGCCCGGCCGCCAGGAAGTGCCGTAACTCCCGTAAGCCAAAAGGTTATCGGCAAACTGGTGTTTCAACGACAGCGACACAATATTGGTGGTGGTGCTGTCGTTGATGGCTGAAATAGTATTGCCACTGACAACAACATCCGATTCAGTCTCATAGTCGATATAGCGTCCACCCACAGAGAGTTCGGTGGCATCGTTAAAGTGGTAAGAGATGTTGCCGAAGATCGACTGCTCGGTGGACTTGCTGCTGGTGGTGATTGGAGTATTAGCAGTAAGAATATATGTGGCCGGAGAAGCAACGGTACCGAAGAATACCGGTGTTTGATTCCCAAGCTTGTTGTGTGGCTCGGTCACCTGATGCAGCGCCCCTACCACAAAATCGACCTTGCCATCGAATAGGCCGTTGGTGGTCTGCAGTCGAATTTCATGGCTTTCGGCATCGGCCTGGGCATTGAGATCCTGACTAAAATATTGGAGCTCTTGCGCGTAGGTGGTATCAAAGTAGCCACCTGGATCTTGAATATCGTTGCGCAGAATAATCTGCTCGGTAATAGAGCCGGCGTAGTTCAACGAGAAGTCACTAAACTGCCAACTCGCCTCCAGACCGGTGCGGCGTAGATCCTGCTCCGAATAGTTGGTGTCATTGGAGATCGCTTTGCGATCTTCAGCGCGAATAAACGGATCGGATACCGCTAAGCTGCTATTGGCAATCGACGCCGATTCAACATGAACGGGCAGGTTGCGTGTTGGCTCCAGCTGTTGGTAGAAAAGATTAAAGCTGAGTGAGTCGGTGGGTTCAAAGCCGGCCGAGAAGCGCCAGCCTTTGTTGCGAAAGCGGGCCTCCTCGCTGCTGGTCAGGCTCTCTACCTCTGTGCTGTCGTTCTCTTCCAGAATGCCAGCCAGGCGGATGGCCAGCATATCTTCCACCAGAGGAATATTGATGGCCGCTTTGGTGTTGTAACCGTCGGCATTGATGGAGGTAACATCGACAAAACCGCTGAATTCATTCATCACCGGCTTTTTGGTGGTGATGGTGATCGAGCCGGAGGGCGAGGCGCGACCGCGCAAGGTGCCCTGGGGGCCGCGCAACACTTCAATCTGTTGCACATCAAACAGGGCCTGCATGGCAATAGTGGCAACCGCCGGCGCATCATTTAAATAGAATTCAACCGTTGGGTTAAAGCCGCTGGCAAAGCTATCGAAGCGCACACCACGCACAGACGCACTGGGCGCCAGTGGGTCTTCCGCCAGTGTTAAACCGGCGACAACACTCTGCAGATCTTCCAGTTTACGGATATTCAGGTCGGACAGCGCCTGTTCCGATACCGCGTTAACAGTGATTGGCACATCCTGAAGGTTTTCGTCTTTGCGGCGAGCCGTGACGATAATCTCCTCCAGTACGAGCATGTGCTCGCTGTCACTTTGAGCAAAAGTGGGGGTGGTAACTCCCAGGGTGGTGCTGGCAATGGCGATTGTGAGCAAATTACGGGATTGCAAAATACGAGGCACAGATTGTCTCCTGCTTATTATTATTGGTTGGACTACTGATTATCCCTCTCGACGCGCGAGGCGTTGGATCCGAATTGTCTATTATTTTTAGTTGATAATAATGTTGTCGCGGCGGCTCGTCGGAGCAGAGGAGCAACTGGTTGCAGTCACAGTAGCTTGATTGGCCGTAATCAGATTGTTTGCGCTTACTGGTCCGGTCTGTATAAGCCAGTACATCATTATTATGGCGCTAGTATAAGCGCAGGAGTCGGCAACTTCCTAGTCGGCGACCCCTTTTATTGAATTATCGTCGTTAACCTTAAAGGGATCTGAAATGGGACCGGCCGGTTTTGACTGCCGCCGGGCTAGTAAAAAGGAGTGCCGTAAACGGCAATGGTGGGGCGGGTTACTGGCTTTGTTGTACCGTTTTCAACAGTTCCTGGTCGGCGAAGCCATCGGCCACCAGGCTCTGGCTGGCCTGGTAATCGCGGATGGCGCGGCGGGTTTGGGGGCCCAACTGGCCATCGATAACGCCCGGGTCGAAGCCGTGCTCGGTGAGCGCCTGTTGCAACACCATGACCTGATCTTTAGTCAATGGTGTGGTGTTGAGTGGTGGCTGGCGCAGGTGGCCGGCGCCGTTGATGCGGTCGGCCAGGACGCCCACAGAGAGGGCGTAATACTCCGAGCGGTTCCAGCGCATCATCACCGCAAAGTTGTCGTACACCAGAAATTTAGGGCCATTGTGGCCGGCTGGTACCAACAGTGCGGCGGAGAGCGTCTGTTCGGCGTCACCGGCCAGTGCGCTGTTGTCGGCCTTAACAACCCCCAGGGCCTGCCATTGGCCCAAGGTTTGTGGGCGATCGAGGCCGGCCAGCTGATAGGGGAACTCGGCTGGCAGTTTGACCTCCCGCCCCCAGCGCAGCTCGCGCTGCCAGCCCAGTTGCTGCAGGTAGTAGGCGGCGGAGGTGAGGGCGTCCGCCCGGCTCTGCCAGAGATCCACGCGCTGGTCACCATCGCCGTCGATACCGTATTTCAGGTAGGCCGAGGGCATAAACTGGGTCTGGCCAATGGCGCCGGCCCAGGAGCCCTGCATATCATCCACCGCCACCTGGTGGCGATCCATCAGACGCAGGGCGTTGAACAGTTCGCCAGTAAAAAAGGCGCTGCGTCGCTCGTCGCAAGCCAGGGTGGCCAGGGTATTGAGAATCGGCATCTTGCCAATGTTGCGGCCGAAGTTGCTCTCCATGGCCCAGAAGGCGACCAGGTATTGGCCGGGCACACCGAAGCGTTCGGTTAACCCCTTGAGAAAATCGCGGTGCTCGGCCAACAACTCCCGACCCTGGCTAATGCGGTAGTTGGTCACACGCCGGTTAAAGTAGTTGGCGAAGGTCTGTACAAACTCCGGCTGATTGCGATCGAGTTCGATGGTGCGTGGGATGGGCTGTACCTGGCCGAGAACGGCGATCATTGGTTCTGGCAGGTTTTCATGGCGGGCTTGGGCCTGCAGGCGGGTTATGCACTCGGGGAAGGATTCGGCAATGCTCTCTGCGGGATTCTCGGGGTCGCTCTCTACGGGGGGGGCCTCTGCCGCGCTGAGATTGGCTGTCCCCCAAATAGTGCTACAGATGAGGGCTATGCGCAGAGGGTTTAAAACTTTTACCGACACGGAAACAACACTCCAACAGCAAATTATCGGCCTGGAAATCTATACGACTTCACCACTACCCGGTAGTTCTGCAACAAATTGTTTACCAAAACGCCGGTTTCATCAAAGGCACAGTGTGATCCAAGTGCGGCTGCGGGCTTTAGGTGCCCCTAGAGCGGCAGATAAAAACCGGCATTGACGGTGTTGCGTTCGGTAAAGGTATCGTCATCACTGTAGGTGTAGTTGAGCGTAACGGCAAAGTTAAAAACGTTGAGCACCAGCAGATCAAAATTGAAACCGACCACCGCCTGGTTGATATCGATATCGCCCTGGCCGTTGGCGTTGCTGATGGCGTAGCGGCGCAGGCTGAGGTCCACTCCCTCCCGGCGAATGGAGAGCGGCCCTTTAAAGGTGTAGCCAGAGTAGTTGAGCACTTTCGTCAGCGATAGCTCATTGAGGGCGACACGCTCGGCAAAGAGATCGTGGCTGAGTGCCGGCAGGTAGAAGTTGCTGGGGTCGTTGATGATGAAGTTGGGCTCTTTTTTCAGCTCTACCCCGCGCCGGTTGAAGCGGTCCACTGCGGCTGTGTCGCTGTTGGCGTACTTGCCGTGCAGGCGCAGGTAGAACTCGGCCGGGAAGTCGGTGCCGAGATTAAACTCGGCACCGTTGATGGTGTCGCCCCGGTCATCGACGGTAAAGAGGTTGGCGGTGAACAGCTGGTTGGTGAGCCAACTGGTGCCGTAGCTTTCCCGGCGGTCGATAGCCAGCTGCCAGGCGAGGGGCTCGCGCTCGTCCAGTTGGTAATCCTGGTAGTAGTTGCCGGCCAGCTCCGCCCGCCAGAAGCCGGTTTGCAGGAAGGGCAGGCGCAGTTCGGCACTGACACCGAAATCCCGGGTATCACGGCCGAGGCTGGCATCGGCGTAGCCGTCGTGGGCGACGTAGTAGGTGTTGAGGCCGGCCAGCAGAAAAAACTGGTTATTGGTGAAGCCGACGCCCATTAAATCGCTCAGCTCTTTATCGCGCTGCGCCCAGAAGTTAATTGAGTTGCGCGCCAGCGGGTCGGCAAAGCGGAAGTTGACGGCGTACAACAGCTCGGTGCTGGTATCGCCGTTGTCATCCTCGGTTTGAGTGCTGAGGGCGATATTGCCGCCGCTGTAGCGGATATTGCGCAGCAGGCCGTAGGGGGTGTCGGTGGTCAGTGGCTCCGGCTCCAGCTCGGCAAAAAACTGCGCTTGCTGTTCGGCCAGACCGCCGGGGCCGTCCCAAAAGAGCTGCAGGTCGAAGGGGGTGTCGCTGCTGGCGGCTAGGGGCTCCAGGCTGTAGTAGTAGTCATCGGCGGAGATGGCGGCCACCAGTACCTGATCGCCCTGGGTCAGCCGGGCATCGATCACGTTATCGGCGGCGAGCACCCGCTCGGTGGTCTGGCCGTCGGTGCGAAACAGCGAGCTGCCGGTTGCGCTGTTGGCAATAAAGTAGACCCGGCCACTGTCGTCGACATCGCAGACAATGCTGTAGAAACCCGGCACCGTCGCCACCGCCTCCCGGTTGCGAAACAGAGTTCGCTCGCGGCCGTTTTGCACAAAGTAGTAGAGGTCGTCGTTGTGCACCAACACCGAGGAGTTGACCGCGCCGTAGAACTGGTCACCGACATAGAGTTGCGGCTCCAGGTAGGAGGTGACGGTGTCGAAATAGACCTCGCGGCCGTCGGCCAGGCTGCCCTGGTAAATTTTACCCGCCGTGCCGGGTTTGAGCCGGCCATCCTCATCAAATAACCCCTGATGAATGCGCCACACGGAGGTCTTGCGGCTGTCGACGGTGTAGCTTGCCTGGTCCAGCTCAAACACGCGGCCGGTGGCCAGGCTGCTCTGCTGTTGTTGGTTTTGGGCTGTGGTTGTGTCGTAGCGATTGAGCAGTGGCGCGTGCGCAGGCTTCGGGCTGGTTAAAAAGAGCAGTTCATTCTGGCTGCGGTTTAACGGGCCGAAATAGTGTGAGCGGGCCACCACCGGGCCGCTGGCCAGCTGCATGGCTTCTGCCTCCTGGGCCATAGTGGCAGCCCAGGCGCGAACACTGCGATCGAAATTTTCACCCACCGAAAGCCGCATTGGCCGGTTGACCATAAACGGCCAGAACCAGTAGCGGGAGCGGTTGTTGAAGTAGTGGTTGGTGGCCTCCAGGCCGTAGTTTTCCGCCAGAAAGTACTGGAATTGCGCGCCGAAGGTGTAGGCCCCCTCGCCGTAGGGGAAGTTGAGCGTGGCGTTGTAGAGCCGGGCCGGGGTCAGGTAGCCGGCCTTGGCGTGGACGTGGGTCATGGCGCGAAACCGGCCACTGTAGAGTCGGCCACCCTGGCCGTGCCAGGACTCATTTAAAACCGCATTGCCCTCCAGCATAAAGCGCGACTCAAATAGATTGGGCACAATCGACGGCAGCAGCGGTGTGCCCACGGAGCCGTTGCGCAGCACCTTAAACAGCGAGCGGGAGACGACATTGTTTTTGGCGTTGTGCTGGTAGTTGTGGGCGGTTTCGTGACTGAGCAGGGTATCGAGCCAACGACTGGTGGCGAAGTAGTCCACCGCTTCGGCTCCGGCTAGGTAGTTGATCTGCCGGTTCAAGGGGTACTGGGTGGAGTAGCCGTTGGCAATCTGGTTGTGGGAGGACATCAGCCCCACCGCCATCCGATAGTCCATGGCGAAACCGAAGTTCGCCTCGTAAAGGCTCTGCAGGCGGCGCTCCACTGCCGCCGCGTGAGCGGCGGCGGGCAGGTTCTGTTCGGTAAAAATCAGTCGGCTATTGCCCACATCCTGGGTGAAGTAGGGCTGATCCTGGGCCACGCCGGAGAGATTCTCCTCCACCAGGTTTTGTGCCAGTGCCACGTTGGGCAGCACCAGCGCCAGCCACCAAAAACGGGTCGACATCCACTATCCTCTCAATCTTATGGCGGCGATGGTATGTCGAATTGGGCCAACAAACCAGATGGCGCCCGACCGTTGACGCCGTTAAACAGTCCGGTGAGTGGCTTTTTGTGACGCGTTACAGATGGCCGCTGTTGCTCACCGCCTGTTGCCAAAAGTAGATATCGGTGCCTACCTGCTGGCGCAGCCCGGCCACCACCTCATCGGCGTCGTCGGTGGCTAGGATCAGTTCAAACTGTATGCGTTTGCGGCGGCCGGTGACCTGCTCGGCCAGCGACAGGCGGGCGTGCTGGCCGTGGCCGGCCACCGGGTAGGAGGTAAAGCCCGGGGCTGAGGGAATGGCCAGCAGATAGTCGACCAGCTCATCCTCCAGCTCCGGCGGAATATTTAAAACCAACAGTTGTTGCATGGTGAGTCTCCTCGGGCCTAGGCCGTGCGGTGGAAGTAGCGGTAGATGATCGGCAGCAGGAAGAGGGTCAGCAGTGTCGAACTGATCAAACCGCCAATCACCACCACCGCCAGCGGTTTTTGAATCTCCGAGCCGGGGCCGGTGGCCAGCAGCAGCGGCACCAGGCCCAGGGCGCAGGTGGTGGCGGTCATCATCACCGGCCGCAGGCGGCGCACCGCCCCCTGCAGCACCACGTTGTCGATGGTCAGCCCCTTGGCGCGCAGCTGGTTGAAGTAGGACATCATCACCACGCCGTTCATCACCGCAATCCCCAACAGGGCGATAAAGCCCACCGAGGCCGGTACCGACAGAAACTCCCCGGTCAGCCAGAGGGCGAACAGGCCGCCAATCAGAGCGAAGGGGATGTTGGAGAGGATGATGGCGGTCTGCTTGATGGAGGCAAAGGTGACGAACAGCAGCAGTGCAATCAGGCCGAGGGCAACCGGCACCACCAGCAGCAGACGCTGGGCGGCGCGCTGCTGGTTTTCAAACTGGCCACCCCAGGAGAGCGTGTAGCCGGTGGGCAGTGGCACCTGCTCGGCGATCAACGCCTTGGCCTCATCGACAAAGCCGACCAGGTCGCGTCCTTCAACGTTGGTGCGAATCACGGCAAAGCGTTGGCCCGCCTCGCGCGAGACGCTTACCGGCCCCTCAATGCGCTCGATCCGGGCCAGCTCCGAGAGGGCGATGGTGCCGCCCGCAGGCAGGTTGATCAGGTCGTTGCTCAGTTGCGCCACACCGTCACCGGCGGGCTTGGCGAAGCGCAGGGTGAGTGGTACCCGCGCCCCCTGTTCGATGATATTGCCCAGCGGCAGCCCTTCGAACTCGGCGCGCAGGCGGCGTTGCAGCTCATCGGTGTTAATACCCAACTGGCCCGCCCGGGGGCGGTCGACATTCACCTGCAGGTACTGGGCGCCCTCGTTAATGGCGGCGATGGTATCCACCGCACCGTCGAGTTTGCTCACCTGCTGGCTGATGGCCTGGGCCAGACGGTTGAGCTCGGCCAGATCGGTGCCAAACACTTTGATGGCGATATCGCCGCGGGAGCCGGTGAGCATCTCCGACACGCGCATATCAATGGGCTGGGTAAAGCCAAAGTTGAGTCCGGGAAACTGGGCCAGCACCTGGCGGATCTTCTCCTGCAGCGCGTCCTTATCGGCCACCTGCCATTGGTCGTGTGGTTTCAGCTGCAGGAAAACATCGGTTTCGTTGAGCCCCATGGGGTCCATGCCGATCTCATCCGAGCCACTGCGCGATACCACCCGGGCGATCTCCGGTACCTTACTAATCAGCGCCTTCTCCACCTGCTGCACCATATGAATATTGGCCGGCAGGTTGATTGAGGGGATGGACTCCAGCTGCACGATGATATCGCCCTCGTCCATTACCGGCAGGAAGGTTTTGCCAATAAAGGGTAACAGGCAGCCGGCCGCCACCAGCAGGCCGGCGGAGAGCACAATGACCGGTTGCGGGCGCTGCAACACCCGGCTGAGCAGCGGTTGGTAGAGTGCGATCAGTTTGCGGCTGAGCCAGGGCTCCTCTTCGCTGGTCTCCTGCAACAGCAGCGAGGCGATCACCGGGATCACGGTTAGTGAGAGGACCAGGGCGCCGATCAGGGCGAAGACGATCGTCAGCGCCACCGGCACAAACAGCTTGCCCTCCAGCCCCTGCAGGGTCAGCAGCGGCAGGAAGACGATAATAATAATGGCCACGCCGGAGGTGACCGGTACGGCCACATCTTTCACCGCCCGAAACAGAATGTGCAGGCGTGGCAGGCGCCGGCTCTGATCGCTGCCGTGGCGGTGCTGATCGGCCAGCAGCGAGAGCATGTTCTCGACCACCACAATGGCGGAGTCGACCAGCATACCGATGGCGATCACCAGCCCGCCCAGGCTCATCAGGTTGGCGCTCATGCCCAGGCGCTGCATCATGAAAAAGGTGAACAGGGCCGAAAGCGGCAGAATACAGGCCACCGTCAAGGCCGCGCGCAGGTTGCCGAGGAAGAGCCCAAGTACCACCAGCACCAGCACCACCGCCTCCACCAGGGCGCGGCCGACGGTGCCGACGGCGCGGCCAATCAGGTCGCTGCGGTTGTAGAAGACATTAATGGTGGTGCCCGCGGGCAGGTTGGGCTGCAGCTCGGCCAGTTTGGCGTTGATGCCCTCAATCACATGGCGGGCGTTGGCGCCGCGCAGGCCAATCACCAGCCCCTGCACCGCCTCGCCCTGGCCATCCACCGTCACCGAGCCGTAGCGCTCGAGCTCACCCAGGTGAATATCGGCCACCTGGCTGAGGGCGATGGAGTCGCCATCGGCGTTAGTGAGGCGGATATTGGCGATATCCTCGAACGAGGTGAGTGCTCCGGCAACCCGAATCAAAATCGCCTCTTCGCCCTGGTCCAGGCGGCCGGCGCCATCGTTGGCATTGTTGGCGGTGAGCGCGGCGATGATCTGCTCGCTGCTGATCTTGAGGGTGGCCATGGCCGCCCGATTGGGGGCTACCTCATAGGTTTTAACAAAACCGCCCAGGGAGTTGACGTCGGCCACACCGTCGACCGTGCGCAACGCCGGGCGAATGGTCCAGTCGAGCAGAAAGCGGCGCTCGGCCAGGCTCATCTGGTCGTTGTCGACGGTGAACATAAACATGTCACCGAGTGGTGTACTCATCGGTGCCAGGCCGCCACTGATGCCGTCGGGCAGCGCCTCCCACAGGTTGTTGAGCCGCTCGGCCACCTGCTGCCTGGCCCAGTAGATATCGGTGCCCTCGTCAAAGTCGAGGGTGATGGCGGTGAGTGCGTATTTGGAGATGGAGCGCAGCATCGCCTGCTTGGGAATCCCAAGCAGCTCCACCTCGATGGGTTGGGTGATCAGGCTCTCCACCTCCTCCGGGGTCATGCCGGGAGCCTTGATGATGATCTTCACCTGGGTGGGCGAGATATCGGGAAAGGCATCGATGGTGAGGTTGAGCATGGCGCGGGCGCCAATGCCCATCAGCAGCAGCGTCAGCAGGCCGATCAACAGCCGCTGACTGAGGGAAAACTGAATCAGTCGGGCGAGCATTATTCACCGCCCCCCAGGCCCAGTTGTACCCCTTTCAGCTGGGCGGTGCCCTTCACCACCAGCTCCTCGCCGGGGACGATATTGGTCACCGCCAGGTAGTCGGCACCGAGCGGCTGCAACTGCAGCGGGCGCACCTCAACCCCCTGCACCTGGCGTACATAAACGTAGGTGGTGTCGCCGGTGTGGGTCACCGCACTGGCCGGCACCCGTACCCCGGCGACGGGGCTGGCGAGCACCAGCGTCACCTGTTGGCCGGGGGCCAGCCCGGTGGCGCCATCGAAGCGGGCCAGAATCTCCAGCGTCTGGCTGGAGCCGTCGAGCTCGGCGTTTTTACTCATTAGGGTGAGGCCCACCTGCTCCCCCTGCACACCCAACTGGTCGCCGGGTTGCAGCCCGGCCATCAGCGCCGGCGGCACCTGGGCGCGCAACCAGAGCTGGTCACCACTGGTCACCGTGGCCACCGCCTGGTTGGCGGGAATATAGTCGCCCGGGGCGAAGAATGCCCGGCTGACCACGCCCGCCTGGGGGGCCACCAGGCGGTATTGGCCGGGGGCGAGGTCGCCCTTGAGCAGGTCGTTGAGATCGCTGTCACTGAAGCCGGCCTGGGTCAGAATGCGCTGGCGACCCGAGAGGGCAAAGGCGGCCGCCTGCAGCTGACGCCGACTACTGTCGAGTCGCTCCTTGGCGATGATGCCCTCGGCGTAGAGCTGCTTATCCTTGGCCAGTTCAACCTGGGCGGCGGTCAACTGGTTGCGGGCCTCGAGCCACGCCTCCTGACTCTGCAGCAGGGTGGCGCTGGAGAGGGTGGCGATCACCGTGCCGGCCGCTACCTGGCTGCCACCGGCCGCCTGCCAGGTCTGCAGCTGGCCATCGTAGAGGGCGCTGAGTTGCGCCTGCGCCTGGGGTGAGTGGATCACCAGGGCGGGCAGTTGAAAACCGTGCGCGGCGCTGTTGGCGGTGACCGCCTCAAAATCGATTGCCAGGCGCGTGATAGCCTCGCTGTCGAGTTCGATCAGGGAGTCGCCTTCGGCCCGGGCGAGGGGATTGTGCAGCAGCAATACGCTGGCCAGCAGTGCATGGAGGGTTGCATAGCGGGTAGTGCGGGCAGTAATCATGGCAGTTCTCCCAGGGTCTGTTTGTAGGTGGAGATGAGCGCCTGTTGGCGCAATCGCAGGTGCAGCCAGCGCAGCTCGCTTTGGCGGTGCTGTTGCAGGGCGAGGATGGTGGGTTGAATGGTGGATTCGCCCAGGGCAAAGGCGGTTTTGGCCATCTGCCACTGGCGCTGGGTGAGCTCGCGGCTCTGTTGCGCGTAGGCCAGTGCCGATTCCAGGGTATGCAGCTGGTGTTCAACCTCGTGCAGCTGTAGCTTGAGGTCGAGACGGGCCTGTTCTATGCGGGCGTCGAGCTCGGCCAACGCCACACTGGCGGCGGAGCTCTGTACGCGGCTATAGCTTTTGCCGCCAAACGGAATCGACAGGCTGAGGCCCAGGCTGTCGTTTTGCGGGTCGTTGTCGGCAGCCTGCTGGCGGCGCACACCAATACCGAGCGTGGCATTACCGGCGGTCTGGTGGCGCTGCTGGTCGGTGGCGGCCAGTTGCTGCTGGCGCAGGCCCAGAAGATAGGCGAGTTGCGGGTGCTCCGGGGTGATCTCACTTGGCTCGGGCAGAGCCTCCAGCCACTCTTTGGGTGCTGCATCCAGGCCGGTGAGTAGATGGTAGCTGCGCTCGGCGTCGACCATCTCCGCCTGGCTGGCCAGCAGCTGCTGTTTGGCATCGAGCACCAGCGCCTCACTCTGCAGCACGGTGCTTTCGGCGACCTCGCCCGCGGCCAGCCGTTTGTTGCTGATCGCCAGCAGGGCTTCGCTATCGGCCAGCGCCTGTTCGGCGTGGTTGAGGTTGAGCCGGGCCAGGGTCAGTTGCGCCAGGCTCTGGCGCACCCGGCCGGCCACCAGTAGGGTGAGGTGTTGCTGCCAGTTCTGGCTACCGTTGCTGTAGGCTTCGGCCAGTTGCCGGGCGTTGCGCTTCTCGCCCAGGCGCCAGAGGTCAAATTCGACTCCGGCTTCGGCCTCGGTGTTGCCGAGGTTATCGAAGCTGGCGTCGTCCCAGTAGCTGAGGTTGAGCCGCGCCGGCGCCGGGCTCAGGCTACGGCTGAAGCGCGTCTGCTGCTCGGCCTGTTGCTGGTAGGCGCCACCGATACTCTGTTCCGGTGCTCGCGCCAGGGCGGCCGTGACCACCTCGGCCAGGGTAAGGCGCTCGCTCAGCACCACTGCGCTGTGCGCTTCGGCCGCTTCGTTCGCCATGGCACTGGTTGCCGTGCCGAGCAACAGGGCCATTGCCCAATGTTGTAAAAATCGAGGCATAAACACGCTCGCCACCTAAGTAATGGAGTTGGCGGCATGCTACGGGGTGGTTTGTCAAAACTTTGTCGACAAATGGCTGGTGCAGGAAATATTCATGGATGGCTGGTAATCCGCCCGAATTTTGACATTCTCTTGGCGTTTACTGTGGCACCCTGTGCGGCTAGTGACCCATTTCAGGAATTAAGATCAGCAGCGCATGAAACTGTTAATAGTGGAAGATAACCGCGATATCTCGGAGAACATTGCCGACTACCTGGAGCCCAAGGGGCACCAGCTGGACTTTGCCGGCGACGGCGTGCAGGGGTTGGCACTGGCGCTGAATGACGACTTCGACGCGATTGTGTTGGATCTCAATCTGCCGCGTCTGGACGGCATCAGCGTCTGCCAGCAGCTGCGCGCCAACAATATCGCCACCCCGGTTATTATGTTGACCGCCCGCGACCAGCTGGACGACAAACTGCTCGGCTTTGGTGCCGGTGCCGACGACTATCTGGTCAAGCCTTTTTCGGTGAAGGAGCTGGAGGTGCGCCTGCAGGCGCTGTTGAAGCGGCTACACCATTTTGGTGAGGCCGAGGAGCTGGTGGTGGCCGATCTGCACTACAACCCCAACACCCTGGCGGTGAGCCGGGCGGGAAGGCCGCTGGAGTTGAACCCTATCCAGCGCAAACTGCTGGCCCGGCTGATGCAAAGCAGCCCCAATGTGGTTAAACGCGCGGAGCTTGAGACTATCGTCTGGGGCGACGACCCGCCCGACAACGACATCCTGCGCACCCACGTTTACAGCCTGCGCAACATTATCGATAAACCCTTCGCCAGCAAGCTGCTGCACACGGTGCACAGTGTTGGCTACTGCTTGGCGGAAAAATAACAGCGCGATTGCCTATGGATATAAAAGTGCCTACGGATATAAAAAAGAGAACCCTGCGTCGGCGTTTGATTGTCAGTACGGTGGCGATCGTGTGGGTGATCAGCAGCCTCTTTGCCGGCGGTCTGTTTCTTCTGAAAAAGCAGCTGGAAGAGGCCACCTTTGGCCGCTATGTGCAGAAACATATCGAGGCGGTAATCGCCAACAATCTGGATGAGTCGTCGCTCAATAACAGCTGGTTCAGCGAGTGGCTGCTCTATCGCGGCGAGCGGGTGGCTGAGCTGCCGGTGGCCATGCGTGCGCGAGCACCCGGCTCCTACCACAACATTACCTTCAACGGCCGCTACTACCACCTGGATATCGCCGAGGCCGATGGTGAAAAGGTCTTTCTGCTGTACGACATCACCGACTGGGAGCAGACCGAGCACTCGCTGCTGATCTCGCTATTCATTGGTGTGCTGGTGGTGTTGGTGATTGCCCTGCTGCTGGCCAGCCGCCTGGCCGACAGCATACTGGCGCCGGTGAAACGGCTCAGCGCCCGGCTCAAGTCGATTCAGCCCAACCAGCGCGGGTTGCGCATCGCGCCGGAGTTTGGCGACAGCGATATCGAACAGATCGCCCAGGCGTTTGATGCCTACCTCACCCGCATTGATCACTTTGTCGAGCGCGAACAGCTGTTCACCGCTGCCGCCAGCCACGAGC
This sequence comes from Halioxenophilus sp. WMMB6, assembly GCF_033283405.1. Taxonomy (NCBI): domain Bacteria; kingdom Pseudomonadati; phylum Pseudomonadota; class Gammaproteobacteria; order Alteromonadales; family Alteromonadaceae; genus Halioxenophilus; species Halioxenophilus sp. WMMB6. The sequence goes on from NZ_JAWMQR010000007.1 coordinate 244,750, forward strand.
TGCGCACGCCGTTGTCGGTGATGCTGGGCGCGGTGGATGTGCTTGAAGCCAACAACCCCGCTGCCGCCGGCGGCCGGGCCCTGCAGCGTATTCGCCGGGCCTGTGCGGAGATGCAGGCCTTTATCGAAGCGAGTCTGTTGTTGTCCCGTGAAAAAGACAACACCACGGGCGAGGCTGACAGCTGCCAGCTGGCCGAGGTGGTGGCGCAGGTGGTGGAGGATTTTCGCGGTGCCATCGCCGGCAAGGGGCTTGAGCTGGTGGTCGAGTGTGAGCCGGGCGGCTGCCTGCCGGCACCGGCCAGCATCGTTAAAATCAGTATTGCCAATCTGCTGCGCAACGCCCTGGAGCATACCGCGGCGGGGACGATCTCGGTCAGTTGCGGCGGCGATTGGCTGACGGTGGCCGATACCGGCGAGGGTATCGCCAGCGAGGATATTGCCAAGGTGTTTGAGCGCAGCTACAGCACCAAGGCCGAGGGTACTGGCCTTGGCCTCAATCTGGTGAAGCGTATCTGCGACCGTTTCTGCTGGGCTGTCAATGTCGCCAGCGTTGCCGGCCAGGGTACCCAGGTAACGCTTAACTTTGCTGCCGGCGGCCAGGCGCTAGGGAGCGCCTAACGGCCGCTTGTTGGTCAGAGGACGCCAGTAGGAGGGGTCCTCTTTGTTGCGCAGGGAGAGGCCGTTCAGGTGTAGGTCGGCCACTTCGGCAAAGGGGATGGGTAGGCTCGGTGCGCTGCCGCTCCACTCAATGACATTGTGGCGATAGGCGATCTTCCACTCGCCATTACGCCGCTCGAAGCGGTCGAGATAGCGGCCACCGGCCAGCCAGTTGCTGTCGTCGCGATTGCGGCCGATAAACAGATAATAGATCTCGCTGTGGGCGCTATCGCCGTCAATCTCGCAGCTGTGATTGAGTAGATTGTGTTGCGTGGCGACCTGGCCGTGCTCGTGCAGCGGCTGGGCCCAGTCGTAAATCTCCGCGGGGCCGGCCACATACTCGCCGGCGGAGAGCAAGGCGTCGTCGTGAAAGGCCGATAAAAACAGCTCGCGGTCAAAGCGATCCATGCCGCGGCTAAAGCGCACCAGACAGTCGTAAATATCCTGGCGATCAAGCAGGGTGGCCAGGCGGGCGTAGTTATCGTTGGCAGCCGATTCGGTCGTCATGGTTTTCTCCTCTGGGCGAGCCACGCTCGGTGCCCGCCAGCTGGTTATTGTTATCTTAGGTTGCTTTATACCCCGGGCTTGCGCGTTCAGCGGCCGATGGGCTGCCAGATGGGTGCTCCCCGGGTTTCGCGCAGCGACGGAATCTCCCGGCCATCGATATCCTTAATGGCGTACTGCTGGGCCATCTCGGCGGTAATAAAGGTACCGCCGGAGTGGCGCATCAGCTGATCATCGGCGGCCAGGGCGGCGATCACCCGGCCGGGAAACTCCGGCGTGCAACCATCTTTTATCTGCGTGGCGGCACCGCTCTTTAGGCCGGGAATATTGGCCAGATTGCGTTCGGCCCGTTCGGTCATGGTCAGCCCCTGCCAGAGGGAGATGGAGGCGACCTTGTGGGGTTGCAGCTCAATGGCCATATCCCGCGCCATGCGATCCACCGCCGACTTAGCGGTACCAAACACCACGCCGTAGGTGTAGGCAACGCCGGTGTAGCCGGAGATGGCGACAATCAACCCCGATTGCTGCGGCACCATTATCTGGGCGGCGTGCCAGGCGGCGACAAAATTAGAGCGCACGCCGACATCGATCATCTCCCAGTTGCTGAGTGGTTTCTGCCAAAAGCCTTTGGCCTCGGTCAGGTCGTCGGGTAGGGCAAAGGCGTTATTGACCAGTATATCGAGTCGCCCCTGCTCCCGTTTTACCTGCTCAAACAGCTTGGCTACCTGCTCGTCATCGCTGTGGTCGACGGCCACGGCAATACCCTGGCCGCCGCGCTCGGTTACGGCGGCGGCGGTGGCGCCGACCGTGCCGGGCAGTGGCTGGCTGCCCTCAACCAGGGTGCGGCCGGTGACATAGACCGTGGCACCGGCTGCGCCGAGGGCCAGGGCGATGCCCTTGCCAATACCGCGGCTGGCGCCGGTGACTACCACCACCTTGCCTGTTAAATCGCCCATAGGTTCACCTCATTCTCTTTTTTTATTAGCTTGCCTTTTTATTGGCTTGGGGGGTGGTTGGCCGCGGCGGCTGCGACTCTGTTATTGCTCCCTGTCGGGGTGACCTTCAATGAAGAAACTCTCGCTGAAATCATCGAAGGTTTTGCCAATAAACTGGTCACCGCTAAAGGCCATGCCCATCAGCCCCTGGCGCCAGTCCGCCGACTGCCCCCAATCCTGGGACCAGTCGTAGAGCATTGTGCGCTCGATAATACGCCACTCACCGCGTCGTTTTTCCAGGCGGTCGAGATAGCGCCCGCCCAGTACCAGGTCGCGCTCTTCACTACCGGTGTTGACCCGGTGGTAGGCCATAACGTGGGTCTCGGCGGCGGCCTCCTCGTCGGATTCCAGCTGAATCAAGGTCTGCCCGAGGATGTGTTGGGTGAGCACCACCGCGGGCGAGCCGGGTACCACCCACTCCAGGTAGGCGGGCAGGTCACCGGCAAAGATGCCGTAGTCGGTGGTGGCAGAGGGCCAAAAACAGCGCTTGATGCGCTCGTCGCAGCGGCGGTCCTCGCCGCGGGCGAGACGGGCAATGCAGTCGCGGATCTTTTCCCGGTCAAGCAGCGCCTGCAACTCGACGGGAATGGTCGCTGTAGCCATAAAGCATCTCCGAATGTTTATTGTGTTTGAGTGGGCAGTTCGATTTCCGCCTGGGCGGTAGCCGAAGTGACTCCCAATTGATTAGCCATTCTGAAATCAACCTGCACCAGGTGGCGGCCGTCGGCATCGACCAGTTTATCGACCACCGTGGCATCCATCACCGAGATGTCGCCGGTAAAGGAGGGGCCCCGGTAGGCGCAGTTGGAGTGGACCACCGACCCCCACTCCCCGGCCCAACCGGCGAGGTAGTCGAGTATCCAGGCGCCCATCGAGGCGCCGTAGCCGTAGCCGCGCGGCATGCCAATCTGGCGGGCGAAGCGGGGGAAGAGATGGCCGCGCGATGGGCCGATGTAGGCACCGTCGGTCATCTCCGGGTTTTCCAGCTCAAGCACCGGGTCCTGCTCCTTGCCGGCCATATCGCCGGTAAAACCCAGGGCTTCGATATCGAGATCGGTGCGTCGTTTGACGCCACACCAGATGGTGAACAGGTAGGCGCGCCACTCGGTGGTAAAGCTGGCGATACTGTGTGGACCAATGATGCGGGTGGGTAATTTGTCACCCACCTGCACCGACTCCCAGCAGCGCTGGCCGTGGCCGAGCTCGTGCAGCATCTTGATCCATTCAAATTTTTTGGCTTCCAGCTCGCGCAGCTCGTCGTCGCCCCACACCGGGTCATCAGCGTCCCCTGGCGAACCGCCCATCTCCCGGGCCAGGTCGGGCCGATAGCGAATGGCGGTGGAACGCTGGGTGGCAATCAGGTCGCCGTGCTGATTGTAATAGTAGTTATCGCCGCGTTGAAAACAGGTGGGGCCGGCGAATTTGGTCTCTTTCACGGTGTAATCGATGGGTACCCGGTGGTTGTGCAGCCTATCTCCGGGAAATATGCGGGGCCCGTGAAACCACCACTCGTCGCCGCCGAAGATCAGGTGCGAGTGGGGAATAGCGCCGACACAGGAGGGACCGGTGCCGTGGGCATCGTCCATGGCCACGCAAAAGGACTGCGGCGCGACCAGGCCGGCAAAGCGGCTCTCGCTGGCGAAATCGGAGTCATAGTGCAGGCGGTTGGGGTAGTGCATCGCCTGTGCCCAGCGGCGAATATCATTGTGGGCAAAGGGCTCGCGCATACGGGCCGGCTGAATAGGGACGCCGATATGGCGGTCGAGATCGGAGCAGTCCAATACTTTGTCGTTCATGGTTGTTTCCTGAGCGGGCTTCGCGCTTGGCGGGTGTGGCCTGTTGTCGTTTTGTGGGCCGGGAAACAGTCATTGTATTGAGCCGAATTTGTCCCTGGTTAGTCAGTTGGCGCAAAAAGGTGGCACTTGGCGCAGTGCTCGATTAGATGGTGCCCTGGCTCAGGCGGTACTGGTGCGGTGAGAGGCCAGTCCAGCGACGGAAGGCGCGGCCAAAACTGGTGCGCTCGGCGTAGCCCAGAGAGTCGGCAATTTCGGCGATGGAGAGGCTGCTGTGCAGCAGCACATACTTGGCGTGCTCGAGCCGCTGCTGCTCGACGATACCGCTGTAGGTTTTGCCGGCGTTGTGCAGGCGCGCTTGCAGTGTACGCAGTGGCAGGTTGAGGCTGCGGCCGCAGGCTTCAATAGAGAGGTCGCCACCGGCCAACTGCCTGGCAATAAAGTGTTGCACCCGCTCCACCACCGACTGCCGCGGTTCGGCCTTGAGCCGATACATATAGGCGTAGAGCAGCTGAAAGAGAGGTCCGTTGGCGCTGGCCACCGGTGCCGGTAACAACTGGCTGGCAAAGGCGATGGCGGATTTGTGGGCGCCCAGTCGTACCGGGCAGTTCAGGCGCTGCTGCAACTCCTGGTGGGTGGCCGCTGGCAGGCGATCGGGCAGGCAGACATAACTGGGCCGAAAGTCGGTGCCGCCGACCGCTTGCAGTACCCGCAAATTGAGCCAGAGCCCTTGGAAATTGGCCTGGGTGTTGGCTCCCATGGGCGTGCGCTCGGCCCAGCAGAGCTCGGCGATCTCATCACCCTCGACCAGCGTCAGCACGCTTTCGGAGCAGTGCGTGATGGGCAGAAATTCGATCAGGCAGGCAAGGGCATCGCGCAGGGTGGCGGCGGCTCGGCAGAGGCTGAGTACCGAGCCATACACCTCAGGTTGCTGATGCTCGGCCAGGTGTAAGCCAAACAGTGGGTCGGCCAGGCTTTCGGCGCAATCTTCAAACAGGCTGGTCAGCACCCGGCAATCGATAAAGTGGTCGCTATCGTTGAGGATGCGCTGTTCCAGGTTGTGCCGGGCCAGAATCTCCCGGTAGTCGCCACCCAGGCGGGTGATCAGTTGCGGCAGCTGCTCAAGATTGGCGGCGCGTACCTGGCAGGGTTCCGGTAGCAGGTGCAGGGGGCGGGGCAAACTGAAAAAGGGCTCACTGGGCATGGCGGTTTTACTCGCTTGCTGTCAGACCAACCGGTCTGCAATGGTTATTATTTGCGCGTGGCTAATAGTGCCGAGTAAAGCACGGCCCGGGTAGCTAGACAAGGCGGCTGGTCGGGGCGGGTGACCCGATTTCGATAGCGATAGATCAGTTTGCCGGGCACCTGACGGGGGCGGCTGCTTATAATGCTGCCAACCAACCGCAGAACTATAAAAACCGGCAGAGGTGCAGTAACCATGACCAATTCACGTCCCCATCCTTCCGAACCCCTCACGGCGGTCGTCACTGGCGCCAGCTCCGGTATCGGTAAAGAGACCGCCAAAGCCCTGGCCGGGCTGGGCTATCGGGTATTCGCCCTAGGGCGGGACCCGGAGCGGCTGGCTCAGGCCGGGCGGGAGATAACCGCCGCTGCCGCCAAACCGGAGGCGGTCAGCCTGCTGCGCGGTGACTTTGCGCTGCTGGCCGACAGTGCCCGGCTGGCCGTGGAGATTCTCGCGCAGACCGACCGCATTGATGTGCTGGTCAATAATGCGGGCGGGGTTAACGACTCTCTGCAGATGACCGCCGAGGGCTTCGAGCAGACCTTTACCAGCAACTACCTAAGCCCGTTTCTGTTTACCCAGTTGCTGCTGCCGGCGCTCGCCGCCAGTGCAGCCGAACGCGGCGAGGCGCGGGTGCTGGCCACCTCTTCCATCGGCCACCACAGCTGCCCGGGTATCGACTTTGACGACCTGCAGCGGCTGCAGAATTTCACCACCGGAGGCGCCTACACCAGTGCCAAACTGGGCAATATTCTGTTCACCCGGGAGTTGGCCAAACGCTACGGCGGCCAGGGCATCACCGCCCACGCCATGGAGCCCGGCGTGGTGCTGGAGAGCAACTTCGTCAGCCACGCCGACGCAACCATGCAGGCCTACATGGGCACCCTCACCGAGCAGGCGGTGACTTCAGCAGAGGCAGCCAAAACCCTGGTGTGGCTGGCCAGTCACGCGGATCTGGATCACGCCAACGGCGGCTATTTCTATCAACTGGCGCCGGCGGCGATGAGCGAGGCTGCCCGCGACGACGCCATGGCCGAACGGCTCTGGGCGGAGAGTATGGCGTTGGTGGCGGCCTACCTGAAAACTGGCGATTAAGGCATCACGCCGGCAGCCAGCGCAGTACTTCGGCCAGGGTGTGCGGGCGGGTGAGCATCGCCTGGTGGCCGGCATCGATACTCACCCGATGGTCGGCGTTAAAGCGCTCGGCAAAGATAGCCTGCCAGTGCAGCGGCAGGCTCCTGTCCTGCAGGCAGAACAGAAACGTGGCCGGCACCTGGGTGTGCGGGCGGTAGTCCCAGCTGCTAAAGCGGTAGCTCTGGGCCGGCCAGTTGTCGGCGCCCAGCTGTGCCAGAAAGTGCTCGGCCTGCCCGGCCGCCATATCCCCACAAAACATCGCCCGGTAGCGCTGCTCAAGTGTTGAGCTCTGCGGGCTGAGTGGCCAACCCACCTCGTGCTCCTGCTCGCCATGGCGGCCACTGCCCAACATGGCCAGTACTGTTTGCCCGGGCAGGGGAATGGAGCAGCTGAGGTAAACCAAGCGTTGAAACAGCTGCGGGCGCGCCGCGACCATCAGTGACATCACCTGGCCGGCCTGGGAGTGGCCAACCAGCGTCACCTGGTCAATGCCGGCCGCGGTAATATCGGCAATCAGCTCCTCGGCGATAGCCGGCAGGGTCAGGTTGTCGGTGGTGCGGCCGCGTTTTACACCACAACCGGGGACATCCAACGCCAGCAGCAGGCCGAGTTCGGCGCCGGCCTGCTGCCGTAGCTCCGCCAGCGTATCGCGCCACACCCAACTGCCCTGGCCACCGCCGTGAATAAAGGCGTAGTGGCGTGGGCTGGGGAAGTGAGTCTGGTCAGCGGCGTCGGTGGGCCTAGGTGCTGGCATCGCGCTTGGCCAGGTCCTGTTGCAGATTGCCCGCCGCCAGGTAGAAAAAGAGTGCGGCCAGGGCCAGTGGCACAATCGACACCAGGAAGGCGTAGCGGATGGCCAGGTCGCCATAGCTGGGGGTGAGCAGATCGCTGATCCAACCCACCGCCGAGGGGCCGATACCCATGCCGACGATGTTGTAGGTAAGGGTGAAGAGCGCCGCCGCCACGGCGCGCATATGGGGCTTGGCCAGGTTCTGCACGGTGGCCAGGGCGGCCCCCATCCACCAGCCGCCCAGTACCAGCCCGACAGCTCCGCTGGCAATCACCAGGCGGTAGTTATCGAGCATGATAAAACCGAGGTTAAAGGGCACGCATAAGAGGCCGCCCACCGCCGGCAGCCACATGTAGTAACGCACATCCCGCTGGCCCAGCTTGTCGCTCACCACAGCGCCAATCAGCACGCTGAACATGGCAAACAGGTGGATAAGCCCCAGGGCACCACCGGCCTGTTCGGCGGTGACGCCGTGCACCCGGCGCAGAAAGGTGACATCCCACATATTGACGCCAAACTGGGCAAACATGGTGAGGCTGGCGGCAATAATCAGAAAGCGAAACGAGGGCAGTTTCAGCAGGTAGCGGCACACCGCCAGGAAGGAGGCCTCATTGGCGGCAACCTGGGTTTTAACGGTATCGGTGGCGCCGCGCTGCGGCTCGCGCACGGTGAGGAAGATCACCAGCACAAACAGCACACCGGGCAGACCCAGGGCGATAAATGCTGTGCGCCAGCCGTAGTGGGTGGCCACATAACCGCCCACCATCAAGCCCAAAATAGCCCCCAGTGAGCCCCCCAATCCGTAGATGGAGAGCGCCGTGGCCCGCCGTTTTTGCGGAAAGTAGTCGGCCACCAGGGAGTGGGCCGGCGGCCCGCCACCGGCTTCACCCACGGCCACGCCGACGCGTAACAGCAGCAGGTGCATAAAGCTTTGGGCGTAGCCGGAGAGGGTGGTCATCAGGCTCCAGACCAACAGCCCCAGGCCGATGATATTGCGCCGGCAGCCAACATCCGCCCAGCGGGCGACGGGTACCCCGGCCAGCAGGTAGAAGGCGGCAAAGGCGAAACCGGTGAGCAGCCCCAGTTGAGTATCGGAGACGGAAAACTCCTTCTGGATATCGGGCAGAATGGTGGAGATGAGCTTGCGGTCCATCACGTTAAAGATGTTGATGGTGAACAGGATGGCGAGCACATACACCGAGTAGAGACGGCGGCTAGCGGTGATCTGTACAGCCGCCTCAGGGTGGAGGGAGTGATTCATAAATTATTATTGGTTATTGGTTATTGGTTATTGGGCTTAGAGACAGTCCGGGTTAGGACGCCAGTCACTGATGTTTTGGCAAGGACGCAGAGTACCGCCTGTTCGTCTTGCACGCCAGCCTTGTTGTGCCGGCAGCTGTAGACGTTGGCTGCTGGTGGAGTAGGTCGATAAACATGGCTTATTTCCGACACGGATATAAGTTCGTAATAGCGGACAGTATAAATAGACTAGAGTGACTAACCACAGGCTTCATGCGCCGCTTATAAGTTCGAATAAACGAGGTCATTTATGTTGGAAGGTCACCATTTTCAAAACGCCTACATCACCCGCGATATTGGCAAGGCTCTGCAACAGTTTCGCGACCGCTGTGGCCGGGAGAATGTCGCCAGCTTCGAAGTGGAGGTGGATGTCAAAACCCCCGGCGGTGAAGGCAAAGCAAAAAACAAACTCGCCTTTATTTGGGTGAACAATCTGCAGTACGAATTGATCGAACCGGTCTCTGGTTTGGTCGATGTTTACGGCGATGAACTGCCCGCGGATGACCAGTTGAAATTTCACCACGTCTGCATGCGCGTCGACGATTGGGAGGAGTTTAGAAGCCGTGTTGATGAGCTGGGCTACCCGGTGGTGTTGGAAGGTGGCAGCCCGGAATTAAAATATGTCTATCTCGATGCCCGGGATTTTTTAGGTCACTATTTAGAATACGTTTGGATGACCCCGCAGCGCTGGCAACAGATTGGTGGCCAGTAAATCGTTAGTTTTACTCCTCGGCGGGAAAATTCAATTCCAATAAAATTCCATGGGGATCGCGCGTAAAAAACTGCGTCATTTTTAACGCCTGAAGCTCGTTTGTGGCGAAGTCGGCGCCCATCGTTTTTAGTCTTTCCAACATCTCCTTTTTACCGGTGCAGCATAAGGCTACGTGGTGAATGGGTAGGGTTTGACTGCTGGGTGATCTGCTGTCGCCGGCAGCTAACAGGGGAATGGGCCACTGCCGGATCATGCTCGCGTTACTGTCGGTCGACAGGTGAATAATCGGCTGCTCGTTATGATCGTAGAGCCACTGCGACTGGCTGCTGCTGAACATCGATAGGGTATTGCGCGCACGCAGGCCGAGCAGCTCACTGTAAAACTGAATAGTGGCGTCGATATCCGGCGTGCGAATATTGATGTGGTCCAGGCGCTGTACTTTCATTGATTATTTTCCTGTGGCCCATAGGGTAAAAAAATTAACTGGGGCGGGCCTTGCCCATGCTGCCAATCATGCCGCCATCCACCAGCAGGTCGCAACCGCTGATAAAACTAGCCTGGTCGGAAATTAAAAACAGGGCCACCTTGGCGATCTCATCCGGTTCTCCCAAACGCCCCAGGGCAATGGCCTGCTTCATCATGGCAAAGCTCTGGCTTACGACATTCTCTTTATTGCCCGCCTCGGTGGCAATTAAACCCGGTGAAATGGAGACCAGCCGTTTCCCTTCCCGGCCCCAGGCCATGGCGAAGTCGGCCACATAGTAGCGCAGTGCTTTTTTGGCGTAGGCGTAGGCGAGCCCGGTATTGGTTAGTGGGTTTTCGGCCAGGGCGTCGAGTTTGGCAAACAGATCGGTGGCCAGGGGTTCAGCCAGAATCGCTTCCACTTCGCTATGGGTGGGCACCATATAACCGCTCGACGACGAGATACAGACCGCAGCGCCGCCACTGTTTATAACCGGGCGCAGGGCCTCCAGAAATTTCACGCTGGCGATCAGGTCGATATCGACAATGCGTTGCCAACTGGTCATGGTGGGGGTGACTCCTACCGTGTGAATAACGGCATCGATACCACCACCACTGGCCATGGCCTTAACCAGGGTGTCCACGCCACTGTTGTCAGTGACATCCAACTGGAAGGCCTCCACCAGGGTTTCGGTTGGTAGCCGGCCTTGCAGTTCGGCGAGCCCGGCGATGGTCAGGTCGGCCAGAATCAGATCGTAACCCGCTTTCGCTCCCAGTTCGGCGCAAACCTGCCCCATGCCACCAAAAGCACCAGTAATTAACAGACGTTTACTATTCATGGTGTCGCGACTCCTTACAGCTTTTTTTATTTTTTGATAATTGATTAACACACTGCGGATGGCAGCTGTGCTCGAAGACAAAACTCGAATTACGGCCGCATGTTTTTCGCCATGGCCAACAGCGCCTGCTCGCGGGGCAGGGCGGTGAGTTGCTCAAACAGTTGCTGGTAGTGGGGGCTGCTGATAAACACCGGGCCATTTTTAATATTGGCCAGGGTGCGCTTGGCCACCTCATCGGCGCTCATGACATTGGTCATTTTACTGGCGTCCAGGCCGCTGTTGCTGAGTGCCTCGGTATCGGTGGCGCCGGGGCAGAGGGTGAGTACGTCGATATTGTGCTCTTTCAGCTCCGCCCACAAACCTTCGCCCAGATTTTTAACCAGGGCCTTAGTGGCCGAATAGGCGGTGGAGTAGGGGCACCCCAGCAGCGCTTCCACCGAACTGGTAAAGATAATACCGGCGGATTGACGTTGTTGCAGCCGGGGAATAAAACCGTGCGCCAGCACCAGCGGCGCCTGACAATTGACCTGCAGCATGGCCAGCATCTGCGCTCGGTCCACTGCACTGAATTCACCCTTGGTGCTGAAGCCGGCATTGCTGATCACCAGGCCGATATCCAGGTTGCGGGTGGCGCTGAGCAGTTCATCCAGTTGGGCGAGCTCGGCGAGATCGGTGGGCAATACCACCACGTCAACGGCGTGCTGTTGGGTTAGGTGCGTGGCGAGGCTCTGCAAACGCTCCGTGCGCCGGGCGGCGAGCACCAGATTAAAACCGGCGCTGGCGAGATTAGTTGCCAGTGCCAGGCCAATACCGGAGGAGGCACCGGTGATTAATGCACAGGGGCCGTAATCGTTGAGTAGTGCCTTAGCGTCGAACATCAAAATTCACTCGGTTTTTATAGTTTTGCCGCAACCGCGGATTGGTAAATTTATTTAATAACATGGGGAGATTCCAGGCTAATAAAAACAGTGGTGACAATGGGAAGTTGTGCCGCGATTAGGCCACTGTGTTGCCGCCGGTTGTTCCTGATCGTGCCCAATTATTACGTTTCTTTCTTATACGTGGGCTCACCTGGGCCAGGGCTCGCACTGGCTCCCTGGCCGGATCATCCTCAAGGTCTGTGGTTGTTTCAGGACTCTTTCGGCTCTGCGCCACGCTTGGCCATGGCAAAGCTGCGGCCAAGGTGATCCCTATAGCCATTCGGCACCGGTGGGAGGTGCCAGAGTTTGCCCTCGTCGCGAATGGCGTCCAGCTGTTCGGCGATGCTGTCTATGGTCCAGTGGGGGCGATAGACTCCCGCCGTCTCGGCGATAAACGCGCGCGCCACCCGTCCGGCCATGGCGATATAGAGTTCGCCGGTGACGGCGCAGGATTCGTGGGCGAGATAGCCCACTACCGGTGCCACCAACTCCGGCCCCATGGGTGGGTATTGGGAGATATCCAGCCCCTCGGCCATGCGGGTAACCGCGCCGGGCAGGATGATATTGCTTTTGATGCCCTTATCCGCCCCCTCCAGGGCGATAACATTGTTGAGTCCGATGGTGCCGGCTTTGGCAGTGCCGTAGTTGGCCACCTGCTGCGTGCCGTAGAGGCCGCCGATGGATGAGGTGAGCACAATGCGACCATAGTTGGCCGCCGCCATGCGTGGAAACGCGGGGCGCACCACATTGAAGGCACCGAGTAGGTGCACATTCAATACCGCCATAAAGTCTTGGTGGGAGATCTCCTCCAGGGAGCCGTAGCGCACATTGCCGGCGTTGTGGATCAGCACGTCAAAGGCGCCGTAGTGGTCCATAGCCGCTTCGATGATCGCCTGGCCACCGGCTTCGGTGGCGACCGTGTCGGTGTTGGCAATGGCTGTTCCGCCGGCGGCACTAATCTCGTTCACCAGCTGCTGGGCGGGGCCGGCGTCCACCGGTGAATCGCCGTGCACGCTTACACCCGGATCGTTGACCACCACGCGGGCACCGAGGCTGGCCAGTAGCAGGGCATAGGCTCGTCCCAAACCGCGGCCGGCACCGGTAATCACCGCCACCCGGTCATCAAATCGTCGTTCGCTCACAATTGCCGTCCACTGTTCTTATTTAGGCTGCACGCAAACCCTCGCCATGAGTTCGGCTTGCGTAGATGCGCAGACATTTTAGTGAGCGAAAAATCCTCTTGGTTAGCCATTACCCGCAAGGATGTGGCTTTTGGTGCAGAAGTGAGCAGCCGATGGCAGGGCATGGCTAAAAAGGGCGTCGGTGTGGCTGTCGGCCAAATAGACTCACGGGGAGAGGTTGGCGGGCACTGCCATGCCCGCCCGGCGTTTTAATCGCGGCGTTTGTAGCCGGTGAGCATCGCTTTGGGCAGGGACTCCCCGTGCAGGCGGCTGGAGATAATCACACCGCCCACATGCAGGATGATCATCAGAATCAGGAAGTTAACGCCGGCCTCGTGGACCTCTTCCCAAAACTCCTCGCCGGCGCTCTCGGCGCGTTGGTCGTCATCGTGGTCGTCGTCGGCCACGGCCTGGGGCAGGGCGCTCATCTGCCAACTGGCGGCCAGGGGGCCGCGGCCTTCGCTAACGGCATAGAGCTTGAGACCACTGACAGTGGTCAGCAGCAGGCCGGCCAGCAACAGCAGGATCATCACCCCGCCCAACGGGTTATGGCCAAGGAAGCGTTTGGGGTGGCCGCCCACCATACTTTTGGCGTATTCAATTACGGCGGCCGGGCGTTTTACAAAATCGCTGAAGCGGGCGTGTTTAGAGCCGATAAATCCCCACACAATGCGTGCCAGCAGCAGGCAGACGATGGCGTAGCCGGAGTAGATGTGAATAGGGCTCTCGCTCTCGCCGGTGAAGTAGCTGAGGGCAAACAGCGCCACCAGTGACCAGTGAAAAATTCGTACAAACTTATCCCAGACATAAACCTGATCGCTCATAAAAGACTCCCGTGGGCGGAAAATTAACGACCCCGGAATGATGAGATCAAGGCGGGGGCTGTATTGGCTGCTACTATGCTGGCGCGGTGGTCAGCGTACCATCGGACAAATGTCCCAAAGCCACATCAATCAAGGGCTTGGGACTAAAGTCGGATCAGACAGCGGGTGGCTAAAAGTCGGTGAACAGATACCTGAACTACGAAACTTTACTGGTTGGATTTTTACTGCTGGTGGCGCTTGCCAGTGCCGGTGACCTGGTTACCGACCTCGCCAATGGCGCCGCGGCCGGGCACCTGCTGCAAGAGCTGATTCTGCTGTTGTTGGCGCTGGCAATTTTGGCGTGGCTGATACGCCAACTGCTGCGTGGGCGGCAACAGCTGACGCGGTTGCAGACTGAGCTGGCCGAGGCGCGCAGCCACGCGGCTGCCAGCTCGGCGCGGCTAAGCCAGGCCCGGCAGGCCTTTAGCCAGGCGATTGCCGATCAATTCGAGCAGTGGCAGTTGAGCCCGAGTGAGTCTGAAATCGGCCTGATGCTGCTGAAGGGCTTGAGTTTGAAAGAGATCGCGCTATTGCGTGGCACCATGGAGAAGACCATTCGCCAGCAGGCCAGCGGCCTCTATCAAAAGGCGGGGGTTAATGGCCGGCACGGTTTTTCGGCCTGGTTTATGGAAGATCTGCTCAGTCCCCCGCAGCCTGCCGACGAGTCAAATCAGGGGCGATAAGCGGGCGGCCACTGGCGCCAAGGCGGGCTTCCGGTCGCTGCAGGTGTCCTGATCGCGATACTCCCCGGCGTTTTAACGCCCAACCGGCTTGAGTAGACTCGATCAGGCGCACTGCCAGTGCCTGTTAACCAACAAAAATAACAATAAAGCGAGTTGGCCATGAATCGAACCCTTCTTCCTGCCGCACTCATCAATCTGCTGGCTGCTCTTATCGTTTCCGCGCAGGCGAGTGCGTTAACTACCAACGAGCAGCGTTTGCAACCCCAGTGGCAGCAACTGGACGGCAATGGTGATGGCCACGTCAGTCTGACTGAATTACACCCACTGCAGGCGCGGGCCATGCAGCTTAGTGATAACAACCATGATGGAGAGATCAGCTTGAGCGAGTATGTTGAGTACAACGATGATCCGGGCGGTGCCGCCAACATTCCCCTGCCCGAGAATGTGACTGTGCAGCTCGACCTTCCCTACGCCGGCAGTGACGACCCACGCCAGCGGGTCGATCTTTACCTGCCGAAAAAGCCCGCAGTCGATGGGCCACTGCCGGTGGTCTTTTACCTGCACGGTGGCGGTTGGTTAATGGGCAGCAAGATCATGGCGCGCTCGCAGGTGTTGAACCTGGTCCACAGCGGCCGTTTTGCGGCGGTCTCGGCCGGTTACCGGCTCTCCTGGGCGGCCAGCTGGCCGGCGCAAATCCACGACGTGAAAGCCGCTGTCCGCTGGTTGCGCGGCAATGCCGGCCACTATGGCCTGGATGGCAACCGCATCTGCGCCATGGGCGCCTCGGCCGGTGGCCATCTGGCGGCACTGCTGGGGACCACCGCCGGCGATGCGGCGCTGGAGGGCGACTTGGGCGACTACCCCAAGGAGTCGTCGGCGGTGCAGTGCGTTATCGACTTCTTCGGCCCCGCCGATCTGGCGGCGGTGGTCAGCCAGGGGCAAGTGAGCCTAAGCAAGCCGGTGTTTGATCTGCTGGGTGAAAGCGATCCAGAGCAGCGCCTGGCCAAAGCCCGGCAGGCATCGCCGTTGTTCTATGTCAGCCGCCAATCAGCGCCGTTTATGATTTTACACGGCACCCGCGACCCGCTGGTGGCCTACTCCGACTCCGTTGCTCTGCGGGAAGCACTGCAGGTGGCTGAGGTGCCGGTGATCTTCCAGTCCATCGAAAACGGCGGCCACGGCGATTTTGCCAGTGTGGTCGATGAGGTGAACCGGCGGGTGGCGGCGTTTCTTGAGCAGCAGTTCTACGACCCGGCAACCCTGGTGGCGGCCCAGGTGATGGTCCACCAGCTGCAGCCTTAAGGCTTCATACCTGGGGGTTCACTCCGCGCGGTTCATGGCCTCCAGCGAGCGGCGCATGCAGTGGGGGTCGAGCAACTCCCGGTGCAGCTCGTAGGTGATGGTGGCGGCGATCACGACATTGGCCTGGGTCTGAAAGTCGGTGATGGTGTCGAGTGCCTGGCTGAACTGCCACAACTCCCGTTTGCGGCCGTGGAAGGCGGTGAGGTAGTTGAGGGCGCTGTCGGGCAGGCCGTGATTCTGGCGCAGGTTGGCAGCAATCACTTCGCCGGCGCTGGCCAGATTCTGCTCCAGCATATAAACAACCCCCAGCAGGGCCACGGAGTAGACCTGGGCGGTGCGTTTGATGTAGGTGATCAGCTCGCTCAATTTGACGTTTGTGGGCCCGGTGAGGGTGGTGGGCAAACCCAGTGCAGCCAGGTCCCGGCGAATCAGGTTGGCCTTGTGGTTGGCGGGCGAGAGGTAGTCGGCCAGGGCAAACTTTTTGTGCTCATCGAGCAGCAGGTTGACCACATCAAAGCGGCCACCCAGAGCCTGGAAGTGGCTCTCCAGCGTTTCGCGCAGGGTGAGGTGCAGGCGCAGGAAATGGCCGTATTCAGCTGGGCTTAAGGTCATCAACCAGAAGCGCATATAGGGGAAGGAGCGCGACAGCTCGCGTCGGTTTTCCCGGGCCAGCCGTTTCAGGCTGACCGATATTCTGGCCGGTTTGCCATACAGCGCTTCCCGGGCCTGTACTAAATCAATGACCTGTCCCACCGCAAAATCCCTCCTAGATCAGCCGCATTCCCTGCGCTCTGTTGGCGCGAAATTCAACTATAGCCAGTTGCTTGACTAAAATGCAAGCATAAGCTACGCGGCGGTGGGGAAGGTGGATGAATGGTTGTTCAGGAGCGTCCGGTGCCGGCCGCTTACCACCAGCTGCTGTGGCTGCCGGCCTCCTTGGAGGGGACTCGATAGCGCTCGGAAGCGCCGCCGGTGGCCGAGGATTCGTTCATCTCCTCGGGGCCGTGGTAGGCGGCCAACGAGCGGTTCCAGGCCTGATTGGTGGAGCGCGGTTGGGTGTGACCGATGCGGTTCCAGTGGCCGGAGGCACCCGGCGGTCGGTGGCCCAGAATGGCCCTGCCAAACTGAAAGATGGTGGTGGTGACCACACTGCGGTACCAGGCCTTGGTCTGGTGGTAGGCGGCACTGGTGGCCCGAATCGGCTGCGGACTGCGATTGCGCAACAGGCCAAGGGTGAGCACCTGCAGACCGACTGGGGAGGTCTTGGCGGGGTTGGAGTAGCCGTACTTGGCACGGTTGTTGGGGTTGGTCTCCCGCTGCCCGGCCTTGCTGGCATCGAAGGAGTAGAGGGTGAGTGGGTCTGACGGGGCCGAGGCGAGGGTGTGCAGTGCCCCCGCCGACTTCCACTCGTTGATGCGGCGGTTGGCGGTGGAGCCGCTGACGTTGAGGTTGCCCTGTAACTCCTGACGGGAGAAGAGCCGGCTGCCAAAGGCGGCGCGGGCCTGGGCCTGTTCGGCGCTGTCGCCGCCACTGCCGCTGCCGACGCCTAGATTGGTCTCGGTGGCTGGGTTGATGGTAATGCGTACCCACCAGTTGCCGCCCCGTTCAAAGGGTTCGATGGTGGTTAACCCATAGCGGGCGCGAATGGCCGCCAGCAGCGGTTGCAGAAGGGCGGCGGTTACCCGGTTGCCGCTCAGGCGGCGGGCGGCGGCAATGGCGGCCTGGCCGGCCAGGCGCAGCCGTTGGTTGGGGTCGTTGGGGACGCCGGCCTGGGCAACAAAGCGGCCGAGCCGGCGCGCCTGGGTGACAATCCAGGCCACCACCCGGTCGATACCCCGGTTGATGGGGGCGCGCACCCGGTTGATCAGATTTTTCACGGCATCGGAGACCCGGCCAAGGCCGGCAAAGCGGGCCAGAAAACTGATCACCAGGGTGAGCATGCCGGCCATGGTCGACTCCACCCGGCCGGCGGCTGCGGCCAGACGCCCGGCGGCGATGGCGGCAATGGAGTTGATAAACGACATGGCCACCTGGGCAATGGTGCGCAACCGTTCAACGAAGAACATCACCGTGTTGTAGATGGAGATGATCGCCTGCACAAAGGCGCCCACCGGCGACAGCATGGAGGCGAGCTTGGTGATCGCCTGTACCACTATGCGGTTGCGGACAAAGGTGATGATCTGCTCGATCACCATATCCTTGAGGTTGCTTAAGCCCTCCAGCAGTTGTTGCCAGGCGGCGGCCGGTCCCTCGGTGACCAGGGTGCGCACCAGGGCAAAACCGGACTCCATAGCACCGACAGCGGTTTCGCCCACCACCCGCACCAGTTTCTGGCGAATGTTCTGCCAGGTGAGGCCCAACACACTCAGCACAAATTTGAGAATCTCCTTCAGGGTGAAGGCCTCGGGAATGTGTACCCCGGTGCCGGCCAGGGTGCCGGTCAGCCAGTTGATCAGTGAGGTTTTCAGGTGGGTGACGAAGTTGTTTTTAAACTTCATAAAGCCGAGCTTGCCGGCGCGCACCAGGTTGCCGAGAAAGCCGATGGGGTTGCGAATAATGCTGGTGAAGGCGCCGGCCGCACGGCGGATATAGGGCATCACCCCGGGCGCCACCACCTCAAAAATAATCTGTAACAGCTGCATAACGGTGCCGCCGGCCCAGCTGAAAAAGCGGCCGGCAAAGCTGCCAAACACCCGCGCCACCCGGGCAAAGGCGCCGGGGATATCGAGCAGGTCGCGAATGCCCAGGGAGCGGAAGACGCTTAAAAAGAGCGTGGGGATAGAGCGCACAAAGCCGATCAGCCCGGCCATGGCCCCCTGGAACCAGGCCCAGGCGCGGCCTACAGCGTTGGCGCGCTTGATGTTTTGCCACACGTCCTGCTGGCCGATCATGGTCATAAAGCCGCCGATAATGGTGTCGGCAGTGCGCGCCACCGGCTCGCCGGTGATGGGGTTGGCGCCGAGCACGGCGGTGAGCAGATTCCAAAAGGGGGTGCGTGAGGCGAGCTGGGCCAGGGGCCGCAAAATCACCTCTTTGATCATCTCGATAATGCCGTTGTAGAGGCTGCTGGCCAGGGCCTTGATGCGGTTGATGGGCTCGGAAAAGATGCGCTTGGCCCGGTTCCAGACACCGCCCAGGTCGAAGATATCGGACCAGCTCAGGGAGTCGAGGAAGCGGTCCAGCGCCTGGCGAATGGTGGAGAAGGTGAGCCCCAGGGCGCTGATCTGACGCTCCACCCAGGCGCCGGCACGTTCGAAAATGCCGTGGTTATCCAAGGCGCGGGTGATCAGGTTGCCACCCGGCAGGAACTCGATAATGGCGCGCAGAATATTGGCGGCGCTGCGCTCCACCCGGCTCTGGTTGATGGGGTTCATGCCGAGGATGATGGTCAGCATGCGGAAGCCGGGGATCAGGTAGGCGCGGTCGGCAAAGTAGTCGAGGGCATCACTGATGCCCAGGCGCTGCACTTTCGGGCCACTGCGCCCGGTGACGGCCACCGGGCTACGCTGCAGGCTGGGTGCCTGACTGGGTTCGGCAGCGGCCACACGTTGCACGGGCGGTGGCTCCTCCTCCGCCGCCCGCTGCACGGCGCCGCCCTGTTGTATGGTGTGGGTCAGCTCGTGGGCGATCAGCTCCTTGCCCTGGTCGCTGTCGGGTTGGTATTGGCCCTTGCCAAAGAAGACGTGGTTGTTAACGGCAAAAGCTTTGGCATTCACCTGCCTGTTGAGGCCGGCGGCGTTGTCATCGGTGTGTACGCGCACATTGCTGAAGTCGGCGTTGAAGCGGGGCTCCATAAACTGGCGCACCGACAGTGGCAGCGGCTGGCCGCTGCTCATGCTGCTGCGAATATTGGCACTGACATTACTGGCCACATCCGGGTTGCCCTCGGCCTTGCGTTGCACGGGCTCCTGCTCTTCTGTCACCGCCTTGCGCTGCAGCGTCTCTTCCTCCTCTTGCTCGGGTTGGCGCTGGACCATGGGCTCTTCTTCGTTTATGGGTTTGGCTTGAACCTTGTGCTCCTCCTCCTGCATGGGCTTGGCCTGAACCTTGTGCTCCTCCTCGTGCATGGCCTTGGCCTGAACCCTGGGCTCCTCGTCGTTCATGGCCTTGGCCTGAACCCTGGGCTCCTCCTCGTTTATGGCCTTGGCCTGAACCTTGGGCTCCTCCTCGTGCATGGCTTTGGCTTGAACTTTGGGCTCCTCCTCCTGTGCCTTTTTCTTGATCGCTTCCGGCTCTTCACTGGCCGCCTGGCGCGCCATTTTTTCTTGCTCCGGCGCCGGCTGCGCAGTGCCAAAGCGGGCAATGTAGGGGGAGCGCAATTTGGCCGTCAGCTTGTCGTCGCCATTGGCCATTCTGCGAAAGGTGCCGCCGCCTCCCTGGCGCACATAGGCGACGCTGGCAGCGGGGATGGCCATGCGCATCACTTTTTGTGCGGTGTTGTCGGCCTCTCGCTCCTCTGGGTCGTGGGGGACGGAGACCTTGCTGGCCATCTGCAAACGGGCGTTATTGACCACACCCTTGCCGGGCATAAAATTGGCGCCGGCGGCGGCCGGGGATGATTGACTGCGTGTGGTGGTGCTTTTTTTAACGCTGTCCATGGTGGTGCTCGCTTAGATTCTGCGCCCCTCTTTTAGGTATTCCCGGCGCATACCCTCTTCAATATCTTCGTGCAGCATCAGGCAGTCGCCGCGCACCAGGGCTTTCAACGAGGCAAAGCGCACGACGTTGGCAATGGTGCCGCCGGCGACATCGTATTTGTCGGCAATGGCGTGTAGCCGGATACCCTCTTCCAGCTGAATCTGTTGGGGCAGGGCGTGCTGCCATAATTTCAAACGCTCGTTGGGTTTGGGCAGAGTGAACTCCACCACCGACTGGAAGCGCCGCATAAAGGCATCGTCGATATTGCTTTTAAAATTGGAGGCGAGAATCACCACGCCGTCGAACTCCTCCACCCGCTGCAACAGAAAACTGATCTCTTGATTGGCGTAGCGGTCGCGGGAGTCATCGACCTTGGTGCGTTTGCCAAACAGGGCATCGGCCTCGTCGAAAAAGAGAATCCAGTTGCGGTGCTCGGCCTCATCGAATACGCGCGACAGATTTTTTTCGGTTTCGCCAATGTATTTCGAAACCACCATGCTCAGGTCGACCCGATAGACAGCGCAGCCACAATATTTGCCCAGCAGACAGGCCGAGAGGGTTTTACCGGTGCCGGGCGGTCCGTAAAAGAGGCTGGTGTAGCCGCGGGCGAGCTTGTCGCCCATACCCCAGTCGTTGAGCAGCTGATCGCCGTATTCAATCCAGGCGCGAATCTCCTGTAGCTGCTCGAGGGTGGCGTGGGGCAGTACCAGGTAGTCCCAGTCGAGGCTGGTGTGAATGCGTTGCGCGGGAAACTCTGCGCCGAAGCTTGGCTGGTAGTGTTGGCCGGAGGTGAACAGGGCGATTAGATCGCGGTTGAGTTGCAGGGCGCTGCTGGTGCGCGGTTCATTACTGGGTGCTTCGTTAATTTGCAGCAGACTGTTGTGCAGCAGGCGACTCTCCCGGTTAAAAAATTGCAGCACGCGCAGGCGTTCACTGAGGTTGTCGCCGGCAAACAGAAACAGCACGGTTTCAATGGTTGGCAGAAAGCCACCGTGCTGGTTACCCAGGTGGCCGCCAAATTCGGTAAAGCCGCGTCCGGTCTCTGAATTTTTAGTAAGCAGTACATCAAACAACTGTGGCCGCACAGTGGGAACTAAGGCGATCAAAATAATCAGCCGCTCTTCCAGTGAGAGTGCATTGGCAATCAGAAAATGGGTGTAGTCGGAATCACCAAGCATGGGTGGTGCGGTCAAATTTAACGGCAGGCTGGGCGGTGGTGTGGCGCCTTCGTCACCACCGGTAAAGTATTGGCCCAGCCGCTGCTGTAACAGATGGGCAAGCCAACTCAGGTCGCGGTCGATATCCCGGGCGTTGTTCTCCAGCCGGTGTTGGCGGTCACTGTTGCTGGTAGCCGGCTGCTCTACCAGGTGATGAACAAGGGTTTGGTCATCCATGGTAGTTTCACCGTGGTTATTGAGTAGGGAAGGTAGTCGAGCAGAATGTCGTGGCCCAAGCGTTCAAAGGTTAACTGCAGGACGCCATCGTGTTGGCTGAGCAGCGCGCTGCGTTGTAGAAAGGCGGTCTGTAAACCGGTGGGCGAGGTGTTTTTCAAACGCGACCAGTGACGAATCATTGCGGCTAATAGGGTGGCGACTTCGCTCTTGTCATCGCTGGTGAGCAGCCCCTCACCAATCAAACCTCCGCCCTCTGGCTGTTGATCCTGTTGCTCGGTGTGGTTGTGTGAGGCCAGGGCGTTCTCAACGGGATAGCGCATTTGGTTTGGGTCGCCAAGCAGCAGATGGGCGATATTGAGTTCAAACGCCAGGGCGACTTCGCGCCCGGTGGCGGCGAAAAAAATCAGCGCCAGCGCGCGCTTGTAATCGGATGGCTGGATGCCAGCTTTGTTGTGGCGTACACCGCAGGCATCAAACAACCTGCGCAGATAGGGATATATAAGAATGGTGCCGCCATAAAGCAGCCGCAGGGTGGTGTGATTTAATTTGGCCTCGGCTGCCGGGCTCCGGCTATTGCCGCTAGTGCTTAGTGACTGTACGCCGGTTGTTGCCGGTTTGGATAGGGTGTCGGCCGTTGCCAGGGCCAAAATTTCGGCCAACTGCGCAACTGAAAACCCGGCGGCCATTAATTGTTGTTGCCACTGCTTTTGTTGCGAGCTGTTTAAGGCAAGATCAGCCGTGTGAACCGAGGCGTGTGCAGTGTTGCCTGCGCATGCACCACTCGCCTGTACTATCAAAAAAGCCAACCAGTGTTGCTGTTGCCTTACTGTGTGGCTAATCAGAACGCCATCAATCAACATTTTCAGGGCGCGGCGGTAGTGGCTGTGTGAGCTTGGCTGGGGCAAGGCAGCCAGCAGGGCGCTGATCTGGTCGTCAAGCACGGATGGGGGCAGCAGCTGCAACCAACGCAGGAGTAGGGTGTGGGTTAGCTGTTGATTGAGCAAGATGTGAAGCTCGGTATTGGCGCTTACGGCAATTTTTTGCAAGACGGTAAATGGCTCGTTGAGGGTTAACGCGTACCAGGGTAGTGAGCCTGTTAGCAGATAGTGTTTCAGCCAGCCGATGGCTTCGGTGTTGAGTGCCTCGGCGTTGTCAGGGCTTGCGCTATCCGCCCCGCTATTTTGAGTGGCATCACCCGATTGCAAATTCGCTTCACTGCCGGGGTAAACATTGGCCGCTGTCTGTTTGCTAATTAACTCAGCCAACTCGCGCCGCAACTGTGGCAGTAGTCGCTCTGCTTGCAGGTCGGTTAGTTGCAGTTCCAGCCTGGGAATATGCAGAAAATTTTCAGGCCCCGCGATCTCATCCAACACGCTGTTGAAGGTTGGAAGCAGTTGGGACCACTGTTCGTTAATTTGCCGGCGTAACGCCAGTGCCGCCTCTTCGTGACCGGCACTGGCATTGAGTCGCAGGCGTTTTATGCGGTGGTTATTCTGCATCTAAATCACTTTTGGTTAGCGTGAGAAGTTGCCGATAATAGCGTCGATGCCGCCAATCAATCCGCTGTTGCTGGTGCTGCCTTTAATCGTGGTTAGGTTGTTGTTTATTAAGCTGGTGGCAGTGTTGTTATCTTTAATGACCTGCACGCTGCTGTTGACCTCCTGCAGTGCTTTGTAGCCATCACTGCCGAAGCTGACGTTGCTATCGTTAACCGACAGGTAATCGACCAGGTCGGATGTGGTCTGTGCCAGGCTCTGCTGTTTCTGGTCGGCGGCTTTTTGGTAGAAGGTGCGGGTCTCCTCGGGCAGGGTGGTGTCGTTGGCCCGGGTTTGGTAGTTCTCAACAATGGTTTTCTCGCGCGCAACCTGGTCGGCCAATAACCCGATAATGGCATCGTCGTAGCCGGCGGTAATACCGGTGGTGGGCGCGGCAACGGTTTGCGATTTGTAGAGGTCACTGACCAGGTTGAGGGAGTCCTGGAAGACCGAGGTGTAGGCCGTTTGTACGTTGAATTTCTCGGTGTATTCGGCATCGATCCCCTTTTTGAAGAGATCGAGCTTGTCGATAAAAACATGGTCGATGGAGGGCAATATTTTAATGCCGTTGTCGATCACCCACGGCGGGCGGAAACCCGGTTTCGGTAGGGGTGGTTCTTCCACTGCGCTCTCCTGCTCTTCAATCAGATAGTGGGCCAGACAGAAATCGGCGATAACGATTCCGCGGCTGTCGTAGAGCAGGACAAAGGTGCCGCCGCGATTGACACCACCGCGCGGCTCCAGGCCCGGGTATTGGCCAAGGAAGGGTGCCAACAGCCGCTTGTTATCGCGCTGCTCATCTTTTTTATCAATCAGAATATCGAGCCAATCGAGCCAGTCGGGTTTAACAACACCAATTAAATTATCGAACGGTGTGGTGAATTCGGTTTTGACCACCTTGCCCAGTGTGTATTTGTATTCGCCGGCGTTGGTGACGGTATCGGTAAAGTTCACTTTCCAGCTGTTGTCGACCCGATAGCTGGCGTAGGGGAGGTTCATGCTCTGTTGCACAGCGGAGGTTTTGCTGTTGATGGTGGAGTGTTTGATGTTGGAGGTTTCGGAAACCGATGGGCCATCGCCAGAGACTGGTTCATCAATTACCCGTTTGCTGGTAATGGCCTGGTCGATATTGGTTTTAAAGGC
Source organism: Halioxenophilus sp. WMMB6 (assembly GCF_033283405.1). Lineage (NCBI taxonomy): Bacteria > Pseudomonadati > Pseudomonadota > Gammaproteobacteria > Alteromonadales > Alteromonadaceae > Halioxenophilus > Halioxenophilus sp. WMMB6. Next base: position 268,836 of record NZ_JAWMQR010000007.1, read on the forward strand.
GTTGTTAAATTGTTTAACGTCGTCCAGCGAGTGGTAGATATCCTGTCGCAACAGGTGGTGAAAACGGTTGAGATCGGTATAGCCGGCGCCGCGCCGGCCACGAATGCCGGTGCGGTTCTGGCCGGTAAAAACGGTGGCGACCGTAAAGGGCAGATTAAAGTTGGCAATCTGCGTTTCGATGGCCGCTACGGCACTATCAACGCTGCTGCCAATGTGGCCCTCTATGCGGAAAAAATCAAAGCCATCGATGGCGGCAGCCAAAGGCTCGGCGGCGGCACCCTGGGCCTCATAGACGGCGCTGTGGTAGCCGTAGTTGTAAGCCGCCATTTTGCGTGAGGAGAGCTCAAAGTTCCAAAAATTGACGACGCTGTTACTGCTGTCGATTTGGTAGTAGATGGGAATGGCCTTGGCTTCCAGGGTTGTGCTGGAGCGACTGGGGGTGATGCGCAGCTCGCTGGCTGCGGGGATAAAAAAGTTGGCGACCAGGGTATCGAGTTTTTTCGCCAGAAAAGCGATGTGCTGCTTGGCGGTGGTATCGGCCACTGCTGCCGAGGGATAGAACTGAAAGCGATGACTGCTGGGGTTGGCGAGATCGCCCAACAGTAAATGCTTAGCAAAGGCCTGGGTATCCGGGTTGCAGCCAGGTACGGTGTTGGCCATCACTCTGCGCAGCTCGTTCCAGGTGTCGGCCAGGTCTTTTATAAATGCATAGAAATATTGCACGCCGCTACTGCTGTTGGTGAGGGTGTTGGTTAAACTGGTTAACCGCTCCCGCCAGCCGGCGGTTGGGTCGGCAGGGAAGGTATCGGCCAATAAAAAACCGGCGTTACTCCACAGTTGGGTAAAGGCAGGTAACAGCTGTTTGGTCATGGCGCTGGCAGCACTGGCAAAGGCGCCGTTAATCTCCGCGCTGGTATTCATGGCCGGCTTGATCAGCGCCCGGCGTGTGGTAACTTCGGCCAGTGCCCGGGCGGCATCGCGGGCGGTAACAATGGTGGGTGCCAATGGTTGTATGGCGCTGCTGGGAATCAGCAGCAATTTATTTTGGCTGACGTAGTTCTGGCCGCGGTTGTCACAGTCGGTGCCGCTGCAGAGGTCGTTATCTTTGATGTAACTCTCCACCAACAACACAGCCGTCATACTGCTCAATGTGTGGCCGCTGATTTCACTAAACTGGTCGAGGCTGTTAGCACGCAGATCTTCGCCTTCATTCATCACCAACTCGTAGGCCTCGAGCATGGTCTCGTCGCCCGTGTAGAGCGGTGGGTAAACTGGCGCATCGGTGCTGTAGAGTTTGAAGCGGTCGAAGGTGACGGTGTTGCCTATTTGCACCAGGTCGCCATCGCTGGTGATGCCGGTGCCGGGGCTTAAGGTGATTGTCGAGCCGGTTGCGCTCACCCGTAGACCACAGACGATACCAACACCAATTAAATTCACTCGACTAAGCCGATCCTGATCGTCGAGATAGTTGCTTACGCTGTTGAGGTGGGCTTCGGTGAGCACTTGATCTTTTTCAAAAACGCTGTAACCACTGGCTATATCGGCGAGGCTGTTGTGTAAACTGGTCATCGGTAGGTCACCTCTTGGTCTCAGGTAAGTTGTGCCGCTGTTATTGGTCGTCGTCGGTTGCTGGGCTAAAGGAGCCGAGCGAGGCCGAACCCAGAATAAATTTTGAATCTGAGCTGCAGTCGCCCAACTGCTCGGGTGGATAGACATTCTTAACGCGGTACAACTGGTCGATAAAATTGGTCAGTATGGTTGTTCGGTTGGCATTGGTGCGGCCGGATTTAAGTGACACCCAACTGCGATACAACCCCTCCAGTGCTGCCATATCCTCCCGGCTGATCCAACACACCTTGGGTAAAATGTGGGCCGGTACCTCGGCGCGGATAACGGATTCGGCAAACTGCCGAAAATGGCTGTTGCTAAAACGTGCGCCGTAGGCGGGTAAAATAATGTGCAGGCGGTAGGAGTAGGGGTCGAGGTCGCTACACTGCTCGCAATTGACATCGACACAGATTGGCAGCATCGGCTCGCCTTCCTGCTCCGGGCGCAACAACAGGTTTTCAATCACGTACATGCCTTCATCGTTGTAGTGGGTTTGCAGGTAGGTGATCAGTTCATCAATGGCCAGCTCCATGGCCTCGAGGGTTTCGAAATATTCGATGCGCCGGGCCACCACTTCACTGGTGGCGTCAATAATATTGAAGTAGTGGGTACCGTTGCTGGCTACTTTGCGCTGGTAATTTTCGCGCGCTGAAGCCAGTGCGATGGCCTGGTACATCTCTGTGAGCGCATCCTCCTCGGTCTCGTAACGGGTGCTGCTGCTCAACAGTATTTGGGCGGTTTCCCGGTGGCGGATACGAAAGCGAAACTCATCGGTGGGGGTGGCATCGAGCTCGGCGTAGATATCGTAGGCAATTTCGCTCAGATTGCGGCGCCGGTAATTTTTAATATCCAGCAGGTGCGCCAGCCGCTGCTCCAGGCCAGAGACGTTATCGCTGTTCCAGAGCGCGTCGTCATCCTGTAGGGAATAGTTGTAAGCCTGGCCACGGTTGCTGGAGATGGCCGGGTAATTATTTAACACCTGGCACTTGTGCTGAATCAGTTGGCTATCGCTGATGTGAAACGCGGTGGCCATAACACTGGCGTATTCGGTAAAGCTCTCGGCAAAGCGGGCTATCAGGTGGTTGAGAAAGCGCTGGCGTCGTTCAACCAGTGCCGGTTTGTCCTCCACCGTCGCTTCCATGGCATCCACCAAGGTGGTGCCCTCGGGCAGGTTGTAAAGTGCCTGCCAATCGGCAAAGCCATTTACCGCCTGGTAAAAATAGGTGCGTTGCAGCGTTGGTTCGGTGGCGAAGAGGTCGCCGACATGGGCCAGCTGCGCCAGATAGTTGGCCAGCAGTTGTTCAAAGAAGAGCAGGTAGCCTTTCAGTTGTTGTGCTTTTGCCAAGCGGGTTGCGTCACCGCCGGGTGGCAGCCCGGCCGGGCCGACGCCATAAACCGCCGGCAGATCATGGCGCAGCGAGTGGTAAGCGTGGGGGCTGCGGTAACGGCCCAGGGGAATGGCGAGATCCTCCTGGTTTTGCGCTTCCAAAAGTTGCCGGGCTGCCGCCACCCGCTGTTGATACTGTTCGGCCACCTGGTTGCTCTCTGGCAGTATGGGGATGCTCTGCTTATAAAAAATCAGGCGCGAGCCCGCAATATTCAACAGCGCCTTTTTGCCGGGCGGAACGTTAATTAACCAGACGTCGGTGACCGGTACCGCCTGGCCGCTGCGATTGATCACCAGTTTTTTTATCGCCCGCACACCGGGGATATCCATAATGATGTTAATCACATCCGACAGCCGCAGTTGGGTTTTTAATTCGGCCTTGCTCAGCTCGTCATCGGGAATAAACCCACTGTTAAGAGCGGGGCCATTAAATATTTCATCGACGGGGTAGTGGCCGCCATCGGCCTTGCGCCGGGTGAGCATCTCGGTCAGGGAGTAGTTGCGCGGCGCGGGTGCCATGTAATCCTGCAGTTCAAACAACAGCTGGGCGTTGACGGCAACCGGGTCGGCATCGGTTGTGAGTTCAATCTCGCCACAGACGACAAACTCGGCGCTATCGACCATGCCGATGCTGGCAAAATCTTCACACAGGTTGCGATTGTCCTGCAGTGTTTCGCGTACCGAATCGATAATCTCATCCCGTTCCAGAGCGGTGGTAACATCCTCCATAAAATCGATTAACACATCGTACACACCGCAGAGCTCAACCGGTTTGATGCCACTGGCGTGGGTGTCGGTGAGTGGTGGCTCGGCGGTTAACGGGTTTGTGTCGAACAGCCGGGCGTGGGGCAGGTCGGCGTAGTAGGTAATTGAGGCCGGTTTTAACCAGGCGTTCTTTACCCCTTGCAGATCGATTAACAGTTTTCGGTAATCGAGTTCGGTGACTGGCCGGTTGGGCAGAATCTGACGGGCGGTAAAAAATTTCTCCGCCATGGTGCTGGCGTTGTCTTCTTCAGTGGCCAGCAGGTCGGCCACGGGGAGTGCGGCTCGGTAGCTTAAATCGGTCAGCGCATAGCAGAGCACCTCCAGCAGGGTGATGCCCGGGTCGTGGACATTGTAGTCGGTCCACACCTGGCTTGAGAGGTTGCGAATAATTTCCAAGCCACCCGCATAAAGCTGCTCAATGTCGAGCTCGATGGACTCTTTCTCCCGGGTGATAACTGGCTCAATAAGGTTCAACATTATTGTGATCGCTACTCCAGGTATTGGTTGATACTGTGGTTGTTGGCCGATACCAGAATTTCATCGGGGGCCTGGGGCTGCACCTGGTTGGCATCCATCCGGTTGCTGGTGGCATCGACAAAACTGTAGAGCTGGACGTTGGTAATAAAGTCGACGTAGTCGAGCTCGTCGATCAGATCGATCAACACCGATTTATAGATCACCCCGCCAAATTCGATATCGGCCGCAGAGGAGTAAGCCCAGGGTGAGAGCCGCTGCTTGATGGTCTCCTCAAGTTGCTGGCGATAAAAATTAAAACCAAAGCCCGGGCGGAATTTCACATCGAAGGCCAACTGCACCTGGCGATAACGGGGGTTGGCAACGTGCACTTCTGTCTGCCGGCCGACGCGCTCGGTTAAGAAACTGTGCACCCGGTTAAGGGTGTTGCTGTCTACCTTGGGTTGCAGCCGGTTGATGGCATTTTGATTGTTTAAATCGGCAATGGTGATCACCGTAACGTGGCCGGGGGCCAGCCACTGACCGGGCTTGGCGTGGTTGATGGTTTTCACCTTGTGAATAGCGGCAAACTGCTGCAGTACCAGCCGTTCGTAATCCCAAACGGTAACGGCCCGGTCTTTGTGGCGCAGCCGCTCCGCCACCCGGGTGCGGAAAGGCTCCGGCTGTTCCTGCAGGTGGCCGCCGAAGGAGGCGTAGGGTTGCGCAACGCTTTTGATAGCTTCGACGCTGGTGAGCAGCTTGGTTATCCTGCCGGCGGCGAGGGTACGACTGAGCCGGGTGGGGTCGTTGCCGTTATCAATATTGACCACTTCAATGGCATTGGCCACCACATCAATGAACTTCGGCCGCGCTTCGATTGCGCCGTTGAGGCCGATGGCGGCTTTTAACCAGACAGGCCCGGCGGGCAGCAGTGAGTTGGTGGTGGTGGTCTCACTCGGCAGAGTGATGTTAACAATGCCGCTGGTTAACAGCTGGTTGGTAGTGTCGCCGGTTAATTGCGCTTCGTTGAGCGGCTTCCAATAGTTGTCGCACAGCACCGACCAGGTGAGGGGGGTGGGGGCTATGTCTGGGTTGGCACTGCCTTCGGCCACCTGCAACAGCAGGCTGACGGTATCGCCGGCACGGAGTTTTTCCAGGCCAATAATTAACTCGCCGCGATTGGGCTGCTCGGCCAGCAGAGTGACATTGGTACTGGCTAAAAAATTAAATTGGCTGCGCTGGTAGCCGTGCTCCCGCCGTTGGCCAAAATAACCCAATTGATAAAACTGCACATCCAGGTTGGCGAAGTCGTCGGCGTTGGTGGAGCTGATGGCAACGGTATCGGTGGCGGCCTGGTAGTTGAGTGCGACCGATTGCAACACCGGCGTGTAGGGTTCATTGGGCAGATTTAAGCCGGAGCCGGTTTGGGTGTAAGTGAGCACGTTGGTGACATAGGCTTTGCGATAGGCCTCGTGCAGAAAATCGTGGTTCAACTGCAGGGTGATAAAACCGTCGTTGCGGCTGGGTGGCTGGTTTGCCCTGGCGCGGTTGACGGGGCGGCGCAGCAACAGTGTGTTGAGGTTACGTGCCGCCCAACTGGTGTTGGCGCTGTTGAGCGAGTAGTAAAACTGCGTGGTGAAGTTGGAGGCGGTGGTGCTGCCCGATTGGCTAAACAGCAGTGTGTGCTTGGTACCGGCATCGCTGCTGTTAAACAGTGTTTTGCTGGGCTCCTGGGGCGAGCTGTAATCCCAGCTGCCGCCATCTTTAAAGTTGATGTTGGCGGTAAAGGTGCTGTTATAAACCGAATGGCCCGAGTAGTTGTAGTGGCTGTGGAAATTACTGGGGGCATCCTGCCATTGCAGTGTTAATTCCAGTTGTGTGAGTTTTTTGTTGAGTGCTTCGCTGCAGCCCACCAGCCAGCGGCTTCCGCGTTTCGGTTGTGGCCCAAACGGCATAAAGGCCTTGCTTGGGTCAAGGCTGCCAAGGTCGTTCTGCAGCTGCAGTTGTTTAATGCCGGCGACATTCACCGACACTTTTATCGACTGTATAACCAGGTTGGCGAAGGGTTGGTAGCCGGTGTGGCTGGACTCCTTTAACAACAACTGTGCAATGGGCGTGCGGGCATCGTAGTGGTAGCCGTGAATGGCGGCGTCGTAGTCGACAATGGCTTCGGCATCGCTGGCCAGGGTGGTGGAGATGGTCAATTTGCCGTTGTTGTATTGTGGAGTGACCGTGAACGGGCCCAGCCACTGTTTGGCGCCGGTGAGGTAGAGGTCGAAGGCGTTGTGCAACACGGCGCTGTTCAGTGCCCCCGGGGCGACCGTTTGAATATTGAGCGTTAGGGTGACGGTGCGCCGGCCCTCGGCCAACCTCAGCACCGGGCTGGCAATGGCAAAGCCGGTTTCGGCGGCGGGCAGGTAGCTGGCCCCAAACCCGGGCCACTGACCATCGGCGCTGGTCAGCTCGGCGCCCAAGCCGTCGGCGGAGTTGGCAATCGGTGCGGTGCGCACGGTGCCATGGTGGGCTGGGTCGAGCCAAAGGCTGCGCAGCGACGATACCAAGCCCGGATTAATCACCGTTGCCTGGGTGGGCTGATAAATTAATTCAACACCGGTCTCATCCTTGCCGCCGGCAAGGCGATGGTTGCTATCAATTAATACCGGTGGGCTATTTTTTTTCAGGGCAAAAACAACGTGGGCGCGATCGGCCTGGGCCGGCTTGGTAAACAGCTGCAACACATCCTGATAATAAAAATCGAGGTGTTTGTGGGTGAATTGGTTTAACAGCTGCTGCGGGTGTTGGTAGAGGGTTAAAAAACTCTGCAACAGCGCCAGGTGAGGCGTGCGGCTACCATCGCGCTTGGCCAGCCAGGCATTGAGCTCGTCTTCACTAAAGGGGAAGAAGTTTTGCCAATCGCCGGCGGGTGTGTGGCCATCGTTGCTGTCGTAAAAGTGAATGAAAGGCGACAGCCGTTTTATAAAACGCAACAGGTCGGCGCTGCTGCGCTCGTCGATATCAACATAGCCCGCTTTCAGCCCCGCCGGGGTGCGCTGCCCCTGGTGCTGGCCGGAGGCGATGATCAACTGTTTGATGATATCGTCTTCGGTCATTGGCCAACTGCTCCTGCGTTGTTGCCGACTTCGCTGCCATCGTAGAGATAGAACGGGTAGACCAGATTAAAACGGGAGTTGGTGGTGCGCACCCGATAGTCGATATCAAACGCCAACACCCCCTCCAACAGACGGCTCTGGTCAAGCTCCAAGCGCTCCACTTCGATGCGGGGTTCATACACCAGCAGATTGGTTTTCACCTTATCTTTGAGCAGGGTTTGCATGCTGGTGTTGAGTGATTCAAACAGGTACTGCTGCAGGTTTAAGCCGTACTTGGGGTGCAGCAGTCGCTCGCCGGCGGTGGTGCCCAACAGAATGGTCAGGCTGCCTTCGATATCCTGTTCCTCTTCGGTCATGCGCAGCTCGCCGGCAATGCGGTCGAACTCGGGTGGGAAGCTCCAACCGCGGCCGAGAAACGAGGTGGTGGGTTCCAGTTTATTGTTAGACATTATTTTTCCCGGCTAGCCTATGATCACCGTTGCTGCACCCACCACTGCCATGGCACCGCACAGGCAGGTGTCGCTGGTGCGCAGTGCCGGCCGGCCGTTGATTAACACCGTGGCACTGCCCATGGGAAATGGGCTGGCGGTGGGTTGGTGGCCGGTGGGTGGCAGGGCACAGACGTGCATGTCGCCGGCTACCGCCGCCGGCATGCCGCCAATCAAAACTGTGGCGACACCGGGGCCAACCACCACGCCGCCGTGGTTACTGATATCGCCAACTCTGACTGCTGCGGGCATTGTCTTTCTCCGTTAATTGATCGGTGCCATTAATTGATTTGTACGATGCCGCCCTTAACCGTGGTTTGGGCGGCACTGGAAATTTCGGCACTGACACCGCCTTCGAGTTTCAGCTCGGTACCGGCTTTGATGGTGATCGCCTGTTGCGCGTTTAACTCCAGATCGGCGGTGGCATCGAATTTGATGGCTTTCGCGCTGCTTAAGGTGATGCCCTCTTCATTGAGGGTAATGCTGTTGCCGTGTTGGTCCTCCAGGACAATCGCCTTTTGCTCTTCCGATAGCTGCAGTTTGTTACCCGCGGGTGTTGCCAGGCTCATCTCGACTTTTTCGTCGTTGAGCAGCCACTTCATTTTGGAGCGGGTTTGAATCACCTTTTCGTGGTTGTCGTCACTGCCGGTGAGCGGAGCCGGTTTGGCGCTGCTGTTGAGCATGCCGAGGATTACCGCCGCGCGTGGGTCGTCGTTAATAAAACCGACAATGACCTCATCGCCCACCTCCGGCCGGAAAAACGTCCCGCGCTCATTACCGGCGTCCAGGCAGGCCACCCGTGCCCAGGTGCCTTCATCGTCTGAATCAATTTGGGCCAGTTTTACCCGCACCCGGTGTTCGGCCTGGGGGTCTTCATTGCTGGTAACGATAGCGATGTGCAAGCCGTGAATGGCGGGTATTACCGCCGAGGCGGGTGGTTCACTCATGGGCGGAATTAAGCACTCGAGAGGCTCAATGCCGCCGAACTGGAGATCGGTTTTCCAGCCTTGCACGGTATCGTGCTGGTGGCGTACGCCGGTGATAAAGGCGGTGCCGTTGAAGCGATCGCTAAAGCCCGCCAGAGTGACCAGATCGCCCACCTGCAGAGAGCCAATGCCTTCGCATTTAATGCGGCCCTGAACACGGTTGGCCTGCGACTCCTGCCAACTGGCGTTGGCCCACTGGCTGGCTTCGTCTTGGCTTAGCTGCGGGTGTTTTAAAATGCGCTGGTTGTTGTCCAGGGCATTGGCAAGATCGCTGCCGGTTAAATTGCCAGGGGTGGTGAGACCCGGGTCGCTGCCTTCCTGTTCGATCAGCTCCTGATTGGCGCTGTCCCAAATTTTGGCGTTAACGCCGGTGAACTGCTGGCGGCTCTCCAGTTGCAGGTCGGCCTCAAGTACCGTTGCACCAAATACCAGGTCGGCTTTGCTTTCGCCCTCTGGGTTGATCCCCTGCAGCACAATGCCATCCGGCCGGGTGAGCAGGTGTTTGCTGTTAAGCCGCGCCCGCGCCAGGCTGAAGTGCCAGTCGCTGCATTGGTACTGCACCAGCTGTGGGTGGGTGATATGGGTGGCTTCGCTCTCCAGCGCGACACCGGCGTCGCTAAACAGCGTGCTGATGGCATCGCTGTCGGTGCCATCAAAAAAGACGCGGCTCTTTTTATGGATGGTCATTTTTATCGCGTGGTGTTTTGCTTCAACAATTAACTGCGGCGCGCTGTTGTTGCGCACTTTACTGCTGTGCCGGGTGATGATGCCGCTAAAGAGAATTTGTGGGTCGTTCTGGGCCCCGGCTTTTATCTCAATTTTATTGCCAGGTACCATCGATTCACCGCTGGAGAAGTTAAAGCCACCGGCCGAGGCGGAGCCATCTTGAAACACCAGGCGTGCGCTGGCGATACGATCAATGGTGGTGTTGATCGTTACCGACAGCAGGTGTTGTCCCCGGGGTAGGGTTTCACCGTTGATCGCCACGATGAATTCCCGTTGCTCGGTGGGGATGGGTAAGCGCCTGGTGGTGTTAATGATTTAATCTCCGTTGTGTGGCAAATCGAGTGAGCTATTTTTCAAGTGGCGGAAAAAAAATCCGGGTGCCCGGTGCAATGTTGCGAAAATTATCCAGTTGATTGACCCTGGCCACCTTCAGGTAGTAGCGCCCATCGCCGTAAATCTGTTGGCAGAGGCCGGCCAGGGTTTCGCCGGCTTTCAACAGGCGGACATGGGTGAGATCGGGGGATTGATCCTGAGCCAGGGCCACCCGGGTTTCGTCGTCGGCGGTATCGGTGAAGTTGGCGGTGATCACCGCGCGCAGTGGGGTGCCGCTGGGTTTAAAAATTTTGTAGGCAATGGAGGCAGACTTCAGTACGCAGCGTTTCACCTGCAATGTGCCCCACACCACCTTCAGGTAGTTGGGGCGGTGAATATTGCCGTTGTAACCGGTGGTGGTTTGAAAGGCCTCGACCTGCTGCTGCACGTCGATTTTGTTGCCGTTGGCACCGGTGCCGTCGAGAAACAGGGTGAGGGCTAAATCACCGGGTTTTACCTTTTTAAACTCCATGCGGCTGCCGGTGGTGCCGGAGCCCTGGGCGCTGTCGTACTCCATTTCGTAGGCGATGGTGATCTCTTTCGGATTGACATAGGCCGCGAACTCACTGATGGGCTCGCCGGAAAAATCGGCCGCCTCGTAGGCCTGAATCATCAACTTTTCCAATTCACCGTTCATGTCCCATTCCTTTTAGTAGGATTTCAAACCGTGGATTCGCTAACAGCCTCTGTGGCTGGCTGTAGTGCGGTTTGAGAGTGATGTGTTAGGGCTCTTTGCGCTGCTCCAGAATATCCAGTACCCGCTCGACACACTCTTCAATCAGCGCCTGCTGCTCTTCCAGTTCGGAAGGTTTTTTGGTGGCGCCACCGGCCGCCTGGTTGTTTACGTCGATGGAGATAACCACTTCGTCGATAATGACTGGCATGCGGCCCCCTATGAATCGACCGTAAAGTACTGATAAAAAAACTGCATGGACTCCACCACTACCGCATTGTTGGTGGCCGAGAATTCGGAGGTCGACCACTTGGTGGGATAGGCGTTGACCAGATGCCAGGTGACCAGTGGTTGGTGCTCCTCGTTGAGCAGTTTTACATCGATGTTTTTCGGTTCGATGTTTAACTCTTCGATGCAACGTTTAATCCACTTGGTAATTTCCGAGTTGGTTAACAGGCCCCGCTTTAGGGTGAGTTCCGGGTATTTACTGCTGGTGGGGTATTTTTGTAAAAACCGGTTCTCCCCGCCTTCGGCCACCTCCTCTGTGGCCAGCTCAACATTGAGCCCGCCTACATCGGTAAAGCGAATGTCGTTGTCGTTGGCAGCCAACCCCAAAACTTCCACCTTGAAATGAAAGCCGGGGGGCGGATAGTAGTTGGCCATAAAGTGTCACGCGCAAAAAAGTGGATGTTTGTTAAATGCTTTTTATTCGCCGGCTACTCGTTCTGCACCTGCAACCCTTCATGAGCCAGTTCAATGGCTTCAATGGCCACCTCGTTACCGGTGGCTTTCAGTTGCGGCCCTTCGACTTTTACCGGAAAGGCATTAACCACCTTCCACACCATCACCGGTGCGTGCTCTTCATCGAGCAGCTTGATGACGATATCGCGCCGCTCGATCTGGTTGAGCTTGACGGTGCTCAGCCAGCTGAAGAACTCGTTGTCTTTTTTTACCACGCCGCGCTTGAGCGTAATGTTGCTGTATTTGCGCAGCCCCGGCATTTTGATGGGCGAATACTCCGGTGACGCGCCTTCGCGATACTCGATGGCTTGTACCTCCTGGGTGAGGCCGGAGATTTCGGAAAACCCCACACGTTCGCCACCCCAATCACATACAAAGTGGAAAACCGGCATTGGATAAGCTTCTGGCATGATGCACGCTCCTTATAAAAAAATGGGTGTGGCCACTTACGATGTTTGTACTTTGTGAGAGAACTTCAGAATGATGAACTCCGCCGGTCGCACCACGGCCATGCCGATTTCAACGTTGATGCGCCCTTCGAGAATATCCTGAAAATCCATGGTGACGCCGAGGCCGCAGCGCACAAAAAAGGCGTCCTGGGCGGTGGCGCCGGCGAGCGCCCCTTCGCGCCATTTTTGGGTAAGGTAGTTTTCGATCAGGCCGCGGATCTTGACCCAGGTGTTGGCGTCGTTGGGTTCGAACACCGCCCAGTAGGTCGATTTTTTAACGGACTCCTCCACCTGGTTGTAGAAACGGCGCACGGAGACGTAACGCCACTCGTTGTCGTTGCCGGCCAGGGTGCGCGCGCCCCACACCAGGGTGCCTTTACCCATAAAGGCGCGCAGGGCATTGATCGATTTACCGGTGGTGGCATCGACATTCATGCCGTCCTGCACGCTGTTATCAATCTTCACCACAGGCTCGATGACGTTGGCCAAACTGACATTAGCCGGCGCCTTCCAAACACCGCGGTTGCGGTCGGTAGTGGCATAGACGCCAACTACGGCGGCGGAAGCGGGCAGCACCAGGTAGTGCTCTTTAAGGCGGGCTTTAACGAAGTTGTAGAGGGCGGTGTTGCTGGACTGGAAAGAGGAGAGCGCCGCCGCTGGGTTGAGGTCGGCGGTGACCATAACGTTGCTCTCGTTGCTGGCGACGGGGAAGTTGAGCGTGGTTCTCACAAATGGGTAATAGGCGGCGCCGTAGCGCAGGTTGTTATTGCCAAACAGTGCCCGGTTTGCCGCCCAGCCGCTGTTGTCGAGGGTGATCGCACCGTCAAAAATATCAAATACGCCAAAGCGGTCCTGGAGATCGTTGCACTGGGTCAGTGCCGCCTGTACCAGGCTTTGGTAGTCGGTGTTGATCAGCTTTACCGCTTCTGGAATCACAATCAGAGTGGGTTCGTCTTCCGAGCGTACTATGTTCAGGCCATCGAGCAGGCCGTACATGGTGGTTGGGTCGGAGCCACCATCGCCGGCGTTGCCAATGGCCGGTGTGGCCTGATGCAACCCCACCGAGACGATGTAACACCTGCCACCGCCGTTGGCGAAAAATAGGCGCATGCTTTCATACAGCAGGTAGCTGATGGCGGGCTCGGTAAAGCTGTCAACGGCGAAGCTGCCATCGCTGTTGGTGGTAATGGCGATGGCAATCTCTTCAATATTGGCACCGCCGTAGTACTGCTCGTATTGCTTGAGCGAGTTGATTTCGGTGGGTTTTAAAATAAGGTCGTTGGCGGTGGTTTTGGTCGCCTTTTCGGTGTAGCCGATAAACACTGGAATAGCGGTTTCCACCTCGGCCACCGAAGGCGGAAAGGTGGATATTTCATTGATATAAACTCCGGGTGTTTTATAGATTGCCATCGTTGGTCTCCTAAGGCTTTTCCAAGTAGATGAAAAGTTCCTGTTTGTGTTGGTCGGCACCGGGTGTGGGCAGGTTATCGATCAGGGTGTCGCCGTTGCGATTCAGCTCGAGCTTGCGGCGCGGCGTTTGCCGGCGTTTTTGCAAGGTGGTGGATTTAAACAGCGCCAGCTGATCACTGCCGTTTTGCAGCAGGCTTGGGTCGATGTCATCACTGGTGAATTGCGCGGGCGTCAGTTTGTTGAAAATAATTTGGCCGCGGCCATCGTCGATAAAACCAGTGTCGCTAATGGCCAGATTGTTAAATTCTGAGGGTGAATAATTTTTTGCGACCACGTAATACTTTAACAGCTGCTGCTTGGCGGTAATGGGCAGTGTGAATGCCGGTGGCGTTAGGTAGTGGCTGTTATCGATGGCAATCTGAACGATGGCAAACAGGCCCGCACTTAACAGCTCCTGGCTTATAAAATAGTCGCTGACCGGGTTGCTTCCGGAGTAGCTCTCCTCTACCTGGTAGAGGCCATCCGGCAGGGCGCGGCAGTCGAAGGTGACTTCAGTTTGCGGCTGGTCGGCCGCCAAAGAGACGCTATCGGCTAGGGCTCCGGCCGCTGTTTTTAAGGCCACCACCACCGGCCGTTCTGTGCTGGCCAGCGTTTGAGTTAGGTTGCCGCCGCGCAGCGCCACCGAAGTTGCTGGCCCCAGGCTGTTAATTGAGAGTTGGTTGCGGTAGAGCGGGGTGAGGCCGGTGGTTTGGTAGTCGCTGTAGTTGGCAAAGTAGGCACTGTTTAATTTCAAGCCAATTACCAGTTGTATGCCGCTGATGGTATTAATGGCGTTGCCACCTGCGTCCGTTTCGTAAAGGCAGTAGAGCGTGTGGTTGCGCTGTTTGAAAAGAATTCTGCCCTGGCGTGCCGCCCGCTCGCTGCTGGCCGGAACCATAAAATCAAAATCCGGGCAGATGCCACCGTAGTATTCGTGAGTGACGGCGAGTGTGAAGAGGGTCTCGAAGCGCGTTAGCATTTAATTTCCCTATGCACGATTACCACAATAATTTACACACCTCTGTTTTGGCTGTTGATGATTGTTAGTGGCGGTTGGGTTTCGGTAATGGCGTTATCTTGGATGGCGACGGCGCGCACGCGGTAAATAATAGAGGGCAGATGCTTGCCACCAATATAAGACCAGATCTGATTCAGCTGGTCGTAATTCAAGGTTTGCAACTCCACGCTTAAACGCTCCACAGTGGGTGCCAATGCCGGGAACTGGCTGGGCGTGAAGGTGCGGTTGCTTTGAAAGTAGGTGAGAATTAATGAGAGATGCTTGAGCGACTGCTCATACAACTTGTAGTTGGCAGCAAATAGGATGCACAGGTTTAAGCGCAGTTTGGGCTCCATTTTCAGATTTTGGCCATCCCGGAATTTGACTTCGGGCACCTGGTCTTTAAAAACGGACTCCTCTTCTATGTTGATGACGGTGACACCAATGGTGTCATCCTTGATAGCGAACTTGCCGTCGTCGCGCACCACTACGCTTGGGAAAACCGCTTCACCAATAATGCCGGTCTTCGCCTGGAAGTAGGTGTTCAGCTCGCTCGCAAAAAAATTAATAGCGTGATCCAACATGGTTTTAATATTTTTTGTTATTTAACGGTGCGAGGCTTAGTTGGATTTATCCTTATAAACCGAATCGCTTGCTCTTTAATGGTTTCGAATTGTGCTTATGCTGGCTTAGGCGCCATAAGTTAAAGATTGTTACCTAATAATACTGCGCGCTATTTTGCATTTTTTGTATTACTGGTTTGTGCAGACGTGGCGTTAATTAACTCATTTGTTTTGAAAATTAAAATGAATTTCTCTCTATTTGAAGTAGATCAAAATACTCCGCCCGGAATATTTTTTCTTCTCTGTTTTTGTAATTAATAAAAAAGGTTTTGATGAAGAAATAGTATTTCTGATGGTGTGTGAAAATTGATCAGAAAAAATAATCGGTTGGTCGAATCGGTTTTGCTTCAGGGTTGAATAATTTTAGCGGTGGTGATGGGTTTGGTTTTTTTGGCTGTACGACAGGGTGGGTTGATCTTTAAGGAAATCAGCAATGGGTTTGGGTGTTTAAGACGTATTTAAAATATAAGTTTATTAAGCTGGAAATATGGCCGAATTTATATTTTTGGTTGAATTTAGATGATTTTAAAAGCTGATTTTCAAACCCTGGTTGTCGGTCGTGAAGATGCTTCGGTTCAATATTTGTATTTGGGGTTTAGATTTATAGGCTGTAAAAAATGTAAGGCGTAAAGGCAGCCGGGTTGGCAGCGTGCTCGGTTCTGGGGGCGCAGATGTGCTGGAAAAAAGTCCGAAACAGTGTTGCTCGTGTGTAAATAACTCGCGTATAAATAAAAGGTGGTGCTTGAGCAGTGCGGCTGGTGGCAGTGCTCAAGCAAAGTGAAATTATAATCGTTGAGGCCAGGGCCGCAGAGCCCAGGTTACTCCCTGCCAGCCTGGTACTCTTCATCGCTGACCTTCTCCTTCCAAACCACATTCTCCCCATCCTTGCTGCCGGTGATCACCAGGTGAGTCATGGCGCTATCGGGGCCGGCGCCGTGCCAGTGATCGATATCCGGTGGACACCAGACAGCATCGCCGGCTTTGAAGGTGAGGATGGTACCGTCGCGGGTTCCGGTCAGGCCCACGCCATCGGTGATCACCATATGCTGCCCCGCCGGGTGGTAGTGCCAGGCGGTGCGGGCGCCGGGCTGAAAGGTGACGTAGGCGCCGGAGTAGTGGGCGGTGTCGTTGCCGGGGAAGAGCATCTGCACCTGCACATCACCGGTAAAGAACTGCTCCGGCCCTTTGAAGGATTGTTGCGAGCCCTTTGGGTACAACTCCTGGCTGGTTGCCGGTGCTGGAGTGGCGTCACCGGCAAAGCCCGTTTGGGCGAGGCAGGCGGTTAGGACAGCCCACAATGATCGGACGGATCGGTTTCTGTTTTGCATAATCAACTCTCCTCAATTGGTATGGTTGTCAGGCGAACCTCTGACTGCCAGCCGTTGTTCAACTCGGTGATGGTAACGGCTGTTACAGCTGCTCACTAAAGAACGCGTTCAGCTTCTGCCAGGGGATAACCTTTACGCCATCGTACAGATCAACATGGCCCGCGCCCGCGACCACAAACAGCTCTTTGGGTTCGGCGGCCCGGTCGTAGGCATCCTGGCTGAACTCAAACGAGTGGGCCTGTTCGCCGGCAATAAAGAGCAGTGGCCGCGGTGAAATTAACTCCATATCGTTAAATGGGTAGAAGTTCATAAACTTGGTGTTGCTGCTCAGCGTGGGGTGGGTGGTCAGTTCCGGCAGCGAGCCGGCCGGTGTGTATTGGCCCCTGGGCGTGCGATAAAAATCGTAAAACTCCTTGGCGATGGGGTGCGACTGGTCATCGATTGCTTCCGGCGTACCGCCAGTGTATTGAACGGCGGCACCGGCCACCTCTTGCGAGCGTTGCGCTGCCGCTTGGGCGATTATCTGCCGGCTCTGTTCCAGGGTTTGGCTGCGGCCATAAAGGTGGCGGGTGAAGGCGCCCATGTTGTACATGCTGACGGTGGCTATAGCCTTAATGCGTGGGTCGATTTTAGCGGCCGCAATAATAAAACCACCGCTGGCGCAAATACCGATGCCGCCAATGCGCTCGGGGTCAACCAACGTCTGGCTGGCCAGAAAGTCCACGGCGGCACTGAAATCCTCCACATAGATATCCGGGGCGACGCTGTTGCGTGGCTCGCCTTCGCTCTCGCCCCAGAAGGACAGATCAAAGGAGAGGGTGACAAAGCCCAGCTCCGCCATTTTGGTGGCGTAGAGGTTGGCGGCCTGCTCCTTAACGGCGCCAAAGGGGTGGCCCACAATCAGTGCCGGGTGGCGCTTGCTGAGATCCAAGCCGTTGGGCACAAACAGATTGCCGGCCACCTGCATCTGATAGTGGTTGTTAAAGGTCACTTTGCTAACGGTGACCGCAGCGCTGCTATAAAAGTTATCGGATCCAATATCCATACTGCCCTCCGCGGCGGTAAATGAGCTGATCAGCAATCCGAAAAGAACCATAAGATATTTCATCGTGTTTCCCGGGTTGCGAATGACAGAACTATTTTCCGGGATGGCGGCAGATTATTGGTAAAGTAATTCGCTAGAATTATTGCCTAATCCTATCGATTTTCTGATTTTTGATGGTGGGGCGCAGGGCTCTGTAATAGAGTCGCCAGGGTTGATGGCAGAGAATCCCCCGCAGGAGGTGTCGTGCAATGACCGGCAAAACTAACCCAATTATCCAAACTGACAAGCTTGCTGAATGGCACCAGTCGATGGCGGGAGTGATCGCCTCCCGGGTTGCCAGTACCGCTGACTGGGCCACGCCCATTGCCAACCTCAACTTTTTCCGGCGTGATGAACCCGCCGAACCCTGTATCTGCCTGGTGGAGCCAAGTGTGGTGGTCGTGGTGCAGGGGGCCAAACAGATGCTGATTGGCAGCGAAGCCTATCGTTACGATTGCTCACGCTATTTGATTACCTCGCTGGATCTGCCGGCCAGCTCCGGCGTACTTGAGGCCAGCCGCGAACAGCCCTGCCTGGGCTTCTGGTTAAAGCTGGATCTGCGCCTGCTGGCGGAGCTGATCGCCCAGGGTCACCTGCCGCCGCCCCGGGCGCGGGCCGCTGCCAAGAGCGTCGGCCTGGGCACCATCACCCCGGCTATTCTGGAGCCGTTTAACCGCTTGCTGGCACTGCTGGACGAACCCGAAGCCATCGACATCATGGCGCCGCTCATCCAGAGGGAGATTCACTACCGGCTGTTAACCGGTGATCAGGCGGCTTTGTTGCGGCAAATTGCCGCCATCGACAGCCAGGGCTACCGCATTGCCAAGGCCATCGACTGGCTTAAGGTTAACTTTTCGTCGGCACTGCGCATTGAAGAGTTGGCGGCGCGGGTGCAGATGAGTGTGCCTACCTTCCATCACCATTTTCGGCAGCTGACTGCCATGAGCCCCCTGCAATACCAGAAATGGTTGCGCCTGAACGAGGCCAAGCGGCTGATGCTCAACGAACATAAAGATGCCGCCGGCGCGGCCTACGAGGTAGGTTACGAGAGCCCGTCGCAGTTCAGCCGCGAGTACAGCCGCCTGTTTGGCGCGCCACCGAAGCGGGATATTGAGACGTTACGGCGCCAGGCGACCGGTGCCGGGTGAGGGCTGTTGGATGGTTGACTGCGTGCTGGCCCGGTTAGAAGTCGTTAAATCAGCAGGCGCACCGATTAACACCGGACAGCGACTATCAATCCTCGAAACTTTCGGCGCCGCGCAGCATGGCTTCAATCAGCTCCGGGGCGTTGAACTTGGTTAACGCCTCATTGGCACCCACCTGATGCGCCTGGCCGACGCTGATCTCGCTGGAGAGCGAGGTGTGCAGAATGATATAGGCGCGGGCGAGGGCGGGGTTGTCGCGCACGGCAAAGGCGAGCTCGTAACCATCCAGCCCAGGCATTTCGATATCACTGACCAGAATATCCACCGGGTTGCCTTCTGCGGCCTGGTCGCGCATGTAGTCCAGGGCCAGCTGGCCGTTATCGGTAAAAAAGTAGGGTACGCTAATGTAGTCCAGCGCTTCGCTCAGCTGTTTGCGGGCGGCGCGGGAGTCATCCACCAGCAGAATGTGCCGGGCTTTGAGTTTTTCCCGCTGCACATCGGTCACCGGCGCTTTCGCCCGGTTGTGTGCCAGGGGGAAGAGCCGCAGCATGATCACCTCCACATCTAACAGCTGCACCAGCAGCCCGTCGGTCTGCACCAGGCCGGTGATGTAGGTCTGCTGGCCCAGGGCGGTGTCGGGTGGTTGGATGTCCCGCCAGTTGATATTGATAATGCGCTCAATCCTACGCACCAAAAAACCCACTAATTGGCGTTGTACGTCGGTAATGATAAGAAAGCAGTGGCCGCGCTCGGCCTCTGGTATCGCGCGTTTGCCCATGGCCTGGGCCAGGTCAATAACAGTGATGGTTTTCCCCCGGAAATTGAGCGCACCGAGCACGCTCCCGCTTTGGTGGGGAATTGGGGTGATGGGTGCGTAGGGGATGATCTCTTTGATCTTGAGGGTCCCCAGGCCAAAAACCTGGCTACCAGAGAGGCGAAACAGGAGCACGCCTTGTGCGTGCTCGGCCTTAAGGGTGGACATCGTGCGCTACCGTTCGAGAGTGAATCTTAAGTTTCTGTTGTTTGACTATTAACTATAGCTTGGGAATTGGATGAGTGTGGTGCCAATAAGCCCTAGGTGGGTGGAAATCGCTTGCCATTCTGGCTGGCGCGAATGGGAATGCGGGCAATATTAGGCTGGGCTCATCTGCTTGCCGACGCCTTCTTCTATAAGGTCCCGTCTATAAGGTCCCGTGCGCACCCGACTATAAGGCCCCGATCGCTGACGATCATGGCCAGCTTCCGGGGAATCGTTTGCTGGGGCTTTTCTCGCTCCCATGCCGAGTGGGTGATTACCGGTCAATCGATAAAACTGCCTGCCTGATGCCAACAAGAAAAAATTTTTTGCCTGGTCATGCCTGCCATGGTGGTTGGGTAAATAGGGTTAATCGTTTTGTGAAAGCCATTGTTTGTGGAAGCCATTAATAGAGCCGTCGTTCGCAATAGCAATTCTCTGCCTCTATTGCTGGCCGCGCTTAGAGTGCCATTTTTAACTGGAGAATTTAAATCTGATTGCCTTTAGAGTGGGTGCAACGCCAAAGTCTGATTGGGTTATTCAATAAAATCACGATGGGTTTGCCTTCTCCGAATAGATAGGCTGGAGATGATTGATGTTTTATTGGCGGTGCTGGGGAAGGAGTTTTTGCAGTGTGGCTTCTATTCCTATCTCTGTAGCGAAGAGAGGAGCGTTACAATAAGCGGCTCATCTGCAACGATTTTGAATAATAGGAATTACTGTTTTAGCACTCCGGTAAACCACTGGTGTGAGGTCAATAGCATGATGGGTCGGCCGAATGGTTAAGGGGCAATGTTTGGTTGTGCAGATAATCGATGCTTTTCTTTTAATCGAAACCAATTGCTCTTTTTGAAAGGAGTACCGCTGTTGGCCAACAGGTATTTCATGTCGCCATTCACTTCAATTATTCCGGCTTGGGGTTTCTTTGAGATAGCGAAATCAAGGCGCTACTAAAATTAATGTTGGATATCACCTGAACGGATCACCCCTCCAGAAAGATTAATATACTTTTATGAAATAGCACGCCAACCCTAGTGCCGCTTTGATCTAGAGAGCCAATTAAGCGCGCCAGGTTTTTATTAAAAGCACCAATAGATCACACAAAAAAACCACTTTATTAAGCATGGCTAAAGAAGCCGCTATAAAACCAATAGTTAAATTTATATCTTTGTTTATTTCCTCTCTTGATTGATGTCGCCAGAATCCCTGTTTTTATAGATTCGTCATCTGCAAGAAATCGTCAAACCTTAAAAAAAGTGTTAATGCATGGGCAATACAAAAAATTAACTTTGTCAAGTGGGGCGGTGTGAGGCAGCGATCTTGTCCATAACCCAAGCAGTTACTAGGCTGTAGGTGTTATAGGAGACCAATACGAATGAATAGGATTCTTATCAGTCACTACTGGCTCAGCCCTAAAGATATCCGCATGATAAGAAATATCTTCAATGTCGGTACCGACTGGCTGAAGAGTTTTCAGCTAATGGACGCGCCTAATAAAATTGGCGGCGAAATAGCCATTGTGAATATCAGCCACCCAATGCATTGGCAAAATTGGAAGATTATTTCCCGAGAGCAAAACTTCGTTCTTACCATTGCGGTAACGGATATTCCCGATCTACATCTGGATGATGCCATTATCTTGCGTCGTCCGATTGTACATAAGCGATTAAGCAGCGCTTTAAGCCAAATTACTGAACTTGGGCCAGGAGCGATACAGCATGAGGAGAGCCCCGGAATTCTTGTCGTCGATGACAATGTCACCGTGCGCACCTATATGAAACAGAAACTCGAAAGCCTCACTCGTAATAAGGTTGATATACATCTGGCCTGCAGTGGTGAAGAGGCCATTGAGTTTTGCAAGCACCGCTTTTGTGGGCTTATTTTTATGGATGTGATTATGACCGGCATCGATGGCTACAGTACCTGTAACGCCATTAAAAAGGAGTTTGACTCCCGCGTGGTCATGCTGACCAGCCGCTCGTCCACTTTCGATAAAATCCGAGGGCGAATGTCAAGCTGTGACGGCTATCTGACCAAACCTGTATCGGATCACGATCTGGCGCTCGAAATCCGCAATTTTATCAGCAAGACAACCCAAAAGAGGGAGGCAGGTGTGTTGGCAGAAAGCGACCTGCAAAACAGCAGTCTCTCCCTTTCGCGAAAACAAATTAACAGCGTATAGCTGTTCAGGGTACCTCTAAAAATGGGAGATCTGTTTGCGAGAGTTCGAAGCTGGCTCGATTGTCGCGGGGAAAGACCATTTTTAGCGCTGCCCTTCATCACATCCATGGCCTGTCAGCTTTAGCCAATGTCATCAGGAGATTATCGCCATGACAACTAAAAAGATATTAATCGTTGACGATTGTCAGACGGAACTGCTGCATTTAAAGAAAATACTTGAAGATGCCGGATACCAAACTATAACCGCCAACTCAGGCGATGAAGCCATCAAAAAAATACGCCAGGAGAGACCTAATCTGGTGCTGCTTGACATCGTTATGGAAGGCAAAGATGGCTACCACACCTGTCGGGAAATTCATAAGGAGCCGACAACCTCTGACCTGCCTATTGTTATGGTAACAAGCAAAACCCAGGCGGCTGATCGCATGTGGGCAAGTAAGCAGGGCGCCAGTGGTTTTATCTCCAAGCCCTATACCAATGAGCAAATTCTCGATCAGGTTAAAGTTTTGGCATGAGTCAATTACTTCCCCCCTCACAAGCGTTGCGCCTGCTGAGTGAGAGTGCACCTCCCGACGTTGATGCCAGCCATGAGCGCCTACACTACTTGGAATACTTCGCCGTCGAGTTGGCAGGTATGGGATTGCTTCTCGCTGCAGAGCTATCCTGCGAACTGATCGACTCGAAAGCGCTTTGTGTGTTACCCGCTTCGCCAGAAATCCTGGCCGGTGTATTGAGTGTTCGCAGTCAGGTCGTGCCCATTTTCGATCTGCGTTTTTTTCTTGCGCCGGGTGCCGCCAGGGAGAGCCGCAAGCCACTGATTCGATTTGCCTTGGTGCACCTCAATGGCACCCGCTCCTGGGGGTTGGCGCTAGAAAAAATGCCGGAAAAAAGGCGTTTCTCCGGCGATGATCATCGACAGACCGAATTACCCGAAAACATCCGCACATTGGTCACCCAACACTTTATGACTGACCGGCTCTGGTGTGAATTCAATTGGCAAAAGCTGTTCAGCCGATTAGCGGCTTAACTATTTCAAGAGGCGATGGCGCATGACAATCTCTACATCTGCTACAACACCTAGCCCGGCTCCGGGTATCGGCCGGCTTATTCGCAGCCTGCTTGTTACAGTGCCCCTGCTGCTGTCGATCAATAGCAGTTGGGCTGAACCGGGTATCTACCCTGATCAGATTGTGGTGGGTGCCGTGCTGGATATGGAAGGGCTCTCCCGTGGGCTTGGGCTTGGCATGCGTTCTGGTCTGGAAGCGGCCTTTGATGGGCAAAGGGTGCAAGGCAAAGCGATTAAATTGAAAGCGTTGAACGACTCCTATAGCCCCAACCTCACGGTTAAGGCCACAGAGCGCCTTATTGCGGACGATATTTTTGCCATGATCGGCAACGTCGGCACACCGACCGCGCAGGTCTCCCTGCCCATATTGGCAGAGAACGGCGTGCCCGCCATCGGCTTTTTCACCGGCGCAGGTTTGTTGCGCCCGGGTGTCGGCTCTATTGTTAACTACCGGGCCAGCTATGTTCAGGAAGTGGCAGAGGTGATTGAGCAGGTGATGTCGAACGGTGTCTCCGTTAACCAGATTTGTGCCTTTGTGCAAAATGATGCTTACGGTATGGCGGGCGTTCAAGGTATCAAACGGGCGCTCATCAACCGGCCCCGCAGCAATGAAATCGTCGCCAAACTCGATGAAATTCTGGAGATGAGTGGGCCCAGTCCAGAGCGCAACGGTATTGGTCCGGTCGGTGTTTATGAACGCAACACCCTCAGTTCCCGTGAAGGTTACGATTCACTGAAGCAGTGGGAAAAAACTCAGCAAACTCCCTGCCGTCTGGTGGTTACGGTGGGTGCCTACTCTGCCATTGGTCGTTTCGCCGGGTACGCCCGCTACAAGGGCGAAAAGTGGGTGATCAGTGCGGTCTCTTTTACGGGTGCAGATAATCTTGCCGGTACCCTGCAACAGTTCGGTGTCAAAGATGGCTTCGTGATGACACAGGTTGTACCTCTGCTTGATACCAATCTGCCGATAGTGATTGCAGCGAAGAAAAAACTGGGCGATAACTTTGGTTATGTCTCTCTGGAAGGGTTTATTGTTGGCAAGATGTTTCTGCAATTGCTCAACGATATCGACGGCCCAATTACTCGGACTGCCTTCCTTAACGCCACACGCAACAGCACCTTTGACCTCGGTGGCATCAGCATTGATTTCCGTAACGACAATCAGGGTTCCGATCTGGTAACAGCCATCCAGTACTACGATAAAAACTATCACCCTCTGGCGTCGCAGGACTGGGCCCGATTGTTTAACTAACAGATCACGTCGAGAATTAAAATTGCACTGGAGGCGCTATGTTAGCCGCTAACTTTTTATCAAAATACTCTATATTCCAACGCCTACAGGCATTGATTGGCGTGATGGCTGCAGCTCTGGTAATGATCGCCATCCTCGCGGCCATGACGGTCAACTATGCCCACCGCTCGTCCTCAAAACTGCATGATCTGGTAACCCAGTCGAACCAGGTGGCCAATACCGCAGACAGCCTGCAACGCGGTTTCCTTGACAGCTTAAATCAGCTCAACGCAGGTATAACCACCTGGGAGCGCGCGATCAATGCCAGTGAACAATCCAAACAACTGTTTACCGCGCAACTGCAACAGTT
This sequence comes from Halioxenophilus sp. WMMB6, assembly GCF_033283405.1. Lineage (NCBI taxonomy): Bacteria > Pseudomonadati > Pseudomonadota > Gammaproteobacteria > Alteromonadales > Alteromonadaceae > Halioxenophilus > Halioxenophilus sp. WMMB6. Next base: position 293,083 of record NZ_JAWMQR010000007.1, read on the forward strand.
GCTGGCCGCCAGTGACAGTGAGCAGGTCGCTATTCTGGAGGCCCACGGCCAGAGGGTTATTGAAGCAATGGATACCTTTGTCCCGCTGGCGCAATCACAATCGGTGGCGGCACTGGAACTGTTCGTACTCAACGATATGGGGCCGATGGTTTCCCCATTTATCAAAGCCACCCGCGATTACGGTAACCAATTAAGCCAGCAATCAGAAAACTACTACAACACCTCCAGTACAATCCTCTCCTTTACCCTCTGGTTCGGCCTGGTTATGGTGCTGCTGGTGCTTGGCGGCAGCCTCTGGCTCGCTAACCGCATTCGCCGTTCGATCACCACGCCGATTGCCAGCCTTGCTGACACTGTTGCCAAAGTGCAAGCCAATGATGACAGCGCCCGCTCCCACCTGGCAGGGCATGATGAATTGGCTCAGCTCGGCCAGGCGCTTGATAAACTCCTCGATGAGAAAGTGGCCACACTAATCCGTATCGAAAAAGAGAACGAAGCCCTGAACCGGTCGGTCATTGAATTGCTGGAGGGTACCACCAAACTCTCCGAACGGGATTTAACGGTATCGCTCCACGTTAACGAAGATATCACTGGCCCCGTTGCCGACGCATTGAACCTGATCACCAAAGAGACCGCAGAAGCTCTGGCGAAAATCAGCCAGATCAGCCAGCTGGTTGAGCGCAGCTCCAACACGGTTTCACAGCAATCCGGCAGGGTTAGCACCATTGCTGCCACCGAACGGGATTTGGTTGCCGCCGCAATCAATAAACTCGAGAGCGTGGCCGCCAACATGAACCAGATTGCCAACTGGTGTTCGTCAACCCGAGAGGTAGCCCAAAATGCCTCCAGCTTCACCGACCGTGCATTCCAGGCGGTAGGTGACACCGTCACCAGTATGAGCAACATCCGCAACTCGGTCAGCGAAACAGAAAAACGGATTAAACGCTTAAGCGAACGAAGCCAGGAGATTTCCGGAATCGTTGACATTATTAACAATATTGCTGAACGCACCCATGTGCTCGCACTCAACGCCAGTATGCAGGCCGCCGCAGCGGGCGATGCCGGACGCGGCTTCGCAGTGGTTGCAGACGAGGTGCAGCGGCTGGCAGAGAGTTCACGCCAATCAACCTCTCAAATCAGCCAGTTGGTGCGCAATATCCAGCAGGAGACCACCTCAGCGGTTGAAAATATTAATGACACAATCAGCCAGGTGGTGAGTGGTTCCAAGCTGGCCGAACAGGCAGGCCAGACCATGGAGCAGACCCAGCAAACCACAAGGGAGCTGGTGGCATCGGTAGAGAACATCTCTGAGCACTCAACCGCACAGGCGCGCGAGGCAGAGGAGCTAAAATCCAACGCCAATGAGATTCAAAAGAGTACCCAGGTTACCGACAGCGAACTGCAGAACCAGGCCAAGCAGAATGTGCGCTTGCGCCAGGCGGCCGCCGAGTTGCTTAAAACCGTCAATGTTTTCCGCTTACCGATTATTGAGAAGGCGCCAGCGAAAACCCCAGAGCCACTAGAGTCTGTATCGGTAGGTTAATGCAATGAATACGGCAGAAAGCTGGCAGCAGGAGTTGATCGACGATACCGCTCAGGATCTGTACCAGTGGTTGGCGTCCCATCCGGCCGCGGGTGCCGAGGCGTTTACTCTCTATCTTGATGAGCACATCGGTAATTTACGCGATATGTTCAACAGCGAGCGTTTGCATAAATGTCTTGATGAATTGGCGGCGCTGGCTGCACAGAATCCAAAAAGTCTCATGCAGGCGAAGAGTTTGCAGCTGTGGTTCTCAATGCTGGAGCAGGCGATCGACCTCCCCAATTCACCGGCTGGCAGGGCGGCTGGCACTGTCGCTAGCTTTGACGGTAATCGTGCGGCCGAGGTCGAAGCGCTTGGTCATGAACTGGATCCCGCTCATGATTCAGACTCGGCCGATAAAATAGCAACCCAAGCGGCTGCGCCAACCGCTGCCCGCGAATCTCTAGCCCAGGCGACCGATCTCCACTCGCCAGAAAACCCCAAGCCAGCGGCTGCGGCAGCAAACAGCCATAGCAGCAGCCAGTATCCGCAAGATCCTGAACAGCTGCATCAGTGGCTCTGCCGCCTGGCGGAAAGGTTTGAGGCGCAGGGGGTGTTTGGCTGCCAGCAGTTGGCTCTCTGGCTGGCGACCAATATCCAGCTGCTGGATCAGATGCAATTCCCGGTACTGCAAACCGCCATCCAGCAGTTTTTAACCTACCTGATGGCATTGGCGGAAAATCCGAACGACCCAACTTTCTGTCTGGAGCTGCTCGAGCTGGCCGAGCAACCACTTTGGCCACAGCCTCTCTCGGAAGAGCAGAGCCTAGACTATCTCGCCCTGCTCATTCCAAAAGACGATGCAACGGGTGTTGCTTCGTCAACTCACTGGACGTTGGACGATGTCAGTCTCGTTCTGGCTGATGATGTCAGCCCCCAGGTTCTCGACTGTTTCCTGCAGGATGCCCCGCAACAGATCGATGAACTGCTGCCGGCCATAGCCGCACTGAACGACTCTTTTGACCTGGCCTCCCTGCAGGCCGCACAGCGTATCAGCCACACCCTCAAAGGCGCGGCCAGTCTGGTGGGCGCCAAAGCGGTTGCCAATATCAGCCATGAATTGGAAGCGCTGCTGGAGCACTCCGTTAATACCCGCAGCCCTCTCTCAAACGAGCAGCGCAACTGGGTAGAGTGCAGCGTCGACTGCCTGGCGGATGCCATCGATTTTCTCTTATCTCGGGGAGAGGCGCCCGATGCCGACACACTCTTTGCGCAACTGCATCCGCCCACCGACTCAGAGCGCGAAACCGTAACCGAAATAATAATTGCCGACCAACCGCAGGAGAGTAGTTCCCACCAAAGTTCTGCCTCTGCAGCGCATGCAGAGCAAGGCGAGCAGACCGGCAGCCACACACCGGCGGCTGCTCACGAACGTATCGCCATTGATAAACCTGATTACGATCAGTTGCTCTCGCTTGCCGAAGAGATGAACATCACGCTGGTACAAACTCGCGATCTCCAGGGCCGGTTACGCAATCTTCTGGTCGACAGTATGCGTCAGGAGGAGCTGTTGCAGCTGCGTCGTTTTGAGCTTGAAAGCCAGGTCGATAGCCGCAGTCAGGCTGGAAATTTTGGCGCCAATTTGGGGGCCGGTTTGGGGACCGGTTTGGGGAGAGCCACGGACGATGGTTCGCTGACCGAGAGCCAAACCATCGACCCGCTGGAGATGGATCGCTACGACGATCTCTACAGCTCCACCCACCGTTTTATTGAGACGGTTGCCGACAGCCGCGCCTATACCCGGCAGATGAATGAGGAGTTCTTGCAACTGGAGAGCCTGCTGCAGCAACAACAGCGGCACAATATCGGCCTGCAAAACTGCCTGTTAAGTGCCCGCCAGGTTCCGGTCAGTTACATCAGCCAGCGGCTGCACCGCTGTGTTAGAGAGACTTGCCGCAGCACAGGCAAATCCGCCCGTCTGGAACTGCGTGGCGAAACCCTTCGTATCGATAAAGAGCTGCTCGACAACCTCGCTTACTCGCTGATGCACCTGTTACGCAATGCTATTGATCACGGCATAGAGATGCAGGAAGACCGAATCGCGGCCGGGAAGGAGAGAGAGGGGGTTATCAAACTCTCGTTTATGACCGATGGCCTTAAACTGATTGTTGAGTGCGAAGATGATGGTGCCGGTCTGTCGCTCGAGTGCATCCGTGAGCGGGCTATTGAGCGCGGCCAACTCAATGAAACAACAGCTAGCTTGGACCACGACCAAATTGAAGCGATTATTTTTCAATCGGGGTTTTCAACCCGAGCACAAGCCACGCAGATATCCGGGCGCGGTATCGGGCTGGATGCCGTCCGTAACAAACTCATTGCCGCGGGTGGTGATATTCACCTGCAGCCCAACCTTAAACAGTGCGGTTTTAAACTGGAACTGCCGCTCCGGCGTTTGACCCAGCACATGCTGTTGGTGAAAGCTGGCAGCGCCCGTTACGCACTGCCCTCCGGTGCCATTGAACAGATTCTGGCCAGGGAGAGTGGTGAATTGCGCAGGGTGGCCGGTAAGCCATTCCTTGAGTGGCAATCGGCGTTCTACCCTTACTATGAGCTCGATGCCGTACTGCACAACACTCATAACCGGATTGATATCGATGGTGCGGCGGGAAGTGTGATCAACGAGCAGCCATTAGTGTTGGTGAAAATGTTTCGCGGTATTGCCGCCGTTGCCGTCGAGCAACTGCTCGGCGCGCAAGCGTTGGTGCGCCGCCCGTTGGGTGAGTACGCCGGCAATATTGTGGGTGTCGATGGTGTTACGTTGTTGGGTGATGGTACCCCCGTTGCGCTGCTTGATCTGAAAGCGCTACTGGCCAAAGCCGCGCCGGATTTAGCGTCAGCTAAAGGGTATCGCGCAGCGTCCGCTCAAACGCTGTCGACTGAAACTCAATTGACTCAAACCCCATCGACTCAAACCCCATCGACTCAAACCCAGGGCGCTTCCCATATTCTGGTGGTGGATGATTCTTTAAGTGTGCGCAACAGTTTATCTGAACTCATCACCGACATGGGTTTTCTGGTCTCCACCGCCAGTGACGGTGTGGAGGCTGTTGCAGCGGTACAGCACCACAACCCGGACCTGGTGCTGGTGGATATGGAGATGCCACGCATGAATGGGCTTGACTTTACGCGCTGGCTGCGCAGTGAAAGCCCGTGCCCCAACTTACCGGTGGTTATGTTGACTTCCCGTACCCAGAGCAAACACCGGCAAATGGCAGAGAGCGCCGGCGTGAATCGCTACCAGACCAAGCCCTATAATGATGTCGAGCTGTTGGATTGCATTAACAACCTGCTTGGCCGCGAGGCGTGTTGATGAACCACCTGGCAAGCCCTACCGGAATAGAGTCGAACCCGATGCAGGAGTCGCTTGTTGCTCGCACGCTGGCAAGCCCAACAGACACCTGGTTGCCAGAGAATAAACGTTATGCGGAGGTTGATCTTGCCGGCTTTACACTGCTTATCCCCAGTCAGCAGGCCAAGGCACTGTTTGCCACCGAACAGTTGCAAAATCAACAGGGCGTGCCTTGTCTGGCCTATCAACAGCAATGGCTGCCAGCCTGGGGGCTCAACCGAGAGCTGCGCGCTTGCTTGCCGGAACTGCCTTATCTGCTGGTGATCACCACAGCCAACATAAAGTTGGCGCTCGCCTGTTTGGCTATGCGCTGGACCACACTGGCACAAGCGCCGCAACTACTGAGCCCACCCTTGGCCCGCGCCGCCAATCCTATTGCCGCCCTTGGCCGGATTGACCGCGAAGAACAAAACGCCGTGCACCCCTTATGGATTTCCCACGCTGAAAAAATCTGGGATGCTTTAAACCACCAATTAACAAAAGGCGGTTAATAGAAGGCGGATAATAGAGGGCCGCGCTACCACTTCAGTCACTAGCTAAACATAAACGGCCAACTGTTTTTAAATTAGGAAACCCCATGAATCTCACGGCCTGGCAAGTAAGTTGCGATGGTTATTCAGTACTGCTGGCAGAGTCCGCGCTGGTTGAGTATGTTGCTGCCCCACAACTGTTTTCGCTGCCCGGTAATGAGGGGTTATGGTCTGCCGTGATCGACTACAACCAAAAGTGGCTGCCGGTGCTCTGTTGGTCACGCAGGCAAGAGGCCGCGCAAGAGGTCAAAAGCCTTGTTGTGTTACAGGTTAGTGCTCTAGCTGGGGACAAGCCAATTCATCGGCAACGTATCGCCGTCTGCGTTGATGCCGCACCCACCAAACAGACCTTCTCCGACCAACAATTCACCGATGATATCAACCAGGTGCCGCAATTGTGGCGGGAGATAAGCCTCTCCTGTATCGAAGCCTGCGGCCAAACTCTGCCGATTATCAACCCCACTAAATTGTTGACCTTGTAGGCCGCAGGTTTAATGCAATAGCGGCGTAGCGCTTTGGGCGCCGCTGGCCAAGTTTATAGGCGACCGGCAAAGTTATTGGAAATAAATTAAGAGGCCAATTAATCCCCAAATTAATCCCCAAATTAATCCAATGCTACACGCTGGCGTGCTAGGCGCTTATGGGGGCCAGATTCAATCAGTAAGTGCACCACGGGCCTCTCTGTAGACTTCATAGGGTGTTCGATAATTTAAGCACTTTCTGGGGCGGTTGTTGAGTAATTTTTCGACGCGATTGATTTCGGATACAGGGAT
>NZ_JAWMQR010000008.1:0-270014 GCF_033283405.1 Halioxenophilus sp. WMMB6
CAGTCTTTGATTAGGGTTCTTTCTGAATAGGTAAGGTGTTTGTAGCTCATAAAGTAGTTCCGCTGTATAAGACCAGTTGATTACAAAGCTACAGGATAAGGTGGTGCACTTGATTTTAGAAATCGGAAGTACCAGAGCCGTGGGGTCAAGAGGGTCAGGCCTAACATTTTACACTAACTGTCAAATGTAAGGCTTGACCCTATGACCTCCGATCGGCAATAAGTCCCGCAATGTAGTGGAATTACCGGTTAAAAAGTAAATGCATAACAATTGTAGGCACCACCACAGTTGTGCAGGTGCCACATGCGTTATGCTAGGAGTTTCACCGTTAAATATGCGTAGAAAAGACCATAAATTAAAGGAAGATCGCCGCCTATTAATAAGCGCTTCTGGGCTCGAAAATCTTCCCAAGTCGCAACTGAAGTTATTAATACACCGGCTTGCTCGTCGCGAAACAGAGGCAACTCTCAAAGGTGATAGATTTTATCTTTGGCGAGTTAGGAGATTAAGAGCAGCGGATATATATGAGAAGAGGTTTGGTGGAAATCCGGATAAATTTAAATCTAGGAAATATCCGATGCCGATGTTTTACGCCATTAAAAACAGAGTTTATTTGTCGCATCGTCGCCAGCACTTTCAGAGCGAAATAAAAAGCTAACAAATTGCTCCATTTGGCCCAGTTAAATTTACCTTTAGTAAGCCCAAATAACATCCCCGCGCACCATGGCATTAAGCATTGTAATTAGTTTACGCATACCCCCCAGCGCTATATCCACCTTGGCTTTCAACTAACCGCCATTCCCATTGATGAGCCCAGTCAGGCGATACGACTTTTCTTTCTGGATATCCACATCAATCCCATTTTCAAACCACTCCATTCTTTCTCGAGTGGCTTGAAAATGCACTTGAGAGTTGCCGCTTAGGCCTCCCCACCATTTGACTACCGATCTTCTCTTGCACAAGCAGGTCAATCGGCAGCCCAGGGCGAGCGCTTAGCTCTTTGACCATGGGCATTTCGCAAACTAAGGGATAGCTCGGTCTTCAAAAAAGCAATTTTGGATCCAACTTAAGATGGCTTTCCAGTATAGGGTACCTCACCTTTACGGGTATGGCGGCTTGCCAGTGATGCCAAAAAGATGTGCCGTGACCAGGGAAGCATGCATTGTTGCTTGGGTTTCGGGCGGTGTACTGGCCTTAGGCTAGGTGATAGCATGTCGGCCGTCGCAGTAAGCCTAAAGCGCTCGGATGGCTCCTGCGGCAATGGCCACTAGCCATCGCACATGCCCAATAATATCAAGTGGCTTATAACACCAGACTGCTGCATGGCTATAATAATGGCTTACCTCCGGTAGAATACGTTTAATAAAACCGGTGTCGTCTAGTTAACGAACTTTAATTCTGAGAGACAATTGGTTTGATACTCTGTGTATCATAATTTGTGATGGGTGCTTCTATGTGGTTCAGGCACAAAGCGAAAGGCTGTGTTGTTACGCCGGAAATTCCTGTGGGGAGCAGTGATGCCTACAGACAACAATAGGCAAGGTATCCGCATACCAGTCAGCGATATTTCGTCTCTTGCCGGGCTGATTGAAAAAGCGAAACTGTCGATGGCCGATATTTTGGGGCCGCTGGGGTTACCTCAAGATCTATTTGTTGAACCCAAGGAAGCGACTATTTGGCTGTCGGATTACTTTCGTATTCTAGCCCGATTAGCCAAGGTGGCAGGGGACGAAACCTTCCATTTTACCTCCCGCCGGTTGATGCCTGGCAGTACCGATCTGATTATGAGTAGTGCCCTGGGCTGTGCCAATATGCTGGAGGCGGTCAAGGTGATCGCCAAATCCAATAATCTCCTGCATGGTGAAGACTACAACCGCGTTAATAAGCGAGGCAGGCGCCTTCACTATATTATTGACGACCACGACATCAGTTACGCCCTGGATAATCAGTTATACAACTATGTGACCATGGAAGCGGTTACGCTATATATCTTTGGGATGCTTAATTTCCTATCGGGTGACCAGTCGGTACCGTTGCTGAAGGAGGTGCACTCACGTCGTCCGCAATACGATCCAAGCCGGGATGTTCTCTCCTGTTTGGGGGTACCGGTTCATTACAATGCATCGAGCTATATGCTCACCTTCAGTGAAGATTTGGGCTCCATGCCTGTCGCCGGTGTGCCAACCGATGGCATCTCCAAAGAGGTGGCAAGATTTGTAATCAACATGGTTGACCATAATAGCATTCAGCCTGCGGCTCAAAATAAGAGCGCCTCGGCAAGGGTTAAACAAGCCTTAACGCAGGGCTTGGTTGACCAGCAGGATGTGGCAGACTATTGCCATATGAGTGTGGCCACCCTAAAGCGCCATTTACAGCGTGAAGGCACCAGCTTCCGAGCACTGAAAGATCAGGCCCGTAATGAGCAGGCAAAGAAGATGTTGGCCAAGAATTATAATGTGAATGAAGTGGCTGAACTGCTTGGTTTTTCAGAGCCGAGAAGCTTCTATAGAGCCTTCAAAAGCTGGAATGGGTTATCGCCACACGCCTATCAGCAGCAATCGCAGAGTTCTCGTTCGTAGCTCCTCCCCCCTTGCCCTTACGCTTCTGAGCTAATTTGTGCCCTCTTTGATCCGTGTTGTCATGGGGGAAGGACGAGCCGTTTGTTAGCGTTGCTCAAAAAGCTCTCTAGGAGCCGAAGATGGGCAGATCACACTTAATAACAACCCGAGGCATCACCATTGCCTACGAATCCTTTGGCAGGGCCAGCGATGTACCGGTGTTACTGATTATGGGGTTCGCAGGCCAGCTGATTCATTGGCCACTGAGTTTGTGTGAAGAGCTGGCAGCGCGCGGCTGCTTCGTTATTCGTTACGATCATCGGGATTGTGGGCTGTCGACCATTATGGATGATCTGGGCGTGCCTAACTTACTCGACAGCCCGCTCACGCCACCCTATACCCTCGAAGAGATGGCGGCTGACGCTATCGGGCTATTGGACGTACTGGAGATTCCCGCAGCCCATATGGTGGGTGCCTCTATGGGGGGCATGATTGCTCAGTTGCTGGCGATTCACTTTCCAGAACGCTGCCTCTCATTAACGTCGATTATGTCTACAACCGGCGACCCACAGCTTCCTTCGGCAGATCCACAAGCGTTACAAGAGTTAACTCAACCGGTATCGACACCTGGCGACGAGGCCGCCATTATCGAACGCGGCGTGCGCGTTAGTCAGTGCCTGATGAGCCCCGCTTACCCCACCAGCGATGAGGCATTGTACCAACTCGCTGCCGCAGCCACCCGCCGGTGTTATACCGCTGGTGGCCGACTGCGTCAGCTGGCGGCGCTGATGGTGGCCGGTGATAGAACCGGCGCCTTAAGGCAGGTTGATACCCCGGCGGCGGTTATTCATGGCAAGGCGGACAGGTTGTTCCCAGTTGAATGTGGTGTAGCCACAGCGAATGCCATTGCCGGCGCCGATCTGCACTTAATAGAAGGTATGGGGCATGACTTCCCGGAACAGCTAATGCCTCTGTTTGCCGATACGGTCATGTCATTAGTTGAGCGAACACGAGCGCCTATCAACAGCTAAATTGCGGTGAGCTATTTTGCACACCATGAATGACCCTTACGGTCCTCGGCTGAATTAGAGGCTTTGAGTAATCTGGCCATATTGAAGAATGGTTAATCGAATATCGGTTAGAAATCAGTTCTTCAATCTGAATACAAAATAAAAATAAGTGGAGAGGTGGTCATGAACAAAGAGCAAAATCCCCCCCTGAACAACTCATATAAATTGGTGCACAAGGCCGCGTCGCTATCGATTCTGGCCGCTGCCATCAGTTCAACTATTCCTATGCAAACTCAAGCGGCCGATTCATCAGGGTTGGTGCTGGAAGAGATTGTCGTAACAGCACAGCGCCGCAGTGAAAACGTTCAGGATGTACCCATTGCAATCACTGCCGTCAGTGGTGACAGACTCGAGCAGTTGGAAATGGGTACGCCGGTGGATATTTTTGCGCAGGCTCCTAACGTAACGTCACAACTGCCAACCGGGGGCACAGGCTTTCCAATTTTTAATATTCGTGGCGTGACCATGTTGGACTTTACCGACACCAATGAGGCCTCCGTGGCCAGTTATGTCGACGATATTTATCTGGGCAGCCCGGCTATTCAGAATGGCCAGCTGTTTGATATTGATCGGGTGGAAATTCTACGGGGACCACAGGGTACATTGTATGGGCGCAATGCAACGGGTGGCCTGGTGCATTTTATTACTCGTCGCCCGACCGAGGAGTTTAACGCGTATATCTCCGCCGGCATGGGCTCCTATGACGAAATGCGAGTGGAAGGTGCGATTTCCGGCCCTCTGACCGATTCAACCCGCGGTCGTTTGGCGCTCGTTACCAGCCAGCGTGACGGCTGGCAAAAGAACCGGGTAACCGGTGGTGACTTTGGTGATGTCGATCAAAATACCGCCGTTCGCATGACCCTTGAAAGTGACCTGACGGAGGCATTGTCTGTGACAGGCAACCTGCACTATGGCCGTTATGAAGGTGAGACCGATCAACGGGCATTCTTCGGTAAGGGCGAGCCGCCTGTAGGCAGTGGCGGCGTGTGCAGCATCAACGACATTATGGCTTCCAAGTGTGTCGATTATTCCACTGGCCATAGTGATCCAAACCCAGATCCAGAGGTGGTTTATTCTGATCTGAAGGAAGCGCCAATCACCAATGAAAATATGGGTGGCTGGCTGAATGTCGACTGGGATATTGGCGGGATGACGCTAACCTCGATTACCAGTTACGACCAAGTGGATAAAAGCCAGATTATGGATCTGGATAACTCGCCGGCTCCCCTCTACAAAATGTATTTTACGGTCGACCATGAGCAGATGAGCCAGGAGTTTCGCCTGGCCGGCGACACCGACACCATGAATTGGGTGACTGGCCTCTACTACTATCAGGATGATCGCTTCTTCACTGTCGGCTTTCCACAGCTAGGGGGTTATGGCACCTATGCAGAACAGGAAATCAGCACGTCGGCCGCGTTTGCGCAGGCGACCTGGAGCCTGAGTGAGACGGTTAATTTAACCTTGGGCGGCCGTTATACCCGCGACAGCCGCGATCTGACCAGCCTTGCTACCGGCTTGTTCGCTGGGCCAGGCAGCAAACAAGGGCTTGAGTTTTTCAATGTTTCCCGCTCGCTGGATGCCAATAAGTTTACTTGGCGTGCAGCACTGGATTGGCACTTCAGCAAGAGCCACATGTTGTACACGAGTGTCTCCACAGGCTTCAAGAGTGGTGCGTTTAACGCCTTGTATCCGGCATCGGCCGACAATGTCACCACAGCCGACCCTGAAGAGACCACCACTTATGAACTGGGCGTGAAGGGCAATATTGATTCCATTCCCTTGAGCTACAACATTGCTGCCTTCTATAACAACTACGAAAGCGTCCAGGCTCAGGGCTCACTGGTAGTGGATGGTACACCACAGTCGGCCTTGGCGACGGTGGCTGATGCCAAGATCCAGGGCCTGGAGGCAGAGCTGACAGCGATGCCATTAGCAGGGCTGATCGTGACTCTGGGTATGGGTTATCTGGATGCGGAATACGACGCTCCCGCAGATGCACTGTTCAATGGCGTATTGATTGATGGTAATCGCCCGGTGATGACACCCGAATTCAGCTACAGCGGATCTATTCGCTATGAGATGGAATTAGCCAATGCCGGCACCGCCAATGTGATGATGGATTTTCAGTGGGCGGATAAAGTCTATTTCGGCCCGGATAACCTGCCCACAGAAAGGCAAGAGAGCTATGGTTTGATTAACTTGCATGCCGGCTGGGAATCAACGGAAGGAGCTTGGCAGGTAAGTCTGTTTGTCAAAAATGCTACTGATGAAGAGTACTTCACCCACGGCGTAGACCCCGCCATTGCTGCACCCAACCAAACCTCCTTTACCTGGGGAATGCCTCGCACCTGGGGCGCGAAGATCAAACGCTCCTTCTAAGTTGTACCGGCAGGCCCATTGCGGCCTGCCTAATTCCCTGTTTGTTTCTGTAAAGGAGGCTTGTCGTGCTAAAGCCAGCCGAATCTCATCTGGCGGTAAAGAAAGGTTACATCCTGGCCATTCTGGTTGCTGTTTATACCCTCAATTTTGTCGATCGCCAAATTCTCTCCATTTTGCTTGAACCCATTAAAAATGAGATGGGGTTTTCTGATAGCGCGCTTGGCTTTTTAACCGGCTTCGGGTTTGCGCTGTTTTACGCAACGCTGGGGATACCCATGGCGATGTGGGCAGATCGCAGTAACCGACGCAACATTGTTGCCTTGTCGCTCGCCATCTGGAGTGCGATGACGGCGCTGTCTGGCCTGGTACAAAACTTTTGGCAGTTGGCCATTGCCCGCATTGGTGTCGGCGTCGGTGAGGCGGGTTGCAGCCCAGCTTCCCACTCCATGATCGCCGACCTCTATTCGCGGGAGACACGCGCCACGGCACTTGGGTTTTATGCGTTGGGTATTCCTCTGGGTGTGTTATTTGGTTTTATAACCGGCGGTTGGATTAACCAATATTTCGGTTGGCGGGCGGCTTTCTTTGTGGTGGGCCTGCCCGGAATTCTGCTGGCACTGATGGTCCGCTGGACGGTGGCAGAACCTCAGCGGGGCCAATCTGATCAATTGACTGAAGGCAAAGCAGCTGTCGGTGACAGTGAGCCTGCGCCAACGGTGATTCAAGTTGTTAACACCTTGATGCAGAAAAAAGCCTTTGTGCACATGGCACTGGGCGGGTCTCTGACGGCATTTGTCGGTTACGGCGTTTTCAGTTGGGTGCCCTCATTTTTAATACGGTCACATGCAATGGCGACCGGGGAGATAGGCACTTGGCTCGGCTTGATCTTGGGCATTCCTGGGGGCGTTGGTATTTTGCTGGGCGGTTACCTGGCGGATAAGTTAGGTAAGAGAGATACCCGTTGGTACCTGTGGATTGTCTCTGCCGCATTAGTGCTCGCCTTTCCCTTTTCATTGGGCGTCTATAGCGCTGATTCGAAGTGGTTGTGCCTGACGTTTCTCATTGCCCCAGTTGTATTGGGTAATTTTTATCAGGCCACGACCTTTGCTCAAACCCAGGGGATGGTGCCATTGCGCATGCGCGCAACCGCAGCGGCAATTCTGTTGTTTATTTTCAATATCATTGGCTTGGGTTTAGGGCCGCAATTGATTGGTGTGGTCAGTGATATGTTAGCGGCCAGATTTGAAGATGAATCGTTACGCTACAGTCTGTTGCTGTTCTCCAGCTTCAATCTTTGGGCTGCGTATCACTATTTTCAAGCAGGTAAATTACTACCTCTTGAATCATCAATCACTAAAAAGATTGATCTGGAAGACAGATCAAACCTTGCACTGAAAAGTTCGTAGGGAGCCCAATTATGGATTTAGCGATAAGTCAGGCAGATTCCCTGTTCCGGGATGAGGTCCGAGAGTTTATAAATGCTAATCTCTCGCCGAATCTAAAGCGCGCCGGTTTGCGCATGACCAGTATATTTTCCGATTTTGACGCAGCGATGGAGTGGCAAGCAATCCTCTATAGGCAAGGGTGGCTGGTACCCGAGTGGCCCGAGGCGTGGGGCGGGAATAACTGGAGCCTCATGCAGCGCAGTATCTTTCAGGAGGAGAGCAAATTGGCGGGGGCGCCCACCCTGCTGCCCATGGGCATTCAGATGTTGGGCCCTATCCTGCTGAAGTATGGCACCGCCGAACAGAAAGCTGCTCTGCTGCCGCGTATCTTGAGCGGAGAAGATATCTGGTGTCAGGGCTACTCCGAACCAAATGCCGGGTCTGATTTAGCCTCTCTGTCGATGAAGGCTGAGCGCGAGGGTGACAGTTATATTTTAAATGGCACCAAGATATGGACAAGTTTTGCCCATCGGGCTAATAAAATATTTTGTTTGGTCCGTACCGCTAGAGAGGGTAAGCCACAGGCGGGAATCAGTTTTGTGCTGGTTGATATGACGCTGCCTGGTGTCACAGTAGCACCGATTGTATCGCTCGATGGCGAGGTTGAGCAGTGCCAGGTCTTTTTTGAAGATGTCCGGATTCCGGCCTCTTGCCTGGTTGGCCAGGAGAACCAAGGCTGGGAAGTGGCGAAATATCTGCTCGAATTTGAGCGGGGTGGTTACAGTTACTACGTCATGCTCGACAAGCAGCTGGGGCAGATTAGGCAATTGGCTGCACAAACGCTCTGCACCGATGACAAAAACTATTTAGAGGATGAGCTGTTTTCCAATCGCCTGGCGGAGTTGGAAATTGACAAGCTGGCGCTGGAGTATGTGGAGCACAGAATAAAGTCTGCCAGCAGAGAAAATAGCGCTCCTGGCGTGCTCTCCTCAATGGCTAAGGTGGTTGGCACGGAATTGAGTCAACAGCTGGATTTACTCGCTTTGGAGCTGCGCGGGTGCTATCTGGCGCCGGCACAGAATCAGGTGCTGGCTCCGGATTACACTGGCTCCACGGTTGGCCCGGAACAAGGGGCAACGGTGATGAATGCCTATTTAAATAACCGGGCTTCCACTATTTATGGTGGCACCGCTCAGGTGCAGAGAAATATTATCGCCAAGCAGGTGTTAGGTTTATAACGGGGCGCAGCTAATATGAATTTCAGCTTTAGCGAAGATCAGAACCTGTTTAATGACAGCGTCTGTAAGTATTTAAATGATCACTACAATTTTGAAAGCCGCCGCTTACTGTTGGCATCTGATGCGGGCTTCAGTCACAAAGTGTGGAGCCAATGTGCCGAGATGGGTTGGCTGCATCTGCCATTTAGTGAGGCTCAAGGCGGGCTATCCGGCACAGCCGTTGATTCAATAATTCTGTTTGAGTCATTGGGGCGTCATCTGGTGGTTGAGCCATTTTTGGAAACATTGATAACCTTTGGCGGCGTGCTTCGCCGAGTTAATTCAGATGCGGCCAGTGGCTGCATTGGCCCGTTGATGGCTGGCGAATTACAGGGTGCCTTTGCGCACTTTGAAGCCGCCAGCCGAGGGCGAGTTGAACACATTGAAACTCTGGCTCATCCCTGTGCCTCTGGCTACCGATTAACTGGTAAAAAAGCGGTGGTTTATAATGCGCCCAATGCCGACTATTTAATTGTTTCGGCACGCTCGGCCGAGGATGGCGAAATTATGCTGTTTCTTGTTCCGTCAGATACCATTGGCCTCACCAAGGTCTGTTATGCGACGGTGGATGGCCACCAGGCTGCCGAAGTTGAGTTGCAAGGTGCCGAAGTTACTACTCTACTGGCCAAAGGGGACGCGGCGGAATCCATTTTAAGGCTTGTGGTTGATGAAGCCCTAGTGATGATGACGGCTGAGCTGGTTGGCGCGATGGATATTCTGGTGAATATTACCGTTGACTATGCCAAGCAACGCAAACAGTTCGGTGTTGCCATTGCCAAGTTTCAGGCGTTACAGCACCAGATGAGCGATATGTTTATGGCATTGGAGCTCTCCCGGTCGTTGATGTATGCCGCAGCCATTAAATTACGCGACAATGACCGCAACGCATCTAAATTTGTTGCAGCCGCAAAAGTCAAGGCGGATAAGTGCGCGCAACAGGTGGCACATTCTGCCATTCAGATTCATGGTGGTATCGCGACTACCGATGAGCTGAGTGTTGGCCACTACTTAAAACGAATTACAATTTTATCCAACCTGTTCGGCAGTAGCCGCCACCACCTGCAGCGATTCAATGTTTTATCAAATGCACAACCACAATAAGTTAATGATAGAGATTCACCATGAATTCTGTTGCCGATGTAATTAGAGCCCACGCGGCCACACAGCCCGATAATTCCGCAATGATTTTCGGATCAAGAGTGACAAGCTATGCCCGGTTGGACACCTATTCCAATCAAGTGGCAAATGGGCTATTAACTCTGTCGGCGGGTGCGGGCGAACGCATCGCCTATCTTGGTAAAAACAGTGATCACTACTACGAGATCTTCTTTGGTGCGGCAAAAAGTCAGCAGGTATTAGTAGCGATTAATTGGCGCCTGGCCAAACAGGAAGTTGAATATATTATCAACGATTCTAACGTGGGCATCTTGTTTGCCGACTCTGAGTTCCAAGCGCAGGCAGAATCGAGCCTTAAAAATTGTGATTCGCTTTTTCGTATTATTTACGTTGATCAGATAGATGAATCAGGCTTTGAAGCTTGGCGAGACTCACAAGCGGTGAGTGACCCATGCATGCCCGTCAGTAGCCAGGACCCCTGTATACAGATGTATACCAGCGGTACCACGGGTATGCCGAAAGGCGTCGTCCTGCCACACAAAAGCTTCTTCTCACAGCGGCAGTCTGAGCGCAACGTCGGGCAGTGGGCCGATTGGCATAGTGATGAAGTCAACTTGGTTGCTATGCCCATTTTCCATATTGGCGGTACTGGCTGGGGCTTTATTGCTTTTTATCATGGGGCAACCAACATAATCCACCAGACTCCGGATGCCGTGCGTATCGCACACGACATCGTCGCCTTCCAGATCAATCGAATGTTTATTGTCCCGTCCGTATTGCAGCAGATTGTCGAATATGCCCTGGATAATGCGCTCGATTGTCGCTCGGTGAAGTCTGTGGTTTATGGCGCATCGCCCATTTCCGAGCAGCTACTCAAGTCTTCTCTGGCTCTGTTCGGTTGCGATTTTGTACAGCAATACGGCATGACTGAGACCGCCGGTGCAGTGAGCTACCTACCAGCCGAAGATCACGATGTGAACGGCAGTAAAAGGATGTCCTCTTGCGGGATTCCTTTTCCCGGCATTCAAATAAAGATTTGTGATCAGGTTGGGAAGACGCTAACAGCAGGCGAAGTAGGTGAAATTTGTATTAAGTCGCCAGCAATCATGCTGGGTTACTGGAACAACGAAGCTGCCACCAAAGAGGCGATTGTTGATGGTTGGTATCGATCTGGTGATGCAGGCTATCTGGATGAGGATGGCTACCTATTTCTCCAGGATCGTATCAAGGACATGATTGTTTCCGGCGCTGAAAATATTTATCCCGCCGAGATAGAAAAGGCCATGCTTGCCTGTGAGGCGATAAAAGATGTGGCGGTTATTGGTGTGCCGGACCAGCGCTGGGGTGAAGCGGTGAAAGCGCTGGTGGTATTGCGAGAAAATCATACGCTGGATGTTGCAGCGCTGCAGGCGTTTCTTCGCCAACGAATTGCTGGTTACAAAATCCCTAAAAGCATAGAAGCGATTGACACTATTCCAAGGACGGCATCCGGAAAAGTGATGAAGCACATACTCCGGGAACCTTATTGGAAAGGTTATTTACGACACGTTAATTAATTATCAGTCTATAGGTTGTGTATATGTCTGCTGATCAATATCCAATCCATGAAGGCCTATTTATCTGGCCTGATGCATCGCCCTCGCTATTGGGCAGCCGGTGTGAATCTTGTGGTGAGTATTTCTTCCCCTGCCAGCGCGGTTGTTCCAACTGCTCGTCGGATCAGCTTAAAACGGTTGAACTGGGCAATAGTGGCATCCTATGGAGCTGGACGGTGCAATCCTTTATGCCTAAAGAGCCTTACAAAAGTGGCGAAGACAAGGAGTCATTTACACCCTATGGTGTTGGTTATATCGAGATGCCGTGTGGCTTAAGAGTCGAATCGAGACTGACCGAAAATGATCCACAGAAACTACGTATCGGCATGCCCGTGAAATTAAAAATTGAACAATTTCGTACCGATGAGCATGGCAAGGGCGTTATGAGTTACGCCTTCAGCCCAATAGAACCGGAGGACGCGAGATGAGTGATGTAGCAATTATCGGCATTGGTTTGCACAATTTCGGCCGGCACCCGCAATTAAGTGGTCTTGATCAAGGTGTGTTGGCGGTACGAGAGGCGCTGCAAGATGCCGGCCTCGACTGGAAGGATGTCGACGTCGCCTTCGGCGGTAGCCAGGATGCCGGTAATGCCGATGCAATTTGTAACCAACTGGGGCTGACCACGCTGCAATTTACCAATATCTGGAATGGCTGTGCCACGGGTGGGAGCTCATTGAATGCCGCCTGTAATGCCATTCAAGCGGGCGCTGCCGATGTGGCACTGGCTGTAGGCTTTGATAAACATGAGCCCGGTGCATTCAATGCCGAGCCCAGCGATTGGGGCTTGGATGACTGGTATGGGGAAGTGGGGTTGATGCTGACCACCCAATTCTTTGCGATGAAAATACAGCGCTACATGCATGATTATGGTATTTCAGAAGACACTCTCGCCCGTGTCGCACAGAAAGCATTTTACAATGGCTCTTTGAATCCTCGCGCGTGGCGTCGTCAAGCCTTGTCCAAGGATGAGATAATGGCGTCGACCATGGTCAATCATCCCCTGCGCAAGTATATGTTCTGCAGTCCATCAGAAGGTGGTACCGCACTCTTGTTGTGTCGATCCGATCATGCCCATCGCTACACCCGTAAACCGGTCTTTTTAAAGGCCGCGGTCGTTCGCAGCCGCGCTTACGGATCCTTTGAGGTATTTAGCCCCTGTCGCAGTAAAACCGAAGGCAAAAGTGCAACTGAGATTGCCTCGACGGTGGCGTTTGAGCTCGCCGGTGTCGGCCCAAAAGATATGGATGTGCTTCAACTGCAAGATACTGAATCCGGGGCAGAAGTTATTCATATGGCCGAAAATGGATTTTGTGAGCATGGCGAACAGGAATTTCTCATTCAGGGCGGTGCCACAAACATCAACGGCCGCATGCCGGTAAATACCGATGGTGGTTGCCTGGCCAATGGCGAACCAGTGGGAGCCTCGGGGCTAAGGCAGGTTTATGAAATTTGCTTGCAGCTTCGCGGCCAGGCGGGATCTCGTCAGGTACAGAATAGCCCCAAGCTCGGTTACACCCATGTCTATGGCGCGCCCGGTGTTAGTGGGGTCAATATTTTACAGGTGTAGTTTAACGGTTGCTGAGCAACCGACTCGTTTCGATTTGTCTCTATCACTCGTTGAGTGCTTTGCCCAACACATAAAGTCTTATGTGTCGGGCTTTTTTATATAGCTTTTTTGTAAAATCAGCGATGGTAACGGCTGCCAGCATACTGCCGTACTGGCAGGTAAGCTGGCAGGTAAAGGGCGGCATTAAGAGAATCTAGATGGCGTTTAACCAATCCATAATTTGGGCCGTGGCCGAGTGGCGCCAGCCGAGGGTTAGATGATTAAGCGCAAATACAGTACCGCCGCCATTATTGGCAACACCCGTCGTATCGGTGCAGCTATCCAGGAAAATAACACCGTCGGACAGACCGGTATGTTCGTTATGAAAAAGCGGGATGTCAGCCGATGTGCCGCATAGCGTGTGCACGCGCACCGATGACGGAATACCGGCTTGCTGAACCGTATCAACCAGTGACTCACCCATATAAGCATCAATGCCATTCGAATGAGAATAGGCTCCCCAGCCACCATAGTAGGTGGAGTACCAATCAACCTCTGTAGCCAAAAAACCATACTTGTTATCCCACCGTTTGAGCATTTGAGCGGCACCAGGGAAGTAAGAAGAGCTGAAAGTCCACTCGGGCCGGTGGTATAGCCAGCCGTAGCAGGTCATGTAGTCGTGTGCGGTAGGGCCATTGATGACGCCACCACATTCGGAATAGACGCTGACAGAAGAGGTGGTTCCGTGACGGAAGGAACTGTCAAAGCCGCCGTTTGGCCCACCGATTAAAATTAGTCGGCGAACATCGTTCTGGTAGGGAGTACCCCAAGGTTCAGTAACCGACGATACATACATTCGCGCACTGAAGGTTCCCTTGGACCAGGCAACAATATCCACTTCAGACGCGCCTGTAACTGCTTTAATGTGACTGATTGCATCTGCAATTTGCTGTGCCCAAAAGTAGTTGTCACCATTTTTGTGGGGCATTGAAATCGCAAAGACCTTGAAGTCATCGGCTACCAACTCCTGCATAAGCCCAGTACTCGGGCACAGGGTTTTACCGCAGCCATAGGGTCCTGCTTCATTGGGATTGGCCCAGGCAATGTCTGCATTGTGGTTAGAGCCGTGTACGAGTAAGACGGGTACCGATTTGCTGCTGGTCGACCAGTTCGGTGCGTAGTACAACAGATATTTTGATGAATGCGGGGTGGGGTCGTTACCGAAGAAAGTAACACGCTGCCCATCCTGGTCACCGCGCCCATCCGCAGGGAAGCCCTCCTGTATAAAGGCACTGTCTGTGTCTTTCCAGCGTTCCACCTTAACCCAGCCATTGCTAATGCCACTGGTATAGGTTTGTTCAAGCACGGTGCCGGCAAGAGATGGTGGAGCAATGCCTATAGCCAAAACTGCTGTTATGACTAAGGTTGTGATTGAAGATAACATCGATAGGAGATTTTTAATTATCATTTATTTGTCCTCTTGTTTATCTATTTTGTTGTTAGAACATGGTGTCTAATTATGATTTAGGCAGGTTGGCCCTCCCCTAATGTGAGTGAACAATTATTGGATTGTCTGCCTCTACCCTACGAGGTAGATCAGGGCACGATGGGCGTCTGCGAAGAGGTGAAACTTGATACCTCCGCTGTGGGGAGGCGCGCAAATTATAGGCAGGAGGGTGTGTAGCCCGATACGACCCAAATCGTCATTTATGGTGAACATTTTAGCTCACCAAGCAGACTGCTCTTTTTACTGGCAGCTACCAATTGCGTTAACTAAGAGTTATACAATTCGCGAAGCAGCAAGGTCCTGGCTCGGGCAGTGACGCAATATATGTGCGGATGCGCAGCTAACGGACTTATCTGGCAGTTGTTTGGATCTGTTTTTGCTTAAACCAGTGGGCTGAGCTTTGTCGAAATGCCCTGACAGCAAGCCGACAGCCAAAGCGCTCTGTCGCCTCTAAAAGCGAGAGGCAACACTGAAGAGTAATGCTTCAGTCAGGCAAGGCAGTCACCCTACCAGCGTGCCTGCCCATAGGAGCTATCAGCATTACACAAAATAGGAGATTCAAGTGTTTATAGCGGTTTACGAGTTTGACGTTACGCAAGGAAAAGAAGACGATTTTCGACACTACTGGCGAATGGTTACTCAGGCAATCTATAACGAGTGTGGAAGCCTTGGTTCGAGATTACATAAAACCAATAAACCCAACAGCTATGTGGGGTACGCCCAGTGGCCAAGCAGGAAAGCATGGAACGATAACAATCTAACCAGCGCAGAGAGTCGCATCGCACTGGCAAAGATGCGAGAATGTCTCGCTTCATCTAAAACTGTATATGAAATGGACGTAACCGATGATTATCTGCAACCCAATGCGCACAGTCGATAACCAAGGGAATCCCCTCGCTAATTTGTAGAGTTAGCATTTAAATTCATCGTATAAAAAGGAAGTAAGATGGTAGTCCTCAGAGCGATGCGACAAGAAGAGTACCCGGCTTATTGTCACTATTTTATTGACGACTACAGTCGGGAAATCGCTACCAATTATGGCCATCCAATGGAGTTGGCTGTTGAGCTGGCGAAAAAGGATTTAGCAAGTTATTTCCCAAATGGCTTAGAGGATACCGAGCATACGCTGTTGTGCATCGATGCTGAAATTGAGGGGAAACTGAGTTTGGTTGGTTACCTATGGCATTCAGTCAATACCAGCGATAACTCAACATTTATCTACGATTTCTTTATCTCCGGCGAACACAGAAGTCGAGGATTTGGTCGACAAGCCATAGCGGAGTTAGAAAAACAGTTGCAATCCACCGGTGTAAACCAAATAAAACTGAGAGTCGCTTATCACAATGAGCGAGCACTCAAGCTGTACAAAGAGGTTGGTTTTGTCATCACTGGTTTTAACATGTCTAAAACAATATCGGCCTCGTAGCAGCAACAGAGCAAACTCAATCCGAGGACGACAAATCTCTTAACCCCATGTACGCTAGCCGCAGGCTCACATTATCTTATTACCTGCATACAGATCTTTCGTTTACTTGTTTATGCGCCATGATCAAAGCTTCCGAATCCATCTACCATTCACCGGAATTTTTGTCTAACACAGTTCGAAACTGTTGGGTATAGCCACTATCCCGTTGCTCGACGCTTCACCTCAACATAACCACTGCTATTCCACCCCCACCGCTGCGCTACCAGCGGTTGAACCGCGTAGAGCATCTACGCCATCCAATATCACCCAGCACTAATACAAGCTCGCGGATTATCAATACCAAGGGCTATTGCTCACCGCTCAACCGGTTTGTCCCTATTTATTCACGTACCACTAATTGCATGTCATTATTTGCGCGATAGAGCACATTTTCACAGGCCCAACTGTCGAGTTTAAGAGCGGGCGCCTATAGTAGTAACAGCATCTAGTTGTGGCCGCCTGCTGTTAATGAAAAATCCCCTATCGTCTCTGTTCAACCTACCCATCGCGCTGTTCGTGGTGGCGATTCTTGCTGTCTTATACGGCCCCTCTATTGCACCTTTACAGCACCTGGACCGACAGCTTTACCTGCTGGCCGGGGGCGCAAGGAGTATGCAGGCCGGGTACGGTCTTACCGTGCCCATTTGGGGTGAGCTCGCCAATATTGGGCTGTGGATGATGGGTGTTTGCCTTTGGCTATGGCTACTGCCCAGGCCTGGTCTACTTGCGGCGATATTAATCGCATGCATTAGTCTTGCCGGATATACCGGCCTGCAACTCTATGCCCAACTGCAACATCAGTTGTGGCTGCCACAGGGGGTGTTAATTCAGTATTTACTGATAAGCGTTCCGGTGGTGCTGATCAGGGCACAGCAGAAACGCACCTGGGCCGCATTGGTCGGCGAGCGCGACGCCGCGCTGCTGGAGCTGGCCGATATCAAGCTACAGGCCGGCCAACTGGACCAGGCCGCTACCCATCTGCAAACCTGCCAACCCAACCCGGCGGTTACCGAGCTGGGTTACCAGCTGGCGCTACAGCAGGAGCAGCGCCGCGCCTACCAAGCAGCCACCAAAACCTATCAGTGGTTGGCCGGACTGGATCCAAAATATAAAGATGTGTCCGAGAAGGCCAACAGCGTGCTCTCCGCCACCGTCGCCATCAACAGCGACGACCTGCTTGCCACGCAAACGCTGAACATTCCCCAGGAGCAGCAGCGCCAACCAAGATTGGGACGATACCGTATTGAGCGGGAGCTTGGTCGCGGCGCCATGGGTACCGTCTACCTGGGCGTTGACCCCAAAATTGCGCGCCGGGTTGCGATAAAAACCCTCAGCTACAAAAACGTTGCCCCCCACGAACTGGAAGGCGTTAAACAGCGATTCTTCCGCGAGGCCGAAGCGACCGGCCGGCTGTCACACCCCAATATCGTTACCGTGTTCGATGTGGGCGAAGAGCCCGACCTCTGTTACATGGCGATGGATTTTATCGAAGGCGACTCCCTGCGCGTTAATAGTACCGAGGACAACTTGCTGGCGGTAAGCACGGTGTATCAGCTGGTAGCCCAGGTCGCCGATGCCTTGCACTACGCCCACAAGAAAAACATCGTGCACCGCGACATCAAACCCGGCAACCTGTTGTACGATGAGCAGCACGAGCAAGTTAAGGTTGCCGATTTCGGCATTGCTCGCATTGTCGACAGCTCCAGCACCAAAACCGGTGATATTCTCGGCAGCCCCTTGTATATGTCACCAGAGCAACTCAAAGGCCAGAAGGTGACCGGCGCCTCAGACATTTACAGCCTCGGCGTAACCCTCTATCAACTGCTTACCGGGCAGGCCCCTTACTCCAGCGACAGTATCGCCAACCTGGCCTATCAGGTGATTAATAAAAAATGTAAAAGCGTGCGTGAGCTTCGCCCCGCCCTGCCCGCCAGTGCACCACGCATTGTGAACAAGGCCATGGCCAAAGAACCGGATAAACGCTACACCAGCGCAGGCGCTATGGCCGAGGCACTACGTAAGGCGCTGCAGAAAGATTTTGGCATCAGCTAGTTTTAAATAATGGGTATCGGCCTTACCGCCGATTACCCCATCTCTATTTTAAAGAGGAGAACGAACATGACTATTCTGGCACAACTGGTCGACGATGTAGTTGTTAATAAATTTGAACTCACCAAGCCAACCACTACCATCGGCCGTCACCCGGATTCCGATGTGCAGATCAACGATGCGGCAATCAGCGGTCAGCATGCAAAAATAGTGTTGGAACAGAGTAAATACCTGGATGGTGCCATTGAGATCTATCTGGAAGACCTCAATAGCAAAAATGGCAGCTTCGTAAACGGGTTGCAGGTAAAGGGGCGCCAGGCGTTGGGCAATAACGATATAGTCCGGTTTGGCTGGAATGAGTTTAAGCTGATGGATGCCGACCCTAAATCGCTGGAGGCCACGGCGTTAATACTGCAACAGACCCTCTCCTAAGCAAGTAAGCTACCCATCAATAGCGGCCAACACTATTTACCGGGAATAGAGGCCAATATATTCTCACCACCAGGTTGCGCGTCATCTGGTGGCCGCGCCTTCACTCTTACCCGACTAAAAGACCATCTATTGGCTAGCGATAACTGGTTTAAATTGACGGTGACCTATGAAAAACATCGCTTTTTTGCTGTCATCGTCCCTACTGCTTAGCGGTTGCGTTAACGTCACCACCTACGGCCAAAGCCCCAGGCAAGTCGCCGCTGGGCAGTATATCTTTACGCTCTATTACAATGCCTATGCCAGTGACGAGAGTATCGACGAAAAGGCCGCAGAAATTACTGAATCTATTCGTGTTAATAACCATCACACGCACTGCACCTTCAGCCGTCCTGCCAAGGTCAGCCCATGGCAGGTAAAAGAGCTGGAGATTAAAGTCGATTGTGATTAGCTAATCACCTGGCAGGCCGGATAAGATAGCCAGCTCACACCAACCGCGCGACTCTGGTATATTCTCACAGCAGCCTTCAACCCCCCCGCCCCAAAATTGGGGGAGGCAATATTGTTTTCTCGACCATTTCGTGGAGCATAGGCAAATGCCAACCTCTTTCTCTTTTGGTAGCCGCCTTAAAAGTGTCGGTTATGCCGCAGCCGGTATAGTTGAGCTGGTACTCAGCCAACACAACGCCTGGATACACCTCATTGCTACCCTTATGGTGGTGTTAGCAGGCCTATTTTTTGGGGTGAAGCAATTGGAGTGGTGTCTGTTGGTATTTGCCATAATGGCCGTTTGGTTGGCGGAAGGTTTAAACACCGCATTGGAGTTTTTATGCGATGCCGTGACTCACGACTTTCACCCATTAATTAAAAAGTCAAAAGACGTGGCGGCGGGTTCAGTTTTGCTAACCGCCATGGGTGCAGTGATCGTCGGGCTAATTATTTTCCTGCCCTACCTTTCCGCCAGCTTATAGCCACCGGCGCGTACTCTCATCGGAAGGCGGCCATCCGCTGCCGAGAACACTCCGCACTCTCCCCCGCCATTTTGTTACTATGTCGACCACCCGCCTGGCGGGCCAGGCATAAACCAATAAATACAAGGATGGAGCTTTTGAACGTTACCGACGCCATTAACCTGCGCAAATCCATTCGCGCTTTTCAGCCGGACCCCATTGCCAAGAGTGATCTACACGACCTGTTAACTACAGCGCAACGCGCACCCTCTGGCAGCAATGTGCAACCATGGCGGGTTATTGCCGTAACCGGCCAGGAACAGAAGGCGGTGACCGAACTCGCCATGCAGAGCTTTCAGTCCGGCGTTATTGCCACACGCCCCATTGAGCCGCCCTTCTCCCTCAATTACGAAGCTCTCGACCCAATCTATCTTGAGCGCTCGCAACAGATGGGAGCATTGATGACCGAGGCCGCCGGCATTGAACGCAGCGATGCAGAAGGCCGGCAGAAATTGGCTATTCGCAACTTCCACTTTTTTGATGCTCCGGTCGGGTTATTTTTTGTATTGGACAAACGCTTCAATCCAGCCCAGTGGGGGCACACCGGCATGTACCTGCAAACTATTTGTCTGCTGGCGGTGGAGCGAGGCTGGGGCACCTGCATCCAAGAGGCATGGGCCATGTTTCGGCCCGAATTACACCGCCATTTTCGCTTGCAGGAGAATGAATTGGTCTGGTGCGGAATGTCGTTGGGAGTACCCGACCAGAGCGCTAGGGCAAACAGTTATTTTACCTCCCGCGCACCGGTTGAGGAGGTGGTCTCCTTTCTCGGTTTTGAAAACCAATAGGCCCTTTGTGGGCCTATGCTTCCTTCATAACGGTTAGCGCCGCTGGCGATTAGTTCGCGGCTTTAGCGCGCCCGGCCAATAGGCCATGTAAGAGTGCCCCGATAAATATCGCCACCACAGCGATTAACAGATCGGTGTTGCCGGCCCCCAGGCCGGCCAAGGCCGGCGCCGGACAGACCCCGCAAATTCCCCAGCCGATACCAAACAGGGCGCCGCCGAGCAGGCTTTTGCGGTCCGCGTTGAAGGGGCGCTTTTCAAATTCCGCCCCCAGCAGGGCACGCTTGCGCAACCTCGGCAACAGCTGAAAGACCAACAGGTTTAAGCCGGTGGCGGCACCGAGCACAAACAACAGACCCAGGTCATCAAAGGTAAGGAAGGAGATAACCACTTCCGGGCGAATCATGGTGGCCCAGGAGAGGCCAAAACCAAACAGCACACCAGCAACCAGAGTAACAAGCAAAGCAAGACGATTGTGCATGGCTAAACTCCCCAACCCATGGCTTTCAGCAGCAGAGCGGTAGCAAAGCCGGTCGCCATAAAGGTTAATACCACGCTAATTGACCCCAGGTTGAGCGAGGCCATGCCGCAGATGCCATGGCCTGAGGTACAGCCACCACCCAAACGACCGCCGTAACCAATTAACAAGCCACCCACCGCCAACTTCCAGGCGGGCATCTGGCTGGCCGCCTGCGGCAAGCCCAGTGCCAGGTAGAGCAATCCCCCCAGAACAAAACCTATAGAGTAGACCAGCCGCCAGTTACGGCTGCCGAGAAACGCACCCTGCTGAAAGAAGGGCGTTTTTATCAGCCACGACCAGCAGGCGCTAAAAAAGGTAGAGGCGCCGCCCTGACGGCCGGTAAGCGCGAACAGAGTCGCAACACCCAAGCCGATAAAGAGACCACCTACCAAATAGTGGGCTATACCGTTGGGGAATAGAGATTCAATCACTGTGATTTCCAGACTAGCTATTAAACAGGGGCGCGATTATCGCATTTGAGGAGGGGGATGAGAAACCGGACGGCCGGAAAAAGTGAAGCGGCAGCCAGCGACGAAGAGCCAGCAGAGCGCAAAATAATAGCCATAAACCTAAAAAAACCGACCTTTACAGCAGAATAGTCTGCCAGGCCGGTGAGCGATAACGGCATCATGCTCGACACCGGCTTCTTTCGCCAGTTGCTGCTATAGGTTCATTAGCAAAAAAGGATTATTAACAAGAGGCTTGTCACAGAGGGCACTGCGGATAAACCTCACCGCTTAGCGCCGTTTGCTATCGGGTGAATCACCCTCAAATCGAGTACAGGAACGGCTGCTGCTGTCACCACCAGCCATTCCGAGATGACTTAAAACTGCAAACCCACTTCCATGCCATAGGTACGCGGCTCGGCGTAGGTGTTGATATCGAATCCGAAGGTTTCGTAAATATTGACACCATTGTAGTAGTAGCTTTCATCCAACAGGTTTTTACCCCACAGAGAAAGCAGAATGGTGGTATCCCCCGGCCCTTGAATCTCATCCAGGGTGACCTTGGCATTCCAGATGCTGTGCGCCTTTTGGGAATTGCGCTCGGGAATTTGTGCAATGAAGGTATAACCATCTTTCCACGCCCAATCCACACGCGCCCGCACATAACCAAAGCCAAGCTGTTTTTCAAAAGCGAGATTCGCTCCACCGGAGTGCTCGGGGGTATAGACAATGTTGGTGTCGTTGGAGAGATCGAAGGTTTTTGGTGAACAGTCGGGATTGGTTACACAATCGGGGTTGGGTGTGTCGTACTCTTTATACTCCGGTTTTTGATAGCCGTAATAGATACCCAACAGAAAATAGTTATTCAATTGCGCTTGCATCTCCAGCTCCAATCCGTAAGCCTGTACGATACCGGCATTGCGCACTGTGTTGCCCAAGGTTTCCGGGTCGAATTGGTTAACCCGTTTGTCGGTGTAATCACTAAACCAGAGGGCGGAGTTTACGCGCACGCGCTCGCCAATATTGGCTTTTACTCCCCACTCGTAGGCCAGTAATTTCTCTTCATCAAAACCCTTTTTGAAATTCTCCAGGTTCTGTTCGCGAACATTCATACCACCCGATTGAAAGCCGGTACTCACCTTAAAGTAAGTCATGGTATCTGGATTGATATCGTAGGCGAGGGAAACCATAGGCGAGAAGTTATCAAAACTGCGCTTGGCGGTGCCGAAGTCAACACCAGCGGTTGAGCCGCGGCGGTAGAAAATTTTGGAGAGTTCCCGGTCCTCTTCGGTGTAACGGAAGCCAACTGTCACCCTTAGGGCATCGGTAAAGTCGTAGGTTGACTGGCCAAATAGAGCCCAGTTGTCATTTTTAAAATCAGCTGTGGTGCGCTCCGGAAAACCAAAAGCATCCAGGCGCTGATCGACACTGCCCTCTTCCTCCATATAAAAGAGCCCGGCGCTGTAGTCAAAACGCTCACTCCCGCCGGTTAAACGGAACTCCTGTGTAAACTGATCATTTTTATTGGTATCCACCGTTTGAATTATCGACAGTGGTGAGCCATCGGAGTCTGCCGCACTAAAGTTGGTCAATTTACGCGAGGAGGTAATCGATTTAAAACTGAGGGTGTCGGTTAATTCAAAATCCAAATTCAGTGCCTGGCCTTCAACATCGGTTTCGGCCACTTGCGCGCCATTCACCGAAATGGCACTGGGCCGGTCGGCCCGGCCAATATTGTAGGGGGCCAATAACACACCCGCAGTTCTTGCGGGGTTAGCGGTAGTCACCCAGGGGGTATTGGGGATCTCGTCAATTTCTGTTTTATCGTAGCTGTAGCGCGCAGTGATATAGTCGGTGGGCTGCCACTGCAGGTGCACCATTACCGCTTGCCGGTCTTTGGTTTCCAGCTCGTCGGTTTGCTTACGCAGGCGGGAGTCATCATTGCCACCGGTACCAAATAGCTCGGTATTGTAGCTGGGTGAGGCATACGGGCTTGGGCCGGAATAGTTGTTTTTGGTTAAGCCATCGCGGTTAATGGTGGCCGCGGAGACACGCATGTTTAACGCACCGACTGTGCTGCTGGCCGGGACCAGGGGAATATTAAATACCCCTTTTAAATCCTGCTGGCCATAGCGGCCATAATTGGCCACCAGCTTGCCTTCGAACTGATCGGTCGGCTTTTGGGTAACAAAATTAACCGCGCCACCCATAGTATTACGGCCGTACAAGGTACCTTGCGGGCCACGTAATATTTCAATGCGCTCCATATCGACCACATCCAATATCGCGCCCACATTTTTTGAGAGCAGCACATCATCGATGTAAACACCCACCGCGGGGTCGTAGGTGACCAAGGTCTCGTTCTGGGAGATGCCGCGCATATTAATACTCATACCCGACTTGCCCCCCTGATAGGAGTTAACCACCAGGTTAGGAGCAACGTGGCCCAGATCGATACCATTACTAATACCCAGATCCTGAATATCCTGTGCCGACACCGCCGTGACTGATATTTGCGTATCCTGGAGGGAAGCCTCTTTGTGCTCCGCGGTAACCACTATCTCTTCGAGGATTTTACCGCCCTCCGCCATCGCCTGCCCCGCCAACGAGACCGACACCACCAACATCGATTTGGCAAGGTAGCTTTTTTTATTGTGTGCACAATTAGAGATCTTCATCGGTTTCACCTTTTATTGTTTATTCTTAATTTTGTTTTATGGCTACTGGTTTTGTGGCTACTGAACTACGCTGTCGTCTTTTTTAAAGGTACGAATAACCGATACTCCCACCCGCTCCGAAAACGACAAAGCCTTTAGCCAACACCGGACAACCCTGATTAGGGTGACCTAAACCAAATCGGAGGAGAGAACGGCCAAGAGAGCACAGCCAACCATGGACTATCAAACAAGGACTATCAAAAAAATACCGTGGGAGTCGATACACAGTGAGCGCCGATACCACCTTCTCTCTCTTATCTATTTTATTGATTCAGAAAATGGGTCTACTGCATGCCAAGAGATACGGGCTGTATCCATCGGATTTAAATATATTCTTGTATACTCACTAGACATGTGTCAATCTAAACTTATTGACGGCATGGGTTATAGACATAAATTGTTTAAGATGCCAAAACCAAATAACAAAAATTAATGAATCGAGCAGTCGCCAAAACCTCACCCCAACGTCCACAATGTTTAGACACCAGCGGTGTATCAGCACCGACCGGCATTTACTGAATTGCAGCAGTCTGGCAAACAGGGCTATTAAGCAGAGAGGTGTTAAGCAGAGAGGTGTTAAGCAGAGAGATGCTAGCTAGTGAGCTGTTATAGAGAGGTGTGCGATACAGAGGATGGAAGTATTGGGGCCTAAACATAGGCTCAGGGCACAATTAGTCGGCTGGTTACAGCCCCTCACGGCTGCGTGATTTACCCAGTATAGTGCTCAAGCAGACACCCGCCCAACCCTCACCATCGCAAATAAGCGGCTGTTTTTCTTGTGTTTTTCGGTCATCCAGGATCTGTTATTATCGGCCTGATGCCATTACTGGAGCCAGCAGCAGCTGTATTGTGAAACGTATGACGGCCAAGAAGCCAAACCTGCGCCAGGCGCAAAAGCAGCTAACACTTACTTTGATCTGCCAAGCCGCGCGGGAGATGATCTATAGCCAGCCCTATGACAGCATCACCATGGAGCAGATTGCCTCCGCCGCCGGAGTCAGTCGAGCCACGGTTTATCTGCACTTTGCCAATAAAAATGAGCTGCTGCTGAAGATCCTGTCGGAAAACATGGAAGAACAGATGGAGCTCTACGTTGAACTGGCAGAAATTGAGTCACCCAACCTGGATTCCATTCGAGCCTGGCTGCAGCGTTACCGGGAGTTGATGGATAAACACCACAGTGTTCGCCACCTCTTCTCCATTTTGTTTATGCAACTGCCCGACCGAAAAGATTTCGTCAGTAATCACCGGGAGCGGGTTATCGAAATTCTCGGTGAACGATTTCCCGGTTTTTCCCTGAAAGGTTTAAAAGGCAAGAGCCGGGAACGTAAGCGCATCAAATGTTATTTGATGTTGTTTGAACTGGAACACGCGGTCATCAATTTTTCCATAGTGCCCGGCATGCCGGATATTGATATCGCACTGGATCTGTTGGCCGAAGAGCTGCTACAGCTCTACCAGGGTGATAATTAACTATCACCGAGTTGATTCGGTACCGGCTGTAATTAACGCAAACTGCAACCCGTGGGTACCAAACAGAGAGTGATCGGCGGGGTGGTTATTGCTGTATTAAATCAGGGGCTTCTATCCCCCAGCATACGCCCCCAACACGCAGCAAAAAAATAGCCCAAGAAAACTGTTACAACCACAGTAACTCGAGCAACCCATAATAAAATAAATACTTGGGAATTCAACCATGGCCAACCACAATACGGCACACCCCACTGCTTTTCACGGCTGGAAAATTCTCTTTTTAGCAACCTTTGGGCAGTTGGTTTCTGTTGGTTTTACCGTCTACCTGCTCGGTCTCTACTTTGAACCCCTGGCCCAGGCATTCGCCACCACCACCGGTCAGCTGGGCTGGGCATCATCTGTTTTCCTGCTGGTTGCCGCCGGCCTGGGGCCGGTACTGGGTTATTGGGTAGACCGCGGCAAGGTTAAAATTTTAATGACCCTGGGCGCCGTCGCTTTATCCCTGGGTTTTATGCTGCTGTCGGTTTGTAGCAACCTTATTGAGGCCACACTAACCTGTATTTTTTTGATTGCACCCGGCTCGGCGATGATTGGGCTGGTTACCGCCGGCGCCATGCTAAGCCAATGGTTTGAACGGCGCCGGGGGTTGGCCTTGGGTATTGCGGCCGCGGGCATGTCGCTGGGAGGCTTTCTCATGCCGCCCATCGCCGCCTTTCTGTTTGAGACCTTTAACTGGCGCATCGGCAGCTTTATCTTCGGCCTGTTTATTTTACTAACACTCACCCCCTGCGCCTGGTTTATTGCGGTCGCCACACCGGCAGAGGTAGGCCAATACCCCGATGGGGTTCAACCCGGTATTCGCCCGGCCACCCACCAGCAAACCCGCACTGGCGAGACTTTTTTAGCGTTGCTGGCACGCTTGGATTTCTGGTTAATTGCCGTTACCGTCGGCACATTGAGCTTTGCCTCCATCTCCTTTATTACCTATCTCGTTCCCTTTTCCCGCGAGCTGGGTATCGATCTGCAAAAGAGTGCGTTTATGCTTTCGCTCTACGCCGGCACCGCGTTTTTCGGTAAATTTCTCTACGGCTGGCTGGCCGACAAATTTTCGCCCGCTAAATTGATGACCTCGGTTTCCACCGTGATGGCGCTGGGGCTACTGCCCATGCTCTATTTCAAAAGCCTGATTTTTGTGGTGGCCTCTATAGCCGTGGTCGGTATTGGTGTCGGCGGGCTGATGCCCATCTGGGCATCCATTGTGGCCAAGAACTTTGGCCCACAGGCATTCGGTAAAGTGAAAGGTGCTATGAGCTTGGTGTTAACCAGTGTCTCGGTTATTCCCGGCCCACTGGGTGGTTATATCCACGACTGGAAGGGCAGCTATGCCATGACCTTTACCGTGGTGCTTTGGGTGTTGATTTTCGGCTTGGTGGTATCACTGCTAATACCCACCAAACCAAGCACCCCGGCCGGCTTCGCCAGCCCTAAAATTACCCCCTGAAAAGACTCACCCGGGTTTCAATCGATAAACCTTTTTGGGGCGGTTTGCCATTAACGGCGGCAGGGCATAGCTAAATTTAAGCCGAGGTTAGCGCCACAACCAAACCGTTACCAGGTATCACGAAGAGAGGATGACCGTGAATAGCTCGTTAATACACCGCTCCAAATCCATGGCCGAACTGTTGGTCAGTACCCTGAACCGCGGTGGCGACCGCCCCTTGCTACAAATTGTCGATGGCCCCTGTTTGACCGTCGACCAGATACGGGATGAAACCAGCCAATTTTGCCAGGCGCTGGCCTCGCTTGGGGTTAAAGCGGGAACACGTGTGGGCCTGGTATCCCCCAACAAACCAGAGGTGCTGCACGTCAGCCATGCGGTACAACTGTTGGCCGCGGTCTATGTGCCCATGCACCCATTGAGCAGCCTGGAGGACCACCTGTTTGTACTGCAGGATTCCGGCGTTGAACTCCTGGTGTTTGATGCCGTAAGTTACGGCCCCCGCGCCCAGGAGATAGCAGCGGCACTACCCCAATTGCGTATGATCTCCTTTGGAGACACCAGCTTCAGTGAAGATATCTGCCGGCTCAGCTTGGGTTTTACACCCATGCCATT
Organism: Halioxenophilus sp. WMMB6; assembly: GCF_033283405.1. Taxonomy (NCBI): domain Bacteria; kingdom Pseudomonadati; phylum Pseudomonadota; class Gammaproteobacteria; order Alteromonadales; family Alteromonadaceae; genus Halioxenophilus; species Halioxenophilus sp. WMMB6. The sequence goes on from NZ_JAWMQR010000008.1 coordinate 27,447, forward strand.
GGTGGCCCCGGCAGTAACACCCACAACCATCATGCGCCTGGGCTACACCGGCGGCACCACCGGCAAGCCCAAGGCCATTGCCAGTACCCAGCGGGCGGGCTTGGCCACTCTGCAAATTATGCTGACCGACTGGGAGTGGCCAAGTACCCCTCATATTCTCTCCTGTACACCGCTCAGCCACGCCGGCTCGGCGTTGATTCTGCCCACTCTGTTAAAAGGGGGCAGCATTATGGCCCTGCCCCGCTTCGATGCCGGCCGGGTGATGCAGCTGATTCAGGAGTATCAGATCAACTGCATCATGTTGGTCCCCACCATGATCTACGCCATTCTCGACCACCCGCACTTTGACCAGTACGACCTCTCCAGTTTGGAGACCGTCTTCTACGGCGCTTCGGCTATTTCGCCCATCCGCCTGCAAGAGGCCATTGAACGCATCGGACCGGTATTCTCACAATTTTATGGCCAGGCCGAAGCCCCCATGGTGATCACCACCTTGCGCAAGGGCGACCACGATAGTAACGACCTCAACCGCCTGGCCAGTTGCGGGTTGCCCTCCCCCTGGCTGGATGTGGAGCTGCTCGATGAACAGGGCAGACCGGTGGCCGATGGCGAACCCGGCGAGATCTGCGTGCGCGGCCCCATTGTTATCGACGGCTATCGCGATAACCCACAACAGACCGCCGACGCCTTTCGCCACGACTGGCTGCACACCGGTGATGTGGCGGTGCGCGACCCGGGCGGTTACCTGCGCATTATCGACCGCACCAAGGATATGATCGTCACCGGCGGTTTTAATGTTTACCCACGCGCGATTGAAGATGTGATCAGTGAACATGAGGCCGTAGCCCAGGTGGCTGTGTTTGGCGTGCCGCACGCAAAGTGGGGCGAAGCGGTCACCGCCAGCATTGTGTTGAAGCCGGGTTTAACCGCCGACGGCAACGACATAGCGGCGCTGGTAGCCAACCGCAAAGGGGCTTTCCAAGCCCCCAAAGTCATTGAATTTATCGATAGCATTCCACAAACCGCGGTGGGCAAACCCGATAAAAAGGCGCTGCGTGCCCGCCATATAGAAATTCAAAACCGCCAGCAACAGACGGTTTAGCCGGCAGCGCCCAAGGCGCTCCGGTTAATATCAGAAGGAGAACAACCAACGCCAAACAGCTGTCTGCTCACGGGCCGGACGCGGTAGTTTGCCGGCCCACCAGCTAAAGCTGGCAGTGGGAAACTCGGCCAGCCACACACGCTAACCGACCGCTTTATCAACGGCCTTCAAAGCGAACAGATGTCCGTTATTAGCGGCCGTTTATCGTCCCCACCCGCGAGCCACTCACTTGGCATCGACCAGCCCGTAATAGTTTGCCAAACTAAATCATTTGACCGGCGAATGACGGCGGGCATCCAGCCCGAATTGAACGGAGCGCAACAACTTGAACCCATCACAACCAGAAGCTAGTGACCGCCAGGGCCCACCCTGGATACAACCCGAGATTCAACAGCAGATCGAGTGGCGCAACGGTGACGTAATCATATCCGTTCCCGCCAAAAGTGGTACCACCTGGACCATGAATATCGTGCACCAGCTATTCGCCGGCGGCTCAGCCGATTTTGATGATATCTACGCAGAGGTGCCCTGGATTGAATTTATCAGCCACCCCGAACAACCTCAGCAGGAGGTGGTCGACCGGGTGGCGGCCATGCCAACCACACGTCCGCGAGCCTTCAAAACCCACTCCGCGCCACCTACTCTGCCATTCATTAAAGCCGGAAGCGGGCCGGATCTGAAATACATTGTTGTCTTTCGTAATCCAGAAGAGGCACTGGTCTCCTTCCGACCATTTTTCGACCAGCACGCCGATGAGTGGTACCAGATGTGGGATCTACCCAAGGCCGCGCTGTGTCGCGATGACTTTCCCAGTTTCTATTACGAGGTTGTTAACAAAGCGCAGATGCAGGGGATGTTTTTCGGCTTTCTGGCCGACTGGTGGCCACTGCGCACAGAGAAGAATGTGCTCTTCCTGCACTACAACGACATGAAACGCGACCATGAGGCAACGCTTAAAAAAATTGCCGATTTTTTAGGAATCGAGCCCACTGCAGAACAGTGGCAGGCGATCGCCACCTACACCTCATTCCCCTGGATGAAACAGCACGAAGAGAAATTTGAAGCCCGCACCGCAGGCTTGGTGCCGATTCTTAAGAGCGGCGCCATGATCCGTAAAGGTGAATCCGGCAAAGCCAAAAGTGAAGGCATGACCGAGGAGATCGCTAAGCACCTGCGTGAGGTCGGCAGTCAGATTTGTAACGACCCAGTGGCACTTGATTGGTATTACAACGGCGGTGATCTGCCCTGATCTCAAGCGTCACAAGGAGACGGCAAAATGGTGTTACGGCAGGCAACTCCGTTGCAACACCAAAGCGGTAACGGTACCGTTTAGAGTTTTATTCAACACCACCACTTGGCGGCCAGGCAATTTTTGCCGGGGAATTTTTCCACTCGGCATTAATCACTTGCGCAATGTAACAAAAGGATTAATTGGTTGTCTGGTAACCCATGTTATTCAAACAGATAATCGGGTTATCGATTTAGCGCAGCACATTTAATGACCCACATAGCACTACACTTTCTGGTACCGGCAATCATCAGCGGGCTCTTTTTCCGCAAACAGTGGCTGGCCGCCTATCTCACCATGATGGCCACCATGCTGGTCGATATCGATCACCTGCTGGCCAACCCTATCTACGACCCCAACCGCTGTAGCATTGGCTTTCACCCACTGCATCGAGCTGGATTTATTGCCCTCTACTTTGCCCTCTGTTGGCTTCCAAAATGCCGCTGGCTCGGGCTCGGGCTGGTGGTGCACATGGCACTGGATTCGGTGGATTGCAAACTTACCAACGGTATCTGGATAAGCTAGCACCGGCCCACCGAAGATATTGTTTGCGCGCTGACGGCGATACAGTATTGTGAGCAACCAATAATAATTATCTGGGTAAAACCCGGGAGGTTCACATGACATTGAAGGTAATTGGCGCGGGCTTTGGCCGCACCGGCACTATGAGCATGAAAGCCGCATTGGAGCAGCTTGGCCTGGGGCCCTGCTACCATATGGTGGAGTGCCTGCCTCAAGGGCCTGAACACTGGCAGCAGTGGGTTAACGCTCTTCAAGGCAACCCAGATTGGCCCACCCTCTTCAAGGGCTTCACCTCAACCGTCGACTTTCCAGCCAGCACCAGCTATCAGGCGCTGGCAGACTATTACCCCTCGGCCAAGGTCATTCTTACCGTGCGTGACCCAGAGCGCTGGTTTGAATCCACCCAGGAGACCATCTTCGCCCCACACTGGATCGAATATCAAAGGAAGGTGGAGATGGGCAATTTCCTGAAACTGACCATCAACGACTACTTTCAGGATCGGATGCACGATAAGACGTATCTTATTGAGCGCTTTCACGAACACGTCGACGCGGTAAAAGCAGCCATTCCCGCCGACCGGCTGTTGGTGTTCGAGGTGAAAGATGGCTGGCAGCCTTTGTGTGACTTCCTCGAAGTGCCGGTACCCGCTACCGACTTCCCCTATATCAATGACACCGAGGCGACCAAGGCCATCATTAATAAAATTATTGCCGAGGGCTTTGAGGCCGCCTTTGGTTATACCGGTGTTTAATTAACACGTAGGCAATGTTTGGCAACCAACGATCAGGAATTAACTAATCACCCTCCGCTCGAAACAGATATAAGGAGAATAAAAAATGTTTTCGATTCAAGGCAGCAAGGCATTCGTTGTTGGCGCCGCCGGCGGTATTGGCCGTGCGCTCGCGTTGGAATTTTCCCGACGCGGTGCCGAGGTTGCCGCTGCCGATATCGACGCAGCAGGTGCCGAACAAACCGCTCAACAGATCACCGAGCGGGGCGGCCGGGCAATTGCGTTGCAATGCAATCTTGCCGACCAGCAATCTTTGGCTAACGCTGTGGCCGAGGCGGAGGCATTTTTAGGGGAGATTGATATCTCGGCCAATGTGGTCGGGGTACTGTTAAGCGGCAATGCAGAGGATATTCCGCTGGCGGAGTGGGAGAGAATTTTTCAGATCAATTTTTTTGGCGCAGCGCGACTGACCGAACTGATGCTACCCAGAATGTTGGCGCGGGGTAAGGGCTACCTGGTGAATACCGCCTCTGTCGCCGGCCTCTACCCCTTTGCCATCACCCGCATTCCCTACGCCGCCTCCAAGGCAGCGTTAATCTCCATGACACAAAATCTGGCGATCTATCTTAAGCCCAAAGGGATTTCGGTCAGCTGCCTTTGCCCCGGCCCCACCGCCACGCCGATCGGCGAGAAATCCACCACCTGGACCGAGGGTGCCCCCGTGGTCGGCCCTGGCCGCGCTTACACTTTAAAAACAGCCCAGCAGGCGGCCCAGGCTTTTTGCGATGGCATGGAGTTACAGCGGGTGATCATTCCCTCGGAAGAGGCTCCAACCTTGGCCTACATGCAGCGCTACGCCAACTCACCGGATAATTTTATTTACGAACGCATCGGCCAGTACGCCTGCGCTGATTCCGGCCGGCCAATAGTCGATTTTAGCAACCCGGAAATACTCGCCATTGTGCAGGGGGTTGATGCCAGCATGCAGGAGAGACCACTACCAGGCGCTACGAAGCCCGCCAAAGACAGCTGACGGCTCCCGCTACTGCAGCCACTCCACCACCTGTTGCTCATGGGGGATTGAACCGGAGTGCACCAGCTTTTCATCAATCACCACCGCAGGCGTACGCATTACCCCGTAGGACATAATCGCCTGCGGGCTGGTCTCTTTAATTATCTGGGCGTCCACCCCCAATTTGTTCGCCACAGTGGTAATAATTTCTGCCGTTTTTACACACTTGGTGCAGCCACTACCTAACACCTTAATCTCTCTCATATCGCTCAACTCCTTCTAAATTATTCCTTACAGGAATGGGGTAAAGGCGTTAAATATCCACCCTACCAGCGTAAAGGCAAACAGCAGCAGGGCAAAGAGTATGGCCAACAAGCGCCACTGCATTACCTGCTTCAATAGAATAAACTCCGGAAAACTGGCCGCCACCGTGCTCATGCAGAAGGCCAGCGTTGTACCCACCGGCAACCCTTTGGTGATCAAGCTCTCCATTACCGGGATCACCCCGGTGGCATTGGAGTAGAGCGGAATGCCCAACAGTACCGCCGCCGGCACCGACCACCACTGGCCATTGCCGAGGTGATCCTCCAACCATCCGGCCGGCACAAAACCGTGCAGGGCCGCACCCAGTCCAACACCGATAATCACCCACTTCCAAACCCGGCTGAAAATATCGATGGTTTCATCTTTGGCAAATTGATGCCGCTGCTGCAGCGTTAACACCTCCGGCTCGCTGGCCTGGGGCTGGCCACTGCGTTGCCGGGCCTCGGCCAGTGCCTGGGCGGCAAACGAGAGCAGCCAACGCTCTGCTTTAATGGCATCCAAAAAGAGCCCAGCCAGAATTCCGACCCCCATGCCCACCACCACATAGAGCAGGGTGAATTTCCAACCCAGCAGGCTGAGCAGCAGCAGGACCGCCACCTCGTTAATGAGGGGCGAAGTCATCAGAAAGGCCATAGTAATACCTACCGGAATACCGGCCGAGGTAAAACCGAGGAACACCGGAATACTGGAACAGGAGCAGAAGGGGGTAATGGCACCAAAGCCTGAGGCCAGCAGATAACCCACCCCCCGCGCCCGGCCCGCCAGAAAATCACGCACCCGCTCCACATTAAGGGAGGCCCGAGCCAGAGCGATCAGGTAGATCATGGCCAGCAGCAGAGCATAGATCTTGGTGACATCTTCAATAAAGAAGTGGACGGCATCGGCCAACTTGCTACCCGCAGGCAGGGAGAAAAGCGTGTAGGTAAGCCAGTCGGCCAGGCGGGTGAAGATTACAAACATAGACAAACGCCGTGAAAATTGCGCACCGAAAAAAGGTGCCAGAACAGAGAGCTCGAATCTACACCGATTGCCTCCGGCCAGCCACCCCTACCAAGGTGGCGTTTGATCCGGCGAGTTGACCCAGTGGTTAATTGGAGTCGATTGCCCGCAATGGGAAGCCGCAAACATCGCCACGGGGGCAGCACATCTGCACCCCCTCCCCCGTAGGCAATTGCTCAACATTTTTGTGCTTAAAAGCCCTTAGCCGACAACACGAGAACCGCACTGGACAAGGCGTTTACTGATAGCGCCACGCGGCTGCACTGTCGTTGGTTGGCGTAGCGGCAACCAATACCTCGCGCATGATTGATCAATCGCAATCATTGGCTGTAAATGTAAAATTACCGCCAGTGCAACCGTAGATTCTGCGTGACTATGGCACAATGCCCAGGTCACTTGGCGCTTTGCCTAGGGCCTGTTAACACTAATTTAGCACCTCTGTTGAGCTTGAAATGAGCTCGATCTAGGCGCGAGCCGCGTAGTTTGGTGGGCCCAAATCAGCGGTGAGCAACAACGAGCGAGCTCATTTCAGGCTCAACCCTTCGGGCTGGGGCCAGTTTTTTGTCCAGCAGTGGTGCTAAATTAGTGTTAACAGGCCCTAGTGACCTTCGTATTCAGATACCCAGTAAATCGTGAAAGGGGGGAGTCGTTATGGGGATAATATCCTGGATAATCATGGGCTTGATCGTTGGTGTGCTGGCCAAATTCATCATGCCAGGCAGAGACCCCGGTGGCTTAATTGTCACCATTCTGATTGGTATTGCCGGGGCATTTGTCGGCGGCTTTATCGGCTCTTTTTTTGGCCTGGGCAAGGTTACCGGTTTCAACCTCGTCAGCCTGGCTCTGGCCGTGGGTGGAGCCTTAGTACTTTTAATAGTATTCCGCTTGGTCAAAAAATAGTTTTATCACGGCGGGGTTAGCGCCTACCATGGCGATTGAATTTGCATAACCGGCAGCACTACTTTCATTAACGGATTGTTTATTACACTGAGGTGAACCCATGAGCAACAAGGTGTTACTGATCATTCTCGCTATTCTTCTGCCGCCGCTTGCGGTTTTTTTAAAGAAAGGCGTGGGCGTAGACCTAATTATCAACATTGTGCTCTGTTTTGTATTTTATATACCGGCCATTATTCACGCGCTTTGGCTGGTGACCAAATAGTACGGCACTACCCTATCCACCCAACCGCTCGAAACACACCCATTTGTGGGTAATGCTCTCCACACAAATGGGTGTGCACAAACACAGCACGACCACAATGATAAAGAAACTGTTTACCGCTGATCTCTACATCAAAATCAGTATCAATAAATTTCTGATTAAAAATCTCTCTACCGGTGACGATTGGATTACCGAACACCCGGCACAGCCGTTTACCAACGATCGTCTGCTGGTGGCCAATTTTTCCGTGGCGGAGCCGGTATTACGTAATCTGCTCAAATCCTGCATTGGCGGCATGTTGCTAAAAAAGCAGGCGCGGGTGCTGATACAACCGCTGGCACTGGTTGATGGTGGCCTGTCGGAGGTGGAAGAGAAAGTACTGCGCGAGTTGGGCTTGGCGGCCGGCGCCTACAAGGTGGTACTGCATGTGGGTGATGAGCTATCCAACGAGCAGGCCCAGGCCCGATTGGAGAAAGGGTAGCGGTGGGAGAAAGGATAGCGGTGGGAGAAAGGATAGCGGTGGGAGAAAGGATAGCGGTGGGAGAAAGGATAGCGGTGGGATATAGGCCGGCTGTTCGTAGGGACTGAGCGGGCTATTTTCTATTGGATTCATCGCGAATCCGCCCCAGGCTTGGTAATCGCTCAACTGGCTGGTACCGACAGCGCCGGCTGAACCACCGCCTGTTTCGAATCAAAGCGGCAATATTGTCGGTCTCTTCCACTTCGCACCAGGGCCAAACCCAGCGGACAAAAACTGTCTACTGGCAGTCATTAACCCGGCCGCACTCTGCCGGGCCAATAATCAGTTGGCTTTCATTTTCAGCTGTACCGGCAGACTTTTCAGGCCACGCAAAATCACCAGGCTATCGCTGTAGTCGAGGTCGCTTACCGGCTGAGCCAATTCAACCGACTCCACCGCATTGATAAATTGCCGCAGTGCCGCCTTCACTTCGTTGCGTGCGAGCATAGCACCCAAACAGATATGCACACCCACACCAAAGGAGAGGTGCTGGGTGGAACCTTTGCGATCAATATTAAACTCGTTGGGATTTTCAAACCGCTCCGGGTCGCGATTGCCGGAAGCCCAGCAGAGGAACACCAGTGAATCTTTGGGAATTTTTTTGCCGCCGAGCTCGGTATCTTCCAATACCACCCTGGGCAGAGCCGGTACCGGCGCGTAGTAGCGCAGGGTCTCTTCACACAGGGCGGAGATCTCCTTGTCCTGATTTTCCGCCTGCTGCAGCCGCTGTAACAGTTCTGGCCGGGTAGCCAGGGTGTAGAGGGCGTAGGCGATGGTATTGCGTGTGGTATCAACACCGCCGGCGATGGAGACCGAAATAATCGACATCAGCTCCTGCTCGGTTAGCTGCTCGCCCTCGGGATTGTCGGCACCGCTATTCACCACCTGGGAGATCAGGTCGTTGGTCGGCGCTGTGCGACGCTGTTCGATGGCATCGCGGGCAAACTGCTGCAGCATCATGATGTTATCGGCATGCTGATAGGCCTCATCCCGCGTAGCTCCAGAGCCGGCACGGGCGACCATGGAGTCAGCCGCGCGGCGTACATCTTCGATGCGGTCCAACGGCAAGCCCAGCGCGTCACAGATCACCTTGATGGGTACCGGAATGGCGTACTCTTTTACCAGGTCGACCACGCCATCTTTGCTGAAGCTACTGAATTGAGCCTGGCAGAGCTCCGCCACCCGGTCGGCCATGGCTTCCACCGCCTGTGCGGTAAAGGCGTGTGCCACTAATCCACGGCGGCGCTTATGCAGATCGCCATCGACCTTAAAGCTGTCGGACGGGTCGAGCAGATAGAAACCTTTGCTTTTGATGTATTCGTTGGCTTCGTCCTGGTAGGGGGAACGCACCGAGGCGGCTACACGCATCTCATCCGAGAAAACAGTGGTGTTGCGAGCGGCCTCGATAATGTCTTTATGCTTGGTGACCAACCACGCGCCCAGTTTTTCGTCGAAGTGAACAGGATCTTCGTTGCGCAGGCGTTCGTAGTAGTCGTAGGGATCCTTAATATTTTCGGGATCGACAATGGTCATTTCAGCTAAAGACTTCATATTATTGTGTCCTGTTCTTATCTGGAGACAGGTTACTTGCTCACTATTAGGCAGGCAACCTTACAGCTGGCCGTGCATCAGCTAGGCAATTGTGTGTGCTGTAAGCGGCAAATTTAGCGTAATCGCAACCAAAAAGATGCGGCCAAACACGAAGAGTTTTTGACACTCGATGCCCTTTTTTCTGGGCACAGGAGGGTGAAGGCCAGCCTTGGGAAGCGGCTTGATCCAGGTAAAACGACAGCGCCTTGGAAGTGGTAGCCTCAGTAGTTTTTTGTGCCGCTGGTAGAGTGACTTTTACGCCCTGACAGCGTGCCGGAAGAAGAGGAATTGCCATTTATAAACGGTTATACGCGGCTAAAAGAGTGGTGTTTCAAAACCTGAAAAAATAGTCATCTCGCTTGGTTTTGTTCAATAAAAAATTCGGCCTGAAAACCTCTCAACTTTTTATTAGCCGCCATTTAATAGGCGTCTATTAAATTCGCTAATGCGCCTACAGGTTACTCAGAGCGCCGTATAACAACCCTTTTTCAAATACAGCTCACCACCATGGGCGTCGCCACCGAGTTGGCCGCTAGGCTTTGGTTAAAAAGTCTCGGGCATAATCAAACACGGCCTGCGCCGCCGGCGACAAATGGCTCCCCTCACGAGTGACCATAAACACCTCGACGGTGGTTTGCAGTGGGTCATCTACCACCGCCAACACCTGCAAACGGCCTGCCTCAATATCCTCCCTCACCAGCGCCGGTGACGATACCCACACGCCGTCGGTGTTGAGGGTGGTATCGCGCAGAATATGGTAGTTATCACAAACAAAGGTGGCGCGTTGGCCCTGGGGACGGCCCCGGTTGGGCTCGGCACCAATCAGGGTGGGAAAGCCTGCCAAGTCACGCAAATAGAGCTCGGCGTGGTTGGCCAGGGGGTGGCCGGCACGCACGATGTTGGCGATCGCCACGTCGCCCACTACCCGGCCACTCACCCCGGCCTTACCCGCCAGCTGGTTGGCACTGCAGAAGAGGATCTCAATGTGATCGGCCATCAGCTCCTCGTAGAGCACCGCCGCCGAACGGACTACCGCATGCAGATCCAGCTGTGGCCGCTCCTGCAAAAAGTGAACACTCAAGCCCGGCAGTAACAGGCTCGCAATCAGCGGCCCCATGCCAAAGGCAATCTGCCCCGCCTCGCCCGATTGATAGAGCTTGAAGTTGTGGTCGGTGGCGAGGGCATGCTGCAGCAGCGCCTCCGCCTCCTGCACCACCGCCCGGCCTACGGGTGTTAACGCGGCACCACCGCGGCCACGCTCAAAAATGCGAAAGCCGTAGCGCTCCTCCAGCGCGGCAATGCTGCGACTCAAGGCCGGCTGGGTCATGTGCAGCTCCTCCGCCGCCTTGGAGATGGTGCCGGTGCGCACCACGGCGAGCACCTGCTGCAAGCGCTTAAGGTCCAATTCCATTACATTTTGGCATCTTTATTCATATTTATATGCATTTTACACATAGCATCAATTCCGGCAAGCTGGCCTACGTGAACAACCATTCCACGCCAAAGGTGATACAGATGAAAGAGGGTATAGTTTGGGTGCTCGGCTTAACCGTGGCACTGCTCATAATGGAGATACTCCTCGGCCGCCATAAAGGGGTCTACCGCAAGGGCGACTTCCTCATTTTACTGGGCAGCTTCTTTGTTGGCCGCACGCTGCTGGCGCCCGTGGCGATTTTTCTAATTGCCAACCTCTACCGCTTGCTATTGCCCGCGAACTGGGCCGGCAGTCTCGCCGAAACCCCCTTTTGGATCGCCTTTCCAGCGCTGTTACTGGCCGGTGAATTTGTTTTTTATTGGGTTCACCGCTGGGCACACCAGCCGTTGCAGCACCCTATTCTCTATAAGATTCACCGCACCCACCACACCGCCAAGCACATGAATGTGTTGCTCGATTTCCGTCTTAACCTGAGCTGGTTTTTTATTATCCCCTCCGGTTGGATCAACGGCTTGGCGCTCTACCTGGGTATGACCGAAGCGGTCACCAGCTATGTATTGCTATTGATGCTCTGGAACACCATCACGCACAGTAATTTCCGCTGGGACGATGCTCTTCGGCGCCACGCGCTATTTGGCCCGCTGTTTCGCGGCCTGGAGCATGTGGTTGTCTCCCCAGGCATTCACCATACCCATCACGGCTACGGAAAAGATGGCAAAAATTACCGCAACTTCTGCACGATTCTCTCCTTCTGGGATTGGCTGTTCGGCACCCTGCACATTCCCGATGGCCGCCCCGCCCACTACGGCCTGATGATAAAAAGCCCACACTGGACGGAAGAGCTCTTCTACCCGCTGGTGCGCAAGAAGAAGCCGCAGCCGGCACCCGTCACCGAATAGGATCCACCAGGCTCTCCTTCAACCAAGGAGGAGAGCCTGTCTATTTAACCATCCGTAATTGATAGCCTGCCAACCTCATTAATACCCTTTAACACCGCGCTCCCGTCCTGCCGGGCAATTGAACCTGGCCCGCCGCCGAAAAACTTCTCGTTCGTGAATCAGCATTGCCACCACTGAGTTCTTTTTAAGAACCTTCCACTGTGGCTGGGATGAGTAGTGCCTGCACTGATAGTGCTGTGTTCAGATCGCGATGGCCCGGCAATTGGCTTTTAAGGCGATTGGTTGCCTACCATTTACAACAATCGGGCTGAAAACCACAATCGCGATAATCGCGCACCGCTATCTTGTTGCGCAGCCCAAACGAAGCACCCAGGATCAGAAATGGACATTGTTTTAGTACACGGCTTTATGGACCGTGGCCATAAATTTGACCCCCTTAACCGCGCCCTCACCGCCGCCGGCCACCGCTGTTTTGCACCGAGCCTGACTCCCAGGGATGCCCGCTTGGGTATCGTTGACTTGGCCGGCAAGCTGGAACGCTATATCGAATCCACCCTGGTTGCTGAGCAATCCTTCGCTCTGGTGGGCTTTAGCATGGGCTGTTTGATCTCCCGCTATTACCTGCAGGAGTTGGCGGGTGTTGAGCGCTGCCGGGCTTTTTTCGCCATTGCCGGTCCGCTGCAGGGCTCGCGCATGGCACACCTCTATTTTGGTCGCGGTGCCGCCGATATGCGCCCGGGCAGCCATTTTTTGCTGCAGTTGCAGGCCGGCGAACATAAGTTGGGTAACCTGCCGATTCACAGCTATCGCACGCCCTACGACCTGATGATTATCCCCTCCATAAGCTCGCATTGGCCGCGGGCGGAAAATCATATCAGCAGCGCCCTCGCCCACCCGCTGATGTTGCGCAACCGCTTGGTAACGCAACACATTCTGCAAACCCTGGCGGATCTCGCCGTTTAGCGTGACCGCGGCCATTGGCCGGTCGAGCATCGCTGCTTTTCGCTGGCCGGTTACCGCGCAACCGATTGCGGCAGACCAAAGATGCGGTCAAACGCCCAGGTAAAGACAATGGCGTAAATAAAGAAATAGGCCAGCAGGCCCATCTCCGCCAGCAGCGCAACATAAAGCGAAGTCTCCAGCCACCAGGCCGTCAGCGGCACCAGCAGGATCACCAGCCCCCCTTCAAATCCCGCACCGTGGGCAAGACGCCAGCGCCAGGAGCGATGGGCAACGGCTGCACGGCTCTCACACAGCTCGAACAACAGGTTAAAAAGATAATTCCAAGCGAGCGCAATAGCGGACATGGTCAGCGCCAACAGCGTGGTGGACGCCAGTGAGGCGGTAAAAAAGAGGCTCAACACCGGGCCGACAAAGGCCACGGCCAGGGTTTCGTAGAGCAGCGCCTGCAGAATGCGGCGGCGAGTGGGTGTGAGCGTGGTTCTGTTTGCCACTGGGCTATTGCTGTTCATCTTATTTTTACCAACGTGGCAATTGACCACGGTTTATCGCTGCCGGCAAAAATTGTAAGGGGCATTGCATCAGGCCTGTGGCGGCACAAACTGCTTGCGCGCCCGGGCCACCAGTTTGCGGGTAACACAGCCTTCGGCGTGATCATTCACCAACCCCATGGCCTGCATAAAGGCGTAGACGGTGGTGGGGCCGACAAACTTCCAACCCATTTTTTTCAGCGCCTTGGAGAGCGCCACCGACTCCGTTGAGGTACTCACGGTTTGTGGCGCGGCCTGCTCTATTGGATCGGCTTCAAACTGCCAGAAATAGGCGGCCAACGAGCCCTCCTGGTCAATCAGTTCCAGTGCCCGCTGGGCGTTGTTGATCACCGCCTCGATTTTGCCGCGGTGGCGGACAATGCCCTCATCCTGCAGCAGCCGCTCGACATCGCGCGCCTTAAAACGGGCTACTTTGGCAATTTCGAAATTGTTAAAGGCTTTACGAAAGTTTTCCCGCTTGGCCAAAATCGTGCGCCAGCTGAGCCCGGACTGAAACCCCTCCAACGAAATTTTTTCAAACAGCCGGCGATCTTCCGCCACCGGATAACCCCACTCGTTATCGTGATAGGCGACATACTCTTCCGTGGCACCGCACCAACCACAGCGGGGCTTGCCATCGACTCCAGTAAATAGATTACTCATATTAAATCTGCTCCTTGCTCAGCCGGCTTTTAAAAAGGCCAAACGGGGATCGGTCTGGTTGGGCTCCACGACCACCAGCTCGAGCGTGACCACACCTTCAGCCACAAAAGGATCCTGCCGCAGGCGTTGCTGCAATTGCGGCTCACTTTCGCCGCTCGCCAGAATAAAACCACCGGCGCCGGGTTTGATACTGCCCACCGCCAAAAAGATACCCGCGGCCAGCCCCTGCTCCAGCCACGCCTTATGCGCCGCCATTAATTCTGCGGCTCGCGCTTTCTGTTCGCCAAAGCGTAAAAATACGATAAACATCTTCTTACCCTGCCACTTATCCAATTATTTTTAAGAGCACAACCGTGGCAACGGCCTTAGCTGGCAGCCGCCAATCCCTGCACCCAGTTACACATCTCCTCAACCTCCCGCTCAACAAACTCATCATCCTGCAGGGCGTTATAGAGGGTCGCCACCCCTTGGCTCCAGGCGAGCACCTTCAACGCCCGCGGCCGAGCCTGTTGGCCCTGGCCAAGGGCGCTAAATTGCTCCGTCAGCCAATCGGCAAACAGACCAAATACCCGATTGGCCAAGGGCAACGAAGGGTGCTCCAGCTTGGCCAGCTCAGCGCACAGGGTTCCCACCGGGCAGCCATGCAGTTTTATCTGGGTGCGGTTGCTAATAACAATCTGGATATAGGCGCAGATGCGCGCGGCCGGGGATTCAGAACCGGCAGCCCAAGCCGAGAGCAGCTGCCGGGTGGCCGCTAAGCGCTGTTCAATCACCGCCTGCAACAGCTCCTCTTTGCTCTTGAAGTGGTGGTAGAAGTTGCCGCGCGAGATACCCACCTGGCTGGCGATGTCGGCAAAGGAGGTGTGATAAAACCCCGCCTCGTAAAAGAGCTGGTCGGCGACGGCAATAATCGTTGAACGTGTAGACTGGCGCATGCATGGGCCATAGTTGCACTGTTATTTTGGGCGAGATTAGGACGATTGTCCTAGCCTGTCAACCGGCCACAACCAGCAGGCAACCTCCAACCACAAACCAACAGGGTGTGGCTACAGCCAGCCGCGGTTATCGCTCAGGTTGACTCGCCCTCCCGAGCCTGCTGATATACGCCAACCCTATTCGCCACCGTTACCGAAAAGCGCCGCATTATGGATAACAACATCTACAAATCACCGGACTCCAATGTCGAGCCACCCAGCACCGGCCCCAAGGATAAGAAAGATGCGCCGGTGCTGGGCGTAGTGCTGGGGGCGGCGGTGGATATTGGCGGTACCGTCGCCTTCTCTACCTTCTTTGTCATTGGCTTTACCATTTTCGAACTGTCGCGCGGCGTGCCCAGCGCTCAGGTGGAGCAGCTCTTCGAGAGCATGAGCCCCTACTCCGGCATCAATATTTTTCTCACCCTGGTGGGCGCCTGCTTCTCGGTGGCCGGCGGTTACGTCTGCGCCAGCAAGGCCAATCGCAAGGCCGTGCAGGCCACACTCAGCTTAATGGCCATCTCCTCCGGCCTCGGCTTTCTGGTCAGCCTCGACAGCTACTCGCTACCCGCCAACCTGATCTTTTCCATCATCACCGCGGTGTTGATCTGGCTGGGCGCACTGGCCTGGTCCCGGCGCAACCGGCCAAAGTTTCTGGCTTAAAAAAGCGGGGAAATGAACGAAGGGGGAAACGCCCCCTGCACCCTTGATGGCATGCAGGGCGGCGAACGTGCGCGCTAGGCGGGGAGCTCTTCTTCGACAACCGCCAGCGGATTTTTGGCGTAGTCGCGGCCAATAAAGAGGTAGACCGCCGGCAGCACATAGAGAGTAAAGGCGGTACCGATGGTCATACCGGCGGCAATCACCAAGCCCATGGAGAAGCGTGAAATCGCCCCCGGGCCGCTGGCCACCAGCATCGGCAGCATGGCCAGCACCAGCGCCGCGGTGGTCATCAGTACCGGCCGCAGGCGAATGGCGGCCGCCTCTTCGATCGCCTGACGCTTAGAGCGCCCTTCGGACTGCAGCTTGTTGGCAAACTCCACAATCAAAATACCGTGCTTGGAGATCACCCCAATCAGAGTCAGCAGGCCGATCTGGGTATAGATGTTGAGCGTTGCCCCAGGCACCCGGAACAGCCCCAGAAAGTTCAATACCAGCAGCGCGCCACAGATCGACATGGGCACGGTCACCAGCATGATAATCGGGTCGCGGAAGGACTCGAACTGAGCCGATAACACCAGATAGATCACCACCAGCGCAAAGAAGAAGGTAACCACCAGGGCCGAGCCTTCGGTTTTGAACTGGCGCGACTGGCCGGCGTAATCGACGGTGTAGCCTTTGGGCAGCACGTCAGCGGCGATATCCTCCAACATACCCAGGGCATCGCCGTAGGCGATATTGGGCCGCGGCACGGCACCAATGGTGACACTGTTCAACTGTTGGAAGCGGCTCAACACCTGCGGCTGCACCGAATCCTTTAACGAGACGATGGTCGACAGTGGCACCAGCTCCCCGGTTTGGGTGCGGGTGTAGTACTGCTCCAGCTGCTGCGGCGTTAAACGTTCGGCCCGCTCCACCTGTGGCACCACTTTATAAGAGCGGTTATCGAGCGAGAAGCGGTTGACGTAACCGCCGGAGAGCATGGCCGACAGGTCCGCCGACAGCTGCGCCATGTCGATCCCCAGCTGCGAGGCCTTGTCCCGGTCGATCAAAATATCGGTGCGCGGTTTGTTAATTTTCACATCGGTGTTGAGGAAGATAAATTTCTTGCTGTCTTTGGCCCGGTTGACAATCTCATCGGCAAACTCCTTCACCAAGGTGGTTGGTGCGGTACTGACCACCACAAACTCAATGGGCATACCGGTACCCCCCGTGGGCAGCGCCGGTGGGATCAACGCCGCCACCTGCAGGCCACTCACCTCTGAGAAGCGCGGTGTGATCAGATCGTTGAGCACATCCTGCATGGCCACGTCACGCTCGCTCCAGGGGGCGAAGATCAAACCACCAAAGGCACCGTTGTGCGAGCCTGGCGCGGTAACACTCATACCGTTGAACTGGAAATCGCCGGCGATGGCATCGCTGGCCTGGTGTATCTCCCACGCCTCCAGCGAGAAGCGCTCCACATACTCCAGCGAAACACCCGGGTCGGCCTCGGCAATGTAGAAGGTTAGACCCACATCCTCCGTCGGCGCCAACTCGGTGGGCGACATGACAAACAGGAAGTAGCAGGAGACCAGCACAATGACTCCAAAAATGGCGATACCAAGGCGCTGATCGAGCATGACGTGCAGGTCACGCTGATAGGCATGCTGCAACTTCTCAAACTGGCGGTCGAGCCAATTCTCCAGGCCACCCTCCTTGTCATTGCGCTTGGCGCGCAGCAGTTTGGCGCACATCATGGGCGACAGGGTCAGGGCGACAATACCGGAGATGAGCACGGCACCGGCGAGGGTGAAGGCGAACTCAACAAACAGCACCCCAGTGATACCACTCAGGAAACCGATTGGCAGATAGACCGCCACCAGGGTGGTAGTCATCGCCACCACCGGCCAGGCCAGCTCGCGGGCACCGCGCAGGGCCGCCTGCTTGGGTGTCATGCCGTGCTCGATATGGCGATGGATGTTCTCCAGCACAATAATGGCGTCGTCCACCACAATACCGATGGCCAACACCATCGCCAGCAGCGTCAGCAGGTTGAGCGAGAAGCCCATCAACAGCATCAAAAACAGCGCCCCCACCAGCGACAGCGGCACTGCAACAGCGGGCACCACCACCGAGCGCATAGAGCCCAGGAAGAGGAAGATCACCACAATGACGATCAGAATTGCTTCGGAGATGGTCTGTTTCACCTCGGCGATGGAGTCGCGAATGTAAATCGAGCTGTCGTAGCTGAAATCGGCTTTCAACCCTTCCGGCAGCTGCGGCACCACTTCGTCGTCCCACACCTTGCGCAGGTTGGCGAGCACCTCCACGGCGTTGGCGTCCGGCGTCAGGTAGATGGCAAAGAAGGTCGCCTGCTTGCCGTTAAAGCGAGCCGAAGTGGCGTAGTTTTCAGAGCCCAGCTCAACCTCGGCGACATCTTCCAGGCGGATAATCGAGCCCCCCTCTGAGCGCACGATCATGCGTTTGAACTCATCGATACTGCGCAGGTCGGTGTCGGCCTTAAGATCGATCTCGAGCATCGCCCCTTTGGTAGCGCCCACAGCAGAGAGCACGTTATTACTGCGCAGAGCGTTGGCAATATCCGATGCCGTCAAACTAAAGGCGCGCAGCCGTTCCGGCTTCAGCCAAGCGCGCACCGCGAAGGTACGGCCGCCGCTGATATCCGCCCGCTGCACGCCCGGCACAGTCGACAGCCTCGGCTCCACCTCGCGAATGAGGTAGTCGGTAATCTGGTTGGTGGTGAGCGATTCACTGTAAAACGCCAGGTAGGCGTGTGCCGCCGGGTCACCCACGCGCAGTTCTATCACGGAGTTCTCAGCAGCGGCAGGCAGCTCGCCGCGCAGTTTGTTGACCTTGGCAATCACCTTGGTCAGCACCTTGTCGGGGTCGGCATCCAGGCGCACATGGGCACTAACGGTGGAGATACCCGCCACACTCGACGACACCATGTAGTTAATGCCGTCCACCGTCGCCACCAGGCGCTCAATGGGGGTTGTGATAAAGCCCTGCACCAGGTCGGCATCGGCACCGATATAGGCGGTGCTGACGTTAATGACGGCATTTTGCAGCTCGGGGAATTTGCGTACGTTCAGTTCGTTGCCGGCGCGCAAACCCAACAGCAGAATAATCAGGCTGACCACGGTGGCCAGCACCGGTTTATTAATAAAGATGTCGGTAAATTTCATCGCTCAGGCCTCAACGGTTTTCCGGAGTAGGCGCGACATTGGCGTCCGGCTGTACGCTGTTGTTGATGAAGGCGGTACCACCACTGCGCAACTTCAACAGGCCGCTGGTGGCCACCACCTCGCCCAACGCCAGGCCGGAGTCGATAGCGATCAGGTCGCCGCGCTGCTCACCGGTATGCACAAAGCGCTGCTTAACCGCCAGCAGCGGTTTGCCCTCGTCACTTTTCTCGTCGGTTCCGGTAAGTACGTAGACGGAGTTGCCGTAGGGTTTGAAGCTGATGGCCGACACCGGCACCACCAGCACATCGCGCTCCTCGCCGACATTGAGCGCGATGCGGGCAAACATACCCGGGCGCAGCAGCTGGCCGGGGTTTTCGAAGGTGGCCTGCACCTTGAAGTTGCGGGTATTGGCATCGATCTCCGGCTCGATGGCGGTGATGGCGCCACTGAATTCGGCATCGGCCAGGGCATCCATCTGCGCGTTCACCACCATGCCGACACCCACCGCCACATAGCGCTGTTCGGGCAGTGTGAAATCGACATATACCTTATCCAGCGCCTGCAGGTTGATCATCGGGTCGCCGGCACTGACAAACTGGCCAACGTTCACCCGGCGAATACCCAGGCGGCCGGCGTAGGGAGCACGCAACTGCTTTTGCGCGATGCGCGCCTGTTGCGCGGCCACCCGGGCGCGGGCCTGCTCCAGTTCGCTCTGGCGCTGGTCGTATTCAGATTTGGAGATACTCTTGCGCTGCAGCAGCTCTTGAACTCGGTCGCGCTCCAGCTCGGCGAGCCGTTCGGCGGCCTGCAGGGTTTTCAGTTCGGCAACGTCGGTGGCGGCATCCAGGGTGATGATCAGGTCGCCCTTTTTCACCTCGCTGCCACTCTCAAACAGGATCCGCTCGACAATACCACCCACCTGGGTGGTGAGGTCCGCCCCCTGCACCGGTACCACCGTACCGACCGAGGTGACTTCACTGATCCAGTGGTCAGCGGTACCCGCGCTGGTCGAGACCGCAGCCGGCGGCACCGGCATGTCGTCGAAGAACTCGTTCATCAGCTGGTTTATCACCAGCTTGCCACCAAGCACTACACCAAAAACCAGTACTGTTACAGCCAACAGTACAATCATGCGTTTACTCATTATTTTAACTTCCTGTCCTACTGGTCGCCGGGTTGGTTCTCTGTCGCCTGGCAGGCGGCAATGGGAACCTCTGGAAAAACTTCGCGCAATATGCGCTCGAGCAGCGCCTGCTGCTGATCAAAATCGTTGAGTGGCATAATCGGCTGCCAACCAAGGCCATTAAGCAAGGCGTGGGCATGTTTGATTAACAACCGGTAGGGCCTGGGCACCGAGTGGGTCTCCAGTAGACCAGAGGCGCTCACCAGTGAGTGCATACCCTCGGTCATAGCCCAAATACCACTGCACATCTCCTGGGTGGTGAGCCCAGAAGACGCCACATCACCCGACCGCATCGCCTCCTCAGCGATATCACGCACCGCCTCGCCCACCGGGCGGGAAGCCTCCAGAGCCGCCTCCCGGCGCGCCTCTGAAGCCGCCACCCAGATGGTGTGGGTAGAGACATACTGCGCCAGGCGAAAATACTCCGGGGCCCGTTGCGAGAAGATGACATCGGCCACCACCACCGCTAACATCCGATCGCGGGGGCAAGCCGCCCAGGCAGCAGCCCGCAGAAACAGCTCCAGACGATCACTGACGTTACGGGTGGCCAAAGCCACCAACAGATCTTCTTTCGAGGAGAAGTGCAGATAGAGGGTACCGACGGCGTATTCACACTCGGCCGCCAGGCGAGACATCTGCAGGTTGAGCACCCCCTCCTGCTGAATCAGAGTCCACGCTTTATCGAGAAACAGCTGCTCCCGTTCCTCCAGTTGGCGCTTTTTGCGATCTTGAATTCCCAAGCTTTTTACCTGCCAAATGAAAAGTGCGGCAGATTATGAATGAGATTCAAATTTTATCAAGCTGTCATTTTCAGGCCCCAGCAGGCGCTGCAGAGCCCGTATTAACCCCACTCTACGGCTTGGCGTTGTCGCCCAATCAAGAGCTCGCTATGCTCACCCCAACCCCCGAACAGCCCAGAGAACGGATACCAACCTATGAGTCAGCGCAAGCCCGCAGACCCGCTGCGACTGGAGATCGTCGACTACCACAATCCACACCAGGCCAATGCCCTGGTGACCCTGCTCAACAGCTACGCCCTGCACCCCATGGGCGGCGGCAAAGCCCTGGCGGAGTCTGTGCGCCGCGAGTTACCCGAGAGGCTGGCCGCCCTGCCCCACGCCTTCTCTATTCTCGCCTACCAAGATGACCAAGCCATTGGCCTGGCCAACTGCTTTGACGGCTTCTCCACCTTTAGCGCGCAACCGCTGATCAATATCCACGACCTGATCGTGGCCGAGGAGTTTCGCGGCCAGGGCGTTGCGCAACAGCTGCTGGGGAAGATAGAGGCCATCGGCCGAGCCAAAGGCTGCGGCAAGATCACACTGGAGGTGCTGAGCAACAATGCGTCAGCGCAAACGGCTTATAGGAAATTTGGCTTTCAGGGCTATGAGTTGGCGCCCGAGGCCGGGCAGGCGCTGTTTTGGCAGAAACCACTCATCTGATTAGCAACGGCCAGCGCCCTGACGGGCAATTCTGGCTGAGCCGGTTGACCGCGGCACAGACGGACTAGACCGTCGTGCCGCCATTCACCCCCAGCAGCTGGGCGGTGATGTAGGAGGCCTCTTCCGAGGCAAAAAAGGCGGTGGCCGCGGCCACCTCTTCCGGCCGCCCCATGCGCGGAATCGGGTAGCTGCCCACCATGGCATCGACATCGATACCCAATTTATTGCCTGCAATGGTGCGCCGCGCCATGGGGGTATCGATAAAACCGGGGGCAATGGTATTGACCGTGATGCCGCAGCGGCCCAACTCCATAGCCAGGGAGCGGGTCATGGCAATGATGCCGCCCTTGCTGGCGGTGTAGTGCACCATACCCGGCGCACCCACCTGGGCACCAAAGGAGGAGATATTGATAATCCGGCCATAGGCCTGGGCCAGCATATCCGGTAACACCACCTGGGTGACGATATAGGCACCCTTTAAGTTGGTGTCTATCTGCCGGTCCCAATCGTCATCGGTCAGATCCTGGAAGCGGGCAAAGTGCTCCACGCCGGCGTTGTTGACCAGCACCGAGACCGGCCCCAACTGCGCCCGCACCTGTTCGATGGCGGCCGCCACCTGCTCGCGCTGGGCGATATCGGCGGCCACCGCCAGCGCCCGGCCACCCGCTGTTGTGATTTCGGCCGCGACATCTTCCGCCGCCGCCTTGTTGATATCCAACACCGCCACGGCAAAACCATCACGGGCCAGGCGCCGGCTGGTCGCCGCGCCCATACCCACACCACCACCGGTTACCAAAGCCACTTCTGAATAGTTGGCCATCTCCGCCCCTTTATCGTTGTTATGGAGGAGGGCATGTTACTGGTTTTTATTGCCGGGGGTCACGCCTCTTCGACATAGGCTGTGAAGAGTGACACCACCGCTTCAAACTCCTGCTGTACCTCCGGCCAGTGCTGGCTGAGCTGCGCCAGATCGGCTTTTTTCGCCACCTCTTCCAGCGCTTTAAAGCCCTCCGACAGTCTCCCCAGGCTCAAATTGGCCGAGGCCCCCTTGCAGGTGTGCAGTAGCGCGGAGACCGCGGCAACATCGCCGTCGGCAATCGCCATTTCCAGCTCCTCGATACGACCGGGCATCTCCTGCAGATAGAGACGCACCAGGCGCTGTAAGCGGTCCTCCCGCTGCTTCACCCGGGCCATCAGTTTCTCTTTGTCCCAACGCAGATGAGCAGCGGCAACACCGGCCAAGCCGCCTTCGGCCGCGCGCTTGCTGGTTCGCTCGTAACTCAGCCACTGCTGCAAACAGAGCCCTAGCGCCTCGGCGTCGATGGGCTTGGTCAGGTAGTCGCTCATACCGGCCGCCAAACACCGCTCCCGGTCACCCTGCATGGCGTTGGCGGTCATGGCGATAATGGGAATGGCCTGGTAGCGATCACCCGCCCGGCCCGCGCGAATGGCGCGGGTAGCCTCATAGCCATCCATTTCCGGCATCTGGCAATCCATCAAAATGGCGGTATAGGGGTGATTCGGGCCCGAGGCCTTCAGTTTTTGCAGGGCATCCAGCCCCTGGCTGGCGATATCGGGCACCAGGCCAAAATCGGAGAGCACCAGCGCCGCCACCTCCTGATTGACGATATTGTCCTCCACCAACAGCAGTCGCTCCTTGGCATCGAAGCGCAGCTCAAAGTCGCGCTCGGCGTCGGGCTCGCAGGCCGCCGCCGCAATCAACGGCAACTGGGCCGGCCCGGCAGTCGGCGCGACGGGAAAGATCAACTTCTGCAGTTCACTCTTGCAAAGCGGTTTGGCCAGCACCAGATCAAACCCCGCCGGTGGCTCGCCGGCCACGCCAGCGCTGATCAACCCCCAGGCAGCCTTCCCGGTATCCAACCCAGCGCCCAGGGCCGGACCATCTGCCGGCGACAATCCGGCCTCAACCAGTACCGCCACAAGCGTGCCGGCAACACTGGCAACTGTGGTGG
Organism: Halioxenophilus sp. WMMB6; assembly: GCF_033283405.1. Taxonomy (NCBI): domain Bacteria; kingdom Pseudomonadati; phylum Pseudomonadota; class Gammaproteobacteria; order Alteromonadales; family Alteromonadaceae; genus Halioxenophilus; species Halioxenophilus sp. WMMB6. The sequence continues at coordinate 50,604 of NZ_JAWMQR010000008.1, forward strand.
CGAGCTGATCGAGCCTGTCGCAGGCGACCACCGTCACACCCCATTGCCGCAACTGCTTCTCGAGCACCATGCGCTCGCTACCGGGCGCCATCGCCAGCACCACCCGGGGTTGATCCAACCGCGCACACGGCGGCGCGGGGTGGGGCTCTCGGCAGGCCTGGAGAAACAGATCGAAGTAGATCGCCGTGCCGCTCTGGGGTTGGCTTTCCAGCGAGATTGAGCCACCCATCAACTGGCACAAGCGCTTGCAGATAGCCAAACCCAGCCCGGTACCACCGTATTTGCGGGTGGTGGAGGCGTCGCCCTGGGTAAAAGAGCTGAATAGCAGCTTCTGCTTGGCTTGCGGTATGCCAATTCCGGTATCTTTTACCGAGGCGTAAAGCCGGTAGCCGTTGGCCTCCGGCCGCACTTCAAGGGTGACCAGCACCTCACCAGCCTCGGTAAATTTGATGGCATTGCTGATCAGGTTGGCAAAAATCTGATTGAGCCTGACCGGGTCGCCCCGCAACCAGCAGGGCTCCACCGCCGCCAGATCCAGCACCACCGCCAGCGCCTTCTCCTGAGCCCGCGATGCCTGGCTGATCACCAACGCCTCCAGGCTCTGGCAGAGATTGAAGTCAACCTCGTCCAGCTCCATCTTGCCGGCATCCACCTTGGAGAAGTCGAGAATGTCATTGAGCAGAAACAGCAGATTCTTGGCGCTGGACTCGGCTATCTGCAGCTGGTGGCGCTGCCGCTCGGCCAGATTGCCGCGGTTCAGCAGATTGAGCATACCCAAAATGCCGTTCATGGGGGTTCGGATTTCGTGACTCATAATGGCCAGAAACTCACTCTTGGCCTGGGCTGCGGTCTCCGCCGCCTCCTTGGCCTTGAGCAGCTCCGTCTCCGCCTGGCGCTTCTGACCGGCCTCCACCAGCCCAAAAATCATGGTGGCAATGGAGGTGGCAAAGGAGATCTCCGCCGACGACCACTCGCGCACGCCGCCCACATGCTCAAAACAGACCACACCCACAATGCGCCCGCCACCGGTGATGCTGGCATCCAACATGGCGGTGACACCCTGGGGCTTTAAGTAGCCCTCGGTAAACTGGTTGGTGCGGGGGTCGGCGCAGGCATCGCCGGCGGCTATAAACGTCTGCTTGGCGACAGCATCGAAGTAGCGGTCGTAGTCCTGCTTCTGCAACACCAAGCCGGCGCTGTGCACAGCCGCCGCCCGACAAAAAAGATCACAACACTGCAGTGCGGCACCGTCGTCGGCAAACAGCCAGATACCCGCTCGTTCAACCTCCAGGGCTTCACACATGCGTTCGGTCAACAGGCCCTGCGAGGCCTCCAACGAGCCGGACATTATCGGCCCGGCCACGGTCAGCTCCGCCAATATGCGGTTGTAGCGCAGCGCCTTCTGGCGCGCCACCTGGTTGAGGTGACTCTCTGTGATGTCGCTGATCATGGTCATGTAGCCCTGATTACGACCCTGCTCATCCACCAGGTTATTGCTGCTCACCGCCAGCCAGATCTCTTCGCCGGCGCAGTTCTTCATTTTAAGCTCTTCCTGAAACTGCCAATTCCCCCGGGCCGCCGACTGCACCTGCCGACGACTCTGCTGATCGACCCCCTCCCAATAGAGCAGCTCACTGGCGGGCCGCCCCTTTAAATCGTCGAGGGTGAAGCCGGTGATACGGGTGTAGCCCTCATTGAGCCACTCCACCCGGTGGTCACTGCCACACACCAGTACGCCATTACTGGTTTGGCTGGCAATCAGTGACAGCCGCTTCAACTCCGACTCCTGCGCCTTGCGCTGGGAGATATCCTGGGCGATACCCAGGTAACCGACGATGCCTCCGGCCGCATTGCGCATCACCGTCACCGTCAGCAGCGCCGCCAAGCGGCTGCCATCCTTGCGGACATAGGTCCATTCGCGGGTTTCAGACCCCGCCCGTTCGGGCACCTCCACAAAGATTCGAAAACCTGTAATTGGCCGGCCCAGCTGTTCGGACAGCTCCTGGCCGCGCTGGGCCAGCTCGGACTCCAGATGGAAGAGCACCGGTGTCTGCTGGCCCAGCACCTCCTCTGCGGTATAACCCAACATCCGTTCGGCACCGCGGTTGAAGGTGGTGATCAGGCCGTTGCCATCGCCGGAGATAATGGCCGACTCGGTGGCGGCCGCGAGCAGGTTTTGCACAAAGCGGTTGCTCTCCTGCAGCTCGAACTCATGGGACTGCAGCGCGGCCAGCATGGTGTTGAAAGCCCGCGCCAGGGTGCCCACCTCGTTGTCCTCGGCAACCACCAGTGGCGCCAACGTCTGGCCATCTGCCAGGGCCAGGGCGGCCCCCGCCAGCTGTTCGATGGGCTGAGTGATGCGCCGGGCCAGCATCCGAATCACAAACACCGCCGCCAGAGTGGTAAGCAGTAACACCACCAGGGTAATGCCGGTGATGGTACGGGCGACCTGTAGCGCCACCTTGATCTCCCGCTCGCTGACCAGCAACCAACGTGAGTTGGCCACCGCAATATTGCTGACCGCGGTCAGCACCTGTTCGCCACTCAGACCGACAGAACTTTCACGAAAGCTCTGCTCCGGGTGTATCCCGGGGCTGGCCAGCCATGCCTTGACCAACATCGAATGCGACATCTGGTCCGCCGGCGCCGGTAGCTGCTCAGGAATGTAGAGGCCGCCGCGCTCGTCCACCATATAGCGCAACTGATGAAACTCCCGAAACTGTTGCAACGTGGAGATAATCTGCGTAGGGCGATACTCCATAGCCAAGGTGCCAACCACACTATGCTGATCGGCGCCAAACACCGGTGTGGCGAACAGCAGTGCCCATTGGCTGGTATCCCCGCCGACCACCTCGCCGGTGACGGCCACCTGATCGTTCGAGGCACTGGTGATGAGAGCGTCGGCTAAGGCCGGCGCAACAGCCGGGTTGGCCAGCAGATTATGGCCAACATAGGTGGAAGGCTTGGCGGAGTAGAGCAGATTGCCCCGGGTATCAAACAGATAGATGTTACTGACATAGCTGTAACGCAGGCCAAAGCCGGTAATCAGACTGGCACCATCGGCGGCAGCACCCGCCAAAGGGGGGCGCCGCTTAAGGTAGGTTGGCAGGTCATCAGTGGCAGCGGCAAAGTCCTGCGCCAAATAGCTGGTTAAGGCGACCACATGGGGAGACCGAGCAATGGTGACGGTATCCCACTCCCGCTCAGCCAGCCACGCCTGAATCTGGCTGGCGGTGATATCGGTCGACTTCTGCAAGCCGCGCAAGGTCTCCACCCGCAGGCTGCCCTGCAGCAACCGATAGGAGAAGAAGCTGATCAAGATACAGGGTACCAGCACCAGCAATAACATCTGCCAGGTCATGGTGCGGCGGATTGTGCCGGAAGGGTGGCGGCTCGAATTCGGCATAGCGGTTCCAGCCCCAAGTCCGTCAATCAGACTGGGCGATTGTTATCGGAATAGATGGCTTGGGCTCCTGCTCGCCAGGGTGGCGCCTAGAAGCACAATGCGAAGACAACATTCAAAGCTTAGCCAAGAAAACAGAGACTCGCCGATCGTCAGGCAAGCTAAACGGAGCGAATTGTTACGCCATCGGTCCGGCCAGAGCCAAACAGGGCTGTTAATAGTGAGGGCAGCGCTCGTGAAAGATCGGAAAGGGGTGTGCAGGCCGCCATAGCAGCCGGAGGCGATTACCAGAGCCAGCCCGAACGGGCCGGCTGGTTCAGCCACAATTAACCAACGCGTTTAAGCTTATTGCTGTCGCCGTGATCGAAGGCACTTTTGCCATAGATATCCAGAATGGTCGACTCCGAATAACTCATCTCGTCGCCGGTCACCTCCAGGCGGTGACTGAAAGAGACGGTCTTGGCGAACTTCTCCATAAAGGGGGACTGCACCACCCCATAGGTGGTATCGCCAGCCTTGGCGCTCACCTCCAACACCGTGGTACTGCCGGTGACCGTGGCCTTACCGCCCGCCAACAGACAAACACCGCGCGGAATGGTCAGCGTCTGCATAATGGAGCCATCGGCGGCATCGTAGAGCCAGTAGCCGAACTGGTGATGGAAAACCTCACCATTGGATTTACGGCTCACCACCTGAGTGTAGGGGACAATTGCCAGGCGCTGGGTTTCGGCGTTCTGCAGATCGCCACCCGCCTCAAAAGTGATGGTTTCAAAGTAGGGCGACTCCTCAATGCCATCCGGCTCCGGGGCGATATCCATACCACTATCACCTTGCCATACACCAATCAGCGCCGCCAACGGGCCGTAATCAACTTCATCAGTCATCTGTCTCTCCCCAAGGATCAATTTTTAAAATCTGGTGCACAGCGCGGGCCACACCCATAACAGCTTAGAACCGTTAGCCGGGCATCCCCCAGGCGCCACCAACAGCGCCACTGAACACAAAGGCACTAACTATATCAGCCTTAAAAAGGGAGAGAAACGCCACCACCCGGGGCCAGGCAGAAGACAAATCAAATTGCGGCCCATCAATCAACCGTGTCGATCAATACACAAGGAATGGCACCATATAAGATCACATACAATATTTATGAATTAATTAAATGCAAACATTGATTAAATATATGCACCATAAATAAACACAAAAGACTGATAAGCAATTAATTACGTGTGTTATCTGTGCGTTTTTAAAGGGTTTTTTGAATAAATATGACTATTTTTAGTGCTTGGCGAAACAATGGGCATGAATCTTGAAGATTTTTTGGCCAAATTCTAATCAACCCAGGATCTTTCCATGTCCGCTGAAAAGTTTAATCTGCTCGCCTTTACCGGCAAGATGAAAGTTCTGCATCTAACCTGGTTCGCCTTCTTCATCACCTTTGTGGTCTGGTTTAACCTGGCGCCCATGCTGCAAGCCATTAAAGCGAGCCTGGGGCTGAGTGATGCCGAAGTGAAAATGCTGCTCACCCTGAACGTGGCTCTGGCCATTCCCGCGCGCGTGATCGTTGGCATGCTAACCGACAAATATGGCCCGCGCCTGGTCTACTCACTGCTGCTGGCCGTGTTTGCCATCCCCTGCTTTACCTTTGCCCTGGCCGACAACTTTGTGCAGGCGGCTATCTCACGCTTTATGCTGGGCGGCATCGGTGCCGGCTTTGTGATCGGTATCCGCATGGTCTCCGAGTGGTTCCCGCACAACGAACTGGGTACCGCCGAAGGCATCTACGGCGGTTGGGGCAACTTCGGCTCCGCTGCCGCCGCCTTCACCCTGCCAACCTTGGCCCTGCTGTTTGGTGGCGACGACGGCTGGCGCTACGCCATTGGCTGCACCGGCTTTATGTCGCTGATCTTCTCGTTTATCTACTACCGCAATGTCAGCGACACCCCCAAAGGCTCCACCTACTTCCGCCCAAAAAACCTCGGCGCCATGGAGGTAACCAGCAAGGGTGATCTGCTCTTCCTGCTGCTGATGAAGATCCCCATGTACGCCGTACTGGCGCTGCTCACCTACAATCTGTCACCCGCCAAAATGGGTATGTTCAGCGAAACCGCCGCCATCGCCATCTGGGTTGGCTTAACCGCTCTCTACCTGGTGGAAGTGAAAAAGATCTGGGACGTAAACAAGGAGATACTGCACAAGCCGGTCCCCGAGATGCACCGCTATAAGTTCAAGCAGGTGGCGGTACTGAACGTGCTCTACTTTGCCACCTTTGGCTCCGAGTTGGCGGTGGTCTCCATGCTGCCACTTTTCTTTGCCACCACCTTTGAATTGAGCCCGGTGGTGGCCGGTATGGTGGCCTCTGGTTACGCCTTTATGAACCTGATGTCGCGCCCCGGCGGCGGCTGGCTTTCCGACCGCTTTGGCCGCAAATCGGTGTTGTTGATCCTCACCGCCGGCCTGGCCGTTGGCTACTTCCTGATGGGCCAGGTGGATGGCAGCTGGCCGCTCTGGATTGCCGTAGTTGCCGCCATGGCCTGCTCTTTCTTTGTTCAGGCGGGCGAGGGCGCTGTGTTTGCCGTGGTGCCGTTGATCAAACGTCGCCTCACCGGCCAAATCGCCGGCATGACCGGCGCCTATGGCAATGTTGGCGCGGTGACCTACCTGGCGGTGTTTGCCGCGGTTGATGCCGCCACCTTCTTCTACGTGATTGCCGCCACCGCAGTACTCGGTTTTGTCGCGCTGCTCTTTCTGGAAGAGCCGCAGGGGCAGATGACCGAGATTCGCGAGGATGGCAGCGTCGAATTAATCAGCGTTTCCCATTAGTCGATAGCGAAAGGTATGCTTAACAGGGCGCGAACTTCCGCGCCCTGTTTTTATCACGATCGCCTGTGACCGCTGCCTGGTTTGAGCCCCTGTCTATGTCCACCACCACACCGTTAGAGTCCACCATCTTCGATAGCGGTTTAGTGCAGGCGGGTAAACTTTGCATCAATTTTGGCGGCTACAGCAGTGCCGGCAAAAAGGCGCGCAACGAGGATGCCTTTGCCGCACACGCCCCCCAGGGCACCACCAGAACCATAAAAGGCGCCGCCGCCTGCATCGCCGACGGTGTCAGCAGCAGCGACAACGCCCAGCAGGCCAGCGCCCTCAGCGTTACCAACTTTATTGAAGACTATTACGCCACGCCCGATAGCTGGTCGGTGAAAAATTCCGTCGGCCGTGTGCTCGCCTCGCTCAACACCTGGCTCTATGCCGAAGCCAACCGCAGCCAGCGCAGTCAGGACGCCTTTGTCACCACACTCACCGGCCTGGTGTGCAAATCCACCACCGCCCATATTTTTCATGTCGGCGACAGCCGCGCTTACCGCCTGCGCGACAATCAATTGCAGCCGCTCACCAAGGACCACAGCCGAATTCTGGCGGGCGCCAAGGCGCAACTCACCCGCGCCCTCGGCATCGACACCCACCTGGAGGTCGATTACCAGGCGTTCGACCTGGCGCAGGGTGACCTCTTTTTACTCACCACCGACGGCGTGCATGACTTTATTGATAACGCCACCATGACAACCATCCTGCAGGCAGCAGAAACCACACTGGAGGAGCGCAGCAAAGCGATGGTCGAGCGCGCGCTGGCCGCCGGCAGTGACGACAACCTCACCTGCCTGTGTGTGGAGATCACCAGCCTGCCGCAGGAGGATATCGACGAAGCCCACCGCCGCTTAACCGAGCGGGTGATTCCGCCGGTGCTGGAGGTGGGCATGAAGCTCGACGGCTACGAAGTACAACAGGTGTTGTACAGCGGGCCGCGCAGCCACATCTACCTGGTGAAACACCCCAACCACCAGGGCTGCTTTGTGCTGAAGGCGCCGTCGGAGAGTTTCGCGGAAGATGCCCTCTACCTGGAGGGGTTTGTGCGCGAGCAGTGGGTGGGGCGCAAGCTCAACAGCGACCTGGTAATGAAGATCTACCCACAGGAGGAGAGCCGCTTCCTCTACCACCTGTGCGAATACGTCGAGGGGCAGACCTTGCGTCAGTGGATGCACGACAACCCGGCGCCGGCCCTCGATCGCGTGCGCGCCCTCACCCGGACTATCGCCCAAGCCCTGCGGGTGCTGCAACGGGCGGGCATGGTGCACCGGGATCTGAAGCCGGAAAACATCATCCTCACCCGCGATGGCCACGCCAAGCTGATCGATTTTGGCACCGTGCAGGTGGATGGCCTGGCCGAGGTGGGTTCGATAATCAAAGACGATACGCCTGTCGGCTCGGTGAACTACATCGCCCCGGAGTATTTGCTCGGTGGCCGCGGTGTCAGCCAGTCGGATCTCTTTTCACTGGCGGTGATCGTTTACGAGATGCTCACCGGCCAGCAGCCCTACCAGTTGGAGCACGCCCATCGGCGCACCCCCACCAACCTGGCCCAGTGGCAATACCGGCCTCTGCGCGAGCTGCGCAAGGATATTCCCAAGTGGGTGGACCTGGTGTTGATGAAGGCGGCCAACCCCAATGTGCACAACCGCTACCAGGCCTTCTCTGAATTTCTGCAGGATCTACAGGTACCCAACCCGGGCATGCTCAAGCAGATAGAGGATGCACCACTGATTGAGAAGCACCCCGCCCGCGTCTGGCAGCTGATCGCTTTTGGCCTGTTGGTGATCGTGATTATTCAGGCCTATTTGTTAAGCCTGCGTTAGTTGAGGGCGTCGGCCGTCTGCTGGGCGATCATCAACTCTTCATTGGTGGGAATAACATAGACGCCAACCGCACTATTGGCGCCGGCATCGATGCGGGTAGCGTGACGTTGATTGGCGAGCTCATCCAACTGCACCCCCAACCAGCCAAGGCGTTCGCAAATCATGGCGCGGGTGGCACTGCTGTGCTCGCCAATGCCGCCGGTAAAGACAATGGCATCCAATCCACCCAGGGCTGGTAGCAGTGACGCCAGCTTTTGTGCCGCGCGCAGGGCGAACAGCTCGCGGGCTTCACGCGCCTCGGCGGCACTGCTCTGCTCCAGATCGCGCATGTCGCTGCTGATACCCGATACCCCCAACAGACCCGACTGCTTGTAGAGCAGGTTTTGCACCTGCGCCAGACTCATGCCCAGCTCCTGACAGAGGTGCAACACCACGCCCGGGTCCAGCTCGCCGCAGCGGGTACCCATCATCAGGCCATCCAACGCGGTAAAGCCCATGGTGGTGGTCACACTTAAACAGTCGCGCAGGGCACACATGCTGGCACCGTTACCCAGGTGGGCCACCACCACCCGCGCCTGCTGCCTGGGCGCCAAATGCACCGGCAAAACCGTGCTGATGTAGTGGTAGGAGAGGCCGTGAAAACCATAGCGCTTAACGCCGGCGGCCATCAGCTCCCGGGTTAGGCCAAACCAGCGCGCCAAGGGCAGCTGGGTGGCGTGGAAGGCAGTATCGAAACAGACCACCTGGGGCAGCTTGGCGTAGTAGCGGGAGATCACCTCAATGGCGTCCAACTCGGCGGGCAGGTGCAGTGGCGCTAATGGCACCAGCTTGTGCAGCTCGGCCATCACCTCGTCGCTGACCGGCGTGGGCAGGGAGAAGCGGTCGCCGCCGTGCACCACCCGGTGGCCGACGGCAGCCACAGCGGCACTGCCATGCCGGTTTTCCACCAGCGCCATCACCCGGTCGAGGGCGTACTGCGCCGGATGGGCTTCACCCTTGTTGAACTCAATTTTGCCGGCATCAATCTGCGTCAGCTCGCGAGCATCGTAGACCGAGTACTTAAGATTGGAGGAGCCGGCGTTGAGGGTGAGGATGACTTTGGTCATATCACGATTTTTTGCTGCGCGCGTAGATCAACCCCAGGGCGCAGGAGGCCATACGGGTGGGCCCACGGCCGGCCGCCCGGCTGGTGAGAATCACCGGCACCCGGGCACCCAATACAATACCGGCGCCATCAATACCAAACAGATAACCGAGCTGCTTGTAGAGCATATTGCCCGACTCCAGATCCGGGGCGACGATGATATCGGCGTCACCGGCCACCTGGGAGACAATCCCTTTGGCGGCGGCCGCCTCTTTGGAGATGGCATTGTCGAAGCCGAGCGGGCCATCGAGCAGGCCACCGGTGATCTGGCCGCGCTCTGCCATTTTGCACAGGGCAGTGGCATCCAGCGTGGAGGGGATGGCCTCGTTGACGGTCTCCACCGCCGATACCAGCGCCACCTTCGGCACCCCCCGCCCCAGGGCCAGAAAGAGATCGATGGCGTTTTGCACAATATCGGTTTTTACACTGAGGTTGGGCTTAATGTTGATGGCCGCGTCGGTTAAAAAGAGCGGCTTGTGGTAAGTGGGAATATCCAGGGCGAAGACATGGCTCATGCGCCGGCCGGTACGCAACCCTTCGGTTTTGCTGACGATGGCGGCCATCAATTCATCGGTGTGCAACTTGCCCTTCATTAGGGCCTCCACCTCACCGCGGGCGGCCAGGGACACGGCAATTTCGGCGGCCTCGTGGCTGTGTTCGGTGGCGATCAGTTTGTAGGGGGAGATATCCAACCCCTCCTGCTCCGCCACCGCGCGGATTTTGTGCTCCGGGCCCACCAGTATCGGCGTTAAAATGCCGGCTTCGGCCGCCTCCACCGCGCCACCGAGCGAGGCGCCATCCACCGGGTGAACGATGGCCGTCACCAGTGGTTCCAGCTGCGCCGCCGCAGTCATCAGTTCATTAAAAAACCTGCCGGCCTGCTCTTTAAACTCCACCTCGGGCAGCGCCACTTTTTTGCGCTTGATCTTCTCTATGGGGGCAATCACCAACGCCTCCCCCACCACCACCTGTTTGCCATCCTGATTGCTGCAGTCACAGGCAAAACGCAGATGGTTTTTGCCGTCGTTGAGTTTTTCGATCACCTTCACCGAGGCGGTAATGGTGTCGCCCACCTTCACCGGCCGCAGAAATTGCAACGACTGATCGAGATAGATGGTGCCCGGCCCCGGCAACTGGGTGCCCAACACGGTGGAGATAAGCGCGCCGCTCCACATGCCGTGGCCGATAATGCCGTGAAACATATCGCTCTTGGCGTACTCCTCATCCAGGTGCGCGGGGTTAACATCGCCCGACATCACGGCAAACAGCTGGATGTCGCGGGTGGTGAGCACATGGTTGACGCTGGCACTGTCGCCGACTTCGATCTCTGAAAAGGTTCTGTTTTCAATACAATCCGACATGTTGCAACAATTCCGCCCTGTAGCCTGCGATCAGAAAATTACGCGCCTGTTGAATTTAAGAAAGTCATTTCCAAAACAGTAAATTCAAAAACACTCGATTCGATACATCCAATTCAAAACCCAAGCTTTCAACACCCGTTAATTTTTGGGTTTCAAAAACTTGGATTTGAAAAACTTGGGCTTCAAAAACTTAGGTTTCAAAAATATAGGTGCCCGGGGCGTCACCCAACAGTGGCAGCCCCTGCTTGGGCGCACCCATGGCCGGTGGCGCCACCGGTTCACCGGAGCGTTTTTCCAACCAGTCGGCATACTCCAGCCACCAGGAGCCCTCCTTCACCGGGGTTTCATCCAGCCAGTGATCCGGGTCAAGGTAGACATCCTGGTCGCTGCGGGTGGAGACCCGGTAGTGGCGTCGGGGATGGCCTGGCTCAGAGACAATGCCAGCGTTGTGACCGCCCTTGGTGAGCACAAAGGTCACCTCGGTGTCGCTTAGAATGTGAATTTTATAGACCGACTTCCAGGGTGCGACGTGATCTTTTTCGGTGCCCACGCAGAAAATCGGCGCGCGAATATCGGTAATGGAGATGGGCCGGCCGTCGACCAGGTAGTGACCCTGGGACAACTCGTTGTTTAAAAAGAGGTGACGCAGATAATGGCTGTGCATGCAGTAGGGCATGCGCGTGGCATCGCTGTTCCAGGCCATTAAATCGTTGCTGGTGCTCTTCTCGCCCATCATGTATTCGTGCACCAGGCGCGACCAGACCAGATCGTTGGAGCGCAACATCTGGAAGGCACCCGCCATCTGCGAGTTATCCAACACCCCCTGGTGCCACATCATATCTTCCAGGAAGGTGATCTGACTCTGGTCGATAAAGAGCATCAATTCGCCGGCTTCGCTGAAATCGGTTTGTGCCGCCAGCAGACAGATACTTTTAAAGCGTTCCTGCTGGGCACGCGCCTGGGTAGCGGCGGCGATGGAGAGCAGGGTACCGCCCAGGCAGTAACCCACGGCATGGGCCTGCTTCTGGCCGGTGATCTTTTCGATGGCGTCCAGGGCGGCTTCAATTCCGAGCGTGCGGTAGTCCTCCATGGTTAATTCACGGTCCTGGCTGGTGGGGTTGTGCCAGGAGATGGTGAACACCGTGTAGCCCTGTTCGGTCAGGTATTTGTAGAAGGAGTTCTCCGGCGAGAGATCGAGAATGTAATATTTCATGATCCAGGCGGGCACCACCAGAATCGGCTCCGGCTTCACCTGCTCGGTGGCCGGTTGGTATTGAATCAGCTCAATCAGCCGGTTGCGAAACACCACCTTGCCGGGGGTGGTGGCCAGGTTCTCCCCCACCTTAAAGTTTTCCGCCTCCGCCGGGCGCTGGCCGCTGCTGGCCCGGCGCATATCGTCCAACCAATAGTGGAAGCCGCGCACCAGGTTGGCACCGCCCTCCTGCCAGGTTTGCATCTGCACTTGTGGATTGGTGGGCAGAAAATTACTGGGCGAAAGCATATCGAGCAGCTGCCGGGCGCCAAACTCCACCATATTTTCGTGGTGCTTGGAGACGCCGCGCACACCGGTGGTCGCCTTGTACCACCACTGTTGAGTCAGCAGAAAATTTTGATGAATTAAATTGTAGGGCCACACCTGCCAACTGGTATGGCTGAAGCGCGGGTCGTTGTCGAGGGGTTTAATGCAGGGCTCGCTCACCGACCAGAAGCAGCTGCAGGTGGCGTAGTTGAGCAGGCGCATATTTTTGTTGATCGACTTCTCCAGCAGGCGCCACTGCTTGCCTGGCGATATCGCCAGATGGGAGGCCCAGTCGGCGTAGGCTTCCAGCACCGAAGCGGGCGAGATACCCATGGTCAACTTGGCCATGGTGGCGTGCACCGAACGGTCCAGTTGATCGCCCATCAATTTGGAAGGGGCGTGAATAATTTCGGAGAGCTCCTCAAGGTAACGATGAAAGGGCCAGATGGCATCCACCCGTTTGAGTTTCTCCTGGGTGCGTTCGCTCAGATCTTTAGGGTAGTGGTGCTCACGATCCAGATAGACAACATTACTAGAGCTGTTCATAAAGGTACTCACACTGCCCGACTGCAGCGGGCGTTGACTAGATCAAAAAGGATTAGCGCGCGACCTCGGCCAACTCGGTTTTCTGCTGCTGGCCGCGCACATAAGTTAACCACTGTTCACTCATTTTCGCGACCGATTTAAACCCCTGGGCCCGGGCAAAGGTCTCAATCGCGGCGGTGAACTGTTTTTGCCGATACTGGGCCATGCCCAGCAACACCAGGGCGTTACCCTTATCGTGCAGGCCGCCCTTGGCCAACGCCTGCTCGATAGCAACGGCGGCACCCGCCCAATCCACCACCGAGATATAGGTGTGCGCCAGGCGCAGACTGCTGTTGCCATCCTCAGCCATGGCCGCTGCCCGGGTTAGAGGGGCGATGGCGCGCTTCGGTTCCTTGGCCAGAGTCCAGGCCTGGGCCAGCAACTCCAAATCCCGCTGCTCGGCCAGCCAACCCGCCGCAGGCGCCTCGCCACCAACACCAAACTCTCCCGCGCCCACATCGCGCCAATTCAGTTCCCGTTCCAAAACCCGCGCCGCCTTGGCTGGCACCCCCTCGGCAATAAATAACTGCGCCAACAACAGCACCTGGGATTTATTGTTGAGGTAACCCGACTCATAGAGCGGCTCCAACAACAGCAGCTGCTTTTGCAACTGCTCCAACTGGCCGTACACGGCCGCCAGGTTGTAGACGTATTTATCTTTGGGGTAGTCGCGAATCAATTGGTCGAGCACCGGCACCATGGCCTGGTAGTCACTGCGGAAATGGTAGATGGCATTCAACAGCAGCAGCCAATTCTCGCGGGCCCTACCACCGGCCGCTTGCTCTACATCAATCGCACTCTTAATGGCGGCTTCCGCCCGAGGATAATCCTCCTGGTGGTAGAAGCACTGGGCTCGCAAGGCGAGCAGATTGCTGTCCGGTTGCTGTTTTATTTGCAACAGTTGCTCGGAGTAGGCAATGGCCTGGGGGTAGTTTTCGGCCACCATCTGCAGCTGTACCAATACCAGCAGTGCGCTCTGGCGCAGACCATCGGGAATATTACTGGCCGCCACCACCGCCTCGAAGCTGGCCACCGCTTGAGGGTACTTTTTTTCCATGGTGAAAATATTACCTTCCAAATTTTTCACCTGGGCCAACTCATGGTCGTTCAGACTGCGCGCCATAAGATGGTTGAGCAGAGCGTGGGCTGCAGCATAGTCCTCCGCCTCGGCCGCCTCCTGTACTCTCTGCATCTGTTCAAACACTTTCTGGTCCATACCAATCACCGCCCAACTGGCGGCACTGGCAAACAGCAACCAGGCGACACAACTTAACAGCCAATAGGTTTTAATCGGTTTGCAGTTCGAAGATAAATCGGTTGTAGACACCTTGCACCTCAATGGCTTCGCCATTCACCACGCGCGGTTTGTATTTAAATTTCAGAGCGGCATCCAGCGACACCTTTTCAAAGACGGGGTGATCACACTGGCCCGGCACAACACTCACATTTTTCACCGAGCCGGTGGTGGTCACGGTATAGGTAACCAGGCAGGCCCCCTCAATACGCCTTTGCTGCGCCACCAGGGGATAGACCGCCGCCACTTTAACGATCGGCAGATACTCTCCGTCGTGGGCACCAAAGCCGATACCCGTCGGATTGATATCCAGGCCTGGATCAACGCCGGTCGGCAACGCAGTCACCGCCAGGGCATTGGCCGAAGCACTACTCTCCTCGGCGGGAGCATCCGGAGCGTCGGGCGGGGGGGCGCTGTTGGGCCGTATCAAATTACGGGTTTTGGCCTGCACGGTTTCATTGCGCTTCACCCGCACAAAATCGAGCGACTGTACCCGGCCGGACTCATCCAAATGCTGATCACCGGATTCGATCAAGGCCGACATAAACCAAGTAAGAAAAAAGGCGACCAGCAGCCCAAGCAAAGTACTCAATAGCAACCGCCAGCGCTGGCCGCGATGGTTAAACTGCAAGCCGGTATTTATCCCGGCCGAGGAGCTCATGCTTACTCCTGGGCGGCCAGGGCGATATCAAATACCCCAGCCTGACGGGAAGCATCCATCACCTGCACCAGACGCTCATTGGTGGAATTTTTATCGGCCTGAATAACCACCGTGCCTTTCGGATTTTCGGCGTGCAGCCGTTCGATGTTGGGCCGCAGGGCGCGCACATCGATTTCCCGGCGATTAATCCACACCCGGTTATTGTCATCGATGGCGATCAGAATATTGGCCTTCTCCTGCACCACGGCGGTGGCCGCCTGGGGCGGATTCACCTCAATGCCGGACTCTTTGGTAAAGGTGGCGGTAACAATAAAAAAGATCAGCATAATAAACACCACATCCAACATGGGTGTGATATCAACACCCGCCTCTTCACCCGATTTTTTAGCGGTCAGAAAATTTCTCATCGGTTTACCTCCGGCTGGGTTTGGTAATGCAGCAGCTCACTGATCAACTCCTGCTCGGCCTGCGCCCGACGGCTCAACATACTCGCCAACAACAAACCGGAAATCGCCACCACCATACCGGCCATGGTTGAGATGGTCGCTTTGGAGACCCCCGCCGCTGTCGCCCGCGGACTGTTGGCACCGGTGGCGGCCACCGCATCAAACACCTCCAGCATGCCCAACACCGTACCCAACAAACCTGCCAATGGGCAGATTTTTACCAGGGTATTGATAATGCCCAGGTGCTGATTTAACACACACTTTAATTGTGCGAGCAGGCGCGTACGAAACTGCTGAGCAAACCAGGAGCGACGATCACTGCGCGCCAACCACAATTGATACGCCTGGCGAGCATAGCTTGGGTAGGCAAATTGAAAGAAGAGCAAGCGTTCGATAATCATGCCCCACATTAAGAAGGCGATAAGTATGATCAGCAGCAAAATATTGCCACCCAACTCCAACAGATCGCCAAACCAGGGAAAATAGTTATCAAAAAATAGCGATAGCATAACCGTCTCACGCCGGCTCTAAGGTTTTATGACCAACATCCGACGGCTGATTTTGATCAGCAGGAACCACACGGTTTTGTTCGGCCTGGCCCGCGACAATAGCCACCCCCTCCTGTTGCAGAATATCGTTGATCTGCTCCGCCCGGGTTTGCAGTAGGTTGTGCAACAACAAGGTGGGAATGGCAACGGTTAAGCCCAACACCGTGGTTACCAACGCCTGCGAGATACCACCGGCCATCAATTTCGGGTCGCCGGCACCAAACAGGGTGATCGCCTGGAAGGTGACGATCATACCGGTGACCGTACCCAGCAACCCTAGCAGCGGCGCCACGGCGGCGATTATTTTCAGAAAGGAGAGGCCGCGATTGATTTTTGGAATTTCCCGCAGTACGGCTTCGCCCAGTTTTAACTCCAGGGTTTCGGTATCCTGATGTTTATTCTCCGCATAAACCGCCAGAATTCGGCCAAGGGGATTATCACCCGGCACATCCGCTTGGCGTACCTGCTGTTCTATTTTCACCTGCAACAAAGTGAGGTAGGTGAAACGCACCAGCGCCAGTGTAATACTGACTATGCCCAAGGCAATAATGATGTAACCGATCACACCGCCCTGGGCGATACGCTCACGTAAGCTGGGTGCTTTTACCAAGAGTTCCAGCAGTTGCCCGCGGGTGGGGTCGACAGCCACCAAGGCCACCTCGCCGTTACTGGACTCCAGATTTTTAATGCGCTGCAGGTAACGGTTGGCGGGTTGACGTCCATACTCCACCACGCGCCCGGTCTCGGGGATAAATTGCAGATAGTGACCGTTGGCCACCAGGTTGAAGCCGCCAATGCGGGTAACCGCAGTTACCACCTCTACTCCTTCAGCGGTAAGTACTGGTTGATCAAACTGCACCACTTTTCCCAGTGCGGTCATCTCGCGCTGCATTTCAAACCAGAGCCGTTCGATTTCAACGATGGAGGGCAGCTCTTTGGTCTGCCCCATCTTTACTGAAAAATCCAACAGTGTCTGGCTGCGCTCTGGGTAGTGCAGCTGAGTAATGGAGTTGGAAAATTGTGCGTTGGCATCACTGGCGACCTGCTGCAGAACGCCAAACAGCTCTGTCAAACCACCCAAACGCTGGTTCAGTCGTTCCTGCAGCAGGGCCAACTCCTGTTCGTTACTTGCAAACGCCTGCTCCTGTTGCGTGCTCAGCGCCTGCTGACGCTCCTCTTCAGCAATAATATCAACCAACAGCTGCTTTTGATTTTTTTGATCATCTATAAAATTTTTCAACCGTTCAGCTTGTAGCTGCCGATCCTGATCCCGACCCTGCTCAACCTGCCGCAATAATTGATCGACACTAAACGGTGCCTCGGCTGCGCTCAACGGCAGCACCACAACCCAACAAGCCAAGAACGCCAGCACCTGTCCTTTAAACTGAAACATTTTTACGCTCCGCTATTTTGCCGACGAGTAGGCGATTGGAATATTGATCATCTCCGGCGGCGTCTCCTTGGCCGCCACCTTCAGCCCCTGTTCAACAAAACGGCGCACAGCACTGCTGTTATCGACCTGCCACTGTTTTTTAGCCACATCCCAATAACCGGTGGAGTGCTGGCCAATAAGTGAGTAGAGCAAAGCTATTCGGCCCACCCGCAACACCTCGGCATCGTAACTTTTACCGTCGATCTGCAGCTGGCTTTTATAGGATTCAATGGAACGACCAAACTCATTTTCGATCTCAAACGCTTCAAATACCCGGCGACACTTCTCGGCGGTGGAGACATCGGAGCGGGCCAGCATTGCGCGTAAACCGTCAACCCGCTGACGCCGCTCGTCGAGTAAAAAAGGCATATCCAATTCGACAAACTCCGCCAACGAATTAATCATCCGCTCCATTAACGGCGTGATACGGCGTTCAATAACCGCGGCATCGGCGATGGAATTTTGTAAGGTGGTTATCTCCTCCTGCTGACTATGTAGCTGGCGGGCCAGCAGGCGGTTGTATACATCCAGGCTATCCACTGAATCCAGGCGAGTTTCGTACTCTTTAATGGCAGCCTGGGTATCCTCGTAAATCGCATCAATCTGTTGTTGGGACTGTTGCGCACTCAGCAAACGCTGCTCGCCCTCCGACAATACCGGCTGCGTGGTGTCCGCTTGAAGCGGCAAAGCGCTCACCAGCGCGATCACCAGTAAAAAAATATTTAAAAAAAGAGATTGCCCAACCATTACCCCACACCCCGTTTTGCATAACCAATTGTTGACAACCGAGATAACTAACCACTGCGCTATTACTCCGGCTACAACACAATTTGTTTGTAGTAATGCGAATTAAAAAATAAAAACAGGCCATTTATGCGGCCGTATTTATCTGCATAGCGCAGAGATACAACTCAACCAACGAGATCGATTAGATATTCTTCCCTATTCGCCGGCTTGATTCACAGCAATTGAGCAGCACGCTTCATCAAGTGGTAACAAAAGGGAGAGATAGGAGAAGTGGCCAGTGTAAAAGTGGCAGGTGACAAGCAGGTGACAAAAATCGGCTAACTGCGCCGGTCGCTATTCAGCCAGCGCCGCTATTTTTATGTGCTGACACTCTTTAAGCGGCGGCCTTCTTTTTATGCGGTAGCCCGTAAGGCACGCGCCGTAAAAATAGGCCCAAGCACTTCAAACACCACCGTGGTGGCAATTACGATTTGTAACAGTGGTTGCTGGTATTGCGGAAAATGGATAGCCGCCACCAGCGCCATACCAATGGCCGCACCCGCTTGCGGGAAGAGCCCAAAGCCGATCCAGCGGCGCGTCAGCGTCGGCAGGTGAGCAATGGTCGCCCCCAGATAGGCACCCGCCCATTTACCCAAGCAGCGGCACGCTACATAGATAGCAGCCGTGAAGCCAACCGCCAGCAGGGCATCAAACTCCAATTGCGCACCGGCCAATGTAAAAAAGAGCAGCAGAAAAGGCCATTCAATATTTTCGATGGCATGGAAGGGGCGATCATGGTGGCGCGCAACATTGGCAATGGTGGCACCCATCACTATGGCGGCCAGCAGGAAGGAGACCTCCAACCAGAGCGCCAAACCGCTGCAGAGAAAAACCAGGCAGAGTGCTTCTAAAAGAATCGGCTCGCCGGGTTTTAAACGGCCGGTGAGATAAGCCGCCGGCAGGCCCAGCGCGAAACCCAAACCAATACCACCGCCCAATTCCCGCATGGCAATCATCAAGGCACCACTTTCGGTGCTACTCGCCATTGCCGCCACCAGCGTCACCCCCACCGAAAAAAGTAATAGCCCCCAGACATCATCCATGG
This sequence comes from Halioxenophilus sp. WMMB6, assembly GCF_033283405.1. Lineage (NCBI taxonomy): Bacteria > Pseudomonadati > Pseudomonadota > Gammaproteobacteria > Alteromonadales > Alteromonadaceae > Halioxenophilus > Halioxenophilus sp. WMMB6. Next base: position 69,522 of record NZ_JAWMQR010000008.1, read on the forward strand.
CGACAATCGCCAGCAGCAATCTGGAAAAAGGGCTGTTGACCCGATTTTCAACCACCGCATCAAAGGCCACCTCCGCAGCCGTGGCGGCGGCAATGCAGCCCAAAATAATGGCCAGTTGCCAATCGACCCCGGTGACAAACAGACCGAAACTGACCAAGAGAGTGGTCACCAAAGCTTCGCTGATAGAGACCCAGAAAAGGCTGGCACCGTGGCGGATAAAAGTGTCGGAATTCAAACTGCCACCCAACAAAAAACCGATCATCACCAAAGCCACACTCGCCAGCCAATCAAATTGCAGACGTACCGGCTCGGGAACCCAGTCAAAACCTTGCGGGCCCACCAAAATTCCGATCACCACCAACAGGGTTACCCGAGGTATCGCGGTTTTGCGAGCAATAGCATCCGCCGATAAACCTAGTAAAAAGAACAGGCCAATCGCTACCAATAGTTGTGCGTATTCGGTCATCAAAAGCCTCTAAACCTGTTGGCCAAACCAGCATCATCAGCAACATAACAATCATTCAAAAACAGTGAGCGGTGAGTAGCCACTCGCTCACCACTTATCAGTATTGAAATGTTCCTGTAAAAAAGTGACCTGCCTCTCAGATGGTGAATTTTCTACACCACTGCTTTTAACTTTATTGCTCAATTCCTGGATAATTCGAACACTCGACAGACCCGCCAAACTGGCTTGTTCCGGTCGCAGATTTTTTATCTGCCGTCGGCAGCTTAGACTTTAGGTCTGCTGGGCAAGGGATTCTGATCCAAGGCGTTCCAGGCAACAGGGAAGTCAAAAAGCAAACGACTTTATTTCAAGCAACAGTCAATAAAGCGCAGGTTGATTTGCTCTAAATCCCCTGTTCTCTATTTTGTTTGCGTTAATAAGTTTGTGGGCTTACGCGCCGTTTTAAGCGCGATCGCCACTGGCCTTGCGATTATTTCCGATAAGCACACACAGTCTATACAAACCTTTGGCCACTCATGTTGCCGGCACTACTTGCCGGCGTTGGTTGTCGACACCAATTGTCGATCCTGGTCAAGCGCTGTCGCGGGGGTTTAGCGACTCAGGCAAAATTTAACAAGGACGCTGCAGATGATTTTAGAAAAAGCCAAACGCTCTCAGCGGGGGCGCCCAATCTCCTTCGACAAGGCCCAACTGGTCGACTCTGTCATGCATAAATTTTGGGAGCTGGGTTACAACAAGGTTTCGCTCAACGAAATCGCCAAGGATCACGGCCTGACCCGCGCCAGCCTGTATCACAGTTTCGATTCCAAAGAGGCGCTTTTTTTACAGGCTTTGCAACTCTATCTGCAACGCGCACCCGATGTATTACTGGAGCACAGCCGCGAACCGGAGCAGGTGGGCAGCCTGTTGTTCGCCCTGTTTGACAGCATCTGCAAAGCCCGGGCGGAAGATCCGCAGCGGCGCGGCTGCCTGGTGCTCAACTGCATGCACGAACTGATCACCACCGACAGCCCGCTCGCCGATCACATGCAGGCCATACTGACCCGACGTCAGGGCCAAATGAAAGCACTGGTGGAACGCGCCCAGCGCAATGGAGAAATAAACCCCGGTGTCGATGCCGAGTTAACCGGCAACATGGTGATCAACTTTCTGTTTGGCTTAAACACCTTCTCCAAAACCTGCACCGATGAACAGCAGCTGCTGGCTCTGTGCGAAGCCTTTCTCAACAGTCTCGGCTTTCACCGCCAAACCGAACTCAATCAGCGCGCCATGTAGCGCTTGTCACTGCCCCCAACCGGCCATTTCAATTCGCTCCAGCTGCCGCACTCACGGCATCGGCAACTCCGGCAGGGCGGGGGTATCCATCTGCACCACGTGTTGGTAAACCCGGCTGCTCTTGTGATGCTCACCCATATGCGCCAGCAGGCGCGCCATTTCGGCGTAGGCGATGCGCGACGGCGAGACCTTGGCACTGGTTTCAAAATACTCCAGCGCCCGACCCCACAGGTGGTTGCGCAGGCAGATCCGGCCGAGGCTTAGCAACAGTGCCCAGTCGTCCGGGTGTTGTGTAAGCCAGTGCTCCGCCGCCCGCAGCTGTTTAGCGGGCTCGACCGTCGCCAGCAGGCCATAAAAGATCACCAGCTCCGAATGCCAATGGTGACGCAGGTATTTGCGCACCAGCGCCTCCACCTCGACCCCTTCCTGCAGCGCCAGCAGCTGCTGGCAGTAGGCCAGTAACACCTCTGGCTGCTGTTGCACCTGGGCTGACTGCTCCAGCCAGAACATCTGCAGCTTCTGCTTATCGCCGTCGTGGTGGTGACTGCTTAGGCTGCTGCCCAATTGGTGCAGATGCGCCACCACCAGTTGGCCCTGCAACTCCAGCCAGCGTTCTCGCGGCAGACGCCGGCGCAACCCGGGCAACAGCTCCCGCACCGACTCCCAGTGGCCCAAGGCGATATGAGCATCGCACAGCCGGTCGCGCACCAGGGCATCGTGGGGATGGCGTTTGACCGTCGCCAGCAGGGTTTGCAGGCGCTCCTGCTGGCGCCCGGCGCGGCGATAGATCTCGGCCCGCGCCAGGGCCAAGGTCACATCCTGCTCACCAAAGTGCTCCTTGGCCCGATCAAGGAAGGCCAAAGCCTGGTCGACGTCGCCCAGGGTATGGGCAGAGTCGGCCGCCGCCAGCAAGTTTACCAACGGCATGGGCGAGCGCTTGGCCGAGCGCAACAGCCAGCGCTGGGCCTGCTCGTGATCACCGCGCAGGTAGGCGAGCAGTCCGCGCTCGGTTAAACGGGTGTAGTTTTCCGGGCTGCGCCGGCCAATCAATGGCAGCAGCAGGCGCCACAGCCAACGCAGCCAACGCAGCCCCCAGTAGCCGCCTACCACCAGCACCACCACTGCGGCGATGGCAAACCAGAGGTTCATCTCGACGGTGGTTTGACTGATGGCGATCAGTACATAGCCGGGCAGGTGGGTAATCAGTTGGTCGAGCAGCACCGCCGCCAACACCAGGGCCACCAGATAGACCAGCGCTTTCACAGTCAAACGCTTAATCACTCGGCGCTCTCCTGCTCTGACCCCTTAAGTTGATGCAGGCGTTCGATATAGGCCTGCAACTGCTGCAGTGAACCGGTGATCTGCGGCAGGGTGACCGCAATCGGCATCTGGCGCAGCTGACTAAGCTCGGTTTGCAGAGCTTGATTGGCTGGGCTTTCGGGGAAGTAGCGCTGTACCAGCAGCAGCGCCTGTTCCAGGCTCGCCTGGTAGATCGACTGCTGTTCCCGCAACATCGCCACCTGGGCCTGCTCCAGACTCAGACGCACATTCTGGCGCAGGTACTCCTCCGAGGAGGGCGGTAACAGCGGTGCCGCATCCTGCACATGGGTGCGGATAACTATGTAGCTGTTGAGCTTGGCGCCCAGCATGCCGGGTAGCGCCTTGATGCCGCTCCAGGCCTTACCGGGCAGGGATTTAAACCAGCTCCAGACGCCGGTGGCGGTCTCCGCCGCTGGCGCTTCGCTGCTACTGGAGAGCACCACCGGCTCGGCATCCAGCTCTGGAATTTGATAGAGCGGCAACTGCTCCATGTTGTCGATCAGCCCCTGCAGGCGCAGGTAGATACCCTCTTTATCGACCTTGGCCGCCAGGCGTACGGCGGCCAAATCGTGGGCCAGAGCCTGGCGCACGGGAAAGAGGTCGGGCAGGGCCAGGTCGCGCAGAATGTTGTCGGTGGCCTCCATCAGCCCCAGTGCCGAGCTTGCCTGGCGGTCGACCAGCAGCCGCTGGTTGGCCAGGTGCAGCAGATAATGGGCCTCGGCCAGCTGCCAATCCTCGCGCGAGGTGTTGGAGAGTGAGAGCAGGCGTTGGTTATGGGCATCGAGCCGTTCGGTAACAGCACGCAGATCATCCTCCAGCTTGGAGCTCTCCTGCCCGGCGGCGGTTTGCACTTCGGCCAATGCGGCCTGGGCACTCTGCAGTTCTACCGCCAACCCTTGGCGCGCCGCCCGCGCCTCGGTCAGCTGCACTTCGGACTGGGCCACATTGGCCGCTAGCGCCTGCCACTGTTGCCGCTGCCACCAGAAGGCGGCCACCACCAGGGCGACGGCCAACAGGCTGATCACCCCGGCCCCGCTGGCTAAAAACCACAAAGGGCGGCTGCGCGAGACGATTACCGACCGGGCGGCCGCTTGTTCGGCTTTCAAATTTGCGGGTTCGGCCTTTGGCGTCGATGATTCAGCCTTCGGCTTTGCTGGTTCGGCTTTCGGCTTCGATGATTCAGCCTTTGCCTTCGATGGCTCGGCCTTTGGCTTTGCTGGTTCAGCCTTTGCCTGGGCTGTTTCGGCTGTCGACGTTGACGATGCGGCTGTCGCCGCTGACTGTTCGCTGGGCGTGTCACTCGCCTGGCTGTTCAGCTCGGGCTGTGCGGCCGCCTCTTCCTTTTTGTTATTTGAATCACTCATTAACCGTTTCCAACACCTGTTGTCGTTAACTTATCGGGTGGTTCGGGAGCAACGCGCCCAACATGGCGTCGTCGGTGGCGTTGTCTGCCACGATTATTTGTTCAAAGCCCAACGCTCGGGCGACCCCGGCCACCCGGCTACCAGGCACCACCAGCGGTTGCCGAGTGAGTGCCTGGCGGCCACCACTGGCCAGGGTTTTGGCCAGCAGTTCGACGCTTTCGCCGCTGTAGGCGAGCATGGCGTCGTCCGGCTGGCTGCCGAAATCACTGGCTTGCAGTGCCAGGCTGGCCTCAGCCGCCCAGCGCCGACCGTAGAGCGGACACTCATCCACCCGGCCACCCCGTGCGCGGAGCGTTTCCGCTAATAGGGCGCGCCCCCCTTCACCCTTAAAAATAATGACGCGACTATTGGCCAATGCTTGCAACTCGGGCAGTGCCGACAGCGCTTCGCTGTCCATTACCGCCACCGGCGCCGCCGCCAGGTGACCATGTTCGGCCAGTGCCTTGGCCGTGGCCTGGCCGATGGCAAGCAGGGTTAAACCCACAGGCCACTGCGGCCAAAAGCGGTCGATGAGAGCCACACCGTAGTGCACCGCATTCTGGCTGATAAAAATGGCAAACTGGTAGAGATCGAGATCCATTACCTGCTGGCGCACGGTTGGGGTCTCCGCCAGCGGTTCGATCGTCATCACCGGCTGCAGCCAGCCGGCCACTCCCAGGGCGGCCAGCCGCTGTTGAGTTTTACGCCCCTGCGCCTCTGGCCGTGTAATCCAGACCCGCATAGTTAACTGTGACTGTCGCCGTAAACTTCAGCCAGGATCTTATCGGCGCCCGCCGCCAACAGCCGCTCGGCCAGGGTTACCCCCAGGCTCTCCGCCTCGGTAAGCGGCCCGCGAATGGCATCGCGCAACAGTAACTCACCAGTGGGCTGGCCCACCAAGCCACGCAGCCAGAGCTGGTCCTGCTCGAGCTCGGCGTAGCAGCCGATGGGCACCTGGCAACCGCCCTCCAGGCGGCGGTTCATGGCCCGCTCTGCCGTTACCCGCACCGCGGTCGGCTCATCGTGCAAGGGTGCCAACAGCGCCAGCGTCTCGGCATCGGCCAGCCGACACTCAATTCCCACTGCCCCCTGGCCACCGGCCGGCAGGCTTAACTCGGTACTCAGAAACTGGCGAATACGGTCGCCCATCTCCAGACGGATAAGGCCCGCCGCCGCCAGAATGATGGCGTCGTAGTCGCCGGCGTCGAGCTTGGCCAGGCGCGAATTGACATTGCCGCGCAGGAAGTTGATTTTCAGGTCCGGGCGCGCCGACAGCAGCTGGCACTGGCGGCGCAGGCTGGAGGTACCCACCACCGCGCCGTAGGGCAGCTCCTCAAAACTGGCGATGGTGTTGGAGACAAACGCGTCGCGCGGATCCTCGCGCGGGCAGATCACCGCCAGCCCCAGCCCCTCAGGAAACTCCATGGGTACATCCTTCATGGAGTGCACGGCGATATCGGATTCACCGGCCAACAGCGACTGCTCCAGCTCTTTGACAAACAGCCCCTTGCCGCCAACTTTGGCCAGGGGCACATCCAGGATGTGGTCGCCGCGGCTGGTCATGGGGCAGAGTTCTACGGTGAGATTGGGGTGCACCGCTTCCAGGCGGGCTTTGACATATTCCGCCTGCCACAGTGCCAGGGCACTTTTGCGGGTGGCGATGCGCAGGGTTTTGGCGCCCGGGGTGGAACCCGAAGCAGAGGCGTTGGCCATTGGGAGGTCCATAGGTTGGTCGACATGGCGGCTATGATAACAGCCCTTAGTGCCTAGCGTTCAACCCTGTCGGCAACTAGGGTCTATCCCGGCGACCGGCCCGGAACCTCTCCCGGGCGCAACTACAGGTTCTGTAACAGCTGTTTCACGGAAGAGAGGTGGCGGCGGCTGACCGCGGGTTTGCGTTCGCAGCCCTCCAGGCGCAGGTGGTAACCCCCCTCCTGGCTCTTCTCCAGGGCGAGAATGTACTTCTTGGCCACCAGGGCATTGCGGTGTACCCGCACAAAGCGGGAGCCAAGCAGGGTTTCCAACTCTTTGAGGGTGTCGTCGATCAGGGTTTCGCCGCCGGCGTGGATCACCGTCACGTATTTTTGATCGGCGCTGAAGTAGCGAATACTGTCGATCTCGATCAGCTCCAGGCCGCGGTGGGTTTTGGCGCTGATGTGCTGGCGCTGGGGCACCGGGCTCTCGTCGGTCTGCTGGCTGCGACGCTGCAGGCGGTTCATGCTCGCCGCCTTGTCGATCACCGCTTTCAGATCCTCGCCGCGCACCGGCTTGAGCAGGTAACCGACGGCGTGCACGCCGAAGGCCTCCAGGGCGTACTCATCGTAGGCCGAGCAGAAGATAATGGCCGGTGGATCCTCGAGCTCGCTGATCTGTTTGGCCACCTCCATGCCAGAGGGGCCCGGCATGCGAATATCGAGCAGCACCAGATCCGGATCTTCCGCCATGATCAACGTTAATGCTTCATCGCCGTTTTCGGCCTCACCAACCAATCTGCACTCCGGCAGGTCCTGCAGTAACTTTTTTAAACGCTCTCGGGCCAGGGGCTCATCGTCTACTAGCAAGATATCCATGTAATCCTTCTCGACTCGGTTTAATGATTAGTTTTTTCTCATACCCATAATTATGGGTGAATTTCGCTCGTTTGCCGGTTTTCTTTCGAATTTGCCTCTAGCCATCTATAGCTTAGATGGACTCGGTAGCGATCGTGGTCCGGGCCGGCACTAAATGTGATCTGATTACCAAAATGGGCCTGCAATCTGGCCCGGATATTGGCTTGGGCTATACCGTTGCCCGGCCGCGCCACCGCCTGCTCTGGCAGCGGGTTGACCACCGTGACATTGACCCGGCTCTCGCCCACCTCGGCAATCACCTGAATTTCGCCACCCTCGGGGCGCGGTTCGATGCCGTGGTAGACCGCATTTTCAAGAATCGGCTGCAGCGTCATGCTGGGAATCAGGCACGACTCCAGATCGCCCGTTAACTGCCATTCAACGCGCAGGCGACGCGCCAGGCGCAGCTCTTCGATCTCCAGATACTGCCGGGCCAGCTTAAGCTCCCGCGCCAGGCTCACCAGCGCCGGCTCGGCAATGGCGGCGCGGAACAGATCACACAGATCGAGCACTACCCGCTCGGCGCGTTCCGGATCAAAACCGATCAGGCTGACCACCGCATTCAGGCTGTTAAACAGAAAATGGGGCCGGATGCGCGCCTGCAGGGCGTTGATCTGCGCCTGGTTACTGGCCTGTTGTTGTTGGATCAACTGCTGCTGCAGATACATATAACGCAGCACCACCCCCCCTAAAATGGCGGCAATAAACAAAACCTTAATCAGCGATGACCAGTGCACATCCCGCCAGAAGAGCCACTGCCCGGCGAGGGTGTAGCCAAACGCCAGGGTCAGCACCAGCAGGTAACTGAGCGCCCCCGCCAGCCAGGGCGGGCGGGCTCCCAGCCAGAGCCGGCACTTACACAACACCGCCGCCGCGGAGAGGGTGATCCACAGCATCAACATGGAGATCTGTCCCAGCGCCGGCCAATCGAAAGCGGTTAACGGCGCCTGCATCAGGGTGACCACCAGGGCCAACAGCGCGGTACCCAACACCTGGAACAGTACCGCCTGCAGGGAGCAGAGGTCGGGGTAGAAGGGTTCCGGGGGGGCGGACGGATGGGTCTGCGGTTTGGGTGATACTGGCTGCTCTGGCATTCGCCGTCGATCTCTTCAGGGGCTTAGGGAAAATTAGGATAACCGTATAAGTATCGGCCAAAATTTATAGTTTTCGAGTTACGCCAAGCGTTGGGCTATAATCGCGCCGCCTTGGTCTTTTGCATATGCGGCCTCAGCGTCGCCGGGCATCGACCACTTCGAATAACGTTTTTGCCACCACCCGGCAACCCTCTCAACACAGGTCTTTCGGTTATGAGTAAAAAAACCCCCAGCAACCAACAGTGGGGAGGTCGCTTCAGCGAAGCGACGGATGAATTCGTGCAGCGCTTTACCGCCTCAGTCAATTTCGACCAGCGACTCTACGCGCACGATATCAAAGGCTCCATTGCCCATGCCACCATGCTGGCCAAGGTCGGGGTACTGACCGACACCGAACGCGACCAGATCATCACCGGCCTCACCCAGATCGCCGGCGAAATTGAGAGTGGCGAGTTTCAGTGGCAGATTGAGCTCGAAGATGTGCACATGAACATCGAGGCGCGGCTTACGCAGCTGATCGGCATCACCGGTAAAAAGCTGCACACCGGCCGCTCGCGCAACGATCAGGTGGCGACCGATATCCGCCTCTTTCTGCGCGATGAGATCGACGCTATCGATCTCGAGCTGGTACGCCTGCAAACCGGCCTGCTCGATCTGGCCGAGCGCGAAGCCGAGACCATTATGCCCGGCTTCACTCACCTGCAAACGGCGCAGCCGGTCACCTTTGGCCACCACCTGCTGGCCTGGTTCGAAATGCTTAAGCGCGACCGCAGCCGACTGCTCGACTGCCGCAAGCGCCTCAATCAGTCGCCGCTTGGCGCCGCCGCCCTGGCCGGCACCAGCTATCCGATCGATCGCGCCTATAGCGCCGAGCTGCTCGGTTTTAGCCAGGCCACGGAAAACTCCCTCGACTCCGTCTCCGATCGCGACTTTGCCATCGAGTTTTGTGCCTTTGCCAGCCTGCTGATGACGCACCTGTCACGCGCCTCGGAGGAGCTGGTGATCTGGACCTCGGCCCAATTCGATTTTATTGAGCTGCCCGACCGCTTCTGCACCGGCTCGTCGATCATGCCGCAGAAGAAAAACCCGGATGTACCGGAGCTGGTGCGCGGTAAAAGCGGCCGCGTCAATGGCCACCTGATCGCCCTGTTAACGCTGATGAAATCCCAGCCGCTGGCCTACAACAAAGACAACCAGGAAGATAAAGAGCCACTGTTTGATGCGGTCGACACCGTTAAGGATTGCCTGCGCGCCTTTGCCGACATGGTGCCCGCCATCACCGCCAAAAAGGCGTCGATGCTGGCCGCCGCCAAACGCGGCTTCGCCACCGCCACCGACCTGGCCGACTACCTGGTGCGCAAGGGTGTCGCCTTCCGCGATGCCCACGAGATCGTCGGCCGCTCCGTGGCCTACGGTATCGCCCAGCAGAAGGACCTGGCCGAACTCTCTCTGGCTGAGCTGCAGCAGTTCTCCAGCCACATAGAGGAGGATGTGTTTGCCATTCTTACCCTGGAAGGTTCGGTGGCACTGCGCGACCACTGGGGTGGCACCGCCCCCAAGCAGGTACGCCAGGCCATCGCCAGGGCGCGAGCCTCGCTCGGCGAATAACAGAAGACGGGGTTCTGCCCAAGTGGGCGCAACCCCTGCACTTTTTTCCAGTCCGTTCTGCTCCAATCAGGTATCTGCCACTATACTTCGGCAATGGACTACCCAATCGACATCGCCAATCTCGATCAAGGACTTGATCGGGACCTGCTCATCAAACTTAAGAAGCGCTTTCTCGCCATCAGCGAGGAGCGTTTGGCGCGTACCCGCCTGGGCTTGAGTGATCGTCAACAGGTGGTGCTTGATGCCCTGCCCGCCCTCTACCACTACAACCACCCCGCCCTGCCCGGTTACGTCTCCAACCAAACGCCGGCCGGGCTCAGCAACTACAAACTGCAAAATCGCACCAAACTCGCCTTTAAGCGCTTGTCGCGCAGCTTCAACTTCAACGACACCAGCCACCGCGAAGCCGATGTACACGCCGTGTTTATTATGGGCAGCGTGGGTAGCATTGCCCACGGTAGCCGCAGCGATCTGGATGTGTGGGTCTGCCACCGGCCCGGCCTCGACAGCGCCGCCCTGCGCCTGCTCTCCCTTAAAGGTGAACGCATCTCCCGCTGGGCACAGACCCTGGGTGTTGAGGTGCACTGCTTCACCATGGATGCCGAGGCGTTTAAATCGGGTCGCATGGAGAACCTGGACGACGAATCGAGCGGCAGCACCCAACACTTTCTGCTGTTGGATGAGTTTTACCGCACCGCCATCTGGCTCGGTGGCCGCATTCCCCTGTGGTGGTTTGTGCCACCGGAACGGGAACAGGACTACAACCACTGCGCCGACCTGCTGGTGCGCAAACAGTTTATCCGGCCCAACGAGGTGCTCGACTTCGGCTCGGCTGCTCATATTCCCGCCGGCGAGTTTGTCGGCGCCGGTATCTGGCATCTCTACAAGGGGATCGACTCGCCCTACAAATCGGTGCTGAAACTGCTGTTGTTGGAGGCCTACGCCGACAACTACCCGCAGATCGATACCCTTTCGCTCGATTTCAAGCGCCGCGTCTACCACGGCGAGGTCAACCTCGATCGGCTCGACGCCTACGTCGGCCTCTATCAGCGGCTGGAGAACTACCTGACTGAGCGCAAGGAGCTGAAGCGCCTGGAGCTGGTGCGCCGCGCCTTCTATTTTAAGGTGCACTGCCCGCTCACCCGCTCCCCCAGTGCCCTTGGCTGGCAGTGGCGGTTGATGAAGTCGCTGGTGATACGCTGGGATTGGAACGACCGCCATATCGCCCACATGGACAACCGCAAAAACTGGAAGGCGGCCCAGGTAAAGCTGGAAAAACACAACCTGGTGCACGAGCTGATTACCAGCTACCGGTTCATCTCCAACTTCGCCAACCAGGTGGGCGCCAAAAACAGTATCGACCAGCAAGAGTTGGAGACACTGGGCCACAAGCTGCACGCCGCCTTCGATCGCAAGGCCGGTAAGATTGAGTGCATCAACCCCGATATCTCGGCCGATCTTTCCGAAGGCCTGCTGATGATCCGCTACCGGCCACAGCGGCCGACAGCCGAGCGCTGGTCGGTTTACGCCCTGCCCAACCGGCAGAGCATGACCAACCGCAACCTACTGCTGAAACAGGCCAGCCATCTGAACGAGCTGCTCTGCTGGTGCCTGGTCAATGAAATTTATAAAGAGGGTACCGAGATATTGGTGGAAGGCAGCCGCGTGAAAACGGCCAACATCAAACACTACCTCAGCTCGCTGGCCGGCTGTTTTAATTTCCCCTTGGAGAAGGCCAAGCACAGCGACTTCCTGGCCGGTGCTAAGCTCGACAAAGCGATGGTGTTTATCAATTTAATGGAAGAGGAGGAGCCAAGCGCGCGCGGCACCGCCAGCAATAGCGACCCCTTCTGCTACGGCGACGATAAAATTGATTTGGTAGGGTCAGTGGATCTGATCTATAGCAACAGCTGGAACGAGATTGTCTGCCAATCGTTTACCGAGCAGCCGCTGCTGCAGTTTACCCAACGCTATCTGCAACTCTGTTACAGCCAGGGTAACGCGCCTCTGCCCCGGGTTTATATTTTTTGCGCGCGCTCGCAGCACTCGGCCATTATCAACGCCCGCCTGCAGGAATTTTTCAGTGAACTGAATCCGGCCTTGCAGACGGTGTTATCGCAACCCCAACGGCTGGGGCTCAATTTCATTTTCCAAACCGACCAGCGCTACCATCTGCTGCGCGGCGATGGCCGTAAAAGTTCGCTCGACAGCTACAGCTCTGCCGACTATCTGCTCGATGCCGTGCAACGGCCCAACTATAATCCCGGCCACTGGCTGATTGATAATCGCACCCTGCCCGACACGCCACTGCGGCTGATCTACAGCAAGGCCAAAGAGCCCGGCATTAAGGTCTTTTTCTACCTGATGGGTGAGCACCGCGCCCGCCTCTATTTTATGGATGACCTGCAAAACCTGACCATTTCGCAGCTGCCCTTTGGCCGCCTGGACAATCTGCTGCAGGCCCAACATCTGTTCATTCGCCGCATCATCAGCCGCGAGCTCTACACCCGCCACAATAGCGACCAGAGCTTTGGCGTCTACCCGGTGACCTTCTATCGCCTGCGCCGGGTGGGCACCCGCTGGAGCCAGTGCGAGCCCATGCACGTGGCCGCGCAGGTGAGCAGCAACAATCACTTTGAGGTAAAAGCCATCGCCGAGCCCAGCCAATTGGCCGGTGCCCTCAGCTATCGGCTTATCTTCGATCAGATGGAGCTGGAAGGCGATGTCGAACAGCAGTTATCCGACACCGCCAAGTTCATCATGGCCCGCCGCGACAGCAAAGAGAGCTACCCCTGTTATTTGAGTGACCTCGATCTCTCCCTCTGCCGCAACGACCTGAGTGAAGGCGGCGATCTGCTACTCGGCCACTTCCTGCGCATCAAAAACGACATTGAACAGCGCATTAACGCCTACCAACGCAAACTCCCCTAAAACCGGCTTCGGCGCTGCGTGCGGCGTGGCTTCCTGTTATACTCGCGCGCTTTGGCCTGCGACCTTTTGCAAGGCCAGTCGGCCGGTTTAGAGCGAATTGACTATGCACCCACAGCGACAGCCCAAGGCAGCACATTGTATTTTACGTGCGGTTTTCCTATTGCTTGGCTGCTATCTCAGCATTGCACTCTCCGGCTGCGGACAAACCGGGCCACTCTATCTGCCGGATGAGACGCCCACCACCAACCAACCCGAAACCACTCAGTAACTTATACGCAGCGAAGTTTGTTTAGCTATGAACCCAACGGCCTACCGTGACGGAAACCTCTATTTTGAAGCACTGGATATCGCTTCCCTGGCAAAAGAGTACGGCACTCCGCTCTACCTCTACTCCAAGCCCGCTTTGGAAGCCGCCTTTCGCGCCTACCAGGCCAGTACCCAGGGTATCGACACCCTGATCTGTTACGCCGTTAAAGCCAACTCCAACCTCGCCGTGCTGCAAACCCTGGCCAAGCTCGGCGCCGGTTTTGATATCGTCTCCGTAGGCGAGCTCGAGCGCGTTCTGGCCGCCGGTGGCGACGCCACTAAAGTGGTATTTTCCGGCGTTGGCAAATCGGCCGCAGAGATGCGCCGCGCCCTGTCTGTGGGTGTGCACTGCTTTAATGTGGAGTCCGAGGCTGAGCTGGAACTGCTCTCCCAGGTGGCGACCGAGGCTGGCCAGGTGGCCAATATCTCCCTGCGGGTAAATCCCGATGTCGATGCCAAAACCCACCCCTACATCTCCACCGGTTTGAAAGAGAATAAGTTCGGCGTTGATATTGAATCGGCACCGGCTGTTTATCAGCGCGCTAAATCACTGCCCGGTATAAATATCGTTGGCGTCGACTGCCATATCGGCTCTCAACTGACCGAACTGGCCCCTTTCAAAGATGCCCTGGCTCGCATCCTGGCACTGGTCGATGAACTCGCCACGAGTGGCATTGCCCTGCAACATATCGATATGGGCGGCGGCTTGGGTATTAACTACTCCGGCGAACAGATCGTACCCAGTACCGATGCCTACCTGGCAATTCTGGCCGAGCAGTTACAGGGCCGCGGGCTGAAATTGATTCTGGAACCGGGCCGCTCCATCGCCGCCGCTGCCGGTGCCCTGGTTACCCAGGTGCAGTTCCTGAAGCCCACCACACACAAAAATTTTGCTGTGGTCGACGCCGCCATGAATGATCTGATCCGCCCGGCACTCTACCAGGCCTGGATGCGCATCCTGCCCGCCACACAGCGCACTACGCCGGCAGAGGAGTGGGATATCGTCGGCCCCATCTGCGAGACCGCCGACTTCCTCGGCAAAGAGCGCCGCCTGAGCCTGGAACAGGGCGATCTGCTGGTGGTGCTCGATGCCGGCGCCTACGGTTTCGGCATGGCTTCCAACTACAACTCTCGCCCACGGGTAGCCGAGGTTATGGTCGAGGGCGAACAGAGTTGGCTGGTGCGCGAACGCGAAACCTTCGCCGATATGATTCGCGGCGAACATCTGCTGCCGTAGCACCGGGTATCGATCTCCATGCGTATTCGATTCACCAAAATGCAGGGCCTCGGCAATGACTTTATCGTCATCGATGGCATCAGCCAGCAGCCCAACCTGACGCCCCACCTGGTGCAGCGATTGAGTGACCGGCGCTTCGGTATCGGCTGCGACCAGCTGCTGGTGGTGGAGCACCCCACCAAGCCCGAAGTCGACTTCCGCTACCGTATTTTTAATGCCGATGGCTCCGAGGTGGAAAACTGCGGCAACGGTGCCCGTTGTTTTGCCAAGTTTGTGCGCGACCGTCGCCTGACCGGCAAATCGGTAATTACGGTTGAAACCGCCAGCGGCATCATGACCTTAAAAGTACTCGCCGATGGCCAGGTCAGCGTCGATATGGGTGCGCCGATACTGCTGCCCAATCTGATACCACTGCAGGCCACCAACCAAAACCCAACCTACCGGCTCGAGATCGACGACAAAACCATCGAGTTCGGTTCGGTCTCCATGGGCAATCCCCACGCCGTGTTGCAGGTCAACGATATCAACGCGGCACCGGTGGCCACCTTGGGCGCAAAAATTGAGTCACACCCGATGTTTCCCAAGCGGGTCAATGTTGGCTTTATGGAGCGGGTTTCCGCCTCCGAAATTAATTTGCGGGTCTTTGAACGGGGCGTTGGCGAAACCCTCGCGTGCGGCACCGGCGCCTGTGCCGCGGTGGTCAGTGGCCGCCTGCAAGGTTTACTGGACGAGCAGGTCAACGTCCACCTACCCGGTGGCGACCTGGTGATACGCTGGTCGGGCTGTGGCCAATCGGTCATCATGACCGGGCCCGCCGTCACGGTTTTTCATGGACAAATTCGAGTATGAGTAAAACAGATAACAACGCACTTCATGCCGAGGCGGTACGCAAGTACCTGATCGAAAACCCGGAGTTCTTCCAACGCCATCGCGATATTTTGCAAAATCTACTGCTGCCACACGACACCGGCAATGCCGTTTCGCTAATTGAAAAACAGGTGAGCGTGCTGCGCGAGCGCAATGTGGAACTGCGCCACCGTTTGACACAGCTGGTGGAGAACGCGCGCGAGAACGACATACTGTTCGACAAGACCCGGCGCCTGGTTTTGTCGCTGATGGAAACCGATGAGCTGGGTGATTTTATAGATGCACTGCTCTATAGCCTGGATAACGACTTTCAGGTGCAATTCAGTACATTAGTGCTATTTGATGAACAGCTAGAGGGCCCGGTTGGGCCAGCGCGGGTTTATAACAGCCATTCGGCGAGTAAACAGTTTCCGAAACTCTGGCGAGCCCACAAAACCCTTTGCGGACAGCTGCCGCGGGAGGATATTCAACAACTCTTCCCCAAAAATATTCAGAGCATCGGCTCGGTCGCTGTGGCACCGGTCAACAATGGTTCGCCGCTGGGGCTGCTTGCCATCGGCCATAAAGACCCGGACTACTACCGCTCCAGTATGGGAACGTTATTCCTGGGTTACATAGCTGAGGTACTCAACCGCAGCTTGCCGCGTTTGATCAACAAAGCGGCAGGCCGCAGCTGAATCAAATGGGCCGACTACCGTAGCTGCTGTTTGGCTTCTGCGGCGGGTCGGCACAGACATTGGTATCAACCTGGCTGATCTTGCCGCCGCGGGCCAGAAACTCTTCGATCTGTTTTTGCAGCTCTTCGCGCTCGCGGTTTTTAGCGGCCAAGCTGTGATCGACAGAAATTTCACTGCTGGTTACATCTGCCGGCGAATCCGCGACATCATCGCTGTCAGTGTCGAAATCATCATTGTTTTCATCAGACATAAGTCACCTTCCACCAACCAAAACAAGTCACTCACAAGACAATATTTATAGCGCAAGATTTATTGCCTGGATCCAAATTTCAACCGCTTTTTTAGTATATTTTCGCCTTGAATAAGCATTCGTTAATATTGAAAGTTATATTTGACCGCACGTTCAAATTCGCGACCTTTAGTCCACAAAAAAACCCCGCCGGATGGCGGGGTTTCTGAAGATACGGACTGGATGAGGTGATTAAACGGCGTCGGCGCCAGTCTCTCCAGTTCGGATACGGATGATTTCATCCAAAGAGGTGATAAAGATTTTACCATCCCCAATTTTACCGGTTTGCGCGGCCTTGGTAATGGCATCGACCGCCTGCTCAACGACATCTTCGTCAACAGCCAGTTCGATTTTTACCTTCGGTAGGAAATCAACAACATACTCCGCTCCGCGATAGAGCTCTGTGTGGCCCATCTGACGACCAAAGCCTTTAACTTCAGTAACAGTCATACCCTGGACACCAACTTCAGAGAGCGCGCTACGCACGTCATCCAGTTTAAAGGGTTTGATAACAGCAGTGATTAGTTTCATGAACCTATCCTTCACTTATATTTAAACTTGTTGTTAGTGTTTTGGTCACGCTGTTCAAAAACCATCAGCGGAGAAGTGGATCTCAGGCCGTAACATATCACAAGTTTAGCAACTTATCAGCGACCCCATTGATGTTAAGTCCCTACGCCTGATTTTCATCAGTTTACCGCTACCGGCTCCTTAACCCGGCTGCGATTACCTCGCCAGCCATTTTGGTTAGCCTGCAGACCGAGCAGTGAGCTGCACAAGAACCCAGTTCAAATGGGAAGAAAACAAAAAGCCCGCTGATAAGCGCGGGCTTTTTGGTCAATCTTAGAGTTACTTACCAGCGGTAAATTCTGGGTAAGCTTCCATGCCACACTCGGCAAGGTCGACACCGTCGAACTCTTCTTCTTCGCTTACGCGAACGCCCATGATCACCTTGATGATGGCCCATACAACCAGGGATACCACAAATACCCAGATGAAGATGGTCAACGCACCAATGATTTGGCCGGTGAAAGAAGAACCGTCGTTAGTCAGCGGTACCAGCAACAGGCCCAGCAGACCAACTACACCGTGGACAGAGATCGCACCGACAGGATCGTCGATTTTCAGTTTATCCAGAGCCAGGATGCTGAATACTACCAACACACCACCCAGGGCACCGAAGATAGAGGCTTGCCAGATTTGTGGAGTGGAAGGCTCAGCAGTGATGGCAACCAGACCAGCCAGCGCACCGTTCAGTGCCATGGTGAGGTCAGCTTTGCCGAACAGGATGCGGGCAACGATCAAGGCAGCAACCAAACCACAAGCAGCGGCAGCGTTGGTGTTGGTGAATACCACAGCCACTGAGTTGGCGCTTTCAACCGAAGCGGTCGCCAGTACGGAACCACCGTTGAAACCGAACCAGCCCAACCAGAGGATGAAGGCACCCAGGGTAGCCAGCGGCAGGTTAGCACCAGGAATGGCGTTAACTTCACCATTCGGGCCGTATTTGCCTTTACGAGCACCCAGCAGCAGTACGCCAGCCAGAGCCGCAGCGGCACCCGCCATGTGCACAATGCCGGAACCAGCAAAGTCGCTGAAGCCCAGGTCACCCAGAGTGTACATACCGAAGACAGGGTTACCACCCCAAGTCCAGGCACCTTCCATTGGGTAGATGAAGCCAGTCATAACGATGGCAAACAGGAAGAAGGACCACAGTTTCATACGTTCAGCCACAGCACCGGAAACAATCGACATTGCCGTTGCTACGAACACAACCTGGAAGAAGAAGTCTGCGGAAGGAGCATAAGTTGCTGCGTCTTCTTCAACACCAGTGAATCCATCGCCGGTAATACCGGTCAGGAAGTAGTCACCGCCGTACATCAGGGCATAACCGCTGACGAAATACATAATGCACGCAATTGCGTACAGGGCGATGTTTTTGGTCAAGATTTCAGTGGTGTTCTTTGCACGCACCAATCCGGATTCCAGCATGGCAAAGCCAGCTGCCATCCACATAACCAGCGCGCCCATCACCAAAAAGTAAAAGGTGTCTAGGGCGTACTGAAGCTCCAAGATACTATTTTCCATAGCAGCTCTCCAAGGTTCCTATTTTTTGATTTAATGTCTTAACAGAAGTAATTAATTGTTGGTAATAAAGGGATTTTGCTCAGAGAGCATCTTCGCCTGTTTCACCGGTACGAATACGTATTACCTGTTCCAAATTGCAAACGAAGATTTTGCCATCTCCAATTTTGCCACTGTGAGAAGCCTTGCTGACTGCGTCGACCACTGCTTCTAACTGATCATCGCTGACGGCTACTTCCAACTTAGTTTTTGGTAGAAAATCAACAACGTACTCAGCACCGCGATACAACTCTGTATGTCCCTTCTGGCGACCAAAACCTTTTACTTCGGTTACAGTGATCCCCTGAACGCCCATTTCAGACAGTGCTTCGCGAACTGCATCTAACTTAAATGGCTTGATAACAGCTGTTACTAACTTCATGCCTTCCCCCTTTTATTTACCTATTGGATTGGGCGCTGCTACTAACAACTGCCCAGTCCGCTCACCCGGTGTGAATTCTCACCCACGCCGTAAAAGAAATGGCCCGACCGGTAAGCTCACTGGTAAGCGGGCACCCACAGGCGCCCGCCCTACAGCGTCACTAATCTTTGTTGATTAGAAACCTTTAGACCAGGAGACCCACACGATAGGATCGTCTTCACCTGACTCCTCATCGGCAGCGCTCAGAGAGACAGCGATGTCACCCCAATCATCCAATGATTTGCCCAGATCCAGCTGCAGGTAGCCGTAACTTACGTCACCAACGGCAGCATCACCGTCGTAATCGAAGTCGTAGAAGCCGTAAGTACCACCAATGCTCCAGCCTTCGCCCAGGTCGAAAGAGGCACCAACGTAGTAGTGCAGATCGCCCTCTACGAAGATTCCCGGCTCTTCAACATCGCTGTTAGCGGTGTAGGAGAGACCGGCAGAGAGGAATTGGAAGCTGAAATCCAGCAGGATTTCGCCAAAGTTGGCATCTTCGATGGTTGGGTAGGTGTAGTAGTTGTAAGTAACGCTGTAACCGAAGTCACCGGCTTCACCACCAAAGCCCAAGTAAAGGTCCATCTCGTTGCTGCCAAAGGCGGTGTTTGACAACCAGGTACCGGCGAAGAAACCACTCTCGTTGGAGTAGTCGATACCACCGGAAACAGCAGCGCCGTAGCCAGTTTGGGTAACACCACGCCATACGTAGTCACTAGCAACTGCTATGTTGGTGCTGATTTCAGCTTGTGCAGTTGCGCTAATGGCAGCAGCAGCCACGGCGGAAGCAAGTAAAGTTTTTGCCAATTTCATTCGTTGATCTCCAAATGTGTGCTCTATAGTTTTTCTTAAACGAAGCAGGAGGACACAACCCCAAGCCCGCCCGCCAAACTAGCACTTGATGTGCCAAAAACAAAAAAGTCTCGAAATTTCATATGGTTATAAGGAATATAGGGTTCTAAGCCCTTTTCAAAAGCAATAACACCCGCCGAAAACCGCCTTTGATGGTGGATTCAACGCTGCAACAATGCACCAATAAAATACACCAGCCACCCGCACGGTGCATATTTTCCTACTACGAGTAAGCAAGGGCGGGGTTTAGTCCGGGTATCCTCACTCTAACACCCAAAAAGCTGACCAATTGACTCTATATATTTGTAGTTTTTCTAACAAAATGGGTTTTCGGGGAGTAAAACTCCGCTTCTTCCGTGAATCAATCTCACACAACGCACCATAATGGATCCGATAATGATTTTGCGCCCCAAACTAAGGAGATAATCTCTCCGCTGGCGAACAGTCGCCGTTTCGCATTAAACTGCCAACCATGAAAACTCTCTTCGACAACCCCCTGCTTGACCGACTGCGCGAGCTCAACACCCCCAGCGCGCTTGAGCCGGTGAGCTCCGCACTGACGCAACGGCTGCTTGATCGCTACCAATTGGTCAGCCGCCAGGAGTTCGATGCCCAAAGCCGTCTTCTGGAAAAAACAGAGCAACACGTGCTCGAACTTGAGGCGCAGCTAGCGGAACTAGAGGCCAAACTGCAGGAATCCCCCTGATAGAATTGTCATAAGGTGGCATTTTTTCCGAGCGCTTAGCACAGAACTGCATGTCTTCCATGCCTAAGCCAGAGCCGCTCACTCGTGTCCCTTGCCATCATCCACTCCCGCGCCCTGCTGGGCGTTAGCGCACCACCGGTTACCGTCGAGGTTCACCTCTCCGGCGGCCTCCCAGGACTCTCCATCGTTGGCTTACCCGAGGCCGCCGTCAAAGAAGCGAGAGAAAGGGTGCGCAGCGCACTGCTCAATTGCCATTTTGAATACCCCGCCCGCCGCATCACCATCAATCTGGCTCCCGCCGATCTTCCCAAGGAGGGCGGGCGCTACGACCTAGCCATCGCCCTGGGGATATTGGTCGCCTCTAATCAACTGCCAGCCACCGGACTGGAGAGCATGGAGTTTTTAGGGGAGTTGGCACTGGGCGGGGAGTTGCGGCCGGTCACCGGAACTATTCCGGCGGCGATTGCCTGCAAGGCACTGGGGCGAGAGCTCTACCTACCCCAGGCCAATGGCGATGAAGCTGCACTGGTCTCTGATTTACGCGCCTACGTGGCTGGCGATTTGCTCAGTTTGTGTGCGCATTTGCGCGGCCAGCATCGCTTGCCGACACCATCACCGCAACCCCTCAACAAGCAGCCCAATGGCCCCGACCTACAGGACGTTCGCGGGCAGGAACAGGCTAAACGGGCACTGCAGATTGCCGCCGCCGGCTGCCACAACCTTCTTTATTATGGGCCACCCGGCACCGGTAAAACGCTACTGGCTAACAGGCTACCCGGTATTCTGCCACCACTGTCAGAAGAGCAATTGCTCGCGGTGGCTGCTGTATATTCGGTCGCCGGCCTGCCGCGTAGCTTTCAGGGGCTGCCGCCCATCCGTCACCCCCACCACACCGCGTCGGCGGTTGCCCTGGTGGGTGGTGGCAGTAACCCCAAGCCGGGGGAGATCTCACTTGCCCATCATGGCGTGTTGTTTCTGGATGAGTTGCCGGAGTTTCAAAGAACGGTGTTGGAGGTTCTGCGCGAGCCGCTGGAGTCTGGGCGAATCGATATCTCCCGCGCCAACCGCCGGGTCTCTTACCCCGCCCAGTTCCAACTGTTGGCGGCGATGAATCCCTGCCCCTGCGGCCACTACCCGGAACCCCGCTGTAGTTGCACACCGGACCAAGTTCGCCGCTACCGCACCAAAATCTCCGGGCCACTGCTCGACCGAATCGACATGCATGTACCGGTAAAGTCGCTCAAACCAAGCCAGTTACAATCGTTGCCAGAGGGGGAGAGCAGCGCCGATGTGCGCCAGCGGGTTATTGCCGCCCAAGGGGTGCAGCACGGGCGACAGGGGAAGCTTAACAGCGAGTTGAGTGGCTCAGAGCTGATGGCATACTGCCAGTTGAGTACGCCACTGGCGCAATTTCTTGAGGCGGCTACCACCAAGTTGGGCCTATCGGCCCGCGCCTACCACCGCATTTTACGGGTGGCACGCACCATTGCCGACTTGGCCAATGATGCCGATATCAGCCGGGGGCATCTGGCCGAAGCTATTGGCTACCGCCAACTCGACCGGATTGCCGGCGGTTAGAACTCATAACCAAAGGGGTTGGTTTTATCCCTGCGATGAACCCCATCGCCATCCTCCCGCTCAACGCTGACCCAAAAATCGTCAATCGCTCCGCGCCCATCCACCTGACAGGTCACGTAGTTATTGGTGCTCTCACCTTTTTTGCTGTTGCGAATTTGGGCAGAAAAGAAGACCAGATAGAGGCTTCGCTCCTGGTCATAACGGGTGGAAAGGTCATCGATTCCGTAGCTGTGCAGACTTTCGCCAACGTACTGCTTCAATTTGGTTTCGCAGACTAGATAGGCATCGGTCAACGTGACATTTTTATAGCCGCCAGCGCCTGTCTCCTGGCCCTGGAACTTGAGCACCGTGAACGAGGTAATGCCGACCGAGGTAAATACCAGGCAGACAAAAACCAGAATAATGATGAGCTGGGAACGGTTGTTTTTCGATTTACGTGCCATTGACGACCTTAGTTTAGGGCTAATAACGGGCACGACTGCAAACCGATGGAAAACAGAAAGCGCCGCTTCAAGTTTAGACGCTTTCGCAGATAGTCAGCGGGCTTTGCGATAATTCCCGGCTAGGCGATGACTAGCGGGCCCGCCATTACCAGCACTCCCTCTATTTATAGGTATGCTATAGGCATGGCCCCACACATTATTGCCCCGCATCGGCAGCCGGCCGATAGACCCCAAAATTGATATGCCCCTCGGCCGCCAACTCTCCGGCATGCAAACGGCTCATTACCCCTTGATCACAATAGAGCAGATACTGCTGCTTGGGCGCCAGCTCCTCCAGCGAACGCGCTAGCTGATAGAAGGGTATGGTCAGCACCTGCACCCCTGGAATCAGCAATGGTTTAACCTCCTGCTCATTGGGATGACGAATATCGATCACCACCGCCGCCGTCGGCACATAGGCGAACTCATCGACCGGCACCTCCTCGGCGGGGGTCAGCAGGTCGATAATGCTCTCCACCTTGGCCTCGGTTACGGCGCTGTCGAGCACTGCAAAATCGAGTAGCGCCTCGTCGGCCAGCACCCGCTCCAACTTGGCCCGGGTGGTCGGTTTTTTGGAGATGACCCCGCAATACTCCGGCATGCTGGCGGCATACTCCTCGGTACCGATAGCCCGCGCCAATTTGATGATATCGCCCTTGTCCGTGGTAATCAGTGGCCGCAGCACCAGGGTATTGGTCACCTCATCAATCACCGCCAGGTTGGTCAGGGTTTGTGAGGAGACCTGCGCCACCGCTTCGCCGGTGACCAACGCCTGGATTTTCATCCGCTCGGCGATTTGGCTGGCGGCGCGCAGCATCATCCGCTTGAGGATTACACCCATATTGGCGGGCGGCACCTTGGTAAGGATCTCAGCGACCACCGACTCAAACGGCACAGTAATAAACCGCACCAAATGGGAAGCGCCGTATTTCTGCCAGAGATAGTAGGCCACCTCTTTACAGCCAAGTTCATGGGCGCGCCCACCCATATTAAAGAAGCAGTAGTGGGTACGCAGACCGCGCTTGATGGTGAGATAGCTGGCCACCGTGGAGTCAAAGCCGCCGGAGATCAACGACAACACCGGGTCCTGGGTACCCAGCGGAAAGCCCCCCAAGCCCGGAACCTCCTGGCGCACAACAAAGAGTCGATCATCTTTGATCTCGAGCTTTACCGTGACATCGGGCTCCTTTAACTTCACCCCCCCCGTCACACAGTTTTGATTGAGACCACCACCGACATAACGCTCCACATCAATCGAGGCGAAGTCGTGGTTGCCGCTGCGCTTAACGCGCACACAGAAGGTTTTACCGGCAAGCTGGTCGCCCCATACCGAAGCCGTTGCCCGGTAGATATCGTCCTGGGTAGCAAAGTCGAAGGCATCAACGGCATAGAAGAAGGCGATACCAGGGGTTTGCGCCAACACAGTGCTGACCCTAGCCTCCAGCTCCTCATCGTCCGGGCCGGAGATCTCCAGCTTCTCCCAGTCGCGGCGCACCGAGAGCTCCCGGCTCAGGCGGCGCAGCAGGTGGTGCAGGTTATCCTGCAGCTGACGAGTGAAACGCTTGCGCACCGGCGCGCTTTTGATGGTGATCTCGGGAAACAACTTAACAATGAAGTGCATAACGTCTGGCGTGTCGATGGTTACAAAGCCGCCTAGTATAAACCAACCACCTCTAAAGCAGAGGCCCACACTCATCCATCCGCCATAAACCGAGCCGAAAAATATCACTGCAACAGGCTCTTTTCAGCGGGCCGGCGATTGGTTAGCATGGGCCGCCAACGCCAGCCTCGCCTGCCCCCTTATATAGGGTCGCTATTGGTGCAACCATGTAACACCAGCCCCAATACGATGCAGGCAACCCCTTCGAAGTACAAACCCACACGTTGATTTTTCGAAGAATTATTCAAACGCTTCATCTGCCGGCGGATGGCACAGAGATTGCCTTATTATGATGCACCCAATACAAACCTCTAGCTAGAGGTGCACACTTAGGGGAAGATCACACACCATTACACCGGGCAGTAAGCGCCAACTATAAGCTTTACACCCATCTATATATATCTGGCACAGCCATTTTGGAGGAATACATGTCAGAGCAGACTCTGAAACTCATTACTGATAACGAAGCCAAATGGATCGACCTGCGCTTCACCGATACCAAAGGTAAAGAGCAGCACGTTACCATCCCAGCCTCTGAAGTTGACGAAGACTTCTTCACCGATGGCAAAATGTTCGATGGCTCATCCATTGCCGGCTGGAAAGGCATCAACGAATCCGACATGATCCTGATGCCTGACGATTCCTCAAGCTTCCTGGACCCGTTCACCGACGAAGTCACCGTTATTATCCGCTGCTCCATCGTTGAGCCTCTGACCGGCGAAGGCTACAACCGCGACCCACGCTCCATTGCACAGCGCGCCGAAGCCTACCTGGTAAGCACCGGCCTGGGCGACACCGCTTTCTTCGGTCCAGAACCTGAGTTCTTCATTTTTGACGACGTCAAATGGGGCGCAGACATGTCTGGCGCTTTCTACAAAATCGGCTCTGAAGAGGCAGCCTGGTTCTCTGGCGTTGAACTGACCGATGGCAACATGGGTCACCGTCCTGGCATCAAAGGCGGTTACTTCCCAGTGCCCCCTGTCGACTCCCTGCACGACATCCGTGGCGCCATGTGTAACGCCGCCGAAGCCATGGGTCTGGTCATCGAAGTACACCACCACGAAGTGGCTACCGCCGGCCAGTGTGAAATCGGTGTTGGCGCCAACACCCTGGTGAAAAAAGCCGACGAAGTACAAATTCTGAAGTACGCCGTGCACAATGTTGCCGCCGCTTACGGCAAAACTGCCACCTTCATGCCTAAGCCTCTGGTAGGCGACAACGGTAGCGGTATGCACGTTCACCAATCGTTCACCAAAGATGGCGCCAACCAGTTTGCAGGCGACGCCTACGCTGGCCTGTCTGAACTGGCTCTGTACTACATCGGCGGCGTAATCAAGCACGCTAAAGCACTGAACGCTTTCTGTAACGCCTCCACCAACTCTTACAAGCGTCTGGTACCTGGCTTCGAAGCTCCGGTTATTCTGGCTTACTCTGCCCGTAACCGTTCTGCATCTATTCGTATTCCGTTTGTCTCTTCTCCGAAAGGCAAGCGTATCGAAACCCGCTTCCCAGACTCCACCGCCAACCCATACCTCTGCTTTGCTGCACTGCTGATGGCTGGCCTGGACGGCATCAAGAACAAGATCCACCCTGGCGATTCTGCCGATAAAGACCTGTACGACCTGGAGCCGGAAGAACTGGCCGAGTACCCAACTGTTTGTGCCTCTCTGGAAGAAGCACTGGTAGCTCTGGATGCCGACCGTGAGTTCCTGAAAGCTGGCGGCGTATTCGACGACGACATGATTGACGCTTATATCGAACTGAAAAAAGAAGATATCCAAGCGATCAACATGACCACTCACCCACTGGAATTCGGCCTCTACTACAGCTGCTAATTCCTATTGGTGAATGCACCACGTCAGAGCCTGGCTCTGGCAAAAAAAAGCCCCGGCCAACACCGGGGTTTTTTTATGCACTATTTATGGCACTCAACCAAGAATCCAGACTGCGAAACTATGCACAAATTTATCGCTCATATTAAGGTGGCATTGCCTTCACCAGCACACTAACATTGCCTTAAATGCCAATTTGGGCCGCCAAGAGAACACACCATGACTCGATTCGCGCTTCGCCTCACCACCTGCACCTGCCTCACCCTGCTGTTGGCCTGGACAAACCAGGGCTACAGCCAGAGCACGGTCTACAAGCATGTCGACGAAGCCGGTAACGTGCTCTACTCAGATAGCCCACAATCATCCGATGACGAGCCGGTAGCGCTGCCTCCCATCAATACCCAGCCGGCACCCAGCGTATCCAGCACCTCGAGCCGCAAAGCCGTAAACGAACAGCCGGAGTATATCCTCGAGATCAGTCACCCCAAGCACGACACCACCATTACTCCCGGCCAGACAGAGGTGATGGTTAGCGGCCACCTTTCACCTGGCGCCCGGGAACCGCTGCACTTCGAACTACTGCTGGACGGCGACAGCTACAGCCAAAACAGCTCCCCCTCCTTTCTTATCAGCCCTATCTATCGCGGCACCCACACACTGACCATTCGCGCACTTGATGAATATGGCGACACGGTGGTCACCTCGGAAAGCATCCAAATCCATGTAATCAGGCCGACAGTTTCAAATTAGGGCGACAGCGAATAAGGCGCACCAATAATGCGCACAAAAGTATATGTGACCACAATAGGACCATCGACAGCTAACACCCGGCACAGGGTGCACCTCTTTGGTTCGGTTCTTGCTTTCTGTGCTTGAATTGTTACCAGCACTTTGGAAAGAATGAGCGCCGACCCCAACTATAAATTGCTACTCGACAGCCTCAGTACCGCCGTGGTTGTGGTTAATAGCAAGCTGGAAATCGGCTACCTAAACCCCACAGCCGAAGCACTGCTGGCGGTGTCTGGCGAACGTATCCTGAAAAGCCCTGTTACCAACTTCTTTTTGGAGACAGAGAGCGCCATCGCCGCCATGGAAGACGCGGTGCGCTACCAACACCACTACACCAAGCGCCGGGCCAAGTGGCAGCTGCACAATGGCCAGCTGATCACGGTCGACTACTCAGTCACCCCACTTCAGGATCCACCGGGTTTGGCACTGGAGATACAACCCCTCGACCGGCTGCTCAGAATCAGCCGCGAGGAGGCGGTTATCTCCGCCCAGGAGACCACCCGCAACCTCGTGCGCGGCCTGGCCCACGAGATCAAAAATCCACTGGGCGGGATTCGCGGGGCAGCTCAGCTGCTGTCGAGAGAGTTGCCCAACCCACAGCTGCATGAGTACACCGACGTCATCATCGATGAGTCCGACCGCCTGCGGAATCTGGTCGACCGTATGCTTGGCCCGCGACAGCTGCCCAAATGGGCCAAAATCAATATTCACGAGGTACTGGAACGCGTCGCTACGCTCATCAGTGCCGAGAACATTGGCTCCGACCAGAGCCACAAGGTAACGCTCAAGCGGGACTACGACCCCAGTATTCCGCAGTTGCCCGGCGACCAGGAGCTGCTGATCCAATCGGTGCTCAACATTGTGCGTAACGCCATGCAGGCGCTGTCGGAGTCGGCCACACCCGGAGCCACCATTACCCTGCGCACCCGAATACAGCGCCAATTCAGTATCGGACGGCAGAGTTATCCGCTGGTCTGCCGCATCGATATTCTCGATAACGGCCCCGGCATTCCGCCGGAGATCATTGAAGATATCTTCTACCCAATGATCTCCGGGCGCGCGGAGGGGTCCGGTCTTGGACTGGCCATCTCCCAACAGCTCATCAATCAGCACAACGGTCTGATCGAATGCGAGAGTCGACCGGGCAACACCATTTTTTCAATTTATTTACCGATGGAAATTTCTCATGCCGAAACCTAACAGTGTTTGGATTATCGACGACGACAAGTCAATTCGTTGGGTACTGGAAAAGTCACTGCAACAGGCCGGAATTGAAACCCAATGTTTCGAAACCGGCGATGCCGCCCTGGCCGCCAGTGCCAGTGGCAACAAACCCGATGCGGTACTGAGCGATATTCGCATGCCCGGCATTGATGGCCTGGCGCTACTGGAGAGCTTGCACGTCAAGTATCCCAATCTGCCCATTATCATCATGACCGCCCATTCCGACCTCGACAGCGCGGTAGCGGCCTACCAGAGCGGTGCCTTCGAATACCTGCCCAAGCCGTTCGATGTCGACGAAGCCCTGGCAGTCACCCGCCGCGCTCTGGCCCACGCCGAGGAGCAGAGCCAATCGTCGGTGCCTGAGACGACTGCCGCCAAGGTGCCGCAAAGTGGCGATATTATCGGTGAAGCACCGGCGATGCAGGAGGTGTTCCGCGCCATTGGTCGCCTCTCACAATCCAATATTACAGTGCTGATCAACGGTGAATCCGGTACTGGTAAAGAGCTGGTCGCCCGCGCCCTGCACGAACACAGCCCGCGCCGCAACCAGCCGTTTATTGCCTTGAACATGGCCGCTATCCCCCGGGACCTGATTGAATCTGAGCTGTTTGGCCATGAGAAGGGCGCCTTTACCGGTGCCGGCGGCCAGCGCCAGGGCCGCTTCGAACAGGCCAATGGCGGCACCCTGTTTTTGGATGAGATTGGTGATATGCCCGCCGATACTCAGACCCGACTGCTGCGGGTGCTGGCCGATGGCGAGTTCTACCGGGTTGGTGGCCATACCCCGGTGAAGGTGGATGTGCGCATCATTGCCGCCACCCACCAAAACCTGGAAGAGCTGGTTAGCGAAAACCGCTTCCGGGAGGATCTGTTCCACCGCCTGAACGTTATTCGCATCCATATTCCACGCCTCTCCGACCGGCGCGAGGATATCCCCAAGCTCGCCAAACACTTCTTCCAGAAGGCCGCCGCCGAACTGGGTGTCGAGCCGAAAATCCTCACCGTCGAAACCGAAAAGTATCTGTGCAGCATCGCCTGGCCCGGCAACGTACGGCAACTGGAGAACACCTGCCGTTGGATTACCGTCATGGCCTCCGGCCGCGAAGTGCACGTGCAGGATCTGCCACCGGAGTTGATGGAACACAGCCGTGAAGTGGAGCCTTCAGGGGATTGGAACAAAGCGCTGCGCCACTGGGCCGACCAGGCACTGGCGCGCGGTCAGAGCGATATTCTCTCGGAAGCGGTACCCATCTTTGAACGGGCCTTGATTGAAACAGCACTGAAACATACCGCCGGGCGTAAACGCGACGCCGCCAATCTGCTGGGCTGGGGTCGCAACACCCTGACGCGCAAGTTGAAAGAGCTGGGTATGATTGAAGCGGGGGATGACAACGGCGAGGATTAATCCCCGCCGTTAGCGAGCGCTGGCAACCAGCATTTAATTGGCCGGGTTGGCCGCCGCTTCCTGTTGTGCCTTGGCAACCGCCTGGGCGAAGAGGGCATCGAAATTGACCGGCGGCAGCATCAGGGCCGGGAAGCTACCCTTGGTAACCGTACTGTCGATCGCTTCCCGCGCGTAGGGGAAGAGAATTTGTGGGCAGGCGGTGTTCAGTGCCTGGGTCAGTTGCTTACCTTCCAAACCGGCAATGGTAAAGGCGCCGGCCTGCTGTACTTCCACCAGAAACGCCGTTTCATCTTCCAGTTTTACCGTTACCGTCAGCGTCAGCACCACCTCGTAGAGATTCTCATCGATACGGGTTGCCTTGGTGTTGAGCTCCTGGTTGATGCTCGGTTGCCACTGCTTGCGAAACGCCTGGGCACCCATGGGCGCTTCGAAAGAGAGATCTTTGATGTAAATTCGCTGCATGGCGAACTGCACTTGCTGGGCAGCTCCTTCAGTGGACGAATTGGCTTCATTGTTGGATGGTGCTTGATCTTCAGCCATGGTGCTGCCTTGTTCCTTGTTACTCTAGGTTAAAATTGCTCGGTGCAGACGTTACGCAGAGAACGCCCGAGTTGCAGTGATAAGCCGGTTTACGCCGCTCACACACATTCAGGCAATTGTGGGGATGGTTTGTGAAATTTCAATGGCTAACAGACGATTCTTATCAGACTGCCCGCTGCCCGGCGTCGACAAGCATGGCATCCAGCTCGCCAGCCCGCTCCAAGTCATACAGATCATCACAACCGCCAACATGGAGATCGCCAATCCAGATTTGCGGCACGGTCGACTGGCCACTTTTGCGCATCATCTCCTGGCGCAATGGATAGTTGCCATCGACGGGAATCTCCTGGAACTGCACTCCTTTCGACTGCAACAGATTTTTGGCTCGAATGCAGTATGGACAAAAGCGAGTGGTGTAGATAACTACTGACATATCCTCACCTGTAACTACGACTACTGATCAATTCAACCGATGCTGAACAAACCACTCAATAAAGCTATTTAGCGACTTAATTACTTAACTACTGGCAATTTTTGGGCCTGCCATTCGGCCATACCCCCTTCCAAGCGGGCCACCTGATAGCCCAACTTGACCAGTTCACGGCCTGCGGCACCCGTGTGCTGCCCCATTTTATCGGTCAGGATCACCGTTTTACTCTGGTGCTTGGCCAGCTCCGCGAGGCGATCTTTCAATTTCGCGTAGGGAATATTGATCGCTTCACTGATATGCCCGGCTTTAAAGTCGCCACTGTCACGCAGATCGACCAGCACAGCCTGGTCGTTGTTGAGCAGGCGGGTGGCCTCATGGGTAGAGACGGAATTACCGCTGCGGCGCTTTTCATTCCAGAAATAGAGAATCACCAGGGCCAGCAACAGGCTCACCAGCAACCACTGTTCGGTTGCAAATGCCACAAAATTTGTCACGCAAACTCCAATTTATCATTGATATATTCCCGGCCTCCCTTGGGGCCGGCCGGCAGTATACACCATGGCGATAAACTGCACAGAAGCGGACGGAAACATTTGTATTTTAGGCTCAGTTTTGGTTAGCTCACGGCACTTAATGGCAATTCACTAAGGCACTTATGCTGCGCAAATATCTTCTTCCCCTACTGGCACTGGCTGTGGTCAGCGCTCACGCCGATGAGGCCAGCGAATATCAGGCCAAACTGACCGAACTGAAGCAACTCATCGAGCAGCTGCAGACGCAGCTGAAAGAGGTGAAAGGCACCAAGGATTCGCTCACCCAACAACTGGCCACCAGCGAAACCGAAATCGGTGATCTCACTCAAAAAATCCGGCAACTGGAACAGGAGCTGGCCCAGCAAAAAAAGCGACTAGCGCTGCTCCATGAGCAGCGCGATCAACTCCAGTCCCGCAAAGCCGAACAGAGCCAGGCAGTAGCCGACCAGCTCGCCTCGGCCTACAAGCTCGGCAACCAGAGCCAACTCAAAGCCCTGCTCAATATCGACGACAGCCAGCAGGTGGCCCGCATCCTGCGCTATCACGAATACATCGTGCGCGCCCGCAGCGAGAAGATCAGTGAGTATCGAGCCACGGTTAGCGAACTCGACCAGGTCAGCGACGACATCACAGTGCAGGCCTCTGCTCTGGAACAGCAGGCCGAGCGGCTGAAGGAGCGCCAGGCGCGACTGAAGAGCCTCAACCGAAGCCGCCAGCAGACCATCGCCCGCCTCGACCAGGAGAGCCAAACCACCGAACGCAAAATCGCCAAACTCGGCGCCGAGCGCAAAGAGTTGCAGCAACTGCTTGAGCAGGTCTCGCGCCTGATTGTGGATATCCCTATCCCCAGTGATCTACAGCCCATACAGAAGCTGAAAGGCAAGCTCGCCTGGCCGGTTAAAGGGCGTATCAAATACCAGTACGGCAGCCTGATTGCAGGCGGGCCGCTCACCTGGGATGGCGCCCTGATTGAGGTATCCGCCGGCACGGAAGTGAACGCCATCCACGGTGGCCGGGTGGTCTTTTCCGACTGGCTGCGCGGCCAGGGACTGCTACTGATCATCGACCACGGCAACGGATATGTCAGCCTCTATGGCCACAACCAAACGCTCTATAAAGAGGTAGGGGATTGGGTAAAGGCGGGGGAGGTGATCGCGCTAGCCGGCGCCAGTGGCGGCCAGAAACAAGCCGGGCTCTACTTTGAAATACGCCACAATAATGAACCGCAGAACCCCAAATTATGGTGCAAAGGCTAGAATAAAAAGTGCCACCGGCCTTAGGATGAGCGTATTTATCGGTAATAGCTTGCTTTTATAGCACTTTCACCCCACCTTGATCTCTAACCTAGATGAATTGACCCTGCGGGTAGCCTCTACAACCAGAGCTACATCGCAGCGAATGGCCACCACGCACTCAGGCACCGCTAGGAGAATGCCCATGAATTTCCGTTTTTGGCCCGCCATTTTGTTGGTATTTGCCACCACCAGCTGGGCCCAAACCTCCAGCGAAGACGACGCCGCCCAGCTGCCCCTGGATGACCTGCGCACCTTCACCAAGGTCTACTACCAGATCCGCAGCACCTACGTCGAAGAGATCTCCGACCGCGAGCTGCTCGAATACGCCATTAAAGGCATGTTGAGTGAGCTCGACCCCCACTCCAACTACCTGGATGCCAGCTCCTTTGACGACCTGCAGGTAAACACCACCGGTGAGTTCGGTGGCCTGGGCATTGAGGTGGGCATGGAGAACGGCTTTGTTAAGGTGATCTCCCCCATCGACGACACCCCCGCCTCCCGCGCCGGCCTGCAGGCCGGTGACCTGATCATCACCCTCGATGGCAAACCGGTGAAAGGTATGTCCCTGAACGACGCCATCGAATTGATGCGCGGCCCGGTGGGCAGTGAAATCGATATCACCGTGGTGCGCGACGGTGTCGACCAACCCTTTGATGTCACCCTG
The DNA here is from genome assembly GCF_033283405.1 of Halioxenophilus sp. WMMB6. NCBI lineage: Bacteria > Pseudomonadati > Pseudomonadota > Gammaproteobacteria > Alteromonadales > Alteromonadaceae > Halioxenophilus > Halioxenophilus sp. WMMB6. The sequence continues at coordinate 102,139 of NZ_JAWMQR010000008.1, forward strand.
GTGCGCGACACCATCAAAGTGCGCAGCGTGCGCTCACGCATGCTGGAACCAGGCTACGCCTACCTGCGTATTGCCCAGTTCCAGTTAAAAACCGGCGAAGACATGGTCGATGAGCTCAACAAACTGAAAGCCAAAAACCCCAATCTGAAAGGGGTGGTGCTCGATCTGCGCAACAACCCTGGCGGCATTCTGCAGGCTTCGGTGAAGGTGGCCGACGCCTTCTTAGAAGATGGCCTGGTGGTCTACACCAAGGGCCGGGTGGAAAACGCGGATGTCGAGTACCGGGCTACCCCGGGCGATGAGATCAACGGCATGCCGCTGGTGGTGCTGATCAACGGTGGCTCCGCCTCCGCCTCCGAGATTGTCGCCGGCGCCCTGCAAGACCATGGCCGCGCCGTCATTATGGGCACCGACAGCTTCGGCAAAGGCTCTGTGCAGACGGTAATTCCAATCAGTGAAGATCGCGCCATCAAACTGACCACGGCACTCTACTTCACCCCCAACGGCCGATCCATTCAGGCTCAGGGTATCGTGCCCGACATCACTGTCGAGCGGGCGCAAATCACCAACCTGGAAACACCGGAAGCGCTAACCGAAGCCGACCTGCGCGGCCGCCTGGATAACGCCAACGGTGGCGAGGCACGCGACGCTAAAACCCGGGAGCGAATCAATCACGACACGCCGGATCTCGCCACCCGTGACAACCAGCTCTACGAAGCCCTTAACCTGCTGAAAGGCATAACCATTTTTGCCAAGCGGGATAACAGCACCAGCTCCACGCAAATGGCAGACAACAGCACTCAGCAGTAGCTCGGCTCATTGATCAAGTCTTTGCTGTTTGCCGGGCGCCTACGGCGGCTGGCGCTGACGCTCTGTTTGGGGCTGGCGCCGGCCGCTCACAGCCAGCAAGCGATCATCGTTATCGACGATCTCGGCTACAGCCTGATGAACGGCCTGGCGGTGGCCGAACTTCCCATGCCACTAACGCTCGCCATCATCCCCCTCAGTCCCCACGCGCAAACTATTGCCAAGCTTGCCACCATCCAGGGCAAGGATGTGATCATCCACTCGCCCATGGCCAGTATCGATGGCCGCGAACTCGACCAAGGCGGGCTCTACCCGGACATGAGCAAGCACGAGTTTCAACTCACCCTCGAACGCCAACTGGCCGCTCTTCCCCAGGCCATTGGCCTCAACAACCACATGGGCTCCCTGCTCACGCAGCAGCCCCTGGCCATGTCCTGGCTGATGCAGCGCCTGCGAGCCAAACAACTTTTTTTCATCGACAGCCGTACCAGCTCTGAGACGGTCGCCCGGCAAACCGCACAGAGCTACCAGGTAACCTCTTGGCAGCGGGATGTGTTTCTCGACAACGAGCGCGACCCCGCCGCCATCTTGAACCAGCTTCTGACGCTGGAGCAGATCGCCCGGCAGAAGGGGGTTGCCGTGGCCATTGGCCACCCCTATGAGGAGACCATCGCGGTGCTCAGTGAACAGAGCCAACCCATTCGGCGGCAGGGGCTGGTATTGGTCACACCATCCAAGCTTTTAAATGAACAACTTTTGGCACGCAAAACTGAAAATTAGGCAATACCGCTCATAAATTGCATCTACACTTTAAAACACAAGCAATTCATTGTGGGCGTTTAGAGGAAAAGTTTGCTTTTTGTGCCAACAAGGGCTGCAAAAGCGCAAATTACCGTTAGCACCACTAAACGCACCATTCGGGGCATATTTCCCGTCTCCGAGTGGAAAAATCGCCGATTTGGTGCTTTTTTGGCCGAAAGATGTGATATGATCGACACTTCGTTAGGACGATGAAGATGTTTTAAGCGTCAATTGCCTGAATTATCCAGATGTAAAGTGTGCAATTAGCGCGTTACTCGGAAGTGTTAGTTCGGTGTGTGGGTAATGCTCACAAATTAATTGACGGCTTAATACGGCAAACTGTGCATGGAGACTCCATTACCTGCACTGGCTCAGCCGATCAGTAGCAGATGCATGCGGAGGTAATAACTATGGCAGAGAAACGACTTGGCGATACCGGGCCAGCTCCAACTCGGTCTGACCGAATCTACGAGAAAAGCTCCTACTTTTACTACAGAACCCGCGAAGGGCTCGATATCGGCCCGTTCGACACCCAGAAAGATGCAGAGCGCGGCGTAGAGGATTTCATCGATTTCCTACACACCGAACCGCACTCCGCGCAAACCCTGCAGCAGTACGCCAGCCGGGTAGCCTGATACCCCAATAGCGGGGTATCAACTCCAGCTCGCGAGCGCAGCGGCTTGCCATAGCTGCAGCACGCTATATTAGCGATAGTGAATATTCTGTAGAAAAATACGCACATAAAGCACATAAAAAAGGGAGCTTCTGACAGCTCCCTTTTTGTTTCAGCTTATTTTCCCAAGCCCTACCTTTTCTACGTCTGCAGCCACTTTTGACTTTGGCCATTTGTGCTCAGAGGCGCATCTCGATGCCGTGCTCAGCCATAAACTGCTTGGCTTGGCCAATTGAATACTCGCCAAAGTGGAAAATACTGGCCGCCAGAACCGCGTCGGCCCTCCCCTCCAACACCCCTTCCACCAGATGATAGAGATTGCCAACACCACCGGAGGCAATCAACGGCACGGGTATGCGATCGCTCATGGCCCGGGTCAAACTCAGATCGAAGCCGTTTTTGGTGCCATCTCGATCCATACTGGTCAGCAGAATCTCGCCGGCGCCATATTCGACCATCTTCTCTGACCACGCCAAGGCATCAATACCAGTCGGCTTGCGCCCACCATGGGTGAAGATCTCCCAGCGGGGCTCCTCATCGGGCCCGCTGACCCGTTTTGCATCAATGGCGACAACAATGCATTGGGCACCAAATTTGGCGGATGCCTCGCGCACAAAATCGGGGTTGAATACCGCCGCCGAGTTGATCCCCACCTTATCGGCACCGGCGTTGAGCATATTGCGAATATCGTCCAGGGTGCGAATACCACCGCCAACCGTCAACGGAATAAACACCTCAGAGGCGATCTTCTCCACCGTGTGCAGTGTCGTGTCGCGCCCCTCGTGGGTAGCGGTAATGTCCAGAAAGGTGATTTCGTCGGCGCCCTCGTCGTTGTAGCGCTTGGCAACCTCAACCGGGTCACCCGCATCGCGAATATCAACAAACTGCACGCCTTTGACGACCCGACCATTGTCGACGTCCAGGCAAGGGATAATTCGTTTGGCGAGGGGCATTACGTTCACTCCAATAGGCGGGGGCCGGGCATTTTACCCCAGATTGAAGCGAGATAAAGATGAAATAGGCTCAGGACTTGGGCTTATTGGCGTACATGCGCTCGTCGGCCAGGCGCTTGAGATCTTCCAACGAGTCGCCATCAATCGGCCACACCGAGCTGCCGACACTGATGCCGAGTAGCACTTTGTCGCCGTTACCCACCTCAAACGGGCGCGCGACTATCTCTTTCAAGCGACGACTCAAGGCGCGCTGCTGGCTCTCCTGCAGCGCCTCGCGAATGACAATCAGAAACTCGTCACCGCCAATCCGGCCTATGTGCTCACCGCCGCGCAGTTTGCCGCGCAGGCGCCGGGAAAATTCGATCAACACCTGGTCGCCGGCCAGGTGGCCGTAGACATCATTGATGTACTTGAACTGGTCAAAATCGATGAAGACCACCGTAAAGCCGCGCCCTTCCCGCAGCCCCAGGGATTGCAACTTGCGCAACTGGTAATCGATAAAGCGTAAATTGGGCAGTTGCGTCAGCGGGTCGAGATGGGCCAGCTGGCGTAGCTTGCGTTCATTTTGCTTGAGGCGGGTGACATCGTGGCAGGTCACCAGAATCCCGGGCTCACCACTGTCCAGAGCAACCGGCAGATAGCTGACTTCAAAATAGCCGACATACTCAGGGGATTCGCTGTCCAGGCGAAAGCGCTGGCTGGCATTGGTGACCTCTCCGGCCATGCAGGCCGCCAGTGCCGGCTCGGTGATGGACTGGTACTCGCTATCGGCAAAGAGTTCGTAAAGCGCCACGCCGGGAACCTCCGCTTTGGGCCGGCCCAGCTGCTCTGCCACCCGCTTGTTACAGGCGACGATACGTGCGCACTGATCCACCAGAACGTACATATTACGCTCATCAGCATCGAACAACGCCAGTGAATCTGAACTCACCGGCGTTAACGAATTGCCCGCAACAGGCACCTTTTTTGGCTGATTTAGCACGAACCACCCCATCTCACTCTGCGATACACCCATAGCAGCTGGCTGCTATATCCCTCGCCAATATTGTTTTTTTTGATTCTCAGCCAATCAACTGGTTCAAACGAACCCTTCCCTTGTCTGACTTGTATTTGACTTGATTAACAGCTGTTGCCTGACTTTGATGGCCAAAAGCGAATAAAGAACGCCACAACCGGCCTAAATCAGGCCAGGGCCATGCACAGAAACCTGCTATTGAGTATTACGGAGATGTTGAGCCGCCGAACGGCCCGTAAACGGACGCAAACTTGGGTTTGCTGTTTCGGGAGAGGATGTCTGCCGAGGTCGTAAAAAGCAACACAAAAAAGGTAAAGATGAACTGCCTCTCAACTTTACCCTTTTCTTGCTCAGAGTCTTACGGAAACTCAGCCAGACCAGTGACAGAAATTGCGCAACAACTGCAACCCTGCACGATGGCTCTTCTCGGGGTGGAACTGCACTGCCACCAGGTTATCCTTGGCAACCGCTGCACTGAAATCGACGCCGTAGTTGGAACGGCCTATCTCATAGTGAGAATCGCTCAGTTGCGCGCAGTAGCTGTGCACGAAGTAGAACCGTTCGCCATCTTCAATACCGTCCCACAGAGCATGGGGACGAGTTTGATAAACATTGTTCCAGCCCATGTGTGGCACTTTCATCGGCTGGCCCATGGCATCGCGCAGATCCTCACCGAAGAAACGCACCTCTCCCGGAATCATATCCAAACAGTCAACGCCTCCGTTCTCCTCGCTGTGTGTCAACAGTGCCTGGAGTCCCACGCAGATGCCTAAAACCGGCTTACCGGTCGCAATTTGGCTACGAACGAGCTGATCAAAGCCCAATCGGCGGATCTCAGCCATACAGTCGCGGATAGCCCCGACACCGGGAAAGATCACCCGCTCGGCGGCACTGATCTGTTCGGCGTCGGCGGTGATCAGCACTTTCTGGTCGGGTGCGACATGCTGCAGGGCACTGGCTACCGAGTGCAGGTTGCCCATGCCGTAATCACAGATTGCAACGGTTGCTGTAGCCACAGCCAAATCCTCGCGGTTGAAAAGTGGAGAGTTAGAGAGTGCCCTTGGTGGAGGGAGTGCGATCACCCATGCGCGGATCGACCTCCAGCGCCATGCGCAATGCGCGGGCAAAGGCCTTGAACACGGTTTCAATCTGGTGGTGTGCGTTATCGCCGCGCAGGCAGTCGATGTGCAGGGTCACCTGGGCGTGGTTGACGAAGCCATGAAAAAACTCGGAGAAGAGCTCGGTATCGAAAGCGCCGATGCGCTTTTGGGTAAACGGCACGTTCATAACCAGGCCGGGGCGGCCGGAGAAGTCGATCACCACCCGCGACAGGGCTTCATCAAGGGGCACATAGGCGTGGCCGTAGCGGCGCAGCCCTTTCTTATCGCCCACAGCCACCGCCATCGCCTGGCCCAGAGTGATGCCGATATCCTCCACCGTGTGGTGATCGTCAATGTGGATGTCACCCTTGCAGGTGATATCGAGATCGATCAGGCCGTGGCGGGCAATCTGGTCGAGCATGTGTTCGAGGAAGGGGACCCCGGTGTCAAATTTCCCCACCCCGGAACCGTCCAAATCCAGGCTGACCTGAATTTGTGTCTCCAGGGTATCTCGGCTGACACTAGCGTTACGTGCGCCCATGGGTTTTCTCCGGTACAAAAATGAGGGCGGATTATAAGTCCGAAGGCCTCACTTCACCAGGGCAGGGGGGCCACATCCCTCAATCGAGCAGACCAAACAGCCCCCGCTGGTAGTCGGCCATGGCCTGATGCAGCTCTTCCGCGCGGTTCATAACAAACGGGCCGTAGCGGGCAATGGGCTCTTGTAGCGGCTTGGCAGCAATCAACAGACAGCGGCCGCCACCGACTCCGCCGGCAATCACCAGCGACTCTCCCTGGCCTAACAGGGCCAGCTGCTGGGCAGACAGAGGCTCGCCGGCTACCGCCAACCGCCCGGCAAAGGTGTACGCCACCGCCGCATGCTCGTCCGGTGTCGACACCGTCAGCGTCACCCCTTCCAGCAACTGGATATCCAGCAGCAACGGCGCCACCGCGATGTCATCGACCGGGCCGGTGACCCCCGCAAAGGTGCCGGCCAACACCTTAACCCGGGCACCGGCGGTGGGCTCCACCAGCGGAATGCTCTCAGCCGCGAACTCTTGATAACGCGGCGCACGCATCTTTTCGGCAGCGGCCAGGTTTATCCAGAGCTGGAAGCCCCACAGCCGGCCCTCGTTTTGCTCTGGCATTTCGGAGTGCAGAATGCCGCTACCGGCGGTCATCCACTGCAGGCCGCCACCCTCGATCACACCGCTGTTGCCAGCGCTGTCTCGGTGGCGCATTCTGCCCTCCACCATGTAGGTGACGGTTTCAAAGCCGCGATGGGGATGGGCGGGAAAGCCGCCGATATAGTCCTGGCTATTGTCGGAGCGCAACTCGTCCAACAGCAGCAGTGGGTCGTGCTGGGGCAGGGCGCGGGCACCAATGGCCCGATTAATCAGTACCCCGTCACCGTCGCGGGTGGCGCTGGCGGGGAGGGTGGTTAACACCGAACGTTCACTCATAGTGACCTCGACTCACAGGAAAGAGAGTTTGGGCCCCCGGGGGACTACCCCGGTGGGGTTTATCTGTTTGTGGCTGGCGTAATAGTGCTGCTTGATCTGCTCAATATCGATGGTTTCCGCCACGCCCGGGTAGTGGTAGAGCTCGCGCACATAGCGCGACAGGGCTGGGTAGTCGGCAATCTGCTGGTAGTTGCATTTAAAGTGGCCAAAATAGACCGCATCGAAGCGCACCAGGGTGGTAAACAGGCGCCAATCCGCCTCGGTGATCTGGCCGCCCACCAGGTAGGGGCTCTCGCCCAGCAGCCGTTCCAACTCGTCCAGGGCGGCAAACAGCCGGTCAAAAGCCTCCTCGTAGGCCTGCTGGCTGGTGGCAAAACCGGCCCGGTAGACGCCATTGTTCACATCGTCGTAGATCCAGCGGTTCACCCGGTCGATCTCGTCGCGCAATCGTTGTGGATAAAAGTCGAGTTTGTTACCGGTCAGGTGATCAAAGGCGCTGTTGAACATGCGGATGATGTCGGCCGACTCGTTGCTGACGATGGTCTGCCGTTGCCGGTCCCACAGTATCGGCACCGTGACACGGCCGGTGTAGTCGGAGCGGGCACGGGTGTAGATCTGGTGCAGAAAATCGCTATTGTAGAGCCTATCGCCCTGGGAGGCGCCCTGCTGCTCGAAGGTCCAGCCCTGGGTCAGCATCTCCGGGTGCACCACCGACACCCCAATCAGATTGCTCAGGCCTTTGAGCTGGCGAAAGATCAGGGCGCGATTGGCCCAGGGGCAGGCCAGGGAAACATAGAGGTGGTAGCGTCCGGGCTCGGCGGCAAAGCCGCCCAATCCGGTTGGGCCGGGCTTGCCACTGGCGGTGACCCAGTTGCGAAATTTCGACTGCTCGCGCTCAAAACTGCCACCGGAGGCGTCGGTGTCATACCACTGATCCCACCAAACCCCATTGATCAACAAACCCATAGCCAACCTCGTCTGCTTAACTTTTAACGAGGCCACATGCTAAAAAGATGACCTGGAGGTCACCAGCTAGAACATTTGCCCGACTTATTCACAAAATTTGATCTAGTGAACCAATCCCCACCAATAGAGACAAATAGCCCCAGGGACTAGCCTGTTAGCGCCGCTTCCATTAGCATTCATTAATCGTCTAGGTTGTATAAAACCCTCCATGCCCGCCAATACCCGCCGTCAACAAGCCCATCGACTGCTCATCGCTCTGTTGATGACGCTCTGCTTTGTTGGTGCGCAGATGGCCGATGCCCACCACCTGGCCAGCCATGCCCACGCCGGCGAGGAGGCCGACCAGGGCCTCTGCCAGCTGTTGCACACCCCGCCGGCACTCCTGCCCGAGGCACCGCGGGTTACCCCCCTAATCGTTACCCCGGTCGAACCCGGACTGCGCTACCAAACACCGGAGCTGCTGTCGGATCAATTCCGGCCCTTTGCCATCCGCGCGCCACCCATTAGCACTCACCGTTAACTGCGTGAACTCAGCCCCGGTACGCCGTGGCTGTCCATCAATATGTGTGAGAGTTACACCATGACTGACCAATTCAGAGCCAAACTCCGTTTGGCGCTACCCTTTGCCTTATCCGGTTTGGGCACCGGCGCCGTCTGGGCGCAAACCGACGACCAGGTTCACCAGCCACTGGAAGAGGTGGTGGTCACCGGCCAGCTGCAAAAGAGCCTCGCCGAAACCGCCCTGCCGGTGAGTGTGTTAAGCGATGAGCAACTGCGCCAGCAGCAGAGCACCAACCTCGGCGATACCCTGAAAAACATCGCCGGCGTGCACTCTTCCAGTTTTGGCAGCGGCGTTGGCCGCCCCATTATTCGCGGCCAAACCGGCAACCGGGTGCGCGTGCTGCAGGGCAGCCTCGGTACACTCGACGCCTCTTCGGTCAGCCCCGACCACGCCAATGGCATCTCACCCCTGGCCGCCGAACGCGTTGAAGTCGTGCGCGGCCCGGCAACACTGCTCTACGGCAATGGTGCCATCGGTGGTGTTATCAATGTCATCGACAACCGCATCGCCAGCGAACCGCTCTCGCCACGGGCGGTGTTCGATATCAGTCACAACAGCAACAACCAGCAGAATACCGGTGCCCTACTGCTGGAACAGCCGTGGCAAAACTGGAATTGGCACCTCGATGGCAGCCGCTATAGCGCCGACGACAGTGACATTCCCGTGCCCGCCAATCCGGAACAGGCCGACGAGTATCGCGGGGTGCTGGAAAACAGCGACCGCGAAGGCGACAGCATCACCCTGGGCAGCAGCTACCTGACCGAAAACGGTTACCTTGGGCTGGCGGTGAGTCGCTACACCACCAACTATGGCCTGCCGGAGGGGTTGCATGAGCACGCCGACGCCGAAGCGGAGGAGGCCGATGTGCGCATCGACCTGGAGCAGACCCGCTATGAATTCAAGGCCGGTCGCGATCTAAATGGGCTGTTTAACTCTTTGGAAGCAAGCCTGGCCTACACCGACTATCAGCACCGTGAGCTGGAGGTCACCAGCGCCACCACCGAGGTGGGCACTCAAATTGCCAACCAAGGTTTCGACTCCCGCTTCACCCTCAGCCACAACCCTCTGGCTGGCTGGCAGGGGGTTGTTGGCCTACAACTGCAGCAGCGGGAGTTTGGCGCCACCGGCGAGGAGGGCTATATCCTGCCCACCGATATCGCCAGCGCCGGCCTGTTTGCCGTAGAGAGCCTGGATATCGCCCAATGGACCATCGAACTGGGCGCGCGCCTGGAACATAACCAAACCGAGCTGCACCAGGGCTGCAAACAGAGCAGCAATACCACCAGTGCCTCGGCCTCGTTGCTGCGCCCGGTGAGCCAACAGAGCAGCGCCTGGGTGTCGGCGAGCTGGTCGGAGCGGGCCGCCACCGAAGAGGAGCTCTACTCCAACATCGACCCGGCCAGCTGCAGCCACTTCCCGGGTGAGGCCCTGGTTACCCACGCCGCCACCGGCTTTATCGAACTCGGCAACCCCGAGCTCGATCGCGAAACCAGCCAAAACCTGGAGTTGGGCTGGCGCCGCCATCAGGGGCTCTGGACCGCTGAGGTCAACCTCTACTACAACCAGATCAACAACTACATCTACGCCGCCAACAGTGACCAGGCCGACGCCCCCGAACTGTTCAACCTGGTTGCCGACAGCGACACCCTGCTCTACTACAGCCAGGCGGATGCCCATTTTTATGGCGCCGAACTGAGCGCCACCGGCCACCTCTATGAGTTGACCAGCCATCACCTCGATTGGCGGCTGCAGGGGGATTGGGTGCGGGCACAGCTCGACTCCGGTAGCAACGTACCGCGCCTGGCGCCCGCGCGTCTGGGTACCGAATTGGCCTGGGTAGGCGAGCGCTGGACGGTAAGCCTGGATGCCAGCCACGTCTTCAGCCAGACCCATACAGCCCCCGGCGAGACCAACACCGACGGCTACACCCTGGTGGGCGCCTACGCCGACTACCACTTTCTGCCCAACGGCCAGGAGTGGACCCTCTATCTGCGCGGCAACAATCTGCTCGATGAGGAGGTTCGCGACCACACCTCGTTTATCAAGGATGCCGCACCGGCGCCGGGGATAGGTGTGGAGGTAGGCCTGCGGGTGACCTTATAAGCCCCGCTTGAGAGGCAACCCCGGCAACAAAGTGCCGGGGTTGTCGCAATTCTGGTAATTGAGTCAGTAACTGTGACATAGTTACCGGCGACACGGACGCCGGGCCCAGGGCCCCACAGAATAAGATTAACCAGTGAATGAATGCCCCCGAGCCTTTTAGCCCGAATCCAATCTCACCGTTGAACATCGCCCTGTTGGGCTATCGCAGCCACCCCCACGTTGGCGGCCAAGGTATCTTCCTCAACTATTTGAGCAAAGCCCTGGTGGAGCTCGGCCACCGGGTGGATGTCATCAGTGGCCCGCCCTACCCGGAGCTGGACCCAAGAGTCACGCTGGTCAAACTGCCCAGCCTCGATCTCTACGCCAGTGCCAACCCCCTGCGCGAACTGCGCTGGCGCCATCTGGCCAGTTTTACCGACAGCTACGAGTACCTCTCCAAGATGACCGGCGGCTTTGCCGAGCCCTACACCTTCAGCCGGCGCGCCGCCGCCTACCTGAAAGCCAACCCCGGCCGCTACCACATAGTGCACGACAACCAGTGCCTGGGGTGGGGCTTGCTGGCCATGGAGCGGGCCGGCATTCCGGTGGTGGCCACCATTCACCACCCCATCAGCCGCGATCTGGAGATCGCCCTGGCGGCGCAGCCCAGCCCCTGGCTGAAGTTAATGACCAAGCGCTGGTATCGATTCATCCGCATGCAGATGCAGGTGGCGCGTAAATTACGCCATGTGGTGACTGTCTCCGAGTGCTCCCGCCAGGATATCGCCAGCGCCTTTGGCCGCCCACCCGCCACCATCGATGTGATCGCCAACGGTGTCGATACCGAACTGTTTCGGCCGCTGCCGGAAGTCACCAAGGAGCCGCTGCGACTGATCACCACCGCCTCGTCCGACCAGCCATTAAAAGGCCAGAAGTTCCTGCTGCAGGCGGTGGCACAGTTGCGAGCACGCTACCCCAAGCTGCAGCTGGTGGTCATCGGCACCTTAAAAGAAGAGGGCGAGACCGCCCAGCTGTTAACCGAGCTCAACCTGCAGCAGTGCGTCAGCTTTAAAAGCCAGCTCACCACCGAGCAGTTGGTGGCAGAATTCAACCGCGCCGCCATCGCCATTACTCCCTCCTTATATGAGGGCTTCGGCCTGCCGGCGGCCGAGGCTATGGCCTGTGGCACGGCGGTCATCACCAGCGATGGCGGCGCTCTACCCGAGGTGGTGGGCGATGCCGGCCTGGTGGTGCCGGCCGGTGACAGCCGCGCCCTGGCCGAGGCGATCGACAAGTTGATCAGCAACCCCGAACTCGCCCGCCAGCTGGCCGAACAGGGGCGTGCGCGCATTCTGCAGCACTTCAGCTGGCACGGTGCCGCAGTCGCCTTCAGCCACTATTACCAGCAAATTCTACAAGGGCAGTCCGACCCGCAATGCACACCATCGATTTCCAACGCCTTGAGCTAGCCCCCAATTCGGTCATTCTCGACCTCGGCTGTGGCGAGGGGCGCCACAGCATCGCCGTGCCCGGCAGTAGCGACCAAAACCTGGTGGTCGGCGTCGACCTCGGCTGGAAGGATCTGCTCAAAGCCCAGGCCAAAGCAGCCGAGACCCAAACCTTCTGCCAGGAGAACCGGCTGCCCGTGGGCGCCAACCCCAGTTGGATCAACGCCAATGGTCTGCGCCTGCCGTTTGCCGATGACAGCTTTGACCGCGTTATCTGCTCCGAAGTGTTGGAACACATCGACGACTATCAAGGGCTACTGACAGAGATGCACCGGGTACTAAAGCCCGGTGGCCTGCTTGCGGTGAGCGTGCCGCGCCAGTGGCCAGAGCGGGTCTGCTGGAGCTTCTGCGACGAGTACAGCCAGACCCCGGGTGGCCACATCCGCATTTTTAACGCCCGCCGCCTGCGTCGCACCATTATCAACCTGGGCTTTCGGCCTATTGGGGAGCACTGGGCACACGCCTTGCACACCCCCTACTGGTGGCTTAAGTGCCTGCTCTGGGACAAACCCGATCACCCCCTGCTGCAGGCCTACCACCGCCTGCTGGTCTGGGATTTGATGTCCGCCCCCTGGCTAACCCGAACACTGGAAAAAATACTCAACCCACTAATGGGTAAAAGCGTGGTGCTCTATTTCCAGGCAGAGCCCTCCAACTAACACCCACGACACCGCATGAATCAGACTAATAAAATAATTACAGAACAACAGACACTCAGCCTCGCCCTGGCCCAGGCTGCCGGCTACATCGCCAGCCAGCAACAGGCAGACGGCTGCATCCCCTGGTATAAGGGGCAGATGGCCGACCCCTGGGATCACGTCGAAGCGGCCATGGGCCTGGCCGTGGGCGGCTATTACCAGGAGGCAAAGCGCGCCTACCAATGGCTGGCCGCCAACCAAAATAGCGATGGCAGCTGGTTCAGCCAGTATGGCGAGCTGACCGAAACCTACCACGACCTGCCGCCGGGCGAGCTGCGCCAGAGCCACCACGCCGCCTACCTAGCCACCGGCCTCTGGCACTACTGGTTGGCGAGCGGCGAGCGCCTGCTTTTGGAGGAGCTCTACCCCTGCCTGGAGCGAGCCATGGCCTTTACCCTGGCCCTGCAAACCGACGACGGCGATATTCTCTGGGCGGTGGACTCAAGCAAGGACGCCCTGGATGACTCACTGATCACCGCCTGCAGCGCTATCTACAAAAGTCTGGATTGTGCTTTGCAAATAAACGGGTTATTAAACTGCGAGCGTCCCGACTGGGTCCGCGCCTATCATGAGCTGGGCCGGGCACTGCGCGACAAGCCCGAGCGCTTCGACCGCCACTGGAGCTCAAAAAAACGCTACGCCATGGACTGGTTCTACCCGGTGTTATCGGGTGTGGTGCGCGGCCTGCCAGCCCAACAGCAACTGCAGTCGCGCTGGCAGGAGTTTGTTGTCGACGACCTCGGCTGCCTCTGTGTCAACGATCACCCGTGGGTCACCATGGCCGAGTCGGCAGAGCTCTGCCTGGCGCTGGCCAGTTGTGGCGACCAGCGCCGCGCCCGGCAGATTTTGGCTCAGCTGCTACAGTTTCAAGATGATCAGGATGGTGGTTTTTGGACCGGTTATGTCTACACCGATGAAGCCCTTTGGCCAGAGGAGAAAACCACCTGGACGGCAGCGGCGGTACTACTCGCCGCCGACGCCCTTTACGAGCTGACACCCGCGGCTAACATTTTCAAAACGCATCACCCGTTGTAAGTGGAGCAATGAAGAGAACCGATTTCGCCAACAAACGCCCACGCTGCCATCAGCACGGCCACGCCAGTCGCTGGTGGCTAGTCAGCTGGCTCTGGCTACTGATCCTGCCAAGCCTGGTGATGGCCGAGGCCCAGCCGAAAAAATTGGTGGTCGGTTACGCACTCTGGCCGCCATTTACACTGGAGGATGAGCGCGGACAGTTAAGTGGTGTTGATATCGAGATACTCACCCAGGCATTGGCCGACTACGACTACAGCATTGAATTTCAAAAACTGCCTTTTACCCGGCGGCTGCAAGGTCTCTCGGCAGGCACGGTCGATGTGGTCAACTCAGCCACCCTAACCAGCGACCGCGCGGCCTACGCCTACTTCTCCGAGCCCTACTACAGCGAGAAATACCAGCTTTATGTGCGCCCGGAAGACCACGCCAAGTTTGCCAATAAATCGTTGAATGAACTGCTCGACCAGGGCTTCCAGATTGGCATTGAACGCGGCTCCTCCTACGACGACAGTTTTAATACCATTCTGGCTAATAGCGATTATCGGGCACAGATCCATGCCGTACCCAGCATGCAGCAAAATTATCGCAAGCTGCTCTCCAACCGTATCGATGGCTTTATTCACGAAAGCTCTTCGTTCACCTACCAACAGGCAATGAACCATAACACTATGGACGTGGTACCCCTGTTAAGCTCGGACGAGGTGTATCAACATTTTATGTTCAGTAAAATTTCCACCAATGAGCAGTTGCTGCGCGACTTTAATGAAGGCTTAAAGAAACTGAGAGAGAGTGGCGAGTATACAAAGATTTTCCAGCGGCATGCGGCGGAGCCCTGGATGCTTTCACCACCCGGGAAAAACCCCTGACGGTTGCCCTGACTCAAACCCGTTGTCGGCGGCGCTGTTAAATTGGCTGCCCTGATCGCTTGCTCGCGACCCCGCCAACAGCAAAGCTGCCGCCGGATTACCAACAGAGAAGAATCCCATGACCTATTGTGTCGCCATGTGCCTGGAACAGGGCCTGTTATTTGGCGCAGATACGCGCACCAACGCCGGTGTCGATCACATCTCCACCTTTCGCAAGTTATACACGTTCCAGCAGGCCAAGAGCCACGCGATTGTGCTGCTCTGCTCGGGCAATTTGGCCACCAGCCAAAGTTTGATTGAACTGTTGCGCCGGGATTTAAGCGAGCAAAAAGAGCACATCCTCAGCCAGCAGTCGCTGTTTGATGTCGCCCGCCTGATCGGCCAAAAACTGTACAGCATCATTCAGGAGGTGAGCCATGACGATAAAACTTCCGCACCCAACTTCTCCGGCAATATTTTGCTGGGCGGACAGATCAAAGGGGAGTCACCGCGGCTGTTTCAGGTCTACCCGCAGGGCAATTTCATCGAGGCCACCCGTGAAACCCCCTACCTGCAAATTGGCGAACACAAATATGGCAAGCCGATTCTCGATCGGGTAGTGCGCTTTGCCACACCGTTAACGCTGGCCCTGAACTCAATGATTGTCTCTCTCGACTCCACCATAAAATCCAATTTATCGGTGGGCCTGCCGATGGATATTCTGGTGTATGAAAAAGATTCGTTCGACCTCACCCGCCAGCGGCGCTTCACCGAATACGACGAAGACTATTTAAAAATGCGGCAGTATTGGAACAGTGGCGTTAACCAGCTGTTAGAACAATTTCCAACACCCAAGGTATAACCGCTGGTCGTTTTTGAAACAGGCAGTAGTTGACTAAAAATGGCTGGCATAATTACTGCTGTTTGACTCCAATAGTGCCTGGGCAGAACCGGCACTTGTACACTGGTGACAAGCGCTACCTCGCTTTGGAAGAGCTTGTTATCATGGCTGCTTTGCGCCTATCCACAGCAGCGAAAGTAAACGGCGCGTAAGTGTGAGAGCAGGGCCCCCTTTTCCACATGGCCACATCACTGCCCTGCCAACAGACCGTCAAACGAAAACAGGGTCATAGACCTAGCCCGTTAAATCGTGACAGAGCGATTGCAGCTAGACCACAGGAGCAAGGCTCTTTATGAGTATCCGATGGACAGACTATCCCGCCAGTGGATTTTACGACGAACTCATCAACCAACGCGGCAACGCCCGCCAACCCGCTAAACGCCTCGCCAATTACCTCGCCCGACTCGGCAGCGACGAGTTGCAGCAGCGTCGGCAGTTGGCCGACGCCACCGTTCAGGACATGGGGGTCAGCTTCACCGTCTACACCGATGAGGGTAATATCGACCGCGCCTGGCCGTTCGATATTATTCCGCGCATTATTCCCGCCAAAGAGTGGAATCAGATCGCAGCCGGTTTGAAGCAGCGCCTGCAGGCGCTGAATATGTTTATCAACGATCTTTACCACGAGCAGGCGATCATCAAAGACGGTGTCATCCCCGCCTACCTGATTGAGAAGTCGAAAAACTTCCGGCCCGAGTGCATTGGCGTTAAGCCCGCTTTTGGGGTGTGGGCACACATCTGTGGTTCCGATTTGGTGCGCGACAAAGATGGCCAGATGTACGTACTGGAAGATAACCTGCGCGTCCCCTCCGGCGTCTCCTACATGCTGGAAAATCGCGCCATCACCAAACGGGTGTTGCCAGAGGTCTTCAGCCGGGAGAACGTCCTGCCGGTGGACGACTACCCATCGCGCCTGTTCGATACCCTGGCCGCTCTCTCACCGCGCAAGGTAAAGCAGCCGGAGATTGTGGTCCTCACCCCGGGCATCTATAACTCCGCCTACTTTGAACACGCCTTCCTTGCGCAACAAATGGGCGCGGAATTGGTGGAGGGCTCCGACCTGCTGGTGGGCGAGGATGACTGTGTTTATATGCGCACCATCAAAGGTCGCGAGCGGGTGGATGTGATCTACCGCCGCATTGACGATATGTTTATCGACCCGGAAGTATTCAACAAAGACTCCATGCTGGGGGTACCGGGCCTGATGCGCGCCTGGAAAAAAGGCAATGTGGCCCTGGCCAACGCCCCCGGCGCCGGCGTCGCCGACGATAAAGTGGTGTATGCCTACGTGCCCCAAATTATCGAGTACTACCTGGGCGAGAAGCCGCTGATCCCCAACGTAGAAACCTACCTGTGCGATAACGCCGACCAACGCGCCTACGTACTCGACAACCTCGACAAACTGGTGGTGAAACCGGCCAACGAATCGGGCGGTTACGGCATGCTGGTGGGGCCACACTCCACCAAAAAGGATCAGGAAAAGTTTGCCAAACTGATTAAAGCCAACCCTCGAAACTACATTGCCCAGCCAACCCTGAGCCTCTCCACGGCACCGACGCTGGTCGATGGCGGCGTTATGGAGCCGCGCCATCTGGATCTGCGGCCCTTTATTCTCCAGAGCCGGGATCTCTACGTCACCACCGGCGGCCTGACCCGGGTGGCGATGGTCAAGGGGTCACTGGTGGTCAACTCCTCCCAGGGCGGTGGCAGTAAAGACACCTGGATTGTCGATACGGAGGCCAAATAAGATGCTGGCACGCGTCGCTGAACGACTCTATTGGGCCGCCCGCTATCTGGAGCGCGCCGAAAACACCGCCCGCCTGGTGAGTGTCTACGATAACCTGCTCTACGACCTGCCCAAGGGTATGATCGAGATCTCCTGGTTTAACCTGGTCGATTTAAACAGTGCCGCCGAGCTGTTTGATAAACGCTACAAGGTGCGCAGTGAACGCAACGTGGTGAAGTTTCTGCTGCTCGACGACGACAACCCCAGCTCCCTGCGCTCGTCGGTGCGCTATGTGCGCGAGAACTTCCGCACCACCCGTGATGTAATCCCCCCGGCCGCCTGGGAACAGGTGAATGAGCTCAATATCTTCCTCACCAAACACGGCGACAGCTGCCTGACCCGCGCCCGCCGGCACGACTGTCTGACGGAGGTGATTGAACGCAGCCAGTCGCTCAACGGCCTGCTCACCGGTACCCTGATGCGCGATGCCGCCTGGGAGTTTCTCAAGCTCGGCCGCTGTATCGAACGGGCCGATATGACCACCCGTATTCTCGATGCCGGCGCCGCCGTCACCGAAAACAGCGAAGTATTTGCCACCTCCAACCCAGCCCAGGTGATCTGGGGTAATGTTTTGCGCTCCCAGGGGGCCTACATGAGTTACCGTCGGGCGGTGAAATCCACAGTGCGCGGCTCGGATGTTGCAAAGTTTCTGCTGGAAGAGCCCAATCTTCCCCGCTCGGTAACCTACTGCCGCGCCCAACTGGCCGAAGCCGCCATCAAGCTTTCACAAGCCTCTGGTAGAAAGCTGGCTTTCCAAGTGAAGCTACCAAGCTTCGCGATCGAAAAGGAAGATGATCTGGGTGCTGAGTTCCGTAACTACCTGAATGATTTGCAGTTGGCCCTGGGCATTGCCCACAACAACATCTGCAAACATTGGTTTGCCCGCGACTAGCGGGCCAGAATATCCGCTAACACCCACCATTGGTACACAACCGGGCCCGCCTGGGGCTCGCTTGTCTCAACCGTTAGGAAAGGACGATTGCCATGGCTATCCGTGTCAAGCTGCTGCACAAAACCCACTATAAGTTTGATCGCCCGGTGAACGTTGGCCCGCATGTTCTGCGTCTGCGCCCGGCACCCCACTCGCGCACCAAGATCCATGGCTACTCCCTGAAAGTGCTGCCCAAGGGCCACTTTTTAAACTGGCAACAGGACCCTTTCGGCAACTACCAGGCGCGATTGGTCTTCCCGGAAAAGACCCGCGAACTCGGCTTCGAGGTGGAAGTGATCGCCGATATGACGGCCATCAACCCGTTCGACTTCTTCGTCGAGGATTACGCCGAGAACTTCCCCTTTGAGTACGACAAACAGCTGAAAAAGGAGCTGCTCCCCTACCTGGAGAAAGAGGAGGAGGACAGCCCCCTGCTAACAGCGTGGCTGGCCACCATCGACCGCAAAAAGAAGATGCGTATCATCGACTTTCTGGTGATGCTCAACAGCCGCCTGCAGCAGGAGATCGGCTACAACATCCGCATGGAACCGGGGGTGCAGAGCTGCCAGGAGACCCTGGAGATCAAACGCGGCTCCTGCCGGGATACCGGCTGGCTAATGGTGCAGATCCTGCGCCACCTGGGGCTGGCCGCCCGCTTTACCTCCGGCTACCTGGTGCAGCTTACCGCCGACAAAGCCTCTCTCGATGGCCCCTCCGGCCCCGAGGCCGACTTCACCGACCTGCACGCCTGGTGTGAAGTCTATGTGCCCGGCGCCGGCTGGGTGGGGCTCGACCCAACCTCCGGCCTGTTTGCCAGCGAGGGCCACATCCCCCTGGCCTGTACACCGCATCCGGTCTCCGCCGCGCCGGTCACCGGCGCCACCGACAAGTGTGAGGTGGAGTTCAGCTACTCCAACGAAGTGTTCCGCATCCACGAAGACCCGCGCGTTACCAAACCCTACGCCGAGGGCGACTGGGAGACCATCAAGGCCCTGGGCCACGCGGTCGATGAGGAGCTGGCCGCCGCCGGCGTCAAGCTGACCATGGGCGGCGAACCGACCTTTGTTTCGGTGGACGACATGGAGTCGGCCCAGTGGAACACCGACGCCCTCGGCGACGACAAACTGCGCCTGGCCAAGGATCTGCTACTGCGCCTGCGCGCCCGCTATGCCCCCGACGGCCTGCTGCACTACGGCCAGGGCAAGTGGTACCCGGGCGAAGAGGTGCCGCGCTGGGCGCTGGGCGTCTTCTGGCGCACCGACGGTCAGGCCATGTGGCACAACCCCGAGCTGCTGGCCCGGGTCGATAAAGATTACGGTTTTGGCGTGGCCGAAGCCGAGCAGTTCGGCAAGGCGCTGGCCACCCGTCTGGGGCTGGCCGAGAGCTATGTACAAACCGCCTACGAAGACACCCTGCACTACCTCGATATGGAAGAGCAGCTGCCGATCAACATCGACCCATTAAAAGCCGACCTGAAAGATGGCCTGGAACGCAAGCGCCTGGCCAAGCTGCTCAGGCGCGGCCTGAACACCCCCACCGGCTTTGCCCTGCCGCTGGCCTGGGACTACGGCAACAGCGGCTGGATGAGTACCCACTGGGAGTTTCGCCGCGGCCACCTGGCGTTGATTCCCGGTGATTCGCCCATGGGCTTCCGGCTGCCGCTGGACTCCCTGCCGCACTGGGATGAAAAAGAGCTGCGCCTCTACCGGGAGCCGGAACGCGATCCGTTTGAGACGCGCCCGGATACCATTCCCACCCCCGAGCTGACACCGCCGGAGATCGCCAATCAGATTACGGCGCCCTACATCTACACCGACGAGTACGGCACTATCAGCCCCGGGCCACGCCAGCTGATGACCGAATCCGCCGACGCCACTCTGGAAGAGCGCTTTGGCGAGCACAACTACGAAGGTGAGCGGGAGGAGATTGTCCGCTACCTGGTGGCGACCCTGCGCACCACTCTCTGCATCGAGCCGCGCGATGGCCGCATCCACCTGTTCCTGCCGCCCATGCAGTACCTGGAGCACTACGTCAACCTGATCTGGGCCATCGAAAACACCGCCGCCCAGCTGCAGATGCCGGTGGTGATTGAGGGCTACGAACCGCCCCGCGACCACCGCCTGCAGAAGCTGCTGGTCACCCCCGACCCGGGCGTTATCGAGGTGAACATTCACCCCTCCAAATCCTGGGGCGAGCTGGTCGATAACACCTGTGGCCTCTATGAAGAGGCATTCTTCTCGCGCCTGGGTACCGACGCCTTTATGGTCGACGGGCGCCACACCGGCACTGGCGGCGGCAACCACATCACCCTAGGTGGCGCCAGCCCGGCCGAGAGCCCGATTCTGCAGCGCCCGGATATCCTGCGCAGCTTCGTCACCTACTGGCAGCACCACCCAGCGCTCTCCTATATGTTCTCGGGTATGTTTATCGGCCCTACCTCCCAGGCTCCGCGGGTGGACGAAGGCCGCGACGAGATGCTCTACGAACTGGAGATCGCCTTCCAGCAGATGCCCGACGGCGAAGTCACCCAGCCCTGGCTGGTCGACCGGCTGATGCGCAACCTGCTGATCGATATTACCGGTAACACTCACCGCGCCGAGTTCTGTATCGACAAACTCTACGCTCCGGGCACCTCCAGTGGCCGCCAGGGTATTTTGGAGTTCCGCGGCTTTGAGATGCCGCCCCACGAACATATGGCGCTGGTGCAGGCGCTGCTGATTCGCAGCCTCTTCGCCCGCTTCTGGAAGAGCCCCTACAAAAAACCGCTGGTGCGCTGGGGTACCGAGCTGCACGATAAATTTATGCTGCCGCACTACGCCTGGGCCGATATGCGCGAAGTGGTCGACGACCTCAACCGCCACGGCTTCCCCTTCCAACTGGAGTGGCTGGCACCGTTTGAGGAGTTCCGCTACCCCCACTACGGCCGGGTACAGATCGACGATATTGAGCTGGAGCTGCGCTGGGCCATTGAACCCTGGCATGTGCTGGGTGAGGAGATCGCCAGTTTTGGCACCGCGCGCTATGTCGACTCCTCAGTGGAGCGGCTGCAAATTAAGGTGAGCGGCCTGACCGACAGCCGCTACGTGGTGGCTTGTAATGGCCGCCGCGTGCCCCTGCGCCCCACCGGCCGCCACGGCGAGTATGTGGCCGGGGTGCGCTACCGTGCCTGGGCACCACCCTCGGCACTGCACCCTACCATCGGTATTCACGCCCCCTTAACCTTCGACCTGATCGACACCTGGAACGGCCTGGCCATAGGCGGCTGCAGCTATCATGTCAGCCACCAGGGCGGGCTCAGCTACGATGACTTCCCGGTCAACGCCATCGCCGCCGAAACCCGCCGCACCAACCGCTTCGAGGATTTCAACCACACCCAGGGGCCGTTTACCCCGCGTCCGGAGTACGACGCCATCCGCGAGTTCTTCCCCAGTCAGGAGCCACCCCGGCCGATGGCACCACCACCGGAAGAGCCCACCCACGAGTACCCGCACACCCTCGACCTGCGCCGTCAGTCGCGCTGGTAATAGCCCCGGCCCGGTTTCGGCCGGGCCGGCACGCCAAGAACTGCGGCGACGCACTCAGTAACACCGAACTAGATATCACACCCGCCACCCGCCGCCCGCTCCACCAAGGCCGACGTACGCGTCAACGTCGCCAACCGGAACAACGCCGGCCTGCACCTCAACACCCTGGTAAACACCTAAGGCGACGGCGGCGACTGGAAGCGGGAGAGTGCTCGGCAGATGGCAGGGTTTGAGCAGGAATATGGATGGCCAGTAACGGGGTGAGGGCAGGCACCGTTTGGGCATCAAGCACCTGCGCTAACACCATTTTTTTCCACCGCCATTTTCTGCTCGGCATTGATTCACATCAGCATGGCGAGAAATGAAGGCGCACTGGCGCGCGATGGCTACGGCAGAATGTCCCCCTGGTACCCGGGATAGGTGTACTATTTTATGGCCCTCGGTGGGGTTTGCCGGCCGGCACAGTTAGCTCACTCAACAACCCGCTGATTGATGTGAATAAAGTTAATCACTACGCCACGAAAACCGAATGGCGGCGGCCGGGGCTCACCTGTTCTCCGTGGCACCATTTTTGGTGACGGGATTTGCGGGTGGCTGGTTGTTGGATATCTTTTGTTAACGGATTTTACTCAAGGCGCTTTGCCACTCCTTTTAGCGGCGCGACAATTTACTACTGCCACCACGCACAGAGAAGCCTACGAATAAAACCGTTTAAAGATGACGTCGCGTTAACAGCTGTTGCCGGAATATTTTAACAACCGGCAAAACTCGCTTCTGCTTCAATCTGCGCCACCAACAACTCCAACAGCAGCCGCACATCTTCCACCTCACGCACATCGACGGGTATCACCGGTAGCGAGTGGCCGAATTTTTCCAGGTGATCACAGTAGTCATCCAGTGTTGGTTGCTGGTGCTGTTCCTGTCGGCCAACGCCAATCACACAGGGGATGGCCTGCAACTCGCTGGCAAAGCCCTCCAGGTAGGTGGTCAGGTCGGCTAACGGGTCGGGGCGTGAGTTATCGATCAGGATCACCAGACCAAGGGCATCTTCGATCAGAATCTGCCACATAAAATCGAAGCGGTCCTGGCCGGGGGTACCATACAGGCGCAGCATGCACTCTTCAGCCAACATCACTTCGCCGAAGTCAAAGCCAACCGTGGTGGTCTCTTTGTCGTAGGCGGAGTCGAAGTTTTCCACTTCGGTGGAGATGGTGGGCGTATCGCTGATCACATTGATCGCTGTGGTTTTACCAGCACCGGTGGTGCCGGTAAAAAGTAATTTGTATTCGATCATTGGTCACCTAACGCCAAGCCGACAGCTTGAAACGGTTTCGAATATATTTCACAAAAGAGGCTCTGTTGTCGTTGGCAGGGACACTCTCCAGCGGCGCCACTCGCTGTCCCTCGCAATTGGAGAGAATCCCCTCCGCCTGCAGCAATTTTAAAAAATCGCGGCAGACCTCCAGCTCCAACCCGGTCAGCTGCACCAACTCATCCGGCGATTTGCAGCTGCGCGAGATAGTGGCCGCCAGGCGGCGATAGATTTTCTCGCGCGCCAGCAGGTCATTGGAGGGCCAACGTTTTAGCTTGTAGCGGGAGATGGCGTTGATCTCGGCGGTGGTATCGGCCAACGAGGGCTGATCAACCAGCGGTTGCCCGGCCTGACGGGCGGAGGAACGCTGCTTAACCCCACCAATAGAGAGCAGTGTGTCGATCAGCTCGTCGGCGCGAATGGGCGTCAGAAACAGATAACCATCACCCGACTCCCCGCGCCGTTTAACGGTGATCTTTTCGGTACTCTGGCTCGCCTGGTAGGCAGCAGGCAGGGCGCCGGGGTCATCGACCAACAACGCATCGACGCTGCCCCGATCCACCAGTTGCCACTCCTCTTTCAGGGCGGAGCTGGTGCGCAGTATGGTTTGAATCAGATTGATCTCTGGGAGTCTGAGGCTCCGGCTGGCAATGCCAAGTAATTTTTTAGTCATACTATTACCGTTCTAGCGAGGCTCTTTAGCAACTAATCGCAACAAACTGGCACAGCGGATTATGAGGTAGGCAGTTAAAATCAAATCCAACCAATAGAGCTTCACCATCTGGCGTCTATCAACTTTCTACAATCTACAATCAACTTTCCAATCACGCATGGCACCCAAATCGCTTGATGCTCATCAAATTATGGCACCTATTTTTTAACCCGTTAAAAAATTGTGGCATTAAAATCAGCATACCTATGACTTAATGATATGATGAACATTCATTCATAATCATTGTGGAAAAAGGGGCCTAGTCGTCAAAATCAACGGCCGCACTCTAGCCAAATGGCCCCCCTTGGTTATAAGTGGCCCGAAATTTTCATAACTTAATTATTAGGATCGGGTTTACGCACAGCCGCTCCCCACCAAAAGTCCGGGGCGACGATACCACTCCCCCGATATCAGCCACTTTCAGCGGTGCCTGACCAGCGGGTTAAAATATCGCCGATGGCAGGCAGCGGTGCCCAGCACGCTTTGGCAGCGGCAGAGATTGAATGTCGCGGGCAACTGCTGAATAATGGTGCGCTACGCGGGCTCTCTGGAGCCCGTTTTTGTCTGGTGTTGGGGCCCAAGCCACCACTGGCAGAGATCGATTAACCGGTCGCGAGACCACGGGCAGCAACACTGGTAACCACCACCGACAATGAGCCAACAGCAATCTCAGCCGACCACTGTCACCGATAGCGCCGGGGAACCCCTGCGCTATGAGAACAGCAGTGGCAACGACGAAGCCCTGGCGCCCGATGGCAGCCTGGTGGCCCCATGGCAGCAGCTGTTGTCGCGCATGGAGGAGATTGGTAGCAATGGCCTGGCCGACCGCACCGACAAAATCAAGCGCATATTGCGCGATGATGGCGCCATCTATAACGCCAGTGGCGGCAGTCTGGTGTGGGGGCTGGACCCGCTGCCGATTATTCTCACCGCCGACCAGTGGCGGGAACTGGAGCTCGGCCTGATTGAACGGGCCCAACTGCTCGACTTTATTCTGAAGGATCTCTACGGCAACCAGGAGATCATCCGCCGGGGGCTGGTGCCGCCCGAGGTGATCTACAGCCACCCCGGTTTTATCCGCGCCTGCCACCACACCCACCTGCCCGGCAAGCACCAGCTGATTCTCTACGCCGCCGACCTGATCCGCAGCCCCGACGGCCAGATCATGGTGCTCGGCGACCGCACCCAGGCCCCCTCCGGCAGCGGCTACGCCCTGGAGAACCGCCTGGTGATGCAGCGGGTCTTCCCGGCCCAGTTCCGCGAAAGCGGTATCCGCATGTTGCGCGGCTTCTTTAATACCCTGCGCGCGCAGATGGTACGCCTGGCACCGGAAAAGAACCTGCGCAATGGTGAAGGCCCGCGAGTGGTGATCCTGACGCCGGGCGCCTACAGCGAGACCTTCTTCGAACACGCCTTTTTAGCCAACTACCTCGGCTATCCGCTGGTGCAGGGTAAAGACCTGACCGTGCGCAAGGGCCATGTCTGGATGAAAACCCTCGATGGCCTCTCCCGGGTAGATGTGATTCTGCGCCGGGTCGACGACAACTACTGCGATCCGGTGGAGCTGCGCGGCGACTCCCAATTGGGGGTACCCGGGCTGTTGGAAGTGGTGCGCGCCGGCAATGTCTCGGTTGCCAACCCACTCGGTAGCGGCATTTTAGAGGCGGGCGCCCTAATGAAGTACCTGCCCGCCATCAGCCAGCACTTTTTTGGCAAGCAACTGCGTCTACCCAGCGCCCCCACCTACTGGTGCGGCGACCCGGACGACCTCCAATATGTGATCGCCAACCTGCGCCAGCTGCGCATCAAGCCGGCCCAGCACCATTTCGACAGCCACGCGGTGTACGGCAGCAGCCTCTCGGAGGGCGACCTCAACGAGCTGTCGCTGGCCATCCAGCAAAACCCCAACAACTACGTCGCCCAGGAGTATGTACAGCCGAGCTACGGCCCCTGCTGGCGCAACAACAGCCTGCAGCCACGCCCCTTTGCCCTGCGCACCTTTGCCGTGGCCGATGACCAGGGCTACCAGGTGATGCCCGGTGGCCTGACCCGCGCCGCCGCCAATGCCCGCGATCAACGCATCAGCAATCAGCTGGGCGCCATCAGTAAAGATACCTGGATACAGCTGGCCCAGGGTGAAGAGGACTTAGGCGCCGCCAGTTCCACTTCGGTGCTGGTCAATCGCACGGTCGATATCAGCCTGCCCAGCCGGGTGGTGGAAAATCTCTTTTGGGTGGGCCGCTACGCCGAGCGCAGCGATATGACCATCCGCCTGCTGCGCACCGTGTTTATGCAGATCAACGGCGCCAACCAGCTGCCGCCCGAAGCCGAACGCCAGTTGCTCTACTCGGTCACCCAGCTGACCATGACCTACCCCGGCTTTATGAAAGCCGGCAGCGATGTCTTTAAAGACCCCGAGAAGGAGCTGCTCAGCGTTATCCTCGACCAGGAGCGCACCGGCAGCGTCTGCTCCAGCCTGCGCGCCATGCTGCGCTCCGCCTCTGAGGTACGTGAGATGCTCTCTTCCGATACCCAGCGGGTGATGAACGATATCGACGATGAGCTCGGCCAGCTGCATATTCAGTTGAGAACCGGTATGGCCTCGGCCCCGGAAGAGTCCCTCGACCCGCTGGTCACCGCCCTGCTGGCCTTAGGCGGGCTGTTTAACGAAAGCATGTTCCGCGGTATGAGCTGGCACTTCCTGGAGATCGGCCGCGGTATTGAAAAGATCTACCAACTGGCCACCTTGATGCGCTCGCTGCTGGTGGTGGAGTGCCAACAGGAGGAGTCCAACGCGGTTTGTGTCGAATCGATTCTCGCCACCACCGAGGGGCTGACCACCTTCCGCCGCCGCTTCCGCAACGACGCCAGCCTCTACAACGTGCTGGCCACCCTGATGTTGGATCGCACCAATCCGCGCTCGCTTATCTACCAACTGGAGCAGATCCAGCGCTACCTCAC
The DNA here is from genome assembly GCF_033283405.1 of Halioxenophilus sp. WMMB6. Classification (NCBI taxonomy): domain Bacteria; kingdom Pseudomonadati; phylum Pseudomonadota; class Gammaproteobacteria; order Alteromonadales; family Alteromonadaceae; genus Halioxenophilus; species Halioxenophilus sp. WMMB6. The sequence continues at coordinate 128,774 of NZ_JAWMQR010000008.1, forward strand.
CACGCTGCCGAAAAACGCCATTACCGCGCCGGAGTCACCCCGGGAGCAGCGCGCCCTGATTGAGGCCATCTCCATCGTGCAGCTGGCAGACCTCAACCAACTGGCGGCGATCAATCCAACCAGCGCCGTGCGTCAACAGCTCGACCAGCTGCTGGTACGCCTGCAGGAGTTGATGGAGTATATGGCCGGCGCCATCAGCGAAGTCTATTTCGACCACACCGCCGGGCCACAGCAGCTGCTGCAAAACCCCTGGCAGATTGATTAGGCGAGACCACCATGCTCTATCGAATTCGCCACATTACCCGTTATCAATACGTGTCACCGGTGAGCCTGGCCTACAACTCCGCCTGCCTGCTGCCGCGCAACACCGAATACCAGACCTGCCTCGACCACCACCTGAGCATCTCCCCCAAGGCCTCGGTGCTGGCCAAGCGCAAAGATTACTTTGGCAACAACACCTACAACTTCTGCCTGGAGGAGTCCCACCGGGAGCTCAAGGTCGATATCCAATCCACGGTGCGCACCGCCGACGTGCGTCTGATCGATATGGACCTCGATATCGGCAACACCTGGGAGGAGTCCCTGCGTCTGCTACACGAGGCGCGCGACGAGACCACCCTGCGCGCCCGGGAGTTTGCCCTCGACTCCAGTGTGATCCGCGCCAACAGCGAGCTGGCCGACTACGCCCGGCCCTCGTTTACTCAAGGGCGACCGCTGCTGTCGGCGGTGCGCGACCTCACTCACCGCATCTACACCGATTTCGCCTACGACCCGGGCTTTACCACGGTCAGCACGCCGCTGGCCGATGTCCTCAAACACCGCCGGGGGGTCTGCCAGGATTTCGCCCACCTGGCCATTGGCTGCCTGCGCTCCCTGGGCTTCGCCTGCCGCTATATCAGTGGCTACCTGGAGACGCTGCCACCGCCGGGCCAGGAGAAGCTGGTCGGCTCCGACGCTTCCCACGCCTGGTTCTCGGTCTACTCCCCCCAGGAGGGTTGGTTTGAGTTCGACCCCACCAACGACAACATGCCCTCCCAACAGCACATCACCACCGCCTGGGGCCGCGACTACAACGATGTCGCACCGCTGAAAGGGGTAATCTTTGAAGGGGGCGGAGCGCAAACCCTAAGCGTCTCTGTGGATGTGCAGCGGCTCGAAAGCTGAGCCTGATTTGCAGTTCAACCGGCAAAAACAAAAATTAACGGGTTATTAACTGGTCGGTCGATACAACTCGATTACACTGTCTAGGGCACATCCAGCCTGCCTGAGACAAGGAGCTCCATGAAACACCAACACTCCGTGGAATTGGCCGCCGCGCTGTCCAGCAAGGCTCAGGAATTCCTCGCGCAACAGAGCCTGCCGTTCACCCCCATCAACTTCGCCGTCGCCTATGAAATTGCCATGGGCAAGAATCAAGCCCTGGTCAAGGCGGCCGCCGAGCTGACCCAACGCAACCTGCTCGACAGCTATCGCTGCCACGATCTCTATTTCACCCACATCGATCTGCGCACCGACGCCCGCCAGCGGTTTTTACAACAGCTCTCCGGGCTGGTCTCCGATATGCTGGGCACCTATCAGCACTCCGCCAAAACGGTGAGCCAGTACCAGGCGCAGCTGCAGGCCGGGGAGCAGGCACTGGCCGACCCGGCCGACCCCAAACGCATCATAGAGGCTTTGATCAAAGCCACCCAGGCAGTGCGTGCGGATCAGCAAAAGCTGGTCGAGGAGCTGGCCCGCGCCGAGGCGGAGGTGAAAGAGTTAAAGAGCAACCTGCACAAAATGGAGCTCGAGGCGATTACCGATTCGCTGTCGGTGCTGGTCAACCGCAAGGGGTTGGAGAAGCTGCTCAGTGAACAGCCGCTGCAGGGCCAGGGCAGCAGCCTGGCGTTGTTTGATATCGACCACTTCAAAAAGATTAACGACACCTATGGCCATGTCTTTGGTGACCATGTCATCAAACAGGTGGCAGCGGAGATCAAAAACCACATACGCGGCGCCGATATCGCCAGCCGCTGGGGTGGGGAAGAGTTTCTGGTGGTGTTGCGCGAAACCGAATTGAAAGGGGCGCTGATTGTGGCCGATAAAATTCGCGAATCCATCAAAGCGCTGCGCTGGAAAAATACCCGCACCGGTGAGCAGCTACCACCAGTGACCCTCTCCGGTGGCGTCACCCAAATCCGCCAGAATGAGCGTATGCCCAAAGACCTGGATACCGCTGTGGAGCGCGCCGACCAGGCGCTTTATAAAGCCAAGGAGCGCGGTCGCAACAAGGTCTGCAGCTGATGACCCCGCGGCCTGTGCAAACGGCCGCTCTTACCCGCCACAAGCACCACCGCTTCTAAAGATTAATGCGCTGGCGCTCCAGATCGTCGTATTCCAGCTCCAACTCAATCGGCTGCTCATTATTGAACACCTGAGCGGCAATGTTGATAGCAACCGATTTAGCCGGCCGCAGACCGCCCGGCGCCCCCTCACAAACCAACTCCACCGTGGCGGTGCCGCCGGCGGCCAGGTGTGACAGCGACGGGTTGATCGCGGTTACCGGGTAGCGCTCGCCGCGCTTGTCGACCACCTCAAAGTTTCCGGCCTCAAGGCCGGTTAGATCGAGCGACGCACTGGCAGCCTCGGCCAGGTGTACCTGCAGCTGCAGATGCATAAACGAGGTGGTGCGGGTGTTTTTACCCGAGCCGACCTTCTCCCGCTGCTCTTCGATATAGCCGCTGATAATCGAAACCGCCACCAGCAGCTCGCGGTAGGTCTCTTCCGCCGCCACCGGTGCCATACCCTGGTACTGCCAGCGGCCATCCGGCGTCAATATCACCCGCCGTCCGTCACTGGTATCCAGGTAGAGGTTGTCGGAGACCACCTCCCAGGTGCCGTCGTCGTTCAGACGAATCTCCCGGCCATCGCCCGAGAGAATGGTTTCACTGGCCTGGGCCAGGGTGGAGCTGAGCCCCAAAAAGAGTAGATAGGGTATTAACTTGCGCTTGCTCATTGACGGTTATTCATTCCATTTTTGTTACTGCCCGGCACAGCCAGGCTCCGTTTAAAGATACTGCGGCCAAATTACCGGGCGGCTAAGCCACCAGGTAGCGGCGATAGCCGGCCTGGTGCAACACCTGGTAGGCCTCAACCACCGCCTCGGGAATCGCCACCAGCTCCTGCCAGCCGCGGGCCGGATAGACCAACAGCCGATCGATTTCGCCCACCATCATCGCCCGCGCCTGTTCCCTGGCGCCGGCATCGGTGGCATAACCACTGTAGTCCACCGCAGGACTGACCAGGTGGAAGGGCTGAACGGGATGATGCTTGAGAAAGGTGGCCGCCACCCGCGGCCGGTAGATATTACTGCACACCAAAACCAGTGGCTCGGCCAAATGGGCGTCAGTGAGCAGGGCCATGGCAAACAGTACGTTTTCCGCGGTGTTACCGGCGGCGGTTTCGCGAATGATATCGTCGGCCAGTACCCCTTCGGCCTGCGCCAGATCGGCGAAGATATCCGCTTCCGGGCGCTGAAAGACAAACCGGGTCAGGCGACCATAGCCGCCGGTAAAGAGAATCTGGCCGACGTGGCCCTGGTGGTAAAGTTCGGCACTGGCGGCGGCCACCCGCAGGTCGCTGCAACCAAAGCCAATGGCCAAGCTACCGGCGGCCTGCTCCGACTGCAAATAGCCATTGAGAAATTGCCAAAGAATCAGTTCGGCTGCTGCAATTTCAGATTCGGGGCTGGCCCCGGGTGACTCAGATGGCATGGCAATCATTCAAACGGGATAAACGCCAACAGCGTTTGAGGAAACTTATCCGTAACCAATAACAGACCCCGTTGCTCCAAACGGGCAACACCTTCCCAATTGCGGCCGGCGGCCGCAGTGAGTTTCAAATTGATTGGTGCTCGACCGGAGAAGCTAACCTGTCCATTCTGCCATTGCAACTCCAACAATCGCTCGACATTCTCCTCCACCCCCTGGCTCGCACTTCTACCCCAGCGTTGCCAGATAGGATCCTGGGCGACATGCATGACTCGATCGCCGCTGTAGAGGTAGTTGATCACCCAAAAACGGCCCTCGCTATCGGGCTCGCTGGCATCGGTGATGCGGTAGGGCACATCCGGCATGGCGACCGGAGTGCGGACCTGAAAATCGTCAATATTGAGCAGCGTTGCCTGCGCCTGGCCGGCGTCACCGCGGGGGCGGTTCAGCTCGTGGATACTCAACAGCTGGTCACCCAGCCAGAGCAGGGCTTCGTTGGCCATGTTGCCCACCCCGGAGGGGCTGGCCAGGGGTTCGCTAAGGCGCTCAATCTGCCAGTGATCCTGCCGCCAGCGGGCGGCCACCAACACGGTCGCCTCGCTGCCGCCCGGCCGGTCCAGCTCCACCGCCAGATAGGCGCTGTCAGCTCGGCAGACCATCGCCTCCAGGCCGTCGTAGCCGGGCAGGGACTCCAGTTGCGCCATGCCCTGCACGGCAATTTTTTGCGGGCTGAGCGGCTCTGGCTCGCCACCGGCGGCCAGGGCATCGAGGTAAGCAAGGATTTCGGTTTTGCTCAAACCAAACAGGCTGCGCTCGGCGCGGTTAAAGACGTGGGGATATTGCGGCAGCAGCACCAGCTGCTCGCCACACCAGGTGAGGCCGGAGAGCTCGGCATCGCGTATCGCTACCGGGCCGCTGAGGGCGATATTTATGGGTTCAATTTCGGGGGCAGGGGAGTAGGCGCCGGCGTTGCCTTGTTGCCACAGCCCGCAAAACAACAACAGTGGCAACAGTCGACAACGTAAACGATAACTCAATTGGGAATATCCTGATCCGGCTCACTGGCCGCTTTTGCTTTGGGTTTGGCGAGTGCCTCATGCAAAACCACCGCCAGCACAATGCCCAGCAGGGCAGCGCCCATAAACAGGTGCTTCACGCTGGGCCCGCTATAGACCTCGGAGAACTTATCCAGGCCCAGTTTGAGCAGGCCAAAACACCAGGCACCGGTGATGAAATAGCCCCAGCGCCACTGTTTGAGAATACCCACCACGCAGGCGCCAGCCGCCAGCCCCATGACGATGCCAAAGGTATCACCGGTGTAGAGCCAATAGCCGCCACCGGCGGCAATCATTAGCGCGTAAGCGTAATTGAGCAGTGTGAAGAAGAGTTTACGATTCATAAATTTTGTCACTCTGGGCGGCATCGGCATTGAGCAGCTGGCGGGCGATGGCATTTTTCAGCCAGGCCATCTGATCTACCCGGCTCAGGCCGATATTGCGCAGCAGGCGCAACGGCAGGCGGTCGTCGCCGAACAGGCGCTTGAAGCCCTCCATCACCGCCAACGTCATTAGGTTGTGGCCCTTTCGCCGGCGTTGATAGCGGCGCAGGATGCTCTCGTCGGCCAGAGTTATGCCCCGCTCGCGGGCACGCAACAGCTCTTCGGCCAGAGTTTTGGCATCCAGAAAGCCCAGGTTAACCCCCTGCCCAGCCAGCGGATGAATACTGTGCGCGGCATCGCCCACCAGCACCAAACCCGGGCGGTAGTAGTCGCTCGCGTGGCGCGCCCACAGCGGAAAACAGAAGCGGCGGTCCAGGCTTTCAATACGCCCCAGGCGATACTCAAAGGCCCGCCCCAGGGCCGCTTTGAAGGTCTCGTCATCGAGCGCCATCATGTGGTCGGCCTGGCGCTCCTCCAGCGACCAGACGATCGAGCAGTGGTACTCTTTGGCCTCGGCCCTGGCTGCCACCTGCAGCGGCAGAAATGCCAGCGGGCCACTACTCAGAAATCGCTGCCAAGCGGTGAACTGATGCGGCCGCTCGGTGGTTACCGTGGTGACAATCGCCTTGTGGCCATAGCTCCACTCGCGTACCGAAATGGCGGCCAGTTCGCGCAATTTGGATTGGGCGCCGTCGGCGGCCACCACCAGCGAGGCCGACAGCACCTCTCCGGACTCCAGAATCACCTCGCGCTGCTGCTCACTGCCGGCCAACTGGCTGACCCGGGCCTGGCAGAAGAGGGTAATGTTGCTACGCTCGGCCAACTGCTGATAGAGATTTGCCAGCGCCACGCCGTTTTCAACGATATGGCCCAGGTCCGGCTCGCCCACCTCGTAACAGTTAAAGTGGATGTTGCCCGTGCCATCGCCATCCCAGACCCGCATATCGGTGTAGTCGCAGGCGCGCATGGCGGCAATACCCGGCCAGGCGTTAACACTCTGCAACAGCTGCTGCGACTGCCGGGTGAGGGCGACCACGCGCGGGTCGAACTGGTTGAGATCGGCAGGCTTATAGCCGGCTCCCGCCTCCAGCAGGGCGATACGCAGGGGCGCCAGAGCGGGCTGCGATTTGGCCAGCAACAGCGCCAGGGTGGCGCCGACCAGGCCGCCGCCGACAATAATGATGTCGTAATGATTGCTCTTGAGGGGGGGGGACTGTTCTGGGGAGGTCATGGTCTTGCGGATAACTCCTGGTGTTCATCACCGGTGGGCAAATACTTAAACCCCCGGCCCCGGCGGCCCATACTTTGTTCCGCCAGAATGTTTTTTGCTGAAGGGATCAACTCGAGCAGCAGCAGGCCGGCCGCGCGCAGCCCCGCCTGGGTCAGCTCGGCCGAGGAGAAGAGTTTGGGCAACTGGTGGCTGAACTGCACCGTCAGCCACTGATCTTCCGTCTGCAGCGCCAGGTAGCGCTGCAGTTGCGTAAATGAACCGAGCGCCTCTCCCGCTGCCACCGCCTCGGCCAGCACCTCACTCAGGCGGGCACAATCGCGCAGCGCCAGGTTAAAGCCCTGGCCGGCTACCGGGTGCAGGGCGTGGGCGGCATTGCCCATCAATACCAGGTGCGGGCGCACCTGTTCCTTGGCCACCACCATCTGTAGCGGGTAGAGGTGCCGCTGACCAACGCGCAGGAAGCGACCCAGGCGCGCACCAAAGGCCGCTGTCAGCGCGGCTAAAAATTGATCTTCCGGCTGCTGCTGGCGGCGCTCGGCGAGCTCCCCCGGCAGCGTCCAGATCAGTGCCCCCTCGCACGCCTCGGCCGACTCACCGCGCGGCAAAATAGCCACCGGGCCACGCTCGGTAAAGCGCTCGTAAGCGACGCCATTGTGCGGCTGACTGAAGGCGACATTGGCGATCACCGCCGTGTGCTCGTAGGCTTCGGTGTGGGTGGCTATGCCTAAACGCTGGCGCAGTGCCGATTGGGCACCGTCGGCAATCACCGCCAGTTGGGTGTGCAATTCGCTGCGTTCACCTTCGCGCTGCAAGCTCAGACGATAGCCGCTTCGCACCGGTGTCAGTGCAGTTACCGAAGTGGGGGCATCAATAGTGAGATTGGCTAACCGGCGTGCGGCACTCAGCAGGCACACACCCAGCCAACTGTTATCAACCACGTAACCCAAGCTGGGCTGATGGTAAGCCTTATGGTCAATGCGACAGCCACCCACGTGGCCGCGGTCGGAGACGTGCACGGTGGCCACCTCGGTCACATGCCGGGCCAGGCTCGGCCACACCCCCATGGCACTCAACAGCTGCCGACTACCCTGCGCCAGGGCGCTGGAGCGGGCATCAAAGCTGGGTTGAAAAAGGGGCTCATCACTGGATGGGGCCGCCAAAAAGGGGAGGGTTTCCAGCAGCCGGATCGAGTGATTGGGCAGCTGCCCAGCCAGTAGTATGGCCAGGCTCAGCCCCACCATACCACCGCCGATGATGGCGATATCACTGGCTTGGCTCTGCGCTTCGGATGCGGGCATAACGGTTAAGGCTTGGTGAAAGGATCGCCATTGTCCGCCATGGGTTGCCCCGATTCAAGGGCCGGCTTTTTCGGCAAATTGATATTCAGCAACCAGTAGCCCACCAAGCCGGAAGTCAGGGAACCGAGCAAAATGCCGAGACGGTCATCGAACATCCCCGACGAGCCCTCCCCGTCAAAGGCGAGAGAACCGATAAACAGGCTCATGGTGAAGCCGATACCGCACAACACAGCGGTGCCATAGAGAGCCGTCCAGCTGACCGGCGGCTTCTTCAGCAGGCCAACCTTGATGCACAACCAGCAGAAGCCGAAGATACCCAGTTGCTTGCCCAAAAAGAGGCCCAGGGCGATACCCATCGGCACGCCGTGCACCGCCTGCTCCCAGGTCATACCCTGGAAGGCGATACCGGCATTGGCAAAGGCAAACAGCGGCAGCACCAGGTAACCGACCCAGGGGTGCAGGGTGTGCTCCAGGTGCTTGAGGGGTGAATAGGGGTTATCCGGCCGGGCTTTGATGGGTATGAACATGGCCAGCAGCACCCCGGTGAGGGTGGCGTGCACACCCGACTTGAGCATCGCCGTCCACATGATCAGGCCGATAATGCAGTAGGGCACATTGGTGTAAACCTTGGCGCGGTGCATCAGAGCCAGCACCACCAGGCAGATGGCCACAACCACCAGCGCCGCCAGTGAAACCTTGGCGGTGTAGAAGAGGGCGATAATAACAATGGCGCCGACATCATCAAAGATAGCCAGAGAGATAAGGAAAATCTTCAGCGCCGCCGGCACCCGCGACCCCAGTAGCGACAGAACCCCCAGGGCAAAGGCGATATCGGTGGCAGCGGGAATCGCCCAGCCGGAGATGGCCACCGGATCGTCGTGATTGAGCGCCACGTAGATCAGCGCCGGCACCACCATGCCACCCAGGGCGCCAACGGCGGGCAGCAGAATATTGCTCGGCTCGGAGAGCTCGCCTTCCACCAGCTCCCGCTTTAACTCCATGCCCACCAGAAAGAAGAAGGTGGCCATCAGGCCGTCGTTGATCCAGAGCAGCAGCGGCTTGGCGATCAGCAGCTCACCAATCTGCACCACCACTGGCGTCGAGAGCAGCAGTTCGTAATAACCATTGAGTGGCGAGTTGGCACTGACCATAGCCAGCGCGGCGGCAATCATGAGCACAATGCCGCCGGCGGACTCCAGGGCAAAAAAGCGGGAAAGGTGATCGGATAACTTGGCAATCATGGCGCTCCAAAGGTTTTTAGCCGAGCTTCGGGACCACTTTAGCGAGTTATTCGAGAATACTTAAGGAAAACTAAAAATCAAAACGTTATAAGACAAAGGGGCTAGCCGCGCCAGCCCCTCCCAGTTACTCCCCGGCCATCAGCGCTTCGATGGCATCGGCGGTTTTCGGTACGCCACCGGTGAGAACTTCACACCCTTCGGCGGTGACCAGCACATCGTCTTCAATGCGAATCCCGATACCACGCCACTGCTCGGCCACCTCGGTGTTGTCCGGGCTGATATAGAGCCCCGGCTCCACCGTCATGTACATACCGGGCTCCAGAATGCGCCAGTTGCCAGCCACCTTGTAGTCGCCGACATCGTGCACGTCGATACCCAGCCAGTGGCCGGTGCGGTGCATATAGAACTCGCGGTAACCGCCCTCTTCAATCAGCTGCTCGACGTCGCCGGTTAGGATGCCGAGCTCCACCAGCCCCTGGGTGAGTACCCGCACCGCGGCGGCGTGGGGCGCATCCCAGTGGTTACCGGGTTTGATCTCGGCGATCGCGGCCAACTGCGACGCCAGCACCAGGTCATAGATGCGGCGCTGGGCATCTGTAAACTTACCCGAGGCGGGAAAGGTGCGGGTGATATCGGCGGCGTACATCTGGTATTCACAGCCGGCATCAATCAGCACCAGGTCGCCCTTCTCCAGCCGGCTTTCGTTTTCGATGTAGTGCAGAATGCAGCCGTTGGCACCGCTGCCGACAATGGTGGCGTAGGCGGGAAAGCGAGCCCCCTGGCGGGCAAACTCGTGTTCGATCTCGGCTTGTAATTGGTACTCATAGAGGCCCGGCTTGGCAGCACGCATAGCGCGCACGTGGGCGTCCGCGGCAATCTGCCCGGCGGTGCGCATCAGCTTGACCTCTGCGGCACTCTTAAATAGACGCATGTCGTGCAGGTAGTGATCGAGATCCAACAACTCACCGGGGGGAATGGCACCGCTGCGCTCCTTGGCGCGCAGGGTGTTAATCCAGCCCATTACCCGGCGGTCGAAATCGGGGTCGCGGCCCAGGCTGTAGTAGACCCGCTCTCGCCCCTCCAACAGGCCCGGCAAAATTTCGTCGATGTCGTCGATGGGGAAGGCATCCTCGGCACCGTAGTTGGCGAGCACCCCCTCCGGGCCCTGGCGATAACCGTCCCAGATCTCTTTCTCCCGATCCCGCTCACGCACAAACATAACGAACTCGCCGTGCTCGCGACCCGGCACCAACACCAGCACCGCACCCGGTTCGACAAAACCGGAGAGGTAATAGAAATCGCTGTCGGGACGGAAATGGTAGTGGGTGTCGCGGCTGCGGATCTTCTCTTCGGCGGTGGCGACAATGGCGATGGAGTTGGGCTCCATCATGGCAATCAGCTCTTTGCGGCGGCGGGCAAATTCGGCGATGTTTAACTTCACACTCAAGTTGGCTACCTCAATGAATCAGCGGGGCGTCGGCCGGCGGATTGCGGCCGGTGACAATCTCTTCATACAGAGTAAAGACAGCCACTCGAACATATTCCACAACCTCAATCAAGTCCTCTTCACTGCCCTCGGTATCGTGGCTGATCTGCGTGATGGCCACCATATCCTCCAACAGCTCCTGACACTCTTCCGAAAGCGCCAGTTTCTGACCACCAATCGCACCGAGCCCGGCCAACAGGCCGGTGACCCACTCACCCAGAGCGCGGGTTGAGAGCACCAGCTCCACCTCCAGCGACGGCAGCAGCAACTGAAACTTGTAATCGCGCGCCGCCAGCTGCTGTTTGAATAGGTTGTAGAGCTCACCGGTCATAATGGCGAGCGAATCCGGCAGTTCGCCAGGAACATCCAGGCTGTCGCTGGCCAACTGTTGCCACTGGGCTGATTCGGCTCCGGCGCAGAGCGCCCCCACCAACAGACCGTGAAACTCGGCGGCGCCCATGACCGCGCCCGAGCTGCTCAATAGCTCGTCCAAAGGCTCATACAAAAAAGTGTCGGAGGATTCTGTCATGGGAATTTCTCTGTTACAGGTAATGGATGTTGCACAAACAGGGCCGTTATGACCGCTAAAGCGCTGAAGTTGGCAAGTTTAACGCTCAGAGATTGACCGTCTAGTGGGTGCACAATATAGTTGTTTTCACCATTTGACCGACCACGGCCCCTATGTCAAGCAGCTCCTCCGTCCAACAAGCCCTTCAGGCGATCGAACAAAAAATCGAAGCCCTGCTGCAGGAGCACCAAAAGCTCACGCAGGAGAACAACGCTTTGCGCAACGCTGAACAGCGCTGGCAACTGGAGCGCACCCGCCTGATTGAGAAAAATGAACTGGCTCGCACCCGCGTGGAGGCCATGATCACCCGCCTCAAGAGCCTGGAGTCAAACGCCTAAGGCCACCCACTATGACCAACAGCCGATCTGCCTCCAACCAAACCGTCACCGTCGCTATTCTCGGCAAAGATTACCAGGTCTCCTGTGGCCAGGATGAGGTCGACGATCTGGTCCGAGCCGCCCGCCAGCTCGATCAACGTATGCGCGCCATTCGCCAGAACGGCAATGTCATTGGCCTGGAGCGTATCGCGGTGATGGCGGCCCTCAATCTCAGCCACGAGCTGCTGCAGGCCGAGCAACAGAATGCGTTGAGTGAAAAACTGATTGAGCGCGTTGCCGGCAAGCTCGACCAAACCCTGCTCAACCCGGGCAGTTAATGCCCCGTCTAGCGCTTCGTCGCCATCGGTTGCTGGTCGGTAACTCAATTCCCACCAAGTTACAAGAGTTCCACTCAGCTGCTAATTCGCTATACTGGGTAGGCCCTAAGGTATTTGCCAGTCAATCCAGTCCTTGAGCCGATAATGCATCCTTAGGAAGCGACTCGTTAATGTTGGTGTGCATGTCCGCGAGACGGAAAGCCTAATGCATTTCAGTCGCCTCCCCTTGAACCCTACGGTTCAAGGCCAATTTGACAGCGGTACTCTTGGGGCAGCCTACAGAACCCCACAATCATGTCAGCAGATCCTGCCAACCTAAGCACACTCAAACGCCAAATTCGCCAGACCAAGCGCCGCGCCCGCAGACAGATAAGCCGGGTGGAACGCCAGGCGGCGGCCCGGCAGCTTAGCCGCGCCATCTACTCCAGCCAGCTGTTTTTACGGGCACGCCACATTGCCCTGTATTGGCCGATGGGCGAGGAGATAGACCCCCGCCCACTCCTCCATTTTGGGCCGCTGGCCCGACACAAGCACTGGTATCTGCCGGTGGTCAACCAACGCGGTTACATGCAGTTTCACCGCTATCACGCCGATGCACCGCTGGCGGTTAACCGCTATGGCATTGCCCAGCCACTGGCCCACCCGGGCAGAGTGGTCGATTTGTGGCGCCTTGATCTGGTGCTGATGCCACTGGTGAGCTTTGATCACCTGGGCAATCGCTTGGGGATGGGTGGAGGTTATTACGATCGCTGGCTGGCAACCCAAAAGAGACGCCTGCGCCGGCCACGGCTGGTGGGTATAGGCTTTTACTGCCAAAAATACGAACAGGCACTACCCACAGAACCCTGGGATCAGCCCTTGGATGGAATTGTTACGGAGAAGGGGTGGTTCATTAAAACCGGTTGACAGCCACTAACCATCACTGCGGGTTAGCGACAGTGGCGAACGGAGGCAATCAGGGAGCGGTAACGCCCTGCTGTAAAGCTGATGGCGGAGTGGATTCAGATTTAAAGAGATCACTGGCCCCCACACTGGAAGCGAGCACACCCACTAAAAACACAGCCGCAGCCAGGGTAAGCACATCATTTTTCATCACGAGTATCCTTACGGGTTTTACCTATAGCTTTAACTTTTGGTTATAAAAAAAGAGCAAGGTTTATACCTAAAATTAAAACGATCACCAAGTGATTGTTTGGAATAATCAGTCTTATAGATATATATATACTCGCTTTTAGTTCCCGCAAGTTTTAAATAGCCAAGATGTGTTATGCATCACAGAGTCAGTAAGTAGTCGCTTACAAAAGCCAAATAAGTATAAGACGCAAATTAGCAGGCAAAAATATTAGCACTCTTTCATGTTTGGCTGTGCGCTAGGCAGGGGCACCACCGCCCTCAAAGGGAACAACACCCTTCCAAGCGCCCTAGTTTTGAGCGGCTGTTAACCGGGTGGTGGTTCGAAAAGACCCTCAGCCTGCCCCTCACTGGGGCTGACTCAGGCCAGAAAGAGCTGGTAGGCGGGGTTATCGGTCTCGTCCCAGTAGCGATAGGTGGGCAGGTTATCGAGAAAGGTGTAGAGCCCCTCCAACTCACTGCTTGGCACCTGCATGGCCACCAAAATACGGGCGAAGGCGCTGCCGTGGTTGCGGTAGTGGAAGAGCGAGATGTTCCAGCGCCCGGCGATGTGGTTGAGAAACTTCACCAGGGCACCCGGGCGCTCCGGAAATTCAAAACGAAACAGCCGTTCTTCCAGTCCCAGCTGACTGTCGAGTACCGGGGCATGGCCACCCACCAAGTGGCGGATATGGCCCTTGGCCATCTCGTTTTCGGTCAGGTCGAGAACCTGGTAGCCCTTGTCGACCAGGCGGGTTACCAGCTCCCGACGGTCACTGCCACCCGGCGCCACCTGCATACCGACAAAAACGTGAGCAGCGGAGTCACTGGCGTAACGGTAGTTAAATTCGGTGATGTTACGGCGGCCCAAATCTTCACAGAAAGTGCGATAGGCGCCGGGTTTCTCCGGCAGGGTGACCGCCAGAATCACCTCCCGCTGCTCGCCGATTTCGGTACGCTCAGAGATGTAGCGCAGCCGGTCGAAGTTGGTGTTGGCACCACTGTCGATGGCGATCAAGGTCTGGCCGTGGACGCCATGTTCCGCCACATACTTCTTTAACCCCGCCAGGGAGAGGGCTCCCGCCGGCTCGGCAATGGAGCGGGTATCTTCAAAGATATCTTTGATGGCGGCACAGATCTCATCAGTGTTGGCGGTGATCACGCCATCGATGGTGTCCTGTAAAATCCGGAAGGGCTCCTCGCCAATCTGTTTAACGGCAACACCGTCGGCAAAGATACCCACCTCCGGCAGAATCACCCGCTCCCCCGCCTGCATGGCGGCGTGTAGACAGGCGGCATCCTCCGGCTCCACGGCATAGACCTTAATACCCGGGCGCACAAACTTGATGTAGGCCGCCATCCCCGCCGCCAGACCGCCGCCACCCACGGGGATAAACACCGCGTCGATATTGGCTGGGTGTTGGCGCAGCAGCTCCATGGCCACCGTACCCTGGCCGGCGATCACATCGGCGTCGTCGTAGGGGGGGATGTAGGTGAGGTTTCGCTCCGTCACCAACTGCTGGGCGTGGGCGGCCGCCTCGTCGAAGACGTCGCCATGCAACACCACATGGCCACCATAACCGCGTACCGCCTCCACCTTAATCGCCGGCGTGGTGCGTGGCATAACGATGGTGGCATCAATGCCCAGATGCTGAGCGCTATAAGCCAGCCCCTGCGCATGGTTGCCAGCCGAGGCCGCAATCACACCGCGCGCCTTCTGCTCATCATTCAACTGCAGCAACCGGTTATAGGCGCCGCGAATCTTAAACGAGAAGACCGGCTGCAGATCCTCGCGCTTCAACAGCACGCGGTTATCAAGGCGCGTGGAGATCGATTTGGCAAAATCCAGTGGCGTCTCCACGGCGAGGTCGTAGATGCGGGCGTCGAGAATGCGTTTGATGTAGGTGTGAGGCATGGCGAGCTGGTGGGTCTGCTGGGAAAAGCGGCAATACTAGCGAAGAAAGGTCTATAAGTCATGAATTAGCATGTCGTTGGCCCTATAATGCCGGCTTCTTTCACCCTATCGCCAACTCTCACTCCCGAAGCCCGCCCTATGGATCAAAACCAGTTAAAACAAGCCGTCGCCAAAGCGGCCATCGATTACATTCAACCCAAACTTGAAGCCGATACCATCGTCGGCGTCGGCACTGGCTCCACCGCCAACTATTTCATCGACTATCTGGCGCAGATCAAAGGGCTGTTTGACGGTGCCGTGGCCAGCTCCGAGGCCTCCGCCGAGCGGCTGAAGAGCCACGGCATTCCGGTGTACGACCTCAACACCGTCGACCGGGTACTGGTCTATGTCGATGGCGCCGACGAGACCAACCCCAACAAGCAGCTCATTAAAGGCGGCGGCGCCGCTTTGACCCGCGAGAAGATTGTCGCGGCCGTGGCCGAGGAGTTTGTCTGCATCGCCGATGAGAGCAAGTGGGTGGAGACCCTAGGTGCCTTTCCACTGCCGGTGGAGGTGATCCCCATGGCGCGCTCCCACGTGGGCCGGGCACTGTTGAAGCTGGGCGGCAACCCGGTCTATCGCCAGGGGGTGGTCACCGATAACGGCAATATCATTATTGATCTGCACGGCTTGGCAATCACCGACCCGGTGGCCCTGGAAACCGAGATCAACCAGATCGTCGGCGTTGTCTGCAACGGCTTGTTCGCCGCCCGCCCCGCCGATGTGCTGCTGCTCGGTGGTGCCGAAGGCGTCAAACAGTTTTAACCGCTAGCGTTTAAACGCCTCGGCAAAGACCGCCAATGCCTGCTCCCGCGCCAGTTGGTAATGAATGATTGGTAGGGGGTAGCCGAGCTGACGACACTGCTCGGCACTCGGCTGGTGAATCGCCTTGCCGGTGAGCGAGGCCAGCTCCGGTACAAACCGGCGCACGAAATCCCCATTGGGGTCGAACCGTTCCGCCTGGCGGTAGGGGTTAAAGATACGAAAATAGGGGGCGGCATCAGCCCCCACCGAGGCACTCCACTGCCAGCCGCCGTTGTTGCTGGCGAAATCACCATCGATCAACCGGCTCATAAAATAGGCCTCCCCCAAGTGCCAATCGATCAGCATCAGTTTGCTGAGGAAGGCGGCGGTAATCATCCGCAGCCGGTTGTGCATCCAGCCACTACGCAGCAGCTGGCGCATGCCGGCATCGACAATCGGCACCCCGGTCTGCCCCCGGCACCAGCGCTCAAATAACCCACTATCCGCCCAGCGCACGTCGTCGCCGGCCACCTTAAAGCTTTTACCCCGGCTGATATCCGGCCGGGCGTAGAGCAGATGGCGGTAAAACTCCCGCCAGATCAACTCCGTCAGCCACTGCCCAGCAAGTCCATCCGGGCCGTGCCGCGCCTCTACCTCGGCCAGACATTGGCGCGCACTTACCGCCCCCAGGGCCAAATAGGGGGAGAGCAGGGCAGTCCCCTTGTGGGCCGGAAAATCCCGCGCTACCTCGTAATCAACCAGAGAATGGTCACAGAAGGCAGCCAGTCGCCCGGCGATCTGGCGTGGCTTGGCCGGCCAGAGATCGCGCCGGTAGCCGCCACCAAAGGTGGGGATGGGGTCGTTGACAACCGCCACCGCCGGCTGCTTTTTGGGCGCCGGCAGGCACTGCCAAGCGGCACTGGTCAACACCTGCCGCCAGCGCCGGGCAAAAGGGGTAAACACCTGGAACATCTGCCCCTGGCCGGTCACCACCTGACCTGGAGCCAACACCAGGTCGCCCTCCAGAACATTAAAGCCCAGCCCAGCCGCCTGGCAGGCGGCGGCCACGGCCTGATCCCGGCGTACTTCGTTCAGCGGGTACTCACGGTTGCACCAGATCGCCTCGGCGCCAAGCTCCGCGGCCAGTGCCACCAACGCCTTGGGCAGCTGGGCGTAATCCGGTACGGAGATGATTTTGAGGGGAATATTGCGCGCCGCCAGCGCTTCGGCCAGGTGGCTGAGCAGGTCGTGCGCCAGCCCCAGCTTGGCTGGGCTGTCGTGGTGTGCCCGCCACTGGCCGGGAGTGAGTGCAAAACAGGCGATCACCGCGCCGGCCTGGTGGGCGCGAAAAAGCGCCGGATTGTCCGCCAACCGCAGATCACTGCGCAGCCACACCAGTTGCCGTGAGTTCGCCATCAGATCTGGTTGTGCAGGCCGAGTTCGAGGGGGTAGGGGTCGAGATAGACCTGGCAACGAATATAGTCGTTACCGTAGCGATCGACATAGTGTTTGATAAGGGTGACCGGCACCGCCAACGGTACCACCCCCTGCCGATACCGATCGATCACCTCAACCAGATCCTGGCGAATCCCGCCGGCGACGGTGCGCTTCAGGTAACCGAGGATGTGCAGCAGAGTGTTGCAGTGATTTTTACGCGTCGCCGGCTTGGCCAGCGCGGCCATAAAGAGAGGCAGATACTCATCGCACAACGCCGCAGGCGTTTTAGCTTGAGAATTGGCCACCAGCTGCCCCAGTAGCCGGTAGCCCTTTTGCGAATGGGCCATCAGGGTGTATTTGTAGCGGCTGTGGAAGTCGATCAGGGCTTTGGCAGTCGGCTCCTGCGCCACCGCCTGGCGCCAGTCGTGCAGGGCAAACACCCGCAGGATGAAGTTCTCGCGCAGCTGCGGGTCCTGCAAGCGCCCCTCCTCTTCCACCGGCAACAGCGGATTGTTCTTCACCACCGCCGCCGCAAAAACGCCGCGCCCACTCTCTGCCAAGGGGTAGCCAAAGCTGGGATTGCTGGTGTCGTCGTTGTAGACCTTTACCCGAAACAGGCCACAACTGGGGGAGTTTTTAATAAAAATGTACCCGCACAGCTCCGCCAGCGAACGGGCGGTGGCGTCACTGTAGTGCCGCAGGGGCTCGGTGACATCCAGGCTCGCGTCATCGCTGCCTACCACCCGCGGATGGGCGGCGTCGCCCACCAGGCGGATGCTGGGGCGGGGCACCCCCAGGCCGATAGCGACCTCGGGGCAGAAAGGCCGAAAGGCAAAGACTTCGCCCAGTACCTCGGTACACAACCGCGATTGCTTATGGCCACCGTTGTAACGCACCGATTCCCCCAGCACACAGGCACTGATACCGACGGGAATGTTGTTGGGGTGACTGCGCTGGGGCACGGCGAAAATCCAAAGAGCTTTGGTGACTATCTACGTAGCCGGCTGCCCGAAGGATGGATCAGGGGCAGCGGTAGGCCTCAAACTTTTGGACGCCATCCACCGGCGAGCCTAAGGGTACCAGCACATTGGCGCCCATGGCGGCGGCATCGTTACGCGCCTGAATGGTGAGCTCGTTGCTCACTTTCTTCTCGCTGCGGTTGATAAAGCCGACGTTATCGACGCCATTGACGGAGATGGTACCCAGCTTCTGGCAGTTGGCGACGCTGGTATTTTCGCGGATATCCACCTTGGCGCCGGCCTCGCTCAGTTTGACAAAGGTACAACCGGTCACCAGCAGCGAGCTGGCGGCCAACAGAGCCAGGGGCGCGGGAATAAATTTCTTCAGGGAGTGCATCATCGACTCTAAAAACCTCTTATAAAATTTGCTAACTCGTCTATGGCCTGCACGGCCTCTGGCAGGAGCGGGGCAAACCCCTGGAAGACGTGGGGCATGTCCGGCCAGACGCTCAACTGCACCTGGCTCCCCTGGGCGTTGGCCGCCTCGGCAAAACTGCAGCCGTCGTCGTAAAGAATTTCGGCATCACCCACCTGCAGCAGCGTGGGTGGCAAGCCGGCCAGATCGCCATAGAGGGGTGACACTAACGGATCCTTGAGGTTCGCCTGCTCCTGCACATAATTGGCAACAATAAAGGGTAGCAGCTTGGCATTGAGAATTGGGTCACGCGGATCAAGCTCCTGGGCCTCGGCCCGCTCGTACTCCAGGTTGGCCGCCGGCGAGAAGACCACCGCCGCATCGGGCAGCCGCTTACCGCCCTGTTTCAGGGCCAGCATGGAGGCCAGGGTCAGGTTGCCGCCGGCGGAGTCACCCATGATAAACAGCTTATCGGCTGGCTGTTCGCCCTCGGGGCTGTGGCCCGCCAACCACTGAAAGGCGTGAATGGCATCTTCCAGCCCCGCCGGAAAGGGAAACTCAGGCGCCAGCCGGTAATTCACCGCCAACACCGGGCAGCCGGTGGCCACCGCCAGGCGGGCAATCAACGGCCGATGGCTGGAGGAGGAGCCCGCCATCCAGGAGCCGCCGTGCAGATAGAGCACCCGGCGACTGAGATCGCACTCATCGGGAATCAACCACTCGCAGGCCAGTTCGCCCACCAGCACCGGCAGCATGCGCGCCGTCACCGTTAATATCTCCGGGGCGGCGGCAAAATACATATCCAGCAGCGCCCGCTTTTGCATGGTGTGGGGGCCACTGCTGAGCGACAGCTCGCTGATCCGCTGCATATGTTCGACGACGGTGGCTAATTCCGGACTGGCCATAGTTTGCTCTCACAATAGGATGACAACACCAATAGTGCCTGCGCTAACTTACCCCAAGCCATCGTCACTCGGCAATGCACAGTTGAGACAGCCAATAAATAGTGCACAATTTCGCTCCGCCCCCTTGGGTGGTGCCGACTCTGTGCTATGATAGCGCCCCTTTTTTCCTGGCCCCGACTGACAGCAGCCGAGGCACCCTGCGGGTGAGGCAGCCCGGTTGCACTCCATAAAAGGCAGGTATAGAAAACCGACCACCCCGTTTGGGCGTGGTGGTTTCCGGGCACTTTCTCTTTCTTACGAGGTAGTCCGTCATTATGGCAAATACGTCACTGGACAAAGACAAGATTAAATTCGTTCTGCTGGAAGGTGTGCACCAGTCCGCCATCGACACCCTGACCGAGGCCGGATACACCAATATCGAATACCTGAAGACCTCCCTGCCCCAGGAGCAATTGATCGCAGCCGTCAAGGATGCCCATTTCGTGGGTATTCGTTCACGCACCCAGCTTACCCGGGAAGTGTTTGAACAGGCGGAGAAGCTGATCGCCGTGGGCTGCTTCTGTATCGGCACCAATCAGGTCGATCTGCAGGCGGCGCAGGAACATGGCATCGCCGTGTTCAACGCCCCCTACTCCAATACCCGCTCGGTGGCGGAACTGGTGATCGCCGAAGCCATCCTCCTGCAACGTCGCATCCCCGAAAAAAACGCCGCCTGCCACCGTGGCGGCTGGCTGAAAAGCGCCGAAGGTTCTTTTGAAGTGCGCGGTAAAACCCTGGGTATTGTCGGCTACGGCGCCATTGGCACCCAAGTGAGCGTTCTGGCCGAAGGCCTGGGCATGCGCGTGCAGTTCTACGATGTGGTTACCAAGCTGCCGCTGGGCAATGCCCACCAGATTCGCGACCTGAACGAGCTGCTCGCCACCTCCGATATCGTCAGCCTGCACGTTCCGGAAACCGCCGCCACCAAAGATATGATGGGCGCCGAGCAGATTGCCGCCATGAAACCGGGCAGTGTTTTGATCAACGCCTCACGCGGCACGGTAGTGGATATCGACGCACTCGCCGAAGCGCTCCGCTCCGGCCATATTGGCGGCGCCGCCATCGATGTGTTTCCGGTTGAGCCACGCGGTAACAGCGATGAGTTTGTCTCACCACTGCGCGAGTTCGACAACGCCATTTTGACTCCCCACATTGGCGGCTCCACCCAGGAAGCCCAGGCCAACATCGGCACAGAAGTGGCTGAAAAACTGGTGAAATACTCCGACAACGGCACCACCATCAGCTCGGTCAACTTCCCCGAGGTGGCCCTGCCCTCACACGCCGGTGTGCACCGACTGCTGCACGTGCATAAGAATATTCCCGGCATTTTGTCGGCCATCAACCGCGTGCTCTCCGAGAACAACATCAATATCTGCAGCCAGTATCTGCAAACCAACGACAAGGTCGGTTATGTGGTGGTGGATATCGATGCGGAGTACAGCGAACTGGCGCTGAACCAATTGCGCCAAATTGAAGGGACCATTCGCGCCCGGGTGCTGTTCTAACAGCGCCTCACCGGGCCGGTTCCGGATTGAGATTGGGCGAGCGTTTAATACTGAGCGTATTGCGCTCGCCGTCCTCGGCAAACAGCAACTTGACAATGATGTAACCCATCTCCGGCGCCAGCCAAACATAGGTGGTGCGATCGTCGTCGAGCTTTTCCAACTTAATGGCGTTAATCTTCCCCGCCTCGGTACTGATCTCCTCCATGCCCACCCGTTCGTAACGATACTCACGTGGCCCCTTGCGCTTGGCAATCAGGTAGGTGAAGACCTGCTGCTCGGGCTGGCAGGCAACATCCAGCTGCAGTTTCAACTGGTGGTTAAGGTCATCAAACAGCTGCCCATCGAAGTCGTACTCGCGCACCTCATTGCGGGCATCGGCAAAGAAACGCCCCTGGTCATAGTCGACCGTCACGGCCACATTCTGCTTAGAGCTCATGCCCTTGCGCTCGTGCTGATAGGAAGCCAAGTGCCAATCGGGCCAGTTGAACACACTCTTTTCATGAATACTCATAAACAGCCATTCGGCCCGGGATTGCAGCTGCCACTGGCCGTCGTCCACCCGCTGCAGCCAACGGGTGGAATCCACCGACAGGGATTTTATCTCAGCCTCATACTCAATCTTGACACCGTTCAAACGCTGTAACAGATCAGTTTGGCAGGTGGCGATCGCCTGTTGCTCTGCAAACCGCGGGGCGAGCACTGGCTCGGAATCCGGCAGGGCGGCTGGCTCAGGTTCTGGATTGGCTTCTGGCTCGAGTTGCGACGGCTTGGGTTCAGCAACGGCTGGCGCGTAAGTATCGGCTTCAGTAACAGCCGGCGCCGGTGGGCGCAGGTCGGTTGCAAAGAGGGGGTCGACTGGTGGATCTGACCAACCAAGTACAGGCATTAACGCCGGCGCGGCCAACATTAACGCCAACCGATGACGCCCGCACCGACGCCGCCGAATCTCGAACAAATCCAAATCCCTCACCCTTATTAATCCATCCACCTGCTGCGGTTGGAGAGCACGATAGGCAAAAAGTTTAGCAATTGCCAGATGCACCAGCGCTGCCCAGAGATCTTGCTGGCCAAATATGACAGCGGCACTGCAGATGCCGCAGTGGCTAATTGGCGAGGATAGTAACGGGGAGAGGCGCAAAACCCGAGCCGGGCTTGACCCGGGTTCGACGCTCTGCCTAGCTGGGTTCAGCCAGGCGGAAATTCACGATCAGATTCAACTCGTAAGCACCTTCGTCCAAAACGGCGCTGGGCGGTGCAGGGAAGGGTTCCGCCACCTCCACCGCGCGTACCGCCGCCTTGTTGAAATACTGGTACTCAGACTCTTCACTGACGATCACCTCCATCAGCTTGCCATCTGGATCAATGCGCACATTCAGGCCGACAATGCTCTCCCGGCCAAGACGCAAAGCCCGATCGGGGTACTGCACACGGTGGTAGATTTTCTTCTTGACCTCGTTGTAGTAACGGCGGTTCTCACGCAGGGTTTCGGCGCTAACCACAGCAGACAACAACGCCTCCGCTTCAACCAGAGCGGCCTTGGCCCCACCCGTACTCTGCCGTACCACCGGCGGCTTGACCGTCGGTGCTTTTACGTCAGGCTTTACCGAGCCAGCCGGTGCCGCAGGCTTGGTTGCCGCCACCGTGGTTGGCTCCGGCTCGGCGTCTGCAGCCGCGTCAGCCTCGGCCACTTCCGACTCCGGCTCTGCCGCCAACGGCAACCACTCAGCCTCAATTTGCACGGCGCGCTTGGCCGCGGGCTTAACCTGTTGATAACGAGCCAACAGCTCCGGTGCCAGCGTCCCGGAGCTGAGCAGCCCCTCGCGAAACTCACTTGAGGGTGGCACAGCGCCGATCCAGGTATCGAGCATCAGATCGAACAGCCCCGGGGACGACAGCCGCCCCAGTTCAATACCATTGAGGGTAATCACCATCGCCTCTGTTGTTTTCGCAAACACCAGGTGATCCCCTGCATAAACCGCCCCCTTGATCATATCCACCAGCGTCGATATGTCGCTGGCGTAGAGGTCTAGGGCCGCATCGTCGGCATTGACGGTAATACTCTCCAGCCAACTGCGTACCAGACTGCGCTGGCTGATACTCTCGGCGATGATGGCAAATTCCATTTTGGAACCACTGCGCTGCAACAGCGCCTCCTGAGCCTGGTCGGTCAATTGTGGAAGATGCAGGGCAGCAATGTAACGCTCTTTGCCAAACTGCTTGAATACCGCCAGACCATTCACCTCGGCACTGGCTTTCAGGACGGGAGCAACCGCCAATGCGACAACCCAAATAATTAATGAAACAGGATGAGACAGTGCTGCACCACGACTACTTGCACGCATAAAAATATCGTCCACTGTGGAGAAAACAGTTACAGCCACCAACGCCAGGCCAACGCCTTGCGCATAGCGACATTCCATTTAACCGGGATAAATTCGAGCCGGCAAAGCGTTACCGGCCGAGCGAGAAAATTGCGAACCGAATCGACACATAGCCAATCGGGCGCACCAAGCGAAGATACTCCCCCTATATTTGAATAGCAGATAACCATCTGCTTGACAAACACGGCCCGCTAAGGATGTCGGCCGGTGTGCAAATTAAAGGCTAGGCCGTGGTGATCACCAGGCTGTGGTAGCGGTCACTAGCCGGTGCACAGGTGGCGATATTATCCAGCAGCGCGCCGCTCTCCAGGCAGAGCATCTGCTGATAATCACCCTCGCCGAATTGACTAAGGCGAGCCCCCTTGTCCCGCCAAGGGTTCCACACCACCAGGCTGGGCAACCCCTCACTTTGCAAACGAATGGTGCGTTTAAACCCACAATCAACCAGCGCCACCTCGCCATTGAGATCAGGGAAGATCCGATCAACCTCCTGCGCAATCGTCAAGGCATCGTTTTGTTGATCGAGCTGCCACTCTAGCAAACAGTCGACGTAATCTTTGCCTGTCAAACCTTCCACTCTCACCAGATCAATGTTGGAGATATTGAAATAGCTGTGCAACGCCAGGGCATAGTGAAAGGGTTGCTCGTCAAAATTTTTCACCGTCAGCGCCAATTGCAACTGGCGACCGATGGTCACACACAACTGCAGGGCGCAGGCAAAGGGCCAAGCTGAAGGATCGGGTTCGAAGGTGAGGGTCACCCGGTAGAGCTCACCATCCAGCTCGATATTGGCCAACTGCCAGTGGCCATTGCGCACAAAGCCGTGGGCGGCGGCGGAATCGGTTGCGGCCAGTTGCCCGCTGATTACAGCCGGGTTTTTCGAGAGATCGGCAAACCAGGGCCAACTGATGGGAATGCCGCCGCGCAGCGGTTGCCCCTCCTGGTACTGGTTGTGCTCACTCAACCAAAGCACCGGTGGCTCCCCCTTGGGCTGGAACTGACAAACCTGCGCCCCCTGCACAAATATCAGGGCATCCGCCTGGGGTGTTTTCAGTGAGAGGGCAATCAAGTTGCGATGCAGCTCGAAATAGACTCCGGGCAGATGACCAAAACGTTTATAGAGGCTTTGCAGTTCGGTGGCTAAATCCAATTCCATTTTCCTAGGGTGGTGAGCGTCTGGGTAGCGCCTGGCAAGCTGGGCTAGCGCCAGTGGTTACAGCGGTTTTGTAGTTTTAACGGGCCAGCGGCCGATGTCCAGCCAAAATGGCCTCAGGTCGGAATCTGCTGTGCCACTAACCGGCGTTTTGTGGTAATTTTGCCCCCCAGTGACCTACATCTATCCATCGGCATGATTGCCAGTTAAACGAACGGGAAGCGTTGAACTATGTCCAGCTTTACTGCACAACTTGAAAAGATCAAAACGGAAAAAGGATTTATCGCGGCACTCGATCAAAGTGGCGGTAGCACCCCCAAGGCTCTGCGTATCTACGGCATTAATGAAGATGCCTACGACAACGACGAAGCCATGTTCGACCTGGTTCACCAGATGCGCACCCGTATCATCACCAGCCCTGCTTTCACCGGCGAGCGCGTGCTCGGCGCCATCCTGTTTGAAAACACGCTCGAGCGCGATATTGAAGGTATGCCCTCCGCCACCTACCTGTGGAGTGAAAAAAACGTAGTACCCTTCCTGAAGGTGGACAAAGGCCTGGCCGACCTCGACGATGGTGTGCAACTGATGAAGCCGATCAGCAACCTGGATGAACTGCTGACCAAAGCCAAAGCTCAGGATGTGTTCGGTACCAAAATGCGCTCGTTTATTGCCGAGGCCAATGAAGCGGGTATCGCCGCGGTGGTGGCCCAGCAATTTGAGATCGGCAAGCAGATTATCGCCGCCGGCCTGGTGCCCATCATCGAGCCCGAGGTCGATATCAAGAGCCCATCCAAGGCCGACGCCGAGGCCATTCTGAAAGAGAAGATCATGGCCGAGCTGGCTGCCCTGTCACCCGATCAACTGGTCATGCTGAAACTCTCACTGCCCAGCAGCGCCGGTTTCTACGATGAGTGCATCAACCACCCCAACGTGGTCAAAGTGGTGGCCCTTTCCGGTGGTTACTCGCGCACTGAAGCCAACGAAAAAACCGCCGCCAACCCCGGCATGATTGCCAGCTTCTCACGGGCGCTGACCGAAGGCTTGTCCGCCCAGCAGAGCGACGACGAGTTCAACGCCATGCTGGATGACGCCATCGAATCGATCTACCAGGCCTCTGCCACCTAAGGTAAGGCCGCTGCACCACCCTGGCCTGCCGGGTGGTGCGTAGATCGGTATGAGCCCGCCGTTGCGACTCTCCACTCCCCTCCTCATCGCCCTGCTGGCAGCCTCTCTGGCGGTCAACCTCTGGCAGTTCTATCGCGCTCACCACACCGCCAAGCCGGCAATTCCGGCCATCAGTCAACCGATCAGTAACACTCCACCACAGGAGCTGCCACTGGAGCAGAGCGCCCTGGTCTGGTTGCAACAGGAGAATTTCCCACTGGCCATCGCCACCCTGGACCGGCTGCACCAGGAGTCCGAAGAGCAGGCTGCCGAGCTGGAACTGGCCTGGGCGCAGGAGCTGCAGGCACGGCTCGACAATCACGACTACGACTTCGTCGACCGCGCCCTGAGCGCCCTGCTCGACGCCTACCCCTATAACGAAGATTTTCTGCTCACCGAGGCCCAGCTGCTGCAACGGCGCGGCGCACGGCGCGACGCGGCTAACGCCTACTACGAACTGGCAGCACAGACCCAGGGCAGCAGTGCCGATGAGCTGATTACCACCGCCCGCTACCTGGCTCTACAGCAGCTGCAGCAGTGGCAGGAGGGTAGCCAATACCCCGAGGCACTGGCTTTTTTGGATGAGCTGCTGTGGCGCGAGCCCAGCTATGCGCCCTACCAGATTGCAATGATCAACGCATTGATCGGCCAGGGTGATTTCGACCAGGCCGAGCTGCGCCTGGCGGAACTGGAAGGCGACCCAACCCTCAGCCACGAAGCCAGCAGTCTGCGCCAAGCTCTCAGCCGTGCCCGTTCACCGGCGCGTACGCAACTGTTGCTGGAGGCCGATGGCAACCACCTGCGGGTGCCGGTCACCTTTGCCGACGGCAGCCGCCGGCTGCTACTGCTGGATACCGGTGCCACCCTGTCGGTACTCAGCCACTCGCAATTGGCGAGCCTGGACGACAAAACCTTTCTCCGCCAGGCGACACTCAACACCGCCGCCGGCCCCACCCAGGCCGACATCTACCGGCTGACCTCGGTGCAGCTCGGCCCCTACCAACTGGCGGAGGTGGAGTTTGCTGTGCTGCCGGACGAGCAACTGCCAGCCGATGGCCTGCTCGGTATGAATGTGCTAAACCGCTTTCTATTCCACATCGACCCCGAGCAAAAGCTGCTGGAACTGCAACCGAGAAGCCAAGCAAGCCAGCCTTAAGCTACACCGTCAGCACCAACCCGCCTCAACACCAACTTGCCTCGCCGGCGGGCTTGCGCAACAGCTCTTCCACGTTGGCGCTGAGGATGCGATAACCAACATTGCCAAACAGCACCTGCCGACCACCGTCGAGCAGGTAACTGGGGCTCCCTTTCAAACCCTCACGCTTGGCCTTTTGATAATCGGCCATCAGCGCCGCGTAAGCCTGCCCGCTGGCCACCGCCGACTCGATACCAGCCGCCGTTAAGGCGTGCTGCTCCGCCAAGCCCAGCAGATTGGGCCACTGGCCAATATCAACGCCATTTTCAAAGAAGGCGCGGCGCATGGTTAACGCCAAAGCCGTCGCCGGCCCCTCCCCATAAGCCAACTGCACCGCCTTGATAAAAAGGTGGGCCGGGGCCGAGGAGTGCGGCCGCACACTGCGCCAGAGCTCAGGGTGCACAGCAAGGTGATCAAACTGACCAGCGCTGGCGGCAACGTGGTCGGCAAAGCCGTCAAAGCCCCCGCGCGCATGCCATTGGTTGCGAATCTTGCCGTGGGCGTCACCAAATACGTCCATAAAGTGAAAGTGCACCCGCACCTGGTCGCCCAACTGCTCGCTCAACTCATCCAGGCGCCGTTGGGCGATCCAGGCCCAGATGCAGAGCAGATCGGAGTAGTAATCCACCACGACCGGCTCATGGCCAGCGGTGGTTGCTTTGGTTGTCATCGCCTTCATCCTTAGACCCAATGGTCAATCGCCGTCACCGGCTCAATGTTCAGTGATGGTGCTTTGCGCACCAAAGTAAAGCCCCCTAATGCACCCTTGCGGCCCTTTCAACGGTTAAATAGCGCACATTTCATAAAATTGTCGCAAAAACTTCAAACGTTACACTGTTCACATTTTGGCTTACATAATGCATGATCAGTGCGCCAACCTACGATAAATCACGTCTTAATTTACAGTTACCCTCATTCAGCCATTGGGGTTTGCCAAACATCTGATGTAAGTTTGGCGACGCGATTTTCGCTTCAGCCTGGTACCGTCACTTTTGGGGGCTGCAGTAGGGTTAGGCTGAACACACTTGGCTGGTACTCAGTTTTCTGCTTTTTCTAAGAACCACCCTAGGGACTCTCCAGGCTTAGGATCAACAGCCCATGAACAAACTACAACAAATCGAAAGAATTCATCAGCTGTTTTGCACCCGTCGACGCACCCTGACACTGGCCGATATCGGCAGTGACCTGGGTATTGCGCCAGAAGCAGTCGCCCAACTGCTGGAGCAAATGAAAAGGTATCTGGCCGCCCCCATCGAGCAGATGGATGACGGTTTTCAATATCAGATCTACACCGGCGAACGCTACCGTCTGCCAGAGTTCTGGTTAAGCCCCAGCGAATTTGTCCAAGTCGCGCAGATGAGCGATCAGATTCAGCGCACTCAGCCGGGCCTGCTGCAGGAGGACCTCAACGTCCTCGAAGGTAATTTCACGCGTTTGCTACGCACCCGCAAAATTAACCAATACCAGTTTGAGCGCCGGGTGAGGTATCTCTCCGACGCCCCACCCTACAGCTTTAACCACGATTTCAGTCTGCTCTGCTCCGGCCTGCTTGAGCGCCGGCAGCTGGCCATTCAATACAGCAGTGACAACGGCGAGCTACAGCAGTTGACCATCTGCCCGCAATCGTTGATCTACCGCGCCGGCGCCTGGCAATTGGCGGCCTGGTGCCACCTGCTCCACCAGCTGCGTAGCTTTAACGTCGCCCGAATTCAAAAGATCGAACTGCTCTCGGCCCGCAGCCGGGAGATAGCGCCCAAGAATCTCGATAAATTTTTCGCCAACCAGTTGGGCTATAACCAACAACAGCCACTCACCCTGCAACTGCGTTTTTGGGGCGACAGCGCCCACCAGGTCGCCAAACAGAGCTGGCACCCCAACCAACAGGGTCTGTGGCAGGAGCAGTGCTACTTTCTGTCGCTGCCACTGATCGACCAGGATCAACTCATGGCCCGGGTCGTCAGCCACCTGCCCAATGTCCAGGTATTGTCTCCAAGCCAGTTTGCCGAGCGTCTTAACCACCTGCTGCAGGCCGCCCTCGACCGGCAGCAACAGGCCAAGCCCGAGGTTTTTGTTGCCACCAGCGCCACCGTCAGCGAGCCGGAAGCTGCCACCGAGACCACCACGCCCAGAAAAGCGCGGGCGGGCGCCCGCTAATTTAGCGACAACTGTCAAAGCGGCAGCACAAATGCCGCTTTACAGCATAGCGACCGAAAGGCTAGTCTCCCCAATCACCATTATGTTAACTAGCCCCGCCCCGCTGCCGCGGCGTGCGGCTTTGGATTGCGCCGCTCCCCACCCACGATCAACCACCGCACTGCAGTTTGAGGTGGCCTGCGGCCAAATAATCAATCGTCGCCAGGCTGGCCCTTGCCGGCGCGCGTGCTCAAAGGACAGGCAATGCTGGTACTTTACCCAGACATCAAACCCTACCTCACTGCTTACCTAACCGTAGATAACCCCCACGAAATCTATTACGAAGAGTGCGGCAACCCCCAGGGCATTCCCGTACTGTTTGTCCACGGCGGCCCCGGTGGCGGCTGCAACCCGGCTGACCGCTGTTTTTTTGATCCGGAAAAGTACCGCATCATTCTCTTTGATCAACGTGGTGCCGGCCGCTCACGCCCCCACGCCGAGCTGTTGCACAACAACACCCAGGCGCTGATTGCCGATATGGAGGCGCTGCGTGAGACCCTGGGCGTGGAGCAGTGGCTGCTGTTTGGCGGCTCCTGGGGCAGCACCCTGAGCCTGCTCTATGCCCAAGCCCACCCGGAGCGGGTACTCGGGCTGATCCTACGCGGCATTTTTCTCTGTCGTCAGAAAGATATCGACTGGTTCTACCAGGGTGGTGCCGCCCACGTCTTCCCCGACTATTGGCAGCACTTCCTCAAACAGATACCCGAGGCAGAGCAGGGCAACCTTCTCTCGGCCTATTATCAGCGTCTCACCAGCAGTAACGAGTTGGCGCAAATGGCCGCCGCCAAGGCCTGGTCGCAATGGGAGGCCCAGTGCGCCACCCTGCGCCCCAACCACGAACTGGTCGACAACTTCACCGCGCCCCACGTGGCCGTAGCCCTGGCCCGCATCGAGACCCACTACTTCATGCACGACTCCTTTATCGAGGAGGATCAGATCCTCAAACAGATGGACAAGATCAGCCACCTGCCCGGTATTATTGTGCACGGCCGCTACGACATGGTCTGCCCACTCGATAACGCCGTCGCCCTCTACGACCGCTGGCCGGAGGCGGAGCTGAAAATCATCCGCGACGCCGGCCACGCCAGCCGCGAGCCCGGCACCGTTGATGCCCTGGTACGCGCCACCATGGAGTTTGCCGAGCGGATAACCAAAGATCTGACCGACCCAGCCTGATTGTTAATCCCCTCCAGCCAGGAAACCCCGTTTGAAGTCCGTTATTCAGAGAGTTAAGCAGGCATCGGTTACTGTTGCCGGCGAAGTGGTGGGCAGCATCGACCAGGGACTGCTGGTGTTGGTCGGTGTTGAGCAGCAAGATAGCGAGGTCGAAGCCGACAAGCTGCTGAAAAAACTGCTGCAGTTGCGCATCTTTGCCGACAGCGAGGGCAAGATGAACTGCAACGTACAGCAGATTGGCGGTGGCCTGCTGCTGGTTTCGCAATTCACCCTGGCCGCCGATACCCGCAAAGGTAACCGCCCGGGCTTCTCCGGCGCCGCCCCGCCGGAGCTGGCCGAGCGCCTCTACAACTACATGGTCGACCAGGCTCGTGCCCAACACAGCCCGGTGGCCACCGGAATCTTCGCCGCCGACATGCAGGTGGCACTCATCAACGATGGCCCAGTCACTTTTCTTATCGATACTTGAGCCGGGATTAATACTTGAGCCCGCTTACCGCATTTACCAAAAGAGAGGCGAAGATCGACGCCATATAACGAGTTTGCGAGTATAAAGTGGCCGCTAAATCCCTAAAAAATATAACAATTGTGCTATTTGTTCAGGATCTTGCTAATAAATTAGGGCATATTGCTACGATCACTGAATTTAAGGCCCACCGATCCATTGCTGCCTAGCGGGCTGCACCCCTATATAAACCAACAACAAAGGCAGTTCGGGCCGATATTTGAACCACGCAACCCGTGGCTTCCTTCAACATTAGCGCATACAACAAGAGCACCTATGGAGTTTGTTGCCGAACAGCAAGCTGAGGATTCGATCTCCGTCGAAACCCTGGAAGGCAAAATACTGATCGTTGATGACGACCCGGTAAACATCGCCATTTTCGAGAAGATCCTGCGCCAGGCCGGCTATCACCGCATCGACTCCACCATCGACCCAGGCGCTGTACGCGCACTCTATCGCAATAACGGCTACGACCTGATCGCCCTCGACATTCACATGCCCATCTGGACCGGCTTTGATGTGCTGGAACAGTTGCGCGCCGACAACCCCACCGACTATCTACCGGTATTGGTACTCACCTCCGACACCGGTGTCGAAACACAAAACCGCTGCCTCGCCTCCGGCGCCAAAGACTTCATCACCAAGCCCTTTAAAAAGGAGGAGGTGCTGCTGCGGGTGCACAATATTTTGGAGGTGCGCCTGCTACATAAGCAGTTAAAACAGCAGCGCGATCAATTGGAAGAGAAGGTTCTCGAGCGCACCCAGCAGCTCTACAACACGCAGCTGAAGTTGATCGAGAGCCTGGCTAAAACCGCCGAATACCGCGATACCGGCAGCGGCTCCCACGTGGCGCGTATCAGCCAATATGTGGTGATTTTAGGGCGGGAGCTGGGACTTAGCCGCGAGGAGTGCGACCTGCTGCAACAGGCCAGCCCCATGCACGACCTGGGTAAGATCGCTATTCCGGATAACGTGCTGTTGAAGTGCGGTAACCTGGATGACGACGAGTGGGAGACGGTAAAAGCCCACTCCGAGATCGGCGCGCAGATTCTCAGCGCCCATGACTCCAGGCTGATGCAGGTGGCCGCCACCATCGCCCGCACCCACCATGAGCGCTGGGACGGCCGCGGCTACCCCGCCGGGCTAAAGGGGGAGGAGATTCCACTGTTCAGTCGGATTGTCTCTGTCTGTGATGTGTTCGACGCGCTCACTTCCGAACGACCCCATCGCGAGGGCTGGAAGGTGTCACGGGCGTTGAATTATCTAAGGGAGAATTCGGGGAGTCAGTTTGACCCAAATGTGGTACAGAGTTTTGAACGGGTAATCGACCAGATTCTACTCTGCCGCCAGGCCGACCTCGAAACCGAAGGCCGGGAGAAGGTTCTCAACTAGCTGGCCGGTTTTTCCAGGCCAGTGCAAGCCTATTTCAGATCGGCGTGGCCGGAGTCATTCTGCTCCAGCTCGTCGTCATCCTCTGCTGTCGTCGGCCGCACGAAGCGGCCAAAGAAGATACCCGCCTCAAACAGCAGCCACATTGGCACCGCCAGCAGGGATTGAGAGATCACATCCGGCGGCGTTAACAGCATACCCACCACAAAACAGCCAACAATCACGTAGGGGCGCTTTTTGGCCAGGCTGGCGGAGTCGGTCACCCCGGACCAGATCAGCAGAATGGTGGCGATGGGAATCTCAAAGGCGCAACCGAAGGCGAAAAAGAGCTTCAGCACAAAATCGAGGTAGCGCCCCATGTCGGTCATTACCGTCACCCCTTCCGGCGCGGCCGAGGTGAAAAAGCCAAACACCAGAGGGAAGACCACAAAGTAGGCGAAGGCCATACCGGCGTAGAAGAGCAGCACACTGGAGACCAGTAGCGGCAGTACCAGCCGCTTCTCTTTGCGATAGAGTGCCGGTGCCACAAACGACCAGATCTGGTACAGCAAAAAGGGCAGGGCCACCAGTACCGAGGCGAACAGGGTCATTTTAAAGGGGGTGAGGAAGGGGGAGGCCACCTCGGTGGCGATCATGCTGGCCCCTTCCGGCAGAAACTTCTTGAGTGGCTGGGCGATAAAACTGTAGATGTCGTTGGCAAAATAGAACAACCCACCAAAGACCACCAAAACCGCCAAGAGCGCCCGTAACAGACGGTCACGCAGTTCAATCAGGTGAGCAACCAATGGTTGTTCGACTTCGGGTCCTTGTTCGTCTTGACTCATGGTGTTGCGGGCTTGTCTTGTGCTTTATCGTCAGCGGGGGGAGGCGTGGCTTCGGCGGGCTCACTGCCACCCACTTTTTCGGTGAGGCTCTCAGAGAGCTGGTTGGGTAGATTAACCGCCTGATTCATGTCGCGCCGGGTCTGCTCCAGGCGCGACATGATCTCTTCGTTTTGCAGCTGCCGGCGAATGTCATCGGCGCCTATCTGGCGTTCGAACTCCAAACGGGTATCGCGTAGGCCGCGTTTAACTCGGCCGACAAACAGCGCCATTGAGCGCAGGGCTTCCGGCAACCGCTCGGGGCCGATCACCAACAGACCGACCACTGCGATGAGCAGCAGCTCAAAAAATCCAATATCGAACACCAATCGACTCCGCTGGCAATCAGTTAGGGAGTAGTCTGTTTTTCGTCAGATTTGGTTGCAGCGGGTTCAGCCGGTTGCTCGTGCTCCACTTTGGCTTGGGCTTGAGGTTCCTCTTTCTCTTTGTCGTCATCCATGGCTTTCTTGAAGCCTTTGATCGCACCACCTAAGTCGCCACCGATGCTCTTCAAACGCTTGGTGCCGAACAACAACACAACAATGGCCAATACAATCAATAACTGCCATAAACTCGGGGCCATAACTCTATCTCCTCTCTTGGTGCTAGTGCCCACTTGGGCGTAGGTGCAGTGTCTTGTATTTTTATTCTATTTTCCAGTTCGCGCGGCTTTTTCGGCGAGGCCAGAGACATCAAAGCGCCGCGCCAGTTCGGCAAGCACCTCATTGGTATCGATGCCCAAATGAGCGAGCATCACTAAACTGTGAAACCACAAATCGGCGGTTTCGTAAATTACCTCTTTTGGATCGCCGCTGGCGGCCATATCTTTGGCCGCCAACAGGGTCTCCGCACACTCTTCAGACACCTTCTCTAATATTTTGTTTAATCCCTTGGCATGCAGGCTGGCCACGTAGGAGCTGCTTGGGTCAGCGGCGCTTATGCGCGACTGAATGATGGTGGTCAGCTGATTAAGAACGTCACTCATAGTGTTGGCCAAGGGCTAGGAACCGTAGATGGTTTTTGGATCTTTCAATACCGGGTCAACCGGCTGCCACTGGCCATCCTGCAGGGATGAATAGAAACAGGATTCGCGGCCGGTATGGCAGGCGATGCCGCCTTTCTGTTCGACTGAGAGCAGAATGACATCGGCGTCGCAATCGAGGCGGATATCAACCACCTGCTGCTCGTGGCCGGAGGTCTCCCCCTTGAACCAGAGCTTTTGGCGGGAGCGGGAGTAGTAGACCGCCACCCGCCGTTCGGCGGTCAGAGCCAGCGCTTCGCGGTTCATCCAGGCCATCATCAAAATTCGACCGCTGTGGGCATCCTGGGCGATGGCCGGCACCAGGCCATCGCTGGTCCAGCGTACCTGGTCAAGCCAGGAGGTTTGATCATCTGCCATGCAACTACAGCCTGTCGATATTCGAGCGGGTCGCTAGTGTATGTTGTTTAAGCACCGCTGAAAACCTTTGCCGTGGCTCGGCTTGCCATCAGCCGAGCAGGAGCCAGGCAGCCGCCGCCGATGCGGCCAGTGCCAGGGCCTGCCAGGGTAGGGCGAGAAACCACTGCCAGGCTGCCGGGAACGCGGCCAGGCCGGCTGCGGCGGCCAATGGCAGCCAGATAAACCGGAGCTTATTGCGCTTCTTGCGCTGCTGTTGGTTGACGGCATTGCTGGCCTGTTTCAGGCTCGGCGCCATCTCGGCCAGCTCAACAAAGCGCTCCAGGTTGTTAAACAGTAGGTGTGGCACCTGGGGGAACTTCTCCATCCACTCCGGGCCGTAGCGTTTCAGCTCGCGCAGCAGCGCTTTGGGGTGGAAGCGGTCGCGCAGCCACTTCTCCATGTAGGGGTGGGCAGTGGCCCAGAGGTCGAGTTCCGGGTAGAGCTGCCGGCCGAGCCCTTCGATATTGAGCAGAGTCTTCTGCAGCAGCACCAGTTGTGGCTGCACCTCCATGTTGAAGCGGCGCGCGGTTTGGAAGAGGGTAATCAATACCTGGCCAAAGGAGATCTCCGCCAGCGGCCGCTCGAAGATCGGCTCACACACGCTGCGAATCGCCGCCTCCAGCTCACCCACCGAGGTATCCGCCGCCACCCAGCCGCTGAACACATGCAGCTCCGCCACCTGCCGGTAGTCGCGCCGGAACATGGCCAGGATGTTGCGTGCCAAGTAGTACTGGTCCTCCCGCGAGAGGGAGCCCACCACGGCCATATCGACGGCGATGTACTGCGGGTTGCGCGGGTGCTCGGTAGAGACAAAGATGTTGCCCGGGTGCATATCGGCATGGAAAAAGTTGTGCTCAAACACCTGGGTGAAGAAGATCTCCACACCGCGCTCAGCCAGGCGGCGCATATCGGTGTGCTGCGCTTTGAGCGCCGCCACCTGGGTTACCGGAATACCATAGATGCGCTCCATCACCATCACATTGCGCCGGCAGTAGGGCCAGTAGACCTCCGGCACATAGAGCAGGGGTGAATCGGTGAAATTACGGCGCAGCTGGCTGGCGTTGGCCGCCTCGCGCAGCAGGTCGAGCTCATCAAGAATGGTGTTGCGGTAATCCTCCACCACCTCGGGCAGGTGCAGGCGCCGGCCATCCTCGCTCAGGTGTTGTATCAACCAGGCGACCACCCTCAGCAGGGCGATATCCTTCTCGATAATGGGCTCCAGCTCCGGTCGAATCGCTTTCACCACCACCTGCCGGCCGTCGGCCAGTACCGCGCAGTGCACCTGGGCCACCGAGGCCGAGGCCAGGGGCTGCACCTCAAAACTCTGGAACAGCTCCGCCACGGGCGCACCAAGGGCCTCCTCCACCAGGCGGACAAAACGCTCGCCCGGGAAGGGTGCGACATCGTCCTGCAGCTTATCGAGCCGGGAGACCAAATCGGGGGGCATAAGGTCGGGCCGGGTGGAGAGCAGCTGGCCAAACTTCACAAACACCGGCCCCATGTGCTCAAAGAAGCCACACAGGCGTTCACCACGATTGGTTGCGGGCGTCGGCAGCCAGGCCAGGGGCAGAGTCAGCACGCGCGCCAACCAGGGCAGGCGGCGGCGGTCGATGAAGGTGTCCAGGCGAAACTTCAGAGCGGCATGCAGAATCTGCAGAATACGGAAAAGAGCAAGCACGAATAGTCCTTAGGCGTCGTCGGCGGCCAACTTCTGACGCAACCGGCGCAGGCGCGCTTCCAGCCGGTCGGTGTGCAGGCGCAAGCTCTGATTGCGAGCGCGAAAATCATCAAACAGGGCGCGGTTGGGCAGCAGGTTTTTCTCTTCCAGCAGGAACTCCATCAGCTGATTGCCAATGCTGGCCTGACGCGCCCGCGCCCAACTCCAGCCGGAGCGCACCAGTTCGGCCAGGCCATGGCCCAACAGATCACCCAACCAGCGGTTTAAGCCATCTTCCCAGTCGATATCCAAGTTCTGCGCCAAGGCCTGCCACTCAATCAACAACTGGGTGCTGCCGGTGACTTCTATATTCAACTCCGCCAAGCTCTGCTTGCCATCCACCAGCCAGGCGAGCAGGTCAGCAGCACGGGCCTGCAACTCGGTGGTGGCTTCTTCCACCACCGCCAGCAGTACCAGCTGCTGCTCGCGCACGGTTACCCCCAGCTGCCACTCGGGCTCACGCAGACAGATCAACAGACTTTGCCCCTCCAGCTTGGCCAGCCGCTCACGGCTGCCGGGATCAAAGCGCAGTGCCTGGTTGAGTGCCTGCTCGGCGGCCGCGAGCAGGGCAGAGGTGGCGGTCGGCCCCGGAAAGCGACCGGGCTCCATCAGGGTTTAAAGCCCATGTGCAGGGCCACCACACCCGAGGTCATGTTGTGGTACTTACACTGCTCAAAGCCGGCGTTTTGC
Organism: Halioxenophilus sp. WMMB6; assembly: GCF_033283405.1. NCBI lineage: Bacteria > Pseudomonadati > Pseudomonadota > Gammaproteobacteria > Alteromonadales > Alteromonadaceae > Halioxenophilus > Halioxenophilus sp. WMMB6. The sequence goes on from NZ_JAWMQR010000008.1 coordinate 165,369, forward strand.
ATCATCTCCAGCAGGGTCTCCTGGTCCGGGTGCATGCGTATACTCTCCGCCAGGTATTGATAGCTGTCGCTGTCGTTGGCAATCACCTTGCCCATCAGTGGCAGAATCTTAAAGGAGTAGTGGTCGTAGAGCTTCTCCATCACCGGGTTGGTGGGCTTGGAGAACTCCAGCACCAGCAGCCGGCCACCGGGCTTTAACACCCGCTGCATGGATGCGAGCGCGAGGTCTTTGTCAGTGACATTGCGCAGGCCAAAAGCGATGGTGATGCAGTCGAAGGTGTTGTCGGGGAAAGGCAGGTACTGGGCATCGGCCTGGCAGTATTCGATGTTGCCAGCGACACCGCGGTCGGTCAGCTTGTCGCGCCCCACCGCCAACATGGAGTCGTTGATATCGGCCAGTACCACCAGACCCTCGGGGCCCACCAGGCGGGAGAACTGATAGCTGAGGTCGCCGGTACCGCCGGCGATATCCAACACCTTCTGCTTGGCACGCACCGCCGACATCTCAATGGTGTAGCGTTTCCAGAGCCGGTGCACTCCGCCGGACATCAAGTCGTTCATCAGGTCGTACTTGGCGGCCACCGAGTGGAAGACATCGGCTACACGGCCGGCCTTTTCCGCCTTGTTAACACGCTGATAGCCAAAATGGGTGGTATTGTCGTCGTTCATGGAGGTTCCTAAAACTGGCGTCGCGCCATTGTACGCGAGCTGGCAGGTGATTTCAGTGTTTGCGTGGCCGCTGAACCGTTTCCACGGCTGGCAGTCTGATACCAGCAACCATTATGATGGCCGGCATTATGACCAAGGCTATAACAATTAGGAACCGACACCATGCTCCCCTTCAAACGACTGCTCAGCTCCCTCACTCTCGCCCTCGGCCTCAGCCTGCCAGTACTGGCCATTGCTGAACTGCCCGATAACGTCGTCTGGCTGGATGTGCGCACGGCCCAGGAATTTGCCGATGGCCATGTCGATGGCGCACTCAACATCCCGCACACCGAAGTCAGCGCCCAGGCCGCCAGCGCCCTGCCCGATAAAGAGGCCCCCATTTATGTCTACTGCCGCTCCGGCCACCGCGCTGGCCTGGCCAAAGCCTCATTGGAAGCGCTCGGCTACACCCAGGTATTAAATATCGGCGGCCTGACCGATGCCGAGGCCCTGATCGAACAGCAGAGCGAAAGCGCCGAGTAGCGCGTGGCCCTGGCTCTGCGCATTCCACCGCCGCTGCTGGCCCTGGCCAGCGCCGCGGTCATGTTTGGCCTGGCCCGGCTGCTGCCGCCGCTGGCCTGGAACCGAACCGCCACCCTGGCCGCCACCTTAGTGCTGGTCGGCCTGGGGCTGGCCATAGAGCTGGCTGCTATCATTGCCTTCCGGCGCGCCAAGACCACTATCAACCCGCTTACCCCCAACGCCAGCAGCCAGTTGGTCACCGCCGGCCTCTACCGCTACAGCCGCAACCCCATGTACGTTGGCCTCTGCCTGCAACTGCTGGCCTGGGCCACCTTTCTGGCGGCACCACTCGCACTGCTGGGTGTGGTGCTGTTCATCCTGCTGGTGAGTTATCTGCAAATATTGCCGGAAGAGCGGGCGTTGAACGCCCGCTTTGGTGATGATTACCGCCGCTATCTAAGCCAGACCAAACGCTGGCTATAACTCACTACCGCCGGCTTTAACCCGGCTCTCGGGAAAGACCACCCAAAACAGACCGCGAAAGTCACCAGTCTGGAAGCCGGTGGCCTGGTCATCTGGGTAGAGGGTGTTGATCTTGGCGGCCAGCGCCGGCGCCAGCGCATCGCCATGGCAGGTGAGGCAGAGAGGCTGAACGGTAATCGGTTCCACATAACCGACCAACCCCTCCGCCAGGGCGACCGCCTGAGGCGGCTGGTCGCGCTCCGCCAGATAACTGGCCAGCAGTGGCTGCAACCAGGGTTCGGGGACGTTGGCCAGGTTGCGCAGCTTGTGGCTGGTGCGCCCAATACGGACACCGTCCTGGCTCAGCGACGCAGCAATGGCCGGCGCTTGCAGGCGGCAGGCGGCAACGGCCGCCTCTGGCCCCTGTTGCAGCCCGGTTTTCAAGGCCATCATCAACTGCTGTTTAAAGGGCAGCAACAGTGCCTGCCCTTCGCTGACACGCTCTTCAGTGACATGCTCTTTATTAACAGAGACATCCGCCTGGGCAGCGGCCGAGGCCAACAGCAGGACGGCAAAGCGATGTGTGGGTTTGTTCATAGCAGTGCTCCCGCGCTTTGTAGCTAGGCAATGGCGGCCGCCCCGTCGGTTGGGACTGGCCGCAACTAGGCACTGACCATTTGCGCAGCCTTCGCCCGGCGAAGCAAGAGCCACTCATTGATGATGATCAACAGCAGCCCAAAACACTCCAATATCCAGTTCATCTCCAAGCCACCAAGCTTGGTGTGAATAAAATGGTCGGTATTGTGGTAGGAGGTGGCGCGAATCAAAACGTAGCCCACGACAAAGACAAAACCCGACAGCGCCAGAATATTGCGGCCGAGCAGCCCGCGATAATAGTAGAAGAGGGCGAGGGTGACGATAATCGAGGTCACCACCACGCCATCGATAAACAACCGCTGCACCACCCGCCGCTGGCCATACCAACCCTGCTCCCTGGAGAGCGCCCGGCCCAGCTCCGTAAACAGGGTCTGCAGGTCGAGCTGTTTGTTAATGCCCAATAGAATCAGGCAGACCAGCAGCACCCACCACAAACCTCGCTGGCGACGAGGGGTGGAGGGAAATTCGCCAGTAGCCACTCGAAGCACCGCCAGCGCCCCCAGGGCGGCAAAAAAATAGAGTCCCACCGTTACCCAGCCGGCGACTGTCGGGTCGCCAATACCTGGGTGCCAATCGATCACCAAACCAGCCAATTGCATCACCCACTCCCTTACGGCTCTGACCGTCCATTTAGATTACCACTACTCCGATTGTCACGGCTCTGGTTACCACAACCCAGTTGGAACACCCCACAGGCTGGCAAACCCCTATTTGCACCCAATTACGGGTAAAACTCAATAGTTGCACAGCAATCAACTGCCATTGGCCCCAACAATTTATCTGCCTCCGGCTTAAACCACGAACGGCACAAGCCGCACCAGCGCACAGCGCATTAATAGAAATAGGTAAAGGATGAATAGCGGGAGTAGGGCCGGCCTAGATACGGCTCGGGTGAACAGCAGCGGTGCAGCAGAGAGAAACACAAGCCAAAAAAAACGGGCCTGATGGCCCGTTTTCAATCAACTACTTCTTGGCGCGCTTGCGCTCGTTCTCGGTGAGCAGCTTTTTGCGTACCCGAATACTGGCTGGGGTTACCTCTACCAGTTCGTCGTCCTCAATAAACTCCAGAGCCTGTTCCAGGGTGTGTTTAATGGGCGGCGTCAAGATCAGTGCCTCATCGGTACCAGCCGCACGGATGTTGGTGAGCTGCTTAGCCTTAGTGGGGTTAACCACCAGATCGTTGGAGCGGGAGTGGATACCGATCACCTGACCTTCGTAAACGTCGACACCGTGACCTAAAAAGAGGCGGCCGCGATCCTGCAAGCTGTAGAGGGCGTAGGCCAGGGTTTTGCCCTGCACCATGCTCACCAGTACACCGTTCTGACGCTTGGCCACCTCACCGGCCTTAACCGGGCCGTAGTGGTCAAAAATGGAGGTCATGATGCCGGAGCCGGAAGTGAGTGTCAGGAACTGGCCACGGAAACCAATCAACCCGCGCGACGGCACAATGAACTCCAGGCGCACCCGGCCTTTGCCATCCGGCGCCATGTTGGTCATCTCCGCCTTACGCAGGCCGAGCTCTTCCATCACCGCACCCTGGTGCTGCTCTTCAACGTCGATCACCACCGCTTCAAACGGCTCTTGGATCTCTCCATCGATCTCTTTCTGCACCACCTCGGGACGGGAAACACCCAGCTCGAAGCCTTCCCGACGCATGTTCTCAATCAACACCGACAGGTGCAGCTCGCCGCGGCCGGAAACAATGAATTTGTCGGGGCTATCGCCCTGTTTTACGCGCAGGGCCACGTTGTGAATCAGCTCCTGATCCAGGCGCTCCTTGATATTGCGCGAAGTAACGAACTTGCCCTCTTTGCCGGCAAAGGGGGAGTCGTTCACCATAAAGGTCATACTCACCGTGGGTTCATCCACCGACAGTGGCGGCAGCGCCTCAACGCAATCCGGGTCACAGAGGGTGTCGGAGATACCCAGTTTGTCGATCCCGGTAATACAGACGATATCGCCGGCGGTAGCCAGTTCGGTATCGATACGCTCCAGCCCCAGGTAGCCTTTCACCTGCAGCACACGCCCTTTGCGCTCGTTGCCATTGGCGGATTTAATCACCACCTGCTGGTTGGGCTTGAGGCTGCCACGGGAGATGCGGCCAATACCGATAACACCCACGTAGCTGTCGTAGTCGAGCGCTGAAACCTGCATCTGGAAGGGGCCTTCCGGGTCAACTTCAGGCGCCGGTACGCGGTCGACAATCATCTGGTAGAGCGGGGTCATGTCCTCGGCCATCTCACTGGGATCTGGGCCGGCAATACCGTTCAGGGCCGAGGCGTAGATTACCGGGAAGTCGAGCTGCTCATCGGTGGCGCCTAAGTTGTCAAACAGATCGAATACCTGGTCCAGTACCCAGTCAGGGCGTGCGCCGGGGCGGTCGATTTTGTTGATCACCACAATCGGCTTTAAGCCCTGCTCAAACGCTTTGGAAGTTACAAAGCGGGTTTGCGGCATGGGGCCGTCCTGGGCGTCGACCAGCAGTAGTACGGAGTCGACCATGGAGAGGACACGCTCCACTTCACCACCGAAGTCGGCGTGCCCCGGGGTGTCGACGATGTTGATACGGTAGTCATTCCAATTGATGGCGGTGTTCTTCGCCAAAATGGTGATTCCCCGCTCCTTCTCCTGGTCGTTGGAGTCCATAATGCGCTCTGCGCCAACGTCTTTGCGGTCGAGGGTGCCGGACTGACTCAGCAGTTTGTCGACCAGGGTGGTTTTGCCATGGTCAACGTGGGCAATAATGGCGATATTTCGTAACTTCTCTATCACGGGGAAAACTTCTCTGGGCGGGTAAAAAATAGGCCGCGATTATACCCAGAGTGACTGTGGCTGGCTAAGGGTTATTTCGATTCAGGGGAAGTTTCCCCGCCCAACCGACCATTAGCAACGGCCAACGACGCCTAACTAAACATCGACAGGCGGCCCAAACGCTGCTGCAACAGGTGGGTGCGCAGATCGGCAGCACGCAGCGGAGAGGCGGTGAAATAGCCCTGCACCTGGCTGCAACCGGTGGCCTGGAGCAGTCGCAGCTGCTGCAGGTTCTCCACCCCTTGGGCCACGGTCACCTTGTTTAACACCCGCCCCAACTCTGTTATCGCCTCAATCATGCGCACCGCCTTGGGGTTGATATCCACCTCCGAGACCAGCTCGCGGTTAATCACCAGGCTGGCGATGGTATCGTCGGCAAGGTCGGCCAGGGGCAGGGTACCCCGGCCCACGCCATCGAGGGAGAAACGCACCCCCATGGTGTTGGTGGCCATAGTCAGGGCCGATAGCGCCGAGCCATGCTGCAGCCAATCGGCCTGGCGCACCTCCAGCTCCAGGCCCGCCAACCCCGCCCTGCCAATGTCCGCCTGTAGCTGGCGCAGGCGATCGATCAGGCGCACCTCACACAGCATCGCCCCCACCAGGTTGACGGCCAGCCGAATCGGCTGCTCCAGCTCCTCGTTGAGCCGCTGCCACTGACTGATGGCTTCGCGCAGTACCCAGTAACCCAAGCTGGGCAACAGCCCCTTTTTCTCGGCCAGAGGGAAGAAGTCGGCCGGCGCCAGCAGGCCCCGCTCCGGATGCGACCAGCGTAACAGTGCCTCTACCGCCACTATCTGGCCACTGGCAATCTCCACCCGCGGCTGAAACCGCAGGCAGAACTCCTCCCGCTGCAGGGCACGCAACAGGTCATGGTGGTGCAGCAGCTGGCTGTCGTTACTCGGCTCAAATTTCAGTTGGTGGATAACAAAACTGTTACCACCCTGCTTTTTGGCCTCGTTCATGGCAGCGTCGGCACAGTGCAGCAGGGTCTCGCTGTCGTCGCCGACGTCGGGGTAGATAGCTATGCCCATGGAGCAGCTGGGCGTCAGGGTTAGCCCCTCGAGTACCAACGGCTGCTGAATCTGGCGGATGAGCTTGTTGGCCAGTTGCTCCAGATTGTGGTTGGAGTCGACCCGCTCGATCAGCACGGTGAATTCATCGCCGGAGATACGCGCCAGGGAGTCACTCTGGCGCAGGCCAGTGCTCAAGCGTTTGGCGCAGCCGCGCAACACCGCGTCGCCCACCGAGTGACCGTGACTATCGTTAATGCGTTTGAAGTGGTCCAGATCAATAAAGAGCAGCGCAAAGCGCTCGCGGTTGCGGCGGCTGGAGTGAATGGCGCGATTGAGGCGATCCTGAAACAGGCTGCGATTAGCGATACCGCACAACTCATCGTAGTGAGCCTGGCGCGCCAGCCGCTGTTCATAATTTTGCCGCACCAGCGCGTAGCGCAGTATCCGCTCCAGATGTTCGGCCACCAGGGTGTCGAGATTGAAGTAGTCGGCCGCGGCACCAACACTGATCACCTGCTGGTCGACATCCTTTTCCAGCATCTCGGTAAAGACCACCACCGGCGGTGGCAACGGTTGGCTCTGCAGGCGATAGAGCAGCATCTGTGTGGTTTTGTGCTGCCAGTGAAACTGCAGCAGCACCAGGTGATAGTCGCCACTGGCAACTTGGCTTTCGACGCCAGCCAGGCGTTCGTGCCAATGACAGGTATACCGGCCATGTTTGGCCAGGCTCTCTTGGATACGGTCGAACTCCCAGCGATTGGGGGTTACAACCAACAGCTGAATGTCTGTTTCCATGATTTTATTGAAGCCGTGGTTTGGTGAGTTATTGTTGTTATTGAGCACCCGTGAACACCACCGGCAATGGGCGGTTTTCGTTTGCCGGCAAGCCCCTTAAACTAGCACTTTGGCAACCACTAACCTCAGCCAAACAGACAGAGCCCACCTATTTTCACTATAGTTGGCTTCTGACAAATAGCCATGCAGCAGCACAGTTTGCTCCGCGCAGCGGAGCCGGTGTCAGGTTAACGCGCGGAAACAAATTACAGTGAATCAACTCAACCCCCGTCAAAAACAAGCGGTCGAATACGTCGGCGGCCCTTGTCTGGTATTGGCCGGCGCCGGTAGCGGCAAAACCAGCGTAATCACCCGCAAGATCGCCTACCTGATCGAGCAGTGCGGCATACCCGGCCGCCACATTGCCGCCTTAACCTTTACCAACAAGGCCGCGCGCGAAATGAAAGAGCGGGCCGCAGCGCTGGTTTCCGGCAGTGCCGCCAAAGGTTTAACAGTTTCCACCTTTCACAACCTGGGGCTCAATATCATTCGGCGCGAGCACCAGGCACTCGGCTTCAAACCCGGCTTCTCTATTTTTGACGCCGAGGACGCCCGCGCACTGTTAAAGGAACTGATGCTCAAAGACGGTGATCTCGACAGTGATCACCTCAACCTGACCCAGAACATTATCTCCAACTGGAAAAACGATCAGATTTTACCCGGCCATGCCCTAAGTCACGCCAACAGCGACGGTGAAGTAAAAATCGCCCTGATCTACCAGCGCTACAACCAGGCTCTGCGCGCCTACAATGCGGTCGACTTCGACGATCTTATTTTGACACCGGTGCAGCTGTTCAGTGAACGCGAAGATATTCTCAGGCAGTGGCAAAAACGCATTCGCTACCTGTTAGTGGACGAGTATCAGGATACCAACAGCGCTCAGTACTGCCTGGTAAAACAGCTGGTCGGCAGCCGCGGCGCCATCACTGTGGTGGGTGACGACGACCAATCCATTTATGCCTGGCGCGGTGCGCGCCCGGAAAACATGGCGCAACTGACCGAGGATTTCCCCACCCTTGAGGTAATTAAACTGGAGCAGAACTACCGCTCCACCCAGCGCATTCTAAAAACCGCCAACCAACTGATTGCTAATAACCCGCACATTTTTAATAAAACACTGTGGAGCGATAAAGCCTTTGGTGATCCCATTCGCATTATTAAATGCAGCAATGAAGAGACCGAAGCCGAACGGGTCGCCACGGAAATCATGGTGCAGCGCTTAAACCGCCGAGCCAAATATCAGGATTTCGCTATCCTCTATCGCAGCAATCACCAAGCGCGGTTGATGGAGATGAAATTACAGCACCATCAAATCCCCTATAACATCAGCGGCGGCACCTCCTTTTTTGCCCGCGCAGAAATTAAAGATGTGATGGCCTACCTGCGTCTGGTGGTCAACCCCGATGACGACAACGCGTTTCTTCGCATCATCAACACCCCGCGCCGACAGATTGGCCCCACCACACTGGAGTCTCTGGGCCGCTACGCCACCGAACGACACATCAGCCTATTTGCCGCCAGCCAGGAGATCGGCTTACAGAGCCACGTCTCCGAAGCGGCACTGGTCCGCTTGCAACGCTTTCACTCCTGGATTTTAAATCTCAGTCTGCAGGCGGAGACCGACCAGGCTATGTCGGCCATTCGCGAAATGATTGAAGATATCGACTACCTGGGCTGGCTGCACCAAAACGCCAGCTCCGCCAAGGTGGCCGAACGGCGCATGGAAAATGTCTACTACCTGCTCGACTCCATCGGCCGCATGTTGAAACCGGAAGACCCAAGCCGGGAAGCAGTATCACTGAAAGACGCCATCACCAAACTGGTATTGATGGATCTGTTGGAGCGGCAACAGGAGGAAGAGATACAAGACCAAGTGCAGATGCTAACCCTACACGCCTCCAAGGGGTTGGAATTTCCGCACGTATTTATCCTCGGCGTGGAGGAGGAGATTCTGCCGCATCGCACCAGCATCGAAGAGGAGAATATCGAAGAGGAGCGACGCCTGGCTTATGTGGGGGTTACCCGCGCCCAGCGCAGCCTGACGTTAATGCTGGCCGCCAAGCGCAAACAGTTTGGTGAAATTATGGAGACCAGTGAAAGTCGATTCCTGGAAGAACTTCCCAAAGAGGATCTGGAGTTCGAGGGCTTTGGCCAGCTCAGCGAGGAACAGAATCAGGCACGGGGCAGAGATACACTCGACAATTTAATGGCAATGTTTGGCGATGACGACCAGTAAGCCATAGCCTCAAGCCAATAAAAAGCCCGGTTTTAACCGGGCTTTTTCATACTGACAATTATCGACTTACTGGCTGTTACTCAGCGTCTTTCTCGCCGCCAGCATCGATCAATTCCACTTCAAATACCAGCGTGGCGTTGGGGCCGATAACCGGTGGGGAACCGCCAGGACCATAGGCCAACTGCGAGGGAATATAGAGTTCCCATTTGGAACCTTCCGGCATCAACTGCAGCGCTTCCTGCCAACCTTTAATCACCTGATTAACACCAAAGGTGGCTGGTGAACCGCGACCGTAGGAGCTGTCGAACTCGGTACCATCCAGCAGAGTGCCTCGGTAGTGCACAGTGACGGTGGCGGTCGGCTCAGGTTTAGGGCCAGTGCCTGCGGTTAGTACCTTATATTGCAATCCGCTCTCGGTGGTGACCACACCCTCTTTGGTAGCGTTTTCCGTCAGGAAGGTATCGCCTTCGCTGGCATTGGCATCGGCCACCAGACGGTTGGCTTCAGCCGCTTCGGCCTGACGCTCGTCCTGTTTGGCCATCATGAACGTCTGGAACTCTTCACCAATGGCTTGCAGCTCTTCTTCGCTGAAGGGCATCTCTGCGCCAGACAACTGTGCGCTGACACCAGCCTGCAAGGCTTTACCATCAATGACAAAATCCAACTGCTGCAACTGCTCGGTGATCTGCTGACTGAAGTGGTAGCCTTGAATGTAGCTTATCTTCTGTTCCAGGGTATCCAGCTGCGCAGGCGCCGCCTCTTCTTTGTCTTTGTCGCCGCTGCAGGCAGCCAAGAGTACCGCACTCGCCAGGGCGCAACTCACTGCTTTAAATTTCATTGTTTTGTTCCTATGAATTGAATTTTTCGCGTACATGGTTTTGGGGCCACACCGGGAGAGCACCTGTTATTTGCCCATCCCTACCACTCAACCCGCCCAGCATTGCGATTGCTGAATGAACCCAATCGTTCAATCGAGGCCTACCAACCACGCCTGCACAAGGCAGTGATTTGCCGGTGATTCACTCGCCGCCCATGGTATTACATTTGTTACCAGCACCGAAACCCCACTGTGACGAAGCCCGGATGATAAGTACCACACACAGCAACCAGGCAGAGTAACACTGGTAACGACGACATTGTTGTCCGCACACACACCTCCCGCCGGTGTACCCGATCGACCCACTCGCTAAGCACAGATTCCCAACCAACCCTAAGCATTCAATTTTACACAACTGTTGTTTTCTTAAACCGGTTAACCCGAACGACAGCAACTGCCCGAAGCCGTAAAAGTTTTTGCCGTCCGGCGTGTTAATCCGGCAGCCTATCTGCCAATCTTGTTAATTTGCTCAGGCGGGCAAACCAAAACTCGATCAATGTCTAAAATTTTTTATTGATTAGGCTACAAAACGTACATTTTTTTTAGTAACAGAGTTATCATCTCTGCGCCACGCATCTATTTCACTTCACACATTTAAAGGACGATTCCATGGCCGCTCGCAAGAAGACCACTGTTTCGATTGCGGATCTCGAAAAACAGATCGCAAAAGTAACTGCCGATTTGGAAAAAGCACGCCTAGCTAAAGCCAGCGCCGCCGAAAAAGCTGCGGTAAAAGCCGGCTCAGTTTTGGCCACCGCCACCAAGAAATTAACCGCCGCCAAAAGCAAAGCTGTCAGCGCAGCCAAATCTGCCAAAACAGCCGCACAGAAAGCGAAAGCAGAGTTAGCCAAAGAGGCAGTCGCCATTGCCAAAGCGGCTGAAGAAATTGCCAAAGCTGAAGCCGCCGCTGCCAAAGAGGCCGCCGCCGTAATCAAAGCTGAGTTAAGTGAGCTGGCCGCCATTGCCAAATCTGTGGCAAAAGCCGTTACCGCCAAGCCCAAAACCGCTAAAAAAGCAGCCCCTAAAAAATCTGCACCCAAAGCCAAAGCCGTAGCGAAAAAGGCTCCAGCCAAGGCCGCTGCCAAACCGAAGGCCGCTGCCAAACCGAAAGCCGCTGCCAAACCGAAAGCCACCGCCAAACCTAAAGCCGCTGCCAAACCTAAAGCCGCTGCCAAACCTAAAGCCGCTGCCAAACCCAAAGCCGCTGCCAAACCCAAAGCCGCTGCCAAACCGAAAGTAGCCCCAGCGCCAATAGCTGAAACCAAACCGAAAGTTGCAGCAGCACCGAAGGCCGCCAGTGCACCCGCTAAAGCCAAAAAGCCTGCAGCAAAAAAACCAGCAGTCAAAAAGAGCAGCCCAAAACCTAAGGCCGAAACGCCAAAACAAACCTCGCTTTTAGAAGCCACTCCCGCGGTTGCCAAAGTTCCAGAAAAGGCACCGGCTGCTAAAGTTGAAGCCAAAGCGACAGAACCAAAACCAGCGGTAGCCGCCAAACCCCCTACGCCAACGGCCGCGCCCAAAGTTGAACCAGCACCCAAACCCGTAGTTGCCCCCACACCGGCACCGGTTGCTGAAAAGAAAATTGAACCACTGGCACCAGCAGCGGTTGAACCACTCAAGCCCGCCAGCAACGTTGCTGCATTTACTAGTAAGCCCGAGGTAAAAGAACCGGCAGCACCTGCACCAGCACCGGTAAAGGCGCCTGAAGCCAGTGACGAAAAGCCGAAGGATTCTGCCGTGGTAAAAAGTCTTTTTGATGCCAAAAAAGAGTAGTCCAGGCTCAGCAGATTGCTGCTGAACCTGCCAAACTGCCACGGAATAAGAATTGAAATATTGGCGACTACAAGGAAGCAGTAGCCGCTAATGCCGGCAGAGAGTGGTCACCCCTGGGTGACCACTCTTTTATTTTGGGGGTAGTGATAACGCCGCTGTTTGTCCTCGCCGGGGTTGGCATCAACGATTAACATCGTGAAGAAAACGGACGCCACCACTGCAGGCATGCTTTACTACAAACACACCTCTCTACAACCACCCGCTTACAGTCTCACCCCAACCAGTCCAAGTTACGCAATCCAACAGAGAGCGCTCACCTAAGCCTTACCTATAGCAGGGCCTGTGGGTCGAGCCTGCGCACCAGCTCAGCCTCACCTGCGATTGGGAATAACTCACTAAACGCTTGCCAGCTAGTGGTTCCCAGTACCGAACGCTGCGAACTGAATTGCCACATCAGTGCCTGCTGATACTGCTCACCTAACAGCTCCAGCTGCTTTGCTCTTTGATAAAGCCCGCCATACTCCCCACCGGGTTGCTCAACGAGCTCTCTTTTCAACCGCTGCCGCAGTGCCCGTTGCCTTTTAATGCGCTGCTGCCAGGGCTCAATAACCTGCAACAGCTCCTGCCAATCCGACCGTTTAAGGCTGCGTCCGGTGGCAATCAGCCAGCTGTTCAACAAGAGGCAATTGATATCCACCGCCAAACGCTCCTGTAGCGCCAGACACGCTTGTGCCACACCAGGTTCGGCATAACGTTGCAGGGAAAATTGCCAAAACGGATTAGTCAGTGACCAGTGGGACAAACACCGCCTCCACATGAAGGATGGAAAGAGAGGAATTATCGATTGCCTTTAAAAATGGTGTCAAATAGGCGCCGCCCCATATCCGGCCCGGCTGTGTACGGCTACAATGGCGCCATGATCAATCTCAATCAAATTCGAATACAACGCGGTACCAAGGTTCTGTTAGAACAGGCCAGCCTACGTATCTATCCCGGCCACAAAATTGGTGTTATCGGCGCAAACGGCTGCGGCAAATCAACACTGTTTAAACTGTTGTTGGGCGAACTGACCAGCGACAGCGGCGACCTGGCCATACCCGCCCACTGGCGCATCGCTCACATGGCCCAGGAGACCAAAACCAGTGCCAGCAGTGCACTCGATTTTGTGATCGATGGCGATACCGAACTGCGGCAACTGGAACAGGCAATCGAAACCGAAGCCGATGGTGAACGCTTGAGCCACCACTACGCCCGCATGGAGGAGATCGATGGCTACAGTGCCACCGCACGTGCATCGCAACTGCTCAGCGGCCTCGGCTTCATCGCTGCTGATTTCAACCGCCCGGTAAACGATTTTTCCGGTGGCTGGCGCATTCGCCTGAATCTGGCGCAGGCGCTGATGACTCCCTCCGACCTACTGCTGCTCGACGAACCCACCAACCACCTGGATTTGGATACCACACTCTGGCTCGAACAGTGGCTGCAAAGTTATCGCGGCACTCTGTTAATCATCTCCCACGACCGTGATTTCCTCGACAACGTGGTGCAGGAGATTGTTAACTTTGAAAACAGCCAGCTCTTTTTATACAGCGGCAACTACTCCAGCTACGAGCGCCAAAAGGCAGAGCGCCTGGCGCAACAACAACAAGCCTTTGAAAAACAGCAACAGCGCATCAGCGAGATCGACAATTTCGTACGCCGCTTCCGCGCCAAGGCGAGCAAAGCCAAGCAGGCGCAGAGTCGCATGAAAGAGTTGGAGCGCATGGTTAAAATTGCTCCGGCCCACATCGACTCGCCGTTCAGTTTTCATATACCCTGCGCCGATAAAATCTCCACGCCACTGCTCAGCCTGAGCCAGGCAGCGGCTGGTTACGGCGGCCAGGCCACTCTCAGTCATATCAATTGGAATATTACCGTCGACACCCGCATTGGTCTGCTCGGTGCCAACGGTGCCGGCAAATCGACCTTAATTAAAACGCTGACCGGTGACCTGCCGTTACTGGCCGGCAGCCGGGTGGCGGGCGAGCACCTGCGCATTGGTTACTATCATCAGCATCAGATGGAAGCCCTCGATCTGGATGCCTCCTGCTTGCTGCATATTCAACGGCTGTCGCCCAACGCCCGCGAACAGGATATTCGTAACTACCTGGGCAGCTTTGGCTTTCTGGGTGATCGCGCACTGGAATCGATTCGCCACTTCTCCGGCGGCGAGAAGGCGCGCCTGGCGCTGTCGCTCATTGCTTGGCAAAAACCCAATCTGCTACTGCTCGACGAACCGACCAACCACCTGGACCTGGAGGTTCGCCACGCACTGACGATGGCCCTGCAGGAATTTGAAGGTGCGGTGGTGGTGATCTCCCACGATCGACACCTGCTGCGCAATACTGTCGACGAGTTTTTACTGGTGCACGACGGCCGTGTGGATACCTTTGACGGCAGCCTGGAGGATTATCAAACCTGGTTGAAGCAGGCCAATAAAAGTGAGCCGGCACCATCGCAGGCGCCCACCAGCAAGGCTTCGAAAGCCGATAAAAAAGAGGCCCGCCAGCAGGCGGCTCAGCTGCGCGAGCAACAAAAGCCGCTTACCCAAAAGCTGAAAAAACTGGAGCGGGAGATCGAACAGCTGAATGCCAAGCTGGCTGATATCGAACAGCAGTTGGCAGACCCGGCCCTCTACAACGAGGCGGAGCAGGCCGATCGGTTGCAAGCGCTGCTGCAACAACAGAGCAGCCAACGCAGCGCATTGGAGGCGTGCGAAGAGCAGTGGCTGGAAACCAGCGAAGCCTTGGAAAATTTCAGCCTGTAGAAGGGGAGGTTTTGCGAAGGCTAGACCCAGAAGCCACCCCACGGGGGCTTCTGAGTGCATGGCTCAGAGCGAGCCCACAGGTGATTACTTGCTGTGATCGACCATGTAGCTGATGGCGGACTTGAGTTCGTCGTCGGAACAGTCGGCACACAAACCTTTCGGTGGCATGGCATTGAAGCCGTTCAAGGCATGATCAAAGAGCGTATCCAGACCCTGGGCGGCACGGGGGCCCCACTCACCAGCATTGCCAATACGTGGCGCACCTGAAACGCCCATCTTGTGGCAGGTACCGCACTTGGTATTAACCAACTCTTCGCCGGTACGGGGTTCTGCGGGGGCGGCAGCGACCGGGGCAGCAGCACAGTCGTCGCCCGACATGCACACCTTGCTGACTGGCTTAATTCGCTCTTCGATGGCATCGTTCAGGTTTTCGGCAACAACAAATGAGCTGGTCATGAGCGCTAAGATCGCCACCAGTCCCGCAGCGCCCTTTACGTTCAACTTCTTTAATACCCGGCTAATCAAGATCATGTTCTTCCCTCAGGAGCAATATGGTCAATTTTGTATGGGGCGCGATTATACCCACAATTGGCTGGGGGATGAAAACTAAACGGAGTTGTCATCTGGAAATTTGATTTAGCGCCAATGGCCGCGCGGCTTATGGGGGAGGATAGTCGGCCCCGGGTTGGGACCATGGGGATTTAGCTGGCCTGCTGGCCCGACTCATTCACCTGGCGCTCCATCTCAGAGACACTGGTGTGACGCACATCCAGCCCTTTCACCAGGTAGATGATGTGTTCGGCAATGTTGCGGGCGTGGTCGCCGATACGCTCTATCGCGCGCAGCGCCCACATAACATTCATTACCCGGCTGATTGAGCGCGGATCTTCCATCATGTAGGTGATCAATTCACGGGTGGCCGATTTGTACTCCTGGTCGACCAGCTTGTCCTCCTTGGCCACCGACATAGCGGTGTCTACATCAAAGCGGGCGAAGGCATTGAGCATATCGTCCACCATGTGCAGCACGCTATTGCCCAGGTGGCGCAACTCGACATAGCCCTGGCCATTGCCACCATCTTCCACCAACGCCAAGGCCATTTTCGCCACCTTGCGCGCCTCGTCGCCCATGCGCTCCAGATCGCGGGTAATTTTGGAAACCGCCAATACCATGCGCAGGTCGGAGGCGGCCGGTTGCCGGCGCGCTAACACCAGGGTGCAGTGCTCGTCGAGGGCGACTTCGCGGCTGTCGACTTCGTCTTCGACCACAATCACCCGACGGGCCAGTTCGGCATCGGCATTACTGATCGCCGCAATGCTGTCACGCACCTGTTCCTGCACCAGTCCACCCATCTCCAATAGTTCCGTGCGCAGATCTTCGAGATCAGCGTTGTATTGGCGGGAGATGTGTTGATCGAGGTTGAGTTTGTCCATGGGAAAACCTGTTTTGTCTCGTTGCACCACATTTATTATTACGAGCCTGGGCGCTTACTCTGTTGATTAACCAACCGGCTTAACCAATACGCCCGGTAATGTAGGCCTCGGTCAGCTGGTGCCCTGGGTTAGTAAACACCTTTTCAGTATCGTTCACTTCAATTAATTTGCCCAGGTGGAAGTAGGCCGTCCGGTTGGAAACCCGAGCCGCCTGTTGCATGGAGTGAGTCACAATAACAATTGTGTAGTTTTCACTCAACTCGGCAATCAGCTCCTCAATACGGGCGGTGGCGATTGGGTCGAGAGCGGAACAGGGCTCATCCATCAGAATCACTTCCGGGCTGACGGCAATGGTGCGCGCAATACAGAGCCGCTGCTGCTGGCCGCCGGAGAGGCTGGTGCCGGGGGCGTCCAGACGATCTTTCACCTCGTCCCACAAGCCGGCCCGCTGCAGACTGGTCTCCACCACCTCGTCCAACTCAATGCGCTTCGACACCAGGCCGTGGATACGGGGGCCATAGGCGACATTTTCATAAATGGTTTTGGGAAACGGATTGGGTTTTTGAAACACCATCCCCACCCGCGCGCGCAGTGGCACCACGTCGGTTTTGGGGTGGTTGATCTCCTGCTCCTCCAGCTTTAAAGAGCCCGAGACGCGACAGCCGGCAATGGTATCGTTCATTCGATTGAAGCAGCGCAGAAAGGTCGACTTGCCACAACCGGAGGGGCCAATCATGGCCATCACCTCGTTTTTACCGATATCCAGGCTGACATTAAAAATCGCCTGTTTATCGCTGTAAAAAACATCGACGTTACGCAGGCTGAATTTGGCATTGTCGATAAAAGGAATGCCAATGGTGTCGCCCATAGGCCGGCTCTCTACCACGGTTTGTTCCACTACAGTCATATTGATTACTCGTTTACCAGCGTCGCTCCAGGCGCCGGCGCAACAACACCGCCAAGGTGTTCATCACAATTAGAAACGCCAACAGTACCATGATCGCCGCCGAGGTTCGCTCGGTAAAGGCGCGTTCCGGGCTGTCAGCCCAGAGGAAAATTTGCACCGGCAGTACCGTGGCCGGATCCATGGCGTTGGCCGGCAGGTCGACAATAAAGGCGACCATGCCGATCATCAGCAGCGGCGCTGTCTCACCCAGTGCCTGGGCCATACCGATGATGGTGCCGGTGAGCATACCCGGCAGGGCCAGAGGCAACACATGGTGCAGCACCACCTGCATTTTGGAGGCCCCCAAACCCAACGCCGCTTCGCGGATGGAGGGCGGCACCGCTTTTATGGCCGCGCGGCTGGAGATGATAATGGTGGGCAGGGTCATCAGGGTTAACACCAGGCCACCGACCAACGGGATCGAACGCGGCAGGGCAAACAGATTAATGAAAATCGCCAGCCCCAATAGACCAAAAATAATCGACGGTACCGCCGCCAGATTGTTGATGTTCACCTCGATAAAATCTGTCCAGCGGTTTTTCGGGGCGTACTCTTCCAGGTAAATTGCCGCCGCCACACCGATGGGGAACGAGAGCAGCAAGGTCACCAGCAGTGTGTAGAGCGAGCCCATCAAAGCCCCTTTGATGCCGGCTATCTCCGGCTCGCGGGAATCGCCCGAGGTAAAAAACTGCCGATTAAAACGTTTCTGCAAACTGCCATCGGCCAGCAGCTGCTCCACCCAATTGATCTCTTGTTCGCTCAGCCGGCTACCCGGCGCGCGGCGAAAATACTTCGCGTAGAGATCGACATCGTCGTCGGCGATTACCCACACCTCGCGGCTTTTACCCAGCAGCCTCGGCTCTTGCTCCAGCATGCGCTGCAAGCCAAAACCGGCTCCACTGCTGACCAAATGAAACAGCTCGCGCCGCTGTTTGCGTTCCGTTACCTCGGGAAACCGCTGCAACAGGGCGGCGCGTATGATGGCATCGTAATCGGCCAGGGCGACCTGCATCGGATCGTTAATATCCTGCAATGCCATCCGCTCGGGGTCGAAGGTGACTTCTATTTTTAAATAGTGAGCCGTGAAGGCGCCGACCCCATTGCGCACTATGTCGGTAAAGAGCACCACCAGGCAGAGCAGGCCGAAAGCAATAGAGCAAATGCCGTACAGCTTGAAACGTTTTTCCGCGCGCCGCCGCCGGCCTAAATTGCGGTTGACCAGTTCAATAGCAGTGGGCTTATTCATACTGTTCCCGATAACGTTTCACCACGTGCAAGGCAATGAAGTTTAACCCCAGGGTCACTACAAACAGGGTCAGCCCCAGGGCAAAGGCGGCCAGGGTTTTAGGGCTGTCGAACTCCTGGTCACCCACCAGCAGCGTCACGATCTGCACAGTGACCGTGGTTACCGACTCCAACGGATTGGCGGTGAGATTGGCGGCCAGCCCGGCGGCCATCACCACGATCATGGTTTCACCAATGGCCCGCGAGACCGCCAACAGAATACCGCCAACAATGCCCGGCAGCGCCGCCGGAATAATCACCCGCTTGATGGTTTCACTGTGGGTTGCACCCAACCCCAATGAGCCGTCGCGCATACTGCTGGGCACAGCACTGATAACATCGTCGGCCAGCGATGAGACAAACGGAATAATCATCACTCCCATCACCACACCCGCGGCCAAGGCGCTCTCGGAAGAGACCTCAATGCCGTAGTGGGCAAAGGCGTTACGTACTGCCGGCGCCACCGTCAGAGCCGCAAAAAAGCCGTATACCACCGTCGGTATACCGGCCAAGATCTCCAGCAAGGGTTTAACAATATTGCGCACACGGCGATTGGCATACTCGGCCAGATAAATGGCCGACATTAAACCGGTGGGCACCGCCACCAGCATGGCAATGGCGGAGATCAACAGCGTGCCGGTAAACAGCGGTAGCGCGCCGAAGCTGCCGCTGGCACCCACTTGATCGGCGCGCAGGGCGGTTTGCGGACTCCAATGGCTGCCCAATAAAAAGTCGGTAATGGGGACCGCGTGAAAAAAGCGAATGCTCTCCAACAACACAGAAAAGACAATACCCACCGTCACCACAATCGCCACCGATGCCGCCAACAGCAGCAACCCGGCAAATATTTTTTCGATTTGGTAGCGGGCTTTTAATGCCGGCGAAATTTTCACCCAGGCGATCACCCCGGCCACCACCGCCACTGCCAACACCAGCACGGTTTTAGCCATTAGATTGATTTGCAGGTAGTGCTGCATCTGTTGCGCCGCCGCCAACACTGCTGGCGAATGTTCACCATAAAGCGACTGACCGGCCGCCAGATTCTGTACCGAGCTCAACAGCAAACTGAGCTCGGCGGCGGGCATCTGCTGCTCGGTCTCGGGCAGTTGCGCCAACACCAGCTGAGTGATTACCCACTCATCGGCCATCGACCAAAGCAGCAACACCAGCAGCGCTGGCAGCGCGCACCAGATGGCCGCCAGCATGCCGTAATAGAGTGGCAGCGAACTTAAATAGCGCTGGCCGCCCAGGGCTATTGCCTGGCTGTTTGCGCGATGCCGGCTGAATTGATAGGCCAAAAAAATCAATACAGCGAGCGTGGCCAGTAGGGGGGTTAAAGTCATTTTGAAATGTTAATAGCTGTGCTTAGCATTATTAGATTTACTGTTCGATATCGCGTACTTGCAGCGTGCGCAGTTGGACTACCTCCGTCGCCACACGTTGCCGGTCACCCGCGCTGAGCGGAATCATGCCTTTCTCCGACAGATAGCCCTCCTCACCCCACGCCTTGTTGCTGGTGAACTCCGCGAGATAGCCGCGAATACCGGGAATCACGCCGATGTGCGCCTTTTTGACATAGAAATAGAGCGGCCGCGATACCGGGTAACTGCCATCGGCAATGGCCTCAAAAGTGGGCAACTGACCATCAATCGCCGCGCCTTTGATGACGTCGCTGTTTTGATCCAGAAAGCTGTAGCCAAAAATGCCCAACGCTTTCGGATTGGCGAGCAGCTTCTGCACAATTAAGTTGTCGTTCTCGCCGGCTTCAATAAAGGCGCCGTCTTCACGCACCCGATGGCAGATACCCTTGAATTGCTGCGGATGGTTGTGCTCCAACGTAGCCAACCAGGCTACCTCTTTGCAGCCAGCTTCCATCACCAGCTCGACAAATGCATCGCGCGTGCCGGAGGTGGGCGGCGGCCCCAACACCTCGATTTTGTGGTTGGGCAGGCTCGGGTTGATCTGCTGCCAGGTTTGATAGGGGTTGGCAATCAGCCGTCCGGGTGCGGATTCATCCGGCACCTCGGCCGCCAGGGCTAAAAAGAGCTCCTTGCGCGACAGCGACAGCACCGGCGCCCGGCGGTCATAGCCGAGCACAATGCCATCGTAACCAATCAACACCTCGACCACATCGCGCACGCCGTTATCGAAACACTGGGCCACCTCACCCGCTTTGATGCGCCGGGAGGCGTTGGTGATATCCGGGTAGGCAACGCCCAACCCCTGGCAAAATAGTTTAAAGCCACCACCGGAGCCGGTGGCCTCTATTTTGGGCGTGCGAAAATGGGTAGCCCGGCCGAAACGCTCGGCCACCACGGTGGCAAAGGGGTAGACAGTCGAGGAGCCGACGATTTCGATGTAGTCGCGCGCAGCCTGGGCCGTTGCCCCAAATCCGGCCAGCAGCAGCGTACAAAACAGCGATGTTAATCTTCGTCTCACCCAATCTCCCCAGCACCGGCCGTATAAAAATCCACCTGCAGAAGCTCTGAAGCAGACGGCCCTTCAAGCATAATATTTCAGTTATATTAAACATTTATTACAGGCAACCACCCCAGGTGGCACACTGCGCCGTTGCGCGCAGCCCATTCGGGCCCCAATCCAGCGCTCCAATCTAGCACCCCAGCAAGACAAATTTGTTTAGGCCCACCTGCCAGCACCAACAGGCTATTAAGGTCGACCGGGAAATTGGCCGCCGTCTCTGTCTATACCACGGCCAAGTCAGGTATACTGCGCCGCTGCCAATAACAAAAGAAACAAGGGGGCAAACGTGCCAAACCACGCACCCGTGGCATCTCAATCCAGCGGCTTTGCCGCCACCTTGGTTACCACTCTCGATCAGTTCGCCCGTGTTTGCGGTTATACCTGCGCCGCCATGATTCCCTTAATGGTCGCCATCACCTTTGCCGTTGTGGTGCTGCGCAAGGGCTTTCAGACGGGTTCCATCGCCATGCAGGAGTCCATTACCTATCTGCACGCCTGGGTCTTTTTAGTGGCCATGGCCTTCACCTTAAAAACCGAAGGTCAGGTGCGGGTCGATATCTTCTACCGCAAGTTCAACCACCGGCAACAGGCCTGGGTGAACGCCATTGGCGGCCTGGTACTGCTGATGCCTCTGTGTGTGGTGCTGCTGATCACCAGCTGGGATTACGCCCTGCGCTCCTGGGAGATCCACGAAACCTCAGCCGAAGCCGGGGGATTGCCGTTTGTCTACCTGTTGAAAAGCTTTCTGCCCCTCTCGGCCACACTGCTGCTGCTGCAGTGTTTGGCGGAAGTGGTCGCCAGCACCCTCTGTCTGATCGAGCGCCCCGTACAGCGCTCTGAGCAGTAGTCGGGAGGCGCCATGTTGGAACTGATCCCACTGCTGCTGTTTGCCGTTGTCTGCCTGGTGCTGATGTTCGGCTACCCCGTGGCCTTTACCCTGGCCGGCTGCTCACTGATGTTTGCCGCCATGGGCATTATCGCCGGCGTATTCGACGCCAACCTGCTCAAAGCGCTACCCGATCGCCTCTACGGCACCATGACCAACACCACCATGATCGCGGTGCCGCTCTTCATCTATATGGGTGTAGTCCTGGAGAAGAGCAAAATCGCCGAAGACCTGCTGCAAAATATGGGCAAACTGTGCGGCTTTTTACCGGGTGGGCTTGGCATATCCGTGGTACTGGTGGGTATGCTGATGGCCGCCTCCACGG
This sequence comes from Halioxenophilus sp. WMMB6, assembly GCF_033283405.1. Lineage (NCBI taxonomy): Bacteria > Pseudomonadati > Pseudomonadota > Gammaproteobacteria > Alteromonadales > Alteromonadaceae > Halioxenophilus > Halioxenophilus sp. WMMB6. The sequence goes on from NZ_JAWMQR010000008.1 coordinate 187,362, forward strand.
GTATCGTCGGCGCCACCGTGGTCACCATGGGCCTGATGTCGCTGCCTACGCTGCTGGCCAGCGGCTACAGCAAATCCTTCGCCACCGGCACCATCTGTGCCACTGGCACCCTCGGCCAGATAATTCCCCCCTCCATTGCCCTGGTGTTGCTGGGTGACATCCTCTCCACGGCCAACCAGCAGGCGCAACTCAATATGGGAGTGTTTAACCCATCCCCCGTCTCGGTGGGTGATATGTTTGTCGGGGCGGTGATACCGGGCCTTATTCTGGTGGTGCTGTATATCGTTTACGTGTTGAGTTATGCGGTATTACGACCGGGCCACAGCGGTGGTGATGCCCCCAAAGAGGCGATCCATTGGGGGCAGCTGATGCAGAGCCTGGTGCCGCCACTGCTGTTGGTGGGCGTGGTGCTGGGCTCCATTATTGGCGGCTTTGCCACCCCCACCGAAGCCGCCGGCGTGGGCGCCACCGGTGCACTGCTGCTGGCGGTGGTCAAACGCCAGATGAGCTGGAAAGGGCTGTTCGAAACCTGCATCGCCACCACCAAAACCACGGTCATGGTGTTCACCATCTTAGTGGGCGCTTCGGTCTTCTCTCTGGTGTTTCGCGGGTTTGGTGGTGAAGAGCTGATCGCCGACGCCTTCGCCTCCATGCCCGGCGGTGTCGTAGGCGCGACTATCATTGTCATGTTGGTGATCTTCCTACTCGGTTTTATCCTCGATTTTATCGAGATCACCTTTGTCGTGGTGCCATTGGTGGCGCCGGCATTGATTATGATGGGTGTTGACCCGATCTGGCTCGGCATTATGATTGCAGTGAACCTGCAGACATCATTTTTAACGCCGCCTTTCGGCTTCGCCCTATTCTATTTGCGTGGGGTTGCACCAAATTCGGTATTCACATCGGAGATTTATGCGGGCGTAGTGCCCTATATTGTTCTCCAGTTAATTCTGTTACTCGCCCTGGCCCTCTGGCCCGCGCTGATAACCTGGCTGCCAGGGCAGCTGTAATAACCTAAGTAAAGCTATTTAAAGGAATCACCATGAGCGACCCCTATGACGATTTGGACGATACGCCACTGCCCAGCGGGGCCCTGGCACTACAGACAATCGCCATGCCTACCGCCACCAATGCCGAGGGCGATATCTTCGCCGGCTGGCTGCTAACCCAGATGGATATTGCCGGGTCGGTGGTGGCCCAGGAGATCGCGCTTGGCCGGGTCACCACGGTTGCCATTGGCAGCATGGCGTTTCTTCGCCCGGTGCCGGTGGGCTCCCAGGTACGCTGTTATGTCGACGTGTTGGACGTTGGCCGCTCCTCTATCAAAACCCTGGTCGAAGTGTGGCTGAAACTGCCCACCAATCCTGAGCTGATGAAGGTAACCGAGGGGGAGTTTGTCTACGTTGCCATCGACCAAAACGGGCGTACCCGCATGATCGATAACTAACGCCAGCGAACCGGCTGGCTAGATCATATCGTTGTAGATGGCGATAAAGTGGCAACAGGAGCCACCCAATACAAACAGATGCCAGATGGAGTGGGCGTAAGGCAGCCGGTCCAGCGCGTAAAAGATCACCCCCACCGTATAGACAATTCCACCCGCCAATACCAGGTTGAGCGTCATGGGCGATAACGCCGCCATCAATACCGGCGCAGTGATAATCCCAATCCAGCCCATGACGACGTAATTGAGCACATGCAGTCCATGCAGGCGTTTGGGCATCACCAATTTGATGACGATCCCGGTAATAGCCAGCGCCCACACCAGACCGAACATCGCCCAACCGAGAAACCCGCGCATGCTCACCAACAGGAATGGAGTATAGGTACCGGCAATTAACAGGTAGATGGCGCAGTGATCAAACAGCTGCAACACCCGCTTGGCTTTGGGAAAGGGAATGCTGTGGTAGAGGGTGGAGGCCAGAAAGAGCAGAAACAGGCTGCCGCCATAGATGGATACCGCAACAATGGTCCAGGCATCGGTTTCGATACTGGCCATGGCGATCAGAAAGGTGACCGCGGAGATGCTAATCAACGCACCCAGGCCATGGCTGATTGAATTGACCAACTCTTCGGGAATGGTGCGCGGACGATCCTTACCAAAAAAGGAGCGCAGTGCACTCACAATAGCCGCTGTCATAGTGCTCTCCCGCCGTAGGCCGGTCGATTTGGCTGATGGTGTAATTGAGACTCACTTGTAAATGCTAACGTATGGAGTTTAGAGCAACCAACCAGCACCAACCAGCACCACCATCGATTATTGTCGCGTCTTGTAGTAGGCCTCTTCCGAAATGCGGTGATAGCCGCTCGCCTTCTCCTGGAAGCTGTGATAGCTCTCGTAGATCTTGGCGAATTGCGGGTCATTGGCCGACATCTCCTTATAAATCTGCAGGCTGATCGCTTTCAGTTTATCCAGCACCGCATCGGGCAGTGGCAGCAGCTCGACCCCATAGACATCCACCAGCTCTTTCAGTGCCGCATTGTTGGCGTTGGTGTACTGATCGAGCATCAACTGGTTGGCTGCCACCGCCGAGATCTCAACAATCTTCTGCAGATCGGGGGGCAGGGTGTTATAGGCATCTTGGTTGACGATAAACTCCAGCATTGAGCCCGGTTCATGCCAACCCGGGTAGTAGTAATATTTGGCAACCTGATAAAAGCCCATGGCCAGATCGTTGTATGGGCCCACCCATTCGGTGGCGTCGATCACCCCGGTCTGCAACGAGGTATAGAGCTCGCCCCCGGGAATATTGATCGCCACACCACCGGCGCGCGACCAAACCTCACCGCCCATACCGGGAATCCGCATCTTCAGCCCTTTGATATCATCCAGGGAGTTGATCTTCTTATTGAACCAACCGGCCATCTGCACGCCGGTGTTGCCACCCGGGAAGGGCACCAGATTAAAGGGGGCGTAGGCCTCGCGCCACAGCGCCATACCGCCACCGTGGGTGATCCAGCCGTTGGTCTCCTGGGCATTCATGCCAAAGGGGATGGTGGTAAACAGCACCGCGGCGGGAAATTTGCCCTTCCAGTAGTAGGCGGCACCGTGGCCCATCTCGACACTGCCGGAGGAGACCGCATCAAACACCCCCAGGGCTGGCACCAGCTCACCGGCACCATGCACCTTAATCTGCAGGCGGCCGTTGCTCATCTCATTGACGTTCTTGGCGAACAGTTCCGGTGCCGTACCCAAACCGGGAAAGTTCTTTGGCCAGGTGGTCACCAGATTCCAGCGAAAAACCTGCTGCGGGCCGCCACCGCCGCCCTCCAGATTCATGGTCACCCCTTTGGAGGTGGGTGTTGATTTGATGACTTCGTGGATGTAGAGGCCAAAGCAGAGCATGACCAGAGCCACCAGGAAGACCACCACTGCCGGTAACAAACGCTGGGATTCGGACATAACCTGTTCCTTATTGTTGTTTATTGTTATTGCGCCGCTACCGACTGCTGGTTAGGCCGGCTGTAGCTTGGCGTATTGTGCGGTTAACACTTTACTACCGACATCGTCGAAATTGATATGGATACGGCTGTTGGGACCACTGCCTTCGCAGTGCAGAATCACCCCCTCACCAAACACCGGGTGAATCACCCGCTGGCCGAGGCTCAAGCCCAGCTCCACCGGTTGGTCGCTCAGGCGACGCGTGGCCGGGCGCGACTGGAAGCTGGCCGGGCGGGCGACGGCGGCCTTGATGCGCACCTCCTGCAGGCAGTCGGAGGGGATTTCGCGCACAAACCGCGACACCGAATTAAAACTCTCTTTACCGTGAATACGACGGGTTTCCGCGTAGGTAAGTACTAACTTGCGCATAGCCCGGGTGATGCCCACGTAAGCCAGACGACGCTCCTCTTCGAGGCGGTCTGGATCCTCCACCGACATCTTATGCGGGAATAGATTCTCTTCCACCCCGGCGATGAACACCAGCGGAAACTCCAACCCCTTGGCCGAGTGCAGGGTCATCAGTTGAATGGCGTCTTCAAATTCATCGGCCTGCTCTTCGCCGGCATCCAGTGCCGCCTGGGCAAGGAATTCCGTGAGCGGGTCGAGCTCTTCATCCTCGCCCACAAACGAGCGGCAGGCGCTGACCAGCTCTTCCAGGTTCTCTTTGCGCGCCTGGCCCTTCTCACCCTTCTCTTTGCTGTGGAACTCCAACAGCCCGCTTTGGTGGATCACCCGCTCGGCGAGGTCATGCAGAGGCTCTTCGGTGTACTGACCGAGATTGTCGATCAGCTCGCGAAAGGCGAACAGACTACTGGCGGCGCGTTTGCTGAGCACATTGTTTTTTAACATCAGGCCGCTGGCCGCCCACAGGGAACAGCCCTGGTCGCGGGCAAACAGACGCATATCCTCCAGGGTTTTGCCGCCAATGCCGCGGGTGGGGGTATTGATGATGCGCTCCAGGGCGGCGTCGTCATCGCGGTTGACCATCAGCCGCAGGTAGGCCAATACGTTGCGGATCTCCAGTCGGTCGTAGAAGCGCTGGCCGCCGTAGATGCGGTAGGGCACCCCTTCACGCAACAGCGCCTCCTCTAGCACCCGCGATTGGGCATTGGAGCGGTAGAGGATGGCCACCGAGTCCCGACGGTTGCCCTGGCTGGCCCAGCGGCTGATCTGATCGACGATAAACCGGGCCTCATCCTGCTCGTTAAAGCCGGCGTAGAGGCTGATCGGCTCACCATCCTCACCGTCGGTACGCAGGGTTTTGCCCAGGCGGCCAAAGTTATTGCTGATCACCCCATTGGCGGCGCGCAGAATGGTGCCGGTGGAGCGGTAATTCTGCTCCAAGCGGACAATCTGGGTGCCCGGAAAGTCGCGGTCAAACTGTTGAATATTCTCGATGCGGGCACCGCGCCAGCCGTAGATCGACTGATCGTCATCACCCACCGCCGTCACCCAGCACTGGTCGCCGGCCAGCACCCGCAGCCAGGCGTATTGAATGGTGTTGGTATCCTGGAACTCGTCCACCAGAATAAATGGGAAGCGCTGTTGGTAGTGGTGCAGGAGCTCCGGCCGGTTGAGCCACAGTTCGTGAGCGCGCAGCAACAACTCGCCGAAGTCGACCAGGCTGCCGCGGTTGCAGGTCTCTTCGTACTCGCGATAGACCGCGAGCATGGTGCGCTCGTAGAGGTCGGCGCTCTCCAGCACGTGGCGCGCCCGTCGCCCCTCATCTTTGTGGCCGTTGATGTAACCCGCCGCCAACCGTGCCGGCCAGCGCTTCTCATCGACGTTAAGCACACCGTAGACGCGCTTGATCAGGCGCAGCTGGTCATCACTGTCGATCACCTGGAAGTTTTGCGCAAGCCCCGCCTCCGACCAGTGCGCCTGCAACAGGCGATGGGCCAGACCGTGGAAGGTACCCACCCACATGCCGCGCGGATTCGTGCCCAGCAGCTCCTCAATGCGGCCGCGCATCTCCCGCGCCGCCTTGTTGGTGAAGGTCACCGCCAGAATGGAATAGGGCGATACCCCCTCCTGCTGAATCAACCAAGCGATACGGTGCACCAGCACCCGGGTTTTGCCGGAGCCGGCACCGGCCAGGATCAATTGGTGGCAGGGCGGGCTGCTGACGGCCTGCTCCTGGGCGGGGTTGAGGTGTTCGAGTAGGTGCGTTGCTTTCATGGCGGGGGATTGTACCAGAGGCCGACCGGGAAGGTGGCGCTCACTGCTGCTGCGAGCAGAAGTTATAAGAGTTTCTTGTAGTAAAACTACAGAATGTTGGGATCTGGCCCCAAGAAAACCTATAATTTGTAGTCAAAATTTACTAACCCAGGGTGGCAGAGCCCCCCACACGAGGCTAGAACCCGCTTGGAAGTCACGCAACGGATCACCAATAATCTCGCCAACCTGCGCAAATCCGAGCGTAAAGTTGCCGATTACGTACTCGCCAACACGCGCAGCATTATTCATATGCGCATTGTCGATCTGGCCAATGCTGCCAAGGTGAGTGAGCCCACCGTGGTGCGCTTTTGCCGGGCGGTGGGCGCCCAGGGCTTTCAGGAGTTTAAGCTGATGCTGGCCCAGCAGCTGGCCAGCATGCCCAACTTCAGCCACGTGCCGGTAACCCCGGCCGACTCGGTGGCGGCCATCACCGAAAAGCTGTTTGACGCCACTATCGACACACTGCAGGAGGTGCGTCAGCAGCTCGACAGCAGTCGCCTGCAGGCCGCCATCGACGCCCTGGTGCAATCGCGGCGGGTGGAGTTTTACGGTTTTGGCGCCTCCGGTGCCGTGGCGGTGGACGCCCAACATAAGTTTTTCCGCCTGCAGCTGACCGCCGCCGCCTGCTCCGACCACCACATTCAGCATATGTCCGCCATGGGTATGATCGCCGGCGATGTGGTGGTGGCCATCTCGCAAAGCGGGCGCACCAAAGCCCTACTCGACTCCATGGCCCTGGCCCGCCAGCAGGGCGCCACGGTGATCACCATCGCCCCCAGTGGCTCGCCCATCTCCCAGGCGGCGACCATTAATATTGATGTCAACGTCGAGGAGGACCTGGATATCTACACGCCGCTCACCTCTCGCATTGCCCACCTATTAGTGATCGATATTCTCGCCTTTGGCATTGCCCAACGCAAAGGCGAAGATTTGCAGGAGCACCTCGCCAAACTCAAACGCGGCCTCACCCACCTGCGCCACTAGGTTTTTGCGCCAACAGCAGGAATTCACGGTTGCCATCGCCACCGGTAATGGGGCTGGGCAGGAAAAAGCGCACCGCCAAGCCCAGCTCGACCACCAGGGTTTCTATCTTCGCCTGCAACTGGGGATAGAGCGCAGCATCACGCACCAGGCCACCCTTGCCCACGTGCTCCCGGCCCACCTCAAACTGTGGCTTGACCAGGCTGATCAGATAGCCGCCGGGGCGGAGCAGAGCAGGTAGGTTGGGCAGAATCAGGGTTTGCGAGATAAACGACACGTCCATCACAATCAGGTCATACCCGCCGGGGCAGAGCTCGAGCAGGCTTGCCGCCGGCAGCTGCCGGGCGTTGATCCCCTCCAGGCAGGTGACACGGGGGTCGGCGCGCAGCTTCGCCGCCAACTGGTCGTGGCCCACATCCACCCCCACTACGTGAACAGCACCGGCCTGCAGCAGGCAGTCGGTAAAGCCGCCGGTGGATTGGCCGACGTCCAGTGCGGTTAACCCCGTCACCTCGACCTGGGCACTTTGCAGTGCGTGCGCCAGCTTCAGAGCACCGCGCGAAACGAAGCGGCTTGCCTCGTTCTCAGCAACCCGCAATACTGCATCGCCCGCCAGCGGCTGCGAGGGTTTCTCCACCGCCAGCCACAGCCCGCCCTGGGCCACCGACACCAGCCCCGCCTTAATCAGGCGGGCCGCCTGCGCCCGGGAACCGGCCAGTTGCTGGCTGACCAACAGCTGGTCGGCGCGTTGTCTCTTCTCGTTCATCATTTACCAAGGAAATTCGTGTTGGACCAAAGCCCGTTTGTCATCGCCAGCATTGCCAGCCAGCAGACCCACGCCCTGCGGCAGCAGCTGCTGCGCCCCCATCAAAGCCTGGCCGAGATGGCCTACCCCGGCGATGACGACAGTACCAGCCGCCATTTTGGCGCCCACATCGGCGACGGGCCACTGCTGGGTATCGTCTCTATCTACTGCCAACCCCACGCCACCCAACCCGGCCAGCCCGCCTGGCAATTGCGCGCCATGGCCACTGCCGGCGAGGTGCGAGGCTTAGGCCTTGGCCGCCAGCTGCTGAACGCGGCCGAGGCCTACGCCCGTAGCGTCAACCCAGAGGGCTGCTGGCTCTGGGCCAATGCCCGCGAAAGCGCCCTCGGCTTTTACCAAGCCTGCGGCTACCGCGTGCTGGGGGAGCTGTTTGAGGTACCCGGTGTGGGGCCACACCGCATTATTGAAAAGTGGTTAGCCAAATAACCAGGTGTGGGCGTAGGGCAGCAGAAAGGCACTGAGGCAGCCGGTTAAACCCATGCCCAACCCCGCCAGGGCACCGCAACGGACGCTGATCTCAAAGCCCCGGGCGGTACCCAGCCCGTGGCAGTTGATGCCCAACACCAACCCCTGCAGGCGATCATCGGTTAACCCCACCAGGCGAAAAATGGTCGGCGCCATCAAGCCGCCAATAATGCCGGTAAATACCGTTACCGCGGTGGCCAGTACCACCAGGCCGCCAATGCTCTGCGCCACGCCGATGGCGATGGGACTGGTGACCGATTTTGGCATCAGGCTGACCAGCACCTGCTGATCGGCGCCGGCCAGCCAGGCACAGCCGAGTGCCACCGCCGGCGCCACAATGGCGCCAAACACAATCACCACCATGGCCGGCAGCACCAGGCCGCGCAGGGCCGCCAGCTCAGCCTTCAACGGCACCGCCAGGGCGACAATCAACGGCCCCAGAAAGAACATCACCACCGAGTTGTTGCGCAGGTAGTCGGCGTAGTTGATTGGCATCAGGCTAATAGCACCCGCGATAATTAACGAGCCCACCAGCACTGGGTGCAACCACACCTTGTTGCCCGAGGCGCGGTAAGCCAGCAGGCCAATCTGAAAGGCCGCCAGGGTCAACAGCATGCTGGTCAGGGGCAGGCTGGCCACCTGGTTAAGGGCGCTGTCGCTCATCACGGCCGGCACATCCACTTCAACAGCAGCGCACACAGGGTGATGGAGATGGCCGTGCCACCCACCACCGCTGCCAGCAGCGCCGGCCACTGGCCAATCACCGATTCCGGCAGGAAGAAGAGCCCCGCGCCCGCCGGCAAAAACATCACCGCGATGTTTTTCACCAGCGTGTCACTGACTTTGGTGAGTGATTGCGGGGTGGGCACCACCAGCAGCACAGCGAACAACAGCACCAGGCCCACCACCGGCCCCGGCACCAGCCAGCCGAAACTGCGCACAATCAGCTCCCCCAGAAGCTGGAAGCCGAACAGCCAAAGCAGACCCTTGATGACCACTCTTTAAGCCTTGCGCAAAATTTGCCAAAGGTTTATCAGCGCCAGGCCGATAAAAGCCACCAGAGTCCAACCGGGAATGCTGACGCCGAGGAAGGTCCACACCACCTCGGCACAGTTGCCATCGCCGCGCAGCAGCACGGCCAGAGCATCTTTCAGGGGGAAGGCATCGAGGATATAACCGAGGCTTGGGCCACAGGCGGGCACCAGGTCCTCCGGCAGGCTCTGCAGCCAGAGCTGGCGCGATGAGAAGCCACCACCAATGATGGCCAACAGCATTCCCAGGCCGGCCAGCACCCGTCGCCAGCCGTAGCGCACCCCCAACAGGGCCGCCACGGCAGCGGTAACACCAACGGCTATAATGAAAATACGCTGGGTAATACAGAGGGCACAGGGTGTTAAACCCAGCTGATATTGAAAATAGAGGCCGACGCCGATCAGGCCGGCACTGCCCAGCGCCAAAATCAGGTTAGTGAGCCGGATACCGGGCATTAAAGAGTTTTTTTGAAACACAGTTTGAATTCCTAACCGCTGCCATTTTGGGGGCAGTGTAATGGATTTTGAGGCTGGCTGTTACCGTCCGACAGCGAGCACCGAAACCACCACAACGATCAACGCGCGAATGCCAGGCATCTGGCGTTAACAAAGCCAATAGCCGCCGCTGGGCGGGACTTAAACAGGAGGTTCGACCTTGTTAGTTAACAGATTACTCGCCGCCACGCTGCTCCTGCTGGTTGCCGCAGGCAGCTGGGCTCAGGAGGAGACCGAGGCCGAGCAGTCCACCATCCCCCCATCGGCGATCTACATCCCCTTGAAGCCATCGTTTGTAGTCAACTACGGTGGCCCCGGTAAGCTCAGGTACATCAAGGCCGACATTACCCTGCGCGTGCAGGATACCACCACCGCCAATCAGGTCCGCCACCATCTCCCCTATCTGCGCAACAACCTGGTACTGCTGCTCTCCAAACAGACGGATGAGTCGATCGATACCCAACAGGGCAAGGAGATTTTGCGCCAGGCGGCGCTGGCGGAGATGCACGCGGTACTGGAGGAGGAAGAGGGCAGTAGCGGCATCATCGACCTCTACTTCGATAACTTCATTATTCAGCGCTAGCGGCGAAGCTTTCCGGCAGCTGCTGCCGGAGGCGGCCGGCCTCGGCCAGCATCTGCGGCAGTATTCCCTCGAAGTCCTCGGCCAACTCTACGTAGCTTCGCTCCAGGCCGGTAAAGCCGGCGGCCAGCCCCAGGGGTCGGGCTCGGCGACTCTCCATGCGGCTTAAAATGATCTGCAGCTCGGCGAAATGGCGATAACTGGCCAACAGATCTATCTCCGAGCTGATCGCCAGCCAGCGCTGGGCGTTCGCCGGTAGGCACTCGTTAAAGCTGGCCATGGTCTGGTAGTAGCTACGGGTGAATTGGGCGAGCGGCGTTGGGTGGACTCGCGCCCAGTGGCGGGCCAGAAAGTGATCCAGCACCAAGTCCACCAGCACGCCGGCAATGCGTCGGTGCTGCTCGCCGAGGCGCGCCTGGGCCTGGCGAAAACCGGGCTGTTGGTTGCTCCAGGCATCCAGCTGACGATGCAACCAGATACCCTGTTCCACCGCCAGAGGCAAGCGGCCGCGCAGAGGCCCTTTGACAAAATCACCCAAGACACCCCCCACCTGTAACCCCCCAGAGTCACCGGCCAGCAGAATATGGGCTAGATAATTCAAGACATCTCGGCGCGGGAGCAGAAGTCGTATTGCGCATAGTAGTTGCGCAGGTACTGCTCAAAGGTGAGGTCGTCCTTGCTTTCGATATCCGCCTGTTCGGCCAGGGACTGCTCGGCAATGGCCGCCATCTGTGCCAATAGCTCCGAGTCCTGCGGCTGGCTTTGGAAATGGCGGCTATGCTGCTTGGCCATGGCCAGGGTAAGCTCCAGGAACTCCAGTTTCTGTTCGCGCATGTCGTGCAGCAGGCGGGCGGATGGGGTCAGCTCTGGGTCGACCAGGTAGGTTCGAAAGAGCGCCAGTGCCGCGCCATAACCCTGGTTGCCGCAGGCGCTGTCGAGCAGCTCGGCCACCGGCAACATGGCATCCATCAACTCCAGGCCCCACTGCTGCAGCGGCTTCTCGCCGTCGGTGGTAACCAGCTTCAGGCCCGGTTCGCGGCCGCGGTTGACGGTGCGCAGTTGGTTCTCCTGCACCGCCCGGAACTCCTTCTCAAAAGTGCGCGGACTCGGCTGCAGGCAGCAGTAGAGCAAGAAGATATCGAGCAGCAGCATCTGCTCACGGCTGATGCCCAGCGGCTCGTAGGGGTTGAGGTCGACGCAGCGCACCTCGATGTACTCCACGCCGCGATAACAGAGCGCGGTGAGTGCGGTTTCGCCATAGCGCGCGGTGCGCTTGGGACGGATGGCACTGTAGAACTCGTTTTCAATCTGCAACAGTGAGGTGTTGAGCTGGCTGGGCTTGCCATCGGCGCCCAGGGTGCCCAGCTCTGCGTACTCCGGGTAGGGGGTACTGATGGCGCTGCACAAGGTGCGCAGGTAGGAGCCAAGCTGGTTGTAGTCGATCACCAGGCTCTTTTGCGCGTTGCTCTGGTAACCCAAATCGCCCATACGCAGGGAGGTGGCATAGGGCAGGTAGAGGGTGCGGCCGCTCTCGTTCCAGCGCTGCAGTTTGTGGTCGCGGTCACTGACAAAACAGCCACACACCGCCGGCGAGGCACCAAACAGATAGATCAGCAGCCAGTAGTAACGGCGGAAATTGCGAATCAGATCGAAGTAGCGCACCGTGCGAAACTGCTGCATATCCAGGTTGCTGAGCGCCTGGGAGTGCAGGTGAGCCCAGAAAGGGCTGGGCAGGGAGAAGTTGTAGTGGATGCCGGCGATGGTTTGCATCTTGCGGCCATAGCGCTGGCTAAGACCGAGGCGATAGATGGTTTTCATCTGACCGACATTGGAGCTGCCATACTGGGCGACGGGAATGGAGTCGTCCTCACCCAGCATACAAGGCATGCTGTTTGGCCACAGGTGCTCGTCGGCCAGATGCAGATGGGTGAACTGGTGAATGGCAGCCAGCTGATCGATAACGGCATCCACCTGGTGTGACGGAGGCGTAATAAACTCCATCAGCGCTTCGCTAAAGTCGGTGGTGATCTGGCCGTGGGTGAGCGCCGAGCCCAACGCTTTGGGGTGCGGCGTGTGGGCCAGGGCGCCCAGCCCGGAAACCCGCAGGCTCTCTTTCTCCACACCGCGCATCATGCCGCACACCAGGGGAGCATTCTCCGGCAGGCTGAGGTCAGCCAGCAAATTCGAGAAATCGGCCACAGGGGCTCCTTAAATGATCAACAAGGGTTGGCAGGTGGCAGCACCACCCGGCCTAGGCACTTTCGGCTCGAAAGAAATCCATGTGCACATCTGCGCCGCCATCCTGGGGCGGGTTGGCATCGCTCTCGCTGGCTTGGGGTGACGCCTGGCTTGTGCTGGCGTCGCCCTCAACCGCGGCCTCCTCTTCAACGACCACCGGCGGCTCAACAATCCACTCCGCTGGAACTTGTGGCACGCCTTTTTCTGAAACCGGCAGTTCGACTATTTCAATTCTCTGGCCAAAATCTCGGGCGCTGATCTCAAACACCTCGTTGATGGCTTCATCTTTGTGGTGCGCCCGAAACAGGCTGGCCGCTTCCCGCCCGGAGACCCACTCGCCCTGGCGATTGAAAAAATAACCGTGTTGATTACGCAACAAAAATACTTGTGTCATGCCCTACTCTTGTTGGTGAGTTTGTCGATTGCCCCTGGCAGCAACGCTCCTGCCAATGCCGGAGGCTACCCTAAAGCAGCACACATAAAGGCGCCACTGGCCAAGCCGACCGATTTTATACCGATTCTCCGGCAATTGGTTTAACGAAAATTAAAAACCTTAACGCCATCCGACTCAGCAAGTGCCCGCCGGCAAACAGGCAAGATGGTGGCAAACCGCCAGATTTAAACCCCTCTTGCCGCCAGCGCCCGGGTCGCCACCACGGGTGGCTTATAACCAACCGGGCAGAAGAAAATAACAACGTCCCAAAATTGTCATATTAATGTCGCATTATCGCCGCCCTTGCGAGAAAATCGGCACCCCGGTGTCATGGGTGACAGTCCCTGCTTTGCCAAGTTGTGCACTAGACTTCAGTTAAATTCTCACAAGTTTGTGCTAACAACCCGTTTTTTAAGGTAAAAAAGGTGATTTTCTATTCGGAGCGGGTATTATTGGGGGTTCCCCTGGAAGTGACTGATCACAATTGGAGATGGCGCCGGTATCTTTATACCGCGAGCTCAGTCACCTCAACACCCGCAAAGCTGGCAATGGAGTGCGCTGATGGCGCGATCGAACCAAATTCAAATACGACTATCTGAGCTCCGGCACCCGCGCCAGAATTGCAATAGTAAGCGACTAACAAACTAGCCATGAACCGTCCCTCAGCCATAGACAGCTTCTCGTCTCAGGTGCAGCGCCATCTCGGCACGCCCCAGAGCCTGGCTGTTTTGCGCAACCTGCTGGTACTGACCATGCTGTTGTGGGCCTGTTTCACCCTGGCGCGACTGTTTTGGTTGATGGTGCCGGAGCCCGATCTACCCGAGGTTGCCAGCACCAGTCCACGCAATGCCCTGGTACGCAACACCCCCACCAGCGTCGGCGACGTCGACCTGGAGCCACTGCTGGCCACAGAGCTGTTCGGCCCCCTGGACGCCACCGCCCCCGAGCCGGAGGTGGCCCAGCCGGTAGCGGTAGAGACCGCCGCCGAAACCAAATTAAACCTGACGCTCAAGGGCGTTATTAAAAGCAGTATCGCCGAGAACTCCCAGGCAATTATCGCCCACGGCCGCGAGGAGAAGGTCTATCACGTCGGCGACTCGCTGCCCGGCGGCGCCCGGGTGCTGCTCTATCAGGTGGATTCAGATCGGGTGATTCTCGACAACGCCGGCCGCAAAGAGGCGCTCAACCTGTTTGATAAAAACGCCGTCAGCAGCGCCAGCAGCGCACCGGAACCGGCCGGCCGGGCCGGGCCGGTGGTCGACTTCAGTAACGAGCCAGTCACCGCTGGGCTGAACGACGACAGCGACAACGAGGAGGAGGCGCCCGAGCAACGCGTCATCTCCAGTGTGCCTAAATCCCTGGCGGAGGTGATCAAATTCAGTGTCGCCCGGGAAGATGGCGAAATTATTGGCTACAAAATTCGACCGGGGCGCGACCGCGACACCTTCAGCTCCCTGGGTTTAGAAACCAACGACATAGTTACCGACATAAACGGTATTGCTTTGACCAGTTCCGGCAGCGTAACCCAGGTTTACCGCGAGATGCGCACGGCCACCAGTGCCACGGTGACCCTGCTGCGCGATGGCCAGTCAATGCAAATTAACGTTTCGCTCGATACAGACCAGTGAGGATCAACGTGCGTGCACTCATCCTAGCCGCCCTAATCGTCTGCGCGCTGCCGGCCTTTGGCCAGGCCAACAAGCCCGAGACACTAACGCTCAACTTCAACGATGCCGATATCGTTGAGGTAATACGCTACGTCGCCGACCGCACCGGCAAAACCGTGATTATCGACCCGCGCGTGAAGGGCAAGGTGCAGGTCTTCACCAACGGCGAAGTGACCCAGGACCAGGCCTACTCGCTGCTGCTCTCCATTCTCGATATCCACGGTTTTACCGCCTACGAAAACGACGGGGTGGTGCGCGTGGTGCCCAACAAGGATGTGCGCTCATCGCCCATTCCGGTGACCAGTAATGCCGTTTCCAAAACCGGCGATGAGTACGTTACCGAGGTGATCGTGCTGCGCAATATCTCCGCCGCCAAGGTGCTGCCGGTATTGCGTCCGCTGGTGGCCCAGCACGCCCACATGGCCGCCTACGACCCAAGCAACTCCATTGTTATCTCCGACACCGCCGCCAACATCGCCCGAGTTAAAAAGATCATCGCCCAGATCGATACCGCCGCCGTGGCCCATACCGAAATCATCGAGCTGGAGTACGCGCCGGTGGCCGAGGCGCTGAAAATGTTGGAGCAGCTGCTCTCCGGCGACGCCGGCAAGGATACCGGCAACCTGAAGATGGTGGCCGATGCCCGCACCAATTCACTGCTGGTCAGCGGCGACGAACTGCAGCGCTCGCGGGTGCGCGGCTTGGTCTCCCGTCTCGACCGGCCCCAGGCGCAGACCGGCAACGTACGTGTGCTCTATCTGGAGTACGCCAAGGCGGCGGATGTGGCCCAGGTATTGGCCAAACTGCTGCAAAATATCGAGAAGTCCGCCAGCACCGACAAAACCAGCACCAGCAAAGCCTCCGTAGAAGCCGATGAATCCACCAATGCGCTGCTGATCACCGCCGAGGGCGACACCCTGGAGTCCCTGCTGCAGGTGGTCCAGCGGCTCGACATCCGCCGCGCCCAGGTACTGGTGGAGGCGGTAATCGCCGAAATAGAAGATGTCGACGGTAAAGATCTGGGTATTCAGTGGCTGTTCGCCGATCGCAATGGCGGCTTTGGCGCCACCTCCAGCGGCGACGGCACTCTCTCTGCCGCCGGCGAACTGGTGCTCTCCGAAGACGACGATGTTCTGGAACAGTTGGCCGGCGCCATCGGCACCCTCACCGGCACCACTCTGGGTTTGGGTGACTTCGACGGCGAGAAGGGTTTTGTCGCTCTCATCAATGCCCTGCAGGAGAAGACCAACTCCAACATCCTCTCTACCCCCAGCGTACTCACCACCGACAACCACGAAGCAGAAATCGCCGTCGGCCAGGAGGTGCCCTTCGTCACCGGCAGCTTCACCAGCACCGAGGGTAACGTCAGCAACCCCTTCCAGACCATCGAACGGCAGAATGTGGGTATCACCCTGCGGGTGACACCGCACGTCAACGAAGGCAACAAGATTATTCTCGATATCGTGCAGGAGGTCTCCAGTCTCACCGGCGAGACCAGCGCCTCCGACGTCATCACCAACGAGCGCTCCATCACCACCCAGGTGTTGGCCGCCGATGGCCAGGTGGTGGTACTGGGCGGCCTGATGCGCGATAACGTGCAGACTTACCAGTCACGCGTGCCGGTATTGGGTAGTATTCCCCTGCTTGGCCGGCTGTTCCGCTCCAACCGCGATCAGATCACCAAAACCAATCTGTTGGTGTTTATTCGCGCCACGGTCATTCGCGACGACGACACCCTCACCGGCACCACCGCCGAGAAGTACCGCTTTATCCGCGAGCAGCAACTGCTGCGCCGGGAGCGCAAGGGGCTGTCGCTGGATCGCAAACTGCTGCCAGTGGTTCCGGAGTGGCCCATCGCCCCCGACACCGACCTCTCTGGCTACAGCGACACGCTGGATGCCATCGACGCCGAAAAAGCCAAAAAAGACGATTAACCCCCAGGGTAGAGTCATGAGCGAAACGCCCATCAGCGACCAACAGACACCGGCTTACCCAACCGAGCCGGAAGCGGCCGAGGCACCCGCTGCGGCGGTGGCCAATGCGCTCCCCTTTGGCTACGCCAGCCAGAAAGGGGTATTGGTGAAAGATGGCCAGCTGCTCTATCGTGGCAGCCTGCGCCTGCCCCTGCTGCTGGAGCTGCAACGCCACCTGCAGCGCCCCTTCACCACCCTGCCGATCAGCGATGAGGAGTTCCAGAAGCACCTCAAAGATATGTACCACGGCGCCAGTGGTTCGGCCCAGCAGGCGGCCGACGAGGTGGCCGATGACCTCGGCACCGACATCGACCTCGACTCCCTGGCCGAGGAGCTCTCCGACGACAAAGAGCTGCTCTCCGGCAACGACGACGCGCCGGTGATCCGGCTGATCAACGCCATCCTCTCCCAGGCGGTGCGCGAGAAGGCCTCGGATATTCACATCGAACCCTACGAAGACCGCGTCGCAGTGCGCTTTCGTGTCGATGGCGTACTCACCGAAATGCTCTCACCCAAGGCAGTGCTGGCACCGCTGTTGGTCTCCCGTCTGAAGGTGATGGCCAAACTCGATATCGCCGAGAAGCGCCTGCCCCAGGACGGCCGCATTACCGTCAAACTGGCCGGCCACGGCCTGGATATCCGCCTCTCCACCATCCCCTCCGCCCACGGCGAGCGGGTGGTGCTGCGGCTGCTCGATACCACCGCCGGGCAGCTCTCCTTAAAACAGATCGCCATGCCGGCCCAGGTCTACAACGGCTTTGCCGGCGCCCTGGCCAAGCCGCACGGCATTATTCTGGTCACCGGCCCCACCGGTTCCGGTAAAACCACCACCCTCTACGCCGGCCTCAGCCACATCAATGACCGCAGCCGCAATATCCTCACCATTGAAGATCCGGTCGAATACCTGCTGCCCGGCATCGGCCAGACCCAGGTCAACAGCAAAATTGACATGACCTTTGCCCGCGGCCTGCGCGCCATCCTCCGGCAGGACCCGGACGTGGTGATGGTGGGTGAGATCCGCGACCGCGAAACTGCGCAGATCGCCGTGGAGGCGAGCCTTACCGGCCACCTGGTGCTCTCCACTCTGCACACCAACACCGCCATCGGCGCGGTAACCCGGCTGCAGGATATGGGCATTGAACCCTTCCTGCTCTCCTCATCCATTACCGCCGTCATGTCTCAGCGCCTGGTGCGCGTACTCTGCCCGCACTGCAAACGGGCCGATCACCCCACCCCGGCCGAATGCAAACACCTGGGCATCTCGGAAGAGGCCACCATCTACCGCGCCGAGGGCTGCAGCGAGTGCCACCAGCAGGGCTACCGCGGCCGTAGTGCCATCTACGAGTGGGTCGATATTGACGGGCCCCTGCGCCAGTTAATTCACGAAGACGCCGGCGAACTGGCACTCGACGCCCAAGCCCGGCACCAGTCGCAATCAATTACCGAGTGCGGTCGCGACCGGGTACTGGCCGGCGACACCAGCATTGAAGAGGTAATGCGGGTCACCACCGCGGTTTAACACCATGGCAGCCTTCAGTTACACAGCCATCAACAACGCCGGCAAAACCGTCAAAGGGGTTATTGAGGGCGACAGCGAACGCCAGGTGCGCGCCCACCTGCGCGGCCAGCAGCTGAAGCCACTCACCGTCGCCACCACCCGCGAAAAGAGCGCCAAAGGGGGCGGCCGCAAGGGGGCTGAGGCCAGCGGTTTCAGCCTGGCTAAACTTTTCCCCGCCAGCCTCAACATCAAAGAACGGGCCCTGGTTACCCGCCAGCTGGCGTCGCTGTTGCAGTCCGGCCTGCCGCTCGATGAATCGCTCAACACCGCCGCCAAACAGGCCGGCCGGCCGGCGGTACAGTCGATTCTGTTCAGCATCCGCTCGCGCGTGCTGGAGGGCCACTCCCTGGCCCAGGCCTTCTCCGAGCACCCCAAAAGCTTCGACTCCATGTACCGCTCCATGGTGCGCGCCGGTGAATCCTCCGGCTACCTGGGGCAGGTGATGGAACAGCTGGCTGAGTACATCGAGCGCAACCAGCACACCGCCAACAAGCTGAAAATGGCGATGATCTACCCGGTGGTGCTGCTCACGGTGAGCGTTAGTGTGGTGACCATCCTGATGGTGTTTGTGGTGCCGGACCTGGTGCAGATGTTTGAGCAGAACGAGCGCACCCTGCCACTGATCACCCGCATCCTTATCGGCTTCAGCGATCTGCTGCGCAACTTCGGCTGGCTGATTCTGCTGCTCCTCATCGGTGGCGTGGTCGGCTTCCAATACCTGATCAAAAACGCCGAACGGCGGCGCACCTGGCACCGCTTTCTGCTGCGCGTACCCCTCGTTAAAAGCGTGATTTTACTGGCCGACAGCTCCCGCTTTGCCGGCACCCTGAGCCTGTTGGTGGAGAGCGGTGTGCCACTGCTGCAGGCGCTGCGCATCGCCACCCAGGTGCTCGGCAACACCGAATTGCAGCACGCCTGTTCCGATGTTTCGCGCACGGTGCAGGAAGGGGGCTCGCTCAACAAGGCGCTGAAGCAGGCCGGCTGGTTTCCACCGCTGCTGGTGCAGATGACCGCCAGCGGCGAGGCCAACGGTACGCTCGACAAACAACTCAAGCACTGCGCCACAAACCAGGAGCGCGAGCTGGAGATGAAACTGACCACAACCCTCGGCATTTTTGAGCCGGCGATTGTGGTGATTATGGGTGGCGCCATCGCCTTTATCATGATGGCGATACTGCTGCCCATCTTCGACCTTAACCAAATGGTTGGCCACTAGGTCTAGCCAACACAAACTCATAACCACGAAATACTGGAACGCGCTATGAAACGTCTTCACCGACAACAGGGTTTCTCACTGATCGAAATTATGGTGGTGCTGGTCATTATGGGCCTGCTGATTGGCATAGTGGCGCCGAGGGTCCTGGATAACATTGGCAAGGCCAATTACGGCCGCCTGTTTGCCGATTTCAAATCCATCGAAACCGCGTTGCAGACCTACCGGCTCGACAACTACGTCTACCCCAGCAGCGAGCAGGGTTTGGGTGCACTGGTCGAGAAACCAAGCCTGGACCCAGTACCCCGTAAATACCGCGAAAGTGGCTATCTCCCGAAAATGCCGAAAGATCCCTGGGGCCGCGATTATCTCTACCTGAGCCCCGGTGAGAGCCACGAGTTTGAGATCTTCTCCTACGGCGCCGATGGTGTGCCAGGTGGCGAAGGCGACAATCGCGACGTCAACAACTGGGATAACCAGGAAGATTTCTAACGGCTATGAACACGCGCCGCTCAGCAGCAGGCTTCAGTCTTATCGAGCTGATGGTGGTTCTGTTCGTTATGGCGCTGGCCATCGGCATGGCCACATTTCAGGGCTTTCGCTTCGATGCCGACAGTGAGCTGCAGAATTTTGGCGAAGAGGTCTACGCCCAGCTGCAGTTTGGCACCGACCAGGCGCTGTTTGGCGGCGAACACTTAGGCCTGGTGCCGGAGGTCTTTAACACCGCCAGCAACGAGCAGGCCTGGCAGCTCACCTGGCACCGCTGGCGCGATGGCGAGTGGTCGCCGGTCACCGAGCTGCCGCCGATCAAACCGCCGGACTTTATCAAGCTCGGCATTGAGATAGACGAGCAGCCGGTGGATCTCTGGCGCTGGCTTGAGTTCGACAAACCGCTGCCGGTGATCATCTTCTACGGCGGTGGCGAAGCCCTGGCGGCGACCCTGATTTTGGAGCTGGATTCACAGTCAGCCCAGTCGGTGCGCGATCTGGAGCGCCGCTATGTGCATATGCAGATCAACGAAATGGGCCGCATCACCTGGCTGGAACGCAGCCAGGAGGCCGAGCGGCAGCTGGGGAAACTCTAGTATGAGAGTCGGCATTGGCAATCGTCGGCAGGCGCGCGGCTTCACCCTGATTGAGGTGATGGTGGCACTGGTGATTGTCGCCGTAGCACTGCCGGCGCTACTTAACTTAATGCTTACCCAGTCGAACAATGTCAGCAGTGTGCGCCTGCAGACCCTGGCTGATTACGTGGCCAGCAACCAGCTCAACACGCACCGCCTCAACTATCAGCTGACCGGCCGTATCCTCAATGGCCGCCAGACCGGCAGCGAGGAGCTGGCCGGGATCGAGTGGTTTTGGCTGGCCGAGAGCCAGGTGACCGATGTCGACGCTATCCGCAAACTGACGGTCAGCGTCGGCCAGAGCGCCGAACAGGCGGCCGACAACCCCATTACCCAGCTGTCGGGTTTTGTCTATGAACCCCAGTAGCCGGCAACGGGGCTTCACCCTGATCGAGGTGATGGTGGCGCTGGCGATTGGCGTTATCGTCATTTTTTTGAGTTACCAGACCCTGCGCTCGGCCATCGACAGCGCCAAGGTCACCAAAGAGACCATGGCCGAAATCGACGACCTGAGCCGGGCCATGTATCTGCTGGAGGCCGACTTCCGCCACGTGGTGGCGCGCAATGTCAGCCTCTATAACGTGCTGATTACAGCCGGCTTCTCCAGCGAGGTCGACGAAGAGTACCTGCTGCGTCTGGTGCGTGACGGCCGCCCCAACCCGGCCAGTCTGCCGCGCAGCTCGCTGTTGCAGGTGGGCTATCGGTTACAGGAAGAGACCCTCTATCGCGACTCCTGGCCGGAGAGCGAAGAGGCGCTGGCGGACGACGCCAGCCAACTGCCGCTGCTCACCGGCGTAACCGAGCTTGTCATTCGCTACCTGCCCGCCAGCGCCGAGAACCGGCAGGGGCCGTGGCTGGAGCGCTGGCCGGAACAGGGGGTCAGCGGCCTGCCGGTAGCGGTCGAGGTGCAGCTCGAAACCAAAGATTTTGGCCGCATCACCCGGCTCTTTCTGCTGGGGCAGGGCTGATGACGTTTAAATCCTGGCCGAAAGTGCCGGTTCGCGCGGGCTTGCCTCAAGCGCAGCGCGGCGCGGTGATGATCGCCGCGCTGATAGTCGCCTCCCTGGTGGTGGCACTGGCGGTGGGGCTGGCGGTGAGCCACGAGCGCAGCCTGCTGCGCGCGGAAGCCCGCTTCCACGGCAGCCAGGCCAAGGAGTACCTGCTGGGCGCCGAGCAGCTGGCGTTGTTTGCCTTGGCAGAGGACTACAAAGACGACAAAGAGAACGGCGAGTTTACCGACACCCTGGACGAAGCCTGGGCTCAGGAGCTCACCTTCCCGCTGGACGAAGGCTTTATGCAGGGGCAGCTGACCGACGCCCAGAGCAAGTTCGACGTCAACCGCCTGGCGGTGACCGTCAACCAGCAGAACAAGGGGCCGACCAGTTTCGACCGCTTCACCGAGGATCAGCGCCGCTTTCTACGGCTGCTGCAGGCGTTGGATGACGAAAACCCGATGTCGCTCACCGACGCCATCGAGCTGTTGGAGGCGATCGTCGATTGGATTGACGCCGACGACACCAACTTTGGTTTTGGTGGCGCCGAGTCGCTCTACTACCAGCGCTACGAGCCACCCATCAAGCCGCCCAATGGGCCGCTGGTGAGCATTACCGAGCTGCGCCTGGTGAAGGGGATGACGCCGGAGATTTTCGACGCCCTGGCGCCCTTTATTACAGCCCTGCCGGAGGGCGGTGGGCTCAACGTCAACACCGCCAATGTGATGTTGCTGCGCACCATCAATCTGCCCGCTGACCTGACCCCTCTGGCGCTGGCCGATGCCGAGGAGATTGAGCTGCAGCGCGGCGGCCTGGGCTACCAGGACATTGCCGAATTTAGCGCCAGCCTGCCGCCGGCGCTCACCTCTCGGGGCGACCTGAGTACCGACGGTCTCACCGTCGACAGCGGCTACTTTGTGTTGAGCACACAGGTGGAGGTTGGCCGCCAGCGGCGCAGCCTGCTCAGCCTGCTGCACCGCGAGGACGACAACACAGAGGTGGTGCGCCACAGCGACTTTGTGCTGTGACTGGCACGGTAAAAGAGGAATAGCCAGAGTGGCGGGGCAATAGCAAAAGCCCACCAATAATGGCAGGTTTTTATGACACGGCTTGCGCTAAACTAACCCCGTTTCGGGCACAGTAGCGCTTTGGCCCAGGTAAGAGCACCCGGCGGCATGGATTCCCGGGTTAATTTAGAGAACACAGTGTAACCATGAATCGACTCGTTGTTATTTACGACGCCCAACTGCCCGAGCAGGATCCCGCCACCCCGCAGCTGGCGTGGCGTCTGCTGGAGGATGGCAGCTGGATGGGGCCGGCGGAGCAGGGCACCATTACCGAACTGGCCGCCGCCCAGACCGACAGTCACGCTGAAATCTGGCTGGCATTGGCCAGCCAGGAGATCGTCCTGGTGGAGGGCCACTTCTCCGCCAAGGAGCGCCGCCACCTGGCCAAGCTGATGCCCTACGAGCTCGAGGATGACATCCTCGGCGATGTCGACGAGTTTCACTTCGCCTACGGCACTATCCACGGCGACCGTGTGGCCGTGGCCTACACCCCCCTGGCCTGGCTGGAGACCCTGCTGGCCCAGTTTGAAGGGGCCGACCTGGAGGTGGCGGTCTGTCTGCCGCTGCCGCTTTTGCTGCCCTTTACCGAACAACAGTGGAGCCTGCGCTGGCTGGGTGGCGACGCCCCGGTGGAGGTTCGCTACCGCCACGACCTGGCCTACAGCGTACCCCTCGACCTGCTGCAGGAGTCGCTGCTGGCGCTGCTCTCCGAGCAGCCCGAGGGTCAGGCGCCGGAACAGGTGAAGCTGTTCGGCCAAAATTTCGAAGACCTGCAAACCCTGCAGGACACCCTGCCCGAAAGCCTGCAGGAGAAAGCCACCAGCGCCCAGTGGGACCAGTGGCTAAGCCTGGCCGTGGAGCTCCTGCCGGCCCTTAATCTGCGCCAGCAGAGCCTTGGCCGCTCGCTGCCCATCGCCCGCTGGTGGCAGACCTGGCGGCCGGCGGCCATCGCCGCCGGCATCGCTCTGGTACTCTTTCTGGGCAGCAACTGGGCGGCACTGGCCAGCCTTAAGGGCCAGCAGCAGCGGCATCTGGCCGCCGCCGAAAGCGCCTACCGCTCGGTGGTACCCCAGGGCGCCATGGTCGACCCGGAGAAACAGCTCAAAACCCAGCTCTCACGTTACAAAAGCGATGCCGGCGAGGGCGATAACGGGGTGGTGCCGCTGCTCGCCAAAATCAGCCCCACCCTGGCCAGCAACAGCGACATCAAAGTTCTGAACCTGCACTACGTCGAGGGCGATATGCGGCTCAATGTTGAATCCTCCGATTTCCGTCAGATCGACCAGCTGCGCGCCAGCCTGGAAAATCAACACCTGCTGGCGGAGCTGCAGGGCACCTCCTCCGTGGCCGCCGGAGTACAGGCACGCCTGCGCATAAGGAGTATCCCATGAACGCGCTCAGTAACTATTGGCTGACCTTGGGCCGGCGCGATCAGACCGCGCTGCTGCTGTGTGCCCTGGCGGTGGCCCTGGCACTCATCTGGTGGTTGTTGATTCAACCCTCCAACCGCGCCCTGGTCAGCCAAGAGGTGAACACCCGCGCCGCCGCCGAGAGCCTGGCCCGAGTGCGGGAGATGGCTCTGGAGCTCAAGCAGTACCGCGCCGGCAACAGCGACACCAGCAGCACTCAGGCACCCCTGTCGGAGCTGATCGACTCCACTCTGCGCACCCGTGGCATGAGTTTGAGCAGCTTCCAACCGGTGCGCGAGGGCGAGGTGCGCCTGCGCCTCGACGACGTCGCCTACAGCGCCTTTGTCGCTTGGCTGGTAACCATGGAAACCGAACAGAAGCTGGCCGCCCGCGAGCTGACCATCACCCCCACCCGGGTGAGCGGCCGCGTCTCCGTCAGCCTGCGCCTGGCGCGCTAGGCCGCTACGGCAACTGCCCTGGGGTAATGGATTCAAACCACGTATGACCAAAAATATATTGACCAACTTCTGGATGTGGCTGGGCCTGGTGGCCCTGCTGCTGGTACTGATTGTGGCGCGGGTGCCGGCCAGTTTCGCCGCCTACGCCTTCACTCAGGCGATTCCCGGCCTGAGCCTGGCCGAGGTGCAGGGCTCCCTCTGGGCGGGCAGCGCCGGCAGCGCTCTGCTCAGCGTCGAGCGCGACGTCTACAGCCTGGGCCGCTTCCAGTGGCGGCTTAAACCCCTGTCGCTGCTCACCTTTAAACCCTGCGCCAATATTTCATTTGCCTTCCAGAGCCAGTCCGCCAAGGGTGATGTCTGCGCCGCCGGCGAACAGGTGCAGCTGGCCAACTTCAACGTCAACGTGCCCGCCGAACTGCTCGACCTTTGGTTCGCCACCACCCTCGCCGGCGACCTCTCGCTGGTGGTCAACAAAGGCACCATCAACGGCCTGCGGGTCGAAGCGCTCGATGGCAACCTCTCCTGGCGCAACGGCGCCCTGTTAAACGGCGACAGCTGGATCGCCCTGGGCACCTTTGGCGCCAACCTTACGGCCGACAACCAGGGCGGCGTCAACGCCGAGCTGGTCGACCTGGGTGGCCCGGTAATCGCCGACCTCGACATCAACTACAACCGCATCCTGCGCCCCAACGACCCGATTGGGGTGATCATCAAAGGTGAAATTGGCGTGCGCGACAGCGCCCACCCCGAGCTGCAGAAATTCCTGCCCACCATGGCCTCGGCCATCGGTGAAGAGACGGAGCGGGGTTATGCCATCGAATGGCAGCAGTAGTCGTCGACTGCTGCTGGTCACCGCTGCCTGCCTAAGCCTGTGGCTGGCACTGCCGGCCCGGGCCGAGTGGTTCCAGCAGAACTGGGCCATCATGGGTACCGAAGTGGGCGCCCGCATCTGGTGGCAGGATGCCGACCAGGCGGCCCAGCTGCTGGCTTTGGTGCGCGCCGAGATGGAGCGCATTGACACCGTCTACAGCCCCTATATCGACAGCAGCGAACTGGCCCGGGTCAACCAGCTGGCCGCCAGCCAAACGCAAACCCTCTCACCGGAATTTGCCCGTCTGGTCGACAAGGCGTTGTGGGTCAACCGCATCAGCCACGGCGCCTTTGACATCACCTACGCCTCGGTTGGCCACCTCTACGACTACCGCAGCGGCCAGGCGCCGGACGACGCCCAGATCGCCGCCAACCTGCCCGCCGTCGGTAAGCTGCACTGGCAGCCGCACACCCGGCAGATACGGTTTGCCCACCCGGGCGTGAAGATCGACTTAGGCGGCCTGGCCAAGGGCTACGCCGTCGACAGTGCGGCGGCACTGCTGCGTGAGCACGGCGTGCAGCACGCCTCGGTCAACGCCGGCGGCGATACCCGGCTGCTGGGCGACAACCTCGGCCGACCCTGGCTGATCGGCATTAAAAACCCGCGCCCGGGGCCGGACGACGCAGCCTGGCAGAGCGTGGTGAAGCTGCCCATGGCCAATGAGGCGATCTCCACCTCCGGCGACTACGAACGCTACTTTATCGATCAACACACCGGCGAGCGGGTGCACCACATCCTCAACCCCGCTACCGGCAAATCGAGCCACGGTTTGATCAGCGCCTCGGTGATCGGCCCGGAGGGGTTCAATACCGACCCACTGGCCACCGCGGTGTTTGTGATGGGGGCCGAGGCGGGACTGGCCATGATCAACCAGCTGCCCGGCTACGAAGCGATTGTGATTACCAGCAGTGGCGAGATCCGTTATTCCAGCGGCCTTACGCCGCCGGAACTACAATAAATTTTTGTTATGACCGGCCAAGGGACACAATTAATAGTTGGTGACTTAATTCACAAAAGCTCTGATTGCAGTCGCTTTTTACCGGCTTATAGCCTTTTGTGTGCACTCATCCGCACTCGTTGTCGAAAACCTTAACTTATACTTTGCCAACGCCTGGAGCGCGCACGGGGATCAGAGCGCAGGCTGGGGTGAAATCAACACTCAGCCGCCGGTTCACCGGCCCAACTGGTCCTCGCATACGCTTAATGGAGGCGCGGCTTAGGGCCACAACCCAAGCCGCCAATTACTTAGGAGAAGACAGGTACATGTCCGCCAGACTACCCCGCGCCCAGCGCCGCGGTCGCAGCCCGTTGTTGGCCTGCGTTTTGAGCTCACTGCTACTTACCCTCAGTGCCTTCAGCAACGGCCAGGAGCAAGCCCCGGCCCCGGTCAGCGATGAGATCGAATCGTTAAAGCAGGAGCTGTTGGGACTCAACCGCGACCTGCTTATCCTTGAGGAGGAGCTGCTCTACCCGGCCAACAGCCAGTTGGCACTCTACCTCTCTATGGACGTTGGCGAGTTTTTTCAGCTCGACTCCGTCCGGGTACAGCTCGACGACCAGATGATCGTCAGCGAGCTCTACACCCCACATCAAATCGACGCCCTGTTTCGCGGTGGCGTACAACGCCTCTACCTGGGCAACCTGAAAACCGGTGAACACACGCTGACCGCCTTTTTTATCGGTATCGGCCCGGAAGGTCGTGAATACAAGCGGGCCGCGGAAGTAACCATCAACAAACAGACCAGCGGCAAGGTCTACGAGCTGAAAATCGTCGACTCCACCGCCAAACTGCAACCGGTATTCGAAATAAAAGAATGGCAGCTGTAACGCTGAAACGGCTCAGCCAACTGCTGGCCGGCAGCTGTCTGCTGGCGGCGGTGGCGGCACCCAGCTACGCCGGTAAGCCACTCACCGAAGTGGCCGACCTGCGTTATGGCGTCACCCTCTACCACTACTACCAGAAAGATTACTTCCAGGCGCTGACCGAACTCTATCGCGCCGATGTCGCCGGCGGCATTCAAGGCCACGGCGACAACCCGGCCATCATCGAAGGTGGCATCAGCCTGGCGTTCGGCATGAAAAACAGCGCCACCGAGATCTTCACTCAGCTGCTTGCCGATGAGTCGCGTCCGCCCAAGGTGCGCAACACCGCCTGGTTCTATCTCGCCAAACTGGCCTACACCCGCGGCCAGTGGGACGACGCCGAAGCGGCCCTGGCCAAGCTCGACCGGGAGCACATCAGCCGGCTTATGGCGCAAGAGGCGGAAACCATCAGCGCCAGCATTCTGATTCGCCGCGGCCAGCTGCAAGAGGCTCAGGCGGCCATCAGCCAAATTAAAGCGCCCAGTGTCTGGCTCAATTTCCTCAACTACAACATGGCCTCCGCCCTCGGTCGCGACGGCCAGTTCGAGGTCGCCATCCCCTACTACGAGGCGGTCTGGCAGGCCCCCATCAAAGAGGATAGCGACGACCTGGAGCTGCAGCTGGTATTGCGCGACCGGGCACGTACCGCGGCCGGGTACAGCGAACTGGCGCTCGGCAGCTTTCCCGATGCCTCCATCGATTTCTCCCGGGTGCGCCTGACGCCGGTACTGGCCAACCAGGCGCTGCTCGGCAATGGTTGGGCGGCGCTCAACCGCCAGCTCTACAGCACCGCCCTGGCCCCCTGGCAGGAGCTGCTGCGACGCAACTTTATGTACCCCGAGGTACAAGAGGCACACCTGGCCATCCCCTTCGCCTATGAAAAGATGGGCGCCGCCGGGGAGGCGCTGCTGGCCTATGCCAACGCCGAAAGCGCCTACGAGCAGGAGCTCGACCGCATCGCCCGCGCCCGCCAGGAGCTGCAAAGAAGCGACCTGCTGCAACTGCTGGCGGTGGAGATCGACCGCAACAGCAGCTGGCTGGCCGATCAACAGCCCGACCTCGACCAGGTGATCAACTACCTGCACACACTGGTGGCGCAAAACCAGTTTCAGGCGCGGGTGCAGGAGCTGCGCGACCTGCAATCCCTGCAACAGAACATTGACCAGTGGCAGGTGAAGCTCACCGACTACCGCGATCTCTCCGCCGCCCGCGCCAGCAATCGCGCGGCCCAGGCCGAGACCGTCGCCGCCCTGGACTACCCCACCATCGTCGCCCGCCTGGTCGCCCAGCGCGATCAGTTGCAGGCCAAAATCAGCCGTATAGAGGCCGAGCACGACTACCTGGCCCTGGCCGATGAGCAGCAGAGCGACCTGGTTAAGCGCGCCAACAGCGCCTATGACAAGAGCCAGCGCCTGGCCGAACAGCTGAGCCGCGAGCAGATTGCCAAGGCGCGGCTGCTGCGCGGCATCCTCTATTGGCAGGAGGCGCAAAGCTACCACGACAAACGCTGGCAGCTGCAGCAGGCCATGGCCGCCGCCAACGCCCAGCTCGACGCCGTCAAAGAGAGTTACCAGCGGGTGCAGCTGGCGGTCGACCAGGCCCCGGACCTGATCCCCATGAATGAGCGCATGGCCGCGGCGCAGGTGCGCCTCGATACCAACCAGCAGCGCCTGAGTGCCACCATGGATCTGGTCACCGCCGAGCTGCAACAGCAGCTGCTGGCCGAACTCGAGCTGCAGCGCAAACGGGTGCTCTTCTTCCTCTCCGAGGCGCGCCTCTCCATCGCCCGCCTGTACGATCACAGCAACCGCAACGCCAACAGCGTGCCAGTGGCAAGCGATAGCGCTGCCATCGATAGCGATAGCGCTCCCATCGATAACGACAGCACCCCGATTGATAGCGACAGTGCAGCCACGGATAACAACAACGCTGTCGATGCCGACGATAGCGGTGCGGCCGAGCCCGCAACCACCGGGGAGGAGTTCCAGTGATGCGCCGCCGTCCGTTACTGCTCGCCTGCGCCATCGCGCTGCTTAGCAGCTGTAGCTCCAACGATGCCATCGACAACGCGCCCAATCTCTACAGCGTGCAGCCGGCGGTGCTGCCCAATACCGAACTCGAAGTGCCGGTGGTCGACCTGACCGAGATCGAAGCCTACTACCGCCAGGCCCTGGCGGTAGCCGAGCGGCCCGACACCCGCCGCAAAATTCTGATCCGCCTGGCCGGCCTGGAGATGGCCAAGAGCGAGCGCAACCTGGCCGAGGCAGAGACCAGCCAGCCCTTTTTTGGCGACGCCATCACCATGTACCAGGAGCTGATCGAACTGCAGCGGGAGCAGCCCGAAGGGGTCGCCACCCAGGTGGACGAACTGCTTTATCAGCTCTCCAAAGCCTACGCCCTGGATGGCCGCACCAGCGAAGCCGACGCCACCCTGGCGGAACTGGCTACCACCTACCCGGGCTCCCCGTTCCTGGCCGAAGCCAACTTCCGGCGCGCCGAACAGAGCTTCACCGAAGAGGACTACCGTATCTCCAGCGAACGCTACGAGGCGGTGGTGGCGGCCGGGCCGAAATCGGAATTTTACGAAAACGCCCTCTATATGCTGGGCTGGAGCCAGTTCAAGCGCGGTGTCTATGAAGATGCCCTCGACTCCTTCACCCAGCTGCTTGATGTCTACCTGCAGGATGGCACCGACATCAGCACCCTCACCGGCTCCGCCAAAACCCTGTGCGAAGATACCCTGCGCGTGATGAGTCTCTCCTTCTCCTACCTGGAGGGACCGGCCAGCATCACCGCCACCTATCAGCGCCTGGGGGCGCGCCCCTACGAGCACCTGCTCTACGCCAACCTGGCCGAGCTCTACCTGGCCAAGCAGCGCTTCAGCGACAGCGCCGACACCTATCAAGCCTTTGTCGACCTCTACCCACTCGACGACCGTGCCCCCGGCTTCACCGCCGCCAAGATCAAAGTCTACGAGGTGGGCGGCTTCCCCGAACTGCTGGTACCCACAAAGGCGCAGTTTATCGAGCTGTACGGCATCAACAGCGCCTACTGGGCGGCCCGCGATGAGGCCGGGCGCGAGCCGCTGCTGCCCACCCTGCACCTCTACCTGACCGAGCTCGCCCAATATCGCCACGCCCGCGCGCAACAGTGGCAGCAGGCGCTGAAAGAGAAGCCCAAACAAAAACTGGTGGTCGACAACCAGCCCATCAATGCCCAGGTGATCAACAACGAATATCTGCTCGCCGCCGGCTGGTATCGCGAGTTTGTGCAGACCTTCCCGGACGACCCGGATACCGGCCAGATGACCTACCTGCTGGCCGAGGCGCTCTACGCCGCCAACCAGAAAGAGGCCGCCTTCTCCGAGTTCCACCGCGTTGCCTACAGCCTGCGCGAGCAGCTGCCCGACCAGAAACTGGGCGCCGAGGCCGGCTACACCACCGTTATTCTGGCCGAGGAGCTGCTGGCCAAGGCGACCCTCGACGACGAGCGCAACTACTGGCAGGAGCAGGCGATCTACACCGGGCTGCTGTTTGCCGACCTCTACGGCACCGACCCACGCGCCGTGGCGGTGTTGACCCGCAGCGCTCAGGGGCTGCTCAAAACCGGCCAGCCGGAGCGCGCCGTGGAGGCCGCCAGCCGCGTCACCCAGTGGCAGCCACAACCGGAGAGCGAGCTGCTGGTCACCGCCTGGCTGATCGTCGCCCAGGCGGAGTTCAACCGCAGCAACTACAGCCAGGCGGAGTACGCCTACACCCAGGTGCTGCAACGGCTGCCCGCCAATGACAGTCGCCGCCCGCAGATCAACGAACGGCTGGCGGCCAGCATCTACAAACGCGCCGATCAGGCCGTCGCCCGCGGCGACCTGAACGACGCCGTCGACCAGCTGCTGCGGGTCAAGGCGCTGCTGCCCAACTCCGATATCGCCCGCACTGCCCATTTCGACGCCGCCAACTACCTGATGGAGCTGGGCCGCTGGCAGGAGGCCAAAGGGCTGCTGCAGAGCTTCAAACAGGCCTACCCCAAAGATCCACTGACCGCCTCCATCGGCGCCAAGATGGTGGTTATCCACCAGGCACTGGAGGAGTGGTCGCAAGCCGCCGAAGCCCTGCTGGCCGAGATGAAACGCGACCCGGACCCGGAATTCCGCCGCCAGTCGACGCTCTTGGTGGCCGAGCTCTACGAGCGCGACGGCAAACAGTCTGAAGCCCTGGCCCAGTACCGCGACTACGCCAACCGCTACCCTGAGCCGTTCAGCGAAAACCTCGAAGCCCAGTACAAGCTGACCGAGCTCTACCGCGACGCCGGCGAGCGCGACAAGCGCAACTTCTGGCTTAAAAAGATCATGAGCAGTCACGATCACGCCGGCCGCCAACAGAGCGCGCGCAGCAGCTACCTGGCCGCCTGGGCCGGCAGCGACCTGGCCGACCAGCAGTACCGCACCTTCGCCGCCATCAAGTTAAGGCTGCCGTTGAAAAACAGCCTGAAGAGTAAGAAAGCGGCCCTGGAGTCGACGCTCAAGGCCTACGAGAAGACCCTCAGCTACAACATTCAGGAGTTCACCACCCAGGCCAACTTCCGCATTGGTGAAATCTACGCCGAGCTGAGCCGCGACCTGATGGACTCCGAGCGGCCCAAAGGGCTCTCGGAGCTGGAGTTGGAGCAGTACGAAATTTTGTTGGAGGAGCAGGCCTTGCCGTTTGAAGATCAGGCCATTGAGATTCACGCCGCCAACAGCGAGCGCAGCTGGATTGGCGTCTACGACGACTGGGTGAAATCGAGCTTCGAGGCCCTGGCCAAACTGCTGCCCGGCCGCTATGCCAAACCGGAACAGAGCGTGGAGGCGAGCAGTGAAATTTACTAGCACTTTACGCCTGCTCACCGGCCTGGGTGTCGCCGGCATCGGTTTCGCCTCACTCAGCGGCTGCGCCTATCTGGGTGGAGCCCTGGCGCCGCCAGAGAAACCACCGGTGGCGGCAGAGCCGGCCCCGGAAGCTTCCGTCACCGATGCAGCTACCGAGGCCGATGGCGACACCGCGGTGGCCATCACCGCCAACCCCTATCTGGCCAACCCCAAGCCGGTAGCGGCCAACGTTGAGCAGCTGTTTGCCAACGCCTTGGAACTGCACCGCAAAAAGAACTGGGCCGAGGCCGAGTTCGCCTGGACGGAATTAACCGTCACCGCCCCCGAGCTCTCCGGCCCCTACCTCAATTTGGGCATAGTCTTTGAGGCCACCGACCGACCCGAGGCCGCCGCTCAGGCCTACCAACAGGCGATCGACGCCAACCCGCTCAATATCGACGCCTACAACCAGCTGGCCATTCTGAAACGCAAGGCCGGCCAGTTTCAGGCCGCCGAGCAGCTCTATCTGCAGGCGCTGTCGGTGTGGCCAGACAGCGCCATCAGCCACCGCAATCTGGCCATTTTGTACGACCTCTACATGGGCAAATTAAGCGAAGCGCTGGCCCACTATGAACAGTACCAGAGCCTGGCCAGCGAACCCGATCCCGCCCTGAAAGGGTGGATCAGCGATCTGCGCCGGCGCCTGGATAGAAATTCGTGAGGAAGCAATAGTGACGCGACAACCCATAGTGCGGCGGCGACTGCAACAAGCACTGGTTTTAATTGGCGCCGCCGTCGCCTTCAAGGCCGGCGCCCAGGCGGTGATTAACATCGACGAAACCGTTACCGGCAACCAGGAGCAACCCAAGGTGCTCTACATCGTGCCCTGGAAAACCGCCGCCGACAGTGAAGAGTTTGAACAGAGCCTGGCACAGAAAACGACGAGCCGGGTGTTCGAACATGTGGAGCGTGAAGAGTTATTGCGCCAACTGCACTATCTCGAAGAAAAAACTGCAACGGACTCACAATAAACTTCTAATATTTTATCTATCGCATTAATTCGTAATTTTTACCGCATCAGAGACAGGAACAACTATGGACTTTTTCTTCAGCGTGCTTCGATTTTTTAAAGATGGCGGAACCTTTATGTACCCCATCGGCGTGGTGCTATTAATTGGCCTGGTGGTGGCCATTGAGCGCTGGATCTATCTCTCTTACGCCAAGCAATCCAATCGTCGCGCGTTTAATCAAATTCTGCCGTTACTGAAAAAACGCGACTACTCCGCCATTGTTAAAATGGGTCAAAGCAGTGGCGCGCCGGTTAGCCGCATGGTCGCCGCCGGCGTCATTCGCATGAACGAAAGCCCGCGCCGCGACGATATTGAACTGGCCATGGAAGAGGGCGTACTGGAGGCGATGCCGCGCCTGGAAAAACGCACCGGTTATCTCGCCACCCTGGCCAACATCGCCACCCTGCTCGGTCTGCTCGGTACCATTATCGGTTTGATCGCCGCCTTTACCGCGGTGGCCAACGCCGACCCAACCGAAAAAGCCTCGCTGCTCTCTTCCAGTATTTCGGTGGCGATGAACACCACCGCCTTTGGTTTGATCTCCGCTATTCCGCTGCTGTTGGCACACGCCCTGTTGCAGACCAAAACCACGGAAATTATCGACAGCCTGGAGATGGCCGGCGTGAAATGTTTAAACGTGTTGGCCGGTGGCGGCAGTGCCAAAACCCGCATGGGCGACAGTGGCGCCAAGGTTGATCACTAACGGTTACTGAATAAAACCGTTTAATCCTTCAAGCCACTGCCACGCCAGGACAACAGCATGTTTTTAAACAGGCGCAAACACGCTCACGAAGCGGAACTGGACATCACTTCCTTTATGAATTTGATGATTATTCTGGTTCCAGTGCTGCTGATGAGTATGGTGTTTTCCCATGTCACTGTATTGGATCTGACTCTGCCGGATGCGGGGGCAGGTGCTGCCGCCGACAGTGAACAACCCAAAATTCTCGAAGTGATAATTAACAGCGATTATCTCGATGTTAATTATCCGGCCGGTATTCGCGTGAAGCGCATCGAAAAAGTTGCCAGCGAAGAGGCCCCCAGCGAGATGGTCTACAACTTTGATCTGCTCTCTTTGACCTTGCAGGAGATCAAACGCCAACTAAAAGAGAAGGGTATCGACAAGCGCGACATCCTGATCCTTTCGCAAAAAACCACCGACTACCAAACTCTGGTCAGCACCATGGACACCGTGCGCTCTTTTAAAACAGTGCTGGTCTCCGATGTGGTGGATGCGGAGCTGTTTCCCGCCATCTCTCTGGGTGATGCCCCGGTCACCAGCGCAGGGGGGCAGTAAGCGATGAAACAGTCCCTACGCGCCAAACGCATGGACAAGCACCACCGGCGGCTCGGCAGCGGTTCCAAACTGAACCTGGTCTCGCTGATGGATATCTTCACCATTCTGGTATTTTTCCTGTTGGTGAACTCCTCCGATGTTGAGGTGCTGCAAACGAACGACGCCATCAAACTGCCCGAATCGGTCGCCGAACAAAAGCCCGATAACACCCTGGTGATTATGGCCAGCGCCACCGACCTGCTGGTCAACTCCCAGGCGGTGGCCCGGGTGAGCGACCTGCTCGCCCGGCCGGAGTCGGAAATCAGCGAGCTCGCCCAGGAGCTGCAGTATCAGGCCAAGCGTGCCGGCCCCATGAACGAAGCACAGCAGGAGAAGGGCCGGGCGGTCACCATTATGGGCGACGCCGCCATCCCCTATGAGCTGCTGAAAAAGATCATGACCACCTGCGCGACCAACGAGTATCGCGATATCTCCTTTGCCGTCTCCCAGGTGCCGGCCAAAAACCCGGAAATCAGCGTGCCCGATGGCACCGCTCCGGGGCCGGTTACCGATCTGACAGGGGAGGGTTGAGATGGCCAGCGCCAATACCGCAATGCTCAACCTGCAGCTGCCCTGGCAGCCGGAAGAGGACGAGAACCGCCGCTTTGGCAAGCTGCTGCTGATCGGCCTGGCGATCTTCCTGGTGCTCAGTATCGTCATCCCCCTGATCCCGGTGCCGGAGTTGACCCGGGAAGAGAAGGAGACTCTGCCACCGGAGCTGGCGCGGGTGATCCTCGAGAAAAAAGAGCTGCCCAAACCCGAGCCCAAGCCCGAACCAAAACCAGAGCCTAAGCCCGAGCCCAAAGAGGAGCCCAAGCCGGAACCCAAAGCCGAGCCGAAACCCGAGCCGAAACCGGAACCCAAGCCCGTACCCGCCGCCGACCTGCAAAAGGCACGGGAGAAGGCCGCCACCAGCGGCTTGTTGCAGTTCCAGGATGACCTGGCCGATATGCGCGACGCGCTGGATACCGCCAGCCTCAGCAGCGCCAGCCTCAGCCGCGGTGATGCCCAGGCGGCCCAGGCCGACCGCTCCATCATCGCCAACAAGGCAGCCACCGCCAGTGGCGGCATCAACGTCGCCACCCTCAGCCAGGATACCGGCGGCGTGGCGCTCTCCGGCAAGGAGGACACGGTCGTTAACAGCGATCTGGCCAATGCCGAAGGGGTGGCCCCGGAAGTGGCTAGTGGTGGTACCAAGGAGACCAGTGGCCGGGGTGACCGCGAGGTGCGCGCCATGATGGACCGCAACAAGGGCGCTATCTTTGCCATCTACAACCGCGAGCTGCGCCAGGATCCAAGCCTGCAGGGTAAGGTGGTGGTACAGATGGTGATTGAGCCAGACGGTTCGGTCTCGGATGTGAAATTGGTGAGCAGTGAATTGAACAACCCCACCCTGGAGCGCAAACTCCTGGCCCGGATCCGTTTAATTAACTTCGGCGCCAGCAACGTGGCACAAACCACGGTTAACTACACACTGAGCTTCTTCCCCGCCTAGCGCAGAGTCGGCAGCCAACCCCCAAAAGAGAACCCCAATCCGGGCTACCGGATTGGGGTTTTCTGTTAGCGCTGATCGCCATGTGGAGGGGCGCACTATGGACGGCTGTCAGATGGCCCCGGCCACATCAAACAGGCTGCCCACCGCCGCCGTGAGAACCATCGCCAGGGCACCCCAGAAGGTGACCCGGGTCGCCCCCTTGAGCAGATTGGCACCGCCGGCACGGGCGGCCACGGCACCCAGCACAGAGAGAAAGATCAGCGAACAGACCGCCACGGTCATCATAATCTCGTCTCTCGGTACCGCCCAGGCGGTGAGCAGGGGCAGGGCGGCACCCAGGGTAAAGGTGGCCGCCGAAGAGAGCGCGGCCACGATGGGTTTGGCCTCGGCCACCTCGGTGATACCGATCTCATCGCGGGCGTGGGCGGCCAGGGCATCGTGCGCCATCAGCTGCGCGGACACCTCCATGGCCAGCTCCCGGGTCAAACCACGGCTGACGTAAATCTTGGCCAGCTCACGCAGCTCAAAATCGTAGTTGGCATCCAGCGAGGCCTGTTCCAGGGCCAGGTCGGCCTTTTCGATATCCGACTGGGAGCTCACCGAAACATACTCGCCGGCCGCCATCGACATCGCCCCGGCCACCAGGCCGGCGACACCGGCCAGCAGAATATCGCCGGTGGCCGCTTCCGCCGCGGCCACCCCAATAATCAAACTGGCGGTACTGACGATACCGTCGTTGGCGCCCATGACCGCCGCCCGCAACCAGCCGCTGCGATGGGAACGGTGATTTTCATGATGGCTCATTCTCTCCCCCCAATCTAAAACTGCTCCAAAGAGCCTTGTCTGAAATATGATCAATTTGTGACTGTGCGCTTGGCCGCGCTCATTATACTGACATTCTCTTTGCTACCCGCCAGGTTTACACCATGACGATTACCAAACTCTCTAGCACCCGGCAGCCGCCATTGGTCGCAAACAGGCGCAAACCCCGGCGGCCGGTTAGGCAACTGCTGGCCTTGGCCGCCGCCCTGCTGCTGGCGCACAGCAGCAGTGGTGTCGAGTTTCAAAGCCGGGTGCAGGCCAGCCAGGTGATCGAGCTCTACACCTCAGAGGGGTGCTCCAGCTGCCCACCCGCCGACCGCTGGCTGTCGCAGTTTAAAGAGAGCCCCGAGCTCTTTACCAGCCTGGTGCCGCTCGCCTTTCATGTCGACTACTGGGACTACATCGGCTGGCGTGACCCCTATGCCCAGGCGCAGTACTCGGCCCGGCAGCGGCGCTACGCCCAGCAAGGCCGGCTGCACTCGGTCTACACTCCAGGCTTTGTGGTTAACGGCCAGGAGTGGCGCCAGTGGTTTCAAAGCCACGGCCAGCTACCGACAGCGCCGAGCGAACTGCCGGGCATTCTAAAGGGTGTTTTAAACGACAATTTGCTACAGGTCAGTTTTGTGCGGGCGGGCGACTACACCCTGCACCTGGCCTACCTGGGGCTGGGACTGAGCAGCCAGGTCACCGCCGGCGAAAACCGCAGCCGCCACCTGGCCCACGATTTTGTGGTACTCAAACAGTGGCAAGCCGACTCGTCATCCGCCAGCCCCTCCTCCAACACCCTCGCCAACAGCCCAGCGACCTGGCAGCTGAGCCTGCCGGCCATCCCCGACTTCGGCCAACAACAGACGGCCCTGGTCATCTGGCTCTCTAAAGGCCAGGCGCTAACCCCAATCCAAGCCACCGGTACGCTGCTCGCCGGCCGTTAACGGCTTCACTTTCGTCTATCCTCAGCCCTCCTATTTGGCGAAGGGCCACCCCATGCGCTATGATTTTTCGCGCCGCACCCCTCGCTTATCGGCCAGCGCTACCTGCTCAGCACTGTTTTGGCCCGCCGCGCATTAGCCATTAACCACCTGCCAGTCGCACCAGCCATAGGAAAGATTCCATGTTCAGCGATACCACTCTCGTCTTTGTGCTCATCGCTGCCGCCGGTGTGTTGATGGCCAGTGGCCGTATTCGCTTTGATGCGGTGGCGCTGCTGGCGGTGCTGGCCTTAATGCTGACCGGCGTGTTGAGTGTGGATGAGGCGCTCTCGGGTTTTGGCAGCCCAGTGGTGGCGCTGGTGGCCGGCCTGTTGGTGATTGGCGAAATGCTCTCGCGCACCGGCGTCGCCCGGGCGGTGGGGGACTGGATTCTAAGCCGCGGTGGCAACCACGAGGCACGCCTGTTAGCGCTGGTGATGGCCGGCGCCGCACTGCTTGGTTCGGTAATGAGTTCAACCGTGGTGGTGGCGCTGTTTATTCCCATCGTGCTGCGCATCGCCGCCGCCACCGGTCTCAACGCCTCGCGTATGTTGATCCCGCTCTCCTACGCCTCGTTAATTTCCGGCATGCTCACCCTCATCGCCACCACCCCCAATATTATTGTGCACCAACAGCTGAAGAGCGCCGGCTTCGACGGCTTTGGTTTTTTCAGCTTTTCGCCGGTGGGGCTGGCGGTGTTTAGCGTGGCTCTCATCTACATACTGCTGGCCGGCCGCTTTATGCTCGGCCCCCGCCAGGCTCGCGGCAGCGATCAACCCTATACCAGAAGCCTGCAGGATTTGTGGCAACTGCACAGCCCCCATGCCGGCTACCGCAAGGTGAAAGTGTTACCCGGCTCGCCCCTGGTCGGCAAAACCATCGCCGAGGCGCAGCTCGAGACCCGCTACCACCTGCGCATTGTCGGCGTGGTGCAGACCATGCGCTCCCACGACGACACCATCGTCATCCCGCAAACCAATTACGAACTCGTGGCCAGGAATATTTTGTACCTGGTGGGACCGGAGTCATCCATTGATCAGCTGATTGAAGAGCAGAAGCTGGCGGCGGTCGCCCCCGGCAAGATCGACCAACAGCGCTGGATGCGGGAGAACTCCGGCGCCGCGGTGCTGATTCACCCGGAGTCCCAGCTGTTGGGCAAGTCCCTGCGCGAAATTGGTTTTCGCAGCGACTACGGTGTGCATGTGTTGGGTATGCGCCGTAACTTTCACGCCGTGGAGGACTTCGAAAACGTCCCCCTGCACGCCGCCGACAGCCTGTTTGTGGTGGGGCCACGGGCCAAGCTGAAAACTTTAGCCAACAAAAGCTACGACTTTGTCATCACCGAATACCCAAGCGAACATCACGAGCCGGTCAGCTCCAGGAAACATATGCGCATCTCGCTACTGATTCTGCTCGCCTTTGTCCTGCTGACGCTGTTTGAAGTGGTGCCGCTGGTGGCGGCGGTGATTATCGCATCGTTGGCGGCGATTTTTACCCGCTGCTTAACCATGGAGGAGGCCTACCGCTCCATTCACTGGAGCAGCCTGGTACTCATTGCCGGCATGCTGCCCATGGCGCGAGCGCTGGAGAAGACCGGTGGCACCCAGTTAATTACCGATCTGCTGGTGGCGGCCAGCAGCCACTCCGGCCCCTATCTGTTGATGACGCTGCTCTTTTTCATTACCGCCAGCATCGGCCTGGTACTCTCCAACACCGCCGCC
Source organism: Halioxenophilus sp. WMMB6 (assembly GCF_033283405.1). Classification (NCBI taxonomy): domain Bacteria; kingdom Pseudomonadati; phylum Pseudomonadota; class Gammaproteobacteria; order Alteromonadales; family Alteromonadaceae; genus Halioxenophilus; species Halioxenophilus sp. WMMB6. The sequence goes on from NZ_JAWMQR010000008.1 coordinate 226,520, forward strand.
GCGGTGCTGATGGCCCCCATCGCCGTCTACGCCGCCACCGGTATTGGCGCTTCGCCCTATCCCTTTGCTGTGGCGGTGTTGATCGCCGCCTCCTCCTCCTTCTCCACGCCGGTGGCCACCCCGGTGGTCACCCTGGTGGTCGACCCGGGCCGCTACAAATTTATCGATTTTGTCAAAGTCGGTGTGCCACTATTGCTGCTAACCTACCTCACCACACTGGTCACCGCGCCCTGGGTTTTTCCCTTTTTCCCCGAGGCTTAAATAAGCGATCCAATTAAACGGGCTAACCTAGCGGACGAACCCGGCCAACAGCCACAACACTTTCAGGGAGGAAGCCATGATCCGCAACGTAACCGACAGCGACCACGCCGCCATCACCGCCCTCTACAACCACTACATTGCCCAGACCGTGGCTACCTTCGAGGAGCAGGCCATCAGCCACGCGCAGATGGCCGAGCGGGTCGCCAGCGTGGCGACGCAGGGGCTACCCTGGCTGGTGGCGGAGGCGGCCGGCGAGATTATCGGTTACGCCTACGCCAGCCTCTGGCAGAGCCGCAGCGCCTACCGCTTTAGCGTGGCGGCCACCATCTACCTCCACCCCCAGCACACCGGCCAGGGTTGGGGCCGCCAACTCTACCAGCCGCTGTTTGCGCGGCTGCGCCAGGAGGGGCACTGCCACGCGGTGGTGGCCGGCATCACCCTGCCCAACAGCGCCAGCCAGAAACTGCACGAAACCATGGGCATGACCAAGGTCGCCCATTTCAGTGAGGTGGGATTTAAATTCGGCCAGTGGTGGGATGTGGGCTACTGGCAGCTCACCTTTGCCGAGGCCGCCGGCAACTAGTTAAAAGCACGAGCAATCGGCCAAAAATCAACAGCCAACAAAAAAAGCGGGCTAACGTGCCCGCTTCTTTGTGTTTTTTCTATACCCTTTTTTTGGGGGGCTGACTCGGCCGGCCTAGTAGGCTTTTTTAGAGATCAGCTTGAAGGGGGTTAACAGCAGAATTTTCAAATCCAGCAGCGGCGACCAGCGGTTGATGTACTCCACATCGCAGCGCACCCGTGCCTCCATCTCGGCAATGTCGGCGGTCTCGCCACGGAAGCCGCGAATCTGCGCCAGGCCTGTCATCCCGGGTTTGACGCGGCTACGCGCCATGTACTGCTTAATCTTATCGCTGTAGTAGTTGTTGTGAGAGACCGCGTGCGGCCGTGGCCCCACCAACGACATATTGCCCAACAGTACGTTGATCAGCTGCGGCAGCTCATCCAGGCTCGACTTGCGCAGGAAGGCGCCAATGGGCGTGATGCGCGGGTCATCTTTGGTAGCCTGCTGCACCAGGTTCTCGGGCTGGTGCTGGTACATGCTGCGGAATTTATAGACTTTAAACGTGCTGCCATCCCAACCGTCGCGCTCCTGTTTGAAGAACGCGGGGCCTGGGGAGGAGCGTTTCACCAAAATCGCCAGGGTCACCATTACCGGGCTCAACAGCACCAGCAGCATAGCGGCGGCCACGCGGTCCATCAGACTTTTCACAAAGTTGCGGGCGCCACTGTAGTGGGGGCTTTCGTTGAGGGTGATCAGCGGCAGGCCGGCCATCTCGCGTACGCAGTGGTTGAGCAGTTCAAATTCGTAGATATCCGGCACCCAGACAATATCCAGCTGCTTGTCTTTCAGGGCGTTGTACTGCTCCACCAGGTGTGGTGTCTCTTTCAGGCTGAGCGCGATATAGACCCGGCGCACCTGCTTGCGATCGATCAGGCTGCTGAGGTCATCGAAGTTGTAGATGGAGCGCACACCGTCGGGCAGGTCGTAGCTGCGCGCGCTGTTGGCGAAGTCGCACACGGCTACCAGTCGTTCATCCAGCCAGATATTACCGGCCATGCGTGAGGCCAGCTGATAGACGATATCGCCGGAGCCAACAATCACCGAGCTGCAGCGCTCGCTGGAGACTTTGCGGGTATAGCGTTTGACGCGCACGCAGAGCACATTCACCAGGCCCTGCAGGCAGTAGCTGCTGATCGCCCAGAAGACCAGCACCTCGCGGGAGACAGATTCAGAAGTTTTGGTAACAAAGCCCACGGCGGCCAGCAACAGCAGCACCGTACCCCAGGCCTTAGCCAGCCGTTTCAGCCCCTCCACACCGGAGACACTGCGGCGGCCAATACCAAAGCTTGGGTAGATCAACATCATCATCAAGCTGGCAATCACCAGCAGGTAGCGATATTGGGTGGAGAATTGGGTGTCGGCCAACTGCAGGTGAACGATCAGTGGCAGCACGCCGGCCACCAGATAGAGGCCGTACTCAATCCACTGGTAGATGCTGGAGTGAGTTTGCAGCAGTCGTTTGTGTGAGATTCTGGCGTCGCTACCTGGGTAACGCAGCGAGTCCATTATTTGGCTAGGTATTTCCCTGGCAATTGTCATTGACCACTTCCTTATTGTTCCTTTTCATCTTCCAACACGACTATCCCGAGTTCTACAGCTGAAACTACAACCGCTTGTGATGCTTGTTTGGACCACAAGAAAAACGTGATGAAGATCACACTATTGAAGAAGGTACGTAGGGTAAGGCGAGATTTGACGACAAACAAGGGAGCAGTAAAGCTGTTTTCCTATATCGACAATCCGTTTTTATTTCGATTACTTTTAACGATGCTGCATCTGCACAAAAGTTCTCGAAATTGCGCCTACCCTCTCTTTTATCCCTTTGAATATTATTAGATTTTTCCACTGGCACAGAAAACGACCAAAGTGGATTAAAGAACCATGCTGCTCAGACTAATGTTGCATAAGGCGCCAATCTGATGATTCTTTAACCACATTACACCCCGTTTAGTGCGGCGCCACCAGCCTTAATCCCGCTCAGGTAACCACTGCAGAATTTTCATGTGGTTGGTCTGGCCACCACTGCCGCTGATATCACCACAGGTGATCACCACACTCTGCCCCGGATCCAAAGCATCCTGCTGCTCGGCCACGGTTTGCAGCGCCACCGCATAGATGTCGTCGCCGTGGGCAGTGACGTCGAAATGGATCGACTTAACACCCCGGTAGAGGGCCATCTTGCGGCAGGTGACGCGGTGTCGGGAGAGGGCGTAAATCGGCAACCCCGAACTCAGCCGTGACATGATCAACGCCGTGCGGCCGGATTCTGTCAAACAAATGATGGCGCCGACATTGTGCAGGTGATTGGCGGCATATATCGCCGACAGGGCGACCGTCTCGTCGATGCCCGAAAAGATCTGATCCATGCGGTGACCGGAGATGCGCACATCCGGATGCTGCTCCGCCCCCACGCAGGTGGCCGCCATCGCCTTCACTACCTGCACCGGAAATTTACCGGCGGCGGTCTCGGCCGAGAGCATCACCGCGTCGGTGCCGTCGAGCACGGCGTTGGCGACGTCAAACACCTCGGCCCGGGTGGGCACCGGCTGGTTGATCATCGACTCCATCATCTGGGTGGCGGTGATCACCGGCTTGTTGGCCTTGCGCGCAAAATGGATGATCTTTTTCTGGGTGCCGATCAACTGCGGGTCGCCAATCTCCACCCCCAAATCACCGCGCGCCACCATCACGCCGTCGCTGGCGTCGATCAATGCCCGCAACACCTCATCGGTGGCCACCGCCTCGGCCCGTTCGATCTTGGCGATAATGCCGGTGGCCACGCCGGCGGCATTGAGGGCATCGCGCACCGGCTGCAGGTCGGCGGCGCAGCTGGGGAAGGAGACCGCCAAATAGTCGAGCTCCAGCTCAATGGCGAGCTGCAGATCCTGATAATCCTTTTCGGTAATGGTCGGCGCCGAGAGGCCACCGCCCAGCCGGTTTAAGCCCTTGCGCGGTTTTAAAATGCCACCCTCAATCACCCGGCAGCGCACGTCGGTGGCGTCCACCGTCAACACCTCCAGGCGCAGCAGGCCATCGTCGAGCAGCAGGGTATCGCCGGCCGTCACAAACTGTGGCAGCGCCTTGTAGCCAACACCAATGCAGGTGGTCGACTTGGGTTTGTTGTCGTCGATGGTGAGCGTAATTTCGCTGTCGTTGACCAGCTCAATGGTGTCGGCCACCAGATCGCCAATCCGAATTTTCGGCCCCTGCAGGTCACCCAAAATGGCAGCGTTGCGATGTTTCTCCTCCGCCACCTGGCGAATAATTTTCGCCTGCTGGCGATGGCCCTCGGCCGAACCGTGGGAAAAGTTCATGCGAAAGACATTAACGCCGGCATCGAGCAGCTTGGCGATCATCTCGGCGCTGGCCGAAGCGGGGCCGACGGTGGCAACAATTTTGGTACGTCGCAAATAACTGGCCATTATTTTTCCTTATGGGCAGGGGAGGGGTGGTTAGATTGGGATGGTCAAACTGGGCTACTGAACAAACGGGCGCACTAAGTGTGGCACACAATTGCACCACAGCACTAATCACAAAAATAGCAGCAACACCGATCGCAGCAACATTCAAAACGATAGTTACAAAAATAGTGACAACAACAGTCAAAATTAAACGGCGTATAAAAAAACCCGGCGGTGCTGCACCGCCGGGTTTTAAGTTAACGCGCAAAAATAATTTGGCTTAAGCCTGTTTCTCGCGCTCCGCCCATCAGCGCACTCAGAGCAGCGCCTCGATACGATCCATAATATCGTTCATGCGGCGTGCGGTGGCCTGGTAGGGCTCCGGTTGCGTCATATCCAAACCGGCCTTTTTCAAAATGTTGTAGGCGTGGTCGGAGCCACCGGCCTTCAACACCTCAACAAAGGCATCGCGCACCTGAGTATCACCGGCCAGCAGCTGCTCGGCAAACCAGGAGGCACCGGCCATAGAGGTGGCGTACTGGAAGACATAAAAATCGTAGTAGAAGTGCGGAATGTAAGCCCACTCATTGGTGTAGACGTCGTCGATGGTAAGCACACCCTGCGCCTCGCCGTGGTATTTGCGCAGCAGCTCGCCATACATCTGCGACAGCTTGGCACCGGTCAACGGCTCACCGGCCTCCACCGCCTCGTGAATACTTAATTCAAACTCGGCGAACATGGTTTGTCGGAAATAGGTGCCGCGCACCGACTCCAGCGCCTGGCCCAGGTAGAAGAGTTTCTCCTCTTTGGTTTCCGCCCGCTCGATCAGATACTCCTCCAACAAAATTTCGTTGATGATGGAGGCGATTTCGGCGGTGAAGGTGGAGTAGTCGGCCTTGGCAAAAGGCTGCGCCTCATTGGCGAGCATAGAGTGCACCGCGTGGCCAAACTCGTGGGCGAAGGTGGAGAGCGAATCGTAATCGTTGTTGTGGTTCAACAGCACATAGGGGTGCACATCGTAGACGGAGCCATTCATATAGGCGCCGGAGCGTTTACCCGGCTGTGGGTAAACATGGGCCCAGTTGCCATTCACCGCTGTTTGCAGGTCGGCGTAGTACTCCTCACCCAACGGCTTTAACACCTCCAGAGTGATTTTTTTGGTGGCGGCCAGATCAAATTTTTCATCCAGCTGTACCAGCGGCGGGTAGATGTCGTAGTAGCGCAGATCATCAATGCCCAATATTTTGCCGCGCAGTTTAAAGTAGCGGTGCAGGGTGGGCAGGCTGCTGTTGACCTCGGCAACCAAGGTTCGATAGACCGCCTCCGGCAGGTGCTCCTGTTCCAGCTGCTGCTGCAACACCGAGTCATACTTGCGCGCCTTGGCCATAAACACATTGGCCTGCACCTCGGTATTTAAAATCATGCCGATGCTGTCTTTGTAGTCGTCCCACACTTTCCAGAAGGTATCGAACACCAGCTTGCGGTCGGCGCGATTGGGGTAGCTGCGCGCACGGGCGTAACCGGCCTGGTTGAGCAAAATCTTCTCGCCGGTGGAGAGGGTCACCTCCGGCCAGGGCACATCGGCATTCACCAGCAGTTCGTAAATATCGTTCGGCGCCGACAGCACCGCCCCGGCCGAGGCCAGCAGCCCCTCACCGGCTTCATCCAACAGGTGGGCGGAGTCTTCGATGATGGTGGTCAGGTAAAAATCGTAGGGCGCCAGGCGCGGCTCCTTGGCGATAAATTTATTAATCTTTTTGCCGCCGACGGTGATCACCTCCGGCTCCACCCAGGCGGTGGCCTCGCTGTAGTCGGTGATCACCGCGCGCACCTTGGCCATGCGCTCCTGGCTGGCACTGTCGCGCTGGTCGGTGTCGAGAATCAGGTTGGCGTAGCTGTAGATGCGCGCCAGGGTTTTGTTGGCCTCGTTGATGGTCTCCATGGCCGTGGCCAGGGACTTGGCATTTTTACCCAGGCTCCCTTTTAACTCTGGCAGGGTGGCGATGCTCGCCTTCAATTCGGCCAGGGCGTTATCCCAGGCGGCATCGTCGGCGTAGATATCGGTTAAATCCCAGGCCACCACCGGCGTTTGGGCTTCGGTTTCGGCAATGGCTTCGGCCTGCCAGGCAACGCTGCTGACACTCGCCAGCAGTGTCCAGGCCCAGGGTAGAATTCGCTGTTTCAATGTCGGTTTTTTCTGTTCTTCTCTGCGCAACATGGTCAGTCCTATCGCTAATGAATTTTTCCCTGGCCGCAATGGTTAGCCTGTGTCGGCCAGGTTAATTTGTTTTGCCACTGTCGCGGCCAACAGGCCATTGGCAAATGAATTATTTCAGTTTAGTAAAACGAAGTTGCAGCCCACTTCCGCATAATTCCCTGGGCCGCTGTGCTTATTGATTGAGCCCTGGCGCTTTTATCCGGCGGCTTCATCCGCCTCGGTAAAATACTGCGCCTTAATCCGGTCGCAGTAGTCGAGCAGGTTCAGGTGTTGCAGCGCCTGCTCCACAAATGGCCCCTGAAACTCCGACTGCGCCACCGCCGAGAGAGAGCCATAGGCGATGGCGTCGAAGCTGCTCGGCTCGCGGCCAAAGAAGTAGGGCTTGTCGGCCAACAGCGTCGATAAACTCTGCAAGGTGGCCGCCGCCATCGACAGCAGCTCCGCCTGGCTGAAGCGCCCCAGCCCCTGGGCGTGCAGACTTTTGCGCACCGAGCGGCGGGCGATGTTGGCCATCGGCGAACGCACCAGGCGCGGCATCTGGCCAAAAAAGCGGATTTTCATCTCCGGCCAGTTATCGTCGGCCAGCCAGCGGCTGTAGACCACAATCCAGTAGTAGAACTCATCCAACGCTTTGCTGTAGAGAAAGGCACTGGCGCGCTGCTCGGCACTCAGGCCATCATCCAAAGTGACGCTGTATTTACGCTCCAGGTATTTCAAAATTAACGACGAGTCGGCAATCACCTCGTCGCCATCTTCAATAAAGGGGAGTTTGCCGCGCGGGGAGTGGCGCAGATTGGCCAGGCCGGCACCGTTGTACTCAAACGGCAGCTTGGCCATCTTCAGGTAGGTAATCACTTTCACAACAAACGGACTAGGGTCCGGCAGCCCGAAGTTAGGGCCAAATCCATACACCTTGATCATGGTTTTATCCTTAGATGGTGTGCGACCAGCCCCATCTTACAAAACGCAAAGCGCTTTGACTCCTGCCAGTTGCAAAAGGTTGGACCGATTACACAGCGGCGATTAACCGGCTGGCGTTAGCGAGAGAGGATTAGCAAGAGGAGGGTTACCGGGTGACGGTTAACGAGCGACTGTTAACGAGTGAGCGTTAACGACGCCGACACGAAATCGGCCAGCAGCTGGGTGGCCTCGGTGTGGCGCCCGCGCGGGCGGGTCAGGCTCACCCCCACCCGGCCCAGCTCCGGCAGGGCGCCGCCGGCTTTCAGGATTTTCAGGTTCTCCGGCACCGTGCTCTTCGCCAGTGGCGTTACCCCCAGCCCCTCGTCGATGGCGGCGGTAATGCCAGACCAGTCCGGGTTGGTGTAGACCACCCGCCAGGGTTGGCCGCTGGCCTGCAGCGAACGCAGCGCCCGGCCCCGGTAAACACAGCCATCCGGCGCCACTATTAAAGGTAGCTGCGGCAGCTGCTCCAGGTTCTCGCGGCCATTGCCCACCCACACCAGCTCCTCCTCCTTCACCAGATTGGCGCCGGCGCTGGCCGGGTCGTCGTGCAGGGCCAGAATCAGATCAAACTGGCCACGCTTCTGGTCAGCCAACAGCTCCTTGCTGAGCGCGCTGGTCACCTCCAGGGTAATGTTGGGGTAGGCGCGCACAAAGCGGCCGACGATCTTGGGCAGCAGGGTGGTGGCGAACTCGCTGGGAATACCAAAGTGGATTTTGCCGATAATGGCGGTGGTCTCAAACTGAGCCAGGGCCTGGTCGTTGAGCGCCAATATCTGCTTGGCGTACTGATAGAGCAGCTGCCCCTGGCTGTTGAGCTCTATCGGCAGGCCGTTGCGCGCCAGCAGCTTCTGGCCCACCAGGTCCTGCAACCGCTTCAACTGCAGGCTGATGGCCGGCTGCGAGCGGCCCAGCTGCTGGGCGGCGGCGGTAAAGCCACCACTGTCGACCACGGTGACAAAGGTGCGCAGCAGGTCGGTGGGCAGATTGCGCATGGGGCGGCCCTCAAATAGGCGGTTAGCTATTTATATTTTAAATAGGCGGATTATAACTATTAATTCAACTTATTGGCCCAGGGCGAGTAAAATTTGGCCCTTATTTTTCCTGCCCGAGGCCCGGTTATGTCTGACGACGCTGCTCTGCTCACCACGCCGCTGCACGCTCTGCACCTCTCACTCAACGCCAAAATGGTCCCCTTTGCCGGCTACGATATGCCCGTGCAATACCCACTGGGCGTCAAAGGTGAACACTTACACACCCGCGAGCACGCGGGCCTGTTCGATGTCTCCCACATGGGCCAGGTGCTGGTGCAAGGTGCCAACGCCACCGCCGAGCTCGAAAGCCTTATCCCCGTCGACCTGCAGAGCCTGGCCATCGGCCAGCAGAGCTATGGCGTCTTCACCAACGCCCAGGGCGGCATCCTCGACGACCTGATCATCGCCCGCTGGGCCGACGACCTCTTCTTTGTGGTGGTTAACGCCGCCTGCAAACACCAGGATATCGCCCACCTGCAGGCCAACTTGGCCACCAGCAGCGTCACCTACCTGGCCGAGCGCGCCCTGCTCGCCCTGCAGGGGCCAGAGGCGGCCGCCGTGATGGCCCGCTTCAGCAGCGACGCCTCTGCCATGACCTTTATGCAGAGCCAGCGCCTCACCATCGATGGCATCGACTGCTTCATCTCCCGCTCCGGCTACACCGGTGAAGATGGCTTCGAGATCTCCATCCCCGCCGAGCAGGCCACCGCCTTTGCCGAAAAGTTGCTGGCCGAGCCCGAGGTGGAAGCCATCGGCCTGGGCGCGCGCGACTCCCTGCGCTTGGAGGCCGGCCTCTGCCTCTACGGCCAGGATATGGACACCACCACCAACCTGGCCGAAGCCAACCTGCTCTGGTCCATCTCCGCCAGCCGCCGCGCCAAGGGCAGCCGCCCGGGTGGCTTTATGGGTGCCGAGGCCCTGTTCGCCGCGCAACAGGCCGGCGTCAGCAAAAAGCGGGTAGGGCTCGAGATACTGGCCAAAACCCCGGTGCGCGGCCACCCGGAGCTGGTCGATGCCAGTGGCCAGGTGATTGGCGTTATCACCAGTGGCGGCTTCAGCCCCAGCCTCAATAAACCCATCGCCATGGGCTATGTCGATAGCGCCCACGCCGCCGTCGGCAGCGAGGTCTACGTCCTGGTGCGCGGCAAGCAGATCCCCCTGGCCGTCGCCAAAACCCCGTTTGTGCCGCAACGTTATTTCCGGGGCTAGTGCGTCGGCGCGGCTCGTGCGGCCGCGCCTATTTATAGAATCAACCCGGCCGGCCGCCCGCGCGGCCAGCGCCCAACCACCGAACACACTTTTTAGCAGGAATGCCCATGAGCTTGTTGTCCGATAACACCCGTCGCCACGACTTCGCCTTCCGCCACATCGGCCCCAACCCGCAGGAACAGCAGAAGATGCTGGAGGCCCTCGGCTACGGCAGCATGGCCGCCTTTATCGAGCAGGTGGTACCGGCCGCCATTCGCCAGGCCAACGCCACGCCGCTGGCGGCACCGGCCAGTGAAACCCAGGCCCTGGCCGAGCTGAAGGCCATCGCCGGCCAGAACCAGGTGAACCGCTCCTTTATTGGCCAGGGCTACTACGGCACCCACACCCCCAAGGTGATTCTGCGCAACCTGCTCGAGAACCCCGCCTGGTACACCGCCTACACCCCCTACCAGCCCGAGATCTCCCAGGGCCGGCTGGAGGCGCTGCTCAACTTCCAAACCCTGATCACCGAGCTCACCGGCATGGATATCGCCAGCGCCTCGCTGCTTGATGAAGCCACCGCCGCCGCCGAGGCGATGACCCTCTGCCGGCGCATGAGCAAAAACAAGGGCAACACCTTTTTCGTCGATGCCAACTGCCTGCCGCAGACCATCGCCGTGGTGCAGACCCGCGCCGAGCCACTGGAGATCAGCGTTAAAATCGGCGACCCAAGCAGCGATTTAACCGACGACTGCTTCGGCGTGCTGCTGCAATACCCCGGTGTCGACGGCGACGTGCGCGACTACAGCGCGGTGATCACTCAGGCCCACGAACAGAAATCGTTAGTCGCCATGGCGGCCGATATTCTCAGCCTGGTGCTGTTGAAATCCCCCGGCGAACTGGGCGCCGATATCGCCATCGGCTCCAGCCAGCGCTTTGGCGTGCCCATGGGCTTTGGCGGCCCCCACGCCGGCTTTATGGCCACCCGCGAAGCCTACAAACGCTCCATGCCCGGCCGCTTGGTAGGCGTCTCGAAAGATGCCGACGGCAACACCGCCCTGCGCCTGGCCCTGCAAACCCGCGAGCAGCACATCCGCCGCGAGAAGGCCACCAGTAACATCTGTACCGCCCAGGTACTGCTCGCCATCATCGCCAGCATGTACGCCGTCTACCACGGCCCCGAGGGGCTGGCCGCTATCGCCAAACAGGTGCACGCCAGTGCCGCCGCCCTCGCCAACGGCCTGAAGGCGCTCGGCTTCAGCCTGGTCAACCAGCAGTTCTTCGATACCCTCACCATCGCCACCGGCGCCGACACCAGCGCCATCCACGCCCGCGCCACCGCCGCCGGCATCAACCTGCGCGTGATCAGTGGCGAGCAGCTGGGTATCTCCGTCGATGAGACCACCGAAGCCGCCGACCTGGCAGCGCTGCTGGAACTCTTCAAACCGGGCCACGGCCTGGATGTCACCGAGCTGCTCAACAGCGCCGACTGGGCGGTGGCCGAAGGGCTGCGCCGCCAGGGCCCGGCGGTGCAGCACCCGGTCTTTAACCGCTACCACTCCGAAACCGAAATGCTGCGCTACCTACGCAGCCTCTCCGATAAAGACATCGCCCTCGACCGCGCCATGATCCCGCTCGGCTCCTGCACCATGAAGCTCAACGCCACCAGCGAGATGATCCCTATCACCTGGCCGGAGTTCGCCAACCTGCACCCGCACGCGCCGCTTGAGCAGAGCCAGGGCTACCAGCAGATGATCACCGAGCTGGAGGCCCAGCTATGCGCCATCACCGGTTACGACGCCATTTCGCTGCAGCCCAACGCCGGCTCTCAGGGTGAGTACGCCGGCCTCTTGGCCATTCGCGCCTACCACCGTGCCAACGGCCAGAGCCACCGCAACGTCTGTTTGATTCCCAGCTCCGCCCACGGCACCAACCCCGCCTCGGCGCAGATGTGCGGCATGAAGGTGGTAGTGGTCGCCTGCGACAACCAGGGCAATATCAACGTTGCCGACCTGCGCTTAAAAGCGGAGCAGCACAGCCAGAACCTGGCGGCGATTATGATCACCTACCCCTCCACCCACGGCGTGTTTGAGGAGTCGGTGACCGAGGTGTGCAACATCGTTCATGAGCATGGCGGCCAGGTCTATATCGACGGCGCCAACCTCAACGCCATGGTCGGCCTCTGCCAGCCCGGCAAATTTGGTGGCGACGTCTCCCACCTCAACCTGCACAAAACCTTCTGTATTCCCCACGGCGGTGGCGGCCCCGGCGTCGGCCCGGTGGCGGTGAAAGCGCACCTGGCCAAATTCCTGCCCAACCACGCCAGCCACCAAACCGAGAGCAACGGCGTCGGCCCCGTCTCCGCCGCCCAGTTCGGCAGCGCCAGCATTCTGCCCATTACCTGGATGTACATCCGCATGATGGGCGCCGAGGGGCTGAAACAGGCCACCGAGTCGGCCATCCTCAACGCCAACTACATCGCCCACAAACTGAAGAGCGCCTACCCCGTGCTCTACACCGGCAACGCCGGCCTGGTGGCCCACGAATGTATTCTGGATATGCGCCCCTTAAAGGACGTTACCGGCGTAACGGTGGACGACATCGCCAAACGTCTGATCGACTTCGGCTTCCACGCCCCCACCATGTCCTTCCCGGTGGCCGGCACCCTGATGATCGAACCCACCGAAAGTGAATCGCTCCAGGAGCTGGACCGCTTTATCGAAGCCCTGCTCACCATCCGCAAAGAGATCGACGATATCCAACAGGGCAGCATCGACTACGAAGCGAGCCCACTGCACTTTGCACCACACACGGCCAAGTGTTTGTTGGCCGCCGAGTGGGAGCGCGCTTACAGCCGCGAGCAGGGCGCTTATCCGGTGGCTTCATTGAAAGACAGTAAGTATTGGACGCCGGTGGCGCGGGTGGACAATGTGTATGGGGATAAGAATTTGATCTGTTCTTGTTTGCCGCTGTCGGAGTATGAATAGATAGGCTGAATATGAGTAACAGCTTGCGCTGTTGAGCTTCTATTAAATAGAAAATTATTTTGAGCGGGCCTTTGGGCCCGTTTTTGTTTTCGGCGGGCGCCGAGGGGTTGCGGGAGCCTTCCCGCGCAAGGGTTAAGGGTGTTGCTTGTCCAACACCCTTAACAATCCCAAAGACACCCAACTCCGCGTCCCTGACGGGTCCACTGTGTTGCTCAAATTCTTCGGGCCGGTGCTAACTAAATGAGTACGAAAGTGTAAGTACCAAGAATCCATCCATGGAGCTGAGTTCCTGCCACGACTTCCAGGTCGTGTCGTAAATGGCTGCAAAAGCGGTGCTTTTGCTAGCTTCGCTACCGTCATTTACCCTCGCTCGAAGCCCGAAGAATCCTGCGCTACTCGTCCGCTACACATGGGACCCGACGCAAGCTGAGCTTGCTCTAAAAGCAAAAGCCCGAGGTATGCAGATATGTATAAGAGAGCAGCTCACCGACCACGATAACCTCGTGTAAATATTCGGTGCCGCTGGCTCGGGTGACAATGTGTATGGGGATAAGAATCTGATTTGTTCTTGTTTGCCGCTGTCGGAATACGAGTAAAGGGCTCCCACGCTCCTGCGTGGGGGCTTTTTGTGTGGTAATTGTTGGCATAACTGAGCTGACCGGTGATTAATGGCTTGCCCACGCTTGGGCGGGGGCTTGATGAATGATGAGTTGTTTTGAGCGGGCCTTCGGGTCCGTTTTTATTTTTTGGCTGGCGCCGTGGATGCGGGGTTCCGTCCCCGCCGACGGGTCAAGACCTTTGTACGGACGAAAGGTCTTAACAATCTCGCCGTTCTCGCGCTTCCTGCGCTACACGGCATTCGCACATCCTTGTGCATCAAGCCGCCCCGATGCTTGGTTGGCTGCGCCAACTTCCCTCACTACAGCACAAATAGGAGGGTCGCGCATACAGCCGGGGCGGCCTTCCGCGTCCCTGTCGTGGATGCACTCAAATGAACGTCGTGTTCATTTGCCCCACCGATTTGCACCTCCACTCGGCTGCGCAAAAAGGGGGGGGGAGAGCGCTCTGCGCTCAAAAACAAAAGCGCCGCCTTCGGCGGCAGTAAATAAGCTTTTGATTTAGCCAGCGGAGCTGGCGTCGGGTCCCCTTGCAAGCCGCCGACTGGAGATCGAATTTTCGGGGTCAAAGGCACAAGGATGTGCCTTTGAGCGATGCTAAGCGGGATGCGCATCATCGCGACCCCGAAAAATTCGATCGGAGGGAGGGGAGCCGCAGGCCCGCCTTGCCAGGGTGCCCTTGGGGTTGTTAGGGGTGTTGGGCAAGCAATACCTCTGACCCTCGTGCGGGGAGGTCCCCGCAAATACCACCGATGGCAATCTAATCCAGAATCCCCAAATTCCCTATCCAGATTGCATTTTGCTAAAAAAACACTTGGCCACCTCACTTTTAACAGCACTTTTGCTTCGGCAACTAGGAAAAATGCCTATTGCTGGGAGAATGCCGGAGCAAATTTATGCAATTTGCTCACTCACTGAGGAAACGTAGTCGTCCAGAAAAGGAATTTGCTCATCGGGAGAGGAAACTTAATCATTCAATAAAGTACTATTGCGGTACCGACTGGCTAAAGTAGAGGCATACTTCTCGCCACCGGTGAGTAAGCTGGATCACGAACAGGCCAACGAAATAATGGTGGCACACAGCTAACTTTTCAATAAAAAGGTTAATTTAAAGCCCGAAACGTATTAAACAGCAACTAAAGGATTGAATATCACCATGATGGACAACCATACAATTATCTTGGTCCTCGGCCTGGCAGGCTTTATCACCTTTGGATTTTTTGCCTACAATGATCCACACTCCTCAAAGCAAACTAGTTTATCTCCATCGGTGGAAGTAGCCTGCATTGAGCAGGCAATAAAACAGGGTTTAGGAGTAAAACACGGCGATCCGCAATTTGGTTATCCAAAAGGGTCTTATATTTACTCGACGGATAAAACTGGCTGTTTAGCAAAAGCCAGGCAGGCACTCAGGCCAGCGTCAATCTTTACAGTCCATTGAAACCGCCAAAGCAAACGACCTGAATCTTTACAATTATTTAACGTTGATTTTTAAAGAGTTTCCCAACGCGCTAAACGTTGAGGACATTGAATCGTTACCACCTTGGAACGTGTCGCTTGGCTAGGGTGTAGTTCGTTTGGCGTTTACAGTCTTTTTCTGGATGTCTTATTAATTTACTTTCAGAGCTAAAACATCCCACTCCGAATTTCTTATAGCTTTAGTCATATTTATGGCTGCATTTCTAATTTCGTTTACCTCATATTCGTAATAAGATGCCTTCAGCATCTCCCATTGATCTGACATGTTGCAGGACGTCGTATATGAACAGCTAATAAGCCTCCACGCTTCGCTAGTAGCACCTCGATTGTAACCTTCTGAAACCACATCTGAGAAGTCTAGACCTTGTTGTGATTTAATCGTTTGAGATTCTACATAACGTGAAAAGTAACGAACGCCTTGCCATACGGCCCTCTTCATCAAAACAGGATTGTCTTTTGAGTGTTCTAATGCTGCATACACTAAAAGTCTTGTTTCTTCTTTCAATTTCGGGTTGTTTTTTACTTCCCGACTATAAACAGTCATGTTCAGTTCTAATTTCGATAGGGGATTACCATTTGATGCAGAATCTACCAGCCAAGCGAGCCCTGTTTCCTTAGCTACAGACTTACTAGCTGCATAAGCTTCAAACCCGTCACATATATTTTTATTAGAAAGTAACTCTTGATAATACTCGTCAGGTAAATCTGGGCTATTCTTTATCTTTTCGAGTAATTCATCATCTACTACTCGAGAGCATTCTAGAAAGACTTCACTCAATAGATACTGAGCATCACCCACTCCCTGTTCTGCACCAATAATTAATACATCATATTTCTCTACGGCGCTTAAACTTTCGAATTTAATGATCCGTTGGCGTTCAAGAAATGAAGCGCCAATCCCTTCGTAATTGCTTTGATCTAAACCATGAGTTTCAATCTGGTTTTTGAGGGAGCTACTATCACTGTCATGAAGATAAATTTCAGGGACAAAGTTTGCGTTAATCTGGTTTTTTTTCGTAGCAGATAAAAATAGCAGAATAAGCACCAAAAATGAAAACATCGCTATAATCGAAATGCTGGACAGTATGATTATACTTTTTTGGTTTATGATTATCTCTTTAGCTTTCACCACTCTTTTTTCTCATTTTAATCATAAACCTTAAAAAAAATATCGACTATTTTTCGCCTATTGGGACCGCTGGAGCTGTCATCTATGATCACCCAACTCCAATACGGTAACGAGTTACCCGCAGCATCTTTTCTTTCTGATTCTTTATATTCAGTTAATATCGATTTAATTTGAAATGACTCCAGTGTGAATAACTCTCCAATATCTGTCTGAGCATTTCCATTAGAATCTATCCATAACAATAAACTATCCCAAATAGCATCGCTAGAATCTATCTGACCATTGCCATCACCTCTAAGCGCTTGGGTATCATACTGTGCCAACGCTTGAAAGCCGTTATCTGCTTTGCGGGTAAAACCCACCAAATCCGAAATAAACAAGACACTCACAGCAGTGACTCATACAAAAGCATTAATACTAAACCAACTCCACCACCAAAACCCACTCATTTCCTCAGGCTTTTGTTTCTAAAAATCAACGAGTTAGCAAATTATTAGCCATATGTGCAGCTTTTTTGCGTGAATTTTGACCAGGCCGATGGATTCTGTTGAATAGAAAAAAGCGGACTACCGGATACATCTTTGTATTAGCCCCTTCGGGACGTAATTGGCAGTTGAATCAGGGTTCCAGACTTTTTTGTGAGTAAGCATTCACCTGCTAACCGTTTGCGCGAACCAACACAAAGGGCAGACAGGGTAGCCATTGCAGAGTTTTATTGCCTTTAAGCAAGCATAGCTTGCTTTTGACCCCTTTGAGCCCGCCGAGCACTGGAGTGTTTTTGTGATTAGGGCGAGGACTGTTTGAGCGTAGCGAGTTCGGCAGCCCCACAAAAACGCGAAGCGCGGAGGGGAGTCGCGCAGCGACCGGGTGATAGGGCGGCTTTAGATCGCTAAGACCTTTTGTCCGCACAAAGGTCTTGGCCCGTCGGCGGGGACGGGACCCCGCATCCCCTCGGTGGCAGCCGAAAATAACCTTGCAACCCCAACACGAAAATGCCCGGTCAGCTCTCCACACGCCCACTAACGCGCGAGGGCCACGCTTTACATTTCACACTCTCTCTAAAACAAGACTAAATGTGAAACTTGCAAAATACCTTCAGGAAATTTGCTTATTTTTTCGGCCGAAGATCAATCATAGGTATAGAGTCCCCACCGGCGTACACAGGCAATACCCCATTCCACTGCTCCACCTTCCGCAACTCAATATAGTTGGGGGATTTAGCGAGTGTTTGGTTGATTTTATCAATCTTATAAGCCTCGGCGTCGGCAAGTGCGCGTATCTTTTGCGCCTCCAGTTTTGCCGCTTCATACTCTGCCTGGGCTTGCGCGACCTTTTGCTCCTGCTCTTTGGCGAAGCGTTCTAGCTCGGCCTGTTGCTTGAGTACATCTTGCTCACGCTTTTTGGTCTCTTCAATGGCAGTTCGAATCACCAGCGGTAGAGTCACCTCACGAATCAGTACGGAATCAATCTCTATCCCCTTTGGCGCAAGGAAGGAAACCAACCCCTCCTGCAAGGTCTCCTGCAATTGCTGTTGTACCGTCTCTTTAAAGAAGTCCTGCGAAATGGCAACGCCCTTACCCTGCTCGCGAAGGATGGAGCGCAGCTTGGGAATCATATGCACCTGAATCAACGCGTCTGTGGTACCGGTATTTCGTAGAATCTCCGGCGCCATTGAGCCTATGGTTCGATATTGCACAGAGACATCCATGGTGGTGATCAGCTTGTCTTCCGCGGGAATGCCGGCCGTCTCCATATGTGTTTTCTGGCGTAAATCAAACTCGGTAAAGTCCAGCAACGGGTTAACAATATGCAGCCCCTCCAAATAGGTGGAGTCCTGTACCTTGCCGAATAGTGTCGCCACCTTCACATGGCCGGCAGGTACAGTCACGATCACGCTCGAAAGCAGGGCGGCAGCCGCCAATCCAAAGGCAATGTAGTGGGGGTTCTTAATGGCCGGTAACGCGCTTCTTTTTGTTAAAAGTACCAACCCAACAACAACCAAACCTACCGCTATAAATAAAGTAGCCAATTCTCTCTCCTTTTAAAGCCAAAAGGCTTTGCTTTAACAATACTCCGCTCAAAAAAAGTATTCTGCTTGCGGCGCGTAGTTAGGCAGTGCCCCTCAATTTTTTAATTGTTATCTGCATCTGAAAAAATAGCTCTGTTACGAATATACGAGACTATACCGAATACCACAAAGCCAACACCCAAAATGAACACGAGATCAAACGGACCTCTCTTAGAGAAGAAGCCAAAACTAGCAAATAACACTCCCATGAACACGCAGAAGATTGGGGCGATTAACATATTTTTGGGAGCCGCGGCATACGCCTTGGCATTTTTGGCTATGATCATGTTCATGGCTTCTACTTGCTTTTCATGTTTTCCAGCGCAAGCCAACCCTTCCCCTAAATCTGCCGCGCACTCTCTACACAAACCCTTGCTGCAGCATTTACAAATCCCGATTGCATTTATTTGAGGGTGGTTAAAACAGTTCATATCGTTCCTTTGATTATTAGTAAGCCCAATGCCTGGATCAGTGGGCAACTGTGGTCGATCCGTTTTTGTCGCATAACGGGGCGAAGGTTCGCAAAAAACACCATGGGGCTTAGACTGCACCATCGCATACTTTTTCTACCTGCTTGTTGCATAAAGTGCGAATTCAGCTCCAATTTCATTTAAGTCGGTCAAAATATTACTTATTGCCCCAACGCTGCTTGAGTAGATCACCATGCCATCATCAAATATGTGATGGTCTAAAGTGACAATCAAGTCACCACGAATTCCCACCAAATACCGATCATCACCTGCAGAGATAATCCTATTCATTCTCTCGGAAAATTGCTCAATAAATTCATCTTCTTCAGACTCCTTAAACACTGATGCTAGAAATTCCCCGTGCCGATTTATTTGAATCCAAGAAGAGTCACCCTTCAGAATGCATTTCATTGTATTTTGCCAGAGATCAGGAAAATCTGATTCACGGAGAGACACAACCATAGTTCGCGATAGAAGATTTTCGAAACTCAACTCACGACCAATTCCAAGCAAAGAATCAGCTATTGTGATTCCTGATTGATTACACTTCTGTACAAACTCATTTTGGTTCATCGCTGATTTTCCATATCACGACCAGGAGTTTGTTTGGACGGTACGTGAGACCGCCAGACATATAAGCACCAAAATATAGGCATTGAAACCATATTACCCATAAATATAACAACGGCCCACAAAGCCTTTTTCTCTTGTGGCACTGCGGACGACTTAAAAATGTATATGATATATGTAGAAATAAAGAGCCAGCTGTATAGGATCATAGACATGTGCAGTCTAAACACTGAATCAAAGTCAACTTCGTTCACGCTTGAAGGGGTAAGCCTAAATATTAATCTCATAAAGTAAATCATGTACACCAACGGAGCCAGACTTAATACCAGCCATATTACTTTCAAAATTTTAGTGCACATATCTTCCTTAATGCCTAATAGCCTGTTATAAGGTTAGTGTTTTTTAAATTTATGCTGCTTAGTTTTTATAGCTCAAACCCTTCAACGTTCGAGCCCTTGCAGATTGATGAATCAACACCTATCTATTAAATAGGGCAGACCAGCCCTCCAATCACAAACTCACTATCTAGCATTGCCTTCTAATAAAGTGGCATTAATATAAATGCTAACCACCACGACTAAAAAATAGATCCCGTCCTTTTCTTTCGCCTTACAGCATTAACCAATTCATCGCATGAAACGTGAGACCTCACCTCGTAGGAACAATAAATGGAATAGAATAAATGTCTTTAACCTTCTGGCAACAAAAGGATTCGACCAAATTGAACAACCTTAAATTAATTTGGCAAAAGATAAGACTGGCCCCATCTTTTTGTATTCTTTTTAATTGTATTTTTATAGCTACTTGACGATAAGTTCGTACTCAATATCTCGAACCATTTTGCTATATCTATCTTCGTCGCCATCATATCTCGCGCGAAACTTCAAGTTATGCTTACCTTTGGATAGTGGCTTTAGCATGATCCAATATCCATCAGATGCTGTTGGATATATTTTCGGGGCGTTTACGCTGCTAGGCAATAGACCTAATAGGTCAAAACATTCTTCTGATTTGAGTCTCGTGTGCGCGGGATTTGATGCATGCATCAAATCTAATGTTACGTCGATATTAAGAAGATTATCGTTATTTAATGCTGCAGATTCCTTTACGTCATCACAGCTTACGCTGCCCGGATTTCGTGGGTAATAAATCATATTGATAACTGGAAAGAAGACATATTTACCAGAAGGAACTTCGCATGTTCTTCGTATCTTAGATGAGCCATAGCCACCAGCGAGGAACCATACATCTCCAGATTGCTCTTGATGGCAATTTTTCCCGGTTAGGTCACGAACTGGGCTAAGATCCGGAGACATTGTATATGTCCATTGCCACCACATATCAGCGTATTCAGAAAGTGATTTTCCATCAACAAATTGACCAGGAAAGATCATGGCTTCTTCAAAAGAAGAAGCTTGAGTAACTGAAGTAAATGCAAATGCTAAAAGAAAACATATACGATTTATCATTAACCTTCTATCTCCTTATATAGTGCGACTCCTGCATGCGTCACGCAGTGGAGCGTGTGCAGCTGGAGCCTTGTTAAGCATTTTCTTTCCCACCCAAATCTATTGGATTATTTTTATTAGGAAATAAATACTTATACGTATGAAATAAAATCGAAAAGGCTATTCCTGTAATAGCGCCCGCAACGTGTGCAACATAATTAACATCGCCCTCGTCCATAAGGTACGCCATGCCATAAACATCTGTCAGGACATAAAAGCCGACCAATATAAAAACAGGTATTCTTATCGTGGTAATGAACAGCAAGATCCAGACAAATACCGCCATTTTTTTAAGCGGGTAGATGCAAGCTGTTAAAGCCATCAAACCCATAACAACACCTGATAGACCTAGTGTTGGAAGGCCACCATGCTCACCAAATATATTGGATTCATATGCAATGCCAGTTGAAAAGCAGCAGAGCAGAAAGAAAAATAGATAAGCCAAACTACCTATTAGCTTCTCAATTGTAATAGAAAAAGCAAAAAAGAATATCAGGTTAAACAATAAATGTTCCCAGTCTGCATGCAAAAATGACGAGCTTATATATTGGGTTATGTCTGAATCTAGTGGATCATGCCAAAATTCTACTGTTAGTGGATCATATGAGACGATACTATTGAAGCGCATTAATTCCGCTTTAAGCACTGCCTCTTCTTCGGGCGATAACTGAGCCTTAAAAGCAAAGTATTCTAAGCTTTTATTATCATAATTGATGTCCCAGTCAGCCAAAAAATTTGTACAAACACTGAAGACATCGTCTGATCTGATTTTCTTAAAAACAGGTATCACACCCTCAGTTAACTCATATTGGCAATAATTTACGATTCCTTTTTCGTATTGTTTGTCACTATATAATTGCAACGCGAATACTAGGAAGCACAAAACACCAAACAACAAAGAAAAAAATGGTGCGCCCTTTAATTCTAATTGTTGCCTGTAAGGGAGCTCTACCCTATATGGAAAGAATAACAATTATGTTTCACTCCTCTTATTTAATTTACGACTTTCTATTTTCTTCTAGCACAAACTAGTTGATGCGAAGCGCCCACAATAGCGAAAAATCTGGGGCGTCAATGTTAAGGCAATACTGCGCTTGCTAAGCTTCATAGTTCGAACCCAAAGAAGTTAAATTATCTTCCTAGGATAAAAACTCTTCGTCTAGATATTCAAATGCAAGCATTAACTACTCAGAGGGTAAAACGCATGACCTGAGCTCGAACCCTACTATAAAAATACGCGCAAATTAAATCCTTATAGATTTCAAAATGCTTATCAGCCAGTCAAAAGTCTGGCTGCATTATTAGTCGAAAATAGATACGAATTCAGTCGCCCACTTAAAATTTAGTTTCCAGGCGAACATTTACCTAATGGGCCACCAATCAAGAACCACCTTTCTAGCATTGGCGTTTAATACGACTGCATTAATACTAAACCAACCCAGTCACCGAAACCCACCCATTTTCTTGGGCTTTTGTTTCTAAAAATTAATGAGATAGCACTTTCCTAGGCATATGCGTAGCTTTTATGGTTGTTTCTTCAACGATTGGTTGGGTTTTGTTTATTCATCAGGGGGAATTACCTGTTAGATATATCAGGTAACTGTTGTCGTCAGCCTTACGTGCAGGCTTGTTGTTGTCGGCTAACGCCGAGACATGCAGGGTTTAACGTAGCAAGCTACTCACCCTTCGGGCGTGGTCTCCGCTGAGCTCCGGCTCGTCACCGCCTACGGGTCAAGACCTTTACCAAGTACTTCCTTGCACTTGGCCCTGCGGGTCGCTAATCGCGATTAAAAATTCTCCAGGAATTTTTGTGTTCGGACACAAAAACGTTAGGAACGTTTTTGTGGACCAGCGCACCAGCTAGCGAGTTGTTTTAATCTCCCCACTGCGCAACCGACTTACATAGCTTTTTAAATCCGCTCTGAGTTCCGGCGCCATAATATAGATACCAATAATATTGGGTATGGCCATAAGGAAGAACAGGCTGCTCATTAATGTGTAGACTTCGTTAAGCGTTAATACCGCGCCGGGAATGATGGCCACGCAGAAGACCATTTTATAAATGGCTATTGAGCCCTTGCTGCCACCAAAGATAAATTCCCAAATTTTGCCGGCGTAGTAACCCCAGCTGATAATGGTGGAAAAACCAAATAGAAACGCCGCCAGGGCCAGCACCCAAGGGAACCAGGCGATCACGCTGGCAAAGGCGCTGGCGGTAAGGGTAACGCCTTCAATGCCCTCGGATTGCTGGTAAACTCCGGTAATCACAATCACCAATGCCGTCATGGTGCACACCACCACGGTATCAATAAACGGCTCCATCAGGGCCAGCATGCCTTCGGACATGGGCTCTCGGGTTTTCGCCGCCGAGTGGGCGATGGTGGCCGAGCCAAGCCCCGCTTCCGTGGAGTAAACCGCCCGCTGCATGCCGATAACAATCACCCCCAGTACACCGCCGGCCACCCCTTGCGGGTGAAAGGCGCCGGCGATAATCGTCCCTATGGCGACGGGCAGATGTTGGATATTGGCAAGAATAATCACCAGCGCGGCCGACATATAAATAAACGCCATCAGCGGTACCAGTTTTTCGGTAACGCTGGCAATGGAGCGTATACCTCCCACAATCACCACCGCCGTCAGTGCCGCCAACACAACACCAAACAGCCATTGGTAGGTGGTGCTGTCGGTTTGCGTTACCACCGTGATCGCTTCGTATATTTGATTAACCGTGGCCACCTGCAGCAAGGTCGGCAGGGCCAGCAGTGCATAGATCCAACCTAAAATAACTCCGGCCCTTACCCAGCCACGCGCCGCCAGGCCGCGCTTGAGGTAGTACATGGGGCCGCCGGATACGGTGCCGTCACTGTGTACTTCCCGGTATTTCACCCCCAGGGTACATTCGGCAAATTTGAGTGTCATCGCGCAGAAGCCGATCAGTATCATCCAAAAGGTGGCACCCGGCCCGCCCAAAGAGATGGCGGCGGCCACCCCGGCAATATTCCCCAAACCCACAGTGCCCGATAGCGCCGTCGATAGCGCCTGAATTTGAGTGACTTCACCCGGTGCCGATG
Source organism: Halioxenophilus sp. WMMB6 (assembly GCF_033283405.1). Taxonomy (NCBI): domain Bacteria; kingdom Pseudomonadati; phylum Pseudomonadota; class Gammaproteobacteria; order Alteromonadales; family Alteromonadaceae; genus Halioxenophilus; species Halioxenophilus sp. WMMB6. The sequence goes on from NZ_JAWMQR010000008.1 coordinate 250,106, forward strand.
GATCTCGATAGTCGCCCCGGGCAACACGCCAGGCACGTTTAAAACTGGTTAGATTAACAAAGCCAAAATAGAAGGTGAGCAACAGCATGGGCGCCCCCATCCATATCACGATGGGTTTAATGCTCGCACCAAACATATCCACCGACATAAACACCAGCCCGTCCAAGCCATGGATAAAGCCGACAACAAAGCCAATAAAATCCCCGCGGCCACCTTCGCCGGTATCGGCGAGCACCGGTAAACTGAAAAACAGAGAGAGTATTGCGGCAAGTGTGAAGGATACTACGCGGTGGAAGTGACCCGATTGGCTCTGATGTGATTGGCTCTGGGGTGATTGGCTATGGGGTGACGGGCTTTGGAGTGATTGGCGATGGAGTGCTTGGCTATGGAGTGACTGGCTTTGGAATGGTTGGCTATGGAGTGCTTGGCCATGGAGCGATAAAAGCAAAACGTCCTCTCCCTGATGATTCGTTTTGGGGTAATGCGTTGAGTTGTTATTGCAGAGTAAACACAGCAGCTGGCAATGTAAACCAAGGAATAGCCGCAGGCCACCGAGACTGCTCGGATTTTACTAAATCCCGAGGATTCCCCCTTTCAGGCAATTTTAACAACAACACAACCTGTACGCGCTTCCATTTCAACACGCTTGTGCGCCTCCACAATCTTGGCCATTGGAAAAACTTGATCCACTGCCGTTGAAATTTCTCCTGCTCGTAACAAATTGGCCAGCTCATTCAACGCCTCTTTGCTTTCCGCCGCAAAGCTAACAATGACTTTTTTACCCGTTCGTTTAAATGCTTTTTTAGCCGAAGCCAGCTTTTTAAAGGTTGGGTTCGCCGATGCGTAGCGCCCACCCGCCTCTAAACAGGCCAGCGAACTTTCTAAATCGGAACTCGCAACCATATCGATAATCACATCCCACTTTCTACTCAAACTCGTATAGGGCTGCTTTGTGTAATCGATAAAATCATCGGCGCCGCTGGCTAAAATAGCCGCCTGTTTATGGGGTGCATCGACTGCTGTTACCTGGGCGCCATACGCTTTTGAGATTTGCAGCGCGTACATGCCAATACTGCCACCGGCACCATTGATCAACACCTTGTCACCGGTTTTTATATTAGCCTGCTTGCAAAAATGAAGCGCATTTAAACCGCCGAGTGGTACCGATGCCGCCTCTTCAAAGTTCAAATTTTCCGGTATCTGCGCGATACCCGCTCGTTGCGAAACGCTAAGGTATTCAGCATAGGCACCCATGCCAACGCCACTCGAGCCAAACACTCGCTCTCCCGGGGTAAACGCCGCCACCCCCTCGCCAACGGATTCAACCACACCTGCAAAATACCCCCCAAGTATCGGATTGCGCGGGCGAAAAATACCGAAGGCCAAACGCAGCGGGTAGGAAAACCACTTTACCGGGAAGGTAAAAGAACGTAGCTCACAGTCGCCTTTGGTAACCTCGGCCGCGTGCACCTTGATAACCAGGCTACCTTTCTTAGGCTTGGGTTTTGCGTAGTCACCCAATTCCAGTACTTCAGCAGGGCCATATTGTTTACATAAGATTGCGCGCATTAAAACTTCCTTGTGATTAAAAAAGCTGTCTTAGCTGGTGGCACTCATCATTTAGGGGAGGGCAGGGGCCTGTATTTTCCCGTTAGAAGTAAGCCTCTCACAGCTTCACTTCGTGCAAAGCATCAATACTAAACCAACCTCATTACCAATACCCGCTCATTTTCCCCGGCCTTGATTTCTGAGGCCCAAAGAATTAATAAACCACAAAAACAGGTAGTTGATTGGATTACCTGTTAAGTGACCGGCCAGATTCTGTTGGCTAGGAAGAGGGGGGTTAGCGGTTAGATGCACCAAATACATTCTTGTATTTGGTAGTCCCCTTAGTGGCTACCCGATGGCTATGTACAGTGAATCGCGAGCCTCCCTGGAGTTTCGCTCCGGCCGCTAAATTCTCGTAGCGGCTGGAACCCTGCTCCAAGGAAGGATATTCACACACATTTTAGATGTACGCGCTTGGCAGAAAGCCGCTCCAAATCGTCGGACCGCTTCTTCTACGTTCCGCAGATCAGTCTACTGCATCCATAGAGGTAGCGCGCCCTAGCGAAGCGGAGACCCTGACTGAAGTAGCAAGCAGTTTGCTGCGTCACTCCCCGCATTTACCTTCCATGGCAATCGAAACCACCTAACATACAAATCGAAAACTTGAACGCTCATTACTCGCCATTCATAACGCTGCACCAGTGAAAATTTCCCGACACTTCACATTCACATTGACCAACCGGTCTGGAGAGTTTCTCTTTTCCGTCCGTGGTACCATCTGCCCGAGAGATACAAACGTGTAAACAATAACGGCGTGGTTTATTCGCTACTCACACGCCTTAATATCACCAGCTTCAACAGACCACTTCTGCTCGCCAATAGAGAGAGACCATGAAATTAGAATCCATCGCCCTGCATGAAGGCTATACCTCCGAAGCCACCACCAAAGCCGCCGCGGTACCCATCTACCAAACCACCTCCTATACCTTTGATGATACCCAGCACGGCGCCGACCTCTTTAACCTGGCGGTGCCGGGCAATATCTACACACGCATTATGAACCCCACCACCGATGTGCTGGAGAAACGCATTGCGGCGATGGAGGGGGGCGTGGCAGCGCTGGCGCTGGCTTCCGGCATGGCGGCCATTACCTACGCCCTACAGTGTATTACCGAGGTGGGGGACAATATTGTTAGCACCAGCCAGCTCTATGGCGGTACCTATAATCTGTTTGCTCACTCGCTGCCCAAGCAGGGCGTTAGTGTAAGAATGATTTCGCACGATGATTTCGACGGTTTTGACAAGGCCATCGATGACAACACCAAGGCCGTATTTTGTGAGTCTATCGGCAACCCGGCAGGTAATGTGGTGGACATCCAACGGCTGGCGGAAATTGCCCACAAACACGGGGTACCGTTGATTGTGGACAACACCGTAGCAACGCCGTATCTCTGCCGGCCGTTTGAGCTGGGTGCGGATATCGTGGTGCACTCGCTGACCAAATACATCGGCGGGCACGGCACCTCCATTGGCGGCGTGATTGTCGATTCCGGTAAATTCGATTGGGTTGCCCATAAAGCGCGCTTCCCCATTTTGAACCAGCCCGACCCCTCCTACCACGGCGTGGTCTATACCGAAGCCCTGGGCGCGGCCGCCTACATTGGCCGCTGCCGGGTGGTGCCCCTGCGTAACACCGGCGCGGCGCTTTCGCCGATGAATGCCTTTCAAATTCTGCAGGGGCTGGAGACCCTCGGCCTGCGCATGGATCGCCACTGCGAAAATGCCGAGAAGCTTGCCGCCTATTTGCAACAACACCCGAAGGTGGAGTGGATCAACTACGCCGGCCTGAGTGATAGCCCTTATTACGACACCTGCCAGAAAATCACCGGCGGTAAAGCCTCGGGCATTTTAAGCTTTGGCATCACCGGCGGCTTCGATGCCTGCAGCCGTTTTATCGACGCCCTGCAGATGATTTTACGCCTGGTGAATATTGGCGATGCCAAATCCCTGGCCTGCCACCCGGCCTCCACCACCCACCGCCAACTGAACGAAGAGGAGCTCGCCAGCGCCGGCGTCAGCGCCGACCTGGTGCGTATCTCGGTCGGTATCGAGCACATCGACGATATTATCGCCGATGTGGAGCAGGCTTTGGCGAAGGCCTAACGGCAAGCGGTAATTGGTTATGAGTGCCCAACGGAACGGGCTGCTTCCGGCTGCTGCCGGTAGCATGCGGGGCCACCGACCGCCAGGGTGCAGTGGGCGGCTCCGCCGATACAGGAGAGGCAGCGGGCTGACGATTTGGAGTAGGCGGCTGCCAAGCGGTAAATGCCGGGATGTATTTGCTGGCAGCCCTAACCAGGGCTTCTAACCAACACCCCTAGCCAGCAACCCTAGCCAGCAACCCTAGCCAGCACCCCTAACCAGCTATAGGTGAGCCGCGACTATCCATCTTCGAGCGTCGCTCCAAGATTGAGTAGATACCCCAAGGTTACGAGTGGTCGATCGAATTTTTGGCCCGGATATAAGCCGAAAATTCTTGAGCGTCTAACGCTTGGCTAAATAAGTAGCCCTGTGCGTAGTCGCAGCCTAATAGTTTTAAATATTCCAGCTGCTTCTCGGTTTCCACGCCTTCAGCGACTGTGGTTAATTTAAAGTTCCTGGCCATGGCTATTATGGTTTTAACCAATATATAGGACTCACCGTTTTCAGCCAAATCCCGAATAAAAGCCCGATCAATTTTTAGTACGTTAAATGGGAACTGATTTAAATAGGCCAAGGAAGAGTACCCGGTACCAAAATCATCCATAGCCAATTTAAACCCCTGGTTATGCAAGTAAGTTAACTCCTTTTTTGCTCGTTCCGGGTTTTTAACCATTAGGCTTTCTGTCAGCTCCACCATAATCAGCTGCGTCTCCATTTGGTATTTTTTGGAAAATTCAACCAGTGGATCTCTGTGTTTGGCAATAAATTCCTTGGGCGAACGATTGATGCTTACCCCTATGGGTGAGCCCAGCTCTCGATTTAATTGCGCGACCGTGGCTATGGCCTGCTCGGCGACAATCACGCCAATCTCGGGCATCAAGCCATAGGTTTCGGCAACCCGGATAAATTCATCGGGCGATACCTGTCCCAGCTCCGGATCGCGCCACCGCGCCAGCGCTTCGCAGTGGCTGACTTTACCAGTTCGGATATTAACAATGGGTTGGAAGTAGGGTTTAATATTTTTTGATTGAATAGCCTGTTTTAAGCGCGACTTAATTATTTGCTGTCGCAACACCCGCTTATGTAATACCGGGGTAAAAAATGCTAATGAATTTTTGCCCTCGCCTTTGGCTGCGTATAGGGCTTGATCGGCTTGGGAATACAACTGTTCAGCATCGGTTGAGTCATCTGGGTATAAGCTAACACCAACGGATGCGGTAATTTGGTAGGGCGTATCATCAGCCAACTTAAAGGGGGTTTTAAAAATAGCCACTAGCTTGTCGATGGTGTCGGACGACAAGTTTTCAGTGGTTAATTGCACGAACAAACCAAACTCGTCGCCGCCCAGGCGCGCCAGCAAATTACCCGGTTGGTGCAGATTCTGCAAACGCTTTGCCACTGCGGTGAGTATCTGGTCGCCAATCAGATGGCCCCGGGAATCATTAATATCTTTGAAATCGTCTATATCAAGTAGAATAAACGCCCAACTCGACTCCTGCGCTTTGCTCTTTGTCAGGTAGTCGTTAATGAGCCGGTTGAACTCGTAACGGTTTAGCAGGCCAGTTAGAGAGTCGTACTTGGCTTGGAACTCGATAAACCGCTGTGTCTCTTTCTCCTGTGAGATATCCCGGTTCACGGCAATATGCGTTGCCTTGTGTTGCCCAGTTAAAAATATTTTGCGCAGTAGAGAATAAATGGGGTAGGTATCGCCATTTTTTCGTTGATTGATCAGCTCCCCTTGCCACTCTCCCGTGTGATTTAACGTCCGCCACATATTTTGATAAAAGCTTTTAGTGTGTTTATCGGACTTTAAAATTCGGGGGTTGCAACCCATTAACTCTTCTCTCGAGTAACCGGATATAACCTCCATTGCCGGGTTGGCGTAAATGATATTGTGGTCGTTATCTGTTACCAATATGCCATCGGTCATTACATCGTAAATAGTGAGCGCCAGCAGAAGTTGTTCATTCTGTGACTGCACGATACCACAGCCCGCATCAGCGGAGACCCGGCAATACTGTTGTTGAAACTCCTGTATGATTCTGGGCAAAAAGACTTTAATAACATTTTTGATCGTTTCTATGGCGGTGATATCACTGTAAAAAAATAGCAGTAACTCACCCAGCTCAATATTGTTTGCTCCGGTTATGATGACAGTGACAAAACTCTGCACCCGATCCAGTTTAATCTGCCAAAACCTGGGCAATAGAGTGTGCGCATCCTGGCTAACCACTGCCAGCCGATAGTTCGGTCTATCCAGGCAGTCGATCGAGCTTGTGGCCGTTTTTATGGCGGAGGCTGTATTGGCGGTTACCGTTGTGTCGCGCCGGTAAGTAAAGTTGCTTTTTACCTCGGTTTTGTCATCAACAACAACTTTTGTTCGGTAGTTGTCTTGGCCATGCCGGGAGTGGTCCAGCTCACTGATTACACTGTAGTCTGCTTTGAGAAGACTACTCAAACTTTTCATTAAGCTGACAAAGTATTGATCGGATTCTAGCGTTAGCAAACTACCACTAGACATATCTACTGCGATTTCTAACGCACTTTCCACCCGTGTTCTCCAAATCCGTATACCGCAAATCCATTAGGATGGATTAATTACTTTTGGTACAACCCACAGCCTCCCAGGACAGACACACGCCAGCCATTGCTGCCGATGATTCCCCTGTTTGTAGAATTAAAAACACTAGGCAGTTTAGCACAGAATAATTTATGTCCAGGGAGCGTAACGTGGATTGCAGAGATAAATAGTTCGATAAAAACATTCAAAATATTTCAATGTTTTTATCGATTAGTTTAGGGAACGTAGGAAAAAGTTAATTTCCATCAATTTCTTGTGCACTATTTGCGCAGATTTGTGGAATCGCCTGAAATTACTGACTATTTGTTTAGGATTTAACGGGTCATCACGCTCAGTTTTTTTGCCACTATGGCTCAATTTAAGTTGGTATCAGACCGTTAGTGAACTTTAGGCTTATTTGACCTGAGTCAACGCCCTTTTAAACTACCAAGTAGCGGGCTTTTCATTGATCGGCTTTTGTGTCTATTAATCTGGTTTTCAAGCTTTCAGTTTGGCAATCAATCTTTTCTATACAGCATCGCTTAGCTTATGCCCATTGAACAAGGAATAGGGAACGAGGAACAGCGACCTATTGTTCTCGTGTTAGCAAGTTGGGGAGGGTAATCGCACTGATAGTGCCAATTAGTTGGCTCGTCCAGAACGGCGATTACAATAATTGGAAATTGTGCTCGACAGAGGCTGGCAGTCACCCAACAGTATTTTTGGGCTGGGATTTCCGCTAATTGACTACGGCGGTCGCTGCTCCGGCTTTGGGGGATTCCTGCAATTTGCCGGGCATCGCTATTTCGCCAGGCGAAATAGAGTCAGTCCTCTTGTTCGGCTTCCCGCTTACGCGCTTCCAGCGCTGCCTGTTCCGCCAGGGCATCTTTAATAGCCAGCATTATGCCATCCACATCGGCGGCTGCTTCGCTGTCGGTATAGAGGCCGGTGAGCTCCACTTCGGGGGTTAGCTCGCCGGCCTCAAACAGTGCCCACAGCTCATCGGCGTAGCGGGTTTGCTTTAGCTCCGCTGCGTATTGGCTGTAGTAGAGGGTAATGTTGTTCACATCGCGCGTGAGCATGGCCCGGGCGTTGTTATTGCCGGCGGCATCCACCGCTTGTGGCAGATCGATAATTACCGGGCCGTAGGCATCCAGCAGTACATTAAACTCAGAGAGGTCGCCGTGGACGATGCCGGCACAGAGCATCAGGCGGATATAGTCCATCATCACCGCGAAATCCTCACGCGCCTGCTCGGCATTCATGGTGACGTCGTTCAGACGCGAGGCGACGTCACCCTCGGCATCGGTAATCAGCTCCATCAGCAGCACACCGGCGTAGCAGCCATAGCTTTCCGGTACCCGCACGCCGACAGCGGCCAGGCGGGCGAGGGCATTGGCTTCGGCGTTTTGCCAGGTCTCCTCCTGCTGCTCGCGACCAAATTTGGAGCGCTTCTCCATGGCGCGGGCCCGGCGGCTGTTGCGCACCTTACGACCCTCCTGGTACTGCGCGGCCTTCTTAAAGCTGCGCTTGTAGGCATCCTTATAGACCTTGGCAGCGCGTATCTGGCCTGCGCAAGAGACCACATAGACGCTCGCCTCCTTGCCACTCATCAGCGGGTAGAGTACTTCGTCGATAAGGCCATCTTCGATCAGCGGCTGTAGGCGGGGAGGAATTTTCATGGCGCCATTTATACCTTGGTTACTGCGCTAAAGGAATGGGCATGGCGATAAAGTCCGGCTAACGCCGATAGATAGCAGGGGGTAAAGCAGCAAGCGGCTCGCGCGTTCGAGCATGGTCTTCGCTTCTGTGCGGCTCGGCCTGCAACCCCTTGACGGTGGGCGATCGGCGATCGCCCACTGGGGTCGGATTTACCACACCGGTGCCGTATCGCACCGGGATGGTGGGCGACCGCCGGTCGCCCCTACGGGGGTGGATTATTGCAGGGATTAATATTTCGTAGGGCAGATAACCGCTCCTTCGTGATCTGCATTTCCGCCATCCATGGCGGTCGCCGATCGGCGATCGCCCATGCAGGGTCGGATTTACCACACCGGTGCCGTATCGCACCGGGATGGTGGGCGACCGCCGGTCGCCCCTACGGGGTTGGGATTATTGCAGGGATTAATATTCGTAGGGCAGATAACCGCTCCTTCGTGATCTGCATTTCCGCCATCCATGGCGGTCGCCGATCGGCGATCGCCCATGCAGGGCCGGATTCACCACACCGGTGCAGTATCGTACCAGGATGGCGGGCGACCGCCGGTCGCCCCTACGGGGGTGGATTATTGCAGGGATTAATATTTCGTAGGGCAGATAACCGCTCCTTCGTGATCTGCATTTCCGCCATCCATGGCGGTCGCCGATCGGCGATCGCCTATCCAAGGTCGAATTAAACACACGGATATTGAGTTGAATTTAAGGGAACCGTAGCGCCACCATTGCCGCCGGCTAGCGCCAATGTTTGCCATCACTCTTGCCATCTTCCGGGCCGATAAAGGTAGTAATCCGCTCTTCAATGACGGTTTTCTTTGCTTCGGTTAACGCCGCCGATTCGGTCTTAAAGGTTTCATCCCACACCGTTGAATTATTGAACTCATCCACCAATTCCAATGCCCACTCTTCATCACCTTCCAGTCGATATATTTCCACAGAAACGGTTCTGCCTTCGCTAGACAGCTCTTGGGACAAAGACGAAAACTCTAATTTTGGTTCATCTTTCATAATTAATACTCTTCACTGTTGGGCTTTTTAACAGAACCAACTATGTTGCTCTTACATTTAAGCCGTTATCGCTTTAATCAAATGTAAGCAGGACACAAACACTATTTACTGCTCAAATTTAAAAAAGTTTCCCAATAGAAAACGGGCCCAAAGGCCCGCTTCTCACACAAACTCTTCTCTCAACAAACCCTACTTTTCATTCACCACAAACACCTTGCGATGCGGGAATGGAATTTCAATACCGGCGGCATCCAGTGCTTTTTTAATCTGCTCGGGTATCGAGTAGAGCACATTAAAGTAGTATTGCCCTTCGCAGAAGGGGCGTACCAGAAAATCCACTGAGCTGTTGTTGAGTGTCTCCACCTCGACAAAGGGGGCGGGCTCTTTAACAATGTGCGGGTGGTCGGCCAGCACCTGTTCAATCACTTTACGGGCTTCATCAATGCTTTCGCCATAGGCAATGCCAAAGTGCATGTCGACGCCACGAATGGCGTGATGCGAGTGGTTAACAATCTGCTCGCCCCAGATCTTGCCGTTGGGGATAATGATCTGCTGGTTATCAAAGGTTTGCAGAATGGTGGTGAACATATCAATGGCGGTGACCTTGCCGAAATTGCCGGCCACATCAACAAAGTCATTCACTTTATAGGGGCGGAAAATCAGCAACATCACGCCCGCCGCCAGATTGGTGAGCGTACCCTGCAAAGCCAAACCCACCGCCAAGCCGGCGGCACCCAGCAGGGCGATAATGGAGGCGGTCTGTACCCCAAAGCGGTTGAGCACAGCAATGCCGACAAAGGCGAGAATGGTGTAGCGCACCAGGCTGCCAAAAAAACGAAACAGGGTATCGTCCAGCTGATCGTAACGATTGGCGATGGAGACAACAGCTTTATAGGCCCGCCCCGCGATCCAGATACCGACAAACAGAATGACCAGAGCCAGCACAATATTGGTCGCCCAATCCAGCGCTGTTGGCAGATACTGATTGATATCTAACTCTTCTATTATTTTTTCCATATCTCTCACCCTTATTGATCTATAGAGACTGCGAAACCGACTGCAAAACTATCACACAGCCGTAAGCAAGACACCCACAATCGGAGGTTTTCAATTTTCCGTAGGGCAGATATCCGCTCCTGCGTCGTATCACCACAGATCGGCAGTCGACCGCCGGTCGCCCCTACGGGTTTGGGATTATTGCGTGTATTCATGATCGGCGATCGCCCATTCGGGGCCGGATTTAACCACACCGGTGCCGTGACGCACCGGGATGGTGGGCGACCGCCGGTCGCCCCTACGGAGGTGGGATTATTGCTGGGATTAATGATCGACGATCGCCCATTCGGGGCCGGATTTAACCACACCGGTGCCGTGACGCACCGGGATGGTGGGCGACCACCGGTCGCCCCTACGGGTGGGATTATTGCGGGTATTCATGATCGGCGATCGCCCATGCAGGGCCGGATTAACCGCACAGGCGTCGTATCCCCGCAGATTGGCGGGCAATCGCCGGTCGCCCCTACGGGGAGCTTGGCCCACCAACAGTTAATCCATCTGTAACACCACTTTAACCCCACCGCTTTATTGTTGCGCACTTTCCATCCGCGTGGATGCAGCCAAGCTCCGCCACTCGTCACGGATCAACACGGATATTCGATTACCATGAGCGCCTCCCAATTCGATTCCAGCCGCCGGAAATTTTTACAGGCCTCCGCCGCCACCGCAGCGCTGTCTACTCTGCCGCCCGCTATTCAAAAGGCGCTGGCGGTACCGGCCAACAACCGCACCGGCTCGATTAACGACGTTGAACACATTGTGATTCTGATGCAGGAGAACCGCTCCTTCGATCACTACTTCGGCGCCTTTCGCGGGGTGCGCGGCTTTGGTGATCCCTTCCCGATTCCGTTAGCCAGTGGCAAACCGGTTTGGTACCAGTCCGATGGCACACTCGAGATTACCCCCTACCGGCTGGATAAGCGCACCATGAATGCGGCGTTGATTCCCTCCACGCCGCACAACTTCCCTGATGCCCAGGCGGCCTGGAACCAGGGCAAAATGGGTTACTGGCCGCAGGTGAAAACCGAATACTCCATGGGCTACTACACCGGCGAGGAGGCACCCTTTCAGTGGGCGCTGGCTGATGCCTTTACCCTCTGTGACCAATACCACTGCTCGGTACAGACCGGCACCGACCCCAACCGCATTGTTTTTTGGTCCGGTTCGGTGTGCGACCCGGACAAGCGCGCCGCCGGCATCAACTGCACCGACGCCGATGGCGAGCCCTCTAACCTGCGCTGCTGGATCAAAGGCGCACTGCCGGAACCCGGTTACACCTACCAGGGTAGCGCCTTTAACTGGGCCACCATTCCGGATGTGTTGCAGGCGGCCAATATCGGCTGGCGCATCTACCAGGATCCAAACGATAACTGGACCGGCGCCATGCACGGCGGCCTGGCGTTCGACAGCTTCCGCACCGCCCGCCCCGGCTCACCCCTCTATGAAAACGGCATGCGCCACTGGTCTCTGGCCGACCTCACCCGCGATGTTGTAAACAATACGCTGCCGGCGGTCTCCTGGGTATTGCCTTCGCGGCTACAGTCGGAACACCCGGGTGGCCCCTCCAGCCCCCATCGCGGCGGCGACTTTACCCACCAGGTGTTGGAGGCACTCACCGCCAACCCCGAGGTGTGGAGCAAAACGGTCTTCTTCCTCACCTTCGATGAGAACGACGGTCTGTTTGATCACATTCCGCCACCGGCAGTACCTTCGTATAACCCGGACGGCAGCCTGGCCGGCAAAGCCACCTTGGAGTTGGCCGGCATGTATTTTAAAAACGATGCCGGTACTCAATACCTGCGTGACGACGACACCACCAGTGGTAATTTACGCCCCTGGGGCGCCGGCCCACGGGTGCCTATGTATGTGGTATCCCCCTGGAGTAAGGGCGGCTGGGTCTGCTCCCAGGCGTTTGACCACACCTCGGTGGGGCAATTTATTGAGCAGCGCTTTAACGTCACCGTGCCCGCTATCAGCCCCTGGCACCGGGCCATCTGTGGCGACCTCACCACCGCCTTCGATTTTGAAAGCCCCAACGACCCGCACTTCCCCAACCTTCCGGATGTAAGCAACTATCAAACGATAGAAACCGTCTCCAAAACCCTGCCTACGCCCAGCGCCCCGGCCACACCGCAACCGCTCTACCAGGAGGCCGGCGTGCGCTACTCACGAGCGTTGCCGTATGAGTTAAATGTGAGCGCAGAGGCAGGCAGGGAAGGGCGCATCAATCTTACCTTTGCCAACAGTGGCCGCCAGGGCGCGGTGTTCCATGTGTACGACAAAAATCATCTTGAGCGCATCCCCCGCCGCTACACAGTGGAAGCCGGCAAGCAGATCACCGACGACTTCTGGCAGGCCGAAGAGAACGGCGGCTACGACCTGTGGGTCTACAGCACCAACGGCTTTGTGCGCAGCTTTTCCGGCAAGGTAAAAGCTGGTGATCACCAGCCACAAGCCAGCCTTAGCTACCACAAGCGCCGGCAGGGGGTAATGCTCACCCTCAGCAACCCCGGCAGCGAAGCGATCACCTTTAACATTAATGCCACCGCCTACCAGCTCGATAAACGCGAACGCAGTGTTACGCTAAAACCAAAACAGACGCTGGAGAAAACGTGGTCCGTCGCCGATAGCGGCAACTGGTACGACATTAAAGTGGCCGCCGAAAACTTCCAACGCCGCTTCGCCGGTCGAGTGGAGAATGGCAAGCCGACTGTGAGTGACCCGTTAATGGGTAGGGCCGCCGACGCCGGCGAGGTTTAAAGCGCGCAGTGGCAGCCATTTTTATTGGCCAGGAGATACAGAGCCCACTGCGCTTTACGATTCCTGATGAGCGGTCGCAATACCGAAATAGATCATGAATAAACAGACCATCCAGAAACAAACCATGCAGAAACAGACCATGCACAAGCAGCGCTTACAACAGCGGGTCGACGCCATCGCCGATCAATTCCCCGCCCGCTGGCAGGTGACCACCTTCGATGGCTTAAACGGCGTTGCTTTTCCCCATTTTGTGATTGATAACTTTTTTACCGATGACGAGTTTGCAGCCATCTGCGCCAAGGAGAAGGCTGTCGCCGGCAAGGAGGTCAATATGGCCCACAGCCTGATTCGGAAAGATGGTGAGATTAAATCGAATACCTTCGACGACGAATTCCTCACCAAGATCGACCAGAGTTATCGTCCTTATCTGCTGCAATTTCTCGCCATTCTCTCCAGCAACAAAACCAAACTCTACGAATATTCCGATTTCCACCTGATCTCCACCGGGCCGGATTACCAACACGCCATTCACGACGATATTCCGAAAAAGTTATTAAGCGTGGTGGTCTACATGGCCCCGGAAAAAAACCACGGCACCTTTATCCACCCGGACAGAAACACCCAGGAACCGGCTGGTGAAGTGCAGTGGCAACGCAACCGCGCCTTTGTTTTCTCCCGTAAAGACCGCAAAACCTGGCACTCCTACTCCGCCAACGGCAAAGCGAACCGCTTCTGTGTTGTTTACAATTTAAATACCTACAAAGCCTTTAAAGCGCATTGGGCAGAGGGAAATTTTTTGAAGTTTTTGGAGAAGGGGATTAAGTACGAATAGTTGATGCTCTGTCGCTCCAGGATAGAGGGCGACCGCCGGTCGCCCCTACGGGATGGGATTATTGCAGGGATTAATATTGCGTAGGGCAGATAACCGCTCCTTCGTGATCTGCATTTCCGCCATCCATGGCGGTCGCCGATCGGCGATCGCCCATGCAGGGCCGGATTCACCGCACGGTCCCGTGACACACCGGGATGGCCGGCGTACCTGCGCAGGCATGGGCCCGGCATCAGCAAGCTTTGCGGTCGGCGGTAAATGCGTCGCGCCCGCAACAAAGGGCGTCCACCTAGCAGAAAATAGCTCGCCGATGCATCGGCAAGATCCCACCACAGTTGCAAAACCTCGCGCTTGGCGATCAATCACTCGAGCGATTGGGCCACCTGCCAGCGGGGGAACCCTTTACGCTCAACTGGCGTTGGTTTGCCCACTTTTTCACTGTTGCTTGGCCCACTTTTTTCAACCACCACTCTTCCCCCCGCAAGGGGTGATCGCTCAAACCCGCCCCTGCGCTCAATACGCCACGGCTAATCTCCAATCGCCAGCCACGACGAAGCGCTTTACTTACCGCTACGCTCTACCATATAGTTGCATATACAACTAAATTCCCACTAAGAGATTTTGCCCTATGCCCGAACCGATGCACACGCAGTCGCTCGGCTATCTAACCGGGCTCGCGAGCCGGCTCTTTAACCGGCTGTTGGCCCGCCGTCTGCGCGAGGCGGGTATTGATATGACCGCCGAGCAGTGGGGGGTGATCCAGATGCTGTGGGGTAACGGCGCTATGTCCCAGGGGCAGTTGGGCGAGGCGCTCTTTCTGGAGAAGTCGACCATCAGCCGCTCGGTGGCAGGCCTTGAAAAGCGCGGGTGGGCTGAGTGGCAGAACAGTGCCGAGGACCGCCGGCAAAAGCTGGTTTCGCTCACCCCCGCTGCCGTTAGCGTTGCCAAGCAGTGTAACAAGATCGCCAAAGGCGTCCTCAAAGAGGCGCAACGGGGCATGGCGGAGGCGGCCTTGGCCCATAGCCAACAGCAGCTCGCCGATGTAATCGCCAATCTCAGGGCGTTAAATAATTCCTGAGTTTCATTCAATCGACACAGTTTTTGGAGGTAGCATGACCAAACGCAATGCACTTATCACCGGTGGTGCCCGCGGCATCGGCGCGGCATCCGCCAAGGCCCTGGCCGCAGACGGTTATCGGGTTTTTATTAACTACGTCAACTCCAGCCAGGTGGCCGAAGCGCTGGCGCGCGAGATTACAGCCAGCGGCGGTGAGGCCTACCCGGTGCAGGCCGATGTGCGCAGCGACGAGCGGCTGCAGGCCATGTTCGCCATGATTAACGAGCAGTATGGCGGTGTGGATGTTCTGGTCTCCAACGCCAACATGAACTTTGTCGCCAAGCCGTTTATGGAACAAACCTGGGAAGAGTTCGCCCAGAAGCTGAACGACGAGCTGCACGCGGCCTATGCCACCGCCAAGCTTGCCACCGTCAGTATGAAGGCCAAGGGCTTTGGCCGACTGGTGTTTATCTCCAGCACCCTGTCCGAGGCGCCGGCACCCGGTTTTATTGCCCACGGCACCGCCAAAGGAGCGCTCGACAGCTTCAATAAATACCTCGCCCAGGAGCTCGGCCCGTTTGGCATCACCGCCAATATTGTGGCACCGGGTCTGGTGGCGACAGATGCCACCAAAGATGCACCGGAGGAGTTCAAGGAGTTTATTCGCATGAGCACACCCACCCAAAAAATCGCCACACCGGAAGATGTCGCCAACACGGTTCGCTACCTGGCTGGTGAGGCAAGCTCGCACATTACCGGTACCTACAACCCGGTTTGTGGCGGGGCTTATATTCAATAATTTTTTAGGGCGGTAGTGGTTATGCAGCGGCACGGCTGCATATCCCCGCCCGATTGATACTACTGCCGGGCTTTGGCCTACCGGCTTTTTTATAAGCCTATGCCGGGCGGCCTTTCTCTATATCAGCTCGACCTTGCACCTTTGATTTACCCGCCAAACAATAGCCACCTTACTTTCTAGTCTACTAACGATTGGTGGGGGTAGCTCCGTGTGGCCTGCCTTTTTCCTGCAATCTTCTATGCGATTAAATCCATCGCATTACCACAATGCCAGCCGGGCACAGCGGCAGGCTGCTTATTGCCTTCAGCCTCCGCACCCCTGTTGCCGGCCCTGGTGCAGCGCAGCCCCGCTGCCTAAGCGAGGCCGCCGCCAGTGGGCGCTGATAGCACTGGCACAAAAATTATCATATTTTTGCCTATCAATAGGATTAGGCAACAATCTGAGTCAATTACTCTATCGATTGATCAGCTGGTTAGAGAAAATAGTCGCCACGATAATCGCAGGTGGAGCCATCCCACGGCGTAGTACAAAGCTAACAGAACACCGCGAAAATCCACGCCCCCAGCAACCGGGGCCCACGCCGGCGAGGCTGAGCGCTTCGGCCTTACGGTGCGGCAGATACCCGACCCATTTTTATCGATTGTGAGCCAGCTTTTATGCAGCGCCTTTGCTATAGCCGCAGGCAAGCCCGTGTGCTTGTCACTCAATTGAGTAAACGTATCGCCATCGGGTTTTGGTTATCGAGTTGTTTGACCGCGACTGCACTGGCAGAACCCGCAATGCAAAACCCTTGGGCAGTTAAGCCAAATACCGAAGCCCCGTCAAAAGAGAGCAACGTGATGACAACAGTCGTGATAAAAGTCGATGGTCAACAGATTACCGCAACCCTTGAAGAGAACGCCGCAGCGCGGGATTTTCTGGCGCTGCTGCCGCTGACCTTAACGCTTGAAGATTATCACCGCACCGAAAAAATCAGTGACCTGCCAGCACCACTCTCCACCGACGGCGTGCCGGCAGGCATAGACCCCGAGGTCGGCGATATTACCTACTATGCCCCGTGGGGCAACCTGGCCATTTTTTATCGTGACTTCGGCTACGCCAAGGGGTTGGTAAAACTGGGGCATATCGATTCCGGCCTGGCACTGTTAACCGGCAAAAGCCCTTTTCAGGTCACCATCGAACGAGTGGAGTAGCTCCACTCCACAACCAATAGAAACTCAGGGGTTAGGCAAACGTCTAGCCTCTCTCCGAAACGCAACTCAATTAAATTAATAAGGAGAGCAAGTGATGATTTTAGAAGAGACTTACACCCTGGCTAACGGGGTCGCCATTCCCAAACTGGGTTTGGGTACATGGTTTATCAGTAACGATGATGCCGCCAGCGCGGTGCAGCAGGCCGTCGAACTGGGTTATCGCCATATTGATACCGCTCAGGCCTATGGCAACGAAGCCGGCGTTGGCGAAGGTGTGCGCAACTGTGGTGTTGAGCGCGAACAGCTGTTTGTTACCACCAAACTGGACGCCGGCATAAAAACCTACAATGAGGCCGTCGCCTCCATTGATGGCTCGCTGCAAACTCTGGGCTTGGATTATATCGACCTGATGATTATTCACAGCCCACAACCCTGGGGTGAATTTGGCCAAAGCGACCGTCACTTTGCCGGCAACCTAGAGGCTTGGCGGGCACTGGAAGAGGCTTATAACGCGGGCAAACTACGTGCGATTGGCCTCTCCAATTTTTTAATCGCCGATATCGATAACATGCTGCAAGGCAGTAAGGTAAAACCGATGGTTAACCAGATTCTGGCGCACGTCAGCAACACGCCGTCAGCCGTAATCAAGCACTGCCAGGACAACGGTATTATCGTTGAAGCCTACTCGCCCATCGGCCACGGTGAGCTGCTAAAAAATCCGTCGCTGATTGATATGGCAAAAAAATACAACGTTTCGGTGCCGCAGCTCTGTATTCGCTACACCTTACAGCTCGGCCTGGTCTCGCTTCCCAAAACCAGTAACCCGGTGCACATGAAGAGCAACGCGGATCTCGACTTTGAAATTTCCGCTGCGGATATGGCAACGCTGCAACAGATGAAAACCATCGAGAATTACGGCGATGCCAGTGTCTTCCCGGTTTATGGTGTGAAGCAATACGATTGATTGGTTGGCATTCAATAACCCATAACTGCACGGGCGTCGTATCGCACCGGGGTGGTGGGCGACCGCCGGTCGCCCCTACGGGTGGGATTATTGCGGGTATTCATATTGCGTAGGGCAGATAACCCTCCTTCGTGATCTGCATTTACCCGGGGTGGCCTTCCGTGTCCATGGCGGTCGCCGATCGGTGATCGCCCATGCGGGGTTGATTCACCGCACGGGGGCCGCGCCACCCCACATTGCATGCTTTTATCTCATAACGGCGATGTTTAGTTGTCATTATTCACCCGCCACCATAATTGTTACGCTGGCTACCACCTGCACCGATTACAACTCTAATAGGTTAGTCAATGTACTTACGATTCTGGCCACTCGCTGGCCTCGCTGTGATTTTAGCAAGCTGTAGCACACCACCTGGCAAAGCAGAACCCTCGGTCGATGAGACCCTGGCCTCGGCCACCGGCATCAGCCGGGAAGATCGCGTAGCACGCGCGCCGAGCCGTTCGGTACCCGATTTTGAGGGCACGGTGGCCACACCCAAACCACTGCCACCGCTGCCCATGCCCGCGCACCCCTACCAGAATAACAACGGCTATGCCGGCGCCCACGCCGACAGCTACAACAGCGGTACCATCCCCGCCGCTGGCCCGCTGGGCAAGGATCTACAGGTGAACGCCTACCGCGTGGAGCAGCACCCCGCCTACTGTTCGGTACAGCACTTCGATGCCAAAGGGCGGGTGATTACCGTCTGCGTCGGCCGTAAGACAGCCACCAAACTGTTGCTGCTCGAACCAGAGACCATGGGCCTGCTGGATGAGTATGAGCTGCCGCCCATGGCCGGCTTTTACTTCCGAATGGATCAGCAGGGCCGGGTGGTGATCCCGGTGGGCGACATGTCCATGCAGACCTTTGAGATTATCGAGAATAGTGACGGTCCCAAGTGGCATTTGGTCCGTCGCCAGGATATCAGCTCCGCTGTACCCGCTGAGCACAAAGGGCCGATGACCTTCCCGCTGGACCTGGTGGCTGACTGGCAGGGCAACTGGTGGTTCTCGATTCTGCGGCCGGCGGCGGTGGGCTACATCACCCCCGAGGGCGAGGTGCACAGCCATCTGTTTGAGGGTGAGGTAATAGCCAACGGCCTGGCCGCCAACCCGGAGGGCGTTCACTTCGTTACCGACCACAACCTCTACAGTATGAAAGTGGGTGCAGAGGAGCCAGAAGTCACCCTGCGCATGCCCTACGAGGTGGGTGAAGATGCGTCCAAGGAGTCGTTCGGCTCTGGCTCCGGCACCACACCGGTTATCTTTGGTGACAACCTCATCGCCTTTGGTGATAACGCCGACCCACGCCCGAATGTGCTGGTCTATCGTCTGGGTGATGTGCCCGAGGAGCAACGCCTGGTCTGTAAAGTACCGGTGTTTAAACCCGGCCGCAGCGTGCTGGAGAACTCTTTTATCGGCTACGGCAACTCGCTGGTAATCGAGAACAACAAGGGCTTCAAAATGGTGGGCAGCTCGGCCGATGCCGAGACCGGTTTTGTACGCAT
The DNA here is from genome assembly GCF_033283405.1 of Halioxenophilus sp. WMMB6. Lineage (NCBI taxonomy): Bacteria > Pseudomonadati > Pseudomonadota > Gammaproteobacteria > Alteromonadales > Alteromonadaceae > Halioxenophilus > Halioxenophilus sp. WMMB6. Next base: position 269,344 of record NZ_JAWMQR010000008.1, read on the forward strand.
TGATGTACGCGACGATCTCTCCGGTTGCGATACGGTTTGGGAAAATTACGACGTGCGCGCCGGCACCGGCGCCAAGCTTTCACTGGGCAACGGCTTGATCTACGTGCACGAGCTGCTGCTCGGCACCGATGACGACTGGTACATCACCACCATCGATTTTGAAACCGGTAAAACCGTCTGGCGTCACCACCTGGGCACCGGCGTCGATTGGGATAACGCCCTGCTGACCATGTCGATCAGCCCTAAAGGGGTGATTACCTCCGGTATGTTTACCGGCGTACTAGGCGCTCAGGATTCTCCCTAATAAAAGACGGTTTTACGCAAGCCATTTAATTAAATAATTTCAGCGACCGGGCAGTTGTTCAACCAACTGCCACTTCCGGGCCGGGCTGCCTTTAATACGGGTGGGATTATTGCGGGTATTCATATTGCGTAGGGGCGATCGGCGATCGCCCATGCGGGGTTGAATTCACCGCACAGGCGTCGTGACGCACCGGGGTGGTGGGCGACCGCCGGTCGCCCCTACGAAGGTGGGATTATTGCAGGTATTCATATTGCGTAGGGGCGATCGGCGATCGCCCATGCGGGGTTGAATTCACCGCACAGGCGTCGTGACGCACCGGGGTGGTGGGCGACCGCCGGTCGCCCCTACGAAGGTGGGATTATTGCAG